>NZ_BBJH01000017.1 GCF_000739775.1 Paraburkholderia heleia NBRC 101817 | reverse complement strand
GGCATACGAGATGGCTCCGACCCCGAGCGGGAAGCTGCTACCGCGCGCCTTTTCAAGGAACGCGGTACTTCGGTGAGCAGGAAGACATGAGAACGATTTTTCCACGGAGCTCGGTGCTTTGCACCAACCTCGAATCTAGCGGCCATAACATCAGCGATATTTTCGGCGGAAGCGTTTCACGGACGGTACTTCCTCAACTACCTAGCCCCTGCAGCGACCAATTGCGCAATGTTCTCCAGCTTCACGAACACTCCATGGGCACGTCTTGGCCCTTCACCCGGCATGCGGATCAGCATATCACCTGAGCCGAGCAGGTTCTCCGCACCTTTCTCGTCAAGGATGATGGTCGACTCTGTACTCTTCTGAACAGTTAAGGCGATCCGTCCCGGGATGTTGCTCCGGATGAGCCCCGAGAAGGTCTCTGAGTCTGGGCGTTGTGTCGCCAGCACAAGGTGGATACCGGCCGCACGCGCCTTCTGTGCTAGCCGTGCAATAAGCGGCTCGATACTGGGGTCTTGCAATACCAGATCTGCAAGCTCCTCGATAAGCAACACAATAAATGGCATTGCTTGCCCTTTTCGACGAGCCTCACTAATGTTGGAAACACCAAGCCGGCTGAAGATGCTGTAGCGAGCGTCCATCTCAACACCAAGCTCCTGAAGCATTTCGCGCGCTTGGGCAAGTTCAGTCGCAACCGCACCCCCGTAGAGGTTCTGGAGCTTCGCATATTGAGCAAACTCAACCTGCTTCGGGTCAATAAGGGCGAGTTGCAACGTGTTGGGCTTGTGCCTTTGGAGCAGAGACAAGATGAGTGAATGGAGGCAGACACTCTTGCCGGAACCGGTTGTCCCCCCTACCAGCAGGTGCGGGGTAACCGCCAGATCGAACGCGACATCTTCCCCTGTTACATCAACGCCAGCGTAGACCATTAGTTGATTTGCGTCCTTCGGACCGACTTGCGCCCACTCGCGCAGTCGTTCAATGCCAACCGTCTTCCACGTTGCTTTGGGGCGAGGCAAATCGATAAATAGTGTTTTGGCCTCGTCGCCGTTAGATACCGTCGGTAAAGCGCTTCCAAGATTGAGCGCGAGTCCCAATTGCGGCATGCTGCGCTTGAGCTTCGCCGAGTCCGCAAGATTGACTAGAAGAACGCGGTAACGTGTCATGCGCGGTCCATGAATCGTACCCTTGACTTGCACCTTGATGCCGAGTTCGGCGAGCGCCTTCGGCAATGCCTGAGAAGCGTCATTCGACGTAAGCTTGTCCGCTAGGTCCTCAGAATCAGCCTCCTTGATGGCGGGTCGTTTCGCGGCGAAGTCCGGCATATCCGAGCGGCGCATCAAGGCTTCGATAAACTTATCGTAGTTCCGATCGACACCGACCCAATCAGCCCAGAGAGCGACGGCGCCACGGTGCCAGTGAGCGCGGATGGATGTTCGCAAACCATCCATCGAGTCAATCGCCGCGCCGCCATTGGTCAATGAGTGTGAGACCAACAGCCCAACCCATGCGCCAATGTTTTCCGGAGAGAACAGTGACATGGCAGGAATATCCTTACCTTGCGAGTCGACGGTCTCATTCGAAAGCTTTCCCATGGCTAGGGAGCGTCCGATGGCCAAACGAGCCACCTGTGCCTTGGTATCTAGGCCAAGTAACTGACGCAATTGGTCCGTATAGTTATCCGCTTCAAGGCTGGTTCGGTACCGAAGACTGAGCGCTTGCTGTACGTCCAGGTCACTCATTTCGCAGCTCCGAAGTATTTGCCTTCCCTTGCAGTTGTACGGCCGATGCCGTCACCAACGTCTTCATGTTCAAGCAGGTATGTCACGGACACGCTCTTGTTGATGCGCCTGTAGAAGTCAATATCGATTTCTTGGTCTTGGGATAACAAGATGACCTGGCGGTCCGGGTTTCCTGTCCAGAACTGGAAGATATTTTGACGGTGTTTGCTGTCGAGGCGGCCCAGCGGCGTATCGACGACCATTGGCGCCTTAACACCTGACACTTCAGCAAGGCCGGCAATGAGTGCGGTTGCGAAAATCTGGTTCTCGCCCGCGGATCGATCAAACGACATTTCCTTACCCGTCTTACCCAAGATATGCGTAGTGCCGTCGTTGTCAATGGTGATACTCGCCACTTGGTCTTTATGTGCCAGTTGCTTGTAGACCTTCGTCATTGCTCGCCCCAATGCCTGAACCTTCAAAGGAAATAGCAATGGCACGACCTCTTCCAGGACCGATCGAACGCGCTCCGATTTATTTAGCAGTTGCCGAACTGGGCTTGTCTCGTCACGCCGCTTCGCTTCTTGGGTATATCGGGAGCGCATGTTGTTGACCGTGACTTCAAGGCCAAGCACTTCGCGGTCGTCCTCGCGAATATGTGCTTCCATTTCGTCAATTTCGGCGGAGACGCGACTGAGGTTGCTTTTCAGCTCAGTCAACGTACCGTCTCGGTCAATGCCCTCCACACGCGCAATCTTGCGGTTAAGCTCCTCGATGCGCTCTCCAAAGTCGCGCTGCTCAGACAATAAGTCATGCACCTCTTGTTGCCCGACAGCAATGGTGTCCAAAAACTGAAGCGCACGTGTGCGCAAGCCTTCATGAAGGTACCCATGAATGACTGTGTCAGCGCAGTTTGGCGGTGGCGGATGAAAAAGAGACGCCCATGCTGTCTCAATCCGACCTTTTAACGCCTCGATTTGATCGACAGTCAAAGCCGGTGAAATTTCTGGGCTCGCCGCGCCAAGGAATGCGCTTTGAAACTGATCTCGCTTCGGTTGTAACGCACGGCATTCAGTTTGCCACTCCGCCAGCGCCACTTCTTCGTGCAGCTGATTTTTGAAGTCAGCCAAGAGCGCCTTCGGCATTAGATGAAACGGCAATTTCTCGGCGAGGATACGCTCCAGGGCCTTCTGCGCATCCTTTTGTGCACCGCGAAGCTGCTCGCGCTCTTCCACGAGATCTTTGACAGTCGCAATGTCGCCACCGCCGCCGCCGGAAGCGGTGATACGTTCGAAGTACGAAGTACGCTCCGCCTTAAGTTGAGTCAGCTTACGCTGACTGTTTTCCGCGTCTTTCTGGAGGAGTTTGAGTCGCTCTTCGTCAGTAGTCAGTGCTTCCAGCAGTCGGTCGATGTTTTCATCGTCAACGCTTGAGATCGCGGAACGCTTGGTGCTCTCGAAAGTCTTAAGCCGTTCGGCGAGGTTGCGCAACAATACGACGCCAAGCAAACCTTCCAAGCCTTGCTTGACCTGCTCAATACGAGATTGATCCGCAAGCTTCTTGACTTCTTCGCCGTCAAAAAAGAAAAACGGCGCGATGTGTGCCGGCACGAAGTGGTCGTCAAGAAGGTCTGCGAGTTGGAAGCCAGCCTTTCCGTCCCTCTTAGGAACGCCCGGTACACTGCGCGTCACCTCGCGCACAATGGCTTCTTCCTCGAGCCACTGTCCTGTAGAGGTCTTAAAGTACCACCGCCGGGAAATGTCGATGCCTTTGGTCTTCGTACGCTGGACCACCACCCGGACCGTCATCTGGTCTTGGCCCTCTCGCCGCGCCTCTCCGTTGAAGGCTCTTTCCAGAAACGTCGGATAGCCTTTGTAATCATCGGGCTTCAGGCCTGCGCGCGCCAAGTGAACCATGGCGTCCTTGCCATACAAGCAAAGGTAGAGCGCTTCAAGAATTGAAGTCTTCCCGTAACCGTTCAAACCGCCCACAAGAACGATGTTCCGACCGTCGGCCGGCTCAGGAAAATTGAATTCCGCGTGAGGATAGCTTTTGAAATGCGTCAGTTCAATCTTAGAAATCCACAAAATAAGTCCCCTAGTCCATGCTTCCTAGGATTTCCTCGATGCGGGCATAGATGCCCGCTGCGCGTTCTTGGTGCTGCCTCTCGCGCTGAAGTGAAACCAGATCAGTGATAACCCCGATGGGCACGTTATATTTATTGCACACGTCGGCCAAGCGATTGTTCGCTTCGGTATTAGACCACAACGGAAGGTCTGCGACGGAGCTATCGTCGTATTGTTCGTCAGACATTTGCTAGACTTTCTTCTTGCTGTAGTTCGGTTGCCCACGTCTTGTGGATAAGTTCGAGTTCGTCGTCCGATATCAGGCGCCCGCCAAACTCTGACTGCACAAGCAACAATCGATCTAAGATTTCGCGACGCGCCTGGATCGTGAATGGACCAGGAATATGTTTGCCAGTGAGATCAAAGGTGAGGCGCCCATTGCGCCGGATGGCGCTGCGACGATTTGGATCATTGCGGATGTCTACAAGCCAGTCGCGGAAACCAACGAGTGGCTGATAGCGATGTTTGCCCGAGTCGATAAACCCTTGCAGACTCTTGTCCTTCTCGACGACCGTGCAGGTCCAGCAGCCGAACCGACTATTCGGCGTACCGCACCCCGGAGCTTCGTCTTTGCTCAGCACAACGGGGCACTCCCCCCCTTCCGCATCACGATAAAGCTGAAACAGCTTACTATGAGTCCCCCCCCACGGGGCTGGAAAGGATCCCAGGATTTCCCAGACATCGTCCGTCGATAAATCGACGATAGGACGAAAGACGTATGCCCCCGGGATGCTTGAATGCGGGTTTAGGTTTGTACCGCGCTCGTTCTCATACTTATCGACAGTCATCATGCGACGGATGCTTTCGGTCCGACGAACGCCCAGCACTACAATCGCCGCACCGTGATCGGAGATGTTTGCCTTGATATAGCCGCTGGTAGGTTGAATCTTCAGCCGGTCTGTGCACCAGCGCATTTGGGAGTTTGGGCTTGGATAGCCCTTACCTATGAGCAAGACCCAAAATGACTTATCGAGCTCTGGGCGTGTACGCGCGACCGTGAGCGGCAGACCCAAACTACTCACTGCGTCGTCGATTTGCGCCGTTACCTCATCGAGGTGCGCGATTACGAGCGGACTTTCAACCAGCGTGTCGTTGGACACGATGTGAACCGGCCTAGCGCGTTGTGACGGTGGGACTGCGCGCAGCGCTTCGAAAACAGCGTGGGCTACGACGGTCGAATCCTTGCCGCCCGAGAATCCAACAATCCATGGGTAGCCCTGTGTAGGTGAGAGGTACTCGTCCTTTACATGCTGGACGATTCCTTGCCAGCGTTCAGCAATAGGGCGATCAACATCTTCAGACACAAACTTCTCCATGTTTGGCGCCTCAGAACCGCAGCACATACGGAAGCCTGCCGTGCCAAGAGAGCGGGCGGACGCTACGTTCGATAGGCAGCCGAATTCTACCAAAGAAGCGACCTATGAACTGGGCAACTGCGGCACTACCGCAGGTCGCAGCCACGCTCATCCGCTACGAGAAGCGCGAGACTCATACCCCAAAAATCGTCACAATCTGTTACATTAAGTGTACACGAGGCCCGTCTGAAGCACTACCGCCGCAAGGCAAACTTGCCCATATATTGGGCAAAAATATGAAGTCGCAAAAACCGCCAATAATATTGCGTCAATAGCACACATATGCCGTCTTTCGATTGACGCGCTCCAACGCCTTCGAGCACTTAGATGAATAAGCATCAATTTCCGAAGCAATTTCCAAGCAATTTCCTGGGATGGGTTCTTGTTTTTTTAAGATGGATATTTGGCAATCTAATTTTGGGATCCATTGCATTGCTAGTTAGCTTAATCGCAACTGCACTCAGCCTTAAGCCACCAAGCCTGCCCCAAGATTTTATCTTGGGAATCACCGTACTTGCGATGACCATCGCAGCAACAAGCGCGGAATGGCTAGACGAATCGGAAGACGCCCTACTGAAGGAATCCAAGGCGTGGCTTAGACGAATCACGATATTGGTGCTCATCGTCGGCGCGCTCCTTGCCTTCGTAAAAACTCCCAGCGAACTTCTTCAGGATAAAAAGATTGACAACCATATTGCCCTTTGGGTTAGCTTGGGATTACTTCTGAGTTCTGTAATAATCGGCTTTCTCTCGCATCTTGTTCAACTCAAAGGGCGGGACGCACTCGTTGTCTCTGTAATATCTGAAACGGTTAAATCACTACAAAAGACCGAGGACTACGCAGAACAGGAAAAAAACATGACCACAACTATCCAAAAAATATCTGCGGACGTAACCATCCATAACGGCATGCGGTATTAATATGAAAACGATAGAATTTTATGCAACAAAGGTCACTCAGCCGATTGGAGAGTTCTTTGTCTGCGTTCTACCCGCGGAAGTTGTCCGAAGAACAGCCGCACCGGAGCCTCGGAAGGTCGTCGACGCCAAAGACGAAACGAACGAGGGAATTCAACGCGCCCTGAGTGAACGGCGTGTAAGCGAGATTCGAGATTATCTTGCGACCGTCGATGC
This sequence comes from Paraburkholderia heleia NBRC 101817, assembly GCF_000739775.1. Classification (GTDB taxonomy): domain Bacteria; phylum Pseudomonadota; class Gammaproteobacteria; order Burkholderiales; family Burkholderiaceae; genus Paraburkholderia; species Paraburkholderia heleia. The sequence continues at coordinate 88,781 of NZ_BBJH01000017.1, read as the reverse complement.
GAGCTTTCCCAATTCAATAATACTGAGTTTGGCCAAAAAATCACTGCTTGATGGACCAACTCCAATATCCACTGACGGCAGAGACCGAGGACTGTACAAATTTCAGATTCTTGACAGTAAAGATTCTTTTTCGGTTATCGACGGACAACATCGCCTGAAAGGTTTTAATGACGAGAACAGCAAAAAATTCGACTTAATCGTAACTATATTCATCGGCCTGGAGGAAGAAGAGAAAGCATATTTATTTTCCACAATAAACTCCACGCAAACCAAGGTGAGCAAATCACTAGTATACGATTTATTCGATATTGCCGAGACTCGAAGCCCGCAGCGCAGCGCCCACTTGGTAGCAAAAGGCATGAACTCAGATGAGAATTCTCCATTTTATAGGCGAATCAAACTCCTCGGAACCAATCCAAAGGTTGGTGATCAATTTTTATACAAGGCAAATCTGAGTCAAGGGACCGTTGTAGAGCGCCTCCTCAATCTCATTACAATGGATGCTGCAATGGATCGGGATGCAGTCAAGCGAGGACAGACCCCTCAATACGATGAAAAAGCGCATGGCGCCCTCGTTTTTCGGAAGCTTTGGATAGATGAAGAAGATGCGATCATCATGCGCATCATGACAAACTATTTCAATGCGGTTTCGTCCGTTTTTAAATCTGAATGGAACGATTACCAATCCCCGCTTTCCAAAACCATCGGATTCGGCGCGCTCATGCGGCTCTTACCGATTTTTTTTCGGATAGGGGAAGAAAAGAAAGACCTTTCCGAGGATTTTTTTACATCATACATGCGCAAAATCCACAAAAACTTCGTCGAGTCTGGCATAGAGCTCAGCTTTTCCAACTTCCCGGCAGCCGGAAATGGGGAAACTAAACTCTTTAAGCAACTCTCGGAATGGGCAGATTTGAAAGAATGACATCGGAGGGGCGCGCGAGGCCGCTCACCGATTGCTCGCTCCCTGACGCGGCCTCCTCATGCTCGCGCCAGCTCGCAAGCGCGTTTACAAGTGCATTCGGGGCCACGATGTCTAAGGATTGGGCCTCCTCACCAAATTCTAGCCGGGTCAATACAGTAGCCCCTGGGCCGCCTCGTCTTCAGCAGGCTAGCGCTTGAGTTCGCCTTCGAAGCTGCGCAATCTCCTCGGTAAGCTGGCCGTAGCGCCGATGTAGCCGCAGCAAGATTCAAACGAGCCGCGGTAGTAACGCCTTGGTTGGATCATCCGGCAAGGCTAGCAGCCGGATGGATGGCAAGCTAACGCCGAATTCGAGCAGAAGCCGTGGATCTGGTTGGTCGTGGCCGTACGCCCCGGTCACCGGTGCCTGGCGCGCGCAATACAGTGCAAGCAGCGTCCGCTGGTCGGGCGTCTTGACTGCGACGAAGCGCATGGACGGTCCCAACGCCGCTTCTTAGATTGCGTCGGCATCATCGAAATCGCTCTTGCTTCCTTTCACGAAGGGGCGTGCGAACTGCGGCACGGTCGGCAGCACCCGATGCCGAATATCTGGAGCTTGCGAAAGAGTGCGCGCTGCGTAGCTTGCAAGCGATGTCGGTAGTTGAGCACGCGTGAATCTCTTGCGCCACACATCATGCCCGTGGCCGCCCTGCGCATGTGGGAAGAGCTTGCCCAGATCGATTCCGATCAACGTGGCGACGCCGATGACGATCTCCCAAAAGAGGAAATGGCCCGCTCAGCATAAGCCAATCGGGCCATTTCGGTCAGGCTGATCATCTCTACCCCCGCGAGCCTTATAGGACGCGGGGTTTGCGGACTTCTTTGGAACTGCCTGGAATGTCTGATGGTGGAGCGGAGGAGGATCGAACTCCCGACCTTCGCATTGCGAACGCGACGCTCTCCCAGCTGAGCTACCGCCCCAACGAATCACCGATTCTACACACACGAAATCCATTTTGCCAAGTGTCAAATTTGACCCCAAGCAAAACTACTTCGAAGGCGCTCCAGCCAGCACCCAGCCCACCACGGAATGAATATCGGCGGCGCTCATCGCGGGGTGAGAGGGCATGGGAATCGCCCCCCAAACCCCAGCCCCGCCGTCGCGCACCTTCTTCTCCAGCCTGGCCTCGGCAGCACCATCGCCCTTGTACTTCGCAGCGACATCCTTGAACGATGGCCCCACAAGCTTGCGATCCACCGCATGGCACCCCATGCAGGCATTCGCCTGAGCCACCCTCAACCCATCCGGCACAGCCGCAAAAGCCGGCAAAGCGAACCCAACAAGCGCCCCAGCAGCCACAACCCCACCCATAAACCGCCGCATCACAAAGCCCCCGAATTCCCCGGCCTTGTCGCCGACGAATTCGTCACCGGCGCGGGCGGTTGGTGATCAATAGGCTGCGAAGTCACGCCCGAGTCCGGCACCGCCCCCACCATCGGCGCTTCGGCAGCAGGCGCCGCCGGCGCACTGGGCGCCGCAGCAGCCGTCGCCACCGCCGCCTGCTGCGCATCGATGTACTGATAGCACTTCACCACCTGCGCCACGCCCATCACCCCGGCCGTCGCGTTGGCGGCGATATTGCCTTCCTCCGGCGTAACCAGGCCCATCAGATAGATCGTGCCGCGCTCGCTCACCACCTTGAAGTTGTTCGCGGAGATGTCCTTATAGGCAATCAGCTCCGCCTTCACGCGTCCTTCGAGGTACGAGTCGTTCGCGCGCGAGGAGAACGAGCTGGCCGGCTGCACCGCCAGTTCGTTGACGATCGAAGCCACGTTCGTCACGCCTCGCACGATGCTCTCGGCCTTCTGCTTCGAGGCGTCGTCGGGCACTTCACCCGTGATCAGCACGCGCTGGTTGAACACCGCCACGTTCACGTGCGCCGTATCGGGCAGTTGCTTGCCGAGATCGGCCAGCGCCTTCACCTGGATCTCGCGGTCTTCGGTTTGCGATCCCACCGTGCGGCGGTCGGTTGCCACCAGCGCCGTGCCGCCCGCCGCGCCCGCCAGCGCCAGGAAGCAGCCCTGCAAGCTTGCGCAGAGCGAGGCTGCGAAGCCGATCGTCAGCGTGGTCCGTGCCAGCGCGCGCGTCATGCCGTATCTGCTCATCAACTTCCCCTCTCTTCGTCTTACGGTGTCAGTCTTCGCCCAGCAGCATCGCGTCGATGCCGTCGCACAGGCAGTGAATAATTAACTGATGCACTTCCTGAATACGCGCCGTCCGCTCGCTCGGCACGCACAGCTGGATGTCGGTATCGGCGAGCACGCTGTTCACGTCGCCGCCGCCCCTGCCGGTCAGCGCGATCACGACCATTTCGCGTTCGTGCGCTTCCTGGATGGCGGCCAGCACGTTCACGGAGTTGCCCGAGGTCGTGATGGCAAGCAGCACGTCGCCGGGCTGGCCGAGCGCGCGCACCTGCTTCGCGAATACCTGCTCGTACGCGTAGTCGTTGGCAACGGCGGTGAGCACCGAGGCGTCGGTGGTCAGCGCGAGCGCGGGCAGGCCCGGGCGTTCGCGCTCGAACCGGCCGATCAGTTCGGCAGCGAGTTGCTGGGCGGTGGCGGCGGATCCGCCGTTACCGCACGCGAGAATCTTGTTGCTGTTCGCCAGCGCGGCGAACATCGTATCGACCGCGGCGGCAATCGGGACCGCCAAGGTTTCCATGGCCGCGAGCGTGATGGCTGCGCTATCGCGGAAGTGCTGTTGAATGCGTTCGACGGACATCGACTCTCTAATCTGTACTGCGGGTATCGCAAATTTTCCGCGTAATGCGGCGTGCCGCAAGTTTAGCGCACTCGAGGGCCTTCATTTTCACCCTTCTTTTTATGAGCCTCTGTTTTAGCTCTGGTGGGCTTCCGGTCGAAACGCGTCGCGCAGCCACACGAGCCGGCCGCTCTCGAACGCGATCACGTCGAAGCGGCACGCGGGCGGCGTGCGCGCTGGCGTGTGAGCTTCGCCGTTCGCACCGCCGTTCGCACCGCCGACGCGCCACGTCGCGAGAAAGTACCGCGCCGCGCGCAACACGCGCTGCTGTTTGCGCCACCCCACGCTGGCCGCCGCGCCACCGAACTCCGGACGCGCCCGTGCGCGCACTTCCACGAACACCAGCGTGCCGTCGCGCTCGCGCATCACGAGATCGATTTCGCCGCCGCGGCAACTCACGTTGCGCGCGACCAGCTCCAGGCGCTCGCGCCGCAAAAACGCCAGTGCATGCGCTTCGAAACGCGCGCCTGTCGCGCGGCGTTGGGCATTCGACTGCGCTCGCGCATAAAAGTTGTCTACGCGTGCACATTCGTTCGCGCCGCTTCCCTCGGGTGCGCTCGCGGGCGCGTGGCACAATGTCGGCCTCTTTTCCTGCATTCGCGCGTTGCGTGTCATGACGTCCCTCTCGTCCCCCTTCGAACTCGCACAGACCCAGCAGTATCCGGCCGCCACGCTGTACGTCGTGGCCACGCCCATCGGCAATGCCGCCGACATCACCTTGCGCGCGCTGCACCTGCTCGGTCTCGTCGATCGCATCGCCGCTGAGGACACGCGCAACACCGGCCAGCTCCTCGCGCGCTACGGTATTTCGAAGCCGCTCGTCGCCGTGCACGAGCACAACGAGCGCGAGGCGGCGCAACGCGTGATCGAGTTTCTGCGCGCGGGCGAGCGCGTGGCCTGCGTGTCCGACGCGGGCACGCCAGGCATTTCCGACCCGGGCGCCAAGCTCGTGGATGCCGTGCGCGCCGCCGGCCTCAACGTCGTGCCGCTGCCTGGCGCGAGCGCACTCGCCACGGCGCTTTCCGCTGCCGGCGACTGGGTCTCGACTTTCACGTTCCTCGGTTTTCTGCCGCCCAAGGCCAGGCAACGCGCGGCCGCATTGCAGCCGCTCGCCGCGCATACGCACGCGATGGTGTTTTACGAAGCCCCGCATCGCATCGTCGAAACCGTGCAGTCGCTCGCCGATGCGTTCGGCCCCGCGCGCCGCATCCTCATCGCCCGCGAATTGACGAAGCTACACGAGTCGCTCTGGAGCGGCACCCTGGCCGAAGCGCCAGCGTGGCTCGCTGCGGATGCGAACCGTCAGCGCGGCGAGTTCGTACTGGTGGTGGAAGGCGCGAGCGGGCAGGCAGAGGGCGAGGCCGATCACGACGCGCTCCTGCGCGTGCTGCTTCAGGAAGTGCCGGTCAAGGGCGCGGCGAAGATCGCGGCGGCGCTCACGGGCGCGTCGCGCAATGCGCTTTACGCGCGGGCGCTGGAACTGAAGGGCGAAGGCGAGGAAGAAGAGCACGACTGAGCCGCCGGCCGAAGCCGTCAAAAGCACGAGCCGTAAAAACCGAAGGGCCGCCTAACAAGGCGGCCCTTCGCGTATGCATTCAGCGGTATCGAACGTGCAACAAGCGGTTCAGCTTCGGGCGCGTCGCGGCGCACTCAGCGCCACGCCCAAACGAATGCGCTTAGTGATCGACGTTCGAGTTCGCGGCAACCATTTCGGCTTGTGCGGCCTTCGCTTCCTGGCGCGTGAGGCCTTCGATGTCGACCTTCGCCGTACCGGCGTGCTGCACGCCAAGGAGCTTGGCTGCGGCATACGAGAGGTCGAGTACCCGGCCACGTGCGTACGGGCCGCGGTCGTTGATCTTCACCACCACCCACTTCGACGTGCCGGGCACGCTCACGCGCACATACGAGCCGAGCGGCAGCGTGCGGTGCGCAGCCGTGAGCGCCTTCATGTTGAAGCGCTCGCCGCTTGCGGTGCGGCGGCCGTGGAACGCGCGGCCGTACCACGAGGCGCGGCCGGTCTGGTGGAACGAATGGACGTCGGGGCTGTCCTCGTCGATCGCCTCGGCGTTCGCGAGCGAGTTGTCCTTCGCGGTGCCCGATGCGGGCAGCGCAGCGAGCGCGGAGCCGTAGCCCTGCGGCGCGATGAATGCGGCGTCCTTCGTGCGAAGGGCGTCGCTGGACGCCTGGTCCTGCGGGCCAGGCGGCATGGCGCAACCGGCCAGAATGGACACGGCTGCGAGACTCCCGAGTCGTCGTCGAGTCAGTCTAAGGTTCATAACATTGCCATCACGTTTTCGAAGCCCGTCCCGCGCCATGTGTGCGCGTTGTCGGAAGGCTTCGGCGGTCGCGGGCAAAGCTTCGCCATCGCTCGCCTGGAATGAAAAAGGCGAACGCGTGCCAATGCCCGGATGCAGCCCCAATAAGCCGCTAACCGCTAGTTATCTTTCACGTCTGGCGCAACCTGTCCCCGGCAGCCTGACCAGACCCCACATGCCGCCATCGAACGATGAAGCTCGTTCAGGCGCACCGGAAACTCCCGGCGCACAGGAACGGCGGCGTAGGCCCCACCCAGCGTCACGGCATGTAGGCCGTTGCAGGCGCGTGGCACCTGGCTGGGCAAGACGTGCGGCGTCGAACGGATCGACACCTGATTTGCTATCTTGTAAGGCAGCCTCTTTCGGCCCGCCTCGAACGACAGCACTGCTTGACGGCGATGTATGCGACCTCTTTTTTTGCGAAGGTCACACCGCCCTTTGAGAGCACGAATTTCGTGCGTGATGGGTCGCATTATACCCAAAAGTTATTCCTGTCACGCCGGTGCCCCACAAATCTCCATGATTTTTCACTATTGATGTAACAAAGCCGTTCGTCTTGCGCCGCCGCATCCCTTGTCAGACAAGGGGTTCCGGCCACCGCGAGCCGCGTCGGCGGCGCTTCCTGCACCCCGGTACAATCGATCCTTTGGCTGGGGCCTGCCGGCGCGCATCGATCGCTTTCGAAGCGTGGCTGCGCCCGCCCCGCGAGACCGAACCGCACCAACCCGCCCACGATTCCCGCATGAAAGTCACGCTGATTCCCGTCACGCCGTTCCAGCAAAACTGCTCGCTGCTCGTCGACGAAACGACGAACCGCGCCGCCGTTGTCGATCCGGGCGGCGACCTCGAACGCATCGAAGCCGAGATCGAGCGTCAGGGCGTGCAGCTGGAAAAGGTGCTGCTCACCCATGGCCACCTCGACCACTGCGCCGGCGCGAAGGCGCTCGCCACGAAGTTCGGCGTGCCGATCGAAGGCCCGCAGGAAGACGAGCGCTTCTGGATCGACCAGTTGCCGCAGCAGAGCGTGCGCTTCGGCTTCGGTCACGCCGAGGCGTTCGAGCCCACGCGCTGGCTTCACGACGGCGACACGGTGCGCTTCGGCAGCGAGGAACTCGAGGTCTACCACTGCCCCGGGCACACGCCCGGTCACGTGATCTTCTTCAGCCGCAAGCACCGGCTCGCCACGGTCGGCGACGTGCTGTTCGCGGGTTCGATCGGGCGCACGGACTTTCCGCGCGGCAATCATGCGGACCTGATCCGTTCGATCCGCGAAAAGCTCTGGCCGCTCGGCGACGACGTCACGTTCGTGCCGGGCCATGGCCCGGTTTCGACTTTCGGCGAGGAGCGCCGCTCCAACCCCTACGTCGCAGATGGCGTACCCGGATGAGAGTGAAAAGTACGATGAATCAAGCCGCTATTGAAGAGATTTACGTCAGCACCGACGTCGAGGCGGATGGTCCCATTCCCGGCCCGCATTCGATGTTGAGTTTCGCTTCGGCGGCGTACACCGCCGACAAGCGTCTGATCGCCACGTTCTCGGCCAATCTCGAGATGCTCGAAGGCGCGGCGCCGCATCCGGTGCAGGCCGCCTGGTGGGAAACGCAGCCCGAAGCCTGGGCCGCCTGCCGCCAGGACCTGCAAGACCCGGCGGCGGCGCTCGTCGCCTATGTCGAATGGGTGGAGGCGCTGCCCGGCAAGCCCGTGTTCGTGGCGATGCCGGCGGGCTTCGATTTCACCTTCATGTTCTGGTACATGATGCGCTTCGCCGGGCGTTGCCCGTTCTCGTGGTCGGCGCTCGACATCAAGACGCTCGCCTTCGCGATGACGGGCCTGCCGTACCGCAAGTGCATCAAGCCGCGCTTTCCGAAGCACTGGTTCGACGACCATCCGCACACGCATGTCGCGCTCGACGACGCGATCGAACAAGGCGCCCTCTTCTGCAACATGCTCGCCGACCTGCGGGCGCAGCAAGCCGCGCTCGCCGCTGATGGGGACGACTCAGGGCAAAACGCCGCGAGCACTCCGGCAAATTAGGTAATCTCCCTCATCATCTGCGCTTCGCATTGCGTTCTGTTCTCCTGGCCTCTAACATTCAGGAATACAGCGACGCAATGGAGGCGCAGTTGACACTCGATACGTTCTCTCAGAAGATCCTGCGCCTGCTGCAGCTCGACGCGCGCCGTTCGGTGCAGGAAATCTCCGACCAGGTGGGGCTTTCCAGCACGCCCTGCTGGCGTCGTATCAAGGACATGGAACAGTCGGGCGTGATCCAGCGCTACACGGCGCTGCTCGATCGCGAAAAGCTGGGCCTGCACGTGTGCGCACTCGCGCACATCCATCTCACGCGCCACACCGAAGGCGGTGTCGAAGCCTTCGAGCGCGAGATCGCCACCTGCCCCGAAGTCACCGAGTGTTACAGCACCACGGGCGAATCGGACTACATCCTCAAGATCGTCGCGCCCGACATCAAGGCCTACGACGCCTTCCTGCACGAGCGCATCTTCCGCATTCCCGCCGTGGCGCAGGTGCGCACGAGCGTCGTATTGCGGGAGATCAAGTTCGATACGCAATTGCCGCTGTGAATGCGCGAAGGCGCGACGGCTTCCCTGTCGCGCCGCCCGCATTTTTCGCGCGCTTCAATGCGTCTCGCGCGGTTTGCCGTGCGCGGCCTGCGCGCCATGCGCATCGAGCGGCTGCACGACCTCGAGCTTGCTCGCGCCGAGGCGCGCACGCAGCGCCTCCAGATCCACGCCAGCCGCGCGGCGCGCATCGTCTGCCGCGGCCAGCACCACCTGAATTTCCAGACCCGTGCTCAAGTAGTGCAGCGTGACGGCTTCCACATGCACGTCATGCTCCGCCAGCGCGCTTCGCAGGCGGGCTGCGACATCGTCGCGCGCAGGCAGGTTGGCCACGGACCGCACGTGCATGTCGTCTTCGGGGTCGACGTGAATCAGCGCGTCGAGCACGCGGGCATCGGTGAGCAGGCGCGCGCGCGCTGTCTCCGCGATGTAGTGCCCTTCCGAAACCGAAATCAGCGGATCGACGAGGATGTGCGCGTCCACGAGCGCGAGGTCGCCGGTCTTGCGCGTGCGCATCTCGTGCACGTCGAGCACGCCCGGGGTGCCCATCAGCAGCGCGCGCAGGTCCGCGGCGGCGGCTTCGTCGAGCGCGCGGTCGGAGAGGTCCTGCAGCGCGTCCCAGCCGAATACCCAGCCCATGCGCGCGACCATGAAGCCGACGATGGCCGCGGCGATCGGATCGAGCAGCCGCACGCCCGCGAGGCTGCCCACGATGCCGATCGCCACGACGAGCGACGACGCCGCGTCCGAGCGCGCATGCCACGCATTGGCGATCAGCATGGCCGAGCGCACGCGCTGCGCCTCGCGCAGCATGTAGCGAAAGAGCCCTTCCTTGGAAACCAGCACGAGGAGCGCCACGACCAGCGCGCTCACGTGCAGCGCCGGAATATCGCCGAGATTCATGATGCGCGTGCCGGCGCGCACCAGCATGCCGACGCCCACTGCAATCAGCAATGCGCCAAGGAATAACGACGCGACCGTCTCATAACGGCTGTGGCCGTAATTGTGATCGGCGTCCGGCTTGGCGCCGCTGTGCCGGTTGGCCAGCAGCACGACGAAGTCCGAAACGATATCGGCCAGTGAATGAACGCCGTCGGCGATCAAAGCCTGCGAATGCGCAAACACGCCGACGACGATTTGCAGCACTACCAGCACGCTATTGACGGCAACGCTGACCCACGTCGTGCGGCGCGCGACCTCATGTTTATCTGACAGCGGTGGGGCGGCGGAAGAAGTCATGTGCGGCGGGAGAGCAAATTAGGGAATAACCGCGATTGTAACGGCCAGCTGCGTCGATTTTATGGATATCCCTAAAAATCTCTTTTAAATCATATGCCTACAATAGCGGGAAGCATTCTCATTCAAGCCGGCGATACCGCCGGTCGCAACCTGACGCGGCGCAGAAAATCAAAAAGCCGCGCGTCCCCAGACTGCGCGGCTTCTTGTTTTCGGGAATCAGGAGATGCCTGACCTGACTCCGTTCCTGCTTTCACTCATGCGCAGCGCGTTCAAACGCGCCACTGACAGGCTGATTTACTTCTGGATCAGAAAACGATCGCGGTCTTGACCGGCGATCCAGCGCGGCGGCTTGCCGCGGCCCGACCACGTGCTGCCGCTGTCGGGATCGCGGTATTTCGGCGCGACGCTCGCACGCGAACGGCTGGCCGCCTTCGCGGCTTTGCCGCCGGCGCGGCCGCCGCCGAGTTCTGCCAGGGTAATGCCGTAGTCGGCCATCTTTTGCTTGATTTCGTCGAGGACTTCGGCATATTCGCGAGCCTTCGCCTCTTCAATCTGCTTTTCCAGCTTTTCTCGCTGAGCGAGAAGTTCCTTGTAGGAAGACATAGGTGCCCTTGTGGTTTGATCTTTAATGGCTACTGATCTCGCGCCAGTATGCCGATTGATAGATGCATGCCTCGGAAATCGGTGGCGAGATTAACACAAAATTGAATGCCGGGATGCATGTAAGCAATAAAAATAATTAAAGCCAGATTTCAATCCATCACCGTCACGCAAGGCGCTAACGCCCTGTCATTCCGTGCAAATCCCATTTTTACTAAATCCCGCTTTTGCCAGATAAATCCACATCTCATAATTAGCAGCGGATGAAAATTAAATACGTTGAAATAGGTCAAACATTTCATCGCATGACAACTTTGAGTCAACCAATGGGGACAGAAACAGGTTGTTGCAAAGCAGCATAAGGCTACACGCTATACAGGACGGCGGATAACACCCGCATGGGCGGAAAAAACCGTCATTGCGTATGGCGCTCGATGCAGTCTGCTAGCACCGCATGCAAGGATTGCAGATCGAGCTGTGGCGCATCGAAAACGAAGCGCGTGCGGGCGCCGTCGATCGCGAGATCGGCGCCGTAGCGATCCACGCCTGCGAGCGCCAGTCCGGCACGCCGCGCGGGGTGCGCTTCGAAAAAGCGGATCAGCGTGGCTTCTTCGGCGGGAGCGAGCGGCGCCAGCGTGTCGAGGTCGGCGCCGTCCATCCAGCCCATCGCGCCAAAGCCGCCGATATAGCGCAGCCGCTCGACGTGCATGACCCAGAAGGTGAAGTCGCCGAGTGCGAGATAGCGCTCGGCGTCCGGGTGATAGCGCACGTAGCGCCGCGCCAGCGCATCGTTCGCCTCGTGGGCAGCCGCCTCGACCGGCTCGAAGCGGCCGAGCAGCGTGGCCCGCGGCGCGTTCAGCACGTCGGCGTCGCTGGCGTGCGCGACGAGAAAGCCCGCGCGCGGGTCGTCGAGCAGATTGCGCGTGTGCTCGGCGAGGCGGCTCACCAGGATCACCGGACGGTGCCTGGCGTCGGGCGCGAACGGCAGCAGCGTGGGATACGGGAAGCCGCGCGGCTCGCGCGAGTGCGTGGCGAGCGTGGCGGTGGGCGCCTGGTGCAGCAGATGCAGCGGCGCGTGAGCGGGAATCTTCAAGGGGGCGTCCTCGAGCGATGGATGCCCCAATAGTAGAGCAGTTGGCTCGGCAAACAGAGCAGCCGGCTCGGCAAGCGCGCTCCGACAGGCCAATCGCAGCTTCGTTAGAATCATCGTTTGCTTTCAGGCGCCTTCCTGGCCCACCTTCTCTCTTCTAGCCGGAATTCCCGTGTCCGACCGACCGTCCGATCCCCCCCTCGCCGTTGCGAGCCCCGCCGCCCACCATCGCGCGCTGCCCGCCGCCACGCGTCAGCGCGCGCGCATCGCGACCATGGCGCTCTTTTTCATCGCCGGCATGATGTACGCGTCGTGGGGCGTGCACGTGCCCACCGTGCGCGACAAGTTCCATCTGAGCCCGGCGCTGCTCTCCTACGCGCTCTTCGCGGTCGCGGGCGGCTCGATCGCCGCGATGACGACCATCGGCGGCTGGATCGCGCGGGCGGGCTCGCGCCGCGCCTGCCTCACCGGCGGCCTGACGATGTCCGTGTGCGGCGCGCTGATCCTGGTCGTGCCGTATTACTGGATGCTGATCGTCGTGCTCGCCTTTTTCGGCGTGGGCATGGCCACGCTCGACGTCGCCATGAACGCCGAAGCGAGCGCCGTGGAAGAAGCCGTCGCCAGGCCGATCATGTCGGGGCTGCACGGCATGTTCAGCCTGGGCGGCATGGCCGGCGCGGCGATTGGCGGCGCGCTGCTCGCGCGCGGCATGGCGCCGGCGCTGCATCTCTTTCTCGCATCGGCGCTGGCGGCGCTCGTGCTCTTCATCTCGTGTCCGGCCGTCCTGCCGCACGTGCCGCACGCCACCCACGGCGAGCACGCGAAAACCGGCAACCGCTGGCGCACGCCCGCGCTCTGGGCGCTCGGCGCCATCGCGCTGATCGCCCTGATCGCCGAAGGCGCGATGTACGACTGGGCCACGGTCTATATGCGCGACGTGGTGCTCTCCACGCCCGCGCTCGCCAGCGCGGCCTACGCGGCGTTCTCGGGCGGCATGGCCGCGGCGCGCTTCGCCGGCGACGCCGTGCGCGCGCGCTTCGGCGCGCCGCAGCTCGTGATGGCGAGCGCCTCGCTCGCGTGCGCGGGCATGATCGGCGCGCTGCTGCTGCCGTTCCCGTTCACCGCGCTCACGGGTTTCACGCTGATGGGCCTGGGCCTCGCCAACATGATGCCGGTGCTGTTCGCGGCCGCCGCGCGCGTGAAGGGCATTCACGCGGCCGAAGGGCTCGCGCATGTGGCGGGCATCGCGTATTTCGGCTTGCTGTTCGGGCCGGTGATGATCGGCGGGATTACCCAGGTGACCAACCTCACGGTCGGGCTGGCCGTCGTGGCGTTGTGCGCGGCGCTCGTGGCATTCGCGGGGCCGAAGGTGTTGCGGCGGCTGGGAATCTGACAGCGCATCGCTTGCCGCGTCGCGCGAAACCGAAACAAAAAAAGCCCGCGAGTCCGAAAACCCGCGGGCCTTTCCAGTCGCGTGAGCGAAATCGCTAAACGCGATTTACATCTTCACGACGTCGAGCAGCGACTTCTTGCCCGACTTGTAGTTGTACAGCGAGATCACGCCGTGCTTGAGGTCGCCCTTCGAATCGAAGGTCGTCTCGCCAATCACGCCCTTGTAGTCCGTGCTCGGCATTTCGGCGAGGATCTTTGCCGGATCCGTCGAGTTCGCACGCTTCATGGCGTCGACGATGATGTACACGGCGTCATACGTGAACGGTGCGTAGATCTGGATCGGCTGGCCGAAGCGCTTCTCGAACTTGGCTTCGAATTCCTTGCCGCCCGGCATCTTTTCGAGCGCCATGCCCGCTTCCGAACACACGATGTTGTCGGTCGCGTCGCCGGCCAGGTCGGCCAGCTTGTCGGTACAGACGCCGTCGCCCGCGAGCACCTTCGCGCGCAGGCCAAGCTGCTTGGCTTGCTTGGCGAACGGGCCGCCGGTGGCGTCCATGCCGCCGTACATGATCGCGTCGGGGTTTTCGCCCTTGATCTTCGTCAGAATGGCGCGGAAGTCCACGGCCTTGTCGTTCGTCGCGTCATGCGACAGCACGTTCATGCCGAGCGACTTGGCGGTCTTCTCGAATTCGTTCGCGAGACCCTGGCCATAAGCCGTCGAGTCGTCGACCACGGCAACGGTCTTGACCTTCAGGGCCTTCGCCGCGTAGTTCGCGAGCGCCGGGCCTTGCTGGGCGTCGGTCGCCACGACACGGTAGGTCGTCTTGAAGCCTTGTTGCGTGTAGGCCGGGTTCGTGGCCGACGGCGAGATCTGCACGATGCCGGCATCGCTGTAGATCTTCGATGCCGGGATCGACGTGCCCGAGTTCAGGTGGCCGACGACGGCAACGACCTTGTCGTCGACGAGCTTCTGCGCGACCTGGGTGGCCGTGCGGGGGTCAGCTGCGTCGTCTTGCGCGTCGAGCACGAGCGTGACCTTCTGGCCGCCGATGACGAGGCCCTTTGCGTTGATCTCTTCGACTGCGAGACGTGCGCCGTTTTCGTTGTCTTTACCGAGGTGCGCAATCCCACCCGTAAGCGGCGCGACGTGGCCAATCTTGACCGTAACGTCTGCGCTCGCTGCCGTTGCGAACGACGCGAACATCATGGCCGCAGCGCTGATCGGCAACAGCTTGTGAAGCTTGATAGTCATGTAAGTCTCCAGTTTCGAACCCAAAATCTACGTAATCGCCCAGTGCTCCCGCGCCCCGAACGTGTCGCTCCCCGTGCGGACGACCACGCAGGATGCATCCTTGATGCACCTGGCCAGCATGGCGAATGACCCGTTCATGGCGGGCCGCCCATCCATACTTGCGCGCAAGTGTAGGTGATCAAATTAATTTGGGGGATTTTTTTCAGATATTGGTGCGAGTACCAATATGCGTGCTGCAAGAACGGTTCGAAAACCCTATCAAGCGATCGAAAGCCTTGTGTAATAGGACATCCGGACTTTGGATCCCGTTCTTGGGAGATTCCCTGAGCGGCCGCCGCGCGAATCGTTTTTGAGATTAATTGACGGGAGTTATTGGGGTGTTGGCGCATGCATTGCGGGAATCCACCAGGGCGCGTTGCGACCATAGGAAAGTCCCGCGCATTTGCGACAACGTTTGCGAGTCCCGCGGCAGTCGGGCACGCGCTTTTTTGCGCGCGCCGGTTCAAGTAAGCATTCGATTAATTTCGGTTGCCGATGCGCTGCCAACGCGCGTCTCGTGCGGCCACGTGCCTCACGACTCGTGACTGAAGTTGCCGCTGAAGTTGCCGCTGAAGTTGCCGGGTAGTTTGCTGAGAAGCGCGCGCCATTCGGCATCGAGCGCTTCTACGATTTGCCCTGCGCCGAGACCCGCCTCGCGCGTGCGCGAAAGCGGGGCGCCCTGCCCCGACCACAGCGAAAGATAATCGCCGTCGTTCTCGCGCGCCGCGCGCTGGCGCAGCGGCTGCGTGAGCGCGTTCTGCACGGGGTACGGCGCAACCGCTTCGGGCCGCGCCTCGAGTTGCTGCATGAGCGGATTGCGAATGCCGCGTGCGTGGCGCCCGGTGATCGCGCGCGTGACCGAGGTAGCGGTATCCGTCGACGCACGCAGCCGCGCCTTCCAGTCGGCGGGAATCGCACTTTCTGCGCAGCCTAAAAACGCAGTGCCCATCTGGACGCCTTGCGCGCCCAGCGCGAGCGCCGCGGCGATGCCGCGCCCGTCCATGATGCCGCCCGCCGCCAGCACCGGCAGGCCGCTTGCGCCTGGCACACCGGGCACACCGGGCACACCGGGCGCACCGACTGCATCGACGAGTTGCGGCACCAGCGCCATCGTGCCGACGAGCGCGTGCGGCGCCTCGCCGATGAACGTGCCGCGGTGGCCGCCCGCTTCGGCGCCTTGCGCGACGATCGCATCCGCGCCCGCGTCGCGCCACGCCACGGCTTCGGCCACGTGCGTCGCCGTGCCCATCACGAAGCTGCCTGCCGCGTGCAGGCGGGCGACATCGGCCTTGGGCAAGAGGCCGAACGTGAAGCTCACCACCGGCACGCGCAGCTCGATCACGGTGTCGAGTTGCGCGCGCAGGTCGGGCGCGTAACGTGCGAGCGCCTGACCGGGCGGCAGGCCGAACTGCGCCGCCACCGGATCGATCGCTTCGAGCGCGCGCCGCACGGTGGCGTCGTCGGGTTGCGCGGGGTCGAGCACGAAGAGATTCACGCCGAACGGCTTGTCGGTGAGCGCGCGAATCGCGGCAACTTCGCTTGCGATCTTTTCGGGCGCGAGCGCCGCCCCGGCGAGAAAACCGAGACCGCCCGCATTCGACACCGCCGCGACGAGCGCGGGCGTGGTCGGGCCGCCGGCCATCGGCCCCTGCACGAGCGGCAGGCGCAAACCGAAGCGGCGGCTGAACGGGGTGGAAAGGTCGGGCGACGGGCGCAACGCGGGAGCAGAACGCATGAGGCAATCCTTGTATGGCTGAATGAGCGATGACGATGCAAACCGCTACCGACTCTAGCCAAAGGCCTCGTGCCCGAAAAATGAATAATCGAGATCATTACGATCCGCTTGCGAGAACGGGTTTTCCGTGGCGTGCGCTGCAGAGGTTCAAGGGCCTATGGCAAACTGGCTCCCCGATTTCGCGACGCGCCGCGGGCAGTGTGCGAGCCGCCTGCCAGCGCGCTGCCGTGCGTCGCATGACTCATTGATGAAGACGGAGAAACAACATGAGCGTTTCGAGCAGATGGATCGACATTCCCGCCGGCAATGACAGCTTCGGCGCTTACCTCGCGCTGCCCAAGGGCGGCAAGGGTCCCGGCATCGTCATCCTGCAGGAGATCTTCGGCGTGAACGGGCACATCCGCGACATCGTCGAGCAATACGCGCTCGACGGCTACGTGGCCATCGCCCCCGACGTGTTCTGGCGCGCGGCTCCGCGCGTCGAGCTCGACTACGTGGGCGCGGACCGCGACCGCGGCATCGCGCTGATGCAGAAAACGGACGTCGACCTCGTGGTCGAGGACATCGCCGCGACGGCGGCCGCGCTGCGCGCGCTGCCCGAGTGCACGGGCAAGGTCGCGGCGATCGGCTATTGCTTCGGCGGCCGCCTTGCCTACCTTGCGGCCGCCGGCGGCTCGGTGGATGCAGCCGTGTCCTACTACGGCGGCGGCATCCAGAATCAGCTCGATCTCGCCGACAAGGTCACCAGGCCGATTCTGTTCCACTACGCCGAACTCGATCACGGCATTCCGCTGACGGCGGTGGGCCAGGTGAAAGAGCGCTTCGCGGGCCGCCCGAACGCCGAGTTCCACCTGTACCCGAACGCCGATCACGGCTTCAACTGCCCGGTACGCGCCTCGTACAACCAGCACGCTTCGGCGCTCGCGCACGGCCGCACGCTGAGCTTCCTCGCCGGGCATCTGTAATACCCGGGTCCGACGGGCGGCGGCGCTTGCTGCGTCGATGCCCCGCCGCCGCCTATCTGTCGTTGCGCACGCGTTGATGCATCGATGCGCGCGCAACGACAAACCCGGCCAGCGCGCCGCCCGCTTACACTCCTTGCGTAGCCCGTATCGCTCAAGCCCGGCCCCAACCCGACGAGGAGTGCGCGCCTTGCAGTCCGACTACCTGGAATACGACGCCATCGGCCTCGCCGATCTCGTGCGCCGCCGCGAGGTGAGTGCGCGCGAGCTGCTCGACACCGCCATCGCCCGCGCGGAAGCCGCCAATCCCGCGATCAACGCCATCGTTCTCAAGGACTATGAAGCGGCGCGCGAGCGCGCGCGGCGCATCGAGGCGTCCGGCAACGGCGTGAACGCGCTAAGCGTCGGGCCGCTCGCGGGTGTGCCGTTTCTCGTCAAGGACCTCGGCGCTGCAGTAGCCGGGCTGCGCATGACGTTCGGCAGCCGCCACTACCGCCACTACATCCCCACTGCCGACGCGCCCGTGGTCGCGCGGTTTCGCGCTGCGGGCCTGAACATCTTCGGCAAGACGAGCGCCTCGGAACTCGGGCAGATGCCCTACACCGAACCCGAGCTGTTCGGCCCCTGCCGCAACCCGTGGAACCTCGATCACACGCCCGGCGGCTCGAGCGGCGGCGCGGCCGCCTCGGTCGCGGCGGGCATCGTGCCGCTCGCGCACGCGTCCGACGGCGGCGGGTCGATCCGCATTCCGGCGTCGTGCTGCGGGCTGTTCGGCTTCAAGCCGTCGCGCGTGTTCCAGCCGGCGTCCGACGTGCCGCCGCCGCCCGGCGCGCTCGGCGTCGATCTCGCGGTGTCGCGCAGCGTGCGGGACAGCGCGCTCATGCTCGACCTGATCGCCGGCGACCCCGCGCTGCCGGCCGGCGCGCCCGGCACCTTCCTCGCCGCCGCGCGTACCCCGCTCGACGGCTCGAAGCCGCTCGCCGTTGCGCTGCTGACCGAGCCGATGTTCGCGGACACGCTCTCGCCCGATGTGCGCGGCGCGCTCGACGATGCCGCCGAACTGCTCACGTCGCTCGGCCATCGCGTGGAGCCGTATTCGCTGCCCGTGGATTACGCGCAGGCGCGCGAGGCGTTCCTGATGCTGTGGTCGGTGGTGGCCGAACAGTACGTGCTGCACGCGGACGACATCACGGGCACGAAGCCGCGCCGCCGGGAGTTCGAGATCGCCACATGGGCCATGGCGCACATCGGCCAGAAGCTCGGCGAGCGCGAGTTGCCCGCGGCGCTCGACGTGCAGCAGCGCATCACGGCGCAGCTCGCCGACCTGATGAAGCGCTACGACGTGCTCCTGTGCCCGACGCTCGCGGCGCCTCCGGTGAAAATCGGCGAACTGAAGCCGAGCCAGAGCGAGCGCATCCAGATGCGCGCGGTCACGGCCATGCCCGTGGAAGTGCTGATGAGAAAGCTGCTGACCGAAGCCTCGAACAAGGCGTTCGCGTGGGCGGGCTGCACGGAGCTGTTCAACCTGACAGGCCAGCCGTCGATGTCGGTGCCGCTCGCGTGGAATGCGCGTGGGCTGCCGATCGGCGTTCAGTTCGCCGCGCGCGAGGGCAACGACGCGTTGCTGCTGCGCCTCGCGGCGCAACTGGAGGCGGCGCGCCCGTGGTTCAACCGGCGGCCGCCGTTGCTGCAGGCGCGGCTCTAGCGCGCCTGCGCCTTTGCGACCGGGCTGCGCGGGCAGCCAGGCGCGCGGGGCCTACGCCTTGGGATCGACGCACTGGCGCGCACGCACCGGTTCATCACGCCTTTTTGTTATAGGCGCTGCACCAGCCCTTGCCCGCCACCTGCTTGCCGCCGAACATCGGGCACGGCGCGAACGCGTCGGTGGCCTTGCCCTGATAGAACGTGCAGTTGCTGCAGTCCTGGCCGGCGGCGTACTTCGCGAACCTGGCCTTGTCGACCTTGGTTGCGTCGAGCTTGTAGCCGAGCGCCTGGGCGGTGGGATCGGATTCGGCAGCCTTGGGCGCGTCGGCGAAGGCCTGGCGCGAAAGCGCGAGCGTCGAAGCGACGCCGATGCTCGTGATCAGAAAGCTGCGGCGGGACGATTTCATATGACTCACTCCAGTATTGTGGCGATTCGTTCGCTGGGTTTTCGCGCGGCGCGATTGTGTGGCGCGTGCCACGCATGCCTCTGAGCCGCTCTGGTGGCGGCGTCGCGAAGAAGCTTAACAACGAAGCAAGCCCAGGTGGCGCTGCAATGCCGGAGATAAGTGAGCGGCATGATGCCGCCCAGCGGAACAAGGGCGCAAGACTGGCGCAAGCACGGATCAGTCGAACGAAGCCATCTCGCACACGCGCTGCGCGATCGCAAGCGAAGCCGTGAGCCCCGGCGACTCGATGCCGAACAGGTTCACGAGGCCGCGCACGCCGTGCGACGCCGCGCCCTGGATCATGAAGTCGGCGGCGGGTTCGCCCGGCCCGGAGAGCTTCGGGCGGATGCCCGCGTAGGCCGGCTGCAGTGCACCGTCGGGCAGCGCGGGCCAGTAGGTGCGGATCTGGGCGTAGAAGGAATCGGCGCGGCGCGGATCGACGTCGTAATCGACCGCATCGATCCACTCGACGTCGGGACCGAAGCGCGCCTGGCCACCCAGATCGAGCGTGAGATGCACGCCGAGGCCCGCGTCGTTGGGCATCGGGTAGATGAGACGGGAGAACGGCACGCGGCCCGAGACGCTGAAGTAATTGCCGCGCGCCAGATAGAACGGCGGCACGTGGCGCGCGTCGAGCCCGCGAATGCGTTTGGCGAGCTTCGTCGCATGCAGGCCGGCGCTATTGACGACGCAGGTGGCACGGATGTCGATCGGCGCGTCGCCGCCCGTTCGCACCGTGAAGCCGCTGCCCAGTGCATCGATCGACTCGACCGGCGACTTCAGCGCGATCACGGCGCCGTCGCGCTCGGCGTCGCCTTGCAGCGCGAGCATGAGCTGATGGCTGTCGACGATGCCGGTTTGCGGCGAGTACACGGCCGCGACGCATTCGAGCGCCGGTTCGAGCGAGAGCGCCTCGCTGCCGCTGATGCGCGTGAGGTCGAACACGCCGTTTTCCTTGCCGCGCGCGCGAATCGCCTCGAGTTGCGGAATCTGGTTCGCGGCCGTGGCGACTAGCAATTTGCCGCAGCGCGCGTGCGTGACGTTGCGCGACGCGCAGTACTCATAGAGCATTTCTCGCCCCCGCACGCACAAGGTGGCCTTGAGCGAGCCGCGCGGATAGTAAAGCCCGGCGTGAATGACCTCGCTGTTGCGCGAACTGGTGCTGGTGCCGATGGCCTCGGCGGCTTCGAGCACGATCACCTCGCGCCCGCGCGCGGCAAGCGCACGCGCTACGGCGAGGCCGACCACGCCCGCGCCGATCACCACGCATTCGATCTGGTCCATGTCCCTGCGTCCCGCCTTCGCCGCGCCGGCAGGCAAGCCAGCCGCACCGCGATCCTCTCTGCCATGGGGGCGGCCGCGCGCGAAGCGCGCCGCCGCATGACAAAAATTGTACGCCGCCCGGCGGAGAGGCTACGCCAGACGCTCGCAAGGAAAGAGCGGAAGGGAACAGAGCAGCGGGCAGCGCAGTCGCCGCAGACCCGCCGAAGCGTCAGTTGGCGACGCGGCGAGCGTGGAAGAAACCCGCGGCCTGCTCGCGAGGCGCGGTATAGCCGCCCATCGCGTATTGCTGCGGATACGCCGGCGAATTCGGGTTCAGACTCAGTTCGCCGTGAGCACGGGCGCTGGCCAGCTCGGCCTTCACTTCGGCGCGCGTCTTCGGGCCGTTCGTGGCGACCGCCGCGACAGGCAGCGATTGAACCGCCTGGGCCGCCGCATCGGCGCCAGCCAAGGCGGGCGCGGCAACAAGGGCGGTGGCGGCGCTGACCAGCAGGGCAGCAAGCGTAGCGGACTTCTTCATGGCGATGCTCCTTCGAGTGGATGCGCGGCGAGCTTCGCAACCCATGCTGGCCGGCCGGCGGAATCCCGGACAACGTGCTGGACACGTCGAAGCCAGTGTAAACACGGGCTATCGAAAAACCATCCCGATAAGCAACAAGTCAGTGTTGCAGGCAGGACAACAATTTCCCTCAGATCACCTTCTATGATTTGTGTTTGTTGCACTTCAATAACCAATCACGCAGCGCCCGACGGTTGAAGCGCGCCTGCCGCATCCCCATCTCCAATGAACCGCTGCGGTCCGGCGTTTGCGAACCCGGTATAGGATCGATGGTCAGAACGTACCCGCCCCGCCGTAGCGTTGCCGACACTGTCGCCTCGCGCAGCGCCGTGCACGGAGCCAGCCATATGAAGTTGTGGAAACATTGCCTTGCCCTGATGCTGTCCGCCGTCCTCGTGGGAGCGAGTGCGTGCGCGCTGGCGCAAGCAACGGCGCAGCCCGCTTATGCACAGGCTGCGGAACCGCCCATCCTGCCGGGCGCGCAAGCGCCGGCACACCCCCCGCCACCGCCGCCTCCCCCGCCGCCGACCTCACGCGCCGTGACACCCCCGCCGCCGCCCGCTGCGCCCGTCGCACCCGCCATGGCGCCCGCGACGGCGCCTGTCACGCAGGGCGCCGTGCAGTGGGAACTGCAGGTGATACGCGACGGCCAGCAAATCGACGCGTTCAACGGCACGACCTCAATCGGCCAGGCGCACACCGACACGCATCACAAGGTCGTCTCGCACAACGTGGGCTGCAAGGACCAGCCGGCGGGCAGCATCGATCTGTCGCGCACGATCACCGTTTCGCCGCTGCAGGTGCGCGCGAACCTGGTCATTCTGTCGATCGATGCGCAGGAAACGCTCGAAAACGACGCCGCGCCGACGACGCCCGAAGGGTGCCGGCTGCCGCCGCAGCCGCGCCAGGTGAACGCGAGCCATCCGGGCCTGATCGTGCCCGACGGGCAGTGGGTGACCTGGCAGATCGTCGACCAGAACCCCTCGCTTGCGTATCGGGTGCGCGCCACGCTCGCGCCGCCGTCCGCACAGTGACCGCACGCCCCATGCACGACCCGGCGTGACCCAATCCGTTAGAAAAACACGCATGCGAAATCCCGAACAACCGCTCATCGACACCTCTCTGAGCAAAGACTTCGTCGCCGTGAGCTGGAATCTGCACAAGGGCCGCTCGCCGCTGGGCTTCGAGGCCTGGGAGGCGATGCGGCGCTGGGTGCAGTCCACCCATGCCGACGCCTGGTTTCTCCAGGAAGCGATGGCCCGCCGCTTGCCGCAACCGGTGCTCGCCTCGGCCTTCGGCGCGCAGCTGGGCGACCCGCTCGACGACGTCTGGCACTGCCAGGCCACCGAAATCGCCACCGCGCTCGAACTGCAGATCGCCCTCGGGCCCAATGTGTTCAAGCCTTCATGGCGGCACGGCAACGCGATCCTCTCGCCGCACCCGCTCGATCTGGGCGGACGCTGGGACATTTCCGCGCACCGCTTCGAACGGCGCGGGCTGCTCGTTGCGCGCGCAAACGTAGCCGGGCAGTCCGTCACGCTGCTGTGCGCGCACCTCGCGCTCACGCGCAGCGCGCGGCTGCGGCAGATGAACTGGATCGCGCACTGGATCGTGAAGGAAGCGCCCCAGGGGCCGCTCGTGCTGGCGGGCGACTTCAACGACTGGCGCAACGACTCCGTGCCGCTCTTCGCGGAGCATGGGCTGCAGGAAGTCGCGACGCTGCTCGGCGAGCCGGCGCGCACCTTTCCGGCCTTCTCGCCGGCGCTCGCGCTCGACAAGATGTTCGTGCGAGGGCTCAAGCCCGTCGAGCTGATCCAGCCCGCGCAGGAGACCGCCTGGCTCTCCGATCACCTGCCGTACATGGCGCGCCTGCGGCTCGAAGACTGACGCGCCGGGCAGCGGCGCGCGGCTCACCCGAAGCATGCGCGCCTCGCGCGCCGCGGCACACCGTCGCACCACCGTTGCAGCGTCGAAATGGCGCCATGACGCGTGCATCGGCGCCTAAAGCGCCTAAACGCCGCACCGTAACTGCCCCGCCAGCAGGGTCAATGCTGCGGGCTGTCAGACCTTCCGGTATCATTTAGCCGAAAATTCGCACACCCGATCGCGCTTTCGCGGTCTGGCGCGTGTCGCCAGCGGCAGGAGATCCCGCTCTCGCGGGTCCTGGCAAGGTCCGCTCCGGCCCGCGAGGCCGGGCGAAGTTGACCCGCCGCCCCCTTTTGCCGTCGCTGGCAGCCTCCCGCCGAAGCGTGTTGCGGCCCATGCGCGGATGCCAGCACACCGCCGCAGCGAGCCACCCTCCCTTGCCGCGCAGGGGATCCCACCCGGTCCAGGCAGATCGGCAGGCAGGATCGAGCGGGTCCTCGTGGCTCGAGCGCGGTAAAATAGCGAATTGCGCCTCGTTCGCAGCGGGGCGATCTGGCAAAAGACAGGGAAAAAGACAAGGAAAGCAGCAGGGACTTGCCTGCCGTGGCGTAAAGCCAGGCTGCCGGGTCCCGGGCATATCGTCAAAGCTACGCTGTACTGGACAGCAAGCCGGCAGGATCGCCGCCGTCAGGCGGCGCTTGTTTCGCACTTCAGGAACCATGAGCAAATTCACCGAAGAAACCGTTCTGAGCGTCCATCACTGGACCGACACGCTTTTCAGCTTCACCTGCACGCGCGACCAGGCCCTGCGTTTCGACAACGGCCAGTTCACCATGGTCGGCCTCGAAGTGGACGGCAAGCCGCTGATGCGTGCGTACTCGCTCGCGAGCGCCAACTATGAAGAGCATCTGGAGTTTCTGAGCATCAAGGTGCCGGACGGTCCGCTCACGTCGCGCCTGCAGCACCTGAAGATCGGCGACAAGGTGCTGATCGGCAAGAAGCCCGTCGGCACGCTGGTGGCCGACAACCTGCTGCCCGGCAAGGTGCTGTGGCTGCTCTCGACCGGCACGGGCCTCGCCCCGTTCATGTCGATCATCAAGGACCCGGACATCTACGACCGTTTCGACAAGATCGTGCTCACGCACACCTGCCGTTTCGTCGACGAACTCGCGTACAAGGACTTCATCACCGAAGAGCTGCGCGAGCATGAATACCTCGGCGAAATCGTGCGCGAGAAGCTGGTGTACTACCCGACCGTCACGCGCGAAGTGTTCGACAACCGCGGCCGTATCACCGAGCTGATCGACACGAAGAAGCTGTTCGAAGACCTCGATCTGCCGCCGTTCTCGCCCGAGCGCGACCGCATCATGCTCTGCGGCAGCACGCACATGCTGCGCGACACCGTCGAGCTGCTCGAAAAGGCGGGCCTCACGGAAGGCAGCAACAACCAGCCGGGTCACTACGTGGTGGAAAAGGCGTTCGTCGGTTAAGCGCCCGCGCAAGGTCGCTCGCGACCCGAAGAACCGGAGCCTCGCGCTCCGGTTTTTTTTCGCCTGCGTATTTTTATTTGGCCCTTTATTTTGCCGCGCGCTTGCCCATGACGCAGTTACAGTTGTCACACAAATGCGATACCTTTCCTGTCAGTATTTTTCCTACATGACAACGGCCCGCGACCTCATGCGACACCTGAAGTTTGGCGGCTAACCCTTGTCCAGCCTGAAGTTTTTATTTTTTTGAGATATTATCGCGGCGCAACATTGGACACACTAGTCCCTGTCCAGGGGGCAGAGCCAGGTTGTTACCGGTTGTAAATTTCGTTACGCTGCGCCGTGCTGTTCGCCGTCACGTCGAGGAGGCCAAATCCCGACAGACGTCTGACAGCAGGAACCGGTTCCTGAACGGGGGAATGATGGATACGTCGAGATACGCCGCGCCGAACGCGCGCACGCCAGCCGGCGATGCGCCGCGCGCCGCTCATGGCGTCGACGGCCTCGCTTTCCTCGCATGGTCCGCCGCCGCCGACGAGGCGGCCACGGTGGCCGCGCTCGAAAACCTCGACCGCGCGCGTCGGCAGATTGCCCCGCCTGCGCGCGGCGCCCGCCGGCGCGCGAGCCGGGCGCTTGCCCACGGCAGCGCCGCCCAATCCATTCACGCCGACGAAGCCGTCCGCCACCAGCTCGCCCGCGATTTGCACGACAGCGTGGGCGCGGAACTCGCCGCCACGCACTTCGCGCTCGCCAACGTCCACACCTGGCTGCCCGCCAACGCCCCGCCGCAGTGCGCCGAGGCGCTCGCGCTCGTCGCCCGCTCGCTCGAAGCCGCCACCGGCGCGATGCGCCAGGTGCTCGACGGCCTGCATGCGCCGCACCTCGACGCGGGCCTCGCTTGCGCGCTCTCGAGCTGGGTGCACGGCTTCGCGGCGCGCACCGGTCTCGCCGCCCGCGTAACCGGCGCGAGCGACGACGCGCGCCTCGCCCGCCTGCCCGCCGAGGCCGCGCTCGCGGTGTTCCGCGTCGCCCAGGAAGCGCTCGCCAACGTGGCGCGCCACGCGCAGGCCACGTGCGCCGAGGTACGGCTCGAGAGCACGGCGCGCCACCTCACGCTCACCATCGCCGACGACGGCATCGGCCTCGCGCGCGTCGCAAGCCGCACGCTCCCCGGCCCGGCGAGCGCACACGGCGGCCACGACGACGCAGCGAGACGCGCGAGCCACGCCGGCCACCCAAGCCACTACGGCCACTACGGCATCGCCGGCATGCGCGAGCGCTGCGCCGCCTTCGGCGGCTCGCTGCGCGCCGTCAAGGGCGGCATTGCACGCACGCATCCCGGCCCCGGCGACGCACAGCAGGAAGCCGCCCCAAGCGGCACGACCGTGCGCGCACGCTTCGCGTGGGACGCGCTGCTCGCCGGCTCCCTTTGCGGCTCGCCCCTCCTCCCCATCCAGGAAGGCGCCCGCTCATGACCCATCGCATCCTGCTCGTCGACGACCATGCCGTCGTGCGCCAGGGCGTTCGCCAGCTGTTGCTCGACCGTGGCGTTGCCGCGGAGGTGATCGAGGCGCAAACGGGCGCCGAGGCGCTCGCCGCGATCGCGAAGCATGTGTGCGACGTGGTCCTGCTCGACATTTCGCTGCCGGACATGAACGGCGTGGAGGTCCTCAAGCGCGCGAAGAAAAAGGCGCCGCGCGTGCCGGTGCTGATGTTCTCGATGTACCGCGAGGATCAATACGCGGTGCGCGCGCTGAAGGCGGGCGCGGCCGGCTATCTCTCGAAGACGGTGGACGCCGCGCAGATGATCGCCGCGATCCAGCAGGTCGCCGCGGGCCGCAAGTACGTGAGCCCGGCCATGGCCGAAGCGCTCGCCGACTATGTGCTGGTGGACGGCGAACAGCTGCCCCACGAGAAGCTCTCCGACCGCGAATACCAGACGTTGTGCATGCTCGCCTCGGGCAAGCGTCTCACCGACATCGCGCACGCGCTCTCGCTTTCGGTGAAGACGGTGAGCGTCTACCGCACGCGCCTGCTCGAAAAAATGAAGCTCACCAACAACGCCGAGCTGACCTTCTATGTGATGAGCAACCGGCTCGTCGACCTCTCGCCCACGGTCAGCGCCTGAGATTGCGGCGCCCCTGCGGCATCAAGGCGGCCTTCTCGCCACAAAACGTCGATCCGGAAATGAATTGCGCCGTTTGTGCGGGTCCCGGCAAGGATCGCGCTCGGGCGTGCCGGATTGCGGCGGAATCGTCCGCGTCAAACGCGTGTTGCCGACCCTGCTCGAGCGGTCTCGCGCGCGACTTCCGCTAAAATTTAGGGTTTCCCCCAAAGACATCCGGCACGCGAAGCCGGCGCAGGCGGACGTGGGTCAACCACGGCTGCGGCAGCCCGCCTTCGCGCGTTTTACGTGGAGTTCCCCGCCAAATGTCCCTCTTTCGCAAGAAGAACGTCGAGCACATGTTGCAGGCGAGCGCCCAGGGCGCCGGCCTGAAAAAAGCACTCGGCGCACTCGACCTCACCTTTCTCGGCATCGGCGCGATCATCGGCACCGGCATTTTCGTGCTGACCGGCACGGGCGCGGTACAGGCCGGCCCGGCGCTCATGATCGCGTTCCTGATCGCGGCGGTGGCCTGCTGCTTCGCCGCGCTTGCCTACGCCGAGTTCGCCTCGACCATTCCCGTGGCCGGCTCGATCTACACCTATTCGTATGCCACGCTCGGCGAACTGGCCGCGTGGGTGATCGGCTGGGACCTGATGCTCGAGTACGGGCTCGCCACTTCCGCGGTCTCGGTTGGCTGGTCGGGCTACCTGCAGTCGCTGCTTTCCGGCTTCGGCCTCACGCTGCCCGCCGCGCTCTCGGCGGCGCCCGGCGCCGTCCCCGGCGTGCACACGCTCTTCAATCTGCCCGCCTTCCTCGTGATGATGGCGATCACGGCGCTGCTTTCCGTGGGCGTGCGCGAATCCACGCGCATCAACAACATCATGGTGGCGATCAAGGTGACCGTGGTGCTGCTCGTGATCGCCGTGGGCGTGTTCCATGTCACCCCGGCGAACTGGCATCCGTTCATGCCCAACGGCTGGCGCGGCGTGTTCGGCGCCGCGGCCGTGATGTTCTTCGCGTTCATCGGCTTCGACTCGGTGTCTTCCGCCGCCGAGGAAGTGAAGAACCCCAGGCGCGACCTGCCCATCGGCATCATCGCCTCGCTCGCCGTGTGCGCGGTGCTCTACGTCGCCGTGGCGGCGGTCGTGACCGGCATCGTGCCCTCGCCGCGCTTCGCCCATATCGGCCACCCGGTTTCGTTCGCGCTCCAGGTGGCGGGCGAAAACTGGGTCGCGGGCTTCATCGATCTGGGCGCCGTGCTCGGCATGCTCACCGTGATCCTCGTGATGAGCTACGGCCAGACCCGCATCATCTACGCGATGTCGCGCGACGGTCTCTTGCCCGCCAGACTCTCGAAGGTGCATCCGCGCTTCGCCACGCCGTTCTTCACGACCTGGCTCGTCGGCATTTTCTTTGGCCTGATCGGCGCGCTCGTGCCGCTGAACGTGCTCGCCGAACTCATCAACATCGGCACGCTCGCGGCCTTCTCGATGGTGTCGATCGCCGTGCTCGTGCTGCGCCGTACGCACCCGCACCTGCCGCGCGCGTTCCGCTGCCCGGGCGTGCCCGTGGTGCCGGTTCTCGCGGTGGCTTCGTGCCTGTTCCTCATGATCAACCTCCAGCCGCTCACGTGGATCGCGTTCCTCGTCTGGACCGCGTTCGGCCTCATCGTCTACTTCGGCTACTCGCGCCGCCATTCGCGTCTCGCGCACGCACCGCACGAGCGCGTGCATCACAGTTGATGCGCGCGTGATCCCGCGGCGCTTCGCTTGCGCCGGGATCGCGTTCTATCGTTGCACCGCAACGCAACGGCCCGCCCCGAGTCATCGGGGCGGGCCGTTGCTTTTCGCACGCTGCAGGCATTCTGGAAGGTAAAACCCGCGCAGCGAAATTCGGCAAATTGTGCTTTACTGTCCGGGCGTCACCCCAGGCTTCACTGAACAGCAAGGCACCAGCCGGACCCAGATTCCGCTCCACCCGTATTGGTTCGATCCGCCCGAAGCGCCCCGCGTGGTTGGCGAGGCGCCCTGAGTTGCGCGCGCGAAGAGGCGCAATGCGCTGGAGGGGCGAGTTATCCTGCGGGCGGTCAGGGCGGTCGATTCAGTGCAAAGAAGAACGGGCCCAGGCAGGTCTCTATCCCATCATCTGGCATGGGACCGGAGCCACACGCAGCGCCGTGCTCCGGTCGACATTGGAGACACATCCATGGCGATCAGTATTAGCCTCACGGTCAACGGCGCGCCCGTGACCGCCGAGGTCGAACCTCACACGCTCCTCGTCCAGTTCCTGCGCGAACAGCAGCGTCTCACCGGCACGCACGTCGGCTGCGACACGGCACAATGCGGGGCCTGCACCGTCCACCTGAACGGCCGCGCCATCAAGTCGTGCAACCAGCTCGCCGTGCAGTGCGACGGCATGGCGGTGACGACGATCGAAGGCCTCGCGAAAAATGGCGAGCTGCATCCCATGCAGGCCGCGTTCCGCGAATGCCATGGCCTGCAATGCGGCTTCTGTACGCCCGGCATGGTGATGTGCGCGACCGCGCTCGCCGCCGCCAACCCCGACCTCACGGAAAGCGAGATTCGCGAAGGCCTCGACGGCAACTTCTGCCGCTGTACGGGCTATCACAACATCGTGAAGGCCGTGGCCGCCGGTGCGCAGGCAATGCGCGCAGGCGCCCCCGCTGCCGCCACGAGCGCGTGAACCGGGAGGCCGCCATGAACGCACCCGAAACCAATCGCATGATCGGCGCGAGCGTCAAGCGCAAGGAAGACTACCGCTTCCTCACCGGCGCCGGCCAGTACACCGACGACGTCGTGCTGCCCGCACAGACCTGGGCCGTGTTCGTGCGCTCGCCGCACGCGCATGCGCGCATCAAGGGCATCGACACGAACGCGGCGAAGGCCTCGCCCGGCGTCGTGGCCGTCTTCACCGGCGCGGATCTCGCGGCGGAAAACGTGGGCGGTCTGCCGTGCGGCTGGCTCATCCACAGCATCGACGGCACGCCGATGAACGAGCCGCCGCATCCCGTCATCGCGCATGAGAAAGCGCGCCACGTGGGCGACCAGGTCGCGCTCGTGATCGCCGATTCGGTCAAGGCCGCGAAGGATGCCGCCGAACTCGTCGAGATCGATTACGAAGAGCTGCCGGCCGCCGTCGACACGGCCCACGCCGCCGACGCCGGCCAGCCGCTCGTGCACGACGGCGTGCCGAACAACACCTGCTACACGTGGGGCCATGGCGACAAGGCTGCGACCGACGCCGCCTTCGCGCAGGCCGCGCACGTGACCACCCTCGACATCGTCAACAACCGGCTCGTGCCGAACGCCATCGAGCCGCGCGCCGTGAACGCGAGCTACTCGCCGTACGACGACAGCTATACGGTGTACGTGGCGAACCAGAATCCGCACGTCGAGCGCCTGCTGATGGCCGCGTTCGTGCTCGGGCTGCCGGAAACGAAGCTGCGCGTCGTCGCGCCCGACGTGGGCGGCGGCTTCGGCTCGAAGATCTTTCTGTATGCCGAAGATGTCGCGCTCACGTGGGCCGCGAAGAAAATCCGGCGCCCGGTGAAGTGGACCGCCGAACGGTCGGAGTCCTTCGTTTCCGATGCGCACGGCCGCGACCACGTGACGAAAGCCGAACTCGCGCTCGACAAGGACGGCAAGTTCCTCGCCATGCGCGTGCACACCACGGCGAACATGGGCGCGTATCTGTCGACGTTCGCCTCGAGCGTGCCGACCATCCTCTACGCCACGCTGCTCGCGGGCCAGTACACCACGCCCGCGATCTACGCCGAGGTGAAGGCCGTGTTCACGAACACGGTGCCCGTGGATGCGTACCGCGGCGCGGGCCGCCCGGAGGCGACCTACGTGGTCGAGCGTCTCGTGGAGACCGCCGCGCGCGAGATGAACATCGACCCGGCCGAAATCCGCCGCCGCAACTTCATCACCACGTTCCCGTATGCCACGCCCGTGGGCCTCACCTATGACACGGGCGATTACGAAGCGTGCCTTGGCCGCGCGCTGGAACTCGCCGACGTGAAGGGCTTCGCCACGCGGCGCGACGCATCGAAGGCGCAGGGAAAACTGCGCGGCCTCGGCTACTCGTGCTACATCGAGGCGTGCGGGCTCGCGCCGTCGAACATCGCGGGTGCGCTCGGCGCGCGCGCGGGCCTCTTCGAAGCCGGCGAGGTCCGCGTGAACCCGACCGGCTCGGTCACCGTGTTCACGGGCTCGCACAGCCACGGCCAGGGCCACGAGACGACCTTCGCGCAAGTCGTGGCCGATCGCCTCGGCGTGCCGATCGAGCAGGTCGAGATCGTGCACGGCGACACGGGCCGCATTCCGTTCGGCATGGGCACCTACGGCTCGCGCTCGATTTCGGTGGGCGGCTCGGCCATCATGAAGGCGCTCGACAAGATCGAAGCGAAGGCGAAGAAGATCGCCGCGCACATGCTCGAAGCGGGCGCGGAGGACATCGAGTTCGCCGACGGCGTGTTCCGCGTGGCGGGCACCGACCGCACGAAGACCTTCGCCGAAATCTCGCTCGCCGCGTACGTGCCGCACAACTATCCACTGGAGACGCTCGAACCGGGCCTCGACGAAAGCGCGTTCTACGATCCGACCAACTTCACCTATCCGTCGGGCGCGTATCTCTGCGAAGTCGAAGTCGATCCCGAGACGGGCGAGACGCGCATCGAGCGCTTCACCGCGGTGGACGATTTCGGCAACGTCATCAACCCGATGATCGTCGAAGGCCAGGTGCACGGGGGTCTCGGCCAGGGCATCGGCCAGGCGATGCTCGAACAGTGCGTGTACGACCACGAGAGCGGCCAGCTGCTCTCGGGCTCGTACATGGACTACGCGATGCCGCACGCGTCGGATGTGCCTTCGTATACGGTCGAAACCGCGAAAGGCACGCCGTGCACGCACAATCCGCTTGGCGTGAAGGGCTGCGGCGAAGCCGGCGCGATCGGCTCGCCGCCTGCCGTCATCAACGCGATTCTGGACGCACTCGCCCCCCTGGGCGTGAAGGACCTGCAGATGCCGGCCACGCCGCATCGAGTATGGCAAGCGATCCAGGCCGCGCAGGCCCCTTCACAACCTTGAGCGGAGGCGCTCCATGTACGCATTCGACTATCAGCGCGCAAGCGACGCGCAAGGCGCCGTGAAAGCCCTCGCGGCGGACGCCGACGCCAAATTCCTGGGCGGCGGCCAGAGCCTGCTCGCGGCGATGAAGCTGCGGCTCGCCCAGCCCACCACGCTCGTGGACGTGACGCGCATACCCGAGCTGAAAGCCGTTCAGGTGGACGGCCAGGTGGTGAAGGTGGGCGCGGCCGTGTGCCATGCCGATGTCGCCGAAAACGCGCAGATCCGCAACACGCTGCCGGCGCTCGCGGACCTCGCGGGCATGATCGGCGACCGCCAGGTGCGCGCGCTCGGCACGCTGGGCGGCTCGCTCGCCAACGACGATCCGGCCGCCGACTATCCGGCGGCGGTGCTCGCGCTGAACGCGACGGTGGTGACGGACCGGCGGCGCATCGCGGCGGACGACTTCTTCCTCGGCATGTACGAAACGGCGCTAGCGCCCGACGAGCTGATCGTAGCCGTCGAATTCCAGGTGCCCGAACGCGCGGCCTACGAGAAGTTTCGCAATCCGGCCTCGCACTTCGCGCTCGCAGGCGTGTTCGTCGCGAAGTACAGTGGGGGGGTGCGTGTGGCGGTCACGGGGGCCGGGCCTTCGGTATTTCGCGCGGGCGCGCTCGAAAGCGCACTGAAGACGCACTTCGCGCCCGAAGCCGCACGCGCGGTGAAGCTCCCCGCCGACGACCTCAACACCGACCTGCACGCGAGCGCGGCCTATCGCGCGCACCTCATACCGGTGCTCGCGGCGCGCGCGGTGGCGAAGGCCAACGGCTAGGCTTGTCCCGAGGGCGAGCGCTTCCAGTTGGACGGGGAAGCGCTCGCCGCCTTTGATTCGCGTTGCCAGAATCCCGCATGCAATCCGCCTCGATCGACGACACGCTCGCACAACTCGAAGCGCGCGGCTATTTCGCGAGCCGCGAACTCGCCACGGCGCTCTTTCTTGCGCTGCGCATGGAACGCCCGCTGTTTCTCGAAGGCGAGCCGGGCGTGGGCAAGACCGAGCTGGCCAAGGCCGCCGCGGCCATGCTCGGCACGACGCTCCTGCGCCTGCAATGCTACGAGGGGCTCGACACGGCGAGCGCGCTTTACGAGTGGGACTATCCGCGCCAGATCATGGCGCTGCGGCTTGCCGAAGCCGCCGGTGAAAAGCCGCGCAACGACACGCTCTATCGCGACGAATTTCTGCTCAAGCGCCCGCTGCTCCAGGCCCTGCAACCCGACCCGCAAAACCCGGGCGCGCGCCGCGTGCTGCTGATCGACGAAATCGACCGCGCCGACGAACCGTTCGAAGCCTTCCTGCTCGAACTCCTTTCGGACTTCCAGGTATCGATTCCCGAATACGGCACCGTGCGCGCGAGCACGCCGCCGCTCGTCGTGATCACGTCGAACCGCACGCGCGAAGTGCACGACGCGCTCAAGCGGCGCTGTCTTTATCAATGGCTCGGCTACCCGGACCGCGCGCGCGAACTCGCGATCGTGGCCGCACGCGCGCCGGAAACCGCACCGGCATTGCAGCATCGCGCCGTGGCCTTCGTGCACCAGTTGCGCACGATGGACCTCTTCAAGGCGCCCGGCATTGCGGAAACGATCGACTGGTGCAGGGCGCTTAGCGCGCTCGCCGTGACGGAACTCGATCCGCAGTCGGTGCAGGACACGCTCGGCGTGCTGCTGAAGTACCAGGACGACCTCGCGCAGCTCGACGCACAACGCATCGCGCAAACGCTCGCGCTCGCGGAGTGAGCACGATGCCCTCCGGTTCATCGTCCCTGTCGCCCGGAACCCGCACTCCATCGTCCGCCTCGTCCGCCGCCATGCCCACGCTCGCGCCCGTATTCGCGCGCAACGTCGTGCATTTCGTGCGCGTGCTGCGTGGCGCGGGCCTGCCGATGTCGCCTTCGCGCGCCGTCGACGCGATCGAGGCGCTGCGCCACATCGACCTCGGCCGCCGCGACGATGTGCACGCGGCGCTCGCCGCGCTCCTCACGAGCGCACCCGACGAGCGCGAGATCTTCGACGCCGCATTCGCGCTGTTCTGGCGCGATCCGGATTTCGAAGGCAAGCTGCGCGCGCTCCTGCTGCCGAAGGTGCAAGGCGGCGTGCCGCCGCCGCGCCGCAACAACCGCCTCGCCGATGCGCTCGCGGCGCGTCCGGCCCAGCCTCCGGGCGCGAGGCCGCCGCCCTCGCACGAACAACACGAGTTGCGCGCCCACGCCACGTTCAGCGCCGAAGAACGCCTGCGCCAGCGCGACTTCGACACGCTCACCGCCGACGAATGGCGCACGCTGCGCCACCTGATCCGCGCGCGCCGCCTGCCGCTCGCAACCGTTCGCACGCGGCGCCTGCAGGCATCGTCGCGCGGCACGCACGCCGATCTGCGCGCGAGCGCGCGCCACGCGGTGCGCGCGGGCGGCGACTGGACCGTATGGAAATATCGCGCGCCCGTGGAACGCAAGCTGCCGCTCGTGCTGCTGCTCGACATTTCCGGCTCGATGAGCAGCTACTCGCGCGCGGTGCTCTACTTCTGCCACGCGTTGCTGCAATCGCGCGAACGCCTGCAGGTGTTCCTGTTCGGCACGCGCCTGACGCACGCCACGCGTGCGCTGCGCGAACGCGACCCCGACGTCGCGCTCGCACAGCTTGCCACCCAGGTCGCGGACTGGTCCGGCGGCACGCGCATCGGCGCCACGCTCGCGGAGTTCAACCGCCGCTGGGCGCGCCGCATGCTCGGCGCTCGCGCCACGGTGCTGATCGTCACCGACGGGCTCGATCACGACGAGTGCGGCCTGCTCAGCGAGGAGATGGCACGTCTGCACCGCTTCGCACATCGCGTGATCTGGCTCAATCCGCTCTTGCGTTACCGCGATTTCGCGCCGAAGGCGCGCGGCGTGCAGGCGATGCTGCCCCACGTCGACGCGCACTACCCCGTTCACAATCTCGACAGCCTCGAAGCGTTCGCGCGCAGCCTGTGCGAAACCGCGCCGGGCGGGCACGCGCCCCGTGCGGCACGCGCATTGCACGGCATGCAGGCGCGAGCATCATAAGGAGAAACACGATGGAGCTGACCGAAAGCCATACGCTGCCCGTGCCGCAACAGCGCGCCTGGGAAGCGCTCAACGACACGGCGATCCTCAAGGCGTGCATACCGGGCTGCGAAAGCATCGAAGCCGACGGCGAGAACGCCTACGCCGTCGCGCTGACCGCCGCGGTGGGTCCGGTGAAGGCGCGCTTCAAGGGCCGCATGCAACTCGCCGATATCGACGCCCCGAACAGCTACACGATCGTCTTCGAGGGCCAGGGCGGCGCAGCGGGCTTCGGCAAGGGCGACGCGCACGTGAAGCTCGCAGCCGCCGGCGACGAATCGACCACGCTCACGTACACTGCGAACGCCCAGGTGGGCGGCAAGCTCGCGCAGATCGGCTCGCGGCTCGTGGACGGCGCGGCGCGCAAGATCGCCGGCGAGTTTTTCAGGCGTTTTGGGGAACAGCTGGGTGGCGGCGCGCAGCAAAATACCGACGAGGCGGCACAACCGGCCGCAAGCGACGCAGAAGGCGAGCCGCAAGCCGAAAGCGCAGAGGAAACACCGAAGAGGAAACGATCATGGACAGCGTGGATCTCGAAGTCCTGAAATCCAGCGTGCGCTGGCTCGACGCAGGGCACCGCGCGCTGCTGGTGACAGTGGTGAAAACGTGGGGCTCGTCGCCGCGTCCCGAAGGCGCGATGCTCGTGGTGCGCGGCGACGGCCTCGTGGTCGGCTCCGTGTCGGGCGGCTGCATCGAGGACGATCTCATCGAGCGCGTGCGCCGCGAAGGCGTGACGATCGCGAAGCCCGAAGCCGTCAAGTACGGCATCACGGCGGAAGAGGCGCATCGCTTCGGACTGCCATGCGGCGGCACGATCCAGCTCGTGCTCGAACCGCTCTCCGAGGCCTCGGGCATTCGCGACCTGCTCGAAACCGTCGAGCGCGGCGAACTCGTGGCACGCACACTCGACATGGCGACCGGCCGTGCCACGCTCGGCCCCGCGAAAGCGACCGATGGCGTGGACTTCGACGACGCGCGCCTGCTCACGATTCACGGGCCGCGCTACCGCATGCTGGTGATCGGCGCGGGGCAGCTCTCGCGCTATCTCTGCCAGATCGCGGTGGGGCTCGATTACCAGGTGACCGTGTGCGACCCGCGCGAGGAATATACCGACACCTGGGACGTGCCCGGCACGGCGCTCGTGCGCACCATGCCCGACGACACGGTGCTCGACATGAAGCTCGACGAACGCTGCGCCGTGATCGCGCTCACGCACGACCCCAAGCTCGACGACCTCGCGCTGATGGAAGCGCTCAAGACGCCGGCGTTCTACGTGGGCGCGCTGGGCTCGCGGCGCAACAACGCGGCGCGGCGCGAGCGGCTCAAGGAGTTCGACCTGAGCGCGACGGAACTCGCGCGGCTGCACGGGCCGGTGGGCATCTACATCGGCAGCCGCACGCCGCCGGAAATCGCGGTGTCGATCCTCGCCGAGGTCACGGCGGCGAAGAACGGCGTCTCGCTGCCGACCATTCTGCAGGTGGAAGGCGCAAAAGCCGCGCGGGAACAGGCAGCGGGAGCGGGATCGACGTGCGATGTCTGAGGCCGCTTCGCGGCCGCCATCACGCGTGAGGCGAACGAGCGTCCTGCTCCGCCCTGCGCCGCCGTTCCCGCTCGCGCCCGTGCGGCCCCCAAAAAACGGCGGGCCGCGACTCACGCCGGCGGCCCGCAATACGTTGTTTCTGGCGGGCGGCTCGCGCCGCCTCGCCTCACTCGAGCGTCACGGCATCAGCCGAACAGCTTCATCGCCTGCGTGAGCGTGTTGGTCACGCCCCACGCGAGCGGCACCAGCACGTAGAGCCAGAAGATCGCCATCAGCACCTTGTTCGAAGATTTCGGGGCGGCTTGAGTCGTCATTGCGCATTCCTCCTTATTTACCGGCGGCGAGTTGCGTCTCGCTCATGTGATGCTTCGCGTCCACGCGGCGCACGAGCAGGTTGCAGATGAAGCCGATCACGAGCAGCGAAGCCATGATGTGCACGGTCATCGTGTACGCATCGGCCTTCGCCACGCCGTGCGCGACCTGGTACGCACGCACGTAGTTCACGAGCACCGGGCCCGCCACGCCTGCGGCGGCCCACGCCGTGAGCAGACGGCCGTGAATGCCGCCCACGAACGCCGTGCCGAACATGTCCGCGAGATACGCGGGCACGGTCGAGAAGCCACCGCCGTACATCGAGAGAATCAGGCAGAACGCGAGCACGAAGAACACGATGTTGCCGCTCTGCGCGAACTGCGGCACCGCGTAATAGAGCACCGCACCGAACACGAAGAAGATGAAGTAGGTGTTCTTGCGGCCCACCCAGTCGGAAGCCGAAGCCCACACGAAGCGCCCGCCCATGTTGAAGAGCGAGAGCAGGCCGACGAAGCCCGCCGCCGCGCCTGCGCTCACGGTGTCCTTGAAGCTCTCCTGGATCATGACCGAGGCCTGGCCCAGAATGCCGATGCCGGCCGTCACGTTGAGGAACAGCACGAGCCAGATCAGGTAGAACTGCGGCGTCTTGAGCGCCTGGTCGATATGCACGTGCTGGTTCGACACGAGCTTCTTCGCCACCACGGGCGGCGTCCAGCCTGCGGGCTTCCAGTCCGGCGCGGGCACGCGGATGGTGATGGCCCCGATCGTCATCGAGATGAAGTACGCCACGCCGAGCACCACGAAGGTCTGGGCGACACCCACGCTCGTGTCGCTCGCGAAATGCTTCATCAGCATGACAGACAGCGGTGCGGCGATCATCGCGCCGCCGCCGAAGCCCATGATCGCAAGGCCCGTCGCCATGCCGCGGCGGTCGGGGAACCAGCGGATCAGCGTCGAAACCGGCGAGACGTAGCCGAGCCCGAGGCCGATGCCGCCGATCACGCCGTAGCCGAGATAGAGCAGCGCGATCTGATGCAGATACACGCCGAGCGCCGAAACGAGGAAACCGCCGCCGAAGCAGCACGCGGCGGTGAACATCGTGCGGCGCGGACCCACGCGTTCGAGCCACTTGCCGCCAAACGCGGCGGAAAGGCCGAGAAACACGATGGCCAGCGAGAAAATCCAGCCAAGCGTGGTGAGCGACCAGTCATCGGGCGCGGACTGCGTAATGCCGATCACCTTCGTGAGCGGCGCGTTGAACACGGAAAACGCGTAAGCCTGGCCGATGCACAGATGCACCGCCAGCGCTGCGGGCGGCACCATCCAGCGCGAAAAGCCCGGCGGGGCGACAGTCGCCTCTTTGGAAAAGAAAGGTGCGCTTTGCGCACCGCGCGTCGAATCTGCAACGCTGCTCATGGGATCTCCCGAATCGACCAGAGGTTGAGAGCGCGGGGTGAACGCTCGCTCCGGTCCCATCCAAAATGGCTGTTGGTAGGCGTGGTCTGATGTGCTCTTTTTATGCGCAAGCGCAAAGAACACTTAATTGCCGCTTGACGGCTGCACGAACCTTAGTCCCCAAGCGCCGCCTTGGCAATATGAGGTGAACATACATATGCCATACAGCGGCGCGCGCGGCACCGTGCTTCGCCGATTGTTGCGTGCGCAGCAAATCGGCGGCAGCGCCGTATGACGCCACGGAACACGCTGCAGGCGGGCATGTCGTTGCGCGGTCCGTCTTTTAGACTCAATACTCGATACAGGGGCGCCCGCGGGCGGTGTGCGGGCCATCCGCTTGACAAGCGGGTGGCATGACTTTTAAGTGGCAGAAGTAGCGCTCATCCGCGACCCGCCACCTGCCGAGCCCCCCATGCGCCTCGCTCTCGCTCTTTGCCTCGCCGTGCTCGGCCCCGCCACGGGAACCTTCGCCGCCGACCTGCGCCCGGGCGTGGCGCAGCTCACACCGGTGCCCCTCGAGGCGGGCGCGCTGAATCCGGCAGGCAGCGCAGCCCAGGCGCCCTACACCAACGAATCGGAAACGCAGACCTTCACCGTCAACGCGGACGGCTCGTACACCAAGCTCGACTCGCTCACGCTGCGAGTGAACACGGAAGCCGGCATTGCGCGCGCGGGCCAGTATTACGTGTGGTTCAACCGCGAGATGGCCCACGTGGACGTGCTCGAAGCGTGGACCGAAGACGCCCGGGGCGGGCGTCACGACGTGCGCCCCGAGCAGATCCGCGACGTGCAGGAAGTGCACTCGTTCGACGCCCCGATGTTCCAGGACGTGCAGGACAAGGTGATCGTGTTCCCGGCCGTGGAGCCGGGTGCGCGCGTACATCTCACGTGGCGCAAGATCCAGCGCGTCCCGCTCGTGCCCGGCTGGTTCAGCGACTTCACGCCGCCCGACCTCGCGCCCACCCGCAACTTCCGCGTGATCTACGACCTGCCCGCGAAAGTGCCGCTCTACGCCGACGCACGCGGCTTTACCGTGCTGCCGCCCGCCACGGTGAACGGCCGCACGCGTTATGAGTACCGCTACGACAAGGCGAATTTCGAGCGCCTCGAATATGGCTCGGTCGCCTACGTGAGCTACGGCGACCGGCTGATGGTGTCCACCTTCCCCGACTACGCGGCCTTCGCGAAGGTCTATCGCGACGCGGCGGTGGATCCCAGCGCGCGCGATCCGGCCATCGTGCGCCTTGCGCAGACGCTCACGGCGCACGACGACACCCCGCGCGCGAGGGCGCAAACGCTCTATGACTGGGTGCGCCGCAACATCCGCTATGTGGCGATGAATATCGGCCGCGGCGAGATCGTGCCGCACCGCGCGACCGACGTGCTCGCAAACCGCTACGGCGACTGCAAGGACCACGTCGCGCTCTACGGCGCGCTGCTCGGCGCCGTGGGCATACGCAGCACGCCGGCGCTCGTGAACAGCGGCACGGTCTACTCGCTGCCGGGCGTGCCGGGCTTCGGCGTGATCAATCACGTCATCACCTGGTTGCCCGATCTGCAGATGTTCGCGGACTCCACGGCGAGCAACATCGAGTTCGGCTATTTGCCGTCGACGGACATGGACCGCGAGGCCGTGCTCGCCGGCGACGGCACGCGGGTGCGCACGCCCCCCACGGCCACGACCACGCGCGAGAGCGACCTCGACATCACGGTCGCGCCCGACGGCTCGGCGCGCTTCATCTACCGCTTGCAGTCAGAGGGCTGGTCCGCCGAACAGACCCGCAGCGTGCTGCGCCTGCAAACGCCCGCGCAGCGCGAGGAGTCGCTGCAGTGGGAGTTGCGCAACGCCAACCTGCGCGGCAGCGCCACGCTCGCGTCCAGCCCGCTCGACGCCACGGCGGGCCCGCTCGTGCTCACGCTCACGGGTACCTTCGACGGCTTCGTCGACCCTGAAATGACCACGCCCGTACCCACGCTCACGAGCTTCGTGGGCGGCCTCGACGCGAATCTGCGCTACTGGCTCGGCGAGCCGCGGCGCACGCAGCCCTTCGTGTGCCGCAACGTGGTGGTGACCGAGCGCACGCGCATCGTGCTGCCGCCGGGCATGCGCGTGCTCGACGTCCCCATGCCGCAGCACGCCGACAACCGTTTCATCGATTTCAGTTCGCAGTACGCGCTCGATTCCCAAACGAATGTGCTGCGCGTCACGCGGACGGGTCAAACGCATTTCGCGAGCGACGTATGCAGCGCCGACGATTTCGCGCAGATGCGCCCCGCGTTCGAGACGATGGCGCGCGACCTGCGCGCGCAGTTGATCGTCAAGCCGTCGGCCCAGGGCGCCGTGCCGGGGAGTCCGGCGAGCGCGCAGTGAGCCGGCGCACGGCGTTCACACCGGCCAGAGCGGGCCTTCCTGCATTGCGCCGATCTGCTCGCGCAATTCGAGAATGCGCTCTTCCCAGTAGCGCTGCGTGTTGAACCACGGGAAGGCGGCCGGAAACGCGGGGTCGTGCCAGCGTCGCGCGAGCCAGGCCGAGTAGTGGATGAGGCGCAGCGTGCGCAGCGCTTCAACGAGATGCAGCTCGCGCGGCTCGAATTCGCAGAAGTCCTCATAACCGGCGAGCAGATCCGCCATCGCGCGCGAAGCCCCCGCGCGGTCGCCGGGCAACAGCAGCCACAAATCCTGGATAGCGGGACCCATGCGGCTGTCGTCGAAGTCCACGAAATGCGGGCCGGCGTCGGTCCACAGCACGTTGCTCGGATGGCAGTCGCCGTGCAGGCGCAGCGAACGCACGTCGCCCGCGCGCTCGAAGGCCGCCTCCACGCCTTCGAGCGCG
This sequence comes from Paraburkholderia heleia NBRC 101817, assembly GCF_000739775.1. Lineage (GTDB taxonomy): Bacteria > Pseudomonadota > Gammaproteobacteria > Burkholderiales > Burkholderiaceae > Paraburkholderia > Paraburkholderia heleia. The sequence goes on along the minus strand of NZ_BBJH01000017.1, from coordinate 48,041 downwards.
AGCGTCACCGCGGCCAGCCACGCCTCGCGCACGTCTGTCGGCACGAAGCCCTGGTCGAGCAGATACGCGCGCGGCTCGTAGCCGTAGGATTGAATGTCGAGCGTGGGGCGAGCCTCGTACGGCCTCGTCGCGCCCACGGCGTGAATGCGGCCGATGAAACGGCCGAGCCATTCGAGCGTGTCGCTGCGGTCCAGATCGGGCGCGCGGCCGCCGCGCCGCTCGAACAGCGAGAAGCGAAACCCCTCGAACTCGTGCAGCGTGCGCCCTTCGAACGCGAGCGCGGGCACGGCCGGAATCTCGCGCGCGGCGAGTTCGGCGACGAATGCGTGCTCTTCGAGGATCGCCTCGTCGCTCCAGCGCCCAGGGCGATAGAACTTGGCGACGAGCGGCGGCCCGTCTTCCACGCCCACCTGGTACACGCGGTTCTCGTAACTGTTGAGCGCGAGCATGCGGCCATCGGTGCGGCGACCGGCCGGGATCAGCACGCCGTCGACGGCGTCGAGGACGCATTCGGGCGTGAGGCGCGCGTAGGGTGCGGCTTGCTGGTCGCTGGAATCGCCAGGCTCGCCCGGGATAAAAGAAGGATCGTGATTCATACCCGCAATTGTGCCTCTTGCGGGCAGTGCCGGCGAGCGCGCCGCGCGCAACCCCGCGACGAGACGCGGCGCGCCTCGTCAACGTGTCACAGGGCCCGGGCTCAGTGGAGCTGCGCGCCGGCGGGCATGACGTGCTCGCCGGTATCGATCAGATCTTCGAGAAAAAAGGGCTCGGTGTTGAGCTGCGCCGACGAGCCAGGCTCCCCGGCATACCACGTCACCATCGCCATGTCGCCGAGAATGCGCATCACGATGCCGCGCGCGCCCTGTGGCACTGCGATATGAACGGAACGGACGATAGAACCGATTTGCATGATGTTTCCCCGATACCTCGCTACCTTCGCCGGCTCCCTCGAAGGAAGTCCGGTCGGCGTGCTGACAAAAAACCGATGCGCACCATCGGTTGCGCGCGCATCCAAACCCGCCTCGGGCGACCCGCTCTCGCCGCGCGCTTCAAGCACGGCCGGCCCCCTGGCTTCCCCATTGTTGCCTGTTTGAGCGCGCGAGCAAAGCAAAAAAATAGGGGGGTGTATCAACGGCGGCGTGCAGACGCCGCTTCGTACCGTCACAACCCCGCCCAGCCTTGCTCGCGCAACTTACGAAAAGCTGACTGTAACAGATGGTAAACCCCATTCTTCGCGGCATTGCCAGGGCAGTCCCTGAAAAGTACGCTGATGCATGCTGACTGGCGCTATAGTCCTGTCCCAACCGTGCACCATCAAGGCCCGGCGCAGCACAGGCAAAGCCGTTACGCGCGCCACAACAGCCGGCCACGATACCGATAACCTGAACGCTCGCCACCACGGCCAGACCTGCCGCGCGAGCCACACTCCGCCATCAGCGAAGGAACCTGTCGTTCCATGTGGATCGTTCGACTCGCGCTCAAGCGCCCGTACACGTTTGTCGTGCTCGCGTTGCTGCTGTTGATCATCGGGCCGCTGACGATCCTGCGCACGCCCACGGACATCTTCCCGAACATCGACATTCCGGTGCTTTCGGTGATCTGGACCTACACGGGTCTGCCCGCAGACGAGATGGAAAAGCGCATCGTGCTCAACTACGAGCGCGGCCTTTCCGTTGCGGTGAACGATATCGAGCACACCGAATCGACGTCGCTAAACGGCATCGCGGTCGTGAAGATCTTCTTCCAGCCGCATGCCAATATCCAGGAAGCGCTCGCCGAAGTCACGGCGCTGTCACAGGCGCAGCTGCGCTCGCTGCCGCCCGGCATCCAGCCGCCGTTCATCCTGCGCTACAACGCCTCGACGGTGCCGATCCTGCGCCTGTCGCTTTCTTCGCCGCAGCTGACCGAGCAGGAGCTGTTCGACTACGGCAACAACTTCCTGAAGACGCAGCTCGCGACCGTGCCGGGCGCCTCCGCCCCGCTGCCCTATGGCGGCAAGCAGCGGCAGATCATGGTCGATATCAACCAGCGCGCGCTGCAGCAGCACAATCTCTCGCCCATGGACGTGGTGAACGCGATCAGCGCGCAGAACCTCATCCTGCCTTCGGGGACGGCCAAAATAGGCGCAACCGAATATTCGGTGACGATGAATGCGAGCCCCGACAGCCTGGCGGGCCTGAACGACATTCCCGTGAAAACCACGGCGAGCGGCACGATCTACATCCGCGACGTGGCGCACGTGCGCGACGGCTACGTGCCGCAAACCAATATCGTGCGCGTGGACGGCCAGCGCGCCTCGCTGCTCACCATCAACAAGAGCGGCAACACCTCGACACTGGAGATCGTCGATCGCATCAAGGACATGATGCCGACGCTGCGCAATCTCGTGCCGCCGTCGCTCAACATCGATCCGGTCGCCGACCAGTCGCTCTTCGTGCGCGCCTCCGTGCAGGGCGTGCTGCGCGAAGCGCTCATTGCGGCGGCGCTCACGGCGCTCATGATCCTGCTGTTTCTCGGCAACTGGCGCGCCACGCTCATCATCGCGATCTCGATTCCGCTTTCGATGATCACCTCGGTGATCGTGCTCGCGGCGCTCGGCGAGACCATCAACATCATGACGCTGGGCGGCCTCGCGCTCGCGGTCGGCATTCTGGTTGACGACGCAACGGTTGCAATCGAGAACATCAGCCAGCAACTGGAGCAAGGCAAGACGCTCGAACAGGCGATTCTCGACGGCGCGCATCAGATCGCGATTCCCACGCTCGTCTCCACGCTCTCCATCTGCATCGTATTCGTGCCGATGTTCCTCCTCACGGGCGTGGCGCATTATCTCTTCATTCCGCTTGCGGAAGCCGTGGTGTTCGCGATGCTGGCCTCGTACTTCTTCTCGCGCACGCTCGTGCCCACGCTCGCGAAGTACCTGATGCGCCATCATCACAGGCCCGCCGACCTGCATCACATGCATGGCACGACGCGCAATCCGTTCATGCGCGTGCACCTCGCGTTCGAGCGCCGCTTCGAAGCGCTGCGCGAGCGGTATCGCGTGTTTCTCGCGGCACGCGTGAAGCATCCCGGGTGGTTCGTCGTGGCGTTTCTCGCCTGCTGTGGCGCGTCGTTGCTGCTCATGCCGTTCCTCGGGCGCGACTTCTTTCCGCAGGTCGATGCGGGTACCATCGCGCTGCACGTACGCGCGAAAACCGGCATGCGGGTGGAAGAAACCGCCGTGCTCGTCGACCGCATCGACAAGCGCGTGCGCACGCTGATTGCGCCGCACGAGCTGCATTCGATCATCGACAACATCGGCCTGCCCGTCTCGGGCATCAACCTCTCGTACAGCAATACGGGCACCATCGGCACCTCCGACGCCGACGTGCTGATCTCGCTGAACGAGGGCCATCGCCCCACCGCCGAATACGTGCGCCTGTTGCGGCGCACGCTCAACGACGAATTCCCGGGCGTGCAGTTCGCCTTCCTGCCCGCCGATATCGTGAGCCAGACGCTGAACTTCGGCATGCCTTCACCCATCGACGTGCAGATCGTGGGCCGCGACGTGGCCGGCAATCGCGCGTTCGCCGCGAACCTGCTCGCGCGGCTGCGCGGCGTGCCCGGTTTCGCCGACGCGCGCATCCAGCAGCCTGCGGACCTGCCGCGTATTTTCATCGACGTGGACCGCACGCGCGCGCAGCAGGCGGGCTTCACGCAGAAGGACGTGGCGAGCGACCTGCTCATCACGCTCTCGGGCAGCCAGCAGACCACGCCCACGTTCTGGCTCAATCCGGTCAACGGCGTGAGCTACAACGTCGTCACGGAAGCCCCGCAATACACGATCGATTCGCTGCAGTCGCTCGCCAACATTCCGCTCACCGCCAACGGGCGCAGCAACATCCTCGGCTCGCTCGCGAGCATGCAGCGCGTGGCGGGCAACGCGGTGGTCACGCACTACAACGCGCAGACCACCATCGACATTTACGGTACCGCCGACGGACGGGATCTCGGCGCCGTTTCCGACGACATCGCGAAGATCATCGACCAGACGCGCGGCGAACTGCCAAAGACGTCGAGCATCAAGCTGCGCGGCCAGGTCCAGACGATGAACGATTCGTTCTCCGGATTGTTCGGCGGGCTCGTCTTCGCGATCGTGCTCGTGTATCTGCTGATTGTCGTGAACTTCCAGTCGTGGCTCGATCCGTTCATCATCATCACGGCGCTGCCGGGCGCGCTCGCGGGCATTGTCTGGATACTGTTCCTCACGCACACCACGCTCTCCATTCCCGCGCTCACGGGCGCGATCATGTGCATCGGCATCGCCACGGCGAACTCCATTCTCGTCATCAGCTTCGCGCGCGAGCAGTTGCGCCTGCACGGAGACGCGGCGCGCGCTGCGATCGAAGCGGGCTATACACGCTTTCGCCCGGTGCTCATGACCGCGCTCGCCATGGTGATCGGCATGGTGCCGATGGCCATCGGCCTTGGCGAAGGCGGCGAGCAGAACGCGCCGCTCGGGCGCGCCGTGATCGGCGGCCTCGCGGTGGGCACGCTCGCCACGCTGATCTTCGTACCCGTGGTGTTCTCGCTCATCTACCGCAAGCTCGGCGAGCGCCGCCAGCGCGCCAGTGAAAACGTGGTGCCCAAATCGTGAATACCCCGTCATGACGACTCATTCGCAAACGCCTTCGCCGCAAGAGCCGCATCGTCCTCATCAACCGCGGCGCTGGCCCATCGTGCTCGCCGCGCTCATCGTGATCGGGCTCGCCGCGCAGGGCATCTGGTCGCGTCATAACGCGCATGCGGCGCTCGAACGCGAGGCCAAATCCGCGAGCACGCTTTCCGTGCAGGTGGTCACGCCGCAGCGCTCGGCGCGCGCGCTCGACCTTGTGCTGCCGGGCAACGTGCAGGCGTTTCTCGATACGCCGATCTATGCGCGCACGAGCGGTTATCTGCGCAAGTGGTACTTCGACATCGGCGCGCACGTGAAGGCGGGCCAGTTGCTCGCCGAAATCGACGCGCCCGAAGTGGACGACCAGTTGCGCGCCGCGCGCGCCGATCTCGCCAACGCCGAAGCGAACTACGCGCTCGCCAAAACCACCGCCGACCGCTGGACCCAGATGCTGCAGACACGCTCGGTGGCGAAACAGGATACCGACGAAAAAGTCGGCGACATGCTCGCGAAAAAGGCCACGCTCGACAGTGCGCGCTTCAACGTCTCGCGGCTCTCGCAGCTGCAGTCGTACGAACGCGTGACGGCGCCCTTCGACGGCATCGTCACGGCGCGCAACGTGGACGTGGGCGCGCTCATCGACGCGGGCAACGGCGGCACCTCGCAAAAGGAGTTGTTCCATCTTGCGCAGGCCGACCGTCTGCGCGTGTACGCGAACGTGCCGCAGGCTTACGCGCAACAGATACGCGTGCAGCAGCACGCGTATCTCACGCTCAACGAGGAGCAGGGCAAGCACTTTCCAGGCGTCGTCGCGCGCACGGCGGGCGCGGTCGATGCGCAGCAGCGCACCATGCTCGTGGAAGTCGATGTGGACAACCGCAGCGGCGAGCTGCTGCCCGGCGCGTATGCGCAGGTCCACTTCGCACTCGACGGCTCGGCCACGCCAATGACGCTGCCCGGCAATGCCTTCCTGTTCCGCCCCGACGGCGTGAAGGTCGCGACCGTCGATGCGCAAAACCGCGTGAAGCTCGTCAAGGTCACGCTCGGCACCGACTTCGGCACGCGCGTGGCGGTGGCGGCGGGGCTCACGGGCGACGAGCGCGTGATCGTCAATCCGCAGGATGCGATCGTCGACGGCACGCCGGTGCGCATCGTAGCGCCGCGCGGCGAGCACGAAGCCGGTGCGGCGCATGGTGCGGGCGCTGCGAGCGGTGCGAGCGGTGCGAGCGCGGCGGGCGCTGCGGGCACTGCGGGCAATTCCGCGCAGGCGCAGGGCGAATGATGAAGCGCGCGCGGATTCGGTTTGTCGCGTTGGCCATGCTTGCGGCGCTCGGCGGCTGCACGGTCGGGCCCGACTATGTGCGCCCGGCCATGCCCGTGGCCGCGACGTTCAAGGAGCTCGAAGGCACGGGCTGGACGCTTGCGCAACCCGCCGATCACGCTTCGCGCGGCGCCTGGTGGACGATCTACGAAGACGCCGCGCTCGACGCACTCGAAGCCCAGGTCGAAAGCGCGAACCAGAACGTGCAGGCCGCGCAGGCGCACTTTCGCGCCGCGCGCGCGAACGTCGCGCAGCAGCGCTCGAGCTTTTTCCCGCTCGTGACGGCAAGCGGCGACTTTTCGCGCTACCGCACTTCGGAGAATCTGCTGTACACGTCGAAAGCCGGTCAAACGATCAACGACTACGCCGTGGGCATCGACGCCACCTGGGAGCCCGACATCTGGGGCCGCGTCGCGCGCAACGTCGAGGCCGCGAAGGCGAATGCGCAGGCGAGCGCCGCCGACATGCAGGCCGTGCTGCTCTCGATGCAGGCCGAACTCGCGACCGACTACTTCGAACTGCGCGGCATCGACCGCGAACGGCAACTACTCGACGACACGATCAAGGCGTACCGCGAATCGCTCGAACTCACGCAGAACCGCTACGCGGGCGGCATCGCCACCGACGCCGACGTGGGCCAGGCGCAGACGCAGTTGCAGACCACCGAGGCGCAGGCGATCGATCTCGGCGTGCAGCGCGCGCAACTCGAGCATGCCATTGCGATTCTCATCGGACAGTCGCCTTCCGCGTTCACGCTCGCGGCCGCGCCGAAGGAGGCCTACGTGGTGCGCGCGATCGCGAGCCCGCCGGGCGTGCCATCGACGCTGCTCGAACGGCGCCCCGACATCGCGGCTGCCGAGCGCCGCGTCGCCGCCGCGAACGCGCAGGTGGGCGTGGCGACGGCGGCATTCTTCCCGAGCCTCATGCTCGCAGTCACGGGCGGCCTCGAGGCGACCAACTTCAGCCAGTGGCTCGTCGCACCCGCGCGCTTCTGGTCGCTCGGGCCGACGCTCGCGGGCACGCTGATCGACTTCGGCGGGCGCGAGGCGGTGCGCAACGAAGCGCGCGCCCAGTATGACGAGAACGTCGCGCAGTATCGCCAGACGGTGCTCGACGCCTTCGGCGAGGTCGAGGACAACCTCGCGGCGCTGCGCGTGCTGGAACAGGAAGCGACAGCCCAGGACCGCGCGGTGGACGCCGCGCAGCGCACGCTCGTCACCATCAACAACCGCTACCTGAGCGGCGCGATCACGTACCTCGACGTGGTGGTCGCGCAAACCACGGCGCTCACCAACGAGCGCCAGGCGGTGGCGATCTCGCGCCGGCGCATGGCGGCGAGCGTCGCGCTCGTGAAGGCGCTGGGCGGCGGGTGGAGCACGGCGGATTTGCCGGGCGATGCGGCGCTGGTCCACCCGGACGATGTGCAAAAGGCGCAGCCCGCCGGCGGGCCGCCGGGCGCTGCGGCGAGCGCGCCGGGCGCGTTGCGCTCTCCAGGCTAAGCGGTCGCGCCAGGCACCCGGCCTGCGGCGCTCGACAACGCCATTGGCCCAACAGGCGTATCGTTGCGCCTTTGCAATATCCGCGCTTTGCGTGGGACAGGAGATCAAGTCGTGACCGCATCACCGGGCGCCTCGCGCACCTGCGCGCCCACCGCCGTTCCGTACATCGAACGCGGCACCCGCGAATTCTGGCGCGCAAGCCTCGCGCTGCTGTTCGCCGGCTACGCCACCTTTTCGCTTCTCTACTGCGTGCAGCCGCTCCTGCCCGCGTTCTCCGAAACCTTCGGCGTGAGCCCCGCGCAAAGCAGCCTCTCGCTCTCGTTCACCACGGCCGCGCTTGCCATCGCGATCTTCGTCGCAGGCTTCGTCTCCGAAGGCTGGAGCCGGCGCGGCATGATGACCGCGTCGCTGTGCGCCTCGTCGCTGCTCACGCTCGCCACCGCCTTCGTGCCGCACTGGCACGAGCTGCTCGTGCTGCGCACGCTCCAGGGCATCGCGCTCGGCGGCGTGCCTGCCGTGGCCATGGCCTGGCTCGCCGAGGAAATGCACCCGGACGGCCTCGGCCTGTCGATGGGCCTCTACGTGGGCGGCACGGCGATCGGCGGCATGGCGGGGCGCGTGATCACGGGCATCGCGACCGATCTGTTCGGCTGGCGTGCGGCGATCGCGGTCATCGGCGTGCTCGGGCTCGCCTCCATGTTCGCGTTCCGCTCGCTCCTGCCGCCCTCGCGCCATTTCGTGCCGAAGAGCGGCCTCGGCTTTGCGCATCATCGCGCTGCGCTGCTGCGCCATTTCGCACGGCCCGGCCTGCCCATGCTGTTCGCCATGGGCTTCGTGCTGATGGGCAGCTTCGTCACGCTCTACAACTACATCGGCTACCGGTTGATCGCGCCGCCTTATCACATGAGCCAGGCGGCCATCGGCGCGATTTTCCTCGTCTACCTGACCGGCGTCGTCGCCTCGCCGTGGTCGGGCCGCATGGCCGACACGTTCGGGCGCGGCCGCGTGCTGATCGCCAGTCTCGCGCTGATGCTCGCGGGCGTCGTGCTCACGTTGTTCGCGCCACTCGCGGCGATCGCGGCGGGCATCGCCTGCCTGACCATCGGTTTCTTCGCGGGGCATGCGGTGGCGAGCGGCTGGATCGGCAGGCTCGCGCGCGAAGCGAAGGGCCAGGCGGCCGCGCTTTACCTGCTCGCCTATTACCTCGGGTCGAGCGTGATGGGTTCGATCGGCGGGCGCTTCTGGACCGGCGCGGGTTGGGGCGGCGTGGCCGGCCTCGTGATCGTGCTGCTGGTCGTGGGGCTCGCACTGGCGCTCACGTTGCGCAGGCGCGAGCGCGCCGGAGCGGCCTGAACGCCAGGAAGCCGCCTGCGCGGCGGCATGCAACGTGCGCGCTCGCGCGTTTGTGTGGTGCGCGTCACGGCAATCGAAAGATATTCGTAATATTCAGACGACTCGGGATTTTGCGGCCGCGCGCCTCGCACCGCGGCGCAACGCCGCCTCTGGCGGGCTTTTGCGGCGCGGCATGCGCATCACGGAGAGCCTCGCGGCGCACACGCGCGCCGCTGTGCTCGCCGCCCTCACCTATACTCGATTTCAGGCCCGGAGCCGCAGCGTCATGCCACCGGCATGACGACGAGAACGACAACCACTGCGAGCCTTCGTCGCCCATACGATAAGGAGACGAGCATGGAAGGTTATTTCACGATCGGCGATTTCGTGATGATCATCCCGATGGCCCTCGCTGGCGCGCTCTTTCTTGGCGCAGTGCCGTGCGCGACGGAATTCAGACACAACACGCTGCGCGTGATCGGCGCGCTGATCGGCGCACTCGCGGCCGTTGCACTCGTCGAGACGCTGCCGGCGCTGATGTAGCGTACGTTTCCCGTACCCATCATGGGACGCCAGGCGGCTCGCGAAGCGTCCGCGCGAAGTGACGATGCGGCATTCTCGCGGCTCGACGCGCCGCAGTTTGCGCGCACGCGCGCCATTCGCTCGCCCCCTCCTCTCAGCCGGGATCGATGCCCGGCTGCAAGCCCCTGAACTGACGCAACACAGCGGCCAGATAGCCCGCGCGCGCCGCAACGCCTGCGGCCGCTTCGGCCTGCGCGAGCGCCGGCAGCGCCGTCCAGGGCAGCGTCGGATGCAGATGATGCTGGCGATGCAGATGGTGATTCATCAGCAGCACGCCCAGCGCGCGCGGCACGCGAAAGTCCCGCGCGCGGCCCGGTTCGTCGAGCGCGACGCCGTAGTGCGGCAGGTTGTCGGCAAGCGAGAGCCACAGCCCGCGCAGATACATCGCTGCGAGCAGCACGGGCCAGGCCTTGCCGTAGAGGGCGAACGAAGCCGCGTAAATCGCGAGCGACGCAAGCCAGTCGCGCCGCGCGCGGCGGCGCCTCACGGGATCGGCGGCATGGTTGGCGAAGAGCCGCTGCACCTGCGCGCCTTCGCGGCCATGCACGCCCACGCCGCGTGCGATGATGGCGCGCGCGATCCGCGCCGGGAGAAACGCCAGAAGCGGCAGCAGCAATTCGGCGAGGTACAGGCCGCCCATCAGCCGCCCGTAGTACGCCACGCGACGCCGCCAACGCGGCCCGCTCGCGTCGTGCGTGTCGTGCACATCGGGCCGGTCGAACGGCTCGCGCGTGAAGCGGTGGTGCATCAGGTGTCCGAAACGCACGGCGTCGAACGGCATTGCCAGACCGATCGAGAGCGCGCGGGCGAGCCACTCGTTCGCGCGCCGCTCGCGCGCCAGTTGTCCGTGTATGCCTTCGTGAATGAGGCCCCAGTGGATCGGCGTGGCAAGCACGACGGGCGCGAGCGTCGCCAGCAGGGCGAGCGTCGGCCCGCCCGCTGCGTCCAGCAACAGCGGCAATCCGATGAGTTCGTAGCCGAGCGCCGTGAACGCGAACGCGATCAGCGCGGCGTTCATGCGGGCCGCCGTTGCCGCCCGCGGTGGGTGGGTTGGCCGCCTGGCGGGTTCAGCGCGGATGGCGGACGGGGAAAGCGCTTCCGTTTCGGCGCTCGAGAACTCCATGGTGATTCCTCGCGGCAAAGGCTGCCGCGACGTTAGCAGGGCCACATGACAAAGCGAAGAATGGCGCGCCGTGCGGTCATGGCCGATGCGCGCCGACCGTTCGCGCATAAAGGAACCGCCTCGCAAGGAGGCGGTTCTTTGCGCCGGGAAGCGGGCACAAGCGGGCACAAGCGTGCCGCTCAGATGTGCTGATCGGTCGACGGCTTCTCCCACAGGTTCACGCCGCCTTCGGTTGCATAGCGGTCGATCTCCGCGAGTTCTTCCTTCGAGAACGCCAGGTTCTTCAGCGCCGCGACGTTCTCGCGCACCTGCTCCGCGCGGCTCGCGCCGATCAGTGCCGAGGTCACGCGGCCGCCGCGCAGTGTCCAGGCGATCGCCATCTGCGCGAGGCTCTGGCCGCGGCGCAGCGCGAGGTCGTTGAGCTTGCGCACGTGCCCGATGTTCTGCGCACTGAGGTGCTCGCTCTTGAGCGAGCCGCCGCCCGGGCGGTTCACGCGCGCATCCTCCGGCACGCCGTTCAGGTACTTGTTCGTCAGCACGCCTTGCGCGAGCGGCGTAAACGCAATGCTGCCCGTGCCCAGATCCTCGAGCGTGTCGAGCAGTTCTTCCTCGACCCAGCGGTTGAGCATGTTGTACGACGGCTGGTGAATCAGCAGCGGCACCTTGTATTCGGCGAGGAGCCTCGCCATTTCGCGCGTCTTCGCGGGCGAATACGACGAGATGCCGACATAGAGCGCCTTGCCCTGCTGCACGGCCGTGGCGAGCGCGCCCGCCGTTTCTTCGAGCGGCGTTTCCACGTCGAAGCGGTGCGAATAGAAGATGTCGACGTAGTCGAGACCCATACGCTGCAGGCTCTGGTCGAGGCTCGCGAGCACGTACTTGCGCGAGCCGCCGCCCTGGCCGTACGGACCCGGCCACATGTCCCAGCCCGCCTTCGACGAGATCAGCAGCTCGTCGCGGTACGGACGGAAATCGTCCCTGAAAATGCGGCCGAAGTTGGTTTCGGCACTCCCGTACGGCGGGCCGTAGTTGTTCGCGAGGTCGAAGTGCGTGATGCCGAGATCGAACGCGGTGCGCAGGATGTCGCGCTGGGTCGAGATCGGCGTGGTGTCGCCGAAGTTGTGCCACAGACCGAGCGACAGCGCGGGCAGCTTGAGCCCCGACTTGCCGCAAAAGCGGTATTGCATGTCCGAATAGCGTTCTGAGGCTGCTTCGTAAGCCATGGTTTGAATCCTCGGCGAAAACGGGAAATGAGCGAAGGGACGGGCGCGGCGCGCGGTGAAGCGCGCCGCTTCGCGTGAGGCAGCTATGTTAGCCAATCCGCCCAAGCCGTGCAGATGCCCACTATGCGGGAAAGGCGATGCAAGGTGCGTGAGCGCGCGCGTCGGGCCGCAGGAAAAACCGCACCCTGGACGCGCCGCGGCCACTCGCCTACACTGCGGCGTCCATCCTTTGCGAGAGGTTGTTCATGGCCAAAGCGGTTTCGATCGCGCTCATCGCCTGTGGCGTCGTCCTGTTGTACTTCGGCGGCCAGTCGCTCCATTCGTTCGCGAACGACATGTCGCGCCTGTTCACCGGCGCCCCCACCGACCGCACGATCCTCCTGATTGGGGGCGGCATTGCCGCGACGCTCGCGGGCATCACCGGGCTCGCGATGTCGGGGCGGCGGCGCTAGACGCGAGGCGCCGCTGCGCCGGCTCAGAGCTTCACTTCGGGCTTCAACGCCGAGCGCGTGCCCGGCAGCGGCACGTTGCTCGCGCCGTGATAGGTGTACACGAGCGAAAACTTTACCTGATCGCTCTGGTTCTGCCCCGCCGAATGCAGCGTGTTGCAGTGGAAGAAGACCACATCGCCGGCGGCGAGCGTCGGGGCAACGGCGCGGTCGATCCAGACCTTGTTCTCGGGCAGGTCGGCGCGGAAGAATTTCGCGGCGTCGAACTTGTCCGAGGTGAACGGCGCCTCGTGCGAGCCCGGCACGAACCACAGGCCGCCGTTTTCCACCTTCTCCGGTCCGAGCGCGAGCCAGACCGAAACGAGGTCGTCGCGCTCGAACGACCAGTAGCGCACGTCGCGGTGCCAGCCCGTGAGGCTGCCGTAGTGCGGATGCTTCGTCATCATGCAGTTGTGATGCGCGCGCGACAGGACCGGCTCCTCGCCGAAATAAAGCTCCATCCACCCCGCGATTTCCGGCGACGTGGCCCACTCGCGATAGAGCGCGTGGCGCGAGTAGGCGTCGAGCAGGCGCCGCACCGTATGGCCGCCCGGGGCGTCCTTCGATTCGGGTGCGCCGGGATAGCGCAAATCGGCTTCGAATTCGAGCGGTGCGGCAGCGGCCAGCAACTGCTCCTGCGCGACCTGCCTGATCGCCTCGCAGCGCCCGGGCGAGACGAGCCCCGGCACGACCACGAAGCCGCGCTCGCGCAGCGCCTGCACCTGTTCTTTCTTTGAATGGACTGACATGGGACTTCCGTTAAGCGATCTCGATGCGAGCAAGGGCCGCAGCCCGCGTGCGTCGCTTCGTCGAACGACGAGGCTGCGGCGTCGGCGCGCGCCGACTCGTCGATTGTAAAGCGTGCCGGCACGGCGGGAAGGACCACGCTCTCATACGAGGTGGCTCCATGCGCGCCGGGCAGCGAGCCGCACGCGAATGGCGCGCGCGCACCGCGATGAAGACAAAGGGTGGGATCGTGTGCATCAAAGACGCGCAGGGCCGGGTATTAACCGACTTTCTGCGGTCATGATTCGCGTGTAGCCTGTTGCTCATGTTGTTTGACTTCGCCGAATTCTCATCGCACGGGCGGATCGCCGTGAACGCCTTGCCGCACAAGGCGCTCCAACAGAAGAATCCGTCGCGTCGCGTCTTACGCCGCGCCTTGCGGCCCGTCTCCCGTCCACCCGGATCGTGACGCCCTGGAAGACAGGCACGTTTGCTGCTCGACGTAAAGCGTCGCGCAAGGCGCACCTCGAACCCGATTGCTCAACCGCCATGCATACCCTCTTCGATACTCAACGCATGACCCACGCCGCTCACACAGCCCTGAAGGCGGCACGCCCCGCCCGCCGTCATCTGGTGCGCGCACTGCGTCACCACGCCGCCCGCACCCGCGCGCTCGCACAACAGGTGCGCGAGACGAAGCCCGTCGACAGCATGCGCACCTGGTTCCACTCGTTCTTCTCCGTGCTGCGCACGCGCTCGGGCGCGCGTCACTTCTCGCTGCGCACGCTGCTGTATCGCCCGAATGCGCCGCTGCGCACACTCGCCGCGCCCTCCACGGTTCATGTGGCGCGCAGCACGCGCAAGCCGCGCCGTATGGCCGCGAGCAGCACAGGCTGGTTCGGCTTCGCAATGCGCTGACGAGCGCATAACCGCACGCCCGCGCGCGACTCACGCCGCGGTCCGCAGAAAACAGAAACCCCGCACGGGCTTGCGCCCTGCGGGGTTTTTCTTCGCGTCGCTGCGCGCTTGACCAGCGTTGCCGCCGGCTCGCGCCAGGCCAGCTTGCGAACGCTCAGGCCAGCGCTGCTCTTAGGCGAGCGCTGCTGCGCTCACCGGCGCCGTGCCGGCGGCTTCGGCCAGAGCCAGCGCCTTGTCGGTCGCTTCCCACGAGAATTCCGGCTCTTCGCGGCCGAAGTGGCCGTAAGCGGCGGTCTTTTCGTAGACCGGGCGCAGCAGGTCGAGCATCTGGATGATGCCCTTCGGACGCAGATCAAAGTGCTCGCGCACGAGCTTCGTGATGGTCGCGTCCGACACCTTGCCGGTGCCGAACGTGTTGACCATGACCGAGGTCGGCTCAGCCACGCCGATGGCGTAGGACACCTGGATCAGGCAGCGCGACGCGAGGCCGGCGGCCACGATGTTCTTCGCGACGTAGCGGCCGGCGTAGGCTGCCGAGCGGTCCACCTTCGACGGATCCTTGCCCGAGAACGCACCGCCGCCGTGCGGGGCTGCGCCGCCGTACGTATCGACGATGATCTTGCGGCCCGTGAGACCGCAATCGCCCTGCGGGCCGCCGATCACGAAGCGGCCGGTCGGGTTCACGAGGAACTTGATGTCGCCCTTGATGAGATCGGCCGGCAGCACCGGCTTGATGACTTCTTCGATCACGGCTTCGCGCAGCGTGCCGAGGTCGATGTCCGGCGAGTGCTGCGTGGAGAGCACGACGGTGTCGATGGCGTGCGGCTTGCCGTCGACGTAGCGGATCGTGACCTGCGACTTCGCATCCGGACGCAGCCAGGGCAGACGACCGTCGCGGCGCAGGTTCGACTGGCGCTCGACCAGACGGTGCGAGAGGTGGATCGGCAGCGGCATCAGTTCGGGCGTTTCATCGCACGCATAGCCGAACATCAGGCCCTGGTCGCCGGCGCCCTGGTCGAGGTTGTTGTCGTGCGCGCGGTCGACGCCCTGGGCGATGTCCGGCGACTGCTTGTCGTAAGCGACGAGCACCGCGCAGCCGCGGTAGTCGATGCCGTAGTCCGTGTTGTCGTAGCCGATGCGCTTGATCGTGTCGCGCGCGACCTGGATGTAGTCGACGTTGGCCGTCGTGGTGATTTCACCGGCGAGCACGACGAGACCCGTGTTGCACAGCGTTTCCGCTGCAACGCGCGAGTACTTGTCTTGTGTGAGGATGGCGTCGAGGATCGCGTCCGAAATCTGGTCGGCGACCTTGTCCGGATGGCCTTCGGAGACGGATTCGGAGGTGAAGAAATAGTCGTTTGCCACGTGTCAGGCTCCTTGTAGCTGGTGACGGTTGAGTTCACGTAGCCAGCTTCGGGAGCTTTGAAGCGGCGACGCTTTAGCGGAATTGCTGCCCGGTTGCCATGATTCGCGATCGATCACGCGTGGTTATCACGTGTCATTCGCAGCCCACCGGCTTCGCCCCGCAAGTTGTCTATTAACTCGGCGAAGCCCTTATTATAGCGACTTCCTTAAATTGTCGCAGAGTCTCCCACGCGTGCCGTCCCTCGCCCCTTCCACAGTTCGCAAGCCCTGCAGCGGAGTTGCCGCATGCTAGGCAAACTCGGCTCCCGTTTCGCCATCGGCTTGCTCAAGCTGTTCGCGATCCTGCCCTATGGCTTCGTCGCGCGTCTGGGCGACGGCCTCGGCTGGCTGCTGTACCAGATCCCGAGCCGGCGCAAGCGCGTCGTTCATACGAATCTGCGCCTGTGCTTCCCCGAGTGGAGCGACGAAAAGCGCGAGGAAGTGGCGGGGCTGCACTTCCGTCACGCCATTCGCAGCTACATGGAGCGCAGCGTGCAATGGTTCGCCTCGGCGAAGAAGCTCGAAAAAATCGTCGAGCTCGACAGCGAGATCGATCTCACCGATCCGAACCTGCCGCCCACGCTCTTTCTCGGCCTGCATTTCGTGGGCATCGAGGCGGGCTCCATGTTCCTGAACTACTCGCTGCACCGGCCGTGCGGCTCGCTCTACCAGCCGTTCTCCAACCCCGAATTCGAAGCGGCGGCGAAGGCGGGACGCAGCCGTTTCGGCGCGGAAATGGTGAGCCGCGCGGACAGCGCGCGCGCCGTGCTGCGGTGGCTGCGCGACAGGAAGCCCGTGATGCTCGGCGCCGACATGGACTACGGCATGCGCAATTCCACGTTCGTGCCCTTCTTCGGCGTGCCGGCGTGCACGCTCACGGCGGTGGGGCGTCTGGCGAAGGTGGGTCATGCGCAGGTCGTACCGTTCATCGGCGAGGTGTTGCCCGATTACAAGGGTTATCGGCTGAAAGTGTTCAAACCTTGGGAAAATTATCCGACCGGCGACGACGATCTCGACGCACGCCGCATGAACGCCTTCCTCGAAGAGCAGATTCCGCGCATTCCCGAGCAGTACTACTGGGTCCACAAGCGCTTCAAGACGCGGCCGCCGGGCGAGCCGAGTGTATACAGCTGAGCGTCGCGCGCACGACCCGGGCGCGGGTTTTCGCCCGGGCCTCGCTTACAATACCGGCATGAAACTCAAATTCACCAAGATGCATGGCGCGGGCAACGACTTCGTCGTGCTCGACGGCTACAGCCAGGACCTCGCGCTCACGCCCGAGCGTGTGCGTGCGCTCGCCGACCGCCACTTCGGCATCGGCGCCGACCAGCTGCTGCTGGTCGAGAAGCCGACCGTGGAAGGCGTGGACTTCCGCTACCGCATCTTCAATTGCGACGGCGGCGAGGTCGAGCACTGCGGCAACGGTGCGCGCTGCTTCGTGAAATTCGTGCGCGACCGCAAGCTGACCGATTCGAACCGCGTGCGCGTGCAGGTGCAGAAGGGCACGATCACGCTCGTCGTGCAGGAAAACGGTGAAGTCGTCGTCGACATGGGCCGCCCCGAGTTCGAACCGGCGCGCGTGCCGTTCGACGCGAACGGCCTCGAAGGCCGCCGCGAAGGCAACGACACGCTCTGGCCGCTCGACCTGGGTGGCGAAATGCGCGGTGAGCGGCGCTGGGTGTCGGTCGTCTCGATGGGCAACCCGCACGCGGTGCAGGTGGTGGACGACGTCGAGGCGTACCCGGTGAAGGCCGAAGGCGCGGTCATCGAGACGCATGCGCGCTTCCCGAACAAGGTGAACGCCGGTTTCATGCAGATCGTTTCGCGCAACGAAGTGAAGCTGCGTGTATTCGAGCGCGGCGCGGGCGAAACGCTCGCGTGCGGCACGGGCGCGTGCGCGGCCGTGGCGGCAGGCATTCGCCGCGGCCTGCTCGACACGCCCGTGAAGGTGCATACCCACGGCGGCCTGCTGACCATCGCCTGGGACGGCGCGCGCGACGAATCCGCCGCGCTTACCATGGCGGGCCCGGCCGCCACGGTGTTCGAAGGCGAGATCGAGCTGGCCGACTAGCCCGTACCGCCGGCCTCGTACGGCGCGCGCAACGAGAGAACGTCGCGCCGCACGAATACTCGAAAGCCATCAACCGAATGACAGACTGCGCGCCGCTGCGCGCGCCTCACAACTACAACGCGTCCACGACATGAACGATCGCGAAGTTGCCGACTATCTGCTCGCCCACCCCGATTTTTTCGTCGAGCACGCCGAACTGCTCGCGACGATCAAGCTAGGCAATCCGCACGGCAAGGCTGCCGTCTCGCTGCAGGAGCGCCAGATGGAAATGCTGCGCGAGAAGAACAAGCATCTCGAGCGCCGTCTTTCGGAACTGCTGCGCTACGGCCACGAGAACGATTCGATCGCCGCGAAGTTCAACCGCTGGACCACGCGCATGATCGCCGAGCGCGATCCGTACGCGCTGCCGCGCTCGATCACGCAGAACCTGCGCGACGTATTCGACATGCCGCAGGCCGCGCTACGCATGTGGGACGTGGCCGAGGCCTACAGCCAGG
The DNA here is from genome assembly GCF_000739775.1 of Paraburkholderia heleia NBRC 101817. GTDB lineage: Bacteria > Pseudomonadota > Gammaproteobacteria > Burkholderiales > Burkholderiaceae > Paraburkholderia > Paraburkholderia heleia. The sequence goes on along the minus strand of NZ_BBJH01000017.1, from coordinate 30,200 downwards.
CCGATTTCGCGCGCCATACCGGCGAAGAAGTGCGGATCTTCGCGAATAGTCTCGACACGCCGTATTGCGGCGCGAACACCGGCTTCGAGGCCGCGCAATGGCTCGACCCGGCCGACGGCGCCGCCGAATCGGTCGCGATCATCGCGCTGCGCGCACCCGCCGTGGCCTCGAACGACGCGCCGGCGGGCGAAGCCTTCGGCCTGCTGGTGATGGGTTCGCCCGACCCGCGCCGCTTCCACGAAGGCATGGCCACCGACTTTCTCACGCAGATCGGTGCACTGGCGAGCGCGGCGCTCTCGCGCCTGCTGCCGCACTGACGCCCATCCAAGCCGCCCAACGTGAACCCAACCGACCCGATCGCCGACTATCTCGCGATGCTCGAACACGAGCGGCGGCTCTCGGAGCACACGCTGCGCGGCTATACGCATGAACTCGACGAGCTGAAAAAGCTCGCCGACGGCAAGCCGCTCGAAGCGATCAGCGCCGCACAAGTGCGCAACGCGGTGGCGCGCGCGCATGCGGGCGGCCTCTCGGCGCGCTCGATCGCGCACCGGCTTTCGGCCTGGCGCGCCTTCTATCGCTGGCTCGCGGGGCGCATCGAAATGGACGCGAATCCCGTGGCCGCCGTGCGTGCGCCCAAGCGCGCCAAAACGCTGCCGAAGGCGCTTTCCGTCGACGACGCCGCGCATCTCATGGAAGCGCCTGCCGTCGCCGGCACGGAAGAAGGCGGCCCCGAGGCCCTGCGCGACCGCGCGATGCTCGAGCTGTTCTATTCCTCGGGGCTGCGGCTCGCCGAACTCGTGGGACTCGACGTGCGTTACGTCAAGCGCGACGGTTACGAATCGGCGGGCTGGCTCAAGCGCGACGCCGCCGAAGTCGAGGTGCTGGGCAAGGGCAACCGCCACCGCATGGTGCCGGTCGGGCGCAAGGCGCTCGACGCGCTCGACGCCTGGCTCGCCGCCCGCAGCGCCTTCGTCAGGCACGACGACGCCCCGCTCTTTCTCTCCGTGCGCGGCAACCGCATGGCGCCGGGCGTGGTGCGCGAGCGCGTGAAGCGCGCCGCCATCGCGGCGGGCATTCCCGCGAACGTGCACCCGCACGTGCTGCGCCACTCGTTCGCCACGCATCTGCTGCAGTCGAGCGGCGACCTGCGCGCCGTGCAGGAACTGCTCGGCCACGCGAGCATCTCGGCCACCCAGGTCTATACGTCGCTCGACTTTCAGCATCTCGCGAAGGTCTACGACATCGCCCATCCGCGCGCCAAGAAGCGCGATTGATACGCGGGCGCTCGCGCCACGCTGCGCGATAGCCGCGCCGCGGCCCATCGAACTCATCATGAATATCGTCACCCTCAAGCCTTCCAAAGAAAAATCCCTGCTGCGCCGCCATCCGTGGGTCTACGCGAACGCGATCGACCGCGTGGAAGGCAAGCCCGCGCCAGGCGCGACCGTCATCGTGCGCTCGGCCGACGGCCGCTTTCTCGGGCGCGCCGCCTACAGCCCGCATTCGCAGATCCGCGCGCGCGTATGGAGCTTCGACGAAAACGAGCCGATCGACCACGCGTTCTTCAAGCGACGCGTGCAACGCGCCGTGGCCGACCGCCGCGCGATGGTGAGCAACACGGGCGCGGTGCGCCTCATCTTCGGCGAGGCCGACGGCCTGCCTGGCCTGATCGTCGACTACTACGTCGAAGACGGCGGCGATGCTGCAAAAAGCGGCCGCGGCCAGCTCGTGTGCCAGTTCATGGCGGCGGGCGTCGAGGCGTGGAAGGAAGCGATCGTCGCCGCGCTCACGTCGGCGACGGGCTGCCCGAACGTGTACGAGCGCTCGGACGTGTCGATCCGCGAGAAGGAAGGGCTCGAACAGATCACCGGCCTGCTCGCCGGCGACGAACCGCCTGCAACGATCATCACGAGCGAGAACGGCGTGCGCTATCACGTGGACGTGCGCAACGGGCACAAGACCGGCTTCTACGTGGATCAGCGCGACAATCGCGCGCTCGTGCAGACGTACGCGCGCGAGCGCGAAGTGCTCAACTGCTTCTGCTACACCGGCGGCTTCTCGCTCGCAGCCATGAAGGGCGGCGCGAAACGCGTGGTGTCGATCGACTCCTCGGGCGAAGCGCTCGCCACGGCGCAGCGCAACGTCGAGGCGAACGGCTTCGACCCCGCGCGCGCCGCCTGGCTCGACGCCGATGCCTTCAAGACGCTGCGCCGCCTCTACGACGAAGGCGAGCGCTTCGATCTCGTGGTGCTCGATCCGCCCAAGTTCGCGGCCTCGCGCGAGCACGTGGACCGCGCCGCGCGCGCCTACAAGGACATCAACCTCACGGGTTTCAGGCTGCTGCGTCCGGGCGGTCTGCTGTTCACGTATTCGTGCTCGGGTGCGATCGATCCGGCGCTGTTCCAGAAGATCGTGGCGGGCGCCGCCGCCGACGCCAGGGTGGACGCGCGTATCCTCAAACGCCTTGGCGCGGGTGTGGATCATCCGCTGCTCACGGCGTTTCCAGAAGGCGAATATCTGAAGGGCCTGCTGTTGCAAATTGCCTGAGAGGGCCTTACTTGAGGCTTTTCGGCGGCGTGCAGCAGCGCCTTTCGGGCTTCCTGTTCGCGCCCCCGATTGGGTCGCGCGGGTCTCGCGCCCGGCCGCCGCATGCGGGCGCGGCGCAGATATGTTTCAATAGGCAGTTATGTTGTAACACTCGAAGGCAGCGACAGCACGAAGCGGCGCGCCTGACCGTACCCCTCGAACACCTACCAGGCAGACAGCATGGCATCCAGCATGATTCCCGTCACTATCCTGACCGGCTTCCTCGGCAGCGGCAAAACCACGCTGCTCAAGCGCATCCTGAACGAGAAGCACGGCATGAAGATCGCCGTGATCGAGAACGAGTTCGGCGAAGAGAACATCGACAACGAGATCCTCGTGCAGGACAGCACTGAGCAGATCATCCAGATGAGCAACGGCTGCATCTGCTGCACGATTCGCGGCGACCTCGCCCGCGTGCTCGGCGACCTCGCGCAGCAAAAGCGCGACGGCAAGCTGGACTTCGACCGCGTGGTGATCGAAACCACCGGCCTCGCGAATCCGGGCCCGGTCGCGCAGACGTTCTTCATGGATAACGAGATCGCCGACGAATTCCTGCTCGACGCGATCATCACGCTCGTGGACGCCAAGCACGGCAACCATCAGCTCGACGAGCACGAAGTGGTGCAGCGCCAGGTGGGTTTCGCCGACCGCCTCTTCATCACGAAGGCCGACCTCGTCGACGAAACGGAGCTCGCCGACCTGCGCCATCGCGTGCTGCACATGAACCCGAAGGCGCAGATCCGCCAGGTCAATTTCGGCGAGGCCGACATCAAGGAAGTGTTCGACCTGCGCGGCTTCAACCTGAATGCGAAGCTCGAGATCGACCCCGACTTCCTCGCCGAAGACGATCACGCGCGCGATCACGACCACGCGCATGATCACGACCATGACCACGCGCATGACCATGATCACGCCGGTTGCGACCACGATCACGGCCAGTGCAACCACGAGGGCCACGACCACGGCCACCACCATCACGCGCACCACGACGACAAGATCAAGTCGTTCGTCTACCGCAGCGACCGGCCGTTCGATCCCAACCGCCTCGAAGACTTCCTTGGCGGCATCCTGCAGATCTACGGCGAGCGCCTCTTGCGCTATAAGGGCGTGCTCTACATGAAGGGCGTGGACCGCAAGGTGGTGTTCCAGGGCGTGCACCAGATGATGGGCAGCGACCTGGCCGCCAAGTGGCTGCCGATCGAGAAGAAGGGCAGCAAGATGGTGTTCATCGGCATCGAGCTGCCGCAGGACCTGATCACCGACGGGCTCGACGCCTGCCTCGCCTGACGGATTTCCTGCCTTTCCCGCTACGCCCGGCCCACCGCCGGGCGTTTTCGTCTGGACATGGCGCGCTGCGACGCGGCGCCGGGGCAGCGTTTGCCGCTCGCGCGAGGACCTCCTTGCGGGTTCGTGCGTCAAATAACGTACCCGACCATCGCTTTTTCACGATTGGCGCGTTATATTTTCTGGATATCGACCGGTTCGCAAACGGGTTCGCAAACGGCGTGGCGGCAGGCGGGCCACCGCAGGGATTTCCCGCTTGCGGCGCGAGTTTGCGGTTCGGTTACAATACGGCCCCACTGGAAGAGAGGTGCCCCGGATTTCAGCCGAGGGCCGCCCCGCCGGCAGCGCAACGGTCGCAGCGCGCAGTCGGTACGATATATGCCTCAGAAGCATCTGATGACCGGTTTCCAGAGGAGTTCGGCCCCGCAGCGGCGCTTCGGGCGTCACGACAGTTCATCGTCCGTGCCCGCCAGCGCGCATAGAACGGCGCGGTGACTGCGCCTGGCAAAGTGGTAAAGGTTGGATATTGGCCACCGCGGCCACTGCGGGCAACACAAAAGTGCAGGCAAGATGTGCCAGTTTTGCCTCACTCATTGAAGAAGCAAGCCAGATGACGACGAAACGACTCTTGACCGAAGCCGAAATCCTGAAGATGAGCGACAAGGATTACATGAACGAGGATCAGCTCGCCTTCTTCAAGAACCGGCTCGAACAGCTGCAGGCGGAAATCCTCCGCAATGCGGGCCAGACCACTGAGAATCTGCGCGAAACCGTGATCGTTCCCGATCCGGCCGACCGCGCGACGATCGAAGAAGAGCATGCGCTCGAGCTGCGTACGCGCGACCGCGAACGCAAGCTGCTCAAGAAGGTGCAGCAATCGCTCGCCCGCATCGATTCCGGCGACTACGGCTGGTGCGAAGAGACGGGCGAGCCGATCGGCATCCCGCGTCTGCTCGCGCGTCCGACCGCCACGCTCTCGCTCGAAGCGCAAGAGCGGCGCGAGCTGCGCCAGAAGCTGTTCGGCGATTGAGCTTTTTTCCGGCCGCGAAGCCCTGCTTGCGCGGCTAGCAACTTGCCTTCCCTGTCGAAGCGCACGGAGCCCCGTGCGCTTTTTTCTTTTGCGCGCGCCATTTCACAGCTGGCCGCCAGGCCGTTTTCTGCGCCCACGGCCCTTGATATGTCCTGCGCCGCCCTAAACTCCAACTGATATGCGTTCGCGGCGCGCGAGAGGCGCGCGCGGCGCATCCGGATTCAGGGCGGCGGCGCCACCAGCGTGCACGGCGCGCGAGCACCGCGGCGCCCACCCGAAAGCGGCAGGCACACCGCCTTCGCATCCCACCCGGCATCAACGGTAAAAAGGAACGCACATGGAGCAATTTCACGGCACGACGATCGTATCCGTGCGGCGCGGCGACAAGGTCGCGCTCGGCGGCGACGGCCAGGTCACCCTCGGCAACATCGTCATGAAGGGTGGCGCGAAGAAGGTCCGGCGCATCTACGGCGGCAAGGTCATGGTCGGCTTCGCCGGCGGCACCGCCGACGCGTTCTCGCTGCTCGACCGCTTCGAAGCCAAGCTCGAAAAGCATCAGGGCAACCTCACGCGCGCCGCCGTCGAACTCGCCAAGGACTGGCGCACCGACCGCATGCTGCGCCGCCTCGAAGCCATGCTGATCGCCGCCGACGCGAGCACGACGCTCGTGATCACCGGCAACGGCGACGTGCTCGACCCGGAAGGCGGCATCTGCGCGATCGGTTCGGGCGGCGCGTATGCGCAGGCCGCGGCCCGCGCGCTCGTGGAGAACACCGAACTCTCGCCGCGCGAGATCGTCGAAAAATCGCTCGAGATCGCGGGCGACATGTGTATCTACACGAATCACAACCGCGTGATCGAAACCATCGAATAACTCGCCAACCGACCGTACAGACGAGAAGGAATCAGGATGAGCACCATGACCCCCGCCGAGATCGTCTCGGAACTCGACAAGCACATCATCGGCCAGGCGAACGCGAAGAAAGCCGTGGCCGTCGCGCTGCGCAACCGCTGGCGCCGCCAGCAGGTCGCCGAGCCGCTGCGCCAGGAAATCACGCCGAAGAACATCCTGATGATCGGGCCGACGGGCGTCGGCAAGACCGAAATCGCGCGGCGTCTCGCGAAGCTCGCGGACGCGCCGTTCATCAAGATCGAAGCGACCAAGTTCACCGAGGTGGGCTACGTGGGCCGCGACGTGGACAGCATCGTGCGCGACCTCATCGAAATCTCGGTGAAGCAGACGCGCGAAACGGAAATGCGCAAAGTGCGCAGCAAGGCCACCGATCAGGCCGAAGACCGCATTCTCGACATCCTGCTGCCGACGGCGCGCCCGGTAGGCTTCGGCTCGTCCGATGCGGCAAGCCACGCCGAAAGCGGCCGGGGTGACAACGACGGCACCACGCGTCAGACCTTCCGCAAGCGCCTGCGCGAAGGCCAGCTCGACGACAAGGAAATCGAGCTGGACGTCGAGCAGCCGCAAGTGGGCATGGACATCATGGGCCCCCCGGGCATGGAAGACATGACCGAGCAGATCCGCTCGATGTTCGCCAATCTCGGCGGCGGCAAGAAAACGCGCCGCAAGGTGAAGGTCAAGGAGGCGCTCAAGCTGCTGACCGACGAGGAAGCCGGCAAGATGCTCAACGACGAAGAGGTCAAGCAAAAGGCCGTGCAGAACGTCGAGCAGAACGGCATCGTGTTCCTCGACGAAATCGACAAGATCGCCTCGCGCAACAACGAAGGCAGCGGCGGCGAAGTTTCGCGCCAGGGCGTGCAGCGCGATCTGCTGCCGCTCGTGGAAGGCACGACCATCAACACGAAATATGGGATGGTCAAGACCGATCACATCCTGTTCATCGCCAGCGGCGCGTTCCATCTCTCGAAGCCGAGCGATCTGATTCCCGAACTGCAGGGCCGTTTCCCGATTCGCGTGGAACTCGACTCGCTCTCCGTGAAGGACTTCGAAGCGATTCTGGTCGCGACCGACGCGAGCCTCGTGAAGCAGTATCAGGCGCTGCTCGCAACCGAGGACGTGCAGCTCGATTTCGCCGAAGACGGGATTCGCCGCCTCGCGGAAATCGCCTTCTCCGTGAACGAGAAGACCGAGAACATCGGCGCGCGCCGTCTTTACACGGTGATCGAAAAGCTGCTGGAAGATGTGTCGTTCGCGGCCGGCAATCACGCAGGCAAGAGCGTGACGATCGACGCCGCCTATGTCGACAAGGCGCTCGGCGAAGTGGCGCAGGACGAAGACCTGTCGCGTTACGTGCTCTAAGGCGCAACGCGTGGCGCATGAAAAGGGACCCCGCGGGGTCCCTTTTCTTTTGCCGCGCCGGACTTGCCCTACTGGCGCACCGGGCGCTTCGCGAGCTTGCGCTGCAGCGTGCGCCGGTGCATGTTGAGCGCGCGCGCCGTGGCCGAGATGTTGCCGTTGTGCTCGGCCAGCACGCGCTGGATGTGCTCCCATTCGAGCCGCGCGACCGAGAGCGGCGCCGGGTGCTCGATGGCCTCTTCGGCCTGCATGGCGCTCGCGTCGCTTTGGAGTGCCGAGAGAATCATCTCGACGTTGGCAGGCTTGGCCAGATAGTTGTCCGCGCCGTCCTTCACGGCTTGCACCGCCGTGGCGATGCTCGCGTAGCCCGTGAGCACGAGCATGCGGGCGTCCGGCTGCAGTTCGCGCAGCGGCGCGATGAGCGACAGGCCCGAGTCGTTGCCGAGATGCAGGTCCACCGTGATCTGCGAGAACTTCTGCTGGTTGGCGAAGCGAATCGCCTCTTCCGCATTGTGTGCCTGCTTCACCTCGAAGCCGCGCCGCGTGAGGCCGCGCGTGAGGATGTCGGAGAACACTTCGTCGTCGTCGATGACCAGAAAACTCATATCGCTCATGCCTGATTCTCCGTGTTGTTACGCGGCGCCGGGCCGGGCCGGCCCATCACCTGATCCAATCTCCGAACCCGCGGGCGCTGCGCCTTCGCGCGCCGCCGCAGGGTTCGCCTGACCCGCCTTGACCTGCTTCGCCGGCAAGCGCAGCACCGCGCGGGTGCCGCGCGCGCGGCGCGTGCGCATGCCGCTCCCGGTTGCGCCGCCAGTCGGCGTCTCGTCTTCTGCGCCGCTCACTTCGCCCGACGCGCTGCCGGGCGGCGTGACGTCGTTGAGTTCGATCGAGCCGCCAAGCCGCGCCGCCGACGAGAACGCCAGGTACAGCCCGACGCCGTGACCGCCCTGGGTGCTGTCGACGGGCGCGGCGCCCAGCGATGCACGCAACGACGACGGAATGCCGGGCCCCGCATCGCTGACTTCGAATTCGACGTAACCGGCCCGCACGGCCGCATAGGCACGCAACATCACGAAATCGCGGCTGGCACGCGCGGCATTGTCGAGCAGGATGGTGAGGATCTGGCCAACGGCGACGGTGTCGTCGAGGGCGAAGTCGCCCGGTCCGTTGTCGACGAGTTCGAACTTCACGTGCGGATGGCGCAGGCGCCATTGCTCGACGAACGGCCCGAGCCATTCGCCCACGGCCTGGCGGGCGCCCGTGGACGACGCGCGGCTCCTCAGCCGTGCGAGCGCCGAGGTGCAAAGCGAGATCTGCTTGTCGAGCAGTTCGAGGTCGGCGGAATACGGTTCGAGGCCCTTGTCCGTGCGCGCGACGTCGCGCAACTCCTCGGTGAGCATGGCGATGGTCGAGAGCGGCGTGCCGATCTCGTGCGCCACGGTGGCGGCCTGCACGCCCAGCGCCACGGCGCGCTCGTCGCGCAGCAGGCGCTGCTGCGCGTCGCCGAGCGCGGTATCGCGCTGGCGCAGCGCACGCGACATCCGCGCGACGAACCACACGATCAGGCACACGCTCACCATGAAGTTCACCCACATGCCCGCGCGGTAGTAGTCGAACAGGTTGGCGGGATTGTCCAGATTGAGCGGCACGTTGTCGAAGCCGAGCAGCACGTAGCAGGCCACCGCGAAGGCCGCGAGCCAGGCGGTGAGATACCACGGCAGCACCGCGGCCGCGATGGCGAGCGAGGGCAGGTAGAGCGAGACGAACGGATTGGTCGTGCCGCCGGAAAGAAAGAGCAGCGCGGAAAGCGCGCCGAGATCGACCCAGAGCTGGCCGAACAGTTCGAGATTCGACTCGGGACGATCCTGCGTGACGCGCAGCCAGGTCACGCCGTTGAACGCCACTTCCATGGCGATCACGAACAGCATGGCGGGCAGCGGCAACTGCACGCCGATGAAGAGCTGCACGAACGCGATCGTGCAGAGCTGGCCGATGATGGCGAGACTGCGCAGCCAGAATAGATGGCTGAGATTGACGCGAGCACTGACAGTTATGCGATACATGCTGTCAGTTTACCGGTTAAGACTTCTCTGATTCATCATCTTGAAAGGGTTTGGTTCAATCTATGTCATCCGCCGGGCACAATTATCCCGGCGCTTTCTGACAAGCAAGACGGAACAATGCAGGCCTCGCCCCCCGACATACTCCACACCGTGCGCAAGCTCTTTTTCGATTTCATCGACGCCGCCGCCGGTGGGACCGCCGAAGCGACCGGTGCGTGCGCACACGAATTGCTGGCTGCCACGCGCGCTGCGCTGCGCGGCCTCGACGACGACGCGCTCATGACCCTCGCCGCTCGCGCACAGGACAGCGCCCTGGCGCAAGAAGCCGTGCGCCTGAGCGCCGCGATCGCCCGGCTCTTGCCGAAGCGGGCCGCGGCGTGGTTCGCCGCGGGCCTCGCGCTGCAGTTTGCAAACCGTCACGCCGAAGCGGTAGAACCATACCGCCACGCACTGGGAATCGCGCGGACGTTTCCAAATCTGCGCAACAATCTTGCTACAGCTTTGATGCAGATCAATTTTGGAGACCGTGAGATTCTGCCGCTGCTCGAAGAAACGGTCGCCGAAGAGCCCGACAACGTCAACGCCTGGATCAACCTTGCCCGCGTATTCCTGACCGATACCGACGCGGCGCGCGCGCTCCACGCGAGCCGCCGCGCGCTCGAACTCGCACCGCAAAACCCGCTCGCCCTGAACAACCATGCGATGGTCTGCAAGGAAGCCCAGCAGTGGGACGAGGCAGAACGCGCGGCGCGCGCCGCCTGCCAGTATGCGCCCAACGACGCCTCGCTACGCTTGAACCTGTCGATGACCCAGCTTCTGCGGGGCAACTATATCGAAGGCTGGCCCGGCCACGAGATGCGCTGGCAGGGGTCGAGCGAACTGTCCGCGGGGCGCCCGGCGTTCCCGAAGCCCGAGTGGCGAGGCGAGCCGCTCGCGGGTCGCACATTGCTGGTATGGGGCGAACAGGGCATGGGCGACCTGCTGCAATTCTGCCGCTACGTGCCCGTGCTCGCCGGGCGCGTGCATCGCGAAGGCGGCCGGCTCGTCTGGAATTCGTTTCCGCAGATGGGCGCGCTGCTCGCGCGCAGCCTCGGCAGCCATTGCGACCTGTACTGCGCGGGCGGCCCCGTCGACAACCTGCCGCCCTACGATTGCGAAGTCTCGCTGTTGAGCCTGCCGCTCATATTCGGCACCGAGGAAGCGACGATCCCGGCTCCCACGGGTTATCTCAAGGCCGATCCCGTGGCGGCGGCGCGCTGGCGCGCACGCCTTGCGGGCGAAAGGCGCCTGAAGGTCGGGCTCGCGTGGACGGGCAGCCTCACGCACAAACGCAATCCGTTTCGCCGCGTCGGGCTCGAGCGGTATACCCGGCACTTCGGCGGCATCGAGGGCGTGACGTTCTACTCGCTGCAGCCCGGCGCGCAGCATGACATCGCCGCCGCGCGCGAAGCGGGCTTCGAGGTCACCGACTTCAGCGGGGAGTGGAAGACCTTCGACGACACCGCCGCATTCGTCGACGCGCTCGACCTGGTGATTTCCGTGTGCACGTCGAGCGCGCACCTTGCCGGCGCCCTGGGCAAGCGCGCCTGGGTGCTGCTGGACGTGAATCCGCATTGGGTCTGGCTGCTGGATCGCCGTGACAGCCCGTGGTATCGGGATACCCGGCTGTATCGTCAGAAGACCTTCAAACAGTGGGAGCCCGTGCTCGACGAGGTGAGCGCCGACCTCGCGGCGCTCGCGCACGGCGCGCAACTCAGGGTATAGCGCGCCTGCCCTTCTGCGCGGCTCCCGCGGCCGGAGCCGCCGCCGCCGCGAGGCATTCGGGGCAAAGGCAGCGCCCGCGCGGGTCCAGCTCGCTCGCAGGCAACGCGGGCAGGGACTTGCACCAGCAATCGAACGGTTCGGTGTTCCTGCCGCAATCGAAGCTGTTGCCGCAGCGCGGGCAACGGGCGCTTTTCATGCCGGTGGCGGGCACGGCGGAGGCGGTCATGGCGCGCACTCCTCTCGAAGCCATGGGTTGGCGACAGGAAGATGATGCCACAGCCGGCGCGCGCGTCCTGCACCCCGCTTTTCACGCCCGCCATCGCCCGCCCATCGCCCGCCATTCCCCGCCGGTTTCGCCCCGGTTTGCGGCGCGGCCGATGCATTCGCGCCCGTGTTGCGCCTGTGCCTCGCCGAGCCTGGGATGCGCGCCGTTTTCCCCGCCGTTTTCCCCGCTGCACCGCGCCAGGCCAGTCCTGTACAATCCGGCCTGTTTCGACCGTTTTGCGGCCGCGTTCTTCGTCCGCGAGTTTCGTCTGTTTTTCGTCCAGTCTCCGCCGCCATGTCCGAGCCCATCGACCTTTCGCAGATCGCCCCCACCCTGAAAGCCGAAATTCTGGCCGAAGCGCTGCCTTACATTCGCCAGTATCACGGCAAGACCGTCGTCATCAAGTACGGCGGCAACGCCATGACCGAAGAACGTCTCAAGCAGGGTTTCGCGCGCGACGTCATCCTGCTCAAGCTCGTGGGCATCAATCCGGTCATCGTGCACGGCGGCGGCCCGCAGATCGACACGGCGCTCAAGAAGATCGGCAAGCAAGGCACGTTCATCCAGGGCATGCGCGTGACCGACGAAGAAACCATGGAAGTCGTCGAGTGGGTGCTCGGCGGCGAGGTGCAGCAGGACATCGTCACGCTCATCAACCACTTCGGCGGTCACGCGGTCGGCCTGACCGGCAAGGACGGCGGCCTGATCCACGCCCGCAAGCTGATGATGCCGGACCGCGACAACCCCGGTCAGTACATCGACATCGGCCAGGTGGGCGAAGTCGAGGCAATCAACCCGGCGGTCGTGAAGGCGCTCCAGGACGACGCGTTCATTCCGGTGATCTCGCCGATCGGCTTCGGCGAAGACGGCCTCTCGTACAACATCAACGCCGACCTCGTGGCGGGCAAGCTCGCCGTGGTGCTCAATGCCGAAAAGCTCGTGATGATGACGAACATCCCGGGCGTGATGGACAAGGCGGGCAATCTGCTCACCGACCTCTCGGCGCGCGAGATCGACGCGCTATTCGAAGACGGCACGATCTCGGGCGGCATGCTGCCGAAGATTTCGTCGGCGCTCGACGCGGCCAAGAGCGGCGTGCGTTCGGTGCACATCATCGACGGCCGTATCGAGCACTCCGTGCTGCTGGAAATCCTGACCGAGCAGCCGTTCGGCACGATGATCCGCTCGCACTAAGCCCGCTCCTCCCGGCGGCGGCGCCGTGCCGCCGCCGCGTCCCACGTCCGCGATGACCGACTCCAGCCTTCATGCCAGGCGTGCCCGGCGCCGGCCGCGCCGCATCGCCCGCCCAGCGGGCGCCCCGGTCTGGCTTTTCGACCTCGACAACACGCTGCACAATGCGTCGCGTGCGATCTTCCCGGCCATCAATGCCGGCATGACGCAGTACATCGCCGATGCGCTCGGCGTGAGCTGCGACGAAGCCAATCACCTGCGCACGAGCTACACGCGCCGCTACGGCGCGACGCTGCTCGGCCTCACGCGCCACCATCCGATCGACCCGCACGACTTCCTCAAGGTCGTGCACACCTTCGACGACCTGCACGGCATGCTGCATGCCGAGCGCGGCCTCGCCCGCACGCTCGCCGCTCTCCCCGGGCGCAAGATCGTTCTCACCAACGGCCCCGAGGACTACGCGCACGCGGTGCTCGCGGCGCTCGGCATCGAGCGGCGCTTCGAACGCGTGATCGCCATCGAAGCCATGCGCTCGCGCTGCCACTGGCGCGCCAAGCCCGACTGCGCGATGCTGCGCGGCACGCTTCGCCGGGCGGGCGTCGCGCTCGCCGATGCGATCCTGATCGAAGACACGCGCAGCCATCTCAAGCGCTACCGGCGCCTCGGCATCCGCACCGTCTGGATCACCGGGCATTTGCCCGCGCACCTGCCGGGCACCGGCAGGCCTCACTATGTCGATCGTCGCATTCGTTCGCTAAAATCCCTGAAACCAGGCCTGCAGTCGGGACGCTCGAAGTAAAACGGGGGAGCGCCAACCCAGAGGCCAACGCCAGGGACGATATCCATGCAGCCGACACAAACGCGTGAAGCAGTCGAAGCAGCAGAATCGCCGGGCGCGGCCCGCCGCGCCCCCCGCCCGAAACCGGGCGAACGCCGTATCCACATTCTCCAGACGCTCGCCACCATGCTCGAGGCGCCGCGCGGCGAAAAAATCACCACTGCGGCGCTGGCCGCGCGCCTGGGGGTTTCCGAGGCGGCGCTGTATCGCCATTTCGCGAGCAAGGCCCAGATGTACGAGGGCCTGATCGATTTCATCGAGCAGACGCTCTTCGGGCTCATCAACCAGATCGTCGAAAAGGAACCGAGCGGCGTCCTGCAGGCGCGCGCGATCGCCCTGATGCTCGTCAACTTTTCCACACGCAACGCCGGCATGACCCGCGTACTGACCTGCGAGGCCCTCGTGGGCGAGCACGAGCGCCTCGCCGAGCGCGTCAACCAGATGCTCGATCGCGTCGAGGCGTCACTGCGCCAATGCCTGCGCATCGACCTCGCGCAGGAGGCCGAGCGCAAGGCGATTTCGGGGTCTGACCATGTCAACGCGAAGCCTGCCGCCAAAGGATACGATCCAACGGTCCGGGCGAATCTGGTCGTGCGCTATGTGATCGGTTGCTGGCATCGCTATGCGCAAAGCGGTTTCACTCGTTCACCGAGCGAGCACGCCGACGAACAGATCCGCATCATTCTTCAATAGCGCGGCCGCGCGGCGTTTTTCCGTGGCGGCTGCTCGCGTCGCTACCAGGAGAACCGTCGCATGAACCGTCCCGTTCCTCCCCTCGGCCTGCCGCCCATCCTGATGGGCCTCTCCGCCCATTGGGGCTGGCTCGTCGCCCGCGGCATCGCCGCCATCGTCTTCGGCGTGCTCGCCTTCTCGCTGCCCGGACTCACTGTGCTCACGCTCGCCATCGTCTGGGGCGCCTACGCCCTCGTCGACGGCGCCTTCGCGCTCATCTACGGCGCGCGCGGCGGCGGCACGCGGCGCTGGACCTACGTCGTCATCGGTCTGATCGGCGTGATCGCCGGCCTCGTGGCGTTCTTCTGGCCTGGCGAGACGGCCATCGTCCTCGTGATGATCATCGGCGTGTGGGCGTTCTTCACGGGCATCTTCGAGATCGTCTATGCGATCCAGTACCGGCACGCCATCGCGCATCCGTGGGCGGTCGGCATTTCTGGGCTGCTCTCGGCCACGGTGGGCTTCTTCTTCGCGATGTTCCCCGGCGCGGGCGCGCTCTCGCTGATCTGGGTGATCGCCGCGTATGCGGTCCTCTACGGCCTCCTGATGATCATCGCTGCCCTGCAGCTGCGGCGCTGGCGCAACGCGCATCCGCCCGCACCCGGGAAGGGATAAGGCTTCGCGGCCTCGCGCGGTGCGCGGGCACGTGAAGCGGCGGTTTAATGGGGCGGGCGGCAGCATGCCCGCCCTGCCTTTCCCGTGTGCCGCGTCGCTTTGCACTTTTTCCGATATACTCTGCGTTCCTTTTGCAATACCCACGCGCCGATTTGCTGACTCGATTGCGGGCGCGTGAACTTCAGGGCCGTCGTTGGATTGCGGCCCGGGGTTCGATATAAATGCGGCTAAAGAGGTCGTCAGCTGCGCCAATCCTTTCGCACTCCGCGCCCGCCGACACCGTTTAGCCGCCCGAAAAACCAAGGCGGAACGAATGGAATCGATCGGCATCGTCGCTCCTCAAACACTGCATTTCGACGCGCCCCTGCAACTGCAGAACGGCACGGCGCTGGCCGGGTACGACCTCGTGGTCGAAACCTACGGCACGCTCAACGCCGCGCGCAGCAACGCGGTGCTCGTCTGTCACGCGCTCAACGCGTCGCACCACGTGGCGGGCGTCTACGCGGACGACCCCAAAAACGTCGGCTGGTGGGACAACATGGTCGGCCCGGGCAAGCCGCTCGACACCAACCGCTTCTTCGTGATCGGCGTGAACAATCTCGGCTCGTGCTTCGGCTCGACCGGCCCGATGAGCCTCGACGCGGCCACGGGCCAGCCCTATGGCGCGAAGTTTCCGGTCGTGACCGTCGAGGACTGGGTGGACGCCCAGGCGCGCGTGGCCGATCGCTTCGGCATCGAGAAGTTCGCCGCGGTGATGGGCGGCAGCCTTGGCGGCATGCAGGCGCTTGCCTGGAGCCTGCGCTATCCGGATCGCCTCGACCACTGCATCGTGGTCGCCTCCACGCCCAAGCTCTCGGCGCAGAACATCGCGTTCAACGAGGTCGCGCGCTCGGCCATCCTCTCGGACCCCGACTTCCACGGCGGCGACTACTACGCGCACCACGTGAAGCCGCGCCGCGGCCTGCGCGTGGCGCGCATGATCGGCCACATCACCTATCTGTCCGACGACGACATGGCCGAGAAATTCGGCCGGGCGCTGCGCCGCGCGGAAGGCGCCGAGAACGCCTACAACTTCAATTTCGACGTGGAATTCGAAGTGGAGTCGTACTTGCGCTATCAAGGCGACAAGTTCGCCGACTACTTCGACGCCAACACCTACCTGCTGATCACGCGCGCGCTCGATTACTTCGACCCCGCCAAGGCCTATGACGGCGACCTCACGCGCGCACTGGCGCACACGAAGGCGAAATACCTCGTGGCGAGCTTCGCGACCGACTGGCGTTTCGCACCCGCACGCTCGCGCGAACTCGTGAAGGCGCTGCTCCATCACAAGCGCCAGGTGACCTACGCGGAAATCGACGCGCCGCACGGCCACGACGCCTTCCTGCTCGACGACGCGCGCTATCACAATGTGGTGCGCGCTTACTACGAACGTATTGCTGCTGAGGTGGGCGCATGAATCAAAGCGCTTTCGACAGTCTTTCCGCCCGTCCCGACTTTCGCACCATCGCGCGCTGGATCGAACCGCGCGCCACGGTGCTCGACCTCGGCTGCGGCGACGGCGCGTTGCTTTCGCTGCTCTGCGAGGAACTCGAGTGCTCGGGCTACGGCATCGAGATCAACGACGCGGGCGTGCTCGCCTCGGTGAAGAACGGCATCAACGTGATCCAGCAGAACCTGGAAGACGGCCTGCGCCTGTTCGAGGACGCGAGCTTCGACTTCGCGATCCTCTCGCAAACGCTGCAGACCATTCACCAGACGGCCGCGATCCTGCGCGAGACGGCGCGCGTGGGCAAGGAGTGCATCGTCTCGTTCCCGAACTTCGGCTACTGGCCGCACCGGCTTTCGGTACTGCGCGGACGCATGCCGGTTTCGAAGTCGCTGCCCTACCAGTGGCATAACACGCCGAACGTGCGTGTTCTCACGGTGAAGGACTTCGAGGCGCTCGCCCCCGAGGTGGGCATCGAAATTCTCGACCGCGCCGTGCTCCATGGGGGTCAGACCGTTCGTTGGGGTGTGAACTGGCGTGGTAGTCTTGCGGTCTATCGCGTGAGAAAAAAATGACGCCGTACGCGGCGTCGCGTGTTTTTCTGCCCGACCGGTTCATCAGGAACCGCACCCAACACCGCCGCCGCTAACGACGACATGCAGAATCCGCCCCACGAGGCACCCGCTCTTACCGCTCACGAATCCCACCCCGGCTGGCGTGCGTATCTGAATACGCACATGCTGATCTGCGTGTTCCTCGGCTTCACCTCCGGGCTGCCGCTCTTCACGCTCGTCTATCTGGTGCAGGCGTGGCTGCGCTCGGAGGGCGTCAATCTCAAGGAGATCGGCCTCTTCGCGCTGATCCAGTTTCCGTACACCTGGAAGTTCGTCTGGGCGCCGCTCATGGACCGCTATGTGCCGCGCCTGCCGGGCTGGCGCCCGGGGCGGCGGCGCGGCTGGATGCTCGTCACGCAAATCCTGGTGGCGCTCGCCATCGGCACGCTCGGCTACGTTTCGCCGAAAGATTCGATCTGGACCGTGGCCGCACTCACCGCGCTGGTGGCGTTCTTCGGCGCGAGCCAGGACATCTCCATCGACGCCTACCGGCGCGAACTGCTCACCGACACGCAGCAGGGCCTCGGCAACGCGGTGCATGTGAACGCCTACAAGATCGCGGCGCTCGTGCCGGGTTCGCTCGCGCTGATCCTCTCCGACCACCTGCCGTGGAGCACCGTGTTCGTCGTGACGGCGGCGTTCATGATTCCCGGCATGATCATGACGCTCGTCGTGAAAGAGCCCGAAGTGCACGGCGCGCCGCCCAGGAACCTGCGCGAAGCCATCGTGCAGCCGTTCGCCGAATTCGTGCGCCGCGACGGTCTGGCCGCGGCACTGTTCGTGCTCGCCTTCATCTTCCTCTACAAGCTCGGCGATACGATGGCGACCACCCTGTCCACATCGTTCTTCCTCGACATCGGCTATTCGCGCACCGAGATCGGCGTGATCGCCAAAATGACGGCGTTCGGCGCGAGCCTCGCGGGCGGCATCGTCGGCGGCGTGGCGCTCGTGAAGATCGGCATTGGGCGCGGTCTGTGGATCTTCGGTTTCCTGCAAATGATTTCTACTCTGGGTTTCGCGTGGCTCGCGCAACTCGGCGCAGGATCGCCCTCGCTCGCCGCCATCTACGACGCCGTGCTCGCCGTGAGCCACGCGGTTTCGTGGGCCGCGGGTCTCGTCGGCGCCAACGTGCAGTTCACGCTCGACCCGCGCGCCGTCGCGCTCGCGCTCGTCTACGGTTTCGAGACCTTTGCGACGGGACTCACGCTCGCCGCGTTCACTGCCTATATTGCAAGCACGACCGATCCGCGTTACACCGCCACGCAGTTCGCACTCTTCACGAGCCTCGCCTCCGTGCCGCGCACGCTGGCCTCCGCCGCGAGCGGCTACGTGGTCGCGAAGATCGGCTGGTTCGACTATTTCATCGTCTGCACGGTGCTCGCGGTACCGGGTATGCTCCTGCTCATTCGTATTGCCCCGTGGAGAATCCGGTCGTGAGCCCGCATGAGACCGTCGCGCAAAGCCCGCGTGCGCCGCAGCGCAGCGGCGCGCGCGCCCGCGTGCTCGTGCTGGCGCTCGCCGCCGCCTGGCCGGCCCTTTGCGCATGCAATGCCTGGGCTACCGAGAATCCGGCCGCCACGAGCACGCCGGCGAGCATGCCGGGCAACCCTGCCACGCCGCCAGCAGGCAGCGCCGCGAGCGCAGGCAATGCCGCAGCGAACCCGGCGAATAGCGCGAATAGCGCGACCGGCGCAACAAACAGCGGCGCGAGCGCCTCGCCGGGCAGCGTCGCGACCGGTGCGCCGAACACGGGCCGCGTGGTGCGCTTCGGCAACGCCGCCGTGTACCGCAACCTGATTCCCTCGCCGATGCTCGAAGCGCAGGCCGCGGCCGAATTCAACGAGATCGTGCGCGGCGCGGCCCATTCGAACCGCCTCTATGCCGAAAGCGATCCGCACGTGCAGCGCGTGCGGGCGTTCGTCGACCGGCTCGCGCCTTACGCGCTGAAGTGGAGCGATCGCGTCAGGAACTGGAAGTGGGAAGTGGCGGTGATCCGCTCGAACGACATCCGCATGTACGCCTTGCCGGGCGGCAAGATCGTCGTATATGGCGGCCTGCTCGACCGCGTGAAGCTCAACGACAACGAGTTCGGCATGCTGCTCGGCCACGAGATCGCGCATGCGGTGCGCGAGCACGTGCGCGAGCGCCTTGGCGAACAACAGGCCGCGCAGATCGAGTCGGGCACCGTGCCGCAGCTTTTCGGGCTCGCGGATCTCGGCGTGTTTCCGCTCGGTATCGGCTCACAGCTCGTGGAGATGCACTACGGCCGTGCCGACGAAACCGAAGCCGACGTGATCGGCAGCGATATCGCCTCGCGCGCGGGCTTCGATCCGCGCGCGGCGCTCACGCTCTGGGACAAGCTCGCGGCGGCGACGCGCGCCGACCGCGACCAGGGTTTCATCTACGTGCATCCGTACACGCCGGCGCGGCGCGCCGATATCGCCAAGCGCCTCGCCGACATGATGCCGCTCTACGCCAAGGCCATGGGCAAACCGCTCGCCGCGTTGCCCGACTACGAGGGCATCCCGGCCGTGCAGAAGCGCAAGGTCGTGTCGGCGCCCTGAAAGCGGTTTCGCCGCGCGCCGGGCTGGGCGTCAGCTCTTGACCGTGTAGTCGTAGTCGACGGTCAGCGGTGCGTGATCGCTGAACTTGATGTCCTTGAAAATCGACGTCTTTTTCGCCTTGTGCGCAATGCCGGGCGTCGCGATCTGATAGTCGATGCGCCACCCCACGTTCTTCGCATACGCCTGGCCGCGATTGCTCCACCACGTGTACTGCTCGGGACGCGGGTCGAGCGTGCGGAACACGTCCACGTAGCCCACGTCGTCGAAGAGGCTCGTGAGCCATGCGCGCTCTTCGGGCAGGCAACCCGAATTCTTCTGGTTGCCCTTCCAGTTCTTGATGTCGATTTCCTTGTGGACGATGTTCACGTCGCCGCACAGGATCACTTCGCGCTCGCGCTTGAGTTGCGCGAGATGCGGCATGAATTCGTCCATGAAGCGGTACTTCGCGGCCTGACGCTCCTCGCCGCTCGAACCCGAAGGCACGTACACCGAAATGACCGAGAGCTTGCCGAAACGCGTTTCCACATAGCGCCCTTCCGGGTCGAACTCCTCGCTGCCAAAGCCGATGATGACGTCGTCGGGCTCGTGGCGCGAATAGACGCCCGCGCCGCTATAGCCCTTCTTCACCGCATGCTGGAAGTAGCCCGTGAAGTCGTGCGGGGCGAGGAATTCGGGCGTCATGTCGTCCTGCGAGCACTTGATCTCCTGCACGCAGAGCACGTCGGCCTTCTGTTCGCCGAACCATTCGAAAAAGCCCTTCTTCGCCGCCGAGCGGATGCCGTTCAGATTCGCTGTGATCACACGCAACATGTCTTCTTTCCTCTGGATTGTGCGCTGCTTTTACGTTTTCTCGCGCCGCGCCGAACTGCGCCGCGCGAGGGGATACGGCCGCTCTCAGTCGATCCTGAGACCCTTGAGTTCGGCCTTGGCCGGCGGATACTCGAGCTTCAGGCTTTCCATCAGGCGCAACAGCAACTCGCCCACCATGACGTTGCGATGCGACTTCGAATTGGCGGGAATCACGTACCACGGCGCGTATTCCGTGGAGGTGGCCGCGAGCGCGTCATGGTACGCGGCCTGATACGCATCCCAATGCTTGCGCGCCTCCAGGTCGGACACATCGAACTTCCAGTGCTTGGTGGGATCGTCGATGCGGGCCTGGATGCGGCTCCTCTGCTCGTCCTTCGAGATGTGCAGCATGCACTTGATGATCGACGTGCCGCTCTCGGCAAGCAGCGCCTCGAATTCGCGGATCTGCCGGAACCGGCGCTCGCATTCGGCCGGATCGATCTGGCCGATCACGCGCGGCACGAGCACGTCCTCGTAGTGGCTGCGGTTGAAGATGGCCAGCTCGCCCGCACCGGGCACCTGCAGATGCACCCGCCAGAGAAAGTCGCGCGAAGCCTCGATCAGGGTGGGCGCGCGAAACGGCACGATGCGCAGGCCGAGCGGATCGACATCGTGGAACACGCCGCGGATCGTGCCGTCCTTGCCGCTCGTGTCCATGCCCTGCAACACGAGCAGAACGCGCTGGTGGCGCTGCGCGTGCAGACGCTCCTGCAGCACGTCGAGCTTGACGCCAATCTCGGAGAGACGGCTGCGGTCGCCGTCCTTGCTGCCGGTCGAGAACGGTTTCGCGGCAGGGTCGAGCGCGCTGAGCGAGAACGTCTCCTGCTTCTTTGCGCTGAAATACGGCACGCGGTAATCGTCGAGACTCGGGGGCTTCGCCATGGGGGTTCTCCTCTTCTGGATACGACCGCGTCACCGGTCGGCTAATACCGTTGCAGGGGGTGGAAGCGGCAAGGCGGCGCCGCACTGCTACGCGCGACGCCGCCTTGCCAGCATGCCCGAATCAGGCGGGACTCACTCGGACTCAGCCAAACTCAGCCCAGCTTCTTCTTCAGCAGTTCGTTGACCTGCTGCGGATTCGCCTTGCCCTTCGTGGCCTTCATGGCCTGGCCGATCAGCGCGTTGAACGCCTTTTCCTTGCCGGCGCGGAATTCTTCCACCGACTTCTGGTTCGCCGCGAGCACCTCGTCGATGATCGCTTCGAGCGCGCCCGTGTCCGAGATCTGCTTGAGGCCCTTCGCTTCGATGATGCGGTCGGCGGCATCGACGTCCGCGGCCTTCTCGTCCCACATCGCCTGGAACACTTCCTTGGCGATCTTGTTCGAGATCGTGCCGTCGGCGATGCGCGCGAGCAGCACGGCGAACTGCGCGGCCGAGACCGGCGAGGCTTCGATGTCGAGGCCTTCGCGGTTGAGCTGCGACGAGACTTCGCCCATCAGCCAGTTGGCGGCAGCCTTGGCCTGAGCGGCGCCCGCCTTCGCGACGACGGCCTCGAAGTACGCAGCCATTGCCTTCGAAGACGTGAGCACGTTCGCGTCATACGGCGTCACGCCGTACTGCCCGACAAAGCGCGTTTGCATCGTCGCGGGCAGCTCGGGCAGCTCGCCCTTCACGCGCTCGACCCATGCCGCATCGATCACGAGCGGCATCAGGTCGGGGTCGGGGAAGTAGCGGTAATCGTGCGCGTCTTCCTTGCTGCGCATCGAACGCGTCTCGCGCTTGTCCGGGTCGTAGAGGCGCGTTTCCTGCACCACGGTGCCGCCGTCTTCGATCAGCTCGATCTGGCGGCGCACTTCGTACTGAATCGCCTCTTCGAGGAAGCGGAACGAGTTCAGGTTCTTGATCTCGGCGCGCGTGCCGAATGCCTTCTGGCCGACCGGACGCACGGAGACGTTCGCGTCGCAACGGAACGAGCCTTCCTGCATGTTGCCGTCGCAGATGCCGAGCCACACGACGAGCGTGTGCAGCGACTTCGCGTACGCAACCGCTTCGGCGGCGCTGCGCATTTCGGGTTCCGTGACGATTTCGAGCAGCGGCGTGCCGGCGCGGTTCAGGTCGATGCCCGTCATGCCCGCGAAGTCTTCGTGCAGCGACTTGCCGGCATCCTCTTCGAGGTGCGCGCGCGTCAGGTTGACGGTCTTCTCGTAGGCCTCCTTGCCGGCCTTTTCGTTAGCCGGGACCTGAATGGTGATCTGCCCGCCCTGTACGACCGGAATCTCGTACTGGCTGATCTGATAGCCCTTCGGCAGGTCCGGATAGAAGTAGTTCTTGCGCGCGAAAATGCTGCGCGGCGCAATCGTCGCGCCGATCGCGAGGCCGAACTGGATCGCGCGCTCCACGGCGCCGCGGTTCATCACCGGCAGCACGCCCGGCAGCGCGAGATCGACGGGGCAGGCCTGCGTATTGGGCGCCGCGCCGAATTGCGTCGATGCGCCGGAGAAGATCTTCGACGCCGTGGACAATTGCGCGTGCGTCTCGAGACCGATAACGACTTCCCATTGTGTTGCCATGCTCATGCCTCCCGCCGAGCCGCCTCAAGGGAGGCATGCGCCCCCCCACCGGGGGGCGACGAACGAAGTGAGTGCGGGGGCTCATTCGACACCCCTGCCGGCGCCTTGCGATGCCAGTCGGTCGCGCGCTGGAAGGCGTCGGCGACCTGCAGCATGCGGGCCTCGTTGAAATAGTTGCCGACGATCTGCAGACCGACAGGCCGCTGCGCGTTCGCGCCCGCGCCGAAGCCGCACGGCACGCTCATGCCGGGCAGGCCCGCGAGGCTCGTGGAGAGCGTGTAGATGTCCGCGAGGTACATCTGCAGCGGATCGTCGCCCTTGGCGCCGAGGTCCCATGCCACGCTCGGGGCGACCGGCCCCATGATCACGTCGCACTGCCTGAACGCTTGCTGGAAATCCTGCGCAATGATGCGGCGGATCTTCTGCGCCTGCAGGTAGTACGCGTCGTAGTAGCCGTGCGAAAGCACGTAGGTGCCCACCAGAATGCGGCGCTTTACCTCAGGGCCGAAGCCCTCGGCGCGCGACTTCTTGTACATGTCGAGCAGATCGCGGTATTCGGCGGCGCGGTGGCCGAAGCGCACGCCGTCGAAGCGCGAGAGGTTCGACGACGCTTCCGCCGGGGCGATCACGTAGTACACGGGAATCGACAGCTCGGTCTTCGGCAGCGTGACTTCCACGAGTGTGGCGCCGAGCGATTCGTACGTCTTCAGCGCGGCGTCGATGGCGGCGCGCACGTCGTCGGCAAGACCCGCGCCGAAGTATTCCTTCGGCAGGCCGATGCGCAGGCCCGCGAGCGGCTTGCCGGCGCCGGCGTCCTGGCTCCCGCCGTTGTCCGCGCCGTTGCCCCCGCCGTTGCCCCCGCTGTCGCCCCACTTCTGGCCGATGAAACGCGTGTAGTCCTCGTGCGCGTGCGTGAGGCTCGTCGAGTCGCGCTCGTCGAAACCGCCCATGGCGTTCAGGAGCAGCGCGCAATCGCCGGCGCTGTGCGCGAACGGGCCGCCCTGGTCGAGCGACGAGGCGAACGCGATCATGCCGTAGCGCGAGACGCGGCCGTAGGTGGGCTTGATGCCCGTCACGCCCGTGAACGATGCCGGCTGGCGAATCGAGCCGCCCGTGTCGGTGCCGGTCGCAGCGGGCGCGAGGCGCGCGGCGACGGCCGCGGCAGAGCCGCCCGACGAGCCGCCCGGGACGGCCTTAGTGTCCCACGGGTTTTTCACGGCGCCGAAATGCGAGTTCTCGTTGGACGAGCCCATCGCGAATTCGTCCATGTTGGTCTTGCCGAGGCAGACCATGCCTGCGCGCTCGAGCCGCTCGACCACGGTCGCGTCGAACGGGCTCACATAGCTGGCAAGCATCTTCGAGCCGGCGGTCGAGCGCCAGCCGCGCGTGACGAACACGTCCTTGTGCGCGAGCGGAATGCCCGCGAGCGGGCCCGCGTGGCCCGAGTGCAGGAGCGCGTCGGCGGCCTTCGCCTGGGCGAGCGTCAATTCGGGATTGACGTCGACGAAGGCGTTCAGGTCCTGGTGCGCCTCGATCCGGCCCAGAAAGTGCTGGGCCAGCTCGACTGCGGAGCACTCCTTCGCCGCCAGCGCGGCGCGCAGTTCGGTCAAGCTTTTGTCATGCATTGCGTGATTCCTGGAAGAACGTCACGGCGTGATCGAAATCGGATCGTTGCGCCGTCCAAAAAGCGGTGTGCCATACGTTTGCAAACGGGTTGGCCGCTTCTCGGAAAACCCGGGAAAACTCGGGAGTCCGTGCCTTTTCGAACTGTTCTGATGACTCGTGGGAACTCGAAAATGGCGAAAAAATGCTGCGCGCCTACTCAATCACGCGCGGTACGAGGTAAAGTCCGTCCTGCACCGCGGGCGCGGGACGCTGCAGCGCTTCGCGATCCACGATTTCGGTCACGGCGTCCTCGCGCAGACGCAGCGCGACGTCCTCGATCTGCTCGATCGGGTGGGCGAGCGGGGCAATGCCGGTCGTGTCCACGGCCTGCATCTGCTCGACGAGGCCGAAGAAGTCGTTCAGGCGTTCGAGCGTATTGCCGGCTTCGGCGTCGGCCAGTTCGAGGCGCGCAAGATGCGCGATGCGCTTCACATCGTTCAGGGTCAGGGCCATGCGGTCACCGGAAAAAGGGGCTGCGGCAGTTCGGGAATTCGGTGCTGCAACAGCGGTTTATCGCGCCGGATCCGGCTCTGGAGGAAAGCTACGATGAGGTCAAAAACTGCCTTCCGGATCCTGCAAAACAGGCAAAATTATAAGGTATCATTACGCGTTCGACCCAAACCCGGACCGCCTTGCATCCGCCTTTCGGTTCTGTACGCAGCGCAATGCGGCCAGACAAGATCAAAGGGGCGGCACAGCCAGGCTGCCTCCGGTAACCATCCCCGCAGTCCCAGGCCCTTCGTGGCGCCCCTTGCGACGCCCTCCGCCGTGATTTCGGGGTGCCCTCGTGGCGCAGCATGTCGCCCTGAGGCTGTTAATTTTTCCGCTGCCGCCCTCGTCCACGAAGCTGGAAGGACGGCCACAAGCGAGACAGGATTTTTGAATGTTCGGTTTTCTGCGTAGCTACTTCTCCAACGACCTGGCGATCGACCTCGGCACCGCCAACACCCTCATCTACATGCGCGGCAAGGGCATCGTCCTCGACGAACCCTCGGTCGTCTCCATTCGCCAGGAAGGCGGCCCGAACGGCAAGAAGACGATTCAGGCGGTCGGCAAGGAAGCCAAGCAGATGCTCGGCAAGGTCCCGGGCAACATCGAAGCCATCCGCCCGATGAAGGACGGCGTGATCGCCGACTTCACCGTCACCGAGCAGATGATCAAGCAGTTCATCAAGACGGCGCACGAGTCGCGCATGTTCTCGCCGTCGCCGCGCATCATCATCTGCGTGCCGTGCGGCTCGACCCAGGTCGAGCGCCGCGCGATCAAGGAAGCCGCGCACGGCGCGGGCGCCTCGCAGGTCTACCTCATCGAAGAACCGATGGCCGCCGCGATCGGCGCGGGCCTGCCGGTTTCGGAAGCCACCGGCTCGATGGTCGTCGACATCGGCGGCGGCACGACCGAAGTGGGCGTGATCTCGCTCGGCGGCATCGTCTACAAGGGCTCGGTGCGCGTGGGCGGCGACAAGTTCGACGAAGCGATCGTCAACTACATCCGCCGCAACTACGGCATGCTGATCGGCGAACAAACCGCCGAAGCCATCAAGAAGGAAATCGGCTCGGCCTTCCCGGGTTCCGAAGTCAAGGAAATGGAAGTGAAGGGCCGCAACCTGTCGGAAGGCATTCCGCGCAGCTTCACCATTTCGAGCAACGAGATTCTCGAAGCGCTCACCGACCCGCTGAACCAGATCGTCTCGTCGGTGAAGATCGCGCTCGAACAAACGCCGCCGGAACTGGGCGCCGACATCGCCGAACGCGGCATGATGCTCACGGGCGGCGGCGCGCTGCTGCGCGACCTGGACCGCCTGCTCGCCGAAGAAACCGGTCTGCCGGTGCTCGTGGCCGAAGACCCGCTCACCTGCGTGGTGCGCGGCTCGGGCATGGCGCTCGAGCGCATGGACAAGCTTGGCAGCATCTTCTCGTACGAGTAAGCGCGCCGCGCACTGCTGCGCTCGCCCGCGGCGCGGTTCCGGCGCCGCCGCGCCACTGATGGCGTGGCGGCACGCGCGCCGCCGCGGCGCCCGCAACGGGGCGTCCTTCGGGGCGCCGAAGTTTCACACTTCGTTGTGCCCTCCGTTACACCCTCTGTTTCACCGAACCGCACACGCCCCCGGCGCCGACCATGGAATACAGTCCGCCGCCCCTCTTTAAACAGGGCCCATCGGCACTCGCACGGCTGATCTTCTTCGTCGTGCTGTCGCTCGCGCTCCTCGTCTCCGACGCGCGTTTCAAGACGCTCGAAGTCGTGCGCGGCGTGCTCGGCGCGGGCCTCTACCCGCTGCAACGCGCGGCCCTCGTGCCGCGCGACTTCTTTATGGGCGCCGCCGATCTGGCCGTGACGAGTTCCGCGCTGCGCACCGAAAACACCCAGTTGCACGCGCGCAATCTCCAGCTTTCACAGCAGGCCAACGAGGCCGCTTCCCTCGCCGCCGAGAACGCGCACCTGCGCGCGCTTCTGCAGTTGTCGCAGCGCATCGGCGCGCAAACCACGCCAGCGGAAATCCAGTACGACACGCGCGACCCGTTCACGCAGAAGGTGGTGATCGGCGGCGGCTCGCAGCAGGGCGTCCAGAACGGCTCGCCGGTATTGAGCGAGGACGGGGTGATCGGCCAGGTCACGCGCGTGTTCCCCATGCAGTCCGAGGTCACGCTCGTCACCGACAAGGACCAGGCCGTGCCGGTCGAAGTCGTGCGCACGGGCCTGCGCAGCGTGATCTATGGCACGGCGAAGGGCGACCTGCTCGATCTTCGCTTCGTGCCGATCAGCGCCGATCTGCAAGTGGGCGACGAACTCGTGACGAGCGGACTCGACGGCATCTATCCGCAAGGACTGCCGGTCGCGAAGGTATTGCGCGTGGACAAGCAGGCCGACACCGCGTTCGCACGCGTGGTCTGCCTGCCGCTCGCCGCCGTGCGCGGCGCGCGCCAGGTGCTCGTGCTGCACTATGTGCCGCAGGTGCCGCCCAACCCGATCGCCGCCGAAGAAGCCGCTGCAGCCGCCGAGGCGAAGGACGCGAAGAAGAAGCCCACCAGGGCCGCGGACAAGAAGAGCGACAAGAAGGCCGATGACGCGAAGGCGAAACCCGCCGCCGCCGCCTCTGCCCCGGCGCAGCAGACGAAGCCGGCCGCGAACGCGGCCGCGGCAGAGACCAAGCCGGCGCAGCAAAAGCCGCCCGAGAGAAGGCCCAGGGAGAGCCTGCGGGAAGAGGCAGCGAAGGCTGTCGAGAAAGGGGGCCATTGATGCCGCGTCCGCAATACATTCTGCAGCCGGTCAATCCGTACTTCATCGTTTTCAGCCTCGCGGCGGCGTTCCTGCTGAACCTGCTGCCCTGGGGCAAGCTGCCCGGCGTGCCCGACTTCGTCGCGCTCGTGCTGCTGTTCTGGAACATTCACCAGCCGCGCAAGGTCGGCATGGGCGTCGCGTTCCTGCTCGGGCTCCTCATGGACGTCCACAACGCGAACCTGCTCGGCGAGCACGCGCTCGCGTACACGCTGCTTTCGTATGGCGCGATCACCATTCACCGCCGCGTGCTGTGGATGTCGATCGGCTTGCAGATGTTCGCCGTCACGCCCATGCTGGTCGGCGCGCAGGTCGTGCCGTTCGTGATCCGCCTGCTGATGGGCGCGTCGTTTCCGGGCTGGGGTTACCTCATCAGCGGCTTCGTCGAGGCGATCCTCTGGCCGGTCGCGAGCGTGCTGCTGCTCCTGCCGCAGCGCCGCCCCGTCGATCCCGACGACACCCGGCCCATTTGAGCGGCGCGCCGCTCGCCGCTGGAAGACTCGCTTGACTACCTGCTTGACTACCTCCTACGCACCCTGGCCCGCCGTTCCTCGCGATCGGAACCGTGGCGCCCGGGTCTGACAGCATGACCGAATTCAAGGACACCCAGCAGCAGCTCACGAAGTTCCGCCTGCGCGTCGCGGCGGCGGGGCTGTTCGTGTTCGTCTGCTTCGGGCTGATCGCGTTCCGCTTCCTCTATCTGCAGGTCTGGAACCACAGCAAGTACTCGCTGCAGGCGGACGAGAACCGCATTTCCGTCGCGCCGATCGTGCCGAACCGCGGCATCATCACCGACCGCAACGGCGTCGTGCTCGCGAAGAACTACTCGGCGTTCACGCTCGAAATCACGCCCTCGAAGCTCACCGACACGCTCGACAACACGATCGACGCGCTCTCGACCGTGATCCCGATCGACGCGCGCGATCGCCGCCGCTTCAAGAAGCTGCTCGAAGATTCGAAGAACTTCGAGAGCCTGCCGATCCGCACGCGCCTGACCGACGACGAAGTCGCGCGCTTCACGGCCCAGCGCTTCCGCTTTCCCGGCGTGGAAGTGCGCGCGCGGCTGTTCCGCCAGTATCCGCTCGGGCCCACGGCCGCGCACGTGATCGGCTATATCGGCCGGATTTCGCAGCGCGACCAGGAGCGCATCGACGACCTCTCCGACAAGAACGACAGCGATCCCGAGCACTACGATCCGCGTCTGGACGCGAACAACTACAACGGCACCGACTACATCGGCAAGATCGGCGTCGAGCAGAGCTACGAAACCGAGCTGCACGGCCTGACCGGCTTCGAGGAAGTGGAAGTGACGGCGGGCGGGCGCCCCGTGCGCACGCTCTCGCGCACCCAGGCCACGCCGGGCAACAACCTCGTGCTCTCGATCGACATCGGCCTGCAGCAGGTGGCCGAGCAGGCCTTCGCCGGCAAACGCGGCGCGCTCGTGGCAATCGAGCCCTCCACGGGCGACATTCTCGCGTTCGTCTCGGCGCCGAGCTTCGATCCGAACTCTTTCGTGGACGGCATCGACCAGCAGACCTGGGACGAGCTCAACAACTCGCCCGATCACCCGCTGCTGAACCGTCCGCTGCACGGCACCTACCCGCCGGGCTCGACCTACAAGCCGTTCATGGCGCTCGCCGCGCTCACGCTGCACAAGCGCACGCCGCAGTGGGGCTTCTCCGACCCCGGCTACTACATGTTCGGCGGCCACCGTTTCAACAACGACGTGCGCTCGGGTCAGGGCTGGATCGACATGAACCGCGCGATCATGGTGTCGAACGACACCTACTTCTTCATGCTCGCGCACGACCTGGGCGTGGACAACATCGCGAACTTCATGAAGCCGCTCGGCTTCGGCCAGCTCACCGGCATCGACATCGCGGGCGAGGCGCGCGGCATCCTGCCCTCCACCGAATGGAAGCGCAAGGCGTACCGCAAGCCCGAGCAGCAGCGTTGGTACGAGGGCGAGACGATCAGCCTCGGGATCGGCCAGGGCTACAACTCGTTCACGATCCTGCAGCTCGCGCACGCCACGGCCACGCTCGCCGACAACGGCGTTCTGATGAAGCCCCACCTCGTGAAGGAGATCGAGAATCCGATCACGAAGCAGGAGCGCCTCACGGTGCCGAGCGAAAGCGGGCGCCTGAACGTGAGCCAGGCCGATATCGACGTGGTGAAGCGCGGCATGGAAAACGTGACGATGAATCCCTCCGGCACGGCCTACCAGGTGTTCCGCAACGCGCCATACACGTCGGCGGGCAAGACCGGTACGGCACAGGTGTTCTCGCTGCAGGGCGGCAAGTACCGGGCGCATGCGCTCGCCGAGAATCTGCGCGACCACGCGCTCTTCATCGCGTTCGCACCGGCCGAGAAGCCGCAGATCGCCGTCGCGCTGATCGTCGAAAACGGGGGCTGGGGCGCGCAGGCCGCAGGCCCGATCGCGCGCCGCGTGCTGGATTACTGGCTCGTGGACCGCCTGAAGCCCGGCGTCGAACAGGCGGCCGTGAGCGCGGCGGCTTCGGCCACGGAGGATGCGTCCGCGCCCGTGATCGGCGCGCCGCCCGAGGCGGCGTCGGCAGCGTCGGGCGCC
>NZ_BBJH01000018.1 GCF_000739775.1 Paraburkholderia heleia NBRC 101817 | reverse complement strand
GGCGGGCGCGGATGCGTCGTCCGCCAGCGCGGCGCCGACGCCGCCGGCCAGCAGCGAGCCGGCCATCATCAGGGACATCAAAAGTTTGCGCATCTCGGTTTCCTCTTTCCTCTTGTCTCGGTCTCTTTAGGCCTTACTGCGGGCTTTACAGCGCGTCGGCGCCGGTCTCGCCGGTGCGGATGCGGATCACTTGTTCGATCGGGGTGACGAAAATCTTGCCGTCGCCGATCTTGCCCGTACGGGCCGCGCGTTCGACCGCCTCGATGGCCTGCTCGACGATGTCGTCGGCCACGGCGGCTTCGATCTTCACCTTCGGCAGGAAGTCGACGACATACTCCGCGCCGCGGTACAGCTCGGTGTGCCCCTTCTGGCGGCCGAAACCTTTCACCTCCGTCACCGTGATTCCCGAAACGCCGATCGCCGAAAGGGCTTCGCGCGCCTCATCGAGCTTGAACGGCTTGATGATTGCTGTAATGAGTTTCATGTAGTCCTCGCTGTGGTTTGCTTCATTCCTTTGTCTGCTTCTGCAACGGGCGCCCTGCGGACGGCGCGTGATGCCTCGCCGCTCCGCTGGCACACCGTGAGCCAACCGTCGTTTGGTGCGCGGGGCTGTATTAGCAACACCCGTGCCAATTTGCTTAGGCCTGTGCGCAAAGCCCGACTGATGGACTTCGATGCAAGCGCACCCAAAGCCGTGGACAATGCGGTCCGCGCCTTGAGGGGCGCGGCGCGCACGGCCCTGGCCGAACGGCCAGCGTGGCGCGCGCGCGGTGGCGTGGCAGGGGGAACGTTGCTACAGTGTTCTCAGGCGTCGCTGCCGCGCCGGGCGCCGCATAGCGGCCGGAAGTCGCCCGCCGCGCCACGGCGCGAAGCACACGGGCCCGCTGTGCGCACCACTTGCGCGCACACCTGGCCATGGCCCTGCGAGTTCGCACCAAGATCGATCACGGTCCGCCGCGGGGCACAGGCGAAACAAAACTTGCACATTTTTTGTGCAGAGAAGGGGAATCGAATGAAGCAACCCAACGACGTATTCAATGATCTGCAGTCACGCGTGAGCGATCTGCTCAAGAACTCGCCGGCGCGCGACGTCGAACGCAATGTTCGCGCAATGTTGTCGCAAGGCTTTTCGAAGCTGGACCTCGTCACGCGCGAGGAATTCGACGCGCAAACACAGGTGCTCGTGCGCACGCGCCAGCGCCTTGAGGAACTCGAGCGCCGCGTGGCCGAACTCGAACAGAAGCTGCCGGTGCCTGGCCAGTCCTCCTGATCCTTTCCTTGCGCACGCCTGTGCGCAATTGAGCGCAGCCCCCTCCTGCCGCACCGCCGCAAGCGATCCGTAGCGTGATCGCAATGGAACCGTAAAGGGGCATACGCCTCACCAGCCTGGCGCATGCACGGCGCGCGCAACACCTACGAAGCCCGGTCCGAAGCTTCGTACACCGCGCGCCGCTCCCGCATGCGAGCCTTCCGGAGAATCCCATGTCGCTTGCCGTGGTGCGCAGCCGCGCGCCGGCTGCTGGCCGCGCGCCCGAAGTTACCGTAGAAGTCCATCTCGCCAACGGGCTGCCGTCGTTCTCCATCGTCGGACTGCCCGATCTCGAAGTGCGCGAAAGCCGCGAGCGCGTGCGCGCCGCGCTTTCGAACTGCGGCTTCGATTTCCCGGTGAGACGCATTACCGTCAACCTCGCGCCGGCCGATTTGCCCAAGGAATCCGGCCGCTTCGATCTGCCGATCGCGCTCGGCATTCTCGCGGCAAGCGGGCAGCTACCGGCGGCGGCGCTCGTGCACCGGGAGTTCGCGGGCGAGCTTTCGCTGACCGGCGCCGTGCGGCCCATGCGCGGCGCGTTCGCCATGGCATGCGGCACGGCACGCGCGCATAGGGATCGTGCAGCGCGTGTCGGCGAAGCGGCAGCATTCAGCCGCGAGGCCCGAGGCGAAAGCGGCATCCTTCGGATTCCTGATGCCGAAACCGGCGAAGTCGCGCGCTGCGGCGTGCCCGAGCTTTATCTGCCCGCGCAAAACGCCGCCGAAGCGGCGCTCGTGCCAGATGTCGCGGTGTATGGCGTGGCCGACCTGCGCGCCCTTTGCGCCCACCTTGCGGGCGTCGAGCCCGAAGCGCGCCTCGCCCCCGTACGCGCGGGCGCGCTCGACGCCGCACCGGCCGCCGCGCCCCCCGACATGGCCGACGTAGTCGGCCAGCGCGGCGCGCGCCGGGCGCTCGAGGTCGCGGCGGCCGGCGGGCACCATTTGTTGATGGTGGGGCCGCCGGGCGCCGGCAAGTCGATGCTCGCCGCGCGCCTGCCGGGGCTCCTGCCCCCGATGACCGACGACGAAGCGCTAGCCTCCGCCGCCCTGCTCTCCGCCAGCGCGGCCGGCTTCACGCCCCAGCAGTGGCGTACGCGGCCGTTTCGCGCGCCGCATCATTCATCGAGTGCCGCTGCGCTGATCGGCGGGCGCAATCCGCCCCAGCCAGGCGAGATCACGCTCGCGCACTTAGGGGTGCTTTTTCTTGATGAATTGCCCGAGTTCAACCGCCACGTGCTCGAGACCCTGCGCGAGCCCCTCGAAGTGGGCACGATCACGATTTCGCGCGCCGCGTGGCAAACCGACTTTCCAGCCGCGTGCCAGCTCGTCGCCGCGATGAATCCCTGTCCTTGCGGCTGGCGCGGCGACCCCGCAGGCCGCTGCCGCTGCACGCCCGAAAGCGCCGCGCGCTATTTGCGCAAGCTCTCGGGACCGCTCCTCGACCGCATCGACATCCAGATCGAGATCCCGGCGCTGCCACCCGCCGAACTGGCCGCTCGCGCAAGCGCGAACGCCGAACCGAGCGCCGCGATCGCCGCTCGCGTGCAGGCGGCGCGCGAGCGGCAACTGGCGCGCCAGGGCAAATCCAATCGCGAATTGACCGGCCGCGAGACCAACGCAGTCTGCCAGCCGGATGCCGCCGGGGAAGCGCTGCTGCGCGAAGCGGGCGAGCGCTTCGGCTGGTCGGCGCGGGCGCACTACCGGGTGCTCAAGGTCGCGCGCACGATCGCCGATCTCGCCGGTGCCGCGCTGCCCGAAGCCGCGCACGTGGCGGAGGCCGTGCAATACCGCCGCGTGTTTGCCGAACGATAGCCGCGCACGGCGCCAGTTTCGCGGGACAACGCCGCGGCTTTGCGCCGCCGGGGAAGGTAAATAGCGCCAATAAATCGAAGTCAAGACTTGACTTATGCACATTTCATCCTGTTGACCCCGATTCTGAGCATGGTTCGCATTACGCCTCGGCCATTTTTGTAACCCGTTGATTTTTATAACTTTCTGGATTTACAGAAAAGCGGCCAAAACTAACAGAAAGCCCACAGGACGGCGCTTTCCGGTCAACGGAGCGCTGTTTTCCACAAAGTTACCCACAGGCCTTGTGGGTAACCAGTAAACCCTCAATCAAATCCAGTAATTAGCGTGTTTACCTGCAGCGCAACCTTCACTTCGCTGTGCAAATATCCGTCGCGGTGCACGCGACACGTCGCGGCGCGCGGCGTGCTGCGGAGTCCGTAAACTCAGTACAGCTTGAAAGATCCGAAGAACTGATCGATTTGCTCGGCAGGGGGCTCGGTGCGCCCGACGATCGCCACCTGGTACGCGCGCGCGCCTTTTGCGACGAGCCGTGCATGGATCGTACGCGTCTCGCCGTTTGCGCCCGCCTTGCCGGCCATGCGCATCTCCACGCCCTCGACCGAGCCGCCCGCCGCAAGCGGCACCGCCACCGCGTGCGCCTCGGCAGGCGCGCCCACATTGCGCGCGAGGCCTGCGCGCAGGAAGTCGAGCGCCTTTTGCTGCGTGGCGGGCTGCGCGTCGGGCAGATTGAGCGTGCCGACCACGAACACGTCGCCGGCGACTTCGGCCGTCTGCACGCGCATGCGCATCGGCGTGCCGTTCACGTCGATGCTGCGCTCGTCCTTGTCCGGCTTGGCCGGGAGATCGACCGAGTAGCCGCTCGCATCGTTCGAAATCGTGCGCCAGTCGTATGTGGGCGAGCAGGCGACCAGCGCAGCCGCGGCGAGTACGCCGAGCGCCGCCACGCGCGCAGGGTCGAAAATGCGCATCGGCAGGTTCAACGGGAATCGGGCGCGGCGAAGGATGTCGAGGGCCATGGGGCGCGGTTCGTCACAGAAGTGAAAGGTGCGCGACATTATCCGCCGGCGCATACCCGGATGTTGTCTCGCAACCGCTATGCCGGGAAATTCGGCGCTACAATAGTTTCGCTCAACACCCGCGTCCTTCGGCGCACGAGGCAAGGCTCATGACCGCTGCATCCCCGAATTCCTCGAACAAGCGTTCCGGCGCGCTGATGCGCATCGGCGCAGCGGTGGTCGTCGTCGCGATCGCCGTGGCCGGCTACTTCGCGTTTTTCGGCAGCCAGCAGCGCGTGCCCGACGCCACCTTCACGCTCCTGTCCGGCCAGAAAGTCTCCACGAACGACCTCAAGGGCAAGGTCTACCTCGTCAACTTCTGGGCGACGAGCTGCACCACCTGCATGGCGGAAATGCCGAAGATGGTCCAGACCTATAACCGCTTCAAGGGCGAAGGTCTCGAGTTCGTCGCGGTGGCGATGAACTACGACGCGCCGATGTACGTGGCCAACTACGCGCAAACGCGCCAGTTGCCGTTCAAGGTGGCGATGGACGACGGCTCGGCGGCAAAGCAGTTCGGCAACGTCCAGCTCACGCCGACCACGTTCGTGATCGGCCGCGACGGCAAGATCCTCAAGCGCTATGTGGGCGAGCCGCAGTTCGCCGAACTCGACCAGTTGCTGCAGAAGGCGCTCTCGACCTGATACGCGAATCGCGCACCCAATAAAAAAGCAGCGGATAACCCGCTGCTTTTTTTACGCCTCGACACCTCCTTGCGCCGCTTTACGCCTCGCCGCGCGCCACCAGCCCATAGCGGCGGATCTTCTCGTACAGCGTGGCCTTGGCCATCTGCAACCGCTCGGCGGCCTGGGCGACCGCGCCGCTGCTCTGCTGCAGCGCGTCGGCGATCAGCGCGCGTTCGTACTGCTCCACACGCTCCTTGAGCGGCAACGCATCGTCTTCGCCCGCCGCCGCGCCAGCCGACAGATCGTCGGGAATCCCGAGGACCCGGCGGTCTGCCGCATTGCGCAGCTCGCGCACGTTGCCCGGCCAGTCGCGCTGCGCGAGCCGCATGCGGTCGCGCTCGGTGAGCAGCGGCGCGGGACGCTGGTAGCGCACCGCCGCATCGAGCAGAAAATGCTCGAACAAAGGCACGATGTCCTCGCGGCGCTCGGCGAGCGGCGGCAGCGCGATCGTCACGACGTTCAGCCGGTACAGCAGGTCGCGCCGGAAGGTCCCCGCCGCGACATGCCCGCTCATGTCGCCCTTGGCTGCCGCCACCACGCGCAAGTCGGCGCGCACTGGCTGGTTCGAGCCGAGACGCTCCAGCACGCCGTCCTGCAGCACACGCAGCAGCTTGACCTGCAGCGAGAGCGGCATGCTCTCGATCTCGTCGAGAAAGAGCGTGCCGCCGCTCGCGTGCTCGAGCTTGCCGATCCGGCGCTTGGCCGCGCCCGTGAACGCGCCCGCCTCGTAGCCGAACATCTCCGACTCGAACATCGGTTCGGGCAGCGCGCCGCAGTTCACGGCGACGAACGGTTTGTCATGGCGCGGCGAAAGCTCGTGCAGGCTGCGCGCGATCAGTTCCTTGCCCGCACCGGTGTCGCCGTTGATGAGCACCGAGGCGTCCGTCGGCGCGACGTTCGCGATGAGCTTGCGCACCTCTTCGATCGCCGGACTCCTGCCGATGATGCGCGGCGCGAGCGCGTTGTGCCCCGCCAGTTCACGGCGCAGCGCGAGGTTTTCGAGCACGAGCAGGCGCCGCTCCAGCGCGCGCCGCACCGTTTCGATGAGGCGCTCGGAGGCGAACGGCTTTTCGATGAAGTCGTACGCGCCGTCGCGCATGGCCTGTACGGCCATCGAGATATCGCCATGGCCCGTCACGAGGATGATGGGCACCCCGGGCGCGCGCTCGTGGCATTGTGCGAGCAGATCGAGACCGCTCATGCCGGGCAAGCGGATATCGCTCACCACGACGCCGGCGAAGTCGGCATCGATGAGCGGCAGCGCGCCTTCCGCGTTGGCGAAACCGGCGGCGTCGAAGCCCGCCAGTTGCAGGCTTTGCACGCCCGCGCGGCGCACGAGTTCGTCGTCCTCTACGTAGAGCACCCGGCCGGGCGCGGTGTCGACCATGCGTTCACCCTGTTCGTTCGTCATCCTGATTCAAAAGCGGGCATCACCGCTCAGTCACAACCCAGCGTCACAACCCGGCGGCACGCGCCGCGCTCGCGGCATCCGCACGCGAGCGGCGCAGCGTCAGCACGAAGCGCGCGCCGCCCTGCGGCAGGTTGCTCGCCGTGAGCGAGCCGCCGCTGTCGCGTGCGATCGACGAGGAAATCGCGAGTCCGAGGCCAAGCCCCTGCCCCATTTCCTTCGTCGTGAAAAACGGCTCGAACAGGCGCGGCAGCACATCGTCGGGAATGCCCGGCCCATTGTCGCTCACCGCGATGGCGAGCGTCGCGGCGCTCGCCTGAACGTCGATCGCGATGCGCGGGGACGGCAGGCCCGCCACGGCGTCGAGCGCATTGCCGAGCACGTTGATGAGCACCTGTTCGAGACGCAGGTCGTCGCTCAGCGCGCTCAGGTCCGGGTACTCGGCGTTCACATCGAGCGGCGCGGGTGGCGCGCCGTCTTCCGTCAATGTGAGATCCACGCGCACGCCGTCGAGCCGGTTGCCCAGCAGCGCGAGCGAGTTGCGCAGCGCGCGGGCAACCGGCGCGCGCGCGCTCCTCGGCCGCGCACGCCCGACAAACAGCTTGAGCTGATTGACGATCTTGCCCATGCGCTCGGTGAGCGAGCCGATCGCCTCCAGGTTTTCGGTGGCCGCCGCATACTGGCCGCGCGCCAGAAACACGCGCGTGTTGTCAGAGAAGCTGCGCAGCGCCGCGAGCGGCTGGTTCAGCTCGTGCGTGATGCCCGCCGCCATCTGGCCGAGTGCGGCGAGCTTGCTCGCCTGGATCAGCTCGTCCTGGGTCGCGCGCAGTTCCGCCTCGGTGCGCGTGCGCTCCGCCACCTCGCGCTGCAGGCGCTCGTTCGCCTGCGAGAGATCGGCGGTGCGCTCGGCCACGCGCTCGTTGAGCATCGCGTAGGCCTTTTGCAGCATCGCGCGGCTACGCATCACTTCCCTCACGCGTGCGCGGCGCATGCGCCAGTAGAAACCGAACAGGCACAGCGAAACGTAGCCGAAGCCCGTCATGATGGTCGCGTTGCGCGAAGCCTCGAGCACGGGGTCGATCGACGACATGGTGACGAGATGCCAGTCGGGCTCGCCGAGCGAGCGGCGCGTTTCCAGGTAGCGCGGCGCGCGTATGCCCGCACCCATGCGCACGATGTCCGCGTCGCCCGGCAACACGCGTTCGACGCGCGCCGGCAGCGGCGCGATCGGCTCGCTCGCGTACTGGCGCGTGGCGTCGATCGAGGCCACCACGGAAGGCGGCAGCGGACGCACCGTGCGGTACTTCCACGCGGGCACCGAGGAGAGAAAGATCACACCGTTGTCGTCGGTGACGAGGAGCGGCTCCGAGGCATCGGTGCCCGGAAACCATTCGAGATTGAGCTTCACCACGGCCACGCCGACGATCTTGCCGTCGCGCCGCACGGGCTGCGACACGTAGTAGCCCGGATCGTGCGAGATCGTGCCGATGCCGAAGAAGCGGCCCACGCCGCCATTCATCGCATCGATGAAATACGGCCGGAAGCGGTAATCCACGCCCACGAAGCTATCGGGGTCGCGCCAGTTGCTGGCCGCGATGCTCATGCCGTCGGCGCGGATGATGTAGGTCGTCGTCGCGCGCGCGTGGCGGTTCACGTCTTCGAGATAGCGGTTGGCGGCGGCCACCCACTCGGGTCTCGGATCGACCAGCACGTCCTGCACGAGCGGATGCTCGCCGACGATATAGGGCAGCGAGTCGTAGCGCTCCAGCGTGCTCTTGAGCGAAGCCGCGGTGCGGTCGCCGCGCACGGCGGCGTTGCGGCGCAGCGCGTCGATGCCGGCCTGCCACGAGAGCGCCCACGTCAGCGCGCAGACCGCAACGAGGCCGGCTGCGAGCGCGAAGAGGATGATGAGGCGGCGCGTCACGTGAGCGGCTTCCAGACGGTCGAGGGGGATGAGGGAGATTGTGGCACACGGCCGCACCGGGGCGCGCGGGTCGGGCGGCGCGCAACGGGTGCACTCAGGCAACGTGTGCCTCGTCAGACGGGAAAAACAAAAACGGGCGGCGCTCACGCAGGGGAAACGCTCGCGCCACCCAGCGGCCATGGCCGCGAAACATCGAAAGAACCAACATCGGCGGGCGGCGCGCCTTGCGGCTTGCGCGCCCGCCCAGCGCGGCTTACGCGCCTGCGCTTTCCTTCATTTCTTCGACCTCGCCGGAGAGCATGGCACGCAGCTTGTTGCGGTCGAGCTCCTTCTCCCATGCCGAGACCACGACCGTCGCCACGCCGTTGCCGACGATGTTGGTGAGCGCGCGGCACTCGCTCATGAAGCGGTCGATGCCGAGAATCAGCACCATGCCCGAGAGCGGAATGGTCGGCACCACGGCGAGCGTGGCCGCCAGCGTGATAAAGCCCGCGCCGGTCACGCCGCTCGCGCCCTTCGAGGTGAGCATCGTCACCGCGAGCAGCGTGAGCTGCTGCGTCCACGTGAGGTCGGTGTTGGTCGCCTGGGCAATGAAGAGCACCGCCATCGTCATATAGATGTTCGTGCCGTCGAGGTTGAACGAGTATCCGGTCGGCACGACGAGGCCCACGACCGAGCGCGAGCAGCCAAGGCGCTCGAGCTTCTGCATCAGTTGCGGCAGCGCAGATTCCGACGAGCTGGTGCCGAGCACGATCAGCAGTTCTTCCTTGATGTAGGAAACGAAGCGGATGATCGAAAAACCCGTGAAGCGCGCGATCGCGCCGAGCACGACGAGCACGAACACGATCGAGGTGAGGTAGAACGTGCCGATGAGCTTGAGCATCGGGATCAGCGAGCCCACGCCGTACTTGCCGATGGTGAACGCCATCGCGCCGAACGCGCCGATCGGTGCGAGCTTCGTGACGATCTTCACGACGCCGAACAGCACGCCCGAAATGCTGTCGATGAACTCGGTCACCACGCGGCCGCGCTCGCCCAGTTGCGTGAGCACGGCGCCGAACAGCAGTGCGATCAGCAGGATCTGCAGGATTTCGCCCTGCGCGAATGCCGAGGTGATCGTGTCCGGAATGATGTGCATCAGGAAGTCGACGCTGCTCTGGCCATGCGCCTTTTCGGCGAAGCTGGCCACGGCCTTGGCGTCGAGCGAATGAACGTCGACGTTGAAGCCCGCACCCGGCTTCAGCACGTGCGTGGCGATGAGGCCGAGCACGAGCGCGAAGGTCGAGACGATCTCGAAGTAGAGCAGCGCCTTGCCGCCCACGCGGCCCACCTTCTTCATGTCCTCCATGCCGGCGATGCCGGTCACGACGGTACAGAAGATGATCGGCCCGATCACCATCTTGATGAGCTTGATGAAGGCGTCGCCGAACGGCTTCATGTCGATGCCGATCGCAGGCCAGTAATGACCGAGGATCACGCCGATGACGATCGCCACGATCACCTGGACGTAGAGGACTTTGTGGAGAGGTTTCTTCACGATGGTTCCTGCAAATGAATTAAGCCAATGGCCGAACGAAGCGAGTTCGGGCCGCGACAGGTCGAAACTGGGGATCAGCGAAACCGGAAGGTGGGATCGGACATCGGCTGTCTCCTGTATGCAAAGCTGCATTTTTTTTGTCGCGGCCGTGCTGGCCGCGCGCTCTTTAGTGCAAGGAGAATGCCAGCCAGCGCAATCGCTCACGGCATTGATTTATAAGGATTTTTATCCAGCGAGCAACGGTGTGAATCTGGTTTTCCAGAATCGCGCCCTATGCGCGTTCGGATTTCCAGAAAGGCGGGGGGCGGCCTTGGCCGCGTCCCTTCCAGGACACGAGACGCTTCTCGAGCGCGCGCATGCGTCGCTTTTCGCGTTGAGGGAGAGGGTCCTGGAATCGATGCGTGCATCGCGCTGTTCGAGCGCGGCACAAACAAAAAACCCGCTTTTCAGCGGGCTTTTTCGATTGCGTGCCGGCAAGCGGCGGCGGTTGCTTAAACCACGCCTGCCCCATGCGCCTGCAGATCGGCGTGATAGCTCGAACGCACCATCGCGCCAACGGCCGCGTGCGTGAAGCCCATCCTGTACGCCTCTTCCTCGTACATCCTGAACGTGTCGGGATGCACGTAGGCGCGGACCGGCAAGTGGTGCTCCGAAGGCTGCAGGTACTGGCCGATCGTCAGCATGTCGACGTCGTGCGCGCGCAGGTCGCGCATCACCTGAAGAATTTCCTCTTCGGTTTCGCCAAGACCCACCATCAGCCCCGACTTCGTCGCGACTTCGGGATGCAGCGCCTTGAAATCCTTCAGCAGCTTGAGCGAGTGCGCGTAGTCCGAACCCGGGCGCGCTTCCTTGTAGAGGCGCGGCACCGTTTCGAGGTTGTGGTTCATCACATCCGGCGGCGCGGCGTTGAGGATCTGCAGCGCGCGATCGAGACGGCCGCGGAAGTCCGGCGTGAGAATCTCGATGCGCGTTTCGGGCGATTGCTCGCGAACCTGGCGGATGCACTCCACGAAGTGGCCGGCGCCGCCGTCGCGCAGGTCGTCGCGGTCCACGCTCGTGATCACGACGTACTTGAGCTTGAGCGCGCCGATGGTGCGCGCGAGGTTGGCCGGTTCGTCCGGGTCGAGCGGATCGGGGCGGCCGTGGCCCACGTCGCAGAACGGGCAGCGGCGCGTGCACTTGTCGCCCATGATCATGAACGTCGCGGTGCCCTTGCCGAAGCATTCGCCGATGTTCGGGCAGCTCGCTTCTTCGCACACCGTGTGCAGGTTGTGCTCGCGCAGGATGTTCTTGATTTCGTAGAAGCGCGAGTTGCCCGTGGCCGCCTTCACGCGGATCCACTCGGGCTTCTTGAGCTTCTCGACGGGAATGACCTTGATCGGAATGCGCGAGGTCTTGGCCTGCGCCTTCTGTTTTGCGGTGGCGTCGTAGGGAACGGCGTCGGCGTTGGCGCCAGCGGGGTTCGCAGTGATGTCAGTCATGCTTTCGATCCAGTCAGGCCGCCGGTGCAACGCCAGCCTGCGGTTGCGGCGGTTGCCCGCCTGAGACGGCCGCTTCGGCCGGGTCCATCGCGGCCGCGCAAGCGGCCGCTTCCTTTTCAGCCGCGCCGGCGGCAGGGTGGATCCCGGCCGCTTCGGCTGAAGGGTCTGCGGCGGCCGCTTCGGCCACCGCGAGACGGGTTGCTGCGTGCGCCGCAAGATTCGCCTCGAGCCGCGCCGCCAGCGTGGCGGCGACATCGCGCCAGCTCGCCTCGACACCCAGCGTGGCCATATCCACGGTTTCGAGACCGGCGTATCCACACGGATTGATGGCGAGAAATGGGCTCAGATCCATCGACACGTTCAGGCTCACGCCGTGATAGCTGCGGCCATTGCGGATCTTCAGCCCGAGGGCGGCGACCTTCGCGCCCGTATGCGCGGCGCTCGCGCCGCCGGCGTCCTGCGGCACGTAAATGCCGGGCGCGCCGGCCTTGCGCTCGCCCGCGAGATTATACGCCGCCAATGTTTCGATCACGGCGTCCTCGATGAGCGTGACGAGTTCGCGCACCATCAGCTTCCTGCGCCGCAAGTCGAGCAGCAGGTAGGCCACCACCTGGCCCGGCCCGTGATACGTGATCTGGCCGCCGCGGTCGATCTGCACGAGCGGGATGCCGCTGTTCGCCACGAGCAGATGCTCGGGCTTGCCGGCCTGGCCAAGCGTGAAAACGGGCGGATGCTCGACGAGCCAGATTTCGTCCGATGTATGGGCGTCACGGGCGGCCGTGAACTCGCGCATGGCGTCGAAGCTCTTCTGGTAAGCCTCGTTGCCGCGCCAGCGCACGACGATGGGTGAACTTGCCACTTGAGATCCAACCGCGGCTGCGTCGGGGTCGGAAGAAATTTGCGAGGGTGAAACCGGGGTGGCGCACATGATTTCGGGAGTTTACCGAATTCGGGACGAGCGCGCCGGGCATACGGCGGATAACGGCGGCGGCGGGAGGCAACCGGCGGTGGGAGGCCACCTGTTGCCGCCGTC
Organism: Paraburkholderia heleia NBRC 101817; assembly: GCF_000739775.1. GTDB lineage: Bacteria > Pseudomonadota > Gammaproteobacteria > Burkholderiales > Burkholderiaceae > Paraburkholderia > Paraburkholderia heleia. The sequence goes on along the minus strand of NZ_BBJH01000018.1, from coordinate 90,332 downwards.
TTTGAATCACTGGCCGTCAGGTCAAACCGTGCGCCAACCGTCGCCGATGTGAACGCCCGCGCGTTGTGCGGCGCGTGCGGCGAGATCGACCACGCGCTCGGTGAGGCGTGCCGGCGCCGCGAACCCCACCCACGCGGGCGCGCCGCCTTCCGCGCCGATCCACAGGCGCTCGCCGCGCCGCAGCCGCAGCGTGTGGCCGGGCTCGAGCCAGTAGTCGGCGGTGTCGTCGCTGCGCGTGACCCAGACGGTGCCGCACTTCACGGTCAGCCGCGTGCTGCGCGTGACGCGCACCGAGGCCGTTTGATCGGCCGCCACTTCAAACGTGATATCCGAAGAAATTTCTCTCATTTCCGACTCCGAATGACCTGCTCCGATGGCTACAATCGTAGACACCATAAGGGATCGAGCAAAACGATCAATTTTCACGGCTATGTGAGAAAAAATACGATATGGATCTGCGCCAGCTACCTGCGCTGAATGCGCTCAAGGCCTTCGAAGCCGCCGCCCGCCACGAAAGCTTCTCGCGCGCCGCCGACGAACTCTTCGTCACGCACGGCGCCGTGAGCCACCAGATCCGCGCGCTCGAAGCGGAGCTGGGCGTGGCGCTCTTCGCCCGCGACGGCAAACGCGTGCGCGTGACCGACACCGGCCGCCGCTACGCCGGCCAGGTGCGCGACGCGCTCAACCAGCTCGCGCACGCCACCCAGGAGATCCGCGCGGGAGACCGCGACCGGCGGCTCGTCGTGTCGATGCTGTCCTCGTTCGCGGCGCGCTGGGTCACGCCGCGAATCGGGCGTTTCATCGAGGCGCATCCGCAGTGGGACGTCGAGCTGCAATCGACAAATTCGCTCACCGACTTCGCGCGCGACGACGTCGATGTCGCCATCCGCTTCGGCTACGGGCACTATCCGGGGCTGCACGCCGAGCTGCTGCTCGACGAGATCTTCTTTCCCGCCTGCTCGCCCGATTTCAACGGCGGCAAGCTGCCCAACGACCCGCGCGAACTCGCGAAGCTGCCGCTCCTGCGCTCGGACGACGAACTCTGGCGGCCGTGGTTCGACGCGGCAGGCCTCCAGGACATGCCGGAACCCAAGCGCGGCGTGCTCTACCAGGATTCGTCGAACCTGCTTCAGGCGGCCATGGACGGCCAGGGCATCGCGCTCGTGCGCCGCTCGCTCGCCACGCACGAGATCACGCTCGGGCGTCTCGTGCGCCTTTTCAAGGACATCGACGGCCCGAGCCCCTGGCGCTACTACTTCATCTGCGCGCCGCAACGCATGCAGACCGAGCGCGTGCGGGCGTTCCGCGACTGGGTGTTCGACGAGGTCGCACGCTTTCGGCGGCTCTACGAGGACGCTTGCGAAGCCGGTCCGCTGATGACGGCCGCCGCCGCGGCGCAACGTGCGCGCATGGGCGATGTGCCCTGACGAACCCCTGGCGCCAAATGCAAAAAGGGCCGCACTTTTGCGGCCCTTGCCCGTTTCGTTCGAACGCCTTCTGCCCGCTTACAGCACGATCTTCACCATCGGATGCCCGGTGAGGGCGCGATAGATGTCGTCGAGATGCGCCTGGCTCGTGGCGCGCACCGTCACGGTGAGGCCCGTGTAGTTGCCGCCGCTCGACGGACGCGTCTCGATCGTCGTGGCGTCGAAGCCGCCGTCGAATTCGCGCAGCACCGTCACGATGGTGTCCTGGAATTCCGGATGCGTCTTGCCCATCACCTTGATGGGGAAGTCGCAGGGGAATTCGATCAGCGATTCTTTCGCTTCAGGGTTACCTGGCTGCTGCGTCACATTCATTTGTGTCATGTTCATTTCTCCACTTCCTGTAGCTCGGCGGCCGCTGCGCGCAATGCCTGCGCCTCGCGGTGCTTCGCGCGTTGATACGCCGCGTAAAGCGCCGCGTAGACCGGGCCCGGCTTGCCGCCGCCTACCGGCTTGCCGTCGAGCGCGACGACCGCCAGCACTTCCTTCGTTGCCGAGGTCACGAGAATCTCGTCCGCCTCGCGCAGTTCGGCTTCGGCGATCTCGCGCGCTTCGAAGCGCACGCCGCATTCGTCGGCCAGCGCCTCGATCAGGCCGTAGCGAATGCCTTCGAGGATGCGGTTGCTGCGCGGCGGCGCACAGAGCACCCCGCCCTTCACGACCCACACGTTCGACGAAGACGCTTCGGTGAGCCAGCCGTCGCGCAGCTGGATCGTTTCGAACGCGTCGTTTTCCGCCGCGTGCTGCGCCATCAGCACGTTGCCGAGCAGCGAGGTCGACTTGATGTCGCAATTCAGCCAGCGCTTGTCTTCGGCGCTCACACAGCGCACGCCGTGCTCGCGCTGGGCAACGCCCGGCAGCTTGAGCGGGTTGACCATCGCGAACACGGTGGGCGTAGCCGCTGCCGGGAATGCGTGGCCGCGCGGCGCCACACCGCGCGTCACCTGCACGTAGAAGGTGGCGTGCGCATCGCGCGCGAGCGCGAGCGCGGCTTCGTTCGCCTCGACCAGACGCGTGACCAGCGCGCGCCAGCCCGCTTCGTCGAACGGATTCGCAATGCCGACCTTCTCGAGCGAGCGCGTCAGACGCGCGAGATGCTGCGCGATGCGAAACGGCACGCGCACCGTGCCTTCACCATCAGCGAGCGCATAAACGGGCACGACTTCGTAAATGCCGTCGCCGAAGATGAAGCCGCGATCGAGCACGGGAATGCGCGCTTCGGAAAGCGGCGTGATCCCGCCGTTGAGCCAGACGAGCGGCTCGGCCGCCTGCGTCGCCGAAGCGGGCGTCATGACTTCTTCTTGTTGACCATGAGCATGAGCGAATCCCACACGCGGCCGACGACACCGGCCTGCGGCACGGCTTCGAGCGCGACGAGCGGCACCTGCGCGAGCACCTTGCCGTCTGCGCCCACGAACTTCGCCGAGCCGACCTGCTGGCCGACGGCGAGCGGCGCGATCAGCGGGCTCGTGAGTTCGACCTGCGGCCTGGCCTTGTCGGCGGCGCCCTTGGGCAGCGTGACGAACTGATCCTTCTGCACGCCGACCTTCACGGCGTCGAGCGTGCCCTTGTAGACGCGCGGCGTCGCCACAGCCTGGTTCGCCTGATAGATGCGCGTGGTGTCGTACGCGCTATAGCCGTAGTTCAGCATCTTCAGGCTGTCCTGCACGCGGTCGTGTTCCTTCTGCTCGCCCATCATCACCGAGACGAGACGGCGGTTGCCGCCACCCGCGAGCGGACGCCTGGCCGACGCGATCAGGCAGTAGCCCGCGGCTTGCGTGTGGCCGGTCTTCAGGCCGTCGACCGTCGGGTCGATCCACAGCAGGCGGTTGCGGTTCGGCTGCTTGATGTTGTTGTACTTGAATTCCTTGACCGAGAAGATTTCGTAGTACTCGGGATAGTCGCGAATCAGGCGCGCGGAGAGCGTGGCAAGGTCGCCCGCCGTCGTGTAGTGATTCGGGTCGGGCATGCCGTTGACGTCGGCGAAGTGCGTGTGCGTCATGCCGAGCTTCTGCGCTTCGGCATTCATCATGTTGACGAAGTTCGCTTCGCTGCCGCCCACGAGTTCGGCCAGCGCGATGGCCGCGTCGTTGCCCGACTGCACGATCATGCCGTACACGAGGTCATGCACCGAGACCGGCTTGTTCGCTTCGATGAACATGCGCGACTCGTCGTTCTTCACGCGGCGCACGGCTTCGCTCGGCTCGATGACCTGATCCATCGAGATCTTCTTGCTCTGCAGCGCCTCGAACACGAGGTACGCCGTCATGAGCTTCGTGAGCGATGCGGGCTCGACGCGCTCATCGGCATTGCCGGAGGCGAGCACCTGGTTCGCGGTGGCGTCCATGAGCACCCACGAGCGTGCATTCACGCCAGGAGGCGGCACCTGCGCGAACGCGCTCGCGCTCGCGAGAAGCGAGGCGGGCAAGAGCGCTGCGAGCGTGACATTGCGAACGATGGAGGAAGGAACGAAAGAAGACGGTTGGCCGGAGGAGAGAAAACGCATAGGTTCAGGTCGGGCTGAATTGGGACGGGATGAACGTAGCGCGCCATGCGGCGCACGGTCGGTGAAAGCCGGAATGCCGGTGCCGTGCCCACGCCGATCGCGGCGCAGCAAGCACAAAATTGGCGAACATTATACGCGTCAGGTCGCGGCGAATTTTCGCTATGTCACACGTTTGCGCGTACCTGTCGTGCATTTTTCATGCATTTCGCCCGGCATACGCGAGGTGACGAACGGCTTGCATCAGGCCCCGAAACAGCGGGCCCGGCCCATCAGCGCCACGCTTCGACGATGATGCGCTTCAGGATATGCAGCTTGCGGTGCAGGAAATGTTCTGCCCCCGGAATCACGACGATCGGCAATTCCTGCGGACGCGCCCATTCAAACACCGACAGAATCGGCACGGTGTCGTCGAGTTCGCCGTGGATCACGAGCGTGTCGGCGCGCACGGGCGCGACTTCCCAGCGGCTTGCAGCCGTGCCGACGAACACCATGCGCTCGATCGCGCCGCCCGCTTCGAGATGGCGCTTCGCGACGTGCGAGAGCACGAAGGTGCCGAACGAAAAGCCCGCGAGCACGAGCGGCACGTCGGCCTGGCCCGGTTGCGCGCGCATGTGAGCGATGAGTGCGAGCAGATCGTCCTGTTCGCCAATGCCGTTGTCGTGCGTTCCCGCCGTTTCGCCCACGCCGCGAAAGTTCGAGCGCCAGGTCGTGTAGCCGAGCTGCACGAGCGTGCGCGCGAGCGTCTGCGCAACCTTGTTGTCCATCGTGCCGCCAAAGAGCGGATGCGGATGCGCGACGAGCGCAATGCCGCGCGGCGTCGTGCCGGCGTCGGGCACGTCGAGCGCGCATTCGATCTTGCCGACGGGACCGTCGATCTGGAATTTTTGTGTCTGGGCGTTCATCGTGCGGCAGTCCTTACGGGTACTGTTTGGCGGTGCGTTGGGGCAATCAGCGATCGATCTTCAGGCGCTCGACCACCTGGCCGTTCTGCAGATGCGAGACGACGATTTCGTCGATGTCGCTCTCGTCGATATACGTGTACCACGTGCCTTCCGGATACACGACGACGGTCGGGCCCTCCTCGCAGCGGTCGAGACAGCCCGCCTTGTTGATGCGCACCTGCCCCGGGCCGGCGAGACCCAGCTGCTTCACGCGCTTCTTCGCGTACTCCTGCATGGCCTGCGCGTTGCAATTCGCGCAGCTCGGGCGGTCCGCGCCGGGCTCGCGCTGGTTCAGGCAGAAAAAGACGTGGTACTTGTAGAACGAATCGGTCATGGCGTGGGGCACCGGTGAGTGTCGTGCAGTGAGCGCAGGCTTGCTGAAAGCGTGTAGCCCGCCGTGGGGCATGGCATTGCGCGGCGCGCGAGCGTGGCTGCGCGGCGATCCGGTCGATTATAACGAGCGCGGCGTGAACGCTCAGGCGAGCGCCGCTCGCCCTCACCGGTCGCGGCGAGCGCGCTTCGCGGCCCGGCGAGCGCGCCGCACGAGCCACGCGCGTTCGAGCGAGAACGCCGTCCACGCGAGCGCGGCCCAGGGCCACGTCCATGCGAGCCAGCGCGCGAGGCCGTTGAAGTGCAGGTAGCGGCCCTGCCGCCAGTCCGCGAGCACGACGTCGAAGTAGGGGTTCACGGGCAACACGTTCACGAACGCAAGGGCCACGGCGAGCGCGAGCGCCGCGGCGGCTGCACGCACGGCGCGCGGCAGGCGCAAGGCGAGAAACGCGAGAAGCGTGCCCCACACGAGGCCCGCAAGCGCCCCCGGCGTCGCCCAGTCGAAGATCAGCCCGCTTTGCGACTGCAGAAAGGTCGCGCCCACCTTGACGACGAGCGTCACGACGATGAGCGCGATGACGAGCCGCGCGCGCGGCGCGCGCGGGCGCATGGGCAGCGTCGCGAACGCCGCCGCGCCGAACAGGTTCAGCGTCGTGACGATGGCTTCCCAGCTGCTGTCGGGCAGCCGCGCGGCGAGCATGTCGGGCAGCGAGCGCAGATGCCAGGCGGCGGGCGTCCAGGCGAGCACGGCATCCTGCATGGAGCCGTCGAGGCGCTGCCAGAGCACACGCGCCCACTCGCCGAGGCCGAACAGGCGCGGCGTGGGGTACATCGTCGCGAACGGCCACAGCCCCGCGAGCACCATCAGCACCGCCGCGTCGCGCTCGAACCAGCGAAAGCGCAGGCGGCGCAGGAAGCCGCGCTCGAGCAGCGCGCCGGTGGCGGGCGCCGCCACGAGCGCGCCGAGCAGCACGCCGAGCGCATTCGAGGCGAGATCGAGATTGGACGCGACGCGCGTGGGCAGCCAGGTCTGGACGGCCTCCATGACGCCCGAGAGCAGCGTGCCCGCAACGGCGGCGAGCAGCACCGCGATCCAGCCGCGCCAGCGCGGCCACGCGGCGAGCACGGCGAGCGCGCCGAACGGCATGTAGCCGAGCACGTTGGTGACGATGTCGAATACCGTCCAGTAGCGCGGCCACGGATCGCCGAGATAGGCGAAGGGACTGAGGCCGAGCGAGCGCCAGCCGGAGAACGGATACCACGAGCCGTAGACGATCAGCGCCGTGTAAAGCGCGAGCGACTGGCGCGAGAGCGTCGAGGCCTGGCCTGCCAGCGGCTCGCGGGCGGCGGCAGGCGATGGCGATGGCGATGGCGATGGCGATGGCGATGGCGCGGATGATGCGGGCGCGGACGCGGGCGTGTCGCCGCTGGCGATCGCACCACGTTCGTCGCCACCGCCCTGGCCGCTGCCTTGACCACCGCCCTGGCCGCTGCCTCGGCCACCGCCCTGGCCACCGCTTTGGCCACCCTCGTCGCCGTCCATCCCGCGCCGCCCGCCGTGCGGGGCGCGCAGCCGGAGCCGTCCCGCTTCGATCATGCCGCTATCCCGCCCTTGCCCCCAATGTCGCGCCGCGCATTGAAATCGCGCGACGCGTGTTCATGTCCCTCAAGGCGTGCCCGCGAACGACTGCGTGCTCAGCCACGCGCCCAGTTGCCTGGCGAAATCGTCGCTGGCCGCCTGCAGCGCACGCACGCCGCCCGCGGCGTCCGGCGTGGGCGCCGGCGCGCGCGTGGCGAACGAGCGCTGCGCCAGCACCCTGCCGCCCTGCATGAGCGTTGCGCGCGCAGCCAGCACGCCCGCGCTTTGCGTCGGGCTCTCGAACACCTGCTCGAACTCGTACAGCTCGACCTTGAGCATCGGCGCCTGCACGGCGTCACCGCCCGCGAGCACCGTCGCGTGCGCACCGAGCGAGGTGCGAAGGCGTTCGGTGAGCAGCCGCGCGGGCGACATCGTCCAGCGGCTGTTCGCGTAGCGCGCCGTGCGCTGCGAATCGAAATTCATCCGGTAGAGGATGCCGTCGTTATCGAGCGGCGGCGGCGCGCTCACGGCCAGCACCTTCAGGAGCGGCCTGGCAGCCGGCGCGCCAGGCGCCGCGGGAGCGGCCTGCGCTTGCTGCGACGACTGCAGCCCGAGGTCGTAGCGAGCCTCGTTGATCGAAGCCGAACCGCCCGCGCAGGCGGCGAGGAGCGCACCGAGCGCGAGCGCCGCCAGCAAGGCCGAGCCGGCGGTTGCGGCGCGTTGCATCGATCGTGGCAGGCGTGATGTGCGTGACATTGCGTTTCCTTCTTTGGCGCGCGGCGCATGCACCGCGCGAAAGTGCGTCGAATGGTGTCGCGTAAGGCGGTGTCGCGGCCTACTTCGCGCCCGCAGCAGCCGGCCATGCAAAGCCCGCCTCGCCGGGCCCGGGCGCCGGCTGCGGCGCGCCGCCGAACAACACGCTGCGCGGGCTCGTGCTGAACGTGCCCGCCGCGCGGTCCACGGCGCGCATGGCCGAGCGCACGTCGTCGGTGAGCGAGTCGACGCGCGGCAGCGTGTCGTAGCCCACGCGCGCCGACAGGTCCTGGATCGAGGCGTCGATCGAGGTGAGCGCCGCGCCCGCCTGGGCCGCCGCGGTGCCGGCCTTGTTGAGGTTGGTCTGGAACGGGCCGTCCGGGCGGTTCATGCTCGTAATGAGCGTGTTGGTCGACTGCAGCGTGTGCTGCAGCTCCGTCACCGCGCCCGGCAACTGCCTCGTGGCGGGCTGGAGCTGCCCGGCGAGCACGTTCACGCTGCTCGCGGCCTGCTGCAGGCTGTTCACGGCCTGCATCACCTGCTTGCGGTTGTCCTCGGAGAGCATTTCGTCGATATCGCCGGCAATGTTGTCGAGCTTGCGCAGAAGCGCGTCGCCGCGGCGCTGGAGCTGGTCGAGCAAGCCCGGGCGCAGCGGCAGTTCGGCCACGTGCGCCGGCGAGGAATGCAGCGGCGAGAGGTCGATGCCGTTGTCGTCGAGCTGCACGAATGCGATGCCCGTCACGCCCTGCAGCGCGAGCGAGCCGAAGGTGGAGCGCGTCATCGGCGCCTTCTGGTCGACAAGGATGCGAATGCGGATCTGGCCCGGATGCCCGGTATCGAACTTGATCGACTGCACCTTGCCCACGTCGATACCGCGAAAACGCACCGCCGCGTCCGGATAGAGGCCCGTCACGCTCGAGCGCGAAATGAGGTCGTACGGCACGCGCACGGCCCGATCGGCGCTGAAGAAGATGACGACAAGCGCGATCACAATCAAAAGCCCTATCGTGAACATGCCCGCCCAGAACGCGTGCGGTTTGTTTTCCATCGTCAGATTCCTTCGTTGGCGGCCGCCAGACGCTGGTCAAGCCGGTTGAGCCGGTCAGGCCGGATAAAGGCGTGCGCGGTGCCTACCACGGCTTGTACCCCACGGCTGCGGGAGCGAGCGCCGCCGCCGGCAGCTTCGCGCGCCGCTCGGGCGGCAGCGCCTGGAGCGCGCGGCGGCCGCGCATGCCCAGAAAGTACTCGCGGATGAACGGATGATCGACGCTCGCCGCCTCCTCCACGGGCGCCGCCACGAGCACCCGGCGCTCGGCCAGCACGGCTACGCGCGTGGAGAGCGCGACCATGGCGTCGAGGTCGTGCGTGACGAGCACGACGGTGAGCCCCAGCGCCCGGTGCAGCGTGCTGATGAGCTCCACCACTTCGTCGGAGGAGCGCGGGTCGAGCCCGGCCGTAGGCTCGTCGAGAAAGAGCAGCTCCGGCTCCAGCACGATCGCGCGCGCGAGGCCCACGCGCTTGATCATGCCGCCCGAGAGCGCGGCCGGCATTTTCGAGGCGTGCTTGCACGGCAGCCCGACCATTTCGAGCTTGAGCATCACGATGTCGCGCAGCAGGGCCGCCGGCACCTTGCCGAGCTCGCGCACGGGCTGGGCGATGTTGTCGAACACCGTGAGCGACGAGAACAGCGCGCCTTGCTGGAACAGCATGCCGGTGCGCGTGCGCATGAGGCGGGCGCGCTCGGCATCGATGGTCGTGATGTTCTCGCCGAACATCTTGATGGTGCCCGAGGTCGGCTTCTCGAGCCCGAGGATCTGGCGCACGAGCGTGGTCTTGCCCGAGCCCGAGCCGCCCACCAGCGTGACGATCTCGCCGCGGCGAATTTCCAGATTCAGGTGCTGATGGACGATGTTGCGCCCGTAGCGCTTCGAGAGGTCGTGAACCTCGATCACCGGCTCGCCGATGGTCGGCAGCGGCAGATCCTGCGCGACCTCCTTGAGCGGCGTGGTGATCGTGCCGGTCGTCTTCGTCTCGATCGTCGTAACCGTCGTGCCAGTCGTGCTCATGAAAGCCCCACGTTCTGGAACAGGATCGCGAACACAGCGTCGGCGAGGATCACGATCGTGATCGACGTGACGACCGACGTGGTCGTGCCCTCGCCGAGGCTCTGCGAATTCGCCTTGATGCGAAAGCCGAAGTGACAGCCCACGATCGCCACCAGCATGCCGAACGCCACTCCTTTGCCGAGGCCGATCCACAGATTGGCGATCGGCACGACGCTGGGCAACGAGCGCATGAACCACGAAATGTCGACGCCCAGCACGATCTTCGCCGCGATCGCGCCGCCTAGCAACGCAATGATGTCGGTCCAGATCACGAGCAGCGGCATGGCGACGCCGAGCGCGATCACGCGCGGCAGGATCAGGCGCAGGCCGTGCGAGATGCCCATCACGCGCATGGCGTCGAGTTCTTCGGTCACGCGCATCACGCCGATCTGCGCCGTGATGGCCGAGCCAGAGCGCCCCGCCACGAGAATCGCCGAGAGCACGGGCCCGAGTTCGCGGATCACGGCGAGGCCGAGGATATTGACGATGTACTGGTTCGCGCCGAAGAGGCGCAATTGCTGCGCCGAGAGGTACGACAGCACGATGCCGATCAGAAACGCCACGAGCGCCGTGATCGGCATCGCGCGCGCGCCGGCGTTGTAGACGTTCGCCGAAATCTCGATCCAGGGCGTGACCCGGGGCTTGCGCACCACCAGCAGCAGATCGAGGATCACGCGCCCGAACATGGCGATGCCGCCGTACAGGTGGTCGAAGAACGAGAAGATCGCGAGGCCGAGCTGCGTGACGGGATCGATGCGCACGACGCGCTCCGCCGGCTCGCGCACGGAGTCGAGCAGGGCGATGCGCTCGAAGATGTCGCGCTGCGTTTGCGTGAGGTCGACGAGGTCGGACGGCAGCTTGTGGCCCCAGACGCGCCAGAGCGCCTGGCCGCCCACATGGTCCATGCGCTCGACGCCCGAGAGGTCCCATTCGCCGACGTGCTCTTCGGCGAGCGCCCGCAGACGGCGCGCGGCGCCGCCCTGGTCGCGGTCGCGCGCGAGCGCGAGCGCTGTCCACTGGCCAGACAGGCGCACGGTCTTGCCGTGGGTGCCGGCCGAGACTTCAAGGCCGGGCGGCGTGTCTTGATTCAAGGATAAGCACTCGACGGACGGGGTGAGCAAACATTGTAGCGAACGCGCCCCGTTTCGTCGGTCCGAAAGCGCACGGCCGGCTCGCGGGGCGCGAGGCGAGCTGTGGACAACACTCTGGATAACTTGTGGACCACCTGTGGGCAGCCTGTGAATTGCCCAAAAATTGGGCAAATCGTGCGGCGACCGGCGGGGCGGTTGCCGGCTTCGGGCGCCCTCGATCCTGTGGACGATTCCGTGGATAACCTGTGCACTGCCTGTGGGTTGTCTGGGGATTGCCCGCATTTCGGGTCGAAACCGGCGCTGCGGGCGGCTACCCGCGCCCCAGCCACTACAATACGAGACATGAATGCGACGCCCCCCACCCCCGATACCCCGAGCGCCGGCGACTGGCGCATCGACCGCAACCGCGCGATCACGCTGTTCGGCCCGGCCGCGCACGACTGGCCCATCGAGATCGTCGAGGAAACCGGCTCGACCAACGCCGACCTCATGGCGCGCCTGAAGGCACTGCCGCAAAAGCGCGACGCGCTCGCGCGCCCGATCGTGCGCGTCGCCTATCTGCAGACGGCCGGCCGGGGCCGGCGTGGCCGCACCTGGGTCGCGCAGCCCGGCGACGCGCTGTTGTTCTCGATCGGCTGCGTGCTGCCGCGCCCGATCGAAGGACTCGCGGGCTTGAGCCTCGCCGTTGGCTCGGCGCTGGTGGACGGCCTGCGCACGCTGCCCGTGGCGGCGCCCGGACAGATCGCGCTCAAATGGCCCAACGACGTGCTGCTCGAAGGCGACAAGCTGGTGGGCATCCTCGTGGAAACCGCCTGGGCCACCGCCGACGCCACCGCAGTCGTGATCGGCATCGGCACGAACGTGCGCGGCGAAGATGCGCTCGCCGCCAGGGTCGAGGCGCTCAACGCCGCGGCCGGCAGCGCGGCGGTCGTGCCCGGCACGACGCCCACGGCGCTCTCGCGCGCGTGGCCGAACGCCAACCTCACCGACACGCTCGCCGCCGAGCTCAACGCGCTCGAAGCCGCGCTGCAACGCTTCGGCGCGGCGGGCTTTGCGCCCTTCCAGGCGCGCTGGAACGCATGCCACGCGTACGCGGGCCGCGAGGTCGCCATCTACGAGCAAGGACGGGAGTTGCTGCGCGGCACGGCGGCCGGCGTGGACGAGCGCGGCCAGTTGCTCGTCGACACGCCGGGCGGGCGCGAGAGCGTCACGGCCGGCGACGTGTCGCTGCGGCTCGCGGACAGCGGCGCATGAGCCGCGGCCCTTTCCTCCTGATCGACGCAGGCAACAGCCGGATCAAATGGGCGCTCGTCGCGCCCGACGGGTCGCGCCTGCACGCGGGAACGATGGATCATGTGCGCGACGACGGCGTGCAAGCCCCGCCCGCCGCCGGCGAAGCCGGAAGCGAAGCATGGGCGACGTTGCCCCGGCCCTGCGGCGCGTGGATCTCGAATGTCGCGGGCGCGGCGGTCGTAGAACGTCTCGACGCGCTGGTGCAAGCGCACTGGCCCGGTCTCCCGCGCACCGTCGTGCGGGCCTGCGCGCAGCAGTGCGGCGTGACGAACCGCTATACCACGCCCGGCGCGCTCGGCAGCGACCGCTGGGCTGGCATGATCGGCGCGCACGCGGCGTATCCGGACGAGCCGCTCCTGATCGCGACATTCGGCACCGCCACCACGCTCGAAGCGCTGCGCGCCGACGGCACGTTCGTGGGCGGCATGATCGCGCCGGGCTTCACGCTCATGATGCGCTCGCTCGGCGAGCACACCGCGCAACTGCCCGTGGTCGCCGGCGGCGTGGCGAATGCTGGCAACCCGGGCATGGCCTTCGCCACCGACACGCAGCGCTCGATCTCGGCGGGTTGTGCGCTCGCGCAGGCCGCGCTCGTCGAGCGCGCGTGGGCCGATTTGCAGGACGCGTGGAGAATGCCGGTGCGGCTCGTCGTGAGCGGCGGCGCAGCGGCCGAAGTGACAGCGGCGCTCAAGGTACCGCATACTCGCCACGATGCACTGGTTCTGTCGGGGCTGGCGCTCATTGCGGCGCAGTCCTGAGGCGTGCGACCCACACGCCGCCCTCATCTGGCCCTGAAACTGAACGAAGGATTTCGAAGGAGCTTCACACGATGCTGCGCTGGCTGATCGCCATTCTGATTCTCGCCAACGGGCTGGCCTTTGCGGCCATTGGCGGCGTGTTCGGCCCGACGCCCTCGTCGGGTACGCGCGAAACCCAGCACCTGAACCGGCAGATCCACCCCGAGCGGCTCGTGGTGAAGGCGATCCGACCCTCCGAATCGGCAGACGTGCCGACCGTCGGCGGCCCGGTGGCGGACCCGGCAGTGCAAGCGTCCACCCTGTCGCAATAAGGCAGTAGGCGGCGCGTCAACGACGACCGGCGGCAGGCCGGGCGCGCCCAAGCCTCGGGCACCCCGGCCTGCCGCCGGTTTTGCATCGTCCGCCGCGCGTGCGGACTTGCGGACTTGCGTCCGACCTTACTTCGATCCTTCCTGCGCGCGCACTTTCTGCAGCAGCTTCGTCGTGGAGCGGTCGTGCTCGAAGGCGATCGCAAGCGCCCGCCCGCCCCAGCCGCGCACCAGCGCCGACTCGGGCAGCGCGTCCATATCGTAGTCGCCGCCCTTCACGAGAATGTCTGGACGCAAGGCCCCGATCAACGCGACGGGCGTCGGCTCGCCGAACTGCACGACCCAGTCCACGCTCTCCAGCGCCGCCAGCAGCGCCATGCGGTCGTTCTCGTTGTTGATGGGGCGGTCGTCGCCCTTGCCGAGCATCTTCACCGAAGCGTCACTATTCACGCCGACGATCAGCGTGGCGCCCAGCGCCTTCGCATCGGCGAGATAGGTGACGTGCCCGCGGTGCAGGATGTCGAAAACGCCATTGGTGAACACCACGGGGCCGGGCAGCGAGGCGCGCAGTTGCGCGAGCGCCTCGCGGGTCGTGATCTTGCGTTCGAAGGAAGCGGGCATGGAATGAGGCTCGGATAAGAAAATGGGCGCGGTTCACAGTGTGCACGCCGCGTTGAGCAAACTATCGACACGCGATCCACGCGCCAATGAAAACGGCCCGTCACGCGAGAAGCGCTTCGGGCCGTCCCGGTCGCGGCGCGCCACAAGGCGCGCACGCGAGATGTCCCGGCGCGTCAGGCCGGCTGTTGCGTACCTTGCTCGGCCTGCAGGCGCTGCACCACTTCCTTGCGATAGCGGTTCAGTTCCTGTGCCGTACTGAACGTGCGCTCGAACAGGATCGAGAGGTTGTGCAGAATGCGCTCGATCACCTTCTTTTCCCAGCCGTCGTCGAAGCGGATCTGCTCGTCGAGCCAGCGCTCGAGCCATTCCGGATCGGGCAGGCGCGACTGCACGGTGTCGCGCGGGAACAGCGCCTGGTTCACGTGCAGGTTCGTCGGGTGCAGCGGCTTTTCTGTGCGGCGCGCGGAAGCCATCAGCACGCCGATCTTCGCAAACGCCGCACGCGCGACGTCGCCGAAATTGTTGAGCGCTTTCTTCATGTAGCGCAGATAGGCGCCGCCGTGGCGCGCTTCGTCGCGCGAAATCGTTTCGTAGATGGCCTTGATGACCGGCTCCGTGTGCCATTCGGCGGCGCGGCGGTACCAGTGGTTCAGGCGGATTTCGCCGCAGAAGTGCAGCATGAGCGTTTCGAGAGGCGGCGCCGGATCGAACTCGAAGCGCACGGCGTGCAGCTCTTCTTCGGTCGGCACCATTTCCGGCTTGAAGCGGCGCAGGTATTCCATGAGCACGAGCGAATGCTTTTGCTCCTCGAAGAACCACACGCTCATGAACGCGGAAAAGTCGCTGTCGTGGTGGTTGTCGCGCAGGAACATTTCCGTGGCCGGCAGCGCCGACCATTCGGTGATCGCGTTCATCTTGATGGTCGCGGCCTGCTCATCGGTCAGGAGCGACGCATCGAACTTGTCCCAGGGAATGTCCTTTTCCATGTCCCAACGGACCGATTCGAGCGATTTGTAAAGTTCCGGATAAAGCATCGTGTTCATAGTCCCGCCCCTGATCTGCGCAAAACGCGCGCATGACGAATTTGTAGCGTGCCGCATGCCCGCATACAACGCGGCCGCGCAGGCAAAAAGCATTTAATTTTACGCGGTATCCGGCCCTCTGGACGCAATCGCAGACCGGCGAACGCAACGCGCGTCGCCCCACGACAATCCAGCCAACCGGAATGAAGGCGCCGTCGTGGATTCTGGGTAGCTGTTCCGTTCCTCGAACCCGGCCGCCTGATACCGCTGATCACCACCGATACCCGCGAGGCATGCGAGCCGCCGTCGCGGGCTTACGCGACACAATGCCGCACTCTCGCGCCCCACGTTCGACGTTCTTATGACACACCTTGCTGGCTGATTTTTCATTGGGCAGACATCCCGCCCGTCAAGGCCGTGGAACCCGCGTGGCGAAGCGCCGCGACGCCGCCCGCAACTCCACAAACGACCAGAAAAACCTTACACAATAATAGCATGCCGGTGTTTCAGTTCCGACGCGCCCCAAAATCGTTGCTCGCGCCGCCTGCCGGAGCTTTGAGCCAAGTCAAAAGAACATCACTTTGCGCGAGCGTGTCGCGGTAACCCAGTTCGATCAACTCACGCGTGAATTCACGCTCGAACAGCAAATAACTCGCGAACGCCGCGCCCGAAGCGCGGTTGCCGCCCATCGCGCCCAGCAGCATGCGCACCGAACGCGGCAACTGCTGCAAATGGCGTGCGGCGATCAGCTCGATCCGCTCGCTCGGCGCGATCGCGAGCACCTCGATATGACGCCAGCCGCTTTCCGGCTCCACCGTGTGCGGCAGCTGCAGCACCATGCGGTTCACGTGCTCGATGCGCTCGATATCGGCGCCGAGCGAGTCGAGGAACACGCTCGCGAGCACCTGCTGGCCGATCTGGGCGAGCGTCGGATAGCGGTCGATGTCGGGGCGCGCCGCGGGCACTTCCGGCGTGGGCGCTGCGGCGCCCAGCACGACGATGCGCTGCGCTCCGAAGTGGATGGCGGGCGAAAGCGGCGCAATCTGCCGGATCGAACCGTCGCCGAAGTATTCGTGGCGGCCGTCGAGTTCGAGACGCACGGCGGGGAACACGAACGGAATCGCCGCCGAGGCAAGCAGATGCGCGGGCGTGAGCGCGACCATGCGCGCGGTGCGTTGCGCGCGCCGCCACGCACTGATCGGCTCGCACGCCTGGTAGAACGTGACGTGCCGTCCCGACGAGTAGCTGAGCGCCGTGACGGCGAGCGCGTAGAGCCGCCGCTCGTCGAGCATCTGCTCGATGCGATGGAAATTGAGCGCGTGCGGGAGCATCCGCGCGAGCGGCGTGCTGTCGAACAAGGTGCGCGGCGCGGCGTGCGCGCCTACGCTCGATGCCGCCCAGCCGAACGCGAGCGCGGCGAGCCAGCGCGCGCCCGCAGCCGCGACGCCGGGCCAGTCGGTGCGATAAATCTGGCTTGCGCGCATATCCGACCAGACGCCGACGAGGCGCGCCGCGCCGTGCGCGAACTCGTCGGCGTGGCTCGCGATCGAGGTGGCGTTGATTGCCCCTGCCGAGGTGCCGCAGATCACCGTGAAGGGCATGGCGCGGCGCGCCGGCTCGGCCTCGCTGGCCAGCTCGGCAAGCGCGCGCAAGGCGCCGGCCTGGTAGGCCGCGCGCGCGCCGCCGCCCATCATCACGAGCGCAAGCCGCATGATGCCGACGCTCCCCGAAGTTGTGCCGCTTTTGCCCTGCTGTTGTCCCGCAGTCGCCTTTCCGTTGCGTCCTGCGGGACGCTTCTTCGTAACGCGACGCGCGCGCCTTATTCCGGCTGCGCCGGCGCCTTCTTCGCGCCGCGCGGCGCGCTGCGGCCCGCGCCGCCGCTGTTGCCATTGCCGCTACTGGTATTGCCGCTGCTCCGTCTGGCGGTGCTGCTGCGTTTGGCCCCCGCGGCTTCGGTCTTCGCCTGCGCCTCGCTCACCGCTGCGGCAGCCGCTTGCGCGGCCTGCGCCGCGGCGGCGGGCTGCGCCATCGCGAATTGCGCGAGCTGGTTGAACTGCGCCTGCACAAGATTCCACCACGAACCCGCATCGAAGCCCGCCGGCGCCGACGGCGCGCCCTCGGGCGCGGTGCCCGCGTTCGCGGCCTCGGCTGCCCGCTCGCGCGCGGCGCCCGCTCCCGGCGCTTCGGACTCGGCGTGCGTCGGGGTCATCTGCGCCTGGGCGAACGCGCCGAACGCACGCAGCGTGGAGAGCGTGGCGCGCTGCACTTCGAGTGCCTGGATGGCGGACTGCAACATGCCGAGATTGAGCTTGAGCCATTGCTCGACGGCGCGCAGATCGGTGATGCGCTTGTCGAGCTCCTCGATGTTGGTGAGCGGCGTCATCATGTCTGTCATCATCGAAAGCGGCGGACCGAAGGCTTGCGCCACGCCCGGCTCGCCGCCCGCGAAGTTGCCTGGAAACGCGCTGCCAAACGGCGTGAGGCGCATCATCCCCCACATCTGGTCGAGCATTTCGGCGGGCGGAAAGCCAGGAAAGCCCGGGAACGGCGGCACGGTGCCTGCTGAGTCGGTCATGCGGTACTCCCTCGCTTAGATAGGTGGTCAAATGCGCGCGCGTGGGCGCCGCGAAACGATCTCTTCGATGATAGCGCGCGTCAAACCAGAAATCGGCACAAAGCACGAACCAGAATGCATCAGAACGGATCGCCGCCCGGAAACTGCGGCGCGCGCCGCTCGCGCAGCGACTGCACGCCCTCGCGCACGTCGGGCCCCGCAAAGCCCATGAATTCGAGCGCAAGCGACGTGTCGAAGTTCGGACCCGCCATGCGCAGCCAGTTGTTGAGCGCGTACTTGGTCCAGCGCACCGCGGTCTGCGAACCGTTGGCGAGGCGCTTGCCCACTTCGAACGCCTTCGGCAGCAAATCGTTTTCGTCCACGGCGAGCGAGACGAGGCCGATGCGCTCCGCCTCCTCGCCGCTCACCGGTTCGCACAGCAGCAGGTAGTACTTCGCCTTCGCCATGCCGCACAACAGCGGCCACACGATCGCCGCGTGGTCGCCCGCCGCGACGCCGAGGCGCGTATGGCCATCGATGATGCGCGCCGTTTTCGCGGCAATGGAAATGTCGGCCAGCAGTCCCGCGACGAGTCCCGCGCCCACCGCCGGACCATGCATGGCCGAGACGATCGGCTTGCCGCAGTTGATCACGTTGTAGACGAGGTCGCGCGCCTCGCGCCAAACGCGCGCGCGCACGTCGAAATGGGTGGCCATGTCCTCGACGAGCTGCAGGTCGCCGCCCGCCGAAAAGCCCTTGCCCTCGCCTCGGATCACGGCGACGCGCGCGTCGGGATCGCGGTCCACGTCGCGCCAGATCTCCGCGAGTTCGCGGTGCATGTCGGCGTCGGCGGTCGCCAGCGAACTCTTGTTCGTGCCCTCCCCGCTCATCACGATCTCGACGATGCCGTGCTCGTGCCGCCGCACGCGCAGGGCGTGATAGCGGGCGTAAAAAGGATCGTTCATGGGCGGGCCTCCTTTGCTTCGGATTGCTGATTACGTGATAGCGATGGCAGTGCGGCTCATCAATGCGGCCGATACAGCCCCTCGCAGAAAAAAGGATGTTCGCCAGTGTAGCCGCACGCGTGGCGCGCGGCATCCGGCGAAACCCTTCAGCGCCCGGCTGTCATGGCTCGCCGTGGAGCGGCGCCACAGCCTGGTCGATCGCGCCGAAAATCGACTTGCCCGCTTCGTCGAGCATCTCGATCTTCACGCTGTCGCCGAACTTCATGAATCCGGTGCTCGCCTGTCCGCTTTCGATCATTTCGAGGCAGCGCTTCTCGGCAATGCAGCAGTAGCCGCGCTTCGCGTCCTTGTTCGAGACCGTGCCCGAACCCACGATGGCGCCCGCGCGCAGATTGCGCGTTTTCGCAGCGTGAGCGATCAGCTGGCCAAAGTGGAACACCATGTCCGTGCCGGCGTCGGGCTGGCCGACTTTTTTGCCGTTCCAGTGCACGATCATCGGCAGGTGCACGCGTCCTTCGCGCCAGTGCTCGCCGAGTTCGTCGGGCGTGACCATCACCGGCGCGAACGCGCTGGCCGGCTTGCTCTGGAAAAAGCCGAAGCCCTTCGCGAGTTCCGCGGGAATGAGGTTGCGCAGCGAGACGTCGTTGACGAGCGTGACGAGCCGCACGGCCCGCAGCGCTTCGTCGGGGCTCGCGCCCATCGGCACGTCGCCGGTCACGACGGCCACTTCGGCCTCGAAGTCGATGCCGAATGCCTCGGACGCGCACACGATGTCGTCGCACGGCCCGATGAAGTCGTCGCTGCCGCCCTGATACATGAGCGGGTCGGTCCAGAATTCCGCGGGCATCTCGGCGCCGCGCGCGCGGCGCACGAGTTCGACGTGGTTCACGTACGACGAGCCATCCGCCCATTGGTACGCGCGCGGCAGCGGCGCCATGCAATCGCGCGCGTCGAAGCTGAACGCATTGCGCGCGCGCCCGTAGTTGAGCGCGTCGTACAGCTCGGCAAGCTGCGGCGCATAGAAGCGCCAGTCGTCGAGCACGCGCTGCAGCGTGGGCGCGATCGCGTCGGCGATGGCGGCGCTGCGCAGGTCGCGGGAAACGACGATCAGCTGCCCGTCGCGGGTGCCGTCCTTCAACGTGGCAAGTTTCATGAAATCAGACGTGAGTGACGATAAGGGAAATGTATTCTACGATGGTGAATCGGCGTGCCCCAAGCGGGCGCGCCTCATGCCCTCAGTTGCCGTACAGTTGCCGTACAGCCGCCGTCCGTTTGAACACCACAACGCATCCATGCCGCCAACCGTCCGATCCGCCTCGCCGCGCGCGAGCGCCCCAGACGCCACGAGCGCCCAAGACCGCGCCGACACCCTCGACACCGCCGAAGCTTCGGAAGGCGCTGAAGCCGGGGAAGAAAAACTGCGCTCGGGCATCCAGTCGATCGAAGTGGGTTTTCGCCTGCTCGAAGTGCTCGCGAGCGAGCCGCGCGCGATGATGCTGCGCGACCTCGCGCAGCGCGCGGGCATGAGCCCGGCGAAGGCGCACCGCTATCTCGTGAGCTTCATGCGCCTCGGCGTGGTCGCCCAGGACCCGCTTTCGGGGCGCTACGAACTAGGCGGCTTCGCGTTGCAGCTCGGACTGGCGCGCCTCGCGCGCGTGGACGGCGTCAAGCTCGCGCGGCTCGCGCTCACCGAACTGCGCGACGCGCTCGACATCACCGTGGGCATCGCCGTATGGGGCAACCAGGGGCCGACCGTCGTGCACTGGCTGGAGTCGAGCCACCCCGCGAAAGCGTCGCTCAAGCTCGGCGACGTCATGCCGATGCTCAGTTCCGCCACGGGCCTGTTATTCGCCGCCTACCTGCCGCGCAGCAAGACGGCCCCGATGATCGAGCGTGAACTCGCGGGCGCGCAGCACTACTCGTACGGCTCGACGCCGCGTACGGCGCAGGCGCTCGAACAGGCGCTAGCAGAAGTTCGCGAGCATGGTGCGGCCCGCGTGGAAGGCATGTTGCTGCCGACCATCCACGCGTTCTGCACGCCCGTGTTCGACGCGAGCGGCGAACTCGCGCTCGGGCTCATCGCGCTCGGTCACGAAGGCGCATTCGATATCGCCTGGAATGGCGCCGTGGATACCGCGCTGCGCGCGTGCGCCGAAAAACTGTCGTACGAATTGGGGTACAGTCCAACGCCGCGCTGAGGCCCGTGTACAGCAGCCGGCACACATGTGACCCCGCTCGCGCGCGTTTGCCTTTCTGCAAGCACCCGGCGGGTTGTGCCACATTAACGTACGACCGATACCCCGCGAACCGCCGATGTCCACTCCAGCCGCCCCGCGCGAGGCGCGCCGCCTCGACGCAGAATCACGCACGCCGCAGCGCATGCGCGCGTGGCGCTGGGTCGGCGTGTTCGTCGCGGTCACGGCGCTCCATTGGCTGGCGGCCGAATGGTTCGAGCGGCATCACGGCGCGCCGCCGCCTGTTGCGCACGTGCGCGTGCCGGTGCAAGTGGCGCTCCTCAAGCCCGAGCGCATCGAGCGCGAGGCAAAGCCCGCGGGTCCCGCTGCGGCGCCTGCCCATGCCGCGCCCAAACCCGCGCCCAAGCCGCGCGCCGAGCCGCATACGCTGCACGCCGTGACGCCGCCAAAACCGCACCCCAAAGCCCCGGCCGCACCGCCGGATACGCAGGCGGCGTCCGCGCCCGCAGCGGCAACGCCTGCCAGCGAGAGCGCTGGCGCCAGCGGAACGGCTAGCACCGCGCCCGGCAATGGCAAGCAACCCTCGGCCCAAGCCACGCAGGCCTCGCATGGTCTGAAGTTCTCGGTGCCCCCATCGGGCGAACTGCAGTACGACACGTTCTACAACGGCGTGCGCAATCAGCCCGGCACGATCCACTGGACAAGCGACGGGCAACGCTACGAGATGGTCGTGCGGGTGCCCCTGCCTTTCGTCGGCGAGTTCAGCTGGACGAGCAAGGGCCGCGTGGACGCCTTCGGCCTGGCACCCGATCAGTACATCGAAAAGCGCGGCCATCGCCCTTCGGATGTGACGATTTTCAACCGCACCGACAAGCAGATCGTGTTCACGCGCACGCCCAACTCGCTCGCGCTGCCCGATGGCGCGCAGGACCGCTTCAGCATGGTGATGCAGCTCGCGAGCCTCGTGCGCGGCGACCCCGACGCGTACAAGCCGGGCGTCACGCGCGAGTTCTATGTCGCGGACAACGACAGCGGCGAAACGTGGCCCGTCACCACGATCGGCGACGAAACCGTGAGCACGGATCATGGCTACGTCACGGCGCGCCATTTCATGCGGCTGCCGCGCCGCGAGGGCGACAAGCGGCGCATCGACGTGTGGCTCGCGCCCTCGCTCGGCTGGTTGCCCGTGCGCCTCGTGCAAACCGAACCGAACGGCAACCAGTTCGAACTCGTGTGGCGGGGTGCGCTCACGGTGCCGGAGACCTCGAATGCGAGTGCGCCGGCACCCGGCTCCGCAACGCCCGCGACCGCCACGGCGCCCAACGCCGTACCCGACACAACATCGGCGCAATCCGCAACACCGGAAACTGCGCCGGCTTCTGCGCCGGCGGCGTCGCAACCGCAACCGTCGACGCAGCCGGCGCCACCCGCCAATATGCAGACAGAAACGCCAACGGAATCGCCGCCGCAACCGACCACCGGCGACGCGCCACCCTCAGCCGCTTCGCCGGGCCCGGCGCCCGAGCATCCCTGAGCGCGCAAGCGCACGCACCGCTCGATCCGGACGCCCCGCTTCACAACACGAATTCACGAAATAGCGCATACTGGAATCGAGCCACGCGTCAAGGATCGCACCGCATCGCGCGCACCACGAAGGGCCAAAGAACAAGCAGACGAAACACGGCAGCACGACAACGCGCGCAAACAGCGAACCAGGAAACGGCCTGACGAACGGCTCAACGAACGGACCAATAAACGGCCTGGCGAACGGCTCAACGAAGGGACCGGCACGAACAAACCGAAACAACGCTGCATACGACGGACCCAATCGGCACGACACAATAAAGAGCGCAGCAAACAGGGACGCGACACACAAGCTAACGAACATCGCATCGCGCATTGTCTGCGCGCCTCAGGCGCGCGGATTGCTCCACCAGCATCGCGTGCATGCAGTACCTCGCAAACGGCTTGACTCCCAGCCTGGAAGGCGAAGGAGGAACCCATGCAAGTGACTGTCAACGGCATCGATACGCACTATGTCTTCGACGACAGGAGCGGTGGGCCGGCGCTGGCGTTCATTCATCAACTGGGCGGCGACCTTCAGGTGTGGGACACGCTCGCCGGACATTTCCGCCATCGTCACAGCGTGCTGCGCTATGACGTGCGCGGCCACGGCGCGAGCGCCGTCGCGAGCGAGCCGTTCGGCTTCGCCGATCTCGCCGCCGACCTCGATGCGCTTTTCGACGCAACCGGCATCGAGCATGCGCATCTCGTCGGCATGTCGATGGGCGGCATGATCGCGCAGCAGTTCACACTCGACTACCCCGAACGCGTGACGACGCTCACGCTTTGCGATACGGCGAGCCATACGCCGCCACAAGCGCGCGAAACATGGAACGAGCGTGCCGCCACGGCACGCAGCGAGGGTCTCGGGGCGCTCGTCGATGCGACGATGGCCCGCTGGTTCACCGCCGACTTCCGGCACACGCATGCGCCGACTGTCGAGCAAATTTGTGACGTTTTATTACGGACCCCTGCAGAAGGCTATGCGATGGCCTGCGAGGCGTTACGCGATTTCGACGTGCAAAACAGGCTCGCGCAACTGCGCGTGCCGACGCTCGCAGTGGCGGGCCGCCACGACAGCGGCACGCCGATGGCCGTGACGCAGGCCCTTGCAGAAGCGATAGAAGGGTCGCACTTCGTGGTGCTCGATGCCGCCCATCTGGCCCCGGTAGAGGAGTCGCACCGTTTCACCGCGTTGCTCGAAACGTTTCTCAAGCAGTTGGTCTAAGCAGTTCGAAGTAATAGTTCAAAGCAAAAGCATCATGGCAGTGGCAGCAGACGCAGTCGATAAGTGAAGTAAAAAGGGAGAGCAGTCCACATAAGAGGTGATGCGGGACCCACCCCTTGAATTCCAGAACGAACGCTCCATGTACTGACCTGAGAAGGTCAGGGAGCACAGGAAAAAGGAGTGTCGCCATGCAAATGATCTACAACAGTCCCAACTATTGCGTCGTCGAGTTCCCACCGCAGGACGGCCACAGCGCGATGCGCGCAGGCGGCTACGAGATCGTCGACAAGAACGCGCGCCGCGAGATCTTCATCGACGGCGCGATGGCGGCACGTTTTCGCGAAGACGTGCAAAAGCTGATGGACGAGGACCAGTCGCTCGACGAAGTCGACGAATTCCTCGGACAGTTCGACAGCCTCATGCAGCAACCCGTCGTGCTTCACTGACGCTAGCGCACCCCGCGGCACTCAACGCGCAGCGTCCTTCACACGAAACCCCGTCCGGCATGCCGGGCGGGGTTTTCTTTTGGCCGTCCCTTGCGGCTGTCCGGCAGGCGCCGCAGCGGCTGCCCGCGCGCGACGCCCCGCAGCGCGGTGTTGCCGCAGCGGCTACAATGTGGGGTTCCCAGTTCAACCGGCACCACGCCCGCCCGCGATTCATGAACCAGCCCGCAGCCCTTGCCTCGCGCCCCGCCGGGGACGCCAGATACACGCGCGGCGCAGCGCTTCCCGCGCTGCTCGCCTCGCGTATCGTGATCCTCGACGGCGCGATGGGCACGATGATCCAGCGCTACAAGCTCGACGAAGCCGCCTATCGAGGTAAAGGCGGAGGTAACGGCGGCGAACGCTTCAAGGACTACCCGCGCGACATCAAGGGCAACAACGAACTGCTCTCGCTCACGCAGCCGCAGATCATCAGCGAGATTCACGAGCAGTATCTCGCGGCGGGGGCGGACATCATCGAGACCAACACGTTCGGCGCGACCACGGTGGCCCAGGACGATTACGGCATGGGCGACCTCGCCATCGAGATGAACGTCGAGTCGGCGAAGCTCGCGCGCGCCGCGTGCGACAAGTATTCGACGCCGGACAAGCCGCGCTTCGCCGCGGGCGCGATCGGGCCGACGCCGAAAACGGCAAGCATTTCGCCCGACGTGAACGACCCGGGCGCGCGCAACGTGACGTTCGAAGAACTGCGCCGTGCGTACTACGAGCAGGCGAAGGCGCTCATGGAAGGCGGCTGCGACCTGTTCCTCGTCGAGACGATCTTCGACACGCTCAACGCCAAGGCCGCGCTGTTCGCACTCGACCAGCTCTTCGAAGACACGGGCGAGAATCTGCCGATCATGATCTCGGGCACCGTCACCGACGCCTCGGGCCGCATTCTCTCGGGCCAGACCGTCGAAGCGTTCTGGAACTCGCTGCGCCACGCGAGGCCGCTCACGTTCGGCCTGAACTGCGCGCTGGGCGCGGCGCTCATGCGCCCGTACATCGCCGAGCTTGCGAAGCTCTGCGACACCTACGTCTCGTGCTATCCGAATGCGGGCCTGCCCAACCCGATGAGCGACACGGGCTTCGACGAAACGCCCGCCGATACCTCGACACTGCTCAAGGAATTCGCGAGCGCCGGTCTCGTCAACGTGGCGGGCGGCTGCTGCGGCACGACGCCCGAGCACATCGCGGCCATTGCCAGGGCGCTCGCCGGGGTCAAGCCGCGCCGCTGGCCCGGCCAGTATCGCGAAGCCGCCTGAAGCCACCCGAAGCCACCAGAAGCCACCTGAAGGCAGATTCGATCGCGGCTTCCGAGTCCCGCTCCAACCCCATACGATCCGGTCCCACGCCATGACTGACCATACCCTGCGCCTTTCCGGCCTCGAACCCTTCAACGTGACCGAAGGCACGCTGTTCATCAACGTGGGCGAGCGCACCAACGTGACCGGCTCGAAGGCTTTCGCGCGGATGATTCTCAACGGCCAGTTCGACGAGGCGCTCGCGGTTGCGCGCCAGCAGGTCGAAAACGGCGCGCAGGTCATCGACGTCAACATGGACGAAGCCATGCTCGACTCGAAGGCGGCGATGGTGCGCTTCATGAACCTCATCGCCTCCGAGCCCGACATCGCGCGCGTGCCGATCATGATCGACTCGTCGAAGTGGGACGTCATCGAGGCGGGCCTGCAGTGCGTGCAGGGCAAGGCCATCGTCAACTCGATCTCGCTCAAGGAAGGCAAGGAGCAGTTCGTGCATCACGCGAAGCTGATTCGCCGCTATGGCGCGGCGAGCGTGGTGATGGCGTTCGACGAGCAGGGCCAGGCCGACACGTTCACGCGCAAGACCGAGATCTGCAAGCGCTCCTACGACATCCTCGTGAACGAAGTGGGCTTCCCGCCCGAGGACATCATCTTCGACCCGAACATCTTCGCGGTCGCTACGGGCATCGAGGAGCACAACAACTACGCGGTGGACTTCATCGAAGCCACGCGCTGGATCAAGCAGAACCTGCCCTACGCGAAGATCAGCGGCGGCGTGTCGAACGTGTCGTTCTCGTTCCGCGGCAACGACCCGGTGCGCGAGGCGATCCACACTGTGTTCCTCTACCACGCCATTCAGGCGGGTATGGACATGGGCATCGTGAACGCGGGCCAGCTCGGCGTGTACGCCGACCTCGACGCCGAGTTGCGCGAGCGCGTGGAAGACGTCGTGCTCAACCGCCGCGACGATGCCACCGACCGCTTGCTGGAAATCGCCGACAAGTTCAAGACCGGTGCCGCGAAGAAGGAAGAGAACCTCGAGTGGCGCAACCAGTCCGTGGAAAAGCGCCTCGCGCATGCGCTCGTGCACGGCATCACGAACTTCATTGTCGAGGACACCGAAGAAGCGCGCGTAAAGATCATGGGCGCCGGCGGCCGGCCGATCAACGTGATCGAAGGCCCGCTCATGGACGGCATGAACGTCGTCGGCGACCTGTTCGGCCAGGGCAAGATGTTCCTGCCGCAGGTCGTGAAATCGGCGCGCGTGATGAAGCAGGCCGTGGCCCACCTGATTCCGTTCATCGAGGAAGAAAAGCGCCTGCTCGCGGAATCGGGCGCCGACGTGCGCGCGAAGGGCAAGATCGTTATCGCAACGGTGAAGGGCGACGTGCACGACATCGGCAAGAACATCGTGTCGGTGGTGCTCCAGTGCAATAACTTCGAAGTGGTCAACATGGGCGTGATGGTCCCGTGCAACGAGATCCTCGCGAAGGCCAAGGTCGAAGGCGCGGATATCGTCGGCCTCTCGGGGCTCATCACGCCGTCGCTCGAGGAAATGGCTTATGTGGCGAGCGAAATGCAGCGCGACGACTACTTCCGCATCAGGAAGATTCCGCTGCTGATCGGCGGCGCGACCACCTCGCGCGTGCATACGGCCGTGAAGATCGCGCCGCACTACGAAGGTCCGGTCGTGTACGTGCCGGATGCCTCACGTTCGGTTTCGGTGGCGTCGAGCCTGCTTTCGGACGAAGGCGCGGCGAAGTACCTCGACGAACTCAAGGCCGACTACGAGCGCATTCGCGACCAGCACGCCAACAAGAAGGCCACGCCGCTCGTGACGCTCGAAGAAGCGCGCGCGAACAAGACGAAGATCGACTGGGCGAATTTCCAGCCCGTGAAGCCGAAGTTCATCGGCCGCCGCGTGTTCAGGAACTTCGACTTGAACGAGCTCGCGAAGTACATCGACTGGGGGCCGTTCTTCCAGACGTGGGACCTCGCGGGTCCCTATCCGCAGATCCTCAACGACGAGATCGTGGGCGAGTCGGCGCGCCGCGTGTTTTCCGACGCGAAGTCGATGCTTGCACGCCTGATTCAGGGCCGCTGGCTCACGGCCAACGGCGTGATCGCGCTGTTGCCCGCGAACACGGTGAACGACGACGATATCGAGATCTACACCGACGAATCGCGCAGCGAAGTCGCACTCACGTGGCGCAACCTGCGCCAGCAGTCGGTGCGCCCGGTGGTGGACGGCGTCATGCGTCCGAACCGCTCGCTCGCCGACTTCATCGCGCCGAAGGACTCGGGCGTGGCGGACTACATCGGCATGTTCGCGGTGACGGCCGGCATCGGCGTGGACGTGAAGGAAGCGCAGTTCGAGAAGGACCACGACGACTACAGCGCGATCATGCTCAAGGCGCTCGCGGACCGCTTCGCGGAAGCGTTCGCCGAAGCGCTGCACGCACGCGTGCGCCGCGACCTGTGGGGCTACGCGGCCAGCGAAACGCTCGACAACGACGCGCTGATCGCCGAAAAGTACGCGGGCATTCGCCCGGCTCCCGGCTACCCGGCCTGCCCGGATCACCTCGTGAAGCGCGACATGTTCGACTTCCTGCAAGCGGGCGAGGTCGGCATGAGCGTGACGGAGTCGCTTGCCATGCTGCCGGCCGCCAGCGTTTCGGGCTTCTATCTCGCGCACCCGGACAGCACCTATTTCTCGGTGGGCAAGATCGGCCAGGACCAGCTCGCCGACTATGCAAAGCGGATGTCGCTCTCCGACGAGGACGCCCGCCGCGCGCTCGCGCCGCAGCTCTAAGCCGTACGGCGCGCCGCCGCGGGCGGCGCGCTTTCTCGCGTCGGGCTCCCCTGTTGTCGTCGCCCGACATACGCCATCCGGCAAGATGAAGATTACGCGCGCACGATTTTTCGGCTTTGTAAGATGGCCCGGCAAGACCCGGTATCGTCTGCATGACACCCGGCCACATGCGGCAAGGCCGCGCCGGCTTGATCATCAGCCAATCCTTAAAACGCAAAATCGAAGCAACCTCGACGGAGAAATCGTATGAAGAAGCTGATGTTGATGTTGACCGCCTTCGGCGTCGCGGCGCTTGCGCAGCCGTCGTTCGCCCAGCCGGCCGCGCCGGAGCAGGCGAGCCCGGCGACGTCGTATTCGGCGCCCACCGAAAAGCACGTGAAGAAACCGAAGAAAAAGAAGATGAAGAAGTCAGAGGCTTCCGCTGCCGAACCGGCGGCTGCCAGCGAGTAAGGCGAGCCACAGGTGCTCAAAAGCAAAGAGCCCGCAACATTGCGGGCTCTTTGCTTTTGGAGCGTCGATTCAGTCCGGGCAGGCAGCGCGGCCCTCACGGGCTGGATGCTGCGTACCATGGCGACGGCGCGACCCCGCGCCCAGGCGTGTCATACAGGGACGTCATCAGGCACGGAGCTCAAATGCCCCACAAAACGTCGTTGTCTTCCTTCTTCGCGGCGCGCAGCATATCGAGGAACGGAAAGGCGCGTTGCGCGAGGCCGACCGGCAGTTCGTGATGCGCGTGGTCATCTTCGCCTTCGTGAAAGTGGCCTTCCTGCTCGTGGCGCTCCTTCTTGTCCGTAGCGATGGCCGCTTCGAGCTTGGTGATGGCGGCATCGAGTTCGTCATGGGTGATCACGCCGCGCGCGCCGAGCCGCTTGCCGATGATGCCGAGAAGGTATTGTGCGAGGTTCTCCAGCATTGTGACGTCAGGCGCCGCGTGACATTTGAAAGTAACCAGCATGTCTGTTCCCTTTATGATTTTCTGGATCTGCGCGTGACATTCCGGCCTGCGAAGCCAGACAGGCCAAGGCGGTCCATGTCGCGCTACCTCATTTCACATATTAGCACCTGCTAAAATCCGTCAGGACGGAATTACACGCAGGGCGCGGCGCCCGGACGTTCTGGCGTCTGGTACGCCGCCACGCCGCCTGCCGCAACGAGGTCCCCCGTGCATTGCGCATGGCAGGTGGCCCGCCGCGAGGCTGGCGCCCTCACCCGTATCCGGCGGCCGGCGCCGGCAAGCCAGGGGCGATGCCCGTGGTGACGCCCCCAGGCGCCGGCCCCGCATCCCATTACCCGCACAGGACTTGCAACCAGCATGCTGCCCGCACAGAAACACACCCTGGAGACCCTGCTCGCGCAAGCCATAGCCCAGGTGGCGAAGGCCACCGAAGGCGCGAGCGAAGCCGCATTCGTCGTGCCCGCGATCACGCTCGAGCGCCCCAAGGTCGCCGCCCACGGCGACGTCGCCTGCAACGTCGCGATGCAGCTCGCCAAGCCCATGCGCGCGAACCCGCGCCAGCTCGCCCAGCAGATCGTCGACGCCGTGCTCGCCCAGGCAGAGGCCGCAGGCCTCGTCGAGGCGGCCGAAGTGGCCGGCCCCGGCTTCATCAACCTGCGTCTCACCGCGAATGCAAAGCGCGCCGTGATCGGCGCCGTGTTCGAGCAGGGCGAGGCATTCGGCCGTTCGCAGCGCGAAGCCGGCAAGCGCGTGCTCGTCGAGTTCGTCTCGGCCAACCCTACCGGCCCGCTGCACGTGGGCCACGGCCGCCAGGCCGCGCTCGGCGACGCCATCTCGAACGTGCTCGCCTCGCAGGGCTATGACGTGCACCGCGAGTTCTACTACAACGACGCGGGCGTGCAGATCGGCAACCTCGCCCTCTCCACCCAGGCGCGCGCACGCGGCCTCAAGCCCGGCGACGCCGAATGGCCCGAAGCGGCCTACAACGGCGAATACATCGCCGACATCGCGCGCGACTACCTCGCGGGCGAAACCGTCGCGGCCAAGGACGGCGAGCCCGTGACGGGCGAAAAGGACCCTGGGAACCTCGAAGCGATCCGCCGTTTCGCCGTGGCCTATCTGCGCCACGAACAGGATCTCGACCTGCAGGCGTTCGGCGTGAAGTTCGACCGCTACTACCTCGAATCGTCGCTGTACACGGAAGGCCGCGTCGAGAAGACCGTCGAGGCGCTGGTCGCTTCGGGACAGACTTACGAGCAGGAAGGCGCGCTGTGGCTCAAGACCACCGACTACGGCGACGACAAGGACCGCGTGATGCGCAAGTCCGACGGCACCTACACCTACTTCCTGCCCGACGTGGCCTACCACGTCACCAAGTGGGAGCGCGGCTTCACGAAGGTCATCAACATCCAGGGCTCCGATCACCACGGCACCATCGCGCGTGTGCGCGCGGGCCTGCAGGCGCTCGGCATCGGCATTCCGAAGGGCTATCCCGACTACGTGCTGCACAAGATGGTCACGGTGATGCGCGACGGTCAGGAAGTGAAGATCTCCAAGCGCGCGGGCAGCTACGTGACCGTGCGCGACCTGATCGAATGGTCGGGCGGCGCGAACCCGGGCAGCGAAGTCTCGCCCGACCTGCTCGACGAGGCGACAATCCGCCGCGGCCGCGACGCCGTGCGCTTTTTCCTCATCTCGCGCAAGGCCGATACCGAATTCGTGTTCGACATCGACCTCGCGCTGAAGGAAAACGACGAGAACCCGGTGTACTACGTGCAGTACGCGCATGCGCGCATCTCGTCGATTCTCGGCGACTGGCAGGGCAAGTTCGGCGGCGATCCGGCCGCGCTGCCCAAGGTCGATCTCGCGCCGCTTGCCAGCGAGCGCGCGCTCGCGCTCATCGCGAAACTCGGTGAATTCCCCGACATGCTCACGCATGCCGCCGGCGAACTCGCGCCGCACGCGGTGGCGTTCTACCTGCGCGAACTCGCCGCTGAGTTTCACTCGTTCTACAATGCCGAACGCGTTCTCGTCGATGACGTCGCCGAACGCGACGCCCGCGTCGCCCTCCTCGCGGCCACGCGCCGGGTGCTCGCGAACGGCCTGGCCGTGATCGGCGTGTCCGCGCCGGAGCGCATGTAACGAGACGCGCGAGACCCGCGCGCAGCAACGTGTTTGGGGCCGCCGCCTCGCGCGGACGGCCATTCCAGGATTCTCTTGTTTGCAGGTGATTCAGACGATGGCAAAACCGCGCCGCACTACGAAACAGCAGTCGAAGCAGTCCGGGGGAACCTTTCTCGGCATCGTGCTGGGCCTGATCGTCGGCCTTGCGATCGCGGTGGTGGTGGCGCTGTACATCACGCGCGCGCCCACGCCGTTCGTCTCGAAGGTCGCGCCGCCGGCCGCTTCCGACGTCGGCCAGAACAACGAGCAGGTCGACCCGAACCGCGTGCTGCAGGGCAAGTCGCCGGGTCAGCCGGTGCCGCAGGCCGCGCAAAGCACGCCGCCCAATACGGCGCCGGGCCAGACCACGAACCAGTCGCAATCCTCGGGCATGCTCGAAGAGCCGCAGATCGTGGAAGTGCCGCCTTCGGGTTCGAACAGCAACGCCGCCAACAACGGCGTGGCCGTCGCGCCGCAACCGTCGACGGGCGAAAACGTCACGAGCGGCACGGCGATCGCGAGGAAGCCGCAGTCCGCTGGCAATTCGACGAACAACGCGACAACCAACCCGGCGCAGATCCTCGCGAACAACCCGCCGCAGAAGCCCGCCAATGCGGTGCCGACGCCCCCGGCCGCCAAGCCCGGCAGCGTCGCGCCCGCACCCGGCGACGCCAACACCGGCTACTTCCTGCAGGTGGGCGCCTACAAGACGTCGGGCGACGCCGAGCAGCAGCGTGCGCGCCTCGCGTTCCAGGGGTTCGAGTCGAAAGTGACGCAGCGCGACGCCGGCGGCGTGACGTACTATCGCGTGCGCATCGGTCCGTTCACGAAGTTCGACGATATGAACTCGACGCGTCAACGCCTGTCCGACGCCGGTATCGATACAGCGGTCATCCGCTTCACGAAGCAGTAATCGCCGTCCGCGCCGCGCACCGCGCGCCCGCCCACCGAAGCCGCAGCCCAGCGGCGTTCGCGTGAGGCCGGGCCGTGGCGCGCGGCGCGGAGTCCGTCAACCAGCAACACCCGCGCAGCACCCGCACGCGCCAGCTTTGCACAAACTTCGCGCCAACGGCGTCCTGCGGCAGATAGCCGGCCGCCGCCGGTCCAAGAACAGTGGATTCCTACGCCATGAAACGACTTCTCGGTACGCTTTTTCTCTCGCTTTCGCTGATCGCCAGCGTGGCCCACGCCTCGGCCGAGGCGCCCGTGGCCGGCAAGGACTACACGGTCCTGAAGGCGCCCCAGGCGCTCGACGTGCCCGCGGGCAAGATCTCCGTGATCGAGTTCTTCTGGTACGGCTGCCCGCACTGCAACGCGTTCGACCCCTATCTCGAAGCGTGGATCAAGAAACAGGGCCCGGACGTCGTGTTCAAGCGCGTGCCGGTGGCATTCCGTGACGATTTCATCCCGCACTCGAAGATGTACTACGCACTCGACGCGCTCGGCCTCGCCCAGAAGCTCACGCCGGTCGTGTTCCACGAAATCCACGTGAACAAGAACTACCTGCTCACGCCGGAAGACCAGGCGAAGTTCCTCGCCACGCAAGGCGTGGATGCGAAGAAGTACATGGAAGCCTACAACTCGTTCTCGACGCAGAGCGCGTTGCAGCGCGACAAGGCCCTGCTCGATGCCTACAAGATCGACGGCGTGCCGACCATCGCCATCCAGGGCAAATACGAGACCGGCCCGGCCATGGTCCAGGGTCCGGAAGACAAGGCGCTGCCGGGCACGACCCAGGTGATGGACTTCATCATCTCGCAGATCCGCGCGAAGAAGATGTGAGAAACCGCGCCATGCAAGACGCGCCTCTGAAGGTCTTCATCACCGGCGCGTCGAGCGGCATTGGCGCCGCGCTCGCCGCCGAATATGCGCGGCAGGGCGCCGTCCTCGGGCTCGTCGCGCGCCGCGGCGAGGCCCTTGCCGGCTTCCGGCAGTCCCACCCCGACCACCCCGTTTCCATCTATCCCGCCGACGTGCGCGACGCCGATGCGCTCGCCGCCGCCGCGCGCGACTTCATCGCCCGGCATGGCATGCCCGACATCGTGATCGCCAATGCCGGCGTGAGCCGCGGCGTGCTCACGGGCGAAGGCGATCTCGCCACGTTCCGCGACGTGATGGACACCAACTACTTCGGCATGGTCGCCACCTTCGAGCCGTTCGCCTCGGCGATGGCACAGGCAAGGCGCGGCACGCTCGTCGGCATCGCGAGCGTGGCCGGCGTGCGCGGGTTGCCGGGCTCGGGCGCCTACAGCGCGTCGAAGGCCGCGGCGCTCGCCTATCTCGAAGCGCTGCGCGTGGAAATGCGCCCGTTCGGCGTGCCCGTGGTCACCATCGCGCCCGGCTATATCCGCACGCCGATGACGGCGAAGAACCCCTACCGCATGCCCTTCCTGATGGACGCCGACCGGTTCGCCTCGAAGACGGCGCAAGCGATCGCGCGCGGCACGTCGTTCGCGGTGTTCCCCTGGCCGATGCGCGTGGCCGCCACGATGCTGCGCGCGCTGCCGCGCTGGGTCTACGACCGCGTGTTCGAAAAGGCGCCGCGCAAGCCGCGCGCGGCGAGCCACTGAGCCGCCTCTGCTTGCCGCACGGCGCCCCCATGCCATATGGGCATGTCGATTAAATGGTTGTCTCGGCAATTTCCCTTCGATAAGCTTGGCTCGTCCGGGCGCCCTTCCGAGCCTTCTCGCCTCTCCCGAATCGAACCAAACGGGGCGCCGCCCGCCACCGAAGAACCACGGAGATCCCATGCGCTTCACCTCGCCCACCGCGCGCACGCTCGTGCCGGCTTTCGTGCTCGCGACCGCGCTTGGCGCCGCGCTCGCGCCCGCGCCCGCGCTCGCCAAACCGCTGACGGTCTGCACCGAGTCGAGTCCCGACGGCTTCGACGTCGTGCAGTTCAACTCGCTCGTCACGACCAACGCGTCCGCCGACGTCATCTTCAATTCGCTCGTGGCCTATGACGAAGCGCAGAAGAAGGTCGTGCCCGCGCTCGCGGACAAGTGGGAAGTGAGCGCCGACGGCCTGACCTACACGTTCCATTTGCGACCCGACGTGGCGTTCCAGACGACCGAATGGTTCAAGCCCACGCGCACGCTCGACGCCGACGACGTGGTCTTCACGTTCGATCGCATGCTCGACGCGAACAATCCGTGGCACAAGGTGGCCGGCGCGAGCGGCTTCCCGCACGCTCAGTCGATGGGCCTCGTGAAACTTGTGAAGGCGGTCACGAAGGTCGATGCGAACACGGTGAAGTTCGAACTCAACGAGCCGAACGCCACGTTCCTCTCGATCCTCACGATGGGCTTCGCATCGATCTACTCCTCCGAGTACGCCGACCAGTTGCTCAAGGCCGGCAAGCAGGTCGATCTCAACGCGAAGCCGGTGGGCACGGGCCCGTTCACGCTCAAGAGCTACACGAAGGACGCGGTGATCCGCTACGACGTGAACCCGGCCTACTGGGGGCCGAAGCCGAAGGTGGACCGCCTGATCTACGCAATCACGCCCGACGCCGCCGTGCGCGCGCAGAAGGTGAAGGCCGGCGAATGCCAGATCGCGCTCTCGCCCAAACCCCAGGACGTGGCCGCGGCGAAGGACGACAAGTCGCTCAAGGTAGTGCAGACGCCCGCGTTCATGACGGCGTTCGTCGCGCTCAACACGCAGAAGAAGCCGCTCGACAACCAGAAGGTGCGCCAGGCGCTGAACATGGCGTTCGACCGCGCGACCTACCTGAAGGCGGTTTTCGATAATACCGCCACGCCTGCGACGAACCCCTGGCCGCCCATCACCTGGGGCTACGACAAGTCGATCCAGCCCTATCCGTATGACCCGGCGAAGGCGAAGCAGCTGCTCGCCGACGCGGGCTTGCCCAACGGCTTCGCGACGACGATCTGGGTGCGTCCGAACGGCAGCGTACTGAACCCGAACCCGCGCGCGGGCGCGGAGCTTTTGCAGGCCGATTTCGCGAAGATCGGCGTGAAGGCCGACATCAAGGTGATCGAGTGGGGCGAGCTGATCAAAGAGGCCAAGCAAGGTCAGCACGACACGCTCTTCATGGGCTGGGCCGGCGACAACGGCGACCCCGACAACTATCTCTCGCCGCTCTTTAGCTGCAATGCGGTGCAGTCGGGCATCAACTTCGCGCGCTTTTGCGATCCCCGGCTCGACAAGCTGATCGCCGAAGGCAAGGCCACCGCCGATCAGGCGAGGCGCGTGAAGCTCTACGAAGCTGCCCAGCAGATCATCCACGACCAGGCCCTGTGGATTCCGCTTGGCTACCCGACCGCCTCCGCCATCACGCGCACCAACGTGAGCGGCTATCAGGTGAGCCCGTTCGGCCGTCAGAACTTCGCGAGCGTCGTGGTGCAGTAGCGGCAGGGGCATGCCGGGCGCTCGCGCCCGGCGCACCGATTACAGACCTGCCCCGACGATCACGAATTGAAACACGCCCGCCTGCGCGAAACATGCGGGAAGCCCGCCGCAGGCGGGCGAGCGCCTTTTCCTCCCATTACCGCCCGTAAAATTCGCGCGCAGTTTGTTGCAGTTTGGTAACTCAAGCCGGCGAGCGCCTGGCTACATTGAAGCCATCGAATCTTCAACCGAAGGGGCTCAAAATGAAAACCAAACTCTTTGCCGCGCTGGGTGCTGGAGCGCTCGTCCTGGCCGCCTCGCAAACCGCGATGGCCGGCGTGGTGGTCGGCCTGAACGTCGGCGTGCCCGCTCCGGTTTATGTTGCACCCGCACCGGTGTATATCGCGCCGCAGCCCGTTTATGTCGCGCCGCGTCCGGTCTATGTCGCGCCGCCCGTGCGCGTGGCCTACGCGCCGGCTGTCGTGATCGGCTGGCACGGCGACCGCTACTGGGACGGCCACCGCTGGTACGGCCGCCGCGAGTGGTATGGCCGTCGCGGCTGGTACTAAACCCGCTGCCTGAATTGCAAAGCGCCTCGCCAAAACGCGAGGCGCTTTTGTTTTGCGCGTTGTCGTTACGCGCCGCCCGAATTACTTGCGGTCCGCGACGATCTGATCGAACGTGCCGCCATCGGCGAAATGCGTGGCCTGCGCGTTTTGCCAGCTGCCGAACACCTGCTCGACCGTGAAGGTCTTGATCGGCTTGAATTCGCCGGCGTGCTTCGCGAGCACCGCAGCGTCGCGCGGACGCAGATGGTGCTGCGCGATGATCTCCTGCGCGGCGGGCGAATACAGATAATCGAGATACGCCTGCGCGCTCTTGCGCGTGCCGCGCTTGTCCAC
This sequence comes from Paraburkholderia heleia NBRC 101817, assembly GCF_000739775.1. Lineage (GTDB taxonomy): Bacteria > Pseudomonadota > Gammaproteobacteria > Burkholderiales > Burkholderiaceae > Paraburkholderia > Paraburkholderia heleia. The sequence goes on along the minus strand of NZ_BBJH01000018.1, from coordinate 54,107 downwards.
GACCTTGTCGACGATCGTCACCGGCGGCTGCGCCAGCAGACTCACCGAGGGATAGACGGCTTCGAAGTCCTTCGCGCCCACGCCGCTATCGATGAGCGCTACCTCGTTTTCGAAGGTCACGAGCACGTCGCCGATGCCGCGCTGCGTGAAGGTCGTCGTCGCGCCCCGGCCGCCCGCGTCCAGCACCGGCACGTTCTTCAGGAGCGCGCGTTCGAAGTCGAGCGCCTGGGCGTCGCTCGCGCCCTGCTGCTTGCGGTAGCCCCACGCGGCCAGATACGCGTAGCGTCCATTGCCCGACGTCTTCGGGTTGGCGATCACGACCTGTACGCCGGGCCTCGCGAGATCGTCCCAATCCTTGATGCGTTTGGGGTTGCCCTTGTGCACGAGGAACACCATCGTCGTCGTATAGGGCGCGCTCGCGTCGGGTAGACGCGTGCGCCAGTTGGCGGGCACGAGATGCCCCTGCTGCGCGAGCAGGTCGATGTCGTTGGGCTGGTTCATCGTCACGACATCGGCTTGCAGGCCTTGCAGCACCGAGAGCGCCTGTGCGCTCGAAGCGCCGTGCGACTGCCTGATCGACACGGTCTCGCCGGTCTTCTTCCGATAGTCCGCGATGAAGCTCGCGTTGATGTCCTTGTACAGCTCGCGCGTCACGTCGTACGAGACGTTCAGTAACGATGTTTCGGCATGCGCTACCGCCGTACTCAATGCGATGATGCCCGCGCCGAGCCAGCGCGCCGTGCGTCCCAAACCTGTCATGGTGATCCCCGTCTGTCGTTCAAAGGCGCTTCGGCCTGCCTGCATGATTTTCGTAAGCAGACCGAACACTCGATTCTAGCGAGCCGGGGCGCACGGCTTATACCGATGCGAGCTTTGCTTTGCGGCTTTCGTGCTAAGCGCGCGAGGCGTGCGGTCAGGGCCTGCTCACGCCAATAACAGGCCCTAAGCCATGATGTGCGCGCCGCCGTCGATATACACGGTGTTGCCGCTCATGCGGCGGGCGTAGCGCGTGGCGAGGTACGCGGTTGCGTAGCCCACGTCCATGATGTCGACGAGTTCGCCGAGCGGCGCGCGCTCCGCGGCCTCGGCGAGCATGCGGTCGAAGTCGGGCAGCCCCGAGGCCGCGCGCGTCTTGAGCGGCCCAGGCGAGATCGCGTGCACGCGGATGCCGATCGGCCCGAGTTCGTACGCGAGATAACGGCACGATGCTTCGAGCGCCGCTTTCACCGGGCCCATCAGGTTGTAGTTGGGCACGACGCGGTTCGCGCCGTCGTAGCTCATCGCGAAAAGCGTGCCGCCCTGCGGCATGAGCGGCACGGCGCGCTTCGCCATGCGGATGAACGAGTGGCACGACACGTCCATCGCATGGGCGAAGCCCTGCGCCGACGAATCGAGCAGGCCGCCCTGCAGATCCTCTTTCGGCGCATAGGCGATGGAGTGCAGCACGATGTCGAGCGCTCCCCACGTTGCACGCACGGCATCGAACACGGCGTCGAGCTGGCCGTCTTCCTCGACGTTCAATGGCAGCAGCAACTGCGCGCCCAGTTCGTTGGCAAGCGGCTCGACATAGGGCCTCGCCTTGTCGTTGAGATAGGTGATGGCAAGTTGCGCACCGAGATCGGCGAACGCGCGGGCGCAGCCGTAAGCGATCGAATCGGCGTTCGCCACGCCGGTCACGAGCGCGCGCATGCCGGCAAGCGGCCGTTCGGGAGGAGTATGCATGGCTCACCTCGCAGTGGAAGACGGCCGGTGATGGCCGCAGATGCCGTTGCCGATCCGGCTGCGGACGTGTCGACGTATCGACGTGTCTAGCTCGAAGCGACGCGCCGCATCGGGGGAGAGGCGGCGCGTTCGGCTGACACGCGGAACAGGCTTCGTTACTCGCTCGCGCTGCGCGTCGCGCGGCGGCGCGCGGCCGTCGTGCCTGCGGCCCGCGTGGCGGTGGGCGTCGATGCCGCGCGCGAGCGGCGCGCAGCCGTCTTGGCGACGGCCGGCGCCTTGTTCGCATCTGCCGGCTCCGCGGCCTTCGCCTTTACGCCGGCGCGCGCCGCACGCATGGGTTTCGCGGGCGCGGCGTGTTCGCTTGCAGCGGTGGACTTCGCGCGAGAGGACTTCCCGGGAGCCGCTGGGCCTTCGGATTCCGCAGCCGCTGCGCCTGAAGATGCCTTGACGCCGTGTTCGGCGCTGCCGTCGCCAGCCGTGCCGCCGTCAGCGCCCGAAGAACCGCCCGAAACACCGCCGTCGGAGGGCGGCAGCCCCGTCTTCTCGCTGCCCGGCTCGACGCCCAGCGCGCGCTGCACGTAACGATAGCGCTCGCGCCGCTCGCCTTCGAGCGGCCCGGACACGGTCGCGATGCGGTACACGGCCGCGAGCAGTGCGCGCCGCGTCTTCATGTCGGGCACGATCTCGGGCAATGCGTCGATCGCGGCCTGCGGATCGAGCTGCACGATCGCGCCCTGGCGGCGCGCGGCTTCCTTGAGCTCGGCGATGCTCGGCTGGCGATCGCCGAGATACTCGCGCGCGAGTTCGCGCATGCGCTGGAACGGCCGGTACTGCACGGTATGCATTTCGTCGACGATGTACGCGGCGATGCGCATGAACGCGTCGACGAGCGAACCCTTCGCGAGACGTGCGCGCGCCGCGCGCAGGCGGTACTGCGCCAGTTCCTTGCGCAGCGCCATGAGCGGCGGCGCGATGGGATCGAGCGGCTCGTTCGGCGTCACGCCCACCCACGCCTGCACCCACGGCGCGGTGTAGACGTTGTAGAAGGTGCTTTCGATCCAGGCGTCGCGCGCGTCACGGTAGGCATCCCACGAAGCTTCGATGGTCGCCGATGCCTGCTTTTCGAGCAGCGTGAACGGATTGTCGGGCGCGGTGGGCTTGCGGTTGCCCCGCACCGCCTCCGCCATGGCGGGCAGCCCGCCCAGCGCCGGGTTCGCGTCGCTCAGCACGCTGCGCTCCACGCGCGACGGGTGCGACTCGCGCAGCGCATGCGCGCTGAACGCATTGCTCGACGCACGCACGAACGGCGAAACGAACAGGTCATAGAGACGCTGGTTGTTCTCCGCGAAGCGGCGTACCACTTCGAAGGGCTGCTCGTCGTCGCGGCCGTCGTCGAGCGCGAGAATGTCGTCGATGGTGCGGCGCTCGAAGCGGATCTCGTAGCGCCCTTCGAGCGCTTCGAGACGCCCGACTTCCGGCGTCGAGTCGGTGATCTTCGCTTCGTAGAGGCCCGGCGGCAGCACGTCGATCAGGTCGAGCGCCGAGAATAGTTCGGTATGCTCCTTATTGGCCACGCTCGCCGAAACGAAGATGCCGAGATGCCCCACCTTGTCGTGCAGGCAGTACACGATCACCTGCTCGTTGGCGACGATCTCGTCGACGCTCGCGTAGAGGTCGGGAATCCAGTTGAGCGCCTGCTGCGGCGGCGTGATGTTGTCGCCCCAGGAGGCGAGCACGATGATCGGCGTGCGGATGTTGCGCAGATCCACCGGCGAGCGCGCGTTCTTCGCGAACACCTCGTTGCGCGTGAGGTGGTTGCCGACGAAGAGGTTCTGCACGATCCAGTCGATCTCGGCGCGGTTCAGCTGGAAATGGCCGCCCCACCAGCGCTCGAATTCGAGGAAGCGCTCGCGCTCGGAATCGACCTTCGAATAGAGGTTGTAAAGCTTGCCCCAGTACGTATTGGCCGGATTGAGGTACTCGAAGTTCTGCACGAGATACGCGCCGTCGAAGCGGCCGTCGCCCAGGTCCGCCGCGAGCGAGGACATCCACGAGCCGCCCAGCATGCCGCCCGAATAGCGCATGGGGTTCTTGCCGCGCACGCCGGCCCAGTAAGACAGCGGCGAGCCCGCGAGCATGAGCGGGCCGACCAGCGCGGGCGCGCAAGCCGCGAGCAGCGCCGCGGCCCAGCCGCCCTGGCAGTTGCCGATGATGAACGGCAAGCCGTCCGCGTCGGGATGCAGCTCGCGCACACGTTGAATGAATACGGCTTCAGCCTGCCCGACCGACTGGATTGTCTGCGTTTCGCAGGGCAGCGGGAAGAACGTCACGAAATAGCACGGATGGCCCTTGCGCAACGCGATGCCGACTTCGCTGTCCATCTTGAACCCGGCAATGCCGGGGCCGTGGCCCGCGCGCGGATCGATCACGACGAAGGGGCGCATGCGCGGATCGGTCGGGACGCCCGCTTCGGGCTTGATGCGCAGGAGTGCGTAATTGCAGGGATCGTCGAGTTCGCGGCCGTCGACGATCACTTCGTAGTCGAACGCGAGCACCGGCGGCATGCCCGCCTGCTCGTGCACATAAGTCTGGTTGCCGCGCTCGCGCAGCACGTCGAGGAACAGCACGCTGCGCTGCCAGGCGTCGTAGAGGTAGTCGTAGAGCGGCTGCGCCACCGTCGGCGCGGATTGCGCCGATTCGATTACCCGGTTCACTGCCGAAGCCGCGTCGGTCAGTGGCGTCCGGAGCGATGACTCCTCGTCGGATGCACCCGCGAGCGGCCAGAAAGACGCAAAGGGCCAGAAAGACGTGCCCGATGCGAGCGTGGGCAGAAATGAAAACGGCGACGCAACGAGCGGCGAGGAGGCGGGAACTGCCACGAGACGAATCTCCTTTAAGGGAGCGCCGGCTCGCCTCGCGGCAAGCAGGCGCCAGGCCGGCGCGGGCCGTGGACGCGCGCCTTCATGACGAGTGACGCGCGGGGCGTGGCCGCTGCCCCTGTTCTGCCGCCACAACGGCGGCATGGCGGGCAGCGGGGCCGGCAAAAGATATACGCGGCCGCGTGCGCGTTTCGTGCGCCTCGCGACCGCGATGTGAAAAGAGCCAGATCATGTTGCACTGCGGCATCTAAAAAATTAGGCGGCGGCCCTGCGAAAGTCAAGATGCGCGGCGGCCCCGGTGCCTCTCCGATGATCGCAACGCCTTGTGAATGAAGCATGACAGGCACAACTGCCGGGCCTGGGCGCAACGCGTAACGATGCCGCGCGGGCCTGGCGCGCATCCAGCCGACTGCCTCGTCGGCGCTGGTCTACACTGTTAGCGCTTTGCGCGCCGCAGCATGTTCTTCGTGGAGACCGCCGTGACTTCATCGCCTGACAAGTATTCGGTTCTGCTCGCCCGCTGCGGCAGCCTCGCGCCCGTGCCCACCGCCGTGGCGCATCCCTGCGACGTGTCCTCGCTCACCGGGGCGCTCGACGCCGCGAACCTCGGCTTGATCGTGCCGATCCTCGTCGGCCCTGAAGCGAAGATCCGCGCGGTGGCCGAAGAAGCCGACCTGCGCCTCGACGGCATCACCCTCATCGACGCGCCGCACAGCCACGCCGCCGCCGAATTCGCCGTGCGCGCCGTGCGCGAGGGCCAGGCCGAACTGCTCATGAAGGGCAGCCTGCACAGCGACGAACTGCTCCACGAAGTCGCGCTCGCCGCCAATGGCCTGCGCACCGAGCGACGCCTCTCGCACGTGTTCGCGATGGACGTGCCCTCGTACCACAAGCCGCTTTTCATCACCGATGCGGCCGTCAACATCTTCCCCAAGCTCGCCGAGAAGGCCGACATCGTGCGCAACGCGATCGACCTCGTGCGTGCGCTCGGCGTGGGCACGCCCAAGGTCGCCATTCTCGGCGCTGTGGAAACCGTGTCCGAAAAGATGCCCTCCACCATCGACGCGGCCGCGCTCTGCAAGATGGCCGACCGCGGCCAGATCACGGGCGGCCTGCTCGACGGCCCGCTCGCCTTCGACAATGCGATCAGCGCCGAAGCCGCGCGCATCAAGGGCATCGCGTCGCCCGTTGCGGGCGACCCCGACATCCTGCTCGTGCCCGACCTCGAAGCGGGCAACATGCTCGCCAAGCAGCTCACCTTCCTCGCCGGCGCGGAAGCGGCCGGCGTCGTCCTCGGCGCGCGCGTGCCGATCATCCTCACGAGCCGCGCCGACAGCGTGCGCTCGCGCATCGGCAGTTGCGCGATCGCCGTGCTGCTCGCGCATGCGCGGCGCGCTCGCAAAGCCACGGAGATCCTGTGAGCAGCGTCCAGGCCCAGCCGGCCGATCAAGGCCATGTCGTGCTCGTCGTGAATGCGGGTTCGTCGAGCATCAAGTGTTCGGTGTTTCGCGTGATCGAAGACGACCACGTGGAAGGCGGCGCGCGCGCGCTGCATGGCGCGGGCGGGCAGATCGAGGGCATCGGCGTCGCGCCGCGCGTGGTCGCGCATATGGCCGACGGGCGCCTGATCGTCGACGAGAAGTTTCCGGTCGCGCAGGTCGCCGATCACGACGCCGCGTTTCGCCTCCTGCGCCTCGTGCTCGCCGTGGGCCTGCGCGACACGCCGCCCGCCGCGATCGGTCACCGCGTGGTGCACGGCGGCGCGCGCTACGCCGACGCCGTGCTCATCGACGACGAAGTGATCCAGGAGCTCGACGCGCTCACGCCGCTCGCGCCCCTGCATCAGCCGCACAATCTCGCCGCGATTCGGGCGGTGCGTCAGGCCGCGCCCGAGCTGCCGCAGGTGGCGTGCTTCGACACCGCGTTCCACGCGGGCAACGACATCATGGCCCAGCTCTTCGCTCTGCCGTACAGCTATTACGGCGAGGGCGTGCGGCGCTACGGCTTTCACGGTCTCTCGTACGAGTACATCGCGAGGCACCTGCATCAGGTCGCGCCCGACATGGCGCGCGGGCGCGTCGTCGTTGCGCACCTGGGCAACGGCGCGAGCCTGTGCGCGATGAAGGACGGCAAGAGCGTCGAGACCACCATGGGCCTCACCGCGCTCGACGGCCTGCCCATGGGCACCCGCTGCGGCGCGCTCGACGCGGGCGCCGTGCTCTGGATGATGGCGAAGGGCATGGACTACCACGCCATCGAGAAGGTGCTGTACCAGGAGTCGGGCCTGAAGGGCCTGTCGGGCCTGAGCAGCGACATGCGCGAGTTGCTCGCGAGTGCCAGCGACCGCGCGAAGCTCGCAATCGACTTCTATACGTATCGCATCGCGCAGGACGTGGGCAAGCTCGCCGTGGTGCTGGGCGGGCTCGACGCGCTCGTGTTCACCGCGGGCATCGGCGAGCATGCCGCGCCCATTCGCGCGCAGGTATGCGAGCGGCTCGCGCCGGTGTTCGGCACCGTGCTCGACGCGCAGGTCAACGAGGTCGGCAGCAGTCAGGGCAACGAGCGCGTGAGCGCGCGTGAAAGCCGCGTTCCCGTTTTCGCGATCCGCACCGACGAAGAAGGGATGATCGCGCTCCATACGGCACGGTTGTTGCGCGCGGCGCTCGGGCACTGAGCGCCGCCTGCTCGCGAGGTGTATCGCCGGGTGTGTCCTGCCTCAGGCGTACGCCGGACCGCCCCGGTCGAATGCCGCGTCGCGCAGCCGCCCCGGCGCTGCGCCATGGACGAGCGTATCGACGAAGTACTTCGCGCGCGGCCACGGCCCAAAGCCTGCCGCCGTGTTGATGTGACCCGCATCGCCGAGATTCACGAACGTGCTGCCCAGTTGCTGCGCGAGCGCGCGGGCGCCTTCGAGCGGCATCCACGGATCGGTTTCGCTGCCGATGAGGATGGACGGCACGGGCAGCCGCCGCGCCTCGAACGCTCCGGCAAAGCGGAACTTCTCGGGGCTCGCGGGCGCGACGAACAGCACACCGGCAATATCGCTCCCGCTTTCCCCCAGCACGCCGGTGTGCAGCGCATGCGCCGCCACGAGGCAGCCGAAGCTGTGCGCGGCCAGCAGGAACGGCCCGCGCTCGCCCACCAGCCGCCGCGCGAGAGCCGCGCCCCAGACCGCCAGATCGGGCGCGTCCCAGTCATCCTGCTCCGCGCGCAGCGAGCGCGCGAACTGGCGTTCGAGCCAGCTCTGCCAGTGAGCGCCGTCGCTGCCGTGCAGACCCGGCACGGTGACGAGGCGGGGCGGCCAACGCATTTGCGCGCACGAAAGCATGATTTTTTCCTCGCTGGAACACGGCGTGAATCGATTGTGGCCCGCGAGCCGCGCACGCCGAACCAATTTTTTTTGCTTAGCTTTTCGGCACCCCCGGTGTGGTCCGGCGCGAGAGACGTTGCAGGCAGGCGCGCCGCGATTTGCCCGGCGGGCGCGGGCCTGAAAAAGTAGAATGGTGCCGGTGCACGCGGCTCTGGCGGCCCTCGCGGGCCGCACGCAACGCAACAGCGCGCATCGCTTCGAGCCGCACAGCCGTTACCAGGGACAGGTTCACCCATCATGAAGATCATTTTCTGGTTCCCGCAGACCGACGCCTCCGCTTGGCTTCACGGCCTCGCGCGCGCCCTGCCCGATGCCGCGTTGCGCGAATGGCAACCCGGCGACACCGATCCCGCCGACTATGCGGTCGTCTGGCACCCGCCGCGCGAACTCTTCGGCGTGCCGGGGCTTCGCGCCATTTTCAATCTGGGCGCGGGCGTCGACGCGATCCTCGCCCACGAACACGAGCGCCCTGGCACGCTGCCCGGCACCGCCATGCTCGTGCGGCTCGAAGACTCGGGCATGGGCCGGCAAATGAGCGAGTACGTTCAGCATGCGGTGCTGCGCTACCTGCGCCGCTTCGACGAGTACGCGCTCGCGCAGGCGCGCCGCGAATGGCACGTGCTCGCGCCGCATCCGCACGAGACCTTCACGGTGGGCGTGCTCGGCCTGGGCGTGCTGGGCGCGCAGGTCGCGCACGCGGTCGCCTCGCTCGGCGTGCCAGTGCGCGGCTTTTCGCGCAGCATGAAGACGATCGAGGGCATCGAAACGTATTCGGGCGAGCTGCACGGCGAGCAGTTCGACGCCTTCCTCGACGGCGTGAAGCTGCTCGTGAACCTGCTGCCCGCCACGCCCGACACCGAAAGCGTGCTCAATGGGCGCACCTTCGGCAAGCTCTCGCGCGGCGCGTATCTCGTGAACGTGGCGCGCGGCACGCATCTGGACGAACAGGACCTGCTCGCCGCGTTGGCGAGCGGCACGCTTGCGGCGGCAACGCTCGACGTGTTCCGCGAGGAGCCGCTGGCGCCCGATCACCCGTTCTGGCGCGAGCCGCGCATCACGATCACGCCGCACAGTTCGGCGCTCACGCTGCGCGACGAAGCGATCTCGCAGGTGGCCGACAAGATCGGCGCGCTGGCTCGCGGCGAGACCGTGAGCGGCGTGGTGCACGTCGGGCGCGGTTACTGAACGCCAGCACATCGCGAAGCCTTTCAAAAATATCGTTGGAGACACGGCAATGGCATTACCCACCGCAGTGAAGATCGTCGAAGTCGGCCCGCGCGACGGCCTGCAGAACGAAAAAGAATTCGTTCCCACCGCAACCAAGATCGAACTCATCGACCGGCTCTCGGCCGCCGGCTTTCCGAACATCGAGGCCGCCTCGTTCGTCTCGCCCAAATGGGTGCCGCAGATGGCCGACGGCGCCGAAGTCATGGCCGGCATCGAGCGCCGCAGCGGCGCGATCTACTCGGTCCTCACGCCGAATATGCGCGGCTTCGAAGGCGCGCTCGCCGCGCGCGCAGACGAGATCGTGATCTTCGGCGCGGCGAGCGAGGCGTTCTCGCAGAAGAACATCAACTGCTCGATCGCGGAAAGCATCGAGCGCTTCGCGCCCGTGGCGCTTGCCGCGAAGGAGCACGGCGTGCGCTTGCGCGGCAGCGTGTCGTGCGCGCTCGGCTGCCCGTATCAGGGCGAAGTGCCGGTCGCTTCGGTCGTCGATGTCGTGGAGCGCTTCGCCGCGCTCGGCTGCGACGAGATCGACATTGCCGACACCATCGGCGTGGGCACGGCGAAGCGCGTGCACGAAGTGTTCGAAGCCGTGACGAAGGTGTTTGCGCGCGAGCGCCTTTCGGGCCACTTCCACGACACTTACGGCCAGGCGCTCGCCAACATCTATGCGGCGCTCGAAGAAGGCATCGCCATTTTCCACGCCTCGGTGGCGGGCCTCGGCGGCTGTCCGTATGCGAAGGGCGCCACGGGCAACGTCGCGACCGAGGACGTGCTGTACCTCATGAACGGCCTCGGCATCCATACCGGCATCGACCTGAACCAGGTCGTCGCGGCGGGCGACTTCATTTCGACCGCCATCGGCCGGGCGAACGTCTCGCGCGCGGGCAAGGCCCTGCTTGCGAAGGCCCGCAGCGAAGCGGCCTGCGCGTGACGCGCGACCCATCGAACTGCAGTACGAAGGAAATCGACACATGACGCAAACCCTCGACAACCTCGACGCCCTGCCCGACTCCGCGCGCCGCGTCGCCCTGATGCTGCGCGAGCGCGGCCATGCCAGGCCGGTCGTGATGCTGCCCGAGACCGGCAAGACCTCCGCCGAAGCCGCCGCGGGCCTTGGCTGCGAAGTCGCGCAGATCGCCAAGTCGATCCTGTTCCGCCGCCGCGAAGACGACGCGCCCGTGCTCGTGATCGCGAGCGGGGCGAACCGCGTGGACGAAAAGAAAGTGGCCGCGCACGTGGGCGAGATCGGCCGCGCCGACGCGAAGTTCGTGCGCGAGAAAACCGGCTACGCCATTGGCGGCGTGTGCCCGATCGGCCACGCCACGCCCCCCGTCACGCTGATCGACGCCGACCTGTTCGCGCTCGAAAGCCTGTGGGCCGCCGCCGGCCATCCGCATGCGGTGTTCAACCTCTCGCCACAGGAACTCGAGGCGCTGACCGGCGCGCCCGTGGTGGACGTCGCGCTGCGCGACGCGTGAGCATGACCGCGATTCGCGACACCGTCACGCCGCCGCCCTCGCCTTGCATCGCCATCTGCCGCATGGATGAGCGCAGCGGCTTGTGCGAGGGCTGCCTGCGCACCATCGACGAAATTGCCGGCTGGTCCGTGCTCGACGACGACGCGAAGCGCGCCGTCTGGGATGCGATCGAGACGCGGCATGCCGAGTGGGTTGCGAAACGCTTCGAGCCGCAAGGAGAAAAACCATGAACGCGCCCGCCCGCGTCGTCACGGTCGGCGAGACGTTCCGCTCGACACTTCAGCTCACGCCCGAATCGGTGAAATCGTTCGGACTGCTCGTGAACGATCTGAACCCGCTGCACCACGACGAAGCCTACGCGGCGCAAAGCCGCTTTGGCGGACTGATCGCGTCGGGCACGCAACCGACCGCGCATTTCATGGCGCTGCTCGCCACGCACTACTCGCAGTACGCGCAACCGCTCGGGCTCGAATTCGACATGAAGCTCAAGCGCGCCGCGCACGCGAACGACACGATCACGTTCGAGTGGCGCGTCGACGAAGCGTGGTGGAAGCCGAGCCTGAACGGCGATCTCGTGAAGCTCGTGGGCGAGGCCGTGAACCAGAAAGGCGAAACGCTCGTGGCAGGGCGCGCGACGATCCTCGTCATGCCCAGGCCCGAACACGCACCGGCACGCGCACCGGCATGAGCGCCGCGCCCGTACTCCCTGAATCGATCCGCGTGTTCGAGCGCGGCTGGCTTTCGTCGAACAACGTGCTGCTCGTCGACGAGTCGCGCGCCGCACTCGTCGATACCGGCTACGCGACGCACGCCGGGCAGACGCTCGCGCTCGTGCGCGAGGCGCTGGGCCCGCGCGCGCTCGAGCTCATCGTCAACACGCACCTGCACTCCGACCATTGCGGCGGCAACGCGCAACTGCAGGCGCAATGGCCCTGCGCGACGCTGATCCCCGCGGCGAGCGCAACGATCGTGCGCGACTGGGACGAGGCGCGGTTGAGCTTTCTCGCCACCGGGCAGACCTGCGAGCGATTCGCGTTCACCGGCACGCTTGCGCCGGGAGAACGGCTCGCGCTAGGAGGATTCGACTGGGAGGTGATCGGCGCGCCGGGGCACGATCCCGACTCGGTGATGCTCTATGCAGCCGGGCCGCGCCTGCTCATCAGCGCCGATGCGCTTTGGGAGCACGGCTTCGGCGTGATTTTTCCCGAGCTCGAAGGCGCAAGCGGGTTCGCCGAACAGCACGCGGTACTGGAAGCCATCGCGAAGCTCGACGTGCACATGGTGATTCCGGGCCACGGCAAGCCGTTCACCAACGTCGAGGCGGCGCTGGAGCGCGCGTTCTCGCGCCTCGCCTGGCTGCGCGCCAACCCGGCCCGCAACGCGAAGAACGCGCTCAAGGTGCTGATCGTCTTCAAGCTGCTGGAGGTGCGTGCGATGACCTTCGACGCGCTGCTGGCGATGCTGGAGAACGCCGCCTCCCTGCGCGCCGCGGCGCAGCAGCTCGCCCCGCGCGGCGCATGGCCGGCGCTGCTGCGCGACCTGGCAGGGGAACTGGCGAAGAGCGGCGCACTGGTCGTGCACGGCGAACGCCTCGAAGCCCCGGCGGCTGTGGTCTAGCCGGGCTGCAGGGCTGCACGGATAAAGCGGGAAAGACGCAAAAAAAACGCTCGTCCGTTTCCGGGCGAGCGTTCGAATTAGCTCTGACGTGATCAAACTGTCGAAGGCATGATACTCGCGCCAAAATTCCCGAAGCATCGGTGATTTCCCTACGGATGACCTATGACTGCAGGCATGGCGCACCGTCGCACGATCCATTCATCTGGAATCCGAATCGATCTCACTGCCCGAGCTTGAGCCGCACAAGCTCGAACAGATGCGAACACAGGTAGAGTCCGAGCCCGATCGCGCCGCCGATCACCGTGCCGTTCACGCGGATTTTCTGCAGGTCCTTGCCGATTTTCAACTCGATGAGCCGCGCCGTCTCGCGCGTATCCCAGTTTTTTACGGTGTCGCGTATGTGATGCGTGAGGTAACGCGCAAAGTCGGGCGCCATGGCGCGTGCGGCGTCTTCGAGATGGCCGCTGAGCGAGGCGCGCAGGTCGGCGTCGGCGGCGAGCGTCTCGCCGAGCCACTGGCCCGTTGCGGCGACCTTCGCGTGCAGCGCCGAGTCTTCGCGCTCCAGATCGTCGCGCAGCCACGTACGCAGGCTGTCCCACAGCGCGAGCGTGTAGTCGTTGAGCGCGCCGCCCTCGCGCAGGCTCGCCTTCAGCTCCTCGCCCTTGCGCAGGAACGCCGGATCGCTCTTGAGCTTCACGATCAGCTTTTCCACGACCTCGTCGAACTTCTGGCGCAGATGGTGCTCGCGATCCTCGCTCACCTGAAGCAGCAGCCGGTTCACGGCGCTTTCCACCACGCGCGCGCCGCTCTCGCCGATCCACTCGCTAGGCAAAAACTTCTCGGTTGTCGGGTAGTCGCTCTTGAGCCAGTCGACGATGGCCGACGCGACGAACGCGCGCGTACCGTCGTCGCGCAACAGTACGGCGAGCTGCTCGAGCATCTGGTCGAGCAGTTCCTGGTGGCGGCCGTCACGGGTGAGCGTGTCGAGAATGGCGCCCGCGGACTTCGAGAAATCGACGCGCGCGAGCGCCGCGTGCAGGCTGTCGCGGATGAAGCCCTGGATGCGCGCGTCATCGGTGAGGCCGAGCACGCCCGACATCATGCGCACCGCGTAGTCGCCCAGGCGCCGCGCATTCTGCGGCGCGGTGAGCCAGCCGGACAGCCGCGCCACCGGATCGTGGCGCCGGATCAGCCCGACCAGCGAACCGACGTCGAGAAACTTGTCGCGCACGAAGGCGGCAAGCTCGTCGGCGATGCGCTCCTTGTTGCGCGGAATCACGCCCGTATGCGCCGAAACGAACGGAATCGGGACGCGCCGGAACAGCGCGACCACCGCGAACCAGTCGGCGAGGCCGCCGACCATGGCGGCTTCGCTCACCGACTTGACGCCGTCCGTCACGACGCCCGGCGGGAAAAAGAGTGCCGTGCCGGCGAAGACGAGCGCCGCAACCAGCAGAAACGCCAGTGCCTGGCGCTTGGCGCGCGTGAGTTCGGATTCGTCCCGTGGGGCGTGCGAATGCGTCATGAGGTGCGGGGAGTCGCGGGTTCGAATCGCGACATTATGCTGCCCGCGCGCCAACTGCCGCACGCAGCAGCGCCGCGCCGGCACTGCTGCGTGCGCGACGCCTCAGGCCGAACGCGCGCTGCGCCGCAGCGGCACGATGCGCCAGCCGAGGTTCACGCCTGCCGCCGCGACGAGGATGAGCGCGGCGCCCACCACCTGGATCCACGCGAGACGCTGACCGAACGCGAGCCAGTCCACGAGGATCGCGACCACGGGATAGATGAACGAGAGCGCGCCTGTCATCGCCGTGGGCAGCTTCTGGATCGCACCGTAGAGCAGCACGTACATGATGCCCGTGTGCACGACGCCGAGCGTGACGAGCTGCGCCCAGTGCAGCGGCGTGGCCGGCAGCGTGCCGTAGTGGATGAACGGTGCGAGCGCGAGCGCGCCGAACGCGAGCTGCACGAGCGCGATGAGGTGAGGCGGCGTGCCCTTGAGATGCCGCGTGATGATCGACGAGATCGCGTACAGAAACGCCGCCCCCGCCGCATAGGCCACGCCCTGCAGATACTCTCCGGGCACCGCGAGCACGGCCGGCTGCACCTCGACCACGCACACGAGGCCGAGGAAGGCCACCGCCAGCCACGCAACCGTCGAAGCGCTCACGCGCTCGCGCAAAATGACCACGCCGAGGCCGACCAGCATGAACGGCTGCGTGTTATAGACGGCCGTGGCCATGGAGATCGAAGCACGCGAATAGGCGGCGAACAGCAACACCCAGTTCGCGACGATGGCCGCGCCCCCGAGCACGGCGAGCGCGAGCGTGCGCGGCGGCAGGTGCTTGCGGCGCAGCAGGCCGAGTGCGGCGCAAACGAGCGTGAGCGTGGCGCCGCCCAGCACGCACCGCAAAAAGGCGATGTTGATCGGGGCCTGCCGCGAGGCGACCACGAGCCAGCCGATGGTGCCGGACATCAGCATCGCGACGACCATCTCGGCGGCGCCGCGGCGAATTTCAGGAGTGGTGGAAGACATGAGCTTGCATCCTCGTTCTAACGGACGAATGGCACGCGGCCCTTCGCATCTGCAAGCCAGTTTATCGGCTGCAGGGTGAGGAATACATGGCTAAACTTAAGCGAGAGGCAGTCCTTGCCTTCGATTGAAAGGCCAATCTGGGGGGAGCACCCGCACAATCATGAACCGACGCACGAACCCGCCGCCCGCTGCGGCCCCGCTCGACGACATCGACCGCATGCTGCTCGCGGCGCTCGCCGAGGACGCCCGCGCGAGCGTCGCCGAACTGGCCCGGCACGTGGGGCTTTCGGCGCCGAGCACGGCCGAGCGGCTGCGCCGGCTCGAAGCGCAAGGCGTGATCGGCGGCTATACGGTGCAGATCGATCCGCGCGCGCTCGGCTACACCTTGCAGGCCATCGTGCGCGTGAAGCCGCTGCCCGGACAATTGCATCTGGTGGAAGAGGTGCTGCGGCGCATTCCCGAATTCGTCGAGTGCGACAAGGTCACAGGCGACGACTGCTTCATCGCCCGGCTTTATCTGCATTCGATCGAGCAGCTCGACGAGATTCTCGCGAAAGTCACCGAGCGCGCCGAAACCAGCACGGCCATCGTCAAGTCCACGCCGGTGCCGCGCCGCCTGCCGCCGCTGGGCTGAGGTTCGGGTGCGGCGGCGAGGCGCCGCCGCCGCTCATTGCTCCGTGGTCTCGAAAAACGCCAGCATCTCCCCGACCAGCGCATCGCTCACCTCCTCGGGAATGTAATGGCCGCACGGCAGCGCGCGCCCGCTCACGTCGCGCGCCACCTTGCGCCATTCGGCGAGCGGGTCGAAACAGCGCTCGATCACGCCTTCTGCGCCCCATAGCACGCGCAGCGGACACGCCACCTTGTTGCCGCGCTCGAGGTCGGCACGGTCGTGCCCGAGATCGATGGTCGCCGAGGCGCGGTAGTCCTCGCACATCGCGTGCACGGCGCCCGGCTGGCGCAGCGCCGCGCGGTAGGCGTCCAGCGCCTGCGGCGCGAAGGGTGCGAGCCCCGCGTGGCGGCTGCCCATGACGCGCTCGATGTAGACGTCGGGGTTCGCTTCAATGAGCGTCTCCGGCAGCGGCTCGGGCTGGATCAGGAAGAACCAGTGGAAATAGAGCGTGGCGAACTCGCGGTCGGTCTGCTCGTACATGGCGAGCGTGGGGGCGATGTCGAGCAGCATGAGCCGCTCGACGGCGTCGGCGTGATCGAGCGCCATGCGGTGCGCGACGCGCGCGCCGCGGTCGTGCGCGCACACGAGAAAGCGCTCGTGGCCGAAGTGGCGCATGACTTCGACCTGATCGGCCGCCATCGCGCGCTTCGAATAGACCGCGTGCGTGTCGTCGCTGGGCGGTTTCGAGGAGGCGCCGTAGCCGCGCAGATCCGTCGCGACGACGGTGAAGTGCTGCGCGAGCGAGGAAGCGCAGCGGTGCCAGATCATATGCGTCTGCGGATGGCCGTGCAGCAGCAAGAGCGGCGGTCCGTCGCCGCCCTTCACGCCGCAGATGTCTACGCCGCCCGCGGTGCGAACGGTGAAAGGCTGGAATCCGTCGAAGGGCATGGGGCTAGTCTCTTGTGTTTGTTGGTCTGCGGTCATTGTATGAGGCGAGCGCGGCTCGAAAATGTGCTTTTGGGCTCGCAGCGGTGGAAACCGAACATTCCCTCGAATCCCGCACGCGCGATGCCGGGTCGACCCCAAGCCTATAATCGAACGGCAGTTTTCGCGATCGCTATCCCGCGCAATTCCTGCGCGATTCCTGGCGCGATTGAGCTTTATCAAGTTAGATCGCGCCTGGTCAATAGCGACGCCGCGTGCGCGTGCCCCGCCATCCATCGAAGCGCCGCAAGGAGACCTCCCCATGGCACTCCCCGCCGTCCTGCAAAACCTCGCGCTGCCCGTCGTGGGCTCGCCGATGTTCATCGTCAGCTATCCGGAGCTGGTGCTCGCGCAATGCAAGGCCGGCATCGTCGGCTCGTTTCCGGCGCTCAACGCACGCCCCGCCGAGGAACTGGGCATCTGGCTCGCGCACATCAGGGAGGCGCTCACCGCGCACAAGAGCGAGAACCCCGAGGCCGTCATCGGGCCGGTCGCCGTCAACCAGATCGTGCATCAGTCGAATGCGCGGCTCGAGCACGACGTGCGCGTGTGCATCGAGCACCACGTGCCGATCTTCATCACGAGCCTGCGCGCGCCGCCGCGCGAACTGCTCGACGCGGTGCACAGCTATGGCGGCATCGTGCTGCACGACGTCATCAACCTGCGCCACGCCGCCAAGGCGCTCGAAGCGGGCGTGGACGGCCTGATCCTCGTGGCCGCGGGCGCGGGCGGCCATGCGGGCACGACCTCGCCGTTCGCGCTGGTGGGCGAAGTGCGGCGCATCTTCGACGGCCCGATCGTGCTTTCCGGCGCGATCGCCAACGGCGGCTCGATCCTCGCCGCCCAGGCCATGGGCGCGGACCTCGCCTACATGGGCACGCGCTTCATCGCGACGAAAGAGGCGCACGCCGTGGACGACTACAAGCACGCCATTCTCGAAGCGAAGGCCGCGGACATCGTCTACACGAACCTCTTCACGGGCGTGCACGGCAACTACATCCGCGAGAGCATCGTGAACGCCGGGCTCGATCCGGATGCGCTGCCCGAGTCCGACAAGTCGAAGATGGATTTCGGCGCGGGCACCTCGAAGGCGAAGGCGTGGAAAGATGTGTGGGGTGCGGGCCAGGCCGTGGGCCTGATGGACGATGTGCCCTCCGTGGCGGATCTCGTGGCGCGCCTGAAGCGCGAGTACGAGGCGACGAAGGCGCGGCTGGGCGTGGGCCGCTGAGCCCAGGCGGGCCCCGTCGGGCCCGCTTTCAGCGCCGGGCGGACGCAATGCGGGCGGCGTCGGCATTGGCCGCCGCCGCGCGGATCGCCTCGACGCCCGGCCAGAGTTCGCGCTCCGAGAAGCGCGCGGCCAGGAAATCGACGAACGAGCGCACCTTCGCCGAGAGATGGCGGCGGCTCGCATACACGGCGTAGATCGGCAGCTCGCGCGGCGGCAGCGCGTCGACGAGCAGCGGCACGAGGCGACCCTCGGCGATATCGTCGCCCACCACCTCGGTGCCGAGCATCGACAGCCCGCCGCCTTGCAGCACCACCACGCGCAGCGCTTCCAGGTGATTGACGATGAGGTTGCCGCCCGGCTTCGGCTTCACGCCGCCCGCGCCCTCTGCGAACGGTGCGAGTTCCTGGGCCGAAGCCCCCGCGTACTGAACGAAGTTGTGCCGCGCGAGATCGGCCACGGTTTTCGGCGCGCCGTGGCGGCGCAGGTACTCGGGCGAGGCGCACAGCACGATGTGCGCGGTGGCGAGCGGCCGCGCGATCAGCGAAGACGACTTGAGCCCCGACGGCGCGGCGCGGATCGCCACGTCGAAGCCCTCGTCGATCAGCTCGACCACGCGGTCGGACAGCGTGATGTCGACGGTCACCTGCGGATGGCCGGCGGCGTAGTCGGCGACCGCGCCCATCACATGACGCAGCCCGAACGCCGTGAGCGACGACACGCGCAGCCGCCCCTGCGGCACGACGCTCGCCGCGCCCACCGCCTGGCCGGCCTCGTCGAGTTCGGTGAGCGCCAGGGCCACACGCTCGTAGTATTCGCGCCCCGCCTCGGTGGGCGCGACGCGGCGCGTGGTGCGGTTCAGCAGCCGCGCGCCGAGCTGCTGCTCCAGATGCATCACATGCTTGCTCGCCATCGCGGCGGACATGTTCATGCGCTCGGCCGCCGCGACGAAGCTGCCCGCCTCCACCACCTGGCGGAACACTTTCATGCTGACGAGGGTATCCATTGCGCGGCCTTCAACTCGAACATAAATAAACGGGAATCAATCGACGATATTTTCCTCGTTTTATCAAATGCGGGTATTGAAACGCGCAGGTGCGCTTAGCCGCGGCGAGCAGCGGACGGCCCAGAAAGCAAAAACCCCGCACTGCACGCAGTGCGGGGTTTTCGCGTCGAACCTCGACCTTGCAGGCTGCGCGGCCTAGAACTTCGCGCGCATGCCCACGCCGTAGGTCTGGCCGCTCGACATGTTGTCGAAGTGGTCGTACATGTACGCCGCGTAGACGTCCGTGCGCTTGGAGAGCGGGTAGTCGTAGCCAATGGCCGCCGTCTGGCGCGTCTGGTTCAGGCCGCCGCCGTCGCGCGAATACGCATACGACGCCATGACCGTGCCCGGGCCGGCCGGGACCGTCACGCCGCCCTGGGCGGTGTTCACGTGCCAGCTGCCCACCTGCTGCCAGTTCGCCGTGTACATGTACTGGCCGAAGAACTTCACGTACTTGAGGTCGTACGAGAGGCCGACCTGCGCCACGCCCTGGCTCTTCAAGCCGATGATGGTCGTGTCGCCGCTCACGATACTGCCGATGTCGCCCGGCGTGTTGTTGAAGTTCACGTACTGGTAGACAGCCGTGGCCGCGAACGGGCCGTGGAAATACAGGCCCTGCACGCTCCACTTCTTCGAGCCGTTCTGGCCGGCCTGGTTGCCGAACGCATACATGGCCGAACCCGAGAGGCCGTTGAAGTTGGGTGTCGAGTACTGCACCGCGTTGTTCCAGCCCGAGTCGCCCACCACGCCCTGGTCGGTCGTGTAGGTCGGGAATGTCGAGAGGCCGAGATACACGTGGTACACCATCGGCGAGAAGGTGTACGAATCGATGAACGGATTGAAGAGAATCGTCGAGACGAACAGCTGCGTCGTCAGGCGCCCCGCCGTGACCGTGCCATACGGCGATTCGAGGCCGACGTACGCATTGCGCGCGAAGAACGTATCGCCCGCGAAGCGGCCGTACTGGCCGTTCTGCGCGCGGAAGAAGCTTTCCAGTGTAAAGATCGCCTTGTAGCCGCCGCCCAGATCTTCAGATCCCTTCATGCCCCAGTACGACGTGGACATGCCCCCGCCGCCCACGTTCCAGGCGGTCTGGCCGCCCGGAAATTTCGTCGCCCCGACCCATTCGTCGACCTGGCCGTAGAGCTGGACGCTCGACTGCGCAAACGCCGGCGACGACGCGGCGGCAAGAACAGCGGCGAGCGCGCTCGCCTTCAGGGTGGTGCGCAGCACGCGGCTGACCGTTGTATTCATGGGTTCTCCAGTCTTTGTCAAAAAAGGGTGTCGGGCGGCTGAGGCGCTCGCGCAAAGCTTTGTTTTTTCGTCGTTCGCAGACGTGGCCGTTCTGGGCGGATCCATCTTTGCGGACCATTTTTATGGTCAAAAATAAACGCTGTTATTGCCGGTATATCGGGCGGATTAGTTTGCTGCCGATAAAACCTGGTTCGCCGCTGTTGGTGCCGCTTCGCGCTGCGCTGCGTCACGCTGAATCGCAGCCTGCCGGGCCGCGCCCAGCGGGGCGCTCCCGCACGCACGGGGCCGCGGATGACGCGCCGCCGAAACGAAAGCGGGATTTGAGACGAAAGGGTTCTGTATAACGAGAGGTTTCCAAAAAAGTGTGGTATCCACGCGTCAGTTTTCACGGCATGGACGAACGCGTCTCGTTTTGGACGTGTTTGAGCGGCGCTAACAGGTCAGTGCCTGAAGCGAATCCTGAGCAGAATCCATCGAGGAAAGGAAGAAAGCGTGCGGAGGGAGGAAAACGAAAGCGGGCCGGGCGGCAGCGCTCAATTACGGTAAGGCGAAGGCATGGGCGGACGCGGCACCTCGCCGCCATTGCGCGGGAAGGGCCGGAAGGTGCCCCCGCGCTCCTCGTTGTAGCGGGCGACGTCTTCGCGGATCGAGCCGGCGCGCACCGGCGAGTCGGCCGGCGGATGCGGCACCTGGCGCGATTCCGCGCTCACGGGCGTGATGGGATTGCCGCGATAGCCGCCGCCGTAGCCGCCGAACGGCGTGCCATAGCGGTAGTCGCGATGCGGAGCCTGCTGCTGGACCTGACCTTGCCACTGGTTCGGCGCACGGTTGCCGCCGCGCTCGTACCGGCCGCCCTGGTCGGCCACGCGCATGGGCGAAGCGGCCCCGGTGTAAGCGGCAGGACCGCGGCCGCGCTCAGGGGCGCCGTGGTAGCCGCCACCCCACGGCATGCCGCCGCGCGGTGCGGGCATCGAATGCATGGCGGGCATCGTGGGCATGGAAGGCGCGCGCGCGAAGCCGCCGCCGCCGTGCCCTGGGAAACCGGGCTGAGCATGGGCGAGCGCAACGAAGGCCATTAATCCAGCCCCCAATACCCACTGTCCCAGTTTTGACAACCCTGCCTGCATTGTGACGTTTCACCTGCCCGACGTTTGCGCCTGGCACTCGCCACTCGGGCCATGGCGGGCCAGTCCCGGGACGCTCGCCGCGCGAGCGCGTAACGATTGCCGCCACAACGGTCCGGGCGTCCCTTTGACGGTAATTTATGGGCGTGCCGAAAGGGTGTCGAGCCAAAAGATGTTATGCCGCCCGAAGGGTTGTAACACCATGTTACTGCTGGGTTTTCCGGCTTCGGACGCGGCCTCGGAAGGCCGCCTGGCAAGGCGCTGCGCGCAGGCGTGAGAACGGTTCGTTTGATGCCTCGGTCATGCCTGAACATCTGAAGAATGCGCGGACTCCTGACGACTTTGCGGCGCGGGCATACCCCTCGCGCGTCGATGAGGAATCCGGCATAAAGAGACATCGATGCCGGCAATACATGCGTATCATTCATTAATCAATGCCTCAAATGAATTTGCTTTTTCAATCGGCTTGCGTCGACAATAGACGTCCCGATTCACCCGTTGCGCGCACATCGATCTGCGCGCAGCCAGGCGCCCCGGCGCGCACTTGAGATTGTCCGATGGCACGTCCGAAATTCCTGCCCGATAACTTCACCCTTTGCCTCGTCGGCACGGTGATCCTTGCGAGCCTGTTCCCGGTGCACGGCCAGGCCGCCACCGGTTTCAACTGGCTCACCAACGTGGCCGTCGGCCTGCTGTTCTTCCTGCACGGCGCCAAGCTCTCGCGCGAGGCGATCGTCGCAGGCGCTACGCACTGGCGGCTGCACATCGTCGTGCTGCTCAGCACCTTCGTGCTCTTCCCGGCTTTGGGCCTCGCGCTCAAGCCCGTGCTTTCGCCGCTCGTCACGCCGGCGCTTTATGCGGGCGTGCTGTTCCTCTGCACGCTGCCCTCCACGGTGCAGTCGTCCATCGCATTCACCTCGATCGCGCGCGGCAACGTGCCCGCCGCCGTTTGCAGCGCTTCGGCGTCGAGCCTGATCGGCATCTTCGTCACGCCCGCGCTCGTGAGCCTGATCGTCACGAACCAGAGCGCGAGCGGCGGCTCGGCGTGGCACACCGTGTGGAACATCGTGCTGCAACTGCTCGTGCCGTTCGTGGCGGGCCAGCTGCTGCGCCCGGTGATCGGCCGCTGGATCGAGCGCAACAAGGGCGTGCTCAAGTTCGTCGATCAGGGTTCGATCCTGCTCGTGGTGTTCGGCGCGTTTTCCGAGGCGGTGAACGAAGGGCTCTGGCATCACATTCCGCTCACCGCGCTCGGCGGCCTGCTCGTGGTGAATGGCGTGCTGCTCGCGCTTGCACTCGGCATCACGATGTTCACGAGCAAGAAGCTCGGCTTCTCGCGCGCCGACCAGATCACCATCATCTTCTGCGGCTCGAAGAAGAGCCTCGCGGCCGGCGTGCCGATGGCGAAGGTCATCTTCGCCTCGAACGCCGTGGGCGCGGTCGTGCTGCCGCTCATGCTGTTCCACCAGTTCCAGCTCATGGTGTGCGCCGCGCTCGCCCAGCGCTGGGGCGCTCGCGACATGAGCGCCGAGCGCGCCGCCAGCGCGGGCGACGAATCGCGCGCCGGCGCGAGCGAGCGCACTGCCGCCGCCGCGCGGCGCTGAACGTCGCCCAGTCCGTCATGCGGGGCGGCGGGATGCCGCCGCCCTTCCGCAGCAAACGCCGCGGCTAGCGCCCGGCGTCCGAACCTCCCCCGCCAGCCTCTCTTCCCCGCGTCACGCGCGCCTCCACCGCACGCCCGAAGATCGGGCATCGCGGCGTTGTCACCAAAATTTCATTTAATTCATCCGATCATATGCCGTTAAGTTCATCGTCTTCGCCCGTTCCGGCCTGTCCATGTCTGCTCCCGCGCCACTCCTGCACGCGGCGCCCGGCGTCGGGGCGCTGATCGCCCAGCGCCAGCTGCGCGCCGTCTTCCAGCCCATCGTCGATTTCGAGAGTGGCGCGATCCTCGGCTACGAAGGCCTCATTCGCGGGCCGGCCGGCTCGCCGCTCGAAACGCCCGCCGCCCTGTTCGCACGCGCCGGCGACGAGCAGTGCACCGCCGCGCTCGAACGCGCGGCCGCCCGCACCTGCATCGAAACGTTCGCCGGGCTCGACTGCCCCGGCAAGCTGTTCCTCAATTTCAGCGCCGACGCGCTGCGCCAGCTCACCGCCGCCGGCGACGCCGCGCTCTCCCTCTTCGACGGCCCGATCGACCCCACGCGCGTCGTGATCGAACTCACCGAGCAGAGCGCCATCCACGACCTGCGCAACTTTTCGCCCGTCGTCGAGACGCTGCGCGCGGCCGGCGCCCAGTTCGCGCTCGACGACTACGGCACGGCCAACGCCAGCCTCAACCTCTGGGTGCAGTTGCAGCCCGATGTCGTGAAGATCGACCGCTTCTTCATCCACGACATCGCCAACGACGCGCTCAAGTTCGAAGCCGTGCGCGCCATGCAGTATTTCGCGCAGGCGAGCGGCACACGGCTCGTGGCGGAAGGCATCGAGAACGCGGCCGACCTCATCGTGCTGCGCGACATGGGCATCGACTGCGGCCAGGGTTTTTTCTTCGGCCGCCCCAACGTGGAGCCGCTGCGCGTGCTCGCCCGCGAAGCGCGCGAGGCGATTCGCGCGGACCATATCGCCGTGTTCCCCGAGCCCACGCGCAGCACCGCCACGCAGCCCGCGGGCGGCGGCGCGCCGGCCAGCAAGATGCTCGTGCGCGCGCCCGCGCTGCCGCGCCAGGCGACCAACAACGACGTGCTCGAGCTGTTCAACGGTCGACCCGACCTGCACGCGGTGGCCGTGGTGGAAGACGACGCGCCCGTCGCGCTCATCAACCGGCGCGCGTTCATGGACCGCTATGCGCTGCCGTATCATCGCGAGCTGTTCGGCAAGAAGGCCTGCCTGCAATTCGCCAACGCGCAGCCGGTGGTGATCGAGCAGTCGATGACGGTCGAGCAGATGGCGACGCTGCTCGCGAGCGACGACCAGCGCTATCTCGCCGATGGCTTCGTCATCACCGATAGCGGCCGCTACGCCGGCCTCGGCACCGGCGAGAGCCTCGTGCGCGCGGTGACGGAGGTGCGCATCCAGGCTGCGCGCTACGCCAATCCGCTCACCTTCCTGCCTGGCAATATTCCCATCAGCGCGCATATCGAGCGGCTGCTTTCGCACGACGCGGGCTTTCACGCGTGTTACGTCGACCTGAACCAGTTCAAGCCCTTCAACGACCAGTACGGCTACTGGCAAGGCGACGAGGTGCTCAAGTTCGCCGCGACGGTGCTAGCCGACGCCTGCGACCCCACGCGCGACTTCCTCGGCCACGTGGGCGGCGACGACTTCCTGGTCCTGTTTCAGAGCGAGACGTGGCGCGAGCGCGCACGCCTCGCGATCGACACGTTCAACGAAGGCGCGCAGCGCTTCTACGCCCCGGGCGAGCGCCTCGCGGGCGGCATTCACGGCGAGGATCGCCACGGCAACGCCACCTTCTTCACCTTCGTGACGATGGCGATCGGCTGCGTGCGCATCGCGCCGGGCGAAGGCGCGCAGCACAGCAGCGACGCCATTGCCTCGCTCGCGGCCCTCGCCAAGCGCCGCGCGAAACAGGAAGCGAGCGGGCTCGTCGTGATCGACGGCAACGCGAGCGCCGACCTCCTCCCCAGGCCCGGCTCGACACCACGCGAAGCCGGCGCGTTCTAGCAGCCTGAATCTCCCGAGCGGCAGCCCGGAATGCGGACGGGCCGGCCGCGCGGCTCGCGCCGCGCGCCGGCCCGTTTTGCTTGCGCTGCCTGACTGCTGCGCTGTCGCTTGTCGCTAGATCGTCCCCATCAGGACCAGCACGACCACCACGACAACGACGATGCCGAGCGTGCCCGAAGGCGCGTAGCCCCACGAGCGGCTATACGGCCACGCGGGGAACGCGCCAACGAGCAGCAGGATCAGAATGACCAGAAGCAGGGTGCCGAGCATGATGCCTCCGTAAGTCGAATGTGAGTGTCCGGCTTTCCGCAACCATCGTGCCCGCACATGTTTAGCACGTTTTACTAAACACTAATGTTTGCGTTTATTTCATTGTTTACTGGTATTTACCTGGAATTCTAAACGTAGATTCGGGTTCTTTTACCAAGTTTTTACTATACAATCGCCGCACACCTGACCCAACCCGGAACGCTCACCGCGCCACCGCCAGCCAGGAATCATGGGGACAACCATTCGTGACGTCGCGCAAGCCGCCAACGTGTCGATCGGCACGGTCTCGCGCGCGTTGAAAAACCAGCCGGGCCTCTCCGAGACCACGCGCGAGCGCATCGTCGAAGTCGCCCGCACGCTCGGCTATGACTGCGCGCAACTGCGTCCGCGCATTCGCCGGCTCACCTTCCTGCTGCACCGCCAGCACAACAACTTCGCGGCTAGCCCGTTCTTCTCGCACGTGCTGCACGGCGTGGAAGACGCCTGCCGCGAACACGGCATCGTGCCCGCGCTGCTGACCGCCGGTCCCGCCGACGACACCGTCCAGCAGTTGCGCCTGCATGCCCCCGACGCCATCGCCGTGGCGGGCTTCGTCGAGCCGGAAATGCTCGCCGCGCTCGTCGCGCTGCAACGCCCGCTCGTGCTGATCGACCTGTGGGCGCCGGGCCTGCGCTCGGTGAACATCGACAACGCGGCGGGCGCTGCGCTCGCCATGCAGCATCTGTTCGGACTGGGACGGCGGCGCATTGCGTTCATCGGCGGCTCGCTCGCGCACTACAGCATCGCGCAGCGCGCGCTCGGCTATCGGCGCGCGTTCTTCGAGGCGGGCCTGTTGTTCGACCCGTCGCTCGAAACGACCATCGACGGCGGGCTCGATCCCGACACGGGCGCGTCGCTCGCCATGCAGCGTTTGCTCGATGCGGCGCGCGCCGGATACCCAACCCCGCGCCCGCCGCCCGACGCCGTCTTCGCCTACAACGACGCCGCCGCGCTCGCGGCCATGCGCGTGTGCCTCGCCAATGGCCTGCGCGTGCCCGACGACATCGCCATCATCGGTTTCGACGATATCGCGGGCGCCACGCACGCCACGCCGCCGCTCTCGACGATCGCCGTCGACAAGGAAGCGCTCGGGCGGCGCGGCGTCGAGCTGCTGCTCGAAGAAACGCCTGCCGCGAACGAAATCCGCTTGCCGGTCCAGCTCGTCGCGCGTGCGAGCACATTGGGTGCGGCGTCATCGAGTCTCGTTGCCGGGCACGCCGACCATCGCGCCGCAGGCACGCCGCAAAGCGCCTGACACGCGCCGTCGAAACCCGCCGAACACCCATCGAAACTACGCTGAAGCCACGTCCAAGCCAGAAGAGAAAGCCATGACGACGACCGCCGACACCGCCCCCTCCGCCACCGCTCACCCCGTCGCCGCACCGGGCGTCGCGAGCTTTCGCGACCGCGGCTTCCTGCTCGGCCACGTGCAGGACACGCTGCGCTTCTACGCGCCGAACGTGCTCGATCCCTCGGGCGGCTTCTTCCACTACTTCCGCGACGACGGCTCGATCTACAACGCGCACTCGCGGCACCTCGTGAGCAGCTGCCGGTACGTCTTCAACTATGCGATGGCGTATCGCGAGTTCGGCGATGCGCAGCACCTGGAATACGCGCGCCACGGCCTGCAGTTCCTGCGCGAGGGCCATTGGGACCCGCAGCTGCAGGGCTACGACTGGGAGATCGACTGGCGCGACGGCAAAAAGCGCGTGCTAGACGCCACGCGCCACTGCTACGGCCTCGCGTTCGTGCTGCTCGCTTACGCGCATGCGGCGATGGCCGGCATCGAGGAAGCGCGGCCGATGATCGGCGCGACCTTCGACCTGATGGAACACCGCTTCTGGGACGGCGCGGCGGGTCTGTACGCCGACGAGGCGAGCGCCGACTGGATCGTGTCGGGCTACCGCGGCCAGAACGCCAACATGCATACGACCGAGGCGCTGCTCGCGGCCTACGAGGCGACCGGCCATCTCGTCTATCTCGACCGCGCCGAGCGCGTCGCCTCGAACATCACGCTGCGCCAGGCGAAGCTCTCGCGAGGGCTCGTGTGGGAGCACTTTCACGCGGACTGGTCGGTGGACTGGCACTACAACGAGGAAGACAGCTCGAACATCTTCCGCCCGTGGGGCTTCCAGCCGGGCCATCAAACCGAGTGGGCGAAGCTGCTCTTGCTGCTCGAACGGCACCGGCCGCTGCCCTGGCTGCTGCCGCGCGCGATCGAGCTGTTCGACGCGGCCATGGCCCACGCCTGGGACAACGATCATGGCGGCCTCTACTACGGCTTCGGCCCGGACGGCACCGTGTGCGATCACGACAAATACTTCTGGGTGCAGGCGGAAACCTTCGCCACGGCGGCGCTGCTCGGCAAGCGCACCGGCAACGAGCGCTTCTGGGACTGGTACGACGAGATCTGGCGCTACAGCTGGGCGAATTTCGTCGATCATCGTTACGGTGCGTGGTATCGCATCCTCACCTGCGACAACCGCAAGTACAGTGACGAGAAGAGCCCCGCCGGCAAGACCGACTATCACACGATGGGTGCGTGCTACGAAGCGCTGAACGCCCTGCCCGGACGCGGCATGGCGCCGGTGGCGGGCCGCGAGGAAGCGACGGCCGGCGGCACGGCAGGCACGAGCGGCCGGAACTAGAGAGAGGAACACGACGATGAGCACCTGCAGCACCGGCCCGGACTTTTCGTCCGGCTTCCCGGCCTTCATCTCGGCCGGCGACATCCTCACCGATCTCGTGCGCACCCCCGCGCCCGAGGGCACGCCGCACGCTTCGCAACCCGGCACAGCGGGCATGGACTCGCACTGGCGCGCGCATCCTGGCGGCGCGGGCTGGAACGTCGCGCGCGCGGTGGCGCGCCTCGGGCTGCCCACGGCGAGCGTGGGCGCCCTCGGCGTCGACAACTTCTCGGACGAACTCTGGAACGCGAGCGTGGCCGCCGGTCTCGACATGCGCTTCATGCAACGCGTGGAGCGCGCGCCGCTGCTCGCGATCGTGCATCAGACGCATCCGCCCGCGTACTACTTCATCGGCGAGCACAGCGCCGACCTCGCCTTCGATCCCGCGAAGCTGCCCGAAGGCTGGCGCGCGCACGCGAAGTGGGCGCACTTCGGCTGCATCAGCCTCGTGCGCCAGCCGCTCGGCGAAACGCTCGCCACGCTCGCCGCCGAGCTGCGCGCGGCCGGCGTGAAGATCAGCTTCGATCCGAACTACCGCAACCTCATGGCGCACGGCTACGAGCCGATTTTGCGCCGCATGGCCGGGCTCGCCGATCTCATCAAGGTGTCCGACGAAGACCTGCGCATGCTGTTCGCCGGCAAGAGCGAGGCCGAGGCCATCGAAGCCGTGCGCGCGCTCAATCCGGCCGCCACCCTGCTCGTCACGCGCGGCGCGCAGGCGGCCACGCTCTATGCGCGCGACGAGGTGATCGAGGCGTCGCCGCCGCGCGTCGAAGTGGCCGATACGGTGGGGGCCGGCGACGCGTCCATCGGCGGGCTGCTGTTCAGCCTCATGAGCGCGCCGCAGCGCGACTGGCGCCAGCATCTCGCCTTCGCGCTCGCCGCGGGCGCGGCCGCGTGCCGCCGGCCCGGCGCGCATTCGCCGACGCTCGACGAAGTCGTCGCGCTGCTCGCCGACTGAAGGCGCACGCGGCGCATTGCGAGGACCCGGCGCGCGGCTGACACGAAAGCGCCGCGCCGCCGTCATATGCGTGTCCCGCAGCCGCGCGGGCAACGTGCTAGCATGGAATCTCCCTCTTGTTGCGGGCCAGGCGCGACGCTTGCGCGCCTTAATCCACGTGGCCCGTCGAGGGAGTTTCCTTCCACGAGGAGCACGCTATGGAAGACGTCAGCTACACCAAGGGGATCTACACGGCCGTCGCCTCCGTGCGGCCCATGAACGCCGGCCAGTACCAGGGCCTGGTCTCCCTGGCGCGCGACGACGGCGAGGAACTCGAAAACGCGGTGTATGAAGTCGAAGCCGCATCGGGCACGCCGGAAGAGGCTCTCGAAGAAGCCAAGGCGCTGGCGCATCGCATTCTCGGCGAACTCGAACTATAAGTCGCCGCGGCAGGCCCAGTGCCCGCTCGGGAACTGCCGGCGGCGCTGCATGAGGCGGGGGCTCTGCATGGGGCCGCACGATGTGCGGTCGACAGTTCTGCATGGGACCAGACTCAGGCGCTAAAGCGCCAACTCGGGTCGACCGCTGTGCATGGGACCCGAGTAAGGCGCTAAAGCGCCAACTCGGGTCGACAGGAGGTTAGCCATGTCCGAACAGCTCTTTCTTTACGGCGTCTACGCTATCCACGTGCATCCCCTCGAACTGCAGGGGGCTCGCTGGGACGCCGAGTATCAGATCACGCATCGCGACAAGGCCGTGCAGCCGTGGGTCACGGTGGGCGGCAACGCGGGCTTCGACGCGCCCACGCAAGCCGTGGACGCCGCGCGCCGCCAGGCCATCGCCGACATCGAGCACGGCGCAGGCATTCCGAAGCCGCATGGGTTTCCATAAGCCCTTCGCTCGACGCTGTCCCTGCCGCGTCTTTCCTCCCGCTCCCGTCGCGCCAGCCGTGCGCCGCACCCTGCCGGCGCCCCCTGGCGTGTCTGCGCACTGGCTGCCGCTCTGTCGCCCTTGCGCCGCGCGCGCGACCTCCCCGCTTGTCCTGTCCCTGCGGCATTGCTACGCTCTTCTCCTGACTTCAGATCCGCAGGGACCATCATGACGTCCGAGACGCCGGAACGCTTCGCAAACCAGGAAGCGGCCCAGCAAGCCGATTCGGCACCACAGGATTCGCCGGGCGTGGACATGGCCGCCTGCAAGGCCGAAACGCCCAGCGGCGCGAAGCACGGCACGAGGCGCGGCAAGCCGCGCAAGATGATGGTGGCCTCGCGCGAGGTGCTCGTCTACGGCATGCCGCAGTCCTGGGGCGACTTCTATCACACCGCGCTCACCATGCGCTGGCCCACGTTCTTTGCATCGCTCGCGGCCCTCTTCCTGCTCATGAACGGCGTGTTCGCGTGCCTCTACCAGCTCGGCGCCGCGCCCATTGCCAACCAGTACCCGAATGGCTTTCTCGGCGCGTTCTTCTTCAGCGTGGAAACGCTCGCCACCGTCGGCTACGGCGACATGCATCCGCAAACGCTCTATGCGCACATCGTCGCCACGCTGGAAATCTTCGTCGGTATGTCGGGTATCGCGTTGGCGAC
Source organism: Paraburkholderia heleia NBRC 101817 (assembly GCF_000739775.1). GTDB lineage: Bacteria > Pseudomonadota > Gammaproteobacteria > Burkholderiales > Burkholderiaceae > Paraburkholderia > Paraburkholderia heleia. The sequence goes on along the minus strand of NZ_BBJH01000018.1, from coordinate 23,827 downwards.
CGGCCTCGTATTCGCGCGCTTTTCGCGCCCGCGCGCAATGATCATGTTCGCGAGCCAGGTGGTGGTGCACCCCATCGAAGGCCGCATGACGCTGATGGCGCGCGCCGCCAACGCCCGCCAGAACGTGATCGCCGAAGCGGGCGCGAAGCTGCGGCTCATCCGCATCGAGACGTCGTCGGACGGCTTTCGCGCGCGGCGCATCCACGACCTCAAGCTCGTGCGCGACCAGCATCCGCTCTTCACGCTGGGCTGGAATCTCATGCACGTGATCGACGAGTCGAGCCCGCTCTACGGCGTCACGCCCGAGCTGCTGGCCGAGCAGCACGCCACGCTGCATGTCGTGATCGAGGGCTCCGACGAATCGACCGCGCAGACCATGCAGGCGCGCTTTAGCTGGTCGGACCGGCAGATCCGCTGGGACTACCGTTACGTCGACCTGATGAGCGACGCCGACGGCGTGAGCACGATGGACTACACGCACTTTCACGATGTCGTGCCGTTCGACCGGGCGACGCCTTACGCGCCCCGGACGATCTGACGGGCAACGCCGAAGGCCGATCCGGACGGGATCGCGCCGGGCAGAGAAAATCTCTCTCCAATTTCGCCTGGCGCGGGCAGGCTCTCGCGCGAATAAGCGGCAGCGCCGGAGAGTTAGCAAAAAATTTCCGTCATTGGCGAGAAAAAATAGAGTCTCTTTCGCCGCCCTCAACCGGGCCATGCGAATGCAATAGCTTTGCACAGGATCGCAGTAGCGCTTTGCATGGGCCCGGAGTAAGCGCTTTGCATGGGCCCGGAGTCAGTGCTGAAGCACTAACTCCGGCCGACAGCTGAAGCACTAACTCCGGCCGACAGCTAAAGCGCTAACTGCGTTCGATAAACGGAGACTCCCCTCATGACCGCGCGCCCCGCGTTCGGCGACACATCCTCGCCGCTTGATACGCCGCCCCTCGCCGACTACAAGCTCACCGACAACCTCACCGCCACGCGCGGCCGCATCTTCCTGACCGGCACCCAGGCGCTGATCCGCCTCGCGCTCATGCAGCGCGCGCTCGACCGCGCGCATGGCCTGAACACGGCGGGTTTCATCAGCGGCTATCGCGGCTCGCCGCTCGGCATGGTCGACCAGCAGGCGTGGAAAGCGAAGAAACTGCTCGAAGCCGCCGACGTGCGCTTTTTGCCCGCCATCAACGAGGAATTGGGCGGCACCGCCGTGCTCGGCACGCAGCGCGTGGAAGCGGACGCCGAGCGCACCGTCGAAGGCGTGTTCGCGATGTGGTACGGCAAGGGCCCGGGCGTCGATCGCGCCGGCGACGCGCTCAAGCACGGCAACGCCTACGGCTCGTCGCCGCACGGCGGCGTGCTCGTGGTGGCCGGCGACGACCACGGCTGCGTGTCGTCGTCCATGCCGCATCAGAGCGACTTCGCGATGATGGCGTGGCACATGCCGGTCGTGAATCCGTCGAACATTGCCGACATGCTCGAATTCGGTCTGTATGGCTGGGCGCTCTCGCGCTACTCGGGCGCATGGGTGGGCTACAAGGCGATTTCGGAGACGGTGGAGTCGGGCTCGACCGTCGATCTCGATGCCATCAGAACCGACTGGCAAGCGCCGGAGGGATTTGCACCGCCGCCGGGCGGCCTGCACAACCGCTGGCCCGATCTGCCGAGTCTCGCCATCGAGCAGCGCCTCGCGGCCAAACTCGACGCCGTGCGCCACTTCGCGCGCATGAACAGCATCGACAAGTGGATCGCGCCGAGCCCGCACGCCAACGTGGGCATCGTCACCTGCGGCAAGGCGCACCTGGACCTGATGGAAACGCTGCGCCGACTCGACCTCACCGTCGACGACCTGGACCGCGCGGGCGTGCGCATCTACAAGGTGGGCCTGTCGTTCCCGCTGGAGATGTCGCGCATCGACGCGTTCGTCTCGGGCCTCACCGACGTGCTCGTGATCGAGGAAAAAGGCCCCGTGATCGAGCAGCAGATCAAGGACCATCTCTACAACCGCAAAGAGGGTGCGCGCCCGAGCGTGATCGGCAAGCACGCCGAAGACGGCACGCTGCTGCTCCCCGGGCTTGGCGAGCTGCGCCCCTCGCGCATCCTGCCCGTGTTCGCCGCGTGGCTCGCGAAGCACCGGCCCGCGCTGGACCGCCGCGAGCGCGTCGTGGATCTCGTCGCGCCGCAAATCCTCTCGAACGCCGCCGACGCCGTGCGCCGCACGCCCTACTTCTGCTCGGGCTGCCCGCACAACACGTCGACCAAGGTGCCCGAAGGCTCGATCGCGCAGGCCGGCATCGGCTGCCATTTCATGGCTTCGTGGATGGAGCGCGACACCACGGGCCTCATCCAGATGGGCGGCGAAGGCGTGGACTGGGCCGCACACTCGATGTTCACGAAGATGCCGCACGTGTTCCAGAATCTCGGCGACGGCACCTACTTTCATTCAGGTATCCTCGCGATTCGCCAGGCCGTGGCGGCGAAGACCAACATCACTTACAAGATCCTCTACAACGACGCCGTGGCGATGACGGGGGGCCAGCCCGTGGACGGCAGCATCTCCGTGCCGCAGATCGCGCGCCAGGTGGAGGCCGAGGGCGTCTCGCGCTTCGTCGTGGTGAGCGACGAGCCCGAGAAGTACGACGGCCATCACGGCCTGTTCCCGAAGGGCACGACGTTCCATCACCGCAGCGAGCTCGACACGGTTCAGCGCGAACTGCGCGAAACGCCGGGCGTGACCGTGCTGATCTACGATCAAACATGCGCCGCCGAAAAGCGCCGCCGCCGCAAGAAAGGCGAATTCCCCGACCCGGACAAGCGCCTCTTCATCAACGAGGAAGTGTGCGAAGGCTGCGGCGACTGCGGCGTGCAGTCGAATTGCCTTTCGGTCGAACCGGTGGAAACGGAGCTGGGCCGCAAGCGCCGTATCGACCAGTCGTCGTGCAACAAGGACTATTCGTGCGTGAACGGCTTCTGCCCGAGCTTCGTGACGATCGAGGGCGGCAAGCTCAAGAAGGCCGCAGGCGCCGCGTTCGATCCGCAGGCACTCGCCGCGCGCGTGAATGCGCTGCCCATTCCGGCCACGCATCTCGACAACGCGCCCTACGACATCCTCGTGACGGGCGTGGGCGGCACCGGTGTCGTGACCGTGGGCGCGCTCATCAGCATGGCCGCGCATCTGGAAGGCAAGAGCGCCTCCGTGCTCGACTTCATGGGCTTCGCGCAGAAGGGCGGCGCGGTGCTCTCGTTCGTGCGCTTCGCGGCGACCGACGCGCTGCTCAACCAGGTGCGCATCGACACGCAGCAGGCCGACCTGCTGCTCGCCTGCGACATGGTGGTGGGCGCGAGCGCCGACGCCTTGCAAACGGTGCGGCACGACCGCACGCGCATCGTCGTGAACACGCATGAGATTCCGAACGCGTCGTTCGTGCAGAACCCCGAAGCGAACCTGCACGCCGATGCGCTGCTCGCAAAGATGCGGCACGCGGCGACCCATGGCGCGCAACAGGCGCGGGATCCGCTGGCAGCGTGCGACGCCCAGGCGCTCGCGCAACGCTATCTCGGCGACACGATCGGCGCGAATATCGTGATGCTCGGCTTTGCGTGGCAGTTGGGCCTCGTGCCCGTTTCGCTCGCGGCGCTCACACGTGCCATCGAGCTGAACAACGTGGCCGTGCAGGCGAACCTGTTCGCGTTCTCCATCGGCCGCATGGCCGCCGCCGATCCCACCGCGCTCGAAGCACTCGACACGCAACGCGTGAACCAGGCAAATGCGGCCGCCAAGGCCACGGCGCGCAAGCTCACGCAAACGCTCGACGACCTGATCGCCGAGCGCGAAGCGCGTCTCTCCGCTTATGGCGGCGCGAGCTACGTGAAGCGTTATCGCGCACTCGTCGATGCCGCGCGCAGCGCCGACAAAAGCGCAGACAAAACGCTCGCGCGCGCTGTCGCGACCACGTTCTATCGGCTGCTCGCCGTGAAGGACGAGTACGAAGTCGCGCGCCTGCACGCCGACCCGGCGTTCCGCGCGGCGCTCGAAGCGCAGTTCGAAGGCAAGGCGGGCAGCGACTTCACCGTGAAGTTCAACCTCGCGCCGCCGCTCATCGCGCGTGAGAAGAACGGCCAGCCTCCACAAAAGATGCAGTTCGGCCAGTGGATGTGGCGTGCGTTCGGGCTGCTGAAGAAGGGCCGCAGCGTGCGCGGCACGTGGCTCGATCCGTTCGGCAAGACGCTGGAGCGCCGCATGGAGCGCGCCCTCGCCGGCGATTATGAAGCCACGCTGCGCGGCGCATTCGCGAGCCTCACCGCCGAAAACGTCGACGACATTGCGCGGCTCGCGAATCTGCATCAACGTGTGCGTGGCTACGGGCACGTGAAGCTCGCGAACCTCGCGGCGGTAAAACGCAGCGAGCGCGAACTGGCGGCGCGCCTTGCCATCGACGTGAAGACGAGCGCGGCGGTACAGGAAGCACTCGCGTCGTTCAAGGGCGCGGGCGCGTTGCGCGGCATTCCGGTGGTCGTGGCGAAGTAAGGTGAAGTGAAGTCAGGAAGCGCGCGCCCGTTATTCGAATGGCGCGCGTTTTTTTATGGGTCAGGCGTCGAGCAGGTTCCGCACGCGTCGCACCTTGTTTTCGTCGACGGGAGCGAGTCCCTTAGCGTCAACGCGCACGCCGGAGCCGAAGTGAACCGCGCGCACACGCGTCGCGCTCACGAAATCCGCAACGCGCTCGACCGTCAGTCCCGCGCCCGCGAGCACCGTGCAATGCGTGTGCGCCGCACGCTGCACGAGCGTTGCGATCTGCGGCTGAGCGTCCAGCACCGAAGGCTTGCCGCCCGAGGTGAGGACGTTCGTCACCGCGTCGAAACCGAGCAGCACGTCGAACGCCTCCTGCAGATCGCGCGCTTCGTCGAACGCGCGATGAAACGTGAGCGGCATGCCGTCGGCGGCTTCAATTGCGCGCTGCAGTCCGTCGCGATCCACTTCATGCGAAGGCGTGAGCATGCCGATCACGGCCGCATGCGCGCCCGCCCGCCTGGCGGCGCGCACGTCGCGCAACATCACCGCGTAATCGTGCGAATCGTAAATGAACGAGCGGCTGTGCGGCCGCACGATCACGTTCACGGGAATCGCCACCGCCGCTACCACGGCTTCGATCGTGCCGATGCTCGGCGTGAGGCCGCCCTCGCCCATCGCGGTGACGAGTTCGAGACGGTCCGCGCCGCCGCGCGCGGCGGCTTGCGCATCGGCGAGCGTGGTTGCGATGACTTCCAGCAGGACCCGTTCTTGTCGCATGTCGGCGCCATGTCGTGAGGAACACGACATGATCGCAGATGCACGCCTACTCGAACCAGTCGATGTCGCCGCACAGCACGCACAGGCGCTCGCCCACCTGCACCGCCATCGAAAGCGTCAGGCACGGCAGCGCCTCGTTGATCGACAGATACGGTCCCGTCACGTGCACGCGCCCTGGCGTGACGAGCGCCGTGCGGAAATACGGCCTGCGCAGCCAGCTCGCGCCTTGCGCGTCTTCCAGCGGCAAAAAGCGCGCATCGCGCTCCGCGCGATCGACGCGCAGCACCACGTTGCGCCCTGCCTGCCGGCCGTTCGAGTCGAGCAGATAGCAGCGCGCCGCGTGATCGAGCGCGAGGAAGTTCCAGCAGACCTCCTCCATCGATTCGCCAGCCGAAAGGCGTTCGGCCGCGCGCTCGAACGCGCGCAGATAGGGTGCGAGGCGATTCGTCTCGCCGCGCTCGCGCGATTCGGTTTGCTGACGAAAACGCTCTGTGGCCTCGGCGATCACGCCTTGCACCTGTGCCGCGTCGGTGAGGCCGGGCGCGGGCCGCGCGAAGAAGAAGCCCTGCACGAAGTCCGCGTTGCACGCGAGCGCGAGCTGCGCCTCGTGTTCCGTCTCCACGCCCTCGATCAGCACGAGCTTGCCCGCGTCGTGCAGCAGCGCCACGAGCGCGGGCAGGGTCGCCGCCATATCGGCGCGATGCTGCGCGTGCATCAGCATGATGCGGTCGAGCTTCACGATGTCGGGATTGAGTTGCCACACGCGGCCGATATCGACGTTGCCCGCGCCGAAGTCGTCGAGCGCGACGAGAAAGCCGCGCTCGCGAAACGTCGCCACGGCCTGTGCGAGGGCGTCGAGATCGGTCGCCTCGTCCTCCAGCACCTCCAGCACGATGCGCCGCGGCGCGATGTTCAGCCGCCGCAGGTTCGCGAGCAGCGCCGCGGAGTGATAGGCCTCGATCAGCGTGCCCGGATGCACGTTGAGAAAGAGCCACTCGCGCTCCGCGCCGAGCAGCGCGAAGTTCTCCAGATGCAGTCCCTGGGCGAGCCGGTCCACCAGCAGCGCTTCGCCCACGCGCGCGGCGTCGCCGAACACGTCGAGCGGCGAAACCGGGCGGTCGAGCGGATCGTGCGCGCGCAGCAGCCCTTCGTAGCCCACCGCACGCATGTGCGAGAGGCTGAACACCGGCTGGAACACGCTCGTGAGCGTGAGGTCGCCATGGTGTGCGCTGTAGCGCTGCAGCCCCGAAGTGACGCTGAGATCGAAGCCGTGAGGGGCCACGGCTGTTTTGTCCTGTTGCTCTGTGATCATGCCATCCTCTAGCGCGTAGGAAGAACGCTGCAGTCCGCACAGCCTCTGCACGGCCCACGCTGTCCTCCATAGCCTGATTTTCGTTGCGTCACAGGAGGGACAAAGCAAGGTCCGTGCTCGCTCGCACTGCGATCTGGCACGCATCGGGAAATGCGTCCGCGCCCATCGCGTGCGCCGCGAAGGGGCACGCCATGCACCGCGCGAGACATCGCCCGGCGCACCGATATCGTGCGCCTTTCCAAGCGCCTTTGCTCCGGCCGTGGCGCACATGTAGCGCGCACGTAGCGGACACATCGCGGACAAATTGCCGCATTTTCGGCAAATTTCGGCCTCACCGCGCGGTCAGCGTGTGCACTTCGCGGCGGCTTACAGATGCGTCAGGCTAAACTGTCCCTCGACCGGCGCGCGCTCGCTCATGCGCGCCGGAACGCAGTGCCGCACCGCGCGTGAAAAGAGGCGTCTGTCCCCTCTTCCACGCTTCCCCCGCTGGTCCCGTTTCGCCCCCGCTACGTTTTTCGATGGACATCCTCTTCACCGTTCTCATTCTGCTGCTTGCTGTCGCCGTGTCCGGCGTCATCGCGCGCACCGTGCCCCTCAGGCTGCCATTGCCGCTCGTGCAGATCGGCATTGGCGCGCTGCTCACGTTTCCGCTCGTGAACCCGCACGTCACGTTCGATCCCGACATCTTCATGGCGCTGTTCATTCCGCCGCTGCTGTTCGCCGACGGCTGGCGCATGCCCAAGCGCGAGTTCTTCATGCAGCGCCGCGCGATCCTCATGCTCGCGCTCGGCCTCGTGCTGCTGACGGTCGTCGCCGTGGGCTACTTCGTGCACTGGCTCGTGCCGCAGATCTCGCTGCCCGTGGCCTTCGCGCTCGCCGCCGTGCTCTCGCCCACCGACGCCGTTGCGCTCTCGGGCATCGCCGGCAAGGACCGGATTCCCTCGCAGCTCATGCACATCCTCGAAGGCGAAGCGCTGATGAACGACGCCTCGGGCCTCGTTGCGCTCAAGTTCGCGGTGGCGGCCGCGCTCACCGGCTATTTTTCGCTGCGCTCGGCGGCGCTGAGCTTCGTCGTGATCGCGGCGGGCGGTCTCGCGCTGGGGGCGGCGATCGGCTGGCTCTTCAGCTTCGTTTCGGAGCGCTTTCTCAACACGACCGAAGAAGGCGACCCCGCGCCCGGCGTCGTGCTCACCTTGCTGATTCCGTTCGCCGCGTATCTGTTCGCCGAGCACCTCGAGGTGTCCGGCGTGCTCGCCGCCGTGTCCGCCGGCATGACGATGAACTACACGAGCGTCGCGCATAAAGGACCCGTGTCGACACGCGTGCGCGCATCGAGCACCTGGTCGATGATCGAATTCGTCTTCAACGGCATGGTGTTCACGCTGCTCGGCCTGCAGTTCCCGGGCATTCTCGGCAAGGCGCTGCTCGACGCGCACCACACGAGCAACGTGCAGATGCTGCGCCTCATCGGCTATATCGCCGCCGTGCTCGTCGCGCTCTACGCCATGCGCTTCGGCTGGGTGTGGCTGCTGCGCTGGGTGGCGAGCCGCGGCGCGGCGCGCCACGGCGTGGCGAATGCGGTGCCGGGCCTGCGCACCGTGGCGATCACCACGGTGGCGGGCGTGCGCGGCGCGGTGACGCTCGCGGGCGTGCTCTCGCTGCCCGTGGCGCTCGCCAACGGTAGCCCGCTGCCGGGGCGCGACAGCGCCATTTTCATCGCGACGGGCGTGATCCTCGCCTCGCTGCTGGTGGCGATCGTGGGCCTGCCGCTGTTGCTGCGCGGCGTGCGGCGCGGCGCGCAGGGACCGCACGCGGCCGAGGAGCGCCAGGCGCGCATCCAGGCGGCGCAGGCGGCCATCCGCGCCGTGGATGCGGTGCACGAAAAGATCGGCGAGGACCTCGACGAATCGCAGGCTGCCTACGCCGCCGACACGACCGCACGCGTGATGGACGCCTACCGCCGCCGCCTCGCCTCGCTCGACGCCGACCGCGACCGCAGCGCGAACGCGCGCCGCTCGGACGCGCTGGAAATGGAGATGCGCCTCGCCGGCATGCGCGCCGAACGTGCGACGCTGCTCAAGCTGCGCGACCAGATGCAGATCAACGACGAAACGCTGGCGAAGCTGATGCGCGAAGTCGATCTTTCGGAAACCGCGATGACGACGCGCGGACGCAATCGCAACTGAGCGCGCGCCTCGCGCAGAGCGGAAAAACGTGAGAGAGGAAGCGCGGCGCCGAGGACCGGCGCCGCATGTCGCGGTAAGGCGGTAAGGCAGTAAGGCGGTAAGGCGGTAAGGCGGTGAGGCGGTGAGGCGGTAAAGCGGCGAGGCGGCGAGGCGCCAAGGCTTAAACTGCCGCTTCCTGCGCCGGTTTCCGGCGCAGCAGCGCGTAGAGGATGATCGCGCCGAACGTGGCGGTGCCGATGCCGCCCAGCCCGAAGCCGCCGAGCTTGAGCGAGAAGTCGCCCGCGCCGAGCACGAGCGTGACCGCAGCGACGATCAGATTGCGGTTGTCCGAGAAGTCCACCTTGTTGACGACCCAGATGCGCGCGCCCGTCACGGCGATGAGACCGAACACGACGATCGAGACGCCGCCCAGCACCGGGCCCGGAATCGTCTGAATGACGGCGCCGAACTTCGGCGAGAAACCGAGCACGAGCGCGATGAGCGCGGCGATCACGAACACGAGCGTCGAGTAGATTTTCGTCACGGCCATCACGCCGATGTTTTCCGCGTAGGTCGTCACGCCCGTGCCGCCTGCGAAGCCCGAGACGACCGTGGCGAGGCCGTCGCCGATGAACGCCCGGCCCACGTAGCGGTCGAGGTTGTAGCCCGTCATCGCGGAAACCGCCTTGATGTGGCCGAGGTTCTCCGCCACCAGAATCACGGCGATCGGCACGAGCAGCGTCATGGCGTGCGGGTCGAACACCGGCGCGGTGAACTTCGGCATGCCGAACCAGGCGGCGTTCGCGACGATGGAAAAGTCGATCGGTTTGCCAAGGCCCATGCCGTTCGTGACGACCGCGTAGATCACATAGGCGATCAACAGGCCGACGAGAATCAGCAAGCGCTGCAGCATGCCGCGCGTAAACACGGCCACGCCGCCCACGCAGAGCACGGTGACGATCGCCATCCAGGAGTCGAAGATCGAGCCGCTCACGCCCTTCACCGCGATGGGCGCAAGATTCAGCCCGATCACGCAGACGATCGCGCCGGTCACCACGGGCGGCATGAGCGTTTCGATCCACTTCGTGCCGACGGCCGAGACGAGCAGGCCGATCAGCGTATAAGCGACGCCGCACGCGACGATGCCGCCGAGCGCGACGGGAATGTTGGGATTCGGTCCCTGCCCGCCATAGCCCGTCACGGCAATCACGAGACCGATGAACGCGAAGCTCGAACCGAGATAGCTCGGCACGCGCCCGCCCACCACGACGAAGAACAGCAGCGTGCCGACACCCGACATGAAAATGCACAGGTTCGGGTCGAAGCCCATGAGCAGCGGCGCGAGCACGGTCGAGCCGAACATGGCGACAACGTGCTGCACGCCCATGGCGAACATCTGCGGCCAGGGCAGGCGCTCGTCGGGGGCCACGACGCCGCGGGCGTTACCCGTCTGCGCGCGCCAGCGGGGGAAATAGGAGTCGGACATGGGTTCCTCTTGTCGGCGTGATTGGCGATTGGGTTGTGGTTTTGATTGTTGGCGCGCACGCATCGATGCAACGGCCGCCCTTGATGCAGGTCAGGCGGGAGTGTACGGAGCCGCAATCGGCCTGGCAAGCCGGATGTAGGGCGTCCGAAACAACCGCGGCGGCCTTCGATAGGCGTGATTGAGTCAGTGCCGAATAGAGTTTAAGACTGCTCCTATATTGAGGACGGGATGCCGGATCTAGACTGCCGTCGCTGCGTGACTCTTACGAGAGTTTATGCAGAGCTTGTAAGTTGTCGCTCTCCGACTTTCCCGCTCCGGCTCCCCGCTGGAGCGGTTTTTTTTGCCCACGCAATTTGCGCCCTTCACGTCTTCAGGCGAATGCGGATTCCGCCAGTTCCCGCGCGTAATCGCGCACATCTTCCGGCCAGGGCGCATTCGCCGCTTCGAAGCGGCTGCGCTCGCCCGCGTAAAGCGCGCGCAGCGCCTCCTCGTAATCCGGCAGATTGCCGGCCAGGGCAGTCATGAAGCGGTGCGCGGCTTCCTGAGCCGCACGCATGCGTTCGCGCGCCTCGCCCGCGTGGCGCGCGGCATCCACGAGCCGGCGCAGCACGACCGAGGCCCCGCCAGGCTGCGCGCCAAGCCAGTCCCAGTGGCGCGGCAACAGCGTCACCTCGCGCGCCACCACGCCGAGCTTCGGGCGGCCGCGGGCGCGCGGTGCATCGTCCGTGACGGGATCGTCGATAACGTTCGGCGCGGCTGCGCTTGCCGCGCGACTTGCCTGCGCGACGATGCGCGCCTCAATGTCCTTTGCCGTGCCGCGCAGATCGAATTCGACCGGGCGCGCGTCATGGTCGTCGAAGACCAGCACCGTCGCACCGTTTTCGTTCCCTGCGCGCTCGAGTTCCGCCTTGACCGCCAGCGCCACCTGAAGCGGCGCGCCGCGCGCGATCAGGCGTGTGCCCGCAAATGCCGTACAGCCGTTCGCCACCACCATGGTTTCCTCCTTCCCGATATCCAGTGATGGGCGAATATTACCCGGGTAAATTGCGGCGCGCAATATCATCCGGGTAATATTAGATCGTGCTCGGCCGGAGCGGCCTTCAGGATCAGTCGTCGCGCACGCCAACGATGGCGCGTGCCTCGATCCACGCTCGCCACTGGCCGCCAAAGTCGAAAGCCGGGTCGATGTCGAAGGCTTGTGCAAGCGCATCGTCGAGCGTGGCGCCGTCACGCAGCGCGACAAAGGCCGCGTGTGCAGCTTGCGTGTGCAGGAGCAGCGTGGGCCGCCATTGCGGCCGGACCACGAGCGCCCACGACGGCACATCCACGCGCTCAGGCCAGACGCCGCCCGGCTGATGCGCGCGCCAGATGGCAACGGCATCGAAACGCAAAGCGAGCGCAACGCAGGCGGGATGCATGGCGAGACGCGATTGCGCAAGACGCGCCGCGCCGAGCGCCTGCCATTGTTGCGCGTCGAGTGGCGTGGCGTTCGCTGCGTAACCGGCTGCGTGCAGCGCCCATTCGAGTCGCGCAACATCGCCGAAATACGCATAACGTGCGTCGGTCTCGTAACGCTCGACGAACTCGGGAAGCTGGGCGCCGAAGCGGTTCAGATCCGCATCGCGCGAAGGATGGGCGCGCGCGTAGGCAAGCGCGAGTGCATCGAACCAGGTCTCGCCGCTCAGGGCCGCGAGCACCGGATACGCGTTCGCGAGCGCAAGCCGCCGCGCCGCGCGAGCGTTGCCGCGGTACAGGCCCATGCGCTCGTGCAGCAGCGCGGCATCGGCGGGAAGCAGATCGCCGGTGAGCGCCGCATCGACGGCGGGATCGTCCAGTGCGGCGGCAAAGGCTTCCTGTGCCGCTTCCAGCGTGTTGCGCACCGTCATGAGCGCAGCTCCGTTACGTCACGTGCGGACTTCGCCAGGCGTTCGCGAGCAAGGCGCGCCTCGTCGAGCAGCACCTCGAGCGCCGGCACCGCCGTGTCCCACTCGATGAGCGTGGGCGTCGCGCCAAAACGATCGAGCGCGGCCTCGTAGAGCGACCAGACCGCCGGCGCGACGCGCGAGCCGTGATCGTCGATCACGGCGGCGGGCGTTGCGCGATGCCCCGCCAGATGGATCTCGCCGACGATCTGCGGCGGCAGCGCGGCCATGGCCGCGAGTGCATCCTCGCCGTGGTTGCATTGATTCACGTACAGATTGTTCACGTCGAGAAGCACGCCGCAGCCCGTGCGCTGCGCGAGCGCCGCGAGGAATTCGGCCTCGCTGTAGGTGTCGCCGCGAAATCGTACGTAGGTCGAAACATTTTCGATCAGCACGGTACGGCGCAGCGCGTCCTGCATCTGCGAGACGCGTGCGCTCAGGTGATCGAGCGAGGCTTGCGTGAGCGGCATCGGCAGCAGATCGTGCAACGCGCCTTGCGCGCTCGCGCCCCAGCACAGATGCTCGGAAACGACTGCAGGGTTGATGCGCTCCACCAGCCGCGCGAGCCTCGCGAGATGCGCCGTATCGAGCGGCGCGGCCGAGCCTGGCCCGAGCCCCACGCCATGCAGGCTCACCGGCAAATCGCGGCGCACGGTTTCAAGCACGTGCAGGTCGTAACCGCCAGCGCCAAAGTAGTTTTCGCTGTGGACTTCGATCCAGTCGATCGCGGGCGGCCCCGCCATGAAGGCCTCGTAGTGCGCGTGACGCAGCCCGATGCCCACGCCACTGAGTGCGCCCGGCGCGCTCGCCTGGCACACCGCCTCAGCCGTGAGGCTCATTTTTCCGGCGTGCCGCCAAGCTTCTCGCACGTGCCCTTCGGCATGGTCTTGAAGTCGCCCTTGTCGTGATCGACCTTGGCCTGACCCGCGCAGTCGTGTACGCCGGTCTTGCTCGAACAATCGTTCTGGCCGGCCTTGGCGACGCCGTAGCAATTCACGGTGTCCGCCGCCTGGGCCGCGCCCGCGCCGGCCGTCGCCAGGCCCGCCAGTGCAGCGGCGATCAGCGACTGGCGGCCGAGAGAGTTCTTCATCACGTTTCTCCTTGAACGTCGAAATGGGTTTCGCAGTATGCGATCGGGCTACGGAGCCGTCGCAGCGCGCGGTCTTAAGCGCCGTATTTTGCCTCATCGGGCCGCGCCCAACCCGTTGCCAGCGTCGAAGACCAACGGAATTATCGCAATTTCAGTAACGATGTTTGCTGAATTGCGGCATTTTTCTTTGAAGTGCACTGCAATAAAGTGTCGTCAACGGTCCGAACAACACGATTGTTACGGATCGACAACATAATTTTCGGAGGTTGTTACCATGAAGAATCTGATTGCTGCTGCACTCGCCGCTACCGTCCTCGCCGCGCCGGCTCTCTCGTTCGCACAAGCCGAGCAGGCGCCCGTGACGCGCGCTCAAGTTCGCGCCGAACTGGTCCAGCTGGAAAAGGCCGGCTACCGTCCGGGCCTTTCGAGCCCGTACTATCCGGAAGACCTGCAGGCTGCGCAGGCGCGCGTCGCCCAGCAGAACGGCGCAGCGCAAGCCACGGCTTACGGCGCATCGACGAATGGCAGCGTCCAGTCCGGCACCCGCGCACCGAACATCAAGCCGACCTACTTCGGCCAGTAATCGCGGCTCACGCGTAGTGCCAGTGCACGACGCGAGCCACGCCAGGCGGGCCCGCTCTCCTGATTGAGAGAGAGCGGGCCCGCCGTCCATTTCTGCGCCGCGTGCGCAACGCGCGCGGCGCAGAAATGGCACGCCCACGAATACCTCCGCCGCCGGAAATCCGGTGGCTTTGCCCGGACTGCGGTCCGGGCCTTTTTCCTCCTTCCCTCTCCCAACTCATGGGGCCCGCTTTTTTAGCGCGGGCCGCGCGCCAAGGCGGCGCGCCCGCGGGGCCTAGAAGCCGTGGGTGACGAGCGAGAGCACGGAAAGATCGGGGTGCGTGCCGTCGATGATGCTGCGGCCGACGTGGACCGCCTCATCGGTGGCGTCCTGCTCGCTGCGCCAGGTTTCGTCGCCGTCCGCGTGATAAGCGACCGTGTGGCCCGGCTTCGCGGGATTCGCGCCGGGATGGCAAACGTAGGCCGTGTAGGTGTAGCGGTTCGCGCCTTCGTCGGCCGGCGTGGCGCTGACGTGAATTTCGAAGCCTTCGTAGTCGACCTGATGCATCGCAAGCGGTTGAGCGCTCATCGTGACCTCCGGGTGCCGCGGGTCAGCGGCTGCGGGCTATCCAGCCGATGGGTATGCGGCCGGACGTTCGGTATTGGGAAGTTTAGGCGATGGGTCCCGGGCGGGTGGCCTACTATTGCAGGGCGATCCACCACTCCTGGAGCTCAGACATGGCATCGAACACCGTCCGCCTGCATCGTGTGCTGCGCGCGCCGCCCGAGCGCATCTACCGCGCCTTTCTGGACGCCAGCGCCGTCGTGAAATGGCTGCCGCCCAACGGCTTCACCTGCACGGTTCACGAACTCGACGCGAAAGTCGGCGGCCGTTACCGGATGTCGTTCAAGAATTTCACGGCCGGTCACGGTCATTCGTTTGGCGGCGAGTATCTCGAACTCGTGCCGAACGAGCGTTTGCGCTACACCGGTGTGTTCGAGGACGAGCACCTGCCCGGTACCATGCAAACGACGGTGGAACTGCGCGCGGTGTTCTTCGGCGCGGAAATGACCGTCGTGCAGGAAGGCATACCGGAGATCATTCCGCTCGAGGCGTGTTATCTGGGCTGGCAGGAGTCGCTGGCATTGCTCGCGAAGCTGGTCGAAGCCGAAATCAAACAGTAAAAAAAGGGGCGTCCGCGCCCCTTTCCTTTCGAGCGCGTGCTGCCTCAATACCCGAGCGCGCAGCCGTCCTTGCGATGATCGGACGCGCCGGTCAACACGCCGCGCTCCCAGTCGATGCGGATCGCTTGCGAACCGCCGATCGGCCCGGCGGCAGGCACGAGTTTGAAGCCGCGATCCGCGAGCGCCGCGCGCGCGTTGGCGGGCAAGGTCGATTCGACTTCCACGGTTCCCGTGCCAGGGCGCGGAAAAACGCGCGGCAGATCCATCGCCGCCTGCATGTCGAGGCCGTAATGCAGCACCTTCGAGAGGAAGTGCGCGTGGCCCATGGCCTGATAGTGGCCGCCCATCACGCCGAAGCTCATCTGCACGCGGCCGTCGCGCGCGACCATCCCGGGAATGATGGTGTGCAGCGGACGCTTGTGCGGCGCAATCGCGTTGGGATGGCCGGGCTCGACCGAGAAGCCCATGCCGCGGTTGTGCAGCATCACGCCGGATTCCTTGCCCATCAGCCCGCTGCCGAATGGATAGAACAACGAATTGATGAAGCTCACGCAGTTGCGGTCGCGATCGACCACGGTGATATAAACGGTGTCGCGGTGCTCGACCTCGGTGAGCGCGGCGGCTGGGTCGAGGACGCTTTCGAGGTCGATGCGGCTGCGCAGCTTGTCCACATAGGCGTCCGAAAGCAGGCGATCGACATCGACGCTGCCATGCCGCGGGTCGCTTAACACGGCGTCGCGTACCGCGTAGGCGAGCTTCGCCGCCTCGATCTCGCGATGCAGACGGTCGGGGGCGAGCGGGCTGCCTTCGGCGTCGTATTTGTCGAGCAGGCGCAGCAACAGCAGCGCGATGACGCCCTGCCCCGCCGGCGGGCATTCGATCACGTCGAAGCCGCGGAATTTCGCGCGAATCGGCGTGACGTAGTCGCCGCGAAATTCGGCGAAATCTTCCAGCGTGTGCAAACCGCCGTGCGCCTGAAGTTGCGCGACGAGATCGGCCGCGATGGCGCCTCGGTAGAACGCGTCGCGGCCCGTTTCGGCGATGGCGCGCAGGGTGTTCGCGAGGCGCGGCTGGCGGTGCGTCGTTCCCGCTCGCGGCGCGGCGCCTTCGACGAGCATCGTTGTACGCGCGACCTCGTCCCGCGAGAGCGTTTCGACCTCTGCCGCCCAGTCGTGCGCGGTGCGCGGCGCGACGGCGTAGCCTTCTTCCGCAAAACGGATTGCCGGGGCGAGCACGTCGCGCAGCGGCAAGCAGCCGTGATCGCGATGGAGCGAGGTCCATGCGTCCACGGCGCCCGGCACCGTGACGGCGTGCGGCGAATGGCGCGCGATGGTTTCCACGCCCATGGCGCGCAGACGCTCGGCGCTCGCGGCAGCGGGGGCCCAGCCGGAGCCGTCGTAGGCGATCACGTCGTCCGTGCCGCCGCGCGAATAGAGCGCGAAACAGTCGCCACCTATGCCGGTCGAGCCGGGCTCGACCACGCACTGCACCGCGCACGCGGCAATCGCGGCATCCATGGCGTTGCCGCCGGCGGCGAGAATCTGCACGGCGGCGAGCGTGGCACTCGGGTGCGAAGTCGCCGCCATGCCATTGCGAGCCATGACGAGCGAGCGGCCCGGCGTTTCGAAGTTACGCATCGCAGCGTTCTCCTCTTTGGGTGTCCTGATGATGTCTTATTTCGGGTGATGCAGCTTTGTGGCTACGCTTACTACGCAGATACGGGCGTGGCCGTTCGCAACGTGCGCTTCAGGAACGTCTGCGTACGCGGATGCGAAGGCGCGGTGAAGATGCGCTCGGGCGGGCCCTCTTCGATCAGCTCGCCCTGGTCGAGCACGACCACGCGATCGGCCACCTCGCGGGCAAAGCCCATTTCGTGCGTGACGACGACCATCGTCATGCCGTCTTCCGCGAGCTCCTTCATCACCTGCAGCACTTCGCCCACGGTTTCCGGATCGAGCGCGCTGGTGGGCTCGTCGAAGAGCAGCACCTTCGGCTGCATGGCGAGTGCACGGGCGATGGCGATGCGCTGCTGCTGGCCGCCCGAAAGCTGCGACGGATAGTGGTCGGCGCGATCTGCAAGACCCACGCGCGCTATCAGCGCCTTTGCCTGCTTGATCGCCTCCTCACGCGGCATTTTCAGCACATGGATAGGCGCCTCGATCACGTTTTCCAGCGCCGTCATGTGTGGAAACAGATTGAAGCGCTGGAACACCATGCCGATATCGCGCCGCTGCCGGGCGAGCTGTCGTGCGGAATCGCGCGCCAGCGTGCCGTCCGTGCGCTCGACAAAGCCGAGCAGATGGCCGTTCACGCGCACCCGCCCGCTGTCGTACGACTCGAGCAGATTGAGGCAGCGAATAAACGTGGTCTTGCCCGACCCCGACGAGCCGATCAGCACCACCACTTCCCCCTTCGCGACGCTCAACGAAATGCCGTTGAGTACCTTGGTCGAGCCGAACGACTTGTGGATGTCCGACGCCTCGATGACGATTTCGCGTGCTTCGTTCATGTCAACGTCCCCGCAGCAGTTTCATCGTTTGCGCGCCGAACAGACGCGTATTCGCAGCCGGCTTCGCCTCGCCGCGCCCGAAGTGCGCTTCGAGCCGCCGCTGCACGAAACCCCAGAGCGTGGTGAGCGCGAGGAAATAAATGCCGAGCACGAGATACAACTCGAACACGCGGAAGTTCACCGAAGTGATCATCTGCGTGCTGAGCAGCAGTTCCGGCACGCCGATCACGCTCACGAGCGTGGTGTTCTTGAGCATGACGTTGAACTCGTTGCCGAGCGGCGGCACGATCACACGGAACGCTTGCGGCAGCACGACGCGGCGCATGAGCAGCACCGAAGTCATGCCAAGCGAACGCGATGCCTCGTACTGGCCTCTGTCCACCGAACTCAGGCCCGCGCGAATGATCTCCGCCTGATAAGCCGCCGAATTCATGCCGAGCGCGAGCACGGCGGCCTGAATGTTGCCCGGCAGCGAGATGATGCCGAAGTCGAGATCGTGAAAGTGAAAGATGTTCGCCGCGGCAAATGCGGTGTACAGGAACACGATCTGCATGAGCAACGGCGTGCCGCGCATGACCCAGATATAGCCGCGCGCGAGATACTGCACCGGCAAACTCGACGAAAGCCGCATGAGCGCGACGATCAAGCCGAGCGTGGCGCCGAACACGATCGCGCAGGCGCTGATCGAGAAGGTGAGCCACAAGCCGTGCAGATACGCCGGGCTTGGGTCGAGCAGGAATTTCCGGAAGATTTCCCAACTGAAATTCATGGCGTCACCCCGCGCTCACAGGCGATCGTTTTCGAGCTTCCAGGTGGCGAGCATCTTGCCGTAGCGGTCGCTCTTCACAAGATCGGCCACGGCCTTTGCCACGGCGGGCGAAAGCGGCTCGCCCTTGCGCGCGCCAATGCCGGTTGCGATGCGATTGAAAGCGGGCACCGCCGCCACGAACATGTCGCCCGAAACCTGCTGGAAGTGCGCGGCGCTTTCCGACGTGGTGCCGTAGGCATCGACCTGATTCAGACGGAAGGCCTGAAATGCATCGGCGTCCGAACTATAGACAACGACGTTCATGGGCGGCTTGCCCGCAGCCTTGAGCTTCTCGTTCTCCTTGTCGAGCAGCGTGCCGATGGTCGTGCCGTTGAGCACCGCGACCTTCAAGCCCGAGAGATCGTCGAGCGAGCGCACGTGGCGCGGGTTGCCGTGCGGCACCATGATCGACTGGCTCGAGTACATGTAGTCGACGATGTCGATGATCTGGCGGCGCTCGGGTTTGTCGAAGAGCTGGCCGATGATGAGATCGCATTGCTTCGCCTGCAGCGCCGGAATCTGCCCGCTGAACGACATGACCTTCCACTCGACCTTGAGATTGCCGAGCTGCTTCGCGATGTCTTGCGCCACGTCGACCGAGAAGCCGCGCGGCTGCTGATTCTCGTCGTAGGACGCGAGCGGCGGCGCGTCCATGCTCGAACAGTAGGTGAGCGTGCCGCCTTTCACGAGACCCAGATCGGCGGCCTGCGCCGCGGAGGTTCCCACAACCTGTGCGAGGAGCGCGAAGCCTGCGCAGGCGGCGAAACGAAGACGCTTGGACTGTTTTGCTGACATCGAGAGACTCCTGGCTGAGAGTGAGGGACGACGACAGTTAGGACGCCGAGGCGTCACGCTCGTGACGCGGGCGATTCGAGGAACGTGACGATCTGGGGAACGGTGGATTCGAGGTGCTCGCGCAACGCCTGCTCGGCTTGCGCGGGGTCGCGGGTGCGCAGCGCTGTGATGAGGATCTGGTGGGCGTCGCGTGCGCGTTTGCGTCTGAATGTGGCTTGTTCGATCCACAGGCGCATGGGGCCTTCGATTAGCGTGTAGAGCGAGTGGATTTGCTGGTAGAGGCGCGTGCGGCCGCTGATTTCGCACAGGTATTCGTGGAACGCGCAGTGGCGTTGGACCCAGGTGTCGGTGTCGCCTACGCAGGCGTCCATGTCTTCCAGCAGGCGCTGGAGCCTGGTGAGGTGCGCTTCGGTGCAACGCGGGGCGGCGACGCGCATGGCCAGGCATTCAAGTGCGATGCGCATGTCGAAGATGTCCTGGACTTCTTCCACGGTCAGGCCGCGGACGATGGCGCCGCGGTTGGGGCGCTGGATGATCAGGCCTTCTGTGTGCAGTCGTTTTAACGCCGCGCGCACCGGCATGCGGCTCATTGAGAGCTGTTCGGCAACCGTTTCGGCGACGATGCGTTGGCCCGCGGCGTAGCGGCCTTCGATGATGGCCTCAAGGAGGAAGCGGTAGGCCTCTTCTTCGGCGGTCAAGGCCAGGCCGGGGGTGGTGCGGACGCTGATGGCAGGCATTTTTGTGCGATGCAGTAGGTCGTCGCTTTGGGTTGCGGGTTTGTCGCGGTTGTGAGGCAGGTTACTACGGGTGGATTTTTGGATCCAGTCTTTCAAAAAAGATCTGCATGGGTGGTATGGAAGGCATGAAGGCCACGAGCCTTTTGGGTTCGTGGCCTTCTTCGAGTGGTGCGGGCTTCGGTCTGACGGGTGGATCAGTCCGGGGTGATCACCAGCCTCTTGTCTTCCACCGTGATCCTTACGCGCTGGCCTGCTTCAAAACCTGCAAGTTCTAGCCAGCAGCCGGATAGCTTGAGCAGGGGTACAGCGGCGGGTCGTATCTTGCCCGCGAGGTGGGCTTACGGTACCGCCAGGACTGCTGAATGGTTACCCGGCGCTCGGGATGGGCGTGTGATGCATTAAGATTGGCGTTAGCCATGGTCAACTCCCAGTATGAGTTGGTTTTGGTCAGCGGGCTGTGGGTGCTGGTTACACTCACGGCCCGCGCTTCGTTTACTGCTTTGAGGCTCCTTCTACTTCTGTGCTTGGGCTAGCACGGTGTCCAACATTTGTGAGACGAGCTGCTGTTTGGTTTTGGGTAGTTGCTCGATTTCCAAGATTTGCTGCTGTAAGCGAGACATCGAGCTAGACCTGTTCTGCGATGGTGCGTCCGAGTTGCCCAGCAGCTCGTCGAAAGTGAACGTCAGTAGTTCCGCTAACGTTGGCAACATGGATACCGGCACACGCGAGCGCCCGCCTTCGCAGTGAGCCAGCGTTTGCTGGGCGATTCCGAGTGCTTCGGCCAACTGTTGCTGGGTTATGCCATGTGCTCTGCGCGCGCTAGCAATTCGCTCTCCGAGCTCGCGGAAAAACTTTTCATCTTTCACATTCGTTCCTCGCGGGATTGAACGTTGATCGATTAATTCATTTTACTGAAAATCGGAGTGCAAGAAAACGACATTGCCTTTATCTAAATAATCTTTCTTAGAATAATTTGATGCATGACAGATTGCTGGCAAGCTCTATTGGCGGGCTCCGAACTCGGGAAATGAATCACGCTCTACCTCACCCAGCTTGCTCACTATAGTTCAAGCGGTCTCGAGAAAACCCTAGAGGCGCTGTATGCACAAGCCTACGTCCAGGGATTCTCTCTCGATTGGTCGCCGCCGTAACTATTGAAGCTGGCCCGTCTTAACACTGACTGCTTTTGGTACTACAGCGTACGTCCGACCAGCCTGGACTTACCTCTAAGCGACGTCGCTGTCCCGGGAAGTTGCCTTCAGCCTGGCACCTACGCGGAACAAGCTCCCGTCAGTTGACCGGGATACGCCATTAATCGCAAACTACGTTTCGCGCCCGCGCGGACACTCGCCGGAGCAAATTGCTCTCAGCGACTGATCCATCTACGATGGCTACTGCACGAGAAGGCTCTGGCGCGCGGGCGTAATTCCGTCTCGCGCGAGAGATACTGCACGATGGTAGCCCCGTTTCCTCTTCGTACGGAGACCAGTTATGCGTTCTCTTGGCAAAAGAGTAGCCGACGAATTCTACGTTCACCTAGACGCTTTGGCGCAGGTCGAGGACTCGAAGATCCGATCAAGGATCGAGACAGCGATCGGCGCAATGCCGCCAGATGTATGTGACATTCCCAATGTCGCGAAATACAACGTTCGTACGAGTCGCGTAACACTTCTGCACTATCCAGATTTTTTCGATGTCCCGTTTCCTGCACTGGCGTCGTCATGGGTTTTCCCTGATGGTGCTCAGCAACCAGCTTCCGTTCGCCATTATCGCGATTCTCTGAATCCTCCGATTCTGCACAGAAAAGAGCTACTGGTAGGCGAAGGCCATCCAAGTTACGCCATTTGGGCCGATTTGACATCGTCGGCCGAGGCCATCGGTTTATTTGACAATACAACGACGATTGGGTTCGCGATGAATTGGCAGAGACTCCTTCAGCAGAAGGGGCTAACGACAGTCGGTCACTGCCTCGTGCCCGTAGGAAACGACGTACTCACCGATGACGAGCTACACGATTTACCCGAGAGCGGCACGGTTTTCCGACATCTCACCGCACTCTCCCGCTCCGTGATATCCACACCTGTTCAGCTCTTGCAAAGACATGGATTTCTCGACGCGGGGCAAAGTTTTTTTGACTACGGATGCGGGAGGGGTGGAGATATCACCACGTTAAAGAGCATCGGCGTATCGGCGGCCGGATGGGATCCCCACTTTCGCCCAGATGAACCGCAGAGAGAGGCAGATGCTGTCAACCTCGGCTTTGTAATCAACGTTATCGAGGACCCAGTAGAGCGGGTCGAAGCGCTAGCCAAAGCTTTCGCTCTTGCGAAGACCGTACTTTGCGTAAGCGTTATGTTGAATACCGGCGACGCCACCGGAAAGCCATATCGGGACGGCTTGCTGACTTCGCGAAATACTTTTCAGAAGTATTTTTCGCAAGCCGAATTGCGCGACTACCTAGAGCTCGTACTTCACCGCGATGTCTTTATGGTCGGCCCTGGTATCGCGTTCGTATTCGCCACATCCGATGCAGAACAGCGCTTCACGGCGGCGCGCTATCGACGTTGCGGTCTGGCACGCACGCTGATCCAAGTCCAAAGCACCCGGTCTAGACTCGCTCGTCCGGCGTGTGCCGCCGACCAACTACCGTCACGTTCGGAAGTGCACGTCGCCCAGGAAAGGGCCCATCTCGCCCCGCTTTGGGCGACGACATTGGAGCTCGGGCGTCACCCGGAGCCGGATGAAATTCCTGAGCTGGCGAACACTCTCGAACGGTTCGGCAGTCTGAATCGAGCGCTACGCAAGCTTCCAATTCACTTTGATCAGACACTGTTGGGTTCTGCCGCTCGCATACGCACGGACGACCTCTCTCTGATACTTGCTGTTCAGCAATTCAATAGTCGACCTCCGTATCGGAATCTGGAGCGTCGACTTCAACTCGACATCAAAGCCTTCTTCGGGAGTTATCAGGCTGCGCAAGATGCAGGCCTCCGCTTGCTGCAAGAGGCGGCACGCCCCATCAAGATTCTTGAGGCCTGTCAGCAGGCTTCCTCTGCCGGTCTTGGATATCTGGATGGCACCCATTCGCTCCAGTTGCATGTATCCCTTGTGGAACGGTTGCCGGTGGTGCTGCGCGTCTATGTATCGTGTGGTCTTAGACTGTGGGACTCTATGAGTGAAGTTCAACTGATTAAAATTCATATTGAGTCCGGCAAACTTACTCTAATGGAATACGAAGACTTTGACACGGCTCCGCTCCCGCGGCTGCGTCGCAGGATTAAGGTCAATTTGCGGAAGCTCGATTACGACATCTTTGAATATGGAAGCAAGCAGTACCCGATGCCGTTGCTGTACCGCAAGAGTCTCTATTTGCATGAAGAGTATCCCGGTTACGCAGAGCAGGTGGCCCTTGACGAAGCACTTGAGTGCATAGGGGTTCCGGGCATCCGAGAGTTCGGCCCAAGCGTCGAAGCGCTGGCACAACATCTAGAGGCACACCGACTTTGTATCAACGGCTCCCGGGTCGAACCAAGTTCTTCAATTCCAGACCTCGACGATCTGTGCGGAGCAAGGCTTACCTATCGGGCACTGATTGAATGCGGCGAAACCCGAAAGCAACTCGGAATGCGCAACTTACCGCTTAATCCCGCGACATACAATGCGCTACACGAGCTCGTCGTCAATGTGCTCGATCCCATCATGGAATACTTCGGCCCGATTCGCCTCACCTATGGTTTCGCGTCCCCTCAGCTAACCAGGCAGATTCGCAGTCGCATTGCTCCGAAGCTCGATCAGCACGCAAGCTGTGAACATGCTGCTAGCGGAAAGCCATTATGCGACCGCGGAGGAGCGGCATGCGATTTTATTGTAGAGGACGAAGCGATGGACGAAGTCGCACAATGGGTCATCGATCACGTTTCTTTCGACAGACTTTACTACTATGGACGTGATCGTCCGATCCATGTTA
>NZ_BBJH01000019.1 GCF_000739775.1 Paraburkholderia heleia NBRC 101817 | reverse complement strand
TGTGAGCAGCAAGCTGGAGCGGTAGTTCAGTCGGTTAGAATACCGGCCTGTCACGCCGGGGGTCGCGGGTTCGAGTCCCGTCCGCTCCGCCAGAACGAAGCCCGTTGGATACGTCCAACGGGCTTTTTCTTTTCCGCAGACGTTTCTCACGCTTGGCACCCCCAACCGTCGTTTCGTTTGCCGTACGGACAATCTGCGATTGCTTGCGGCCGCGCGTTATCGTAGCGTTGTCGAAACCCGGTTTCCTCGCTTGCCGACATGTTCGCACCGAACGACATTCCCTCGCCGTTTCAGTTGCGCCGCGCCACCATGGACGATTTCGAGTTCGCGGAGACGCTCACGCGCAACAACATGGGTGGCTACTATCTGCGGCATCACCTCGTCTGGCGCGGCGATCTCTTTCTGGCGAGCTATCGCGAGTCGGAGAACTTCATCCTCGAACTCGACGGCGAGGCTATTGGCGTGCTGCGCGTGACGCAGGAGGGCGACTCGCTGCACATTCGCGACGTGCAGATCGCACAGGGATATCGAGGCAATGGCGCCGGCACGTTCCTGCTCGACATCTCGCACCAGTGGGCCCGCGAGCGCGGCCTGCGCGAACTGCAGCTGCGCGTGTTCGTCGACAATCCGGCCGCACGTCTTTATCTGCGCATGGGTTATCGCGTGGCGGGGCCGAGGCTTGCGCGTCTCGGCTCGATTCGCCACATGACGCGGCTCGTCTGACCCTGGCCGCTCCCGCTCAACCTGTGTTGTCGTCGCGCCCGGCGGCCACGGAATCTTCCGGTTCGTCCTCGTCGCGATCGCCCGTGCCGCGCGCGATGAAGGCGCGCGGGCTCTCGCCGAAGGCGCGGCGAAACATCGCCGAAAACGCACTCTGGCTCTGATAGCCGAGTTCCTGCGCCACGACGGCCATCGGGCGTCCCTGATTGAGCAGCGGGATCGCGCGCGCGAGAATCGCCTGCTGCCGCCATTGCGAAAAGCTCACCCCAAGCTCCTGGCGAAAGAGCCGCGCGATCGTGCGCGTGCTCGCGCCTATGTGGGCGGCCCAGTACTCGAGCGAGCCGGGTCCCGCCGGGTCGGCGAGCAGCGCTTCGCACAGCGCGCGCAGGCGCTTTTCCTCCGGCATCGGCACGGCGAGCGGCAGCGGCGCCGAGCGCGTGATCTCGTCGAGCGCCAGCGCGCCGAGCAGGCGCTCGCGCGCGGCGGGAAGGCCGCGCTCGTCGAGGGCCGCGATCGTCTCGCGCAGGAGGCCTGAGACTTCGACCACGCGGCACGCGTCGAGGCCGGGCGGAATCACCGATTCGTCTACGTAGAGCGTGCGCAGGAACGCGTCCTCGACGATCGCCACTTCATGCGTGATGTGAGGCGGCACCCAGATCGCGCGCGAGGGCGGCACCATCCACGTGGTGCCGGGCGTCGCCATGCGCAGCACGCCGCGCGACGAGTAGGCGAGTTGCGCCCACGCATGCGTGTGCTGCGCGATGCAGACCCCCGCCGGCATGGGCCGCGAGCGCACGCGCACAGGGTGCGTGGGGGTCGGCGCGAACTCGGGCGGGATATCGACGAGTTCGGCGCGCGGCGGCGCGCCGTTGCGTGCGAAGCGGGGCAGATCCTCGGGCATGACGGGCAGGGGGCGGATTCGGCGACGAGTTCGGCGGCGGATTTGGCGACTAGTGCACCCATTGTAGACGTCTCGCGCTCGCGGGCCTGGGCCGCACGTCTTTATGGCCGGGCATAATGTGGGCGAATCGACAGTGTGCTCGTGTGGCGCAAGTCGCCCTGAAGGAGATCCATGCCATGAAATACGTGTTCGTCTACGGCACGCTGCGCGCGGGCGAGATCAACGACATCAACCTCGCGGCGGATAGCAACGCGATTGCCCGCCCGCGTCACCTCGGTCTCACTACGCTCGCCGGTCGGCTCTTCGATTTCGGCAGCTATCCCGGGATGGTGGCCGGGTCGGCGGATGCGCGATCGACGGTCGTCGGCGACGTCTACGAAATCGACGACGCGCTCCTCGCCGTGCTCGACGAAATCGAACAGGTTTATCCGGGTGCCGATGGTCTCTTTGTTTCGGCGGAAGTGGATATCGAGGTGCACGGCGAGCGCATCGCTTGCCTCTACTATCCGGTTGCGTCCGCGGCCGTTGCAGGGCGCCCCGAGATCGCAGGCGGCGACTGGGTCGCGCATCGGCGCACGCGCTGATCGTTCGGGAAGCGGTGCATGAAAAGCACGAAGGCCCGGCGGGCTCATTCCCGCCGGGCCTTTTTCATCGGCTATCCGTTAGACATGCAGAACGATTAGATCTCTTCGTACAGCGGCAGCGTCAGGAACTCGACGAAGTTTTCCGACGTCGACATCTGCTCGAAGATCTGCGCGGCGCGCTCGTACGGCTTCGTGTCGCCGCCGACCGACGCCTTCACCTTGTCCAGCTCCTGCGGGATCAGTTCGCGTACGAGTTCGGCCGTGACCTTGCGGCCGTCTTCGAGCTTGCCCTTGGGCGAGCGGATCCACTGCCACACCTGCGAGCGCGAGATCTCGGCGGTCGCCGCGTCTTCCATCAGGTTGTGGATCGGCACGCAGCCATTGCCCGCGAGCCAGGAGCCGAGGTAGTGGATGCCCACGTTGATGTTGTTGCGCAGGCCCGTCTCGGTGATCGGCGCTTCCGGGCGGAAGTCGAGCAGGTCCTTGCTCGCGACGTTCACGTCGGCGCGCTGCTTGCCGATCTGGTTCGGCTTGTCGCCGAGCACCTTCACGAACTCTTCCATCGCGATGGGCACGAGGCCCGGGTGCGCAACCCAGCCGCCGTCGTAGCCGTCCGTTGCGTCACGCGCCTTGTCGGAGCGCACGCCGCCCATGGCCTTGTCGTTGGCGGCCGCGTCGTTCTTGATCGGGATGAGCGCGCTCATGCCGCCGATGGCCGGCGCGTTGCGCTTGTGGCAGGTCTTGAGCAGTTCGAGCGCATAGGCGCGCATGAACGGCACCGTCATCGTGATCTGCGCGCGGTCGGCAAGACAGAAGTCCTTGTCGTTCTTGAACTTCTTGATGGCCGAGAAGATGTAGTCCCAGCGGCCGGCGTTTAGGCCCGAGCTGTGCTCGCGCAGTTCATAGAGGATTTCGTCCATCTCGAACGCGGCGAGGATCGTTTCGACCAGCACCGTCGCGCGGATCGTGCCGCGCGGGATGCCCACGCCCTCCTGCGCCGCAACGAAGACGTCGTTCCACAGACGCGCTTCCAGGTGGCTTTCCATCTTCGGCAGATAGAAGTACGGGCCGCTGCCGCGCGAAATCAGTTCCTTCGCGTTGTGGAAGAGATAGAGCGCGAAGTCGAAGATGCCGCCCGACACACGCTGACCGTCCACCGTCACGTGCTTTTCGTCGAGGTGCCAACCGCGCGGACGCACGATCAGCGTGGCGATCTTCTCGTTGAGCCTGTAGGTCTTGCCGTTCTGTTCCAGCGAGATCGTGCGGCGCACGGCGTCCTTCAGGTTGAGCTGGCCGACGATCTGGTTTTCCCAGTTCGGCGAGTTCGAGTCCTCGAAGTCGGTCATGTACGAATCGGCGCCCGAGTTCAGCGCGTTGATGATCATCTTGCGCTCGACCGGGCCGGTGATTTCCACGCGCCGGCATTCCAGATCCTTCGGCAGCGCCGCGATCTTCCAGTCGCCTTCGCGGATCGATTTCGTATCGGCAAGAAAGTCGGGGCGCTCGCCGGCGTCGAGGCGCTTCGTGCGCTCGACGCGTGCCTTCAGCAGTTCCTGGCGGCGCGGCTCGAACGCGCGATGCAGCTTTGCGACGAGTTCGAGCGCTTCGGGCGTGAGTATCGTTTCGAAGCCGGGCTGGATGTCAGCCGTGATCTGCATGCCTTGCGGCAGTTGCAAAGTGTTCGCCATTTGCTTGCTCCTTGGTCGGTCAGAGTGTGAATGTGTGGTTGTTGTGGCTGCGGCGAGCGGCGCGTCCGTCACGCGCCCGGGCTGGGGCGAGGGCGGCTTTGCCGTTCCGGCGCAGCGGTTTCGAGAAAGGCGGCGAGTTCTGCCATGCCGCCGCCGGTGCCATGCGGCGCCACGCCGAGTTCCTCGGCGGGCAGTCGCTGGCGGTTGATCCAGAATGTGGTGTAGCCGAACCAGCCGGCGCCCGCGGCGTCCCAGCCGTTCGACGACACGAACACCAGGTCGCATGGCGCGGCGCCGAAAGCGTGCGTGCCGAGCGAATACGCGGCGGCGGCCGGCTTGTAGGCGCGCACGGCGTCGACCGATAGCACGTAGTCGAAGAGGCCGCTCATGCCGGCGCTCTTCACGGCGATGTCGAGCATCTGCGGGTTGCCGTTCGAGAGGATCGCAAGGCCCGTGCGCGTGCCGTCTTCGCGTGGCTCACGCAGGCGGCGCAGCGCGGGCAGCACGTCGGGGAACGCCGAAAGGCAGGCGTATTCGTCCATGAGACGCTTTTCGCCCGCGCCCGTGAGCGCCAGGTTCAGGCGGCGCGCAGCGTAACGCAGCGCGTCGAGCGTGATGTCCCAGAACGGGCGGTAGCGCGCGCCGGCCGGGTCGGAAAGCGTGCGCAGCTGCGTGTACTCGATCTGCTTCGCGCGCCAGAGCTGCGAGAGCGCTTCCCCCTGGCCGGGGAACATCTGCTCGGCGGCGGCGACGACCGAATGCACGTCGAAAAGCGTGCCGTACGCGTCGAAGATCACTGCCTTGGGAAAGCGTGTCGTTGAGGGTGTCGTTGTGGCCGACATAGCCTTGCACTCCGTATTCAGAGGTCGAGGTCGATTGTATTCATGAGTCGCATGACTGAAAAAGGCAGGATTGATCACTTGATCTTTTACTTTTACCCACCTAATCTGTCGGCCTGCCTTGTCTTTTCCACTGTTTCTGTCGCCCTGTGCGCGCAGTGTCTGCCGATGGACCGCTTCAAACAGATCGAAACTTTCGTTGCCGTTGCCGCCAAGGGCAGCCTTTCCGCCGCCGCCCAGGTCGAGGGCGTGGCGCCCGCCATCATCGGCCGGCGCATCGATGCGCTCGAAGAGCGCCTCGGCGTGAAACTGCTCGTGCGCACCACGCGGCGCATCACGCTCACGTTCGAAGGATCGGCGTTCCTCGAGGACTGCCAGCGCATCATTCACGACATGCAGAACGCCGAGGCGAGCGTGTCCGAGGGCGGTGTGAAAGCGAGCGGGCACCTGCGCGTGTCCGCGCCGGCCGGCTTCGGGCGTCGCCATGTCGCGCCGCTCGTGCCCGATTTCACGCTCGCGCATCCGGACGTGAGCATCGCGCTCGATCTTTCGGACCGGATCGTCGACCTCGTGAACGAAGGCTTCGACTGCGCCGTGCGCCTCGGCGAA
Organism: Paraburkholderia heleia NBRC 101817; assembly: GCF_000739775.1. GTDB lineage: Bacteria > Pseudomonadota > Gammaproteobacteria > Burkholderiales > Burkholderiaceae > Paraburkholderia > Paraburkholderia heleia. Next base: position 182,323 of record NZ_BBJH01000019.1, on the reverse strand, counting down.
CTGGCCGATTCGTCCCTCGTGTCGCTCAAGCTCGGCGAGAACCGGCGCGTGTGCGTGGCGGCACCTGCCTATCTGTCGCGCCGCGGCGAGCCCGAAACGCCCGCCGACCTCGCGCGCCATAACTGCCTCGCCTTCGGCGCGAGCCTGAACCAGCAGCGCGGCTGGGCGTTCCAGCAGGCGGGCAAAGTGGTGTCGATCCGCGTGGCGGGCACGATGGAATGCTCGGACGGCGCCGTGCTGCACGAGTGGTGTCTCGCGGGCCACGGTCTGGCGTGGCGCTCGTGGTGGGAAGTCGGCGAGGACATCGCGGCGGGCCGGCTCGTGACCGTGCTCGACGCGTTCGCTGCGCCGCCCATCGGCATTCACGCCGTGTTTGCACAGCGCCGCCATTTGCCGCTGCGCGTGCGCCTTTTTCTCGACTATCTCAAGCATACCTACGGTCAGCCCGGTTACTGGGAATAGGGCGCTGTGCGTGTTTCCGATATCCGGGATGACCCGCACGCACGTCTTGCATGGATTTTTCGCGCACTACAATCGACCTGAGGGTAGAGGCGCCCGCCCGCGCGAGACGCCAGCTGAGTTTTTGCCCCGCGTCTTCACCCTTGACTTGCCCGTAATCCGATAGACCACGGAGCGCGCCATGTTCAAGCACATCCTTGTTCCGACGGATGGTTCGGAACTGTCGAAAAAGGCGATCGACGGCGCGATCGACCTCGCCAGCACCGTGGGCGCGCGCGTCACCGCCTACGCGTGCCTGCCGCAATATCCATACTCGCCTTACGCCGACGTGGTGATCGAGCCGCCAGGCGACTTCCAGACGCGCAGTGAGCGAGAGGCGCGCGTGCATCTGGACGAAATCGAGGCGGCGGCACGCAGCGTCGGCGTGATCTGCGACAGCCGCACGAGCGTGCATCCATCGCCGTATCTCGGCATCATCGAAGCCGCTGAAACGGGCGGCTGCGACGTCATCTTCATGGCCTCGCACGGGCGTCGCGGGCTCGGCAGCCTGCTGATCGGCAGCGAAACGCAGCGCGTGCTCACCCATACGAAGATTCCGGTGATCGTGTATCGCTAGCTGCAGCTTTCCTCTGGATTCCCGATGAGTCACAAGGCCATGCCCGCCCGGTGCGTTGGCTGGGCGAGCCGCGGACCGGATTCTGTCCAGCACGCGCGGCCTGTGTCCTCTACCGCCTCCTCCCTGAACGCCCTGCGGCATGCGTGCGGGCCGCACCGGCAAGCGGCCGGCGCGCCCCGCCAAGGTACGCGTGCCGGCTGCCTGTTCGAGCGCGGCGGCTCGCACCGCCGTTGCTGCCGGTGGTCTTACGCCACCTTCTTGTCGAAGAACTGTTCGTCTTCCGTCGAACCGTGCAGCGCCGTGGTCGAGGCTTCGCGCTCGACCGTCTGCGTCACGGCGTCGAAGTAGCCGGTGCCCACTTCGCGCTGATGCTTCACGGCGGTGAAGCCCTTCTCGGCGGCGGCGAACTCGGCCTGCTGGAGTTCCACGAACGCGCTCATGTTCTGGCGTGCATAGCCGTGCGCGAGGTTGAACATCGAGTAGTTGAGCGAGTGGAAGCCCGCGAGCGTGATGAACTGGAATTTGTAGCCCATCGCCCCCAGCTCGCGCTGGAACCGGGCGATCGTCGCGTCGTCGAGGTTCTTCTTCCAGTTGAACGACGGCGAGCAGTTGTACGAGAGCAGCTTGCCCGGGAACTGCTTGTGGATCGCTTCGGCGAACTTCTTCGCGAACTCCAGATCCGGCTTGCCCGTTTCGCACCAGATCATGTCGGCGTACGGCGCGTAGGCCAGACCGCGCGAGATGGCCTGCCCGAGGCCGTTCTTCGTGCGGAAGAAGCCTTCCACGGTGCGCTCGCCGGTGAGGAACGGGCGGTCGTTGTCGTCGATGTCGGAGGTGACGAGGTCGGCGGCTTCCGCGTCGGTGCGGGCGAGCAGGACGGTCGGCACGCCGCAGACGTCGGCGGCCAGACGGGCGGCCGTGAGCTTGGCGATGTTCTCGCGCGTCGGCACGAGCACCTTGCCGCCCATGTGGCCGCACTTCTTCACCGAGGCGAGCTGGTCTTCGAAGTGCACGCCCGCCGCGCCTGCTTCGATCATCGCTTTCATCAGTTCGAACGCGTTGAGCACGCCGCCGAAGCCGGCCTCCGCGTCGGCCACGATCGGCTGGAAGTAATCCACGTAGCCTTCGTCGCCGGGGTTCTTGCCTTCGGACCACTGGATCTGGTCGGCGCGCGTGAGCGTGTTGTTGATGCGCTTGACGACTTGCGGCACCGAGTTGGCAGGGTAGAGCGACTGGTCCGGGTACATTTCCCCGGCGAGGTTGGCGTCGCCTGCGACCTGCCAGCCCGAGAGATAGATCGCCTTGAGGCCGGCCTTCACTTGCTGCATGGCCTGGTTGCCCGTGAGCGCACCGAGTGCGTTGATGAACGGCTCGGTGTTCACGCCTTTCCAGAGCTTTTCGGCGCCGTTCTTCGCGAGCGTGTGCTCAGGCTGGACCGAGCCGCGCAGGCGCACCACGTCTTCGGCCGTGTAGTTGCGCCTGATGCCCTTCCAGCGCGGATCGGTTTCCCACTGCTGCTGGAGTTGCTGAGCTTGCTGTTGACGGGTCGACATGGTGGGCTCCTTCGTTTGCCTGATAAGTGGATCGCTGAAACGAAACGGCTGAACCGCTGAATCTCGCGAAACGCAGACGCCGGGGTTCTGGGTTTGGGCGTTTCGTTTCGCGAACTCTTATATAAGAGTCTAGGCAAATCGATCGACTGGCAACAGACCGGTAACGGGCTTTTTCGAGATTTTTTATTTAAATTAAATCAACTACTTATGTTGTTTCTTCTGTAATGTGAAACGCTATTTTCCATCTCGCAATCGCTCCCTTTGTGCCACGCAGCACAATTTTTTACGAAGCAAAAAAATTTTTCGTATCGTGAAATCTGCGCGGAGATAAAAAAAGACCGGTGCCTGAGCACCGGTCCTGAGCATTTCGCTGCGGCGGCGGGGCGGCTCGAAGGCCGCGCCACGCGCCGCTCTGGCTGATTTAGCTGTCGCGACGTGCGCCACGCGGGCCGTCGTTACGGCGCGCGCCGTAACCGCCACCGCCTTCGCGCGAGCGGCCGTAGCCTTCGCGTTGCTGGCCGTAGCCGCCACGGTTGCCTTCGCCGCCGCGCGAGCCGCCGCCGAAGCCGCCTTCACGCGAACCGTAGCCGCCTTCGCGGGCGCCGTAGCCGCCGCGCGAGCCTTCCGGCTTGTTGCCCCAGCTGTTGCCGTTACGGTCGCCGCCGTTGCCGCCACGGGCGCCGTAGCCACCCGGCTTGCCGTTACCGTTGCCGAAGCGCCGGCCGCCGCCATTGCCGCCACCCGGACGGCCGCGGCCGCCGAAGCCGCGGTTGGCCGGCGGCGCCTTGCGCGGCTCGAAACCTTCCACGACGTTCACGGGCAGCGGCGAGCGCACGAAGCGCTCGATGCGCTTGAGCGCGCCTTGTTCGGCGTGATGCACGAGGCTCACTGCCACCCCCGAGCGCCCCGCGCGGCCGGTACGGCCGATACGGTGCACGTAGTCTTCGGCGAACTTCGGCAGGTCGTAGTTGAAGACGTGCGTGATGCCGGGGATGTCGATGCCGCGCGCCGCGACGTCGGTCGCGACGAGCACGCGCACGCGGCGCTCGCGCAGCGCACGGATCGTGCGGTTACGCGCGCCTTGCGGCAGGTCGCCGTGCAGCGCGGCGCTTTCGAAGCCGGCGTCGGCGAGCTTGCCGGCGAGTTGGTCGGCGTCCATCTTGGTGGCCGTGAACACGACGGCCTGGTCGAGGCTCGAGTCGCGCAGCAGGTGGTCGAGCAGACGATCCTTGTGATCGCGGTCGTCCACGTAGTGCACGGTCTGCGCGATGTTCGAGTTCGCCTCGACCTTGCGCACGATCTCGATACGCTCGGGATCCTTCAGCAGGCGGCCGGTGATCGAAGCGATCTTGCCGTCGAGCGTGGCCGAGAACAGCATCGTCTGACGCGTTTCGGGCGTCGCGGCGACGATCGTGTCGATGTCGTCGATGAAGCCCATGTCGAGCATGCGGTCGGCTTCGTCGAGCACGAGCATCTTGAGTTCGGACAGGTCGATGCGGCCGCGTTCGAGGTGGTCGAGCAGACGGCCCGGCGTCGCCACGAGAATCTCGGGGTTCTTCGCGAGCAGCATCAGCTGCTGGCCGTACGCCACGCCGCCGAGAATGCTGACCGTGCGCAGACGGCGCAGATGCTTGCCGTACGTCGAAGCGGCCGTGGTCACCTGCATGGCGAGTTCGCGCGTGGGCGTGAGGACGAGCAGACCCGGGCGTGCCACCGGTTGCGGACGGCGCTGGCGGCGATCGCCTTGCTGGCCATTCGCGCCTTGCGGACGCGGCTCGCGCGGCTGCGCGGCCTGGGTCTTCTGGAGCTGCGCGAAGCGCTCGATGGCGGGCAGCATGAACGCTGCGGTCTTGCCCGAACCGGTCGGGCTCGAGACCAGCAGGTCGCGGCCGGCGATAGCGGCAGGAATGGCGCGTTCCTGCACGGGCGTCGGGGCCTTGTAGCCCGCTGCGATCAGCGCGGAGACGATCTCCGGCGACAGACCGAGCGACGCGAATGCCGAACCGTCGGTCGCATCGGCGGCCTGCGCGGGGGCTTCAGCGGAAGCGTCGGCGGCGGCGGAAAGGCCGAGGGCCTGATCGGCGATTGCGTCCAGGGGGCTTTGGGTATTGCTCGAAGTCATGAAAATCCTTGTTACACAGGAAATAGAACGTCGGCGCCAATCGGCATACCCAAGTCGTCGGATTGTGCGAACAAATCGAAAAACGGGGGCAATCCGCCCACAATGGCGGATTTTTCGTTAGAAGCTGTTTTGGGTGCGACTTGAGCCGGGATTGGCCAGTCGCCAGCCTGATACTTGACGGCCCAAAAACAGGGCCACGGCAGGAGGGGACAGGTTCTAAACTGGATTGGAGCTTAACGCTACGAGGCGTCGCGCTGATCGAACGAGCGACCGGAGCGCAACGCAGCGTGCAGTATATCTCGTTTTGTTGCGGCGCGCCAGAGCGATGCACCGTGAGGGTATGGATGCGGCGGCGTGACGCGGCCGGCGGGGCAGGCCCGCCGCCGTCACGCGCGCCTTTTCCGTTGCAACCGGTTCAACTCGTGGAGCCGCTCTTGAGCGATTCGACGAGTTCGACGTACTGCTGCCTCGCTGTTTCCTGCGCGGTGCCTTGCAGCGCGGCCCACGCTTCGTACTTGTACTTGCCGACGATATCGGTGAAGCCGGGCTTGTCGCCGTGCACGTCGCCTTCGGTGGCCTGCTTGAAGAGTGCGTACAGCCGCAGCAGCGTCAGATTGCCGGGGCGCTCCGGCAGTTGCTGCACGTCCTGCTGGGCTTGGGCGAACTGGGTGTTCAGGTCGCTCATGGTGGTTTCCTCCGCATGGTGGTTCAGGTCAGCGCGCCGATGGTAGCAGCGCAAACCCCGGAAAAGCTGGAGCGATTCCTCCACTCGCGCCGGGCATGGGGAGCCGGAAGAGGCCATGACGCCTGCGCATGCGCCAGTTCGCGAGAGCCCTGGGGCGGGGCATTACAATAGCGCTCATGACCGAAACTGTGTTGCTTGCCCTCGATACTTCGACCGAATATTGCTCGGTCGCGCTGCTTCGCGTCGCCCCCGGCGGCGCCGATCGTTCCCCCTCCACTGGCGCCGGGACTGTCTTCGCGTCGCGCGCGGAAGTCAGCGTCTGGGTGCGCCACGAAGCCACGGGCGCCGTCTCCAGCACGCGGCTGCTGCCGGCCATTGGCGAATTGCTCGACGAAGCCGGCCTCACGCTCGCCGACTGCGACGCGATCGCGTTCGGCGCGGGCCCAGGCTCCTTCACCGGGCTGCGCACGGCGACGGGCGTCGCTCAAGGGCTCGCGTTCGGCCTCGATATCCCGGTGGTGCCCGTAGGCACGCTGCTCGTGTGCGCGGAGAGCGCGCGGCTGCGCGATCCCGCCGCGACCCGCGTGCTGGCCGCACTCGATGCGCGCATGGACGAAGCCTACTGGGCCGACTACGCGTGGGACGCCGCAGCCGGCGACTGGCGCACGCTGCAGGGAGCATCGCTCGACTCGCCGGAGTACATCGCCGCGCCCGACGTGCCGTTCACGCTGGCGGGCAACGCCGCCGCCGCGTTCGGCGCGCGCCTGACGGCCGCCGCCGCCGCGCGCACGATCGATGCCGAGGCGCTCCCGCACGCGTTGCCGCTGGCGCACGCGGCGTTGCGCGCGTATCGCGCGGGCCGCACGCAAGCGGCGGACCAGGCCGCGCCCGAATACGTGCGCAACAAGGTCGCCCAGACCACGGCCGAGCGGCTTGCCGCGAAGGCTGCGGCCCACGGCGGCGCAGGTGGCGAGGGCGCGCAATGAGCGGCGTGCTCATGACCGACCGCTACCTGTCGCCGATGACCGAAAGCGATCTGGACGAAGTCGCGTTCGTCGAGCGTTCCGCGTATGAGTTTCCGTGGTCGCGCGGCAATTTCGAGGATTCGCTGCGCAACGGCTACTACGGGCTATGCATGCGCCACGTCACCGGCACGCTGATCGGCTATTGCGTGCTGATGCCCGTGGTCGACGAGATGCATCTGCTGAATCTGTGCGTTGCGCCGCCGGCGCAGGGCGCGGGCGCGGGGCTCGCGATGCTGCGCGAGGCGGTACGGATTGCGCGCACGCAGGGTCTCGAAGGGCTGCTGCTCGAAGTCCGGCCTTCGAATCACCGGGCAATCCGGTTGTATGAACAGTTCGGCTTCGTCACGATCGGCCGCCGCAAGAACTACTATCCGGCGAGGCATCACAGCCGCGAGGATGCACTGGTGATGCGTTTTTCTTTTGCAGGGGAGGGCGCGGATGCCGCTCGATGAGATCGCGCTGGAGGAGCTTGGGCTCGCGCCGCGCTGGGTGCGCAAAGGGGCGCGGGTGATAGCGCCGCTCGAAGCGGCTCGCGAAGATGAAACCGCTGCGCCGTCGCCCGCGTCGACACGCGCCGAAGCCGAAGCCGAAGCCGAAGCCGAAGCCGAAGCCGAAGCCGAAGCCGAAGCCGAAGCCGAAGCCGAAGCCGAAGCCGAAGCCGAAGCCGAAGCCGAAGCGCCGGCGGCCCCGGTGGCGCAACCGACACGTCCTGTCGCTGCGCCGCAGCCACAACCCGTTGCGCGCGCCGCTTCGCCATCGCGGCCCGCACCGCATGGATCCGACGAGCCGCCGCCCCTCACCGACGAAGATTTCGCCTGGTTCGACGCTGCGGCCGAGCCGGTTCTGCCACACGACCCCGAGCCGGCTCAGGCTGGCGGCGCACCGCGCAACGACGTCGCGACGCTCGACTGGGACGCGCTCGCCGAACGCGTGGCTTCGTGCACGCGCTGCCGCCTGTGCGAGAAGCGCACCAACACCGTGTTCGGCGTGGGCGATCGCGAGGCCGACTGGATGTTGATCGGCGAAGCGCCCGGCGAGAACGAGGACCGCCAGGGCGAGCCCTTCGTCGGCCAGGCTGGCAAGCTGCTCGACAACATGCTGCACGCGCTCTCGCTCGCGCGCGGCGAGAACGTCTATATCGCTAACGTGATCAAGTGCCGGCCGCCCGGCAACCGTAATCCGGAGCCCGACGAGGTCGCGCGCTGCGAGCCGTATCTGCAGCGTCAGGTGGCGCTCGTGAAGCCGAAGATCATCGTCGCGCTCGGGCGTTTCGCGGCGCAAAGCCTGCTCAAGACCGACGGCAGCATCGCGTCGCTGCGCGGACGCGTCCATGCGTACGAGGGCGTGCCCGTCATCGTCACCTATCACCCGGCGTATTTGCTGCGCAGCCTGCACGACAAGGCGAAGGCCTGGGCTGACCTCTGTCTCGCGCGCGACACCTGGCGGGCGGCGTCCGGCGGCGGGCGATGAACGCCGCGCGGCCCGCGGACGTGTCCGGTGCGCAATGTGCCGGGGGCGACGGCGGCTCGCAAGACGAGACCGGATTGGAGCGCCCCGCCGGTGCAGGCGCAATCGACGACATCATCGATCGCCTCGCCGATCCGGCCGTGCGTGATCTCGCGTGGCTGCTTTTCAGCGCCGATCTGTTGCGTGCACAACCACCGCTCGCACCGCTCGCGCAATGGTGCGCCGATGCCGGCGAAGCGCGCGCTACGCGTGACTGGCTCGCGCAACTCGATCGCGATCCGGCGCATCTGCACGCAGCGCTCATGGCCGCGCCGACGCACCGCCTTGGCCGCTATGCCGAAAACTTGCTGGGATGGTTTCTCGCGCATGGACCGGCGGCGCAGCTCGTCGCGCAGAACGTGCCGCTGCGGCGTGCGGGACTCACGCTCGGCGAATGCGATTTTCTCGTGCACACGCGCGCCGGCGAGCGTCTGCATTGGGAACTGGCGGTGAAGTGCTACCTGCACGCAGGACCGGGCGATGACGCGCGTGCATCGCTCGCCGAATTCGTCGGGCCGAATCTGCGCGATCGCTTTGATCTGAAACTCACGCATCTGCGCGACCGTCAACTGCGGTTGAGCGCACGCGAGGAATTCGCTTCGCTGGGTTACGAAGGCCAGTGGCTCGCGCAGATGTTCGTGAAAGGCTGGCTTTTCTACCGGGCGGGAGAGGCGGCGCCGTCGCGCGTGCAAGACGCCCCCGAGCTGGCCGCAGATCATGCGCGCGGCTGGTGGGTGACGCGTTCCGACTGGCCGGTGTTCGCCGGGCAGCAGGCGGCCCATGGCTGGAGCGTGCTGCCGAGGCTCGCGTGGCTCGCGCCGCGCAGGCTGGCGGCTGCGCCCGGCGTCGATCCCGACGCGTTAGTCGATGCGCTAACCCGTCCCGACGAGCCCGCGCTGATCGCGGCATTCACGGCCGACAGCGCGGGCGACTACCGCGAACAGTCGCGCGGCTTCATCGTTCCCGACGACTGGCCGGCGCGCGCCGCGGCATTTGCGCGTCAATGAGCGCGCGCAAGCACGCTCACCACCAGCGCCAGAAGTGATGCACGGGCCCGACGCCATGACCGACGTCGAGCCGCTCACTGGCCACGAGCGCCGCCGTCAGGTACTGCTTGGCTTCGGCGACGGCCGTTGCGAGCGCCCCGCGCTGCGGCCACAGTGCGGCAATGGCAGACGAGAGCGTGCAGCCCGTGCCGTGCGTATTCGCGACCGGCACGCGAGCGCCGGGCAGGCGCAGCGTGCCGCCGGCTTCGATGAGCCAGTCGGGGCTGTCCGCGCTCGCCAGATGGCCGCCTTTCATCAGCACCGCCTGCGGGCCGAGTGCGCGCAGCGCTTCGCCTTGCTCGACCATCGCGGCTTCGTCGGCGGCGGGCGCCGCGCCGAGCAGCGCGGCGGCTTCCGGCAGGTTCGGCGTCACGACGCCCGCTAGCGGCAGCAGTTCTTCACGCAGCGCAGCGACGGCTTCGGGCGCGAGCAGGGCGTGATTGCTCTTCGAGATCATCACGGTATCGAGCACGACGCGCGCCGGCTGATGGCGGCGCAGCGCGTCGGCGACGGCGCGCACGATTGCCGCGTTGGCGAGCATGCCGATCTTCACGGCGTCGATGCGGATGTCGTCGAACACGGCGTCGAGCTGCGCGGTGACGAATCCCGCGTCGGGCGCGTGGATCGCGGTGACGCCGCGCGTGTTCTGCGCGGTGAGCGCCGTGATGACGCTCGCGCCGTAGGCGCCGAGCGCGGAGAACGCCTTGAGGTCGGCCTGGATGCCCGCGCCGCCGCCCGAGTCGGAGCCGGCGATCGTGAGAACGTTGAATATCGGTGAAGTCATGGCAGCGTCAGGTGCGCGGCGCGCGCGGCATGTCTTCGCGCGTGCGCAGGAAAGGATCGATTCAGCAGACGGGGCGGCCGGACGGTGGGCCCACAGGCGCGAGCGTCAATGCCTGTGATTCTCGCCGATCAGCGCGACCGAGTCGAACGAGCGTTGATTCGCCTGGTGGCGGCGCATCACGAGCCACATCATCAGACAGACAAAGGTGCCGAACAGCACGATCACGATGGTCACCGGCACGTCGAGCCAGACGAGCACGGCGTAGAGGCACAGCATCACGAGCACCGAGAGGTTCTCGTTGAAGTTCTGCACGGCGATGGAGTGGCCGGCGGAGAGCAGCACGTGGCCGCGGTGCTGAAGCAGTGCGTTCATCGGCACGACGAAGAAGCCGGACAGGCCGCCCACGACCATGAGGAAGAGGTAGGCGAAAATCAGGTAGCCGGGAATGCGCATGTGGCCGATATGCACGCCCCAATGCGGCGGAAAGAGATGGCGCGTGTAGAACGCCATGAGCATGACGGCAAGACCCATGACGATGCCGACCGGCAGCACCGAGAGCGACTTCTTCAGCGGCACGCGCGCGGCCGCGATCATGGCGCCGGCTGCGACACCCACGGCCACCACGGCCTGGAGCACCGCGCCCTCGGAGAGCGACATGCCGAGCGAGACTTCGGCCCACTTGAGCACGATGAATTGGAGCGTCGCGCCTGCGCCCCAGAAGAGCGTCGTGACCGCGAGCGAGATCTGGCCGAGCTTGTCGTGCCAGAGCGTGTTGAAGCAGTCGGCGAAATCGGTGATGAGGCGGATGACACCGTGCTGCTGGCGCGGGTAGCGCGCGCCGGTGTCGGGAATGCGCAGATTGAAGAGGGCGGCGATCACGTAAATCACCATGATGACGACCATCGCAGCTTCGGCGGGCGTGCTGATCGCGGCGGGCGTATGGCGAAGCACATGGGAGGCGATGTGGGGGCTGATCAACGCGCCGCCGAGTACGGTGCCGAGGATGATCGAGCCGACAGTCGTGCCCTCGATCCAGCCGTTGGCGGCGACGAGGCGCTCAGGCGGCAGCAGCTCGGTCAGGATGCCGTACTTGGCGGGCGAATAAGCCGCAGCGCCGAAGCCCACTACGCCATAGGCAAACAAGGGGTGGGTGCCTGCCAGCATCATGGCGCAGCCCACGACCTTGATCGTGTTCGTGATGAACATCACGCGGCCCTTGGGGCGGGAGTCTGCGAAGGCGCCGACAAAGGCGGCAAGAACGACGTAGGAGAGGACGAAGAACAGCTTGAGCAGCGGCGTCATCCAGTTCGGAGCGTGGAGGTCTTTCAGCAGTGCAATTGCAGCGATGAGGAGCGCATTGTCGGCCAACGACGAAAAAAACTGCGCGGCCATGATGGTGTAAAAGCCTTTTTTCATCTGATGCGATGCTTTCCTCGCTGCGGTCCGTCCGCCCCGGACGGGTGGGAGGCATCCGGGCTTATTACGTTCGAAATGGGTTGTGCGCAGGGCTTTATATCACGAAAATAGGTGCATTCGGACTAGCACAATCCTTGAGCGCCCGTCGGGCGGGCCTGCGGGCCGTTGAAAACACCCTGTAAGATCCTGATTCGAAAGCGTCTTTGCGAAAAAATCTCCCATGCCTCGCCCCCTCTCAGCAACGATCCACACCGCCGCTCTCGCCAATAACCTCGCCGTCGTCCGCAAGTACGCGCCAAAGTCGAAAATCTGGGCTGTGGTGAAGGCCAACGCCTACGGGCACGGGCTCGCGCGCGCGTTTCCCGGCCTGCGCGCAACCGACGGTTTCGGCCTGCTCGACCTCGAGGAGGCCGTGAAGCTGCGCGAACTCGGCTGGGCGGGGCCGATCCTGCTGCTCGAGGGTTTTTTCCGGCCCACCGACATCGACGTGATCGACCGCTACAGCCTCACGACCGTCGTGCACAGCGACGAGCAGATGCGCATGCTCGAAATGGCGCGTCTGTCGAAGCCGGTGAACGTCCAGCTCAAGATGAACAGCGGCATGAACCGGCTCGGCTATACGCCCGAGAAGTACCGCGCCGCATGGGAGCGTGCGCGTGCCTGTGCCGGCATCGGCCAGATCACGCTGATGACGCACTTTGCAAACGCCGATACACCGCGCGGCGTGAGCGAGCAGATGGAAACGTTCGAGCGCGGCGCACAGGGCATTGCGGGCGCGCGCAGCCTCGCCAATTCGGCCGCCACGCTCTGGCATCCTTCGACGCATTTCGACTGGGTGCGCCCCGGCATCATTCTTTATGGCGCTTCGCCTTCGGGCTTCTCCTCGGTGCTAGAAGGCACAGGACTGCAGCCGGCCATGACGCTCGCGTCCGAACTCATCGCCACGCAGCACGTCGCCGAAGGGCAGACCGTTGGCTACGGCTCGATCTTCACGGCGCGCAAGCCCATGCGCATCGGCGTGGTGGCGTGCGGTTACGCCGACGGCTATCCGCGCGTCGCGCCCGAAGGCACCCCAGTGATCGTCGATGGCGTGCTCACGCACGTGGTGGGCCGCGTCTCCATGGACATGCTCACCGTCGATCTCACACCCGTGCACAGCGCGGGCGTGGGCGCGCGCGTGGAGCTGTGGGGCAACAACCTGCCGATCGACGACGTTGCGAAAGCCTGCGGCACGATCGGCTACGAGCTGATGTGCGCCGTCGCGCCGCGTGTTCCTGTGCGGGCCGAATGACGCCATGGCAAAGAGCATGGCGAAGGTCAAGACACTGTATACGTGTACCGAATGCGGCGGGCAGGCACCCAAGTGGCAAGGCCAGTGTCCCGCGTGCGGCGCGTGGAACACGCTGGTGGAAGGCGTTGCCGAACCGGCGGGCTCACACCGCTTCCAGTCGCTCGCGAAGCGCGCGCCGGTGCGGCGTCTCGCCGATATCGAGGCCTCCGACGTACCGCGCTTCACGACCGGCGTAGGCGAGTTCGATCGCGTGCTGGGCGGTGGCCTCGTGGCGGGCGGCGTGGTGCTGATCGGCGGTGACCCGGGTATCGGCAAATCGACGCTGTTGCTGCAGTCGCTCGCGCAGATCGCGTCGCAGCGGCGCGCGCTATATGTAAGCGGTGAGGAATCGGCCGCGCAGATTGCGTTGCGCGCGCAACGATTATCGCTGCTCGACGCCGGCTCCATGGCGAGCGAACTGCAACTGCTCGCCGAAATCCAGCTCGAAAAGATCCAGGCGACGATCGAGGCCGAGAAGCCCGACGTCGCGGTCATCGACTCGATCCAGACGATCTATTCCGAAGCGCTGACTTCCGCGCCGGGCTCCGTCGCGCAGGTGCGCGAGTGCGCGGCGCAGCTTACGCGCATCGCGAAGCAGTCGGGCACGGCGATCATCATGGTCGGCCACGTGACGAAGGAGGGCAACCTCGCGGGGCCACGGGTGCTCGAGCACATCGTCGATACCGTGCTGTATTTCGAAGGCGACACGCATTCGTCGTTCCGGCTCGTGCGCGCGTTCAAGAACCGCTTCGGCGCGGTCAATGAGCTGGGCGTGTTCGCGATGACCGAGAAGGGCCTGCGCGGCGTGGCGAATCCCTCGGCGCTCTTTCTCTCGCAGCACGAGCAGAGCGTGCCCGGCTCCTGCGTGCTCGTGACGCAGGAAGGGTCGCGGCCGCTGCTCGTCGAGGTGCAGGCGCTCGTCGACACGGCGCATGTGCCGAATCCGCGGCGTCTTGCCGTCGGGCTCGAGCAAAACCGGCTTGCCATGCTGCTGGCGGTGCTGCATCGCCACGCCGGCATTGCATGTTTCGATCAGGATGTATTCCTCAACGCCGTGGGCGGCGTGAAAATCACGGAGCCGGCCGCGGATCTCGCCGTGCTGCTCGCCATCCACTCTTCGATGCGTAACAAGGCGTTGCCCAAGGGTCTGATCGTTTTTGGCGAAGTCGGTCTCGCGGGCGAGATCCGACCCTCGCCGCGCGGCCAGGATCGTCTGAAGGAAGCGGCGAAGCTGGGTTTTTCATGCGCCCTGATTCCCCGCGCCAATGCGCCGAAACAGCCGATCGATGGTTTGCAGGTGATGGCCGTCGAGCGTCTCGAAGAAGCGATCGACCGCGTGCGCGAACTGGATTGAGCACGCCGCGCAGGTGCGGATGGCCTGTACTGGCGCGTAATGATTAGTAACAACCCTGGTTCCGGCTGTAACCATTTCAGACGGTGATTTCCCTATCCTTGGCGCGATGTTCAACCCGTGTCGAGCGGAAGGGATAGCGACTTGAAACAGACTGATACGTCCTTCGGCGGTCGTTCGATCGTCGTGCGCGGCTGCCGGGTGTCCGAGCCGCTCATGCAACCTTGGGGCAGCACGTGCCGCATCGTCGAGTGGATCGATGGCGACGGGCGTATTTCGCGCCGCGTCGTGGCGGAAGACGTGACGGCGGCGGAGGTGCGCAGCACCATCGCTCATCACGTGGAAGGCCGCAAGTACGTGATGTACGACGACGAACGGTCGCCGCGGCAAACACTGCCGCGACGCTAAACGAAATCATGGGCGCTGCGAGGCGCCCATTTTTCATTGGGCTCACGGGCGATGCGGCATACGCCGCAGGCCCTAGCCCCAAGGGCCGTAGGTGAAAGGCTTTTTGCCGCCGGGCGCACCCGACGTGTCGGCGCCCTGGCCGGGCTGGGCGGGTTGAACGGAATGCGCGCCCGGCGCCTGACCGCCTGGCTGAAAAGGCGCCGGCTGCATGCCGGGCGCTGCCGGCTGCGTCTGCCGTGCGGTCATTTCGTCCATCATGGCTTGCAGCACCTCGGCATTGAAGAGGGGATGACGCGAAGCCTCGCCTGGCGTGAGGACGGGCGAAACGCAGGTGTCGATCGCCTCCAGGCGGTCGATCCAGGTCTGCAGCGATTCCGACTCGATGATGGCCGCCAGTTCGCGCGTGAGCGCGGCGGCATCCGCGCCGCCGATCGCCTGACCGAGACTCCAGTGGCGCTCGGCCCAGTCGTCGCGGCCAATGGCGTGGCACAGCGTCTGCCAGAACTTCAGCTCGAGCGCCCCGACGGCGAGCCACCGCCCGTCCTGCGTGCGATAGAGGTTGTAGCAGGGCACGCCGCCGTTGAGGAGGCCGCCGCCTGGCTGCAGTGCCGCGGCGTCGTCGTTGGCCAGCGCGACCTGGGCGACCACGTTGTGCGCGTAGCTCGCGTGCGTCATCGAAACATCGACGAAACGGCCCTCGCCGCCGCGCGCCACATGCCAAAGCGCCGCGAGAATCTGCGTGACCGCGCTGAGCGCGCCGCCTAGCAGGTCGGCGATCTGGAAATTGGGCAGCACCGGCACGCCGTCGCGCGCGGCCAATTGGTCGAGCACGCCCGAATAGGCGACATAGTTGATGTCGTGGCCCGGATGGCCGGCGAACGGGCCGGTCGTGCCGTAGCCCGTGATCGCGCAGTAGACGAGTTTCGGATTGACCTTGCGCAAGGCCTCGCAGCCTACGCCGAGGCGGTCCATCACACCGGGCCGGAAACTTTCGACGAGCACGTCGGCGTCGCGCGCGAGCGCGAGCAGCACCGAGCGGCCGCTCTCGGTCTTCAAGTCGACTCGCGTCTCGCGCTTGCCGCGATTGACGAGGCGATAGAACGCACCGGGGCGCGCGGCCACTTCGTCCACGGCGCTTTGCATCATCACGCGCGCCGCGTCGCCCGCGCCGGGCGGCTCGATTTTCAGGACATCGGCGCCCATTTCCGCTAGCCGCAACGTGGCCACGGGCCCGGGCAGCAGGCGGGTCAGATCCAGTACGCGAAGGCCCTGCAATGCGGCGGGTGACGACACTCGTGACTCCCTGGCGAAAATACCTGGCAAAAGCGCCTGATGGCGCGATGGTGATCCCGCGCAGCGCTAGCCGATCTGCTCGAGTTCCTCGTGCGCATCGAGCCATTCGGCTTCGAGCGTTTCGAGGCGCGAGGCGACTTCGGCCTGGCGGCGAATCGCTTCGGTCAGGCGGCTCTTCCGTTCCGGTTCGTAGCTCGCCGGATCCGCGACGAAAGCATCGAGCGTGCTCTTTTCGCTGTTGAGCGCATCCATTTCCTTTTCGATCTTGCCGATTTTCGCCTGTAACGGCTTCTTCAGGTGCGCAACTTTCTGGCGCTGCTCCGCTTCCTGGCGGCGTTGTTCCCTGCGATTGACGCCATCAGCGGCATTTGCGCCGTTTGCCGCATTCGCCGTGCCGGAAGCGGCCTCCTTGAGGGCTGCGCGTTGCTCGGCCGCGTGTTGAAGCAGCCAGTCGCGGTAGTCGTCGAGGTCGCCGTCGAACGGCTGCAGACGATGCTTCGCCACCAGCATGAACTGATCGGTCGTGGCGCGCAGCAAATGCCGGTCGTGTGAGACGAGGATCAGCGTGCCTTCGAACTGCGCGAGCGCCATGGTCAGCGCATGGCGCGTTTCGAGGTCGAGGTGGTTGGTCGGCTCGTCGAGCAGCAGGAGGTTGGGCTTTTGCCAGATGATGAGCGCGAGCGCGAGGCGTGCCTTCTCGCCGCCCGAGAACGGCGCGATGGGCGCCGTGGCCATCTCGCCGGGGAAGTTGAAGCCGCCGAGGAAGTCGCGCAGCTCCTGCTCGCGCGTGTCGGGCGCGAGGCGCGCGAGATGCTGGAGCGGCGAGTCGTCCGGGCGCAGTGTTTCGAGTTGATGCTGCGCGAAATAGCCGATTTGCAGGCCCTTGCCCGTGCGCAGCTCGCCGGAGAGTGCCGCGAGCGTGCCCGCGAGCGTCTTGATGAGCGTGGACTTGCCCTGGCCGTTCGCACCGAGCAGGCCGATGCGCTGGCCGTTCTGGATCGAGAGCGTGACGCGTTCGACGATGGGCGTTTCGCTGCCGTCCTCGGCCCGATAGCCGCAGCGCACGTCTTCCATCACGAGCATGGGGTTGGGCGCGGAGTCGGGTGTGCGGAACTCGAAGGTGAAGGGCGAACTCGCGTGCGCGGGCGCGATCAACTCCATCTTTTCCAGCGCCTTCACGCGGCTTTGCGCCTGGCGCGCCTTGGTGGCCTTGGCCTTGAAGCGGTCGATGAAGCTTTGCAGGTGCGCGACGGTGCGCTGCTGCTTTTCGTACGCGCTTTGCTGGAGCGCCAGTTGTTGCGCGCGCAGGATCTCGAACTGCGAGTAATTGCCGCCGTAACGCTTGATCTGCTGGTTTTCCAGATGCAGCGTGACATTGCAGATCGAGTCGAGGAATTCGCGGTCGTGCGAGATCACGACGAGCGTGCCGGGATAGCGGTGCAGCCAGTCTTCGAGCCAGACGATCGCGTCCAGATCCAGATGGTTCGTGGGCTCGTCGAGCAGCAGCAGATCGGAGCGGCACATGAGCGCTTGCGCGAGGTTCAGGCGCATGCGCCAGCCGCCCGAGAAGCTCGCTACGGGCTGGCGCGTTTGCTCGAGCGTGAAGCCGAGGCCGAGCAGCAGCGCTTCGGCGCGTGCGGGGGCGGTGTAGCCATCGGCGTCGGCGAAGGCGCCGTGCGCTTCGGCTTCGGTCGCACCGTCGTGCGCGGCCGAAGCCGCGGCGATGCGGGCCTCGATTTCGCGCAGCGCGGCGTCGCCGTCGAGCGTGTAGTCGAGCGCCGTGCGCTCGACCGCCGGGGTTTCCTGTGCGACGTGCGCGATGCGCCAGGACGGCGGCAGCGAGAAGTCGCCGGCGTCCGCGTGCAGTTCGCCGCGCAGTACGGCGAACAGGGTCGATTTGCCCGCGCCGTTCGCGCCGATGAGACCGACCTTTTCACCGGGGTTCAGCGTGAACGAGGTTTGTTCGAAAAGCGGCTTGGTGCCGCGGGCAAGACTGAATTGGTTGAAGCGGATCACGACGGCGCCGGCGGGAAGAAAACGAAAGAAAGCGCTATTTTAGACTGGGGCGCGCAGACCGGGGCGCGCAGACCGGGCGCGCACCGGCCGGCATTGGCCGCACGGCTAGCCATTTGGTCGAGTGCTAATTGCACGCTTTCTCACGTAGACTGGCGCTTTTCCACGGGAGAGCCAGATGACATCGATCTATTCGTTTTCGGCGCAACCGCTCGGCGGCGGCGAGCCGGTGAGCCTCGAGCGCTATACGGGCAAGGTGCTCCTGATCGTCAACACCGCGAGCGAATGCGGATTCACGCCGCAGTACGCGGGCCTGCAAAAGCTCTACGACCAGTACGCCGCGCGCGGGCTCGCGGTGCTCGGCTTTCCGTGCAACCAGTTCGGCAAGCAGGAACCCGGCGACGCTGCGCAGATCGGCAGCTTCTGCGAGAAGAACTACGGCGTCACCTTCCCGATGTTCGAGAAGATCGACGTGAACGGGGCGAATGCGCACCCGCTGTATCGCTGGCTCACGGGCGAAGCGCCGGGGCTCCTCGGGCTCGAAGGCATCAAGTGGAACTTCACCAAATTTCTGGTCGACCGCAACGGCAGCGTGGTGAAGCGCTACGCGCCCATGACCAGGCCCGAGGCGATCGCAGCGGACATCGAAAAGCAGCTCTGAGCTTGGCCTGGCGGCACAGGCGCGCTAGAGAATCGGCGCGAAGAGCCGCGCGAGATGCATCGTGATCTTGCGCCACGCGGGCGCATCGCGGTACTCGCTGCGATCGATCTCGAACGTCTCGTCGAAGTCGCGCAGCAGCATCGCTTCGACTTCGGCCGCAAAGCCGCGGTGTACAGTGAGCACCATGATCTCGAAGTTCAGGCGAAACGACCGGTTATCCAGATTCGCGCTGCCGATGGCCGCGGCCACGTCGTCGATCAGCACGACCTTCTGGTGCAAAAAGCCCGGCTTGTAGCGAAAGATGCGGATGCCCGCGCGCACGGCATCGAAGGCATACAGCATGGACGCCTCGAACACCACGTAATGGTCGCGCCGGCTCGGGATCATGATACGTACATCCACGCCGCGCAGCGCGGCGAGGCGCAGCGCCGAGAACACGGCTTCGTCGGGCACGAGATAGGGCGTGGTGATCCACAAGCGCTTTTTCGCGGCGTTGATCGCCTCGACGAAGAAGAGCGAGCAGGTCTCCTGGCGGTCGGCCGGACCTGTGGGCAACACCAGGCAGTGCATGTCGTCGCCGTCGCGCGGCACGACGGTGGGCGGCTCGCAGCCGGGAAGCTGCTGGGTGGCCCAGTACCAGTCTTCGGTGAAGGCGAACTGCACGTTGGCAACCGCGGGTCCGCGCAGTTCGATATGCGTATCGCGCCAGGGCGAGAGGCGCGCATTCGCGCCCAGGTATTCGATGCCCACGTTGTGGCCGCCCACGAATGCGTGCTGGCCGTCCACCACGACGATCTTGCGGTGGTTGCGGAAGTTGAGCTGGAAGCGGTTGACGAAGTGGCGCTTCGTGGAGAACGGGTGCACTTCCACGCCGCCGTCCTGCAGTTCGTGCACGTAGCTGGCGGGCAGGTCGAACGAGCCGATGCTGTCGTACAGAAGGTACGCGCGCACGCCGCGTTTTGCGCAGTCGAGCAGCACGTCCTTGAGCATGTCGCCGAGCGCGTCGGCGCGCACGATGAAGAACTGCACGATCACGTAGTGCCGGGCTTGCTCGATCGCATCGAAGATGGCGGAGAAGGTCGCGTCGCCATTCACGAGCGTGCGCACGGCGTTGCCGGGCACGAGCGGCATGCCGCCCAGGCGCGCGAACGTGCGGATCACGCGCGCACCCAGTTCGTCGGCCGGCCATTCGCCCGCGCAAACGAGCGTGTCCCAGTCGGGCGCGTGGGCGCGCGAGCGCAAGGTTTCGTTGCGCAGGCGCCTCGCGTCGGCATAGCCTGCGAACTTGCTGCGGCCGAGAAAGAGATACGGGACGAGCGTGAGGTAGGGCATCGTCGCGAGCGAGACGGCCCAGGCAATCGCGCCCTGAGAGGTGCGCGTGTTGAGGATGGCATGGCACGCGGCGATCAGCCCAAGCAGATGGATGATCGCGAGCAGCGTGCCGAGGTGTGACCAGTCGAATCGCATAGACGCGTGGGACGCTCCTTCAGCCGGGCGCAGGGCCGGCCCGCGCCGGGAAGCGCACGGCCGGAGGGCTCAATCTTACCGAACCCGCTGTGGCGACGGCTGTCGTTCCGGTCCTGCGCACAGCGAGACACGGGGCACGGGGCACGGGCGCCGCGCCTCGTCCGGACAAGGCGGGCAGGACGATCAGACCGGCAGATCGCAGGCCTGAATCAGGAAGACCTGATCGTCGCCGGCGCTCGTCGAGAGCCAGACGAGATCGAGGCCGCCGAACGCCGCTTCCACGTTTTCGCGCTCGTTGCCGATCTCGACCACCAGCACGCCGTCGTCGGTGAGCCAGTTGCGTGCGTCCTTGATGATGCGGCGCACGATGTCCATGCCGTCTGCGCCGCCCGCGAGCGCCATCTCCGGCTCGTGGCGGTACTCGGGCGGCAGCGCCTGCATCGAGCCGGCGTTGACGTAGGGCGGGTTCGTGATGATCACGTCGTAGCGGCGCTCGGGCAGCGGCGCGTACAGGTCGCCCTCGAAGAGGGCGATGCGCTCGTCGAGGCCGTGTTCGTGCACGTTGCGCCGCGCCACTTCGAGGGCCGGCGCGGACAGATCGACGGCGTCGATGTCGGCGTTCGGGAACGCGTGCGCCGCGAGAATCGCGAGGCTCGCCGAACCGGTGCACAACTCCAGCACCGCGGTGACCTGTTCGGGATCTTCCACGTAGGGCTGCAGACCGTCTGCGAGCAGCTCGCCAATGAACGAGCGCGGCACGATGACGCGCTCATCCACGTAAAAACGCAGGCCGTGCATCCACGCTTCCTGGGTGATGTACGCCGCGGGCACGCGGTCGGTCGCGCGGCGCTCGATCACGCCGAGCACCTTGTCGACTTCTTCACTCGTGAGGCGCGCGTCGAGAAACGGGTCGAGCAGGTCGAGCGGCAAATGCAGCGTGTGCAGAATCAGGTACGCGGCTTCGTCGTAGGCGTTGCTCGAGCCGTGGCCGAACGCGAGTTGCGCGGCCGAGAAGCGCGAGACACCGTAGCGCAGCAGGTCGCGAACGGTGGCAAAGGTGGCGGCTAGCGGATGGGTCATGTTCTGGACTCCAGAGCGTATTCGGTTGGCCGGTCAGGCGATCAGCTGTTCGAGCACGCGGCGGTACACGTTCTTGAGCGGATCGATGAATTTTACTTCGATATGCTCATCGATCTTGTGGATGCTCGCGTTCGGTGGCCCGAACTCCACCACCTGCTCACACATGCGCGCGATGAAGCGGCCATCGGACGTGCCACCCGTCGTCGAAAGTTCGGTCGTGACGCCGGTTTCGTCGTGGATCGCATTTTCGAGCGCGTTCGAGAGCGCGCCCCTCGGCGTGAGGAAGGGCAGGCCGCTCACGCTCCAGTGCAGCTCGTATTCGAGGCCGTGCTTGTCGAGGATCGCGTGGACGCGTTTTTGCAGACCTTCCACCGTGCTCGCGGTCGAGAAGCGGAAGTTGAACATCACATCGGCGTGGCCCGGAATCACGTTGCTCGCGCCCGTGCCGCTGTGCAGGTTCGACACCTGCCACGTGGTGGGCGGGAAGTAATCGTTGCCGTCGTCCCACTTTTCGGCAACGAGTTCGGCGAGCGCGGGGGCCAGCAGATGCACCGGGTTTTTCGCGAGATGCGGGTAGGCGATATGCCCCTGCACGCCCTTCACGACGAGCTTGCCCGACATCGAGCCGCGGCGGCCGTTCTTCACGCAGTCGCCGAGCGTATGCGTCGAAGTCGGCTCGCCCACGATGCAGTAATCCATTTTCTCGCCGCGTGCCTGCAGCGCCTCGACGACCTTCACGGTGCCGTCGGTGGCCGGGCCTTCTTCGTCGCTCGTAATGAGGAACGCGATGGCGCCGCGATGCTGCGGATGCGCCGCCACGAACTCTTCGCTCGCCACCACGAACGCCGCGAGCGAGGTCTTCATGTCGGCGGCGCCGCGGCCATAGAGCATGCCGTCGCGGTGCGAGGGCTGGAACGGCGGCGAACTCCATTGCTCGATGGGGCCGGTGGGCACGACGTCGGTATGGCCCGCGAAGGCGAGCAGCGGGCCTTGCGCGCCCGCGGTGCCGCGCTTGACGGCCCACAGGTTGGTCACGCCGTTGGATTCGATCGTTTCGCACGCGAAGCCGAGCGCGGCGAGGCGCTCGGTCATGATGCGCTGGCAGTGCTGGTCGTCGGGCGTGACGGACGCGCGCGCGATCAGGGCTTCGGTAAGGGCGAGGGTGGCGGACATAAAAGGACCACTTTCAATAAAAATGCCGGCGCCGCTAATGGAGCAGGTGCCGGCAACAACGTGTCATGACCGGTGCGCCCGCCTTGCCATGCAGCAGCCCGGGCGCACCGGTCTCATGCGGCGCTCAGGCGAACAGCTCCGCATACTGGTCGGCGGAAAAGCCGAGCGTCTTCACGCGGCCATTCACCACGACCACGGGCCGCTTGATGATCGACGGCTTGTGGATCATCAGCGCGATCGCGCCGGCGGTCGTGTCGGCTTCGGCCTTGTGCACGTCCGACAGGCCGCGCCACGTCGTGCCGCGCTTGTTGATGAGCTGATCGAGCGAGACGTCCTTGAGCCAGTCCTGGACGAGCGCATTCGAGACGCCCGCCTTCTTGAAGTCGTGAAACTCGAACTCGACGCCGTGCTCTTCGAGCCACACTCGGGCCTTCTTCACGGTGTCGCAGTTCGGAATGCCGTAGACGACGGTCTTGGCGGTCTTCGCCATCAGTCGCCTCGCAGCAGCTCGTTCAAGCCGACCTTGGCGCGCGTTTTAGCGTCGACCTTCTTGACGATCACGGCGCAATACAGGCTGTGCGAGCCGTCCTTCGAGGGCAGATTGCCCGCGACCACGACCGAGCCCGCCGGAATGCGGCCGTACGAGACCTCGCCGGTTTCGCGGTCGTAAATCCTGGTCGACTGGCCGAGGTACACGCCCATCGAGATGACCGAGTTCTCTTCGACGATCACGCCTTCCACGACTTCCGAGCGCGCGCCGATGAAGCAGTTGTCTTCGATGATGACCGGGTTGGCCTGCAGCGGCTCCAGCACGCCGCCGATGCCGACGCCGCCCGAGAGGTGCACGTTCTTGCCGATCTGCGCGCACGAACCGACCGTGGCCCACGTATCGACCATCGTGCCTTCATCGACATACGCGCCGATGTTGGTGTACGACGGCATCAGCACGACGTTCTTAGCGATGAACGAGCCGCGGCGCGCGATGGCCGGCGGCACGACGCGAAAGCCCCCCGCGGCGAAGTCTTCGGCCGTGTAACCGGCGAACTTCGAGGGCACCTTGTCGTAGAACTGGCTGTAGCCGCCCGCGGGCATCGGGACGTTGTCTTCCAGACGGAACGACAGCAGCACGGCCTTCTTCACCCATTGGTTGACGACCCAGTCGCCGTCCTTCTTCTCGGCGCAGCGCAGCGCGCCACGATCCAGCTCGGCGATGACGTGGGTGACGGCTTCGCGCACGTCGTTCGGGGCCGATTTGGGCGAAAAGTCGGCGCGGTTTTCCCAGGCGGTGTCGATGATCTGCTGAAGTTGTTGCGACATGGTGGTGATTTCGTGAGATTGATGGTGGAAAGCGGTGTTGCGCGCCGCGAGGGGCGGGACCCCGGCGCGCATGCGAAGGCTTTACGGTTTGAGCGAGCGGCAGAACTCGACGATGCGCTGCGCGCCCTCGATGCACTCCTCGACGTCGGCGACGAGCGCCATGCGCACGAAGTCTTTACCCGGATTCGTGCCGTGCGCCTCGCGTGCGAGGTACGACCCGGGCAGAACCGTCACATTATAGTCGGCGTAGAGGCGCTGGGCGAACGCGGTGTCCGTGAGGCCGGTGCGAGCGACGTTGGCCCAGAGATAGAACGCGGCGTCGGGCAATTTCACGTCGAGCACGTCGGCGAGCATGGGTGTGACGGTCGAGAACTTCTTCACGTATTTCGCGCGGTTTTCGCGCACGTGCGCCTCGTCGCCCCAGGCCGCGATGCTGGCGGACTGCCAGACCGGCGACAAGGCAGCGCCGTGATAGGTGCGGTACAGCAGGAACGGCTTGAGGATGGCGGCGTCCCCGGCGACGAAGCCCGAGCGCATGCCCGGCGCGTTCGAGCGCTTCGAAAGGCTCGACAGCATGACGAGGCGCTCGAAGCCGCGGCCCAGCTTGTGCGCCGCTTCGAGACCGCCGAGCGGCGGATTCGCTTCGTCGAAATAGATTTCCGAGTAGCACTCGTCCGAGGCGATCACGAAGCCGTAGCGCTCGGAGAGCGCGAACAGCTCGCGCCAGTCGTCGAGCGTGAGCACGGCGCCGGTGGGATTGCCCGGCGAGCACACGTACAGCAGCTGCGTGCGCGCCCAGACTTCTGCGGGAACCTGCGAATAGTCGCAGGCGAAGTTGCGTGCCGGATCGCTGTTCACGAAGTACGGCTCGCCGCCGCCGAGCAGCGCGGCACCTTCGTAGATCTGGTAGAAAGGGTTCGGGCAGAGTACGATCGCCCGCTTTGCCGGGTCCTTCGCGCCCGCTGTCGGGTCGATCACGGCCTGCGCGAGCGCGAACAGCGCCTCGCGCGAGCCGGAGACGGGCAGGATTTCCGTATTCGCATCGATCGCCGGCAGCCCGTAGCGCGCCTTCACCCAGTTCGCAATCGACTCGCGCAGCGCCGGGGTGCCCGCCGTGGCCGGGTACGACGAGAGGCCGTCGAGCGAAGCGACGATGGCGTCGCGGATCAGCGCGGGCGTGGGGTGTTTCGGCTCGCCGATCCCGAAGCTGATGTGGCGCAGGCCGGCGTTCGGCGCGACGTCCTTGAAGAGCACGCGCAGCTTTTCGAAGGGATAGGACTGAAGGGTGTCGAGTAGCGGATTCACTTGAGGCTGGACAGGCGTGGGCAAAAGACGGATGGCGCGGCGCGCAGGATTGGCGTGGCCGCTGCGGGCCGGCGAGCCGGTTGCACCGCGCTGGGCGAAAACCACGGACGCGCGGCGCGGCGTTGCGGCTGCAAGCGGTCGATTATAGCGTGGCGCCGCCGCCGCTGCGGGCGCCGGCCGGATCCCGCGCGCTCGCCGCCGGTGCTTGCCGGGCGACGAAATAAAGGAAAAGCATGAAATCTTCGAACGGCGTTTCGGGCCACGACCCGTGTGCCGCGAACGCGTTGCAGCGCCAAGGCAGGCGCGAGCCATGAGCCAGGGCACGAGCTTGCGCGCCGCCTGGCCGACGCTCGCCATCATGATTGGCGCGTCCGTCTGGGGTTTTGTCTGGTATCCGCTGCGCATGCTGGCGGCCGCCGGGCTCACCGGCACGGCCTCCAGCGCCGCAACGAGCGCGGCCGGCTGCCTCTTCGTGCTGGTGCTGCGCTGGCGCTCGCTCGCGAGCGTGCGCTGGCACTGGGTGCTGCCGATGCTCGGACTCGCCGCGGGCGTGACCAACGTCGGGTTCGTGTGGGGCGCGATCCACGGCGAAGTGATGCGCGTACTGCTGCTCTTTTATCTGACCCCGGCGTGGACGGCGATCTTCGCGCACTTCATCCTGCACGAGCGCCTGAACTGGGCGGGCGGCGCGCTTGCGGCGCTTTCGCTGCTGGGCGCGGTGCTGATGCTCTGGTCGCCGCGGCTCGGCGTGCCGCTGCCCGCCAGCGCGGCCGAATGGGCGGGGCTGATCGGCGGCATGGGTTTCGCGATGAGCAACGTCCTCGTCGTGAAGACGAGCCGCGTGCTGCCGCACATGAAGCCGGAGATGCGCACCGCCGTGATCTTCGCGGGCGCGGCGCTATTCGGCGCGCTGACCTCCTGTTTCGAGCCGATGACGGCTGCGCCGGCCGGCGAGCACCTCGCGCGCGTCGTGCTGCTCGTGCTCGCGCTCGGCATCGTGCTCGGCACCAACAACATGCTCGTTCAGTACGGACTTGCCCGGGTGCCGGCGAACCGCGCTTCGATCATCATGCTGTTCGAGATCGTCGTGACGGCGCTCACGTCGTGGCTCTTCGCCGGCGAGACGCCGGGCCCGCGCGAATGGGCGGGCGGCGCGTGCATCGTGCTTGCTTCCCTGCTGTCGAGCTGGGTGCACCGGGCGCAGGACGCGCGCAAGGGCGGCACACACGCGAGCGCCGACGCGAGCGTCATGACCCACGCCGACACCAGCCGCACCGACGATGCGGACGACGCCGACAGCAGCGGCCCCGGCGGCGGCGATAGCAACGGCGGCGGCAGCGCAGGCGGCGGCACGGGCCCAGGGCCTTCCCGCGCGCGGAATGGCGCGCGCGCGATGGTATGATTGCCGCTGATTCCCGCCGGCCGCACGCGCGCATGCGCGTTCGTACGGCGAGCCGTGGCGGCTGCCAGTGCGCACTCCGCCGTCGCGCGATCGATACGTGGCGCGCGGCGGAGAGAGACATATGGCGCGGGCGGTCCCGTTCACCACTATTCAAACAGCGATATCGCCGTGCGTCTGACCTCGATTAAACTCGCTGGCTTCAAATCATTCGTCGATCCCACGCATTTCCAGGTTCCGGGCCAACTCGTCGGGGTGGTCGGGCCAAACGGCTGTGGGAAATCCAACATCATCGACGCGGTGCGCTGGGTGCTGGGTGAGTCCCGGGCGTCCGAGCTGCGCGGCGAGTCGATGCAGGACGTCATCTTCAACGGTTCCACCGCGCGCAAGCCGGGCAGCCGCGCGAGCGTCGAACTGGTGTTCGACAACGCGGACGGCCGCGCCGCCGGCCAGTGGGGCCAGTATGCCGAGATCGCCGTGAAGCGCGTGCTCACGCGCGACGGCACGTCGAGCTACTACATCAACAACCTGCCGGCGCGCCGGCGCGATATCCAGGACATTTTCCTGGGGACGGGCCTCGGCCCGCGCGCCTACGCGATCATCGGGCAGGGCATGATCGCGCGGATCATCGAGGCAAAGCCCGAAGAGCTGCGCGTGTTCCTCGAAGAAGCCGCGGGCGTTTCGAAATACAAGGAACGCCGCCGCGAGACCGAGAACCGCCTGCATGACACGCGCGAGAACCTTACGCGTGTCGAAGACATCGTGCGCGAGCTGTCCAGCAACCTCGAAAAGCTCGAAGGCCAGGCGGTCGTCGCCACGAAATTCCGCGAACTGCAATCCGAGGGCGAGGAAAAGCAGCGCCTTCTGTGGCTTCTGCGCAAGAACGAGGCAGCGGGCGAGCAGCAACGCCAGCAGCGCGCGATCGAGCAGGCACAGATCGACCTGGAGCGCCATACCGCGCAGCTGCGCGAAGTGGAAGCGCAGCTCGAAACGCTGCGCGTGGCCCACTACTCAGCAAGCGACGCCATGCAGGGCGCGCAGGGCGCGCTTTACGAAGCGAACGCCGAGGTGAGCCGCCTCGAAGCCGAGATCAAGTTCATCGTCGAGTCGCGCAACCGCGTGCAGGCGCAGATCGCGGCGCTCACGGCGCAGCGCGAGCAATGGCAAGTCCAGGCGCAGAAGGCGCAGGACGATATCGAAGACGCCGAAGAGCAACTGGCGGTCGCCGAGGAAAAGGCGGCGCTGGCCGAGGAAGAGGCGGCGGCGAAGCAGGAAGCGCTGCCCACGCTCGAAAACCGCTGGCGCGATGCCCAGGGGCAATTGAACGACGAGCGCGCGGGCATCGCGCGCACCGAGCAGGCCATCAAGCTCGAAGCCGCGCATCAGCGCAACGCCGATCAGATGCTGCAGCAGCTTCAGCAGCGCCACGAGCGTCTGAAGTCGGAGGAAGGCGGCCTCGACGCACCGGACGAAGCTCAACTCGAAGAGTTGCGCATGCAGCTGGCCGAGCAGGAGGAAGTCCTGCACGAAGCGCAGGCGCGCCTCGCCGACGCGCAGGAAACGGTGCCGCGCCTCGACGCGCAGCGCCGCGCCGCGCACGAGCGCGTGCAGGCGGAAAATGCGCAGATCCACCAGTTCGAAGCCCGTCTCGCCGCACTCAAGCAGTTGCAGGAAAACGTGCAGACGGAAGGCAAGATCCAGCCTTGGCTCGAACGTCACGAACTGGGTGCGTTGCCGCGCCTCTGGAAGAAGCTGCATGTCGAAGCGGGTTGGGAAACGGCGCTCGAATCGGTGCTGCGCGAGCGGCTCGCCGCGCTCGAGGTGTCGAACCTCGACTGGGTGAAGGCATTCGCGAGCGACGCTCCGCCTGCGAAGCTTGCGTTCTACTCGCCGCCGGCCGCGGGTCAGGCGAGCGCTGCAGTGGCAGGCCTCACGCCGCTGCTCTCGCTCGTGCGTATCGACGATGCGGGCTTGCGCGCGGTGCTCACCGAATGGCTCGGCTCGACCTACGTCGCCAACGACCTCGCCGAGGCGCTCGCCCAGCGCGCGCAACTGCCGGGCAGCGGTGCGTTCGTCGTGAAGGCGGGTCACGTGGTAACGCGCGTGGGCGTGCAGCTGTACGCCGCCGACACCGAGCAGGCCGGCATGCTCGCACGTCAGCAGGAAATCGGGAATCTCGAGCGCCAGGTGCGCGCTCAAGCATTGCTCGCCGACGAGGCACGCACGGCAGTCGTGCGCGCGGAAGCGGCGCACACGCAAGCCGCCCAGGTGCTCACGGATATGCGTCAGCAGGCCGAGCGCGCGACCCAGCGCGTGCACGCGCTGCAGATGGACGTGCTGAAGCTGACCCAGGCGCATGAGCGCTACACCGCGCGCAGTACGCAGATCCGCGAAGAGCTCGACGAGATCCGCACGCAGATCGAAGAGCAGCGCGCGTTGCGCGCGGAGTCGGAAGCGAACTTCGAGCGCCATGATGGGGAGCTCGCCGAGCTGCAGGCCCGCTTCGAGGACAACCAGCTCGCCTTCGAGGCGCTCGACGAGGAACTCGGCGCGGCGCGCAATGAGGCGCGCGACCTCGAGCGCGCGGCGGCCGACGCGCGCTTTGCCGCGCGCAACATGGCGAACCGCATCGAAGAATTCAGGCGCAACATTCAGGTCGCGCACGATCAGGGCGAACGCGTGGCCGCGTCGCTGGAAGACGCGCGCGCCGAACTGGAAACGATCAACGAGCAGACCGCACACACGGGCCTGCAGGATGCGCTGGAAATCCGCGCCCAGAAGGAAGACACGCTGCGCGCCGCGCGCGCCGAACTCGACGACCTGACGGCGAAGCTGCGCGCCGCCGACGAAACACGCCTCGCCGCGGAGCGCGCGCTGCAGCCGCTGCGCGAGCGCATCACCGAGCTTCAGCTGAAGGAACAGGCCGCGCGGCTGAATGGCGAGCAGTTCGTCGAGCAACTGCAGGCCGCGGGCGTCGACGAGGCCGCGCTGCAGGAAAAGCTCACGGCGGATATGAAGCCGTCGTACCTGCAAGGCGAAGTCACGCGCATCAACAACGCGATCGCGGCGCTCGGACCCGTGAACATGGCCGCGCTCGACGAACTGGCCGCGGCGAAGGAGCGCAAGACCTTCCTCGACGCGCAGTCGGCGGACCTCACGAGCGCGATCGAAACGCTCGAAGACGCCATCCGCAAGATCGACCAGGAAACGCGCACGCTGCTGCAGGGCACGTTCGACGAAGTGAACCGTCATTTCGGCGAGCTGTTCCCGCGCCTGTTCGGCGGCGGCCAGGCGAAGCTCATCATGACCGGCGACGAGATTCTCGACGCGGGCGTGCAGGTGATGGCGCAGCCGCCCGGCAAGAAGAATTCGACGATCCACCTGCTGTCGGGCGGCGAGAAAGCGCTCACGGCCACGGCCCTCGTGTTCGCGATGTTCCAGCTCAACCCGGCGCCGTTCTGTCTGCTCGACGAAGTGGACGCGCCGCTCGACGACGCGAACACCGAGCGTTTCGCGAACCTTGTTCGCGCGATGTCGGACAAAACACAGTTCCTGTTCATTTCGCACAACAAGATCGCCATGGAGATGGCACAGCAGCTCATTGGCGTGACGATGCAGGAGCAAGGCGTTTCGCGCATCGTCGCGGTCGACATGGAAACTGCGGCGGGTTTTGCCCAGAATTCGGTCTAACGGACGGCACGCGTTGCGTGGCCGGCGGCGCCGTCGGTGAGGCGGCCGCGGCGCGCAATGCGCTTGCCGGAGAAGCGGCGCGCGCAATGAGCGCGCCGTCGAAAAAGAATTGCTGATGGAGCATGCATGGACGAGTTGACTCTCGGGTTGATCGGCGCGGGCGCCGTGGTAGTCGGGGGCGTGGTGGTGTACAACGCGTGGCAGGGTGCGAGGGTGCGCCGGCGCATGCCGCGCCCAATGCCCGAAGAGGCAGTCGAAGCGACGCAGCGCGACGAGTTCCAGGAGCCGGGCCCGTTCATCGCACCGGCGCATGCATCGTCGCGCCGCGAGCCGTCGCTCGCGGGCAGCGCGGAAGCCGGGCGCGTGGAGCCGGGTTTCGGGACCGCGGCGCCGCTCGACACGCCGGCCGACATCCAGGCCGAAACGACGACACCCAACGGCTTTCCCGAAGCTGAATCCGGTGTGCACGAGGATGCCGACAAGGCGCCGGCTGCGAGTGCGGCTGCCCCGCAATCCGTGAAGGACGACGCCGACGAAGCCGAGCGCATCGAGCCGGTCATGCCGGCCGCCACGACGATCTCGTCGGCCCCGCCCGCCGTGGTTGACCGCCGCATCGACTGTATCGTGCCGATCCGGCTGGGCGCAGCGGTGGCGGGCGAGCGGGTGATTCCGTTTGCGCAGCGGCTGCGCCGCGCGGGCAGCAAGCCGGTTCACATCGAAGGCAAACCCGAAGGCGGCGACGGTTGGGAGCTGCTCCAAAGCGGCGTGCGCTACGAGGAACTGCGCGCGGCGGCGCAGCTCGCGAATCGCAACGGCCCGCTCAACGAGCTCGAGTTCTCGGAATTCGTGACCGGCGTGCAGCAGTTTGCCGACGCGCTCGACGCCGCGCCCGAGTTCCCGGACATGATGGAGACGGTCGCCATGGCGCGCGAACTGGACGGCTTCGCGGCGCAATGCGACGCACAGCTTTCCGTGAACGTGATGTCGGACGGCGCGCCGTGGTCGGCAAACTACGTGCAGGCGGTGGCTGCGCAGGACGGCTTGCTGCTTTCGCGTGACGGTACGCGTTTCGTGAAGCTCGACGCGAAGCAGAGCCCGGTTTTCATGCTGCAGTTCGGCGACACCAACTTCCTGCGCGACGATCTCACGTACAAGGGCGGCGAACTGATTACGCTGATCCTCGACGTGCCCGTGGCCGACGAAGACATCCTGCCGTTCCGCCTGATGTGCGACTACGCGAAGTCGCTCGCCGAGCGCATTGGCGGGCGCGTGGTCGACGACCAGCGCCGGCCGCTGCCGGAATCGGTGTTGCAGTCGATCGACAAGCAACTCATGACGCTGTATGCGAAGCTGGAGCAGGCCGGCATTCCGGCCGGCTCGCCGGCCACGCGGCGACTGTTCAGCCAGTAACGCCCAAGGCCTGCACGCGGCCAACAGACGAGGCGCGACGCCGCAAAGGCGCCGCGCCTTTTTTGCGTGCTGGCGATGCGGCATGGAGGACGCCGGCACGCGTGTTGCAGTGCGCTCAGGTCCGCATGACTGGATTTGGGCGTCAATGCGGCCGTCGCAGCGTTGGCCGTTCGGCCAGGACCTCGCCGAGGCCCGTTCGGCGGCGCACGAAGATGGTCCGAAGTTGGCCGTTCAGCCGATGCGACACGCGCCGCTTCCTGAGATAATCTGACGTCCGAAATCAACCCAACAGCGAGTTGCCCAAGGCATGGTCCGTACTCCCGCCCGTCCTCCCGAAGAAGCTACCGCTGCGCAGCGCGCGGTGTGGTTGCGCGCCGAACTCGAGCGTGCGAATCACGCCTACTACGTGCTCGACCAGCCGGAGCTGCCCGACGCGGAATACGACAAGCTGTTCGGCGAACTTCAGCAGATCGAGGCCGCGCATCCCGAGCTCATCACTCCCGATTCGCCCACTCAGCGTGTGGGTGGCGAAGTCGCCGGGGGCTTCGAGCCCGTGGTCCACGACGTGCCGATGCTGTCACTCAACAACGGCTTCGCCGACGAGGACATCGTGGCGTTCGACAAGCGCGTGGCCGATGCGCTCGGCAAGATCGAGGGTGCCGGAGTCGGCGCGGTCGAATACGCCGTTGAACTGAAGTTCGACGGCCTGGCCATCTCGCTGCGCTATGTCGACGGGGTGTTCGTCCAGGCGTCCACGCGCGGCGACGGCGCGACGGGCGAAAACGTCACGGAGAACGTGCGCACGATCCGCTCGCTGCCATTGCGGCTGAAGGGTAAGCACGTGCCGAAGGTGCTCGACGTGCGCGGCGAGGTGCTGATGTTCCGCCGCGACTTCGAGCGCATGAACCAGCGTCAGCGTGAGGCCGGCCACAAGGAATTCGCTAACCCGCGCAACGCGGCGGCGGGCAGCCTGCGCCAGCTGGATCCGAGAATCACGGCGCAGCGGCCGCTCTCGTTTTTCGCTTACGGCATCGGCGTGCTCGAGGGCGAACCGATGCCGGCCACCCATAGCGAACTGCTCGACTGGTACGCGGAGATGGGCCTGCCGGTCAATGCCGAGCGAGCGGTCGTGAAGGGTGCGCAAGGTCTGCTGGACTTTTTCCGCGCCGTGGGCGAGAAACGCGATGGCCTGCCATACGACATCGACGGCGTGGTCTACAAGGTGAACCGCCGCGACGAGCAGGACGCGCTCGGCTTCGTCTCGCGTGCGCCGCGCTTTGCGCTCGCGCACAAGTTCCCGGCCCAGGAAGCGCTCACGAAGCTGCTGGCCATCGACGTCCAGGTGGGCCGCACGGGCGCGATTACGCCGGTGGCGCGGCTCGAGCCGGTGTTCGTCGGCGGCGCGACGGTGACCAACGCCACGCTGCACAACGAAGACGAAGTGCGGCGCAAGGACATCCGCATCGGCGACACGGTGATCGTGCGGCGCGCCGGCGACGTGATTCCCGAGGTGGTCAGTGCGCTCATGGACCGCCGTCCGGCCAACGCCCACGAGTTCGTGATGCCGACCGAGTGCCCGGTCTGCGGATCGCGCATCGAACGGCTGCCCGACGAGGCAATCGCACGCTGCACGGGCGGTCTGTTCTGTCCGGCCCAGCGCAAGCAGGCGCTTTGGCACTTCGCCCAGCGCCGTGCGCTCGATATCGACGGCCTGGGCGAGAAGATCATCGACCAGCTGGTCGACCAGAACCTCGTGCGCACGCCCGCCGATCTCTTCAATCTCGGCTTCGGCACGCTCGCGCAGCTCGATCGCATGGCGGACAAGTCGGCGCAGAACCTGCTCGACTCGCTCGAGAAGGCCAAATCCACGACGCTTGCGCGCTTCATCTACGCGCTCGGTATCCGGCACGTGGGCGAATCGACGGCCAAGGATCTTGCCAGGCACTTCGGCTCGCTCGATCCAATCATGAACGCGTCGGTCGAGGAATTGCTCGAAGTCAATGATGTGGGCCCTATCGTCGCGCTCGCGATCCACGAGTTTTTTATGGAAGCGCATAACCGCACGGTGATCGAGCAACTGCGCGCGCCTGGCAAAGTAACATGGGCGGAAGGTCCGCCCGCGCCGAAGGCGCCGGTGGGCGTGCTGGCCGGCAAGACGGTGGTGCTCACCGGCACGCTGCCCACGCTCTCGCGCGACGAGGCGAAGGAGAGGCTGGAGGCGGCCGGTGCGAAGGTCGCCGGCTCGGTGTCGAAGAAGACCGATTACGTGGTGGCGGGCGCCGACGCGGGCAGCAAGCTCGCAAAAGCCGAGGAACTCGGCGTGCCGGTGCTCGACGAAGAAGGAATGCGCAAGCTCCTGGAGGGGCAAACGACATGATTCGCGAAATTCTCAGGATGGGCGATCCGCGCCTGCTCAGCATTGCCAGGCCCGTCGATCATTTCGATACGCCCGAACTGCACGAACTCATCGCCGATATGTTCGACACCATGCACGCGGCGAACGGCGCGGGGCTGGCTGCCCCGCAGATCGGCGTCGATCTGCAGGTGGTGATCTTCGGTTTCGAACAGAACGAGCGTTATCCCGAAGCGCCGGCCGTGCCGCAAACGGTGCTCATCAACCCGGTCATCCATCCGCTCTCGCACGACATGGAAGAGGGCTGGGAGGGGTGTCTTTCGGTGCCGGGCATGCGCGGCGCGGTGAGCCGCTACTCGATGATCCGCTACAACGGCTTCGATCAGTACGGCACGCCCATCGAGCGGGTGGCCGAGGGCTTCCACGCGCGCGTCGTCCAGCACGAATGCGATCACCTCATCGGCAAGCTGTACCCCATGCGCATTACCGACTTCTCGAAGTTCGGCTTTACCGACGTTCTGTTTCCGGAACTCGACCCGAACAGCGACGACTGAAGATCGAAGCATCAAGAAAAACGGGAGCCAGATGGCCCCCGTTTTCATTCGGCGCGGCGCCAGGCGCCGATGTGGCCGGATGTGGCTTTAGAACGCTTCGTCGGCGGCCAGATAACGCCATTGGCCCTGCGGCAGCGCGCCGAGCAGCACGCGGCCCATGCGCACACGCTTGAGGCCCACCACCTTGAGGCCGACCAGTTCGCACATGCGGCGGATCTGGCGCTTCTTGCCTTCGCGCAGCACGAATCGCAACTGCTCGCCGTTTTGCCAGCTCACCTGGGCGGGCTTGAGCGGCACGTCGTCGAGCGACAGCCCGTGGCGCAGCCGCGCGAGCAACTCGGGCGGGAAGTGCTGGTCGATTTCGGTCTCGATGTCGTTGTAGGTGACGCGCACGAGGTATTCCTTGTCGATGTCCGAGCTTTCGCCGATCAACTGCTTGGCCACGCGACCGTCCTGGGTCAGTACGAGCAGGCCAGTCGAGTCGATGTCGAGCCGGCCAGCCGGCGCCAGCGTGCGCAGATGCTTCGCCGAGAAGCGGATGCCCGAGTGGTCGCCGTCCCAATGATTCTCGCCGGTGATGAGCGTGGCGGCGGGCTCGTAGCCGTCCTCGGCCTGGCCCGACACGTAGCCCACGGGCTTGTGCAGCAGGATCGTCACCTGGCGCGCCTGCGCGGCGAGTGCCGCCGGATCGACTTCGATACGCTGATTCGGCGTGACCTTGGCGCCGAGCGTGTCGACGACTTCGCCGTCCACATACACCCAGCCTTTTTCGATCCATTCGTCGGCTTCGCGGCGCGAGCACAGGCCCAGTTCGGACATGCGCTTGGACAGGCGCAGGGTGTTGTCGCCGTCGACTTCCACCCGCGGCGTGCGGCGCGGTGCAGATTCGGCGGCGTCGGTGTGCCGCGGGGGCTTTTCGGCCGACTTGACGGGGCGGGCCGACTTGCGGGCGCCTCCGTTTTCTTCGACGCTGCGGCGTACGCGCGGCGCGGCGCTTTCACGGTCGTCGCGCGAGACGGATTTCACCGGGCGCGCGAAACTGCGCTCCGTTCTCTCGTCGCGGGCGCGTGCGGGGCGGCGCTCGTCACTGTCCGTGCGGCGCGCGAAGCGACCCTCGCCAGCTTCGCCGCGGCTTCGCGGCAAACGGCGATCGTCGCTTTCGGTGCGCCGTTCGAAGCGACGCTCGCCACCTTCTTCACGGGTACGCGGCGGGCGGCGATCATCGCCTTCGGCGCGTCGCGCGTAAGGCCGGGCGCCGCCTTCTTCACGGGCGCGCGGCGGGCGGCGATCGTCGCCTTCGGCGCGTCGCGCGTAAGGCCGGGCGCCGCCTTCTTCACGGGCGCGCGGCGGTCGGCGATCGTCGCCTTCGGCACGTCGCGCGTAAGGCCGGGCGCCGCCTTCTTCACGGCTGCGAGGAGGGCGGCGGTCATCGCCTTCGAAGCGTCGCTCGAAGCGACGCTCGCCACCTTCTTCCCGGCTGCGCGGCGTTCGGGGGTCGTCGCCTTCGGAGCGCCGCGCAAAGGGACGCGCATTACCTTCTTCGCGGCCGCGCGGCGGTCGGCGGTCGTCGCCTTCGGTGCGTCGCGCGTAAGGCCGGGCGCCACCTTCTTCGCGGCTGCGGGGAGGGCGGCGGTCATCGCCTTCGGAGCGTCGCGCATAAGGCCGGCCGCCACCTTCTTCGCGGCTGCGCGGAGGGCGGCGGTCATCGCCTTCGGAGCGCCGTGCGAATGGGCGTTCGCCACCTTCATCGCGACCGCGCGCAAATCCACGCGTCTCATCGCCTGAGCGACGGGCGGGCCGGCGCTCATCGCCGAAGCCGCCTTCGCGGCCAGGCCGCGCTGGACGGCTCGAACCGTCGCGCTCACGCGCCACGGCTGGCCGTGCCGGGCGCTCGCCCGGGCGCGTCTCGCCAGCGCGAGGCGTCGCGCGCTCGGCTGAGGCGCGCGCAGGCTTGCCCGTCGAGGTCTTCTTTGCAGCCGATGCCGGCCGAGCGTCCACTGGCCTCGCCTCTGCCGGCCGCGCCGGCTTGCGCGCGGTCGTGCTGCCGCGGCGGACGGGGGCGCGTTCCGGAGTGGTCGGGCGCGGATGTTTGGCTGTCAGTTTGGCTCGCATGGATCTGGGTATTTCGCTTGGGTCATTCACACTGCGATCGCGCGCAGCAATTCGGTTTCGACGTGAATCTGCCGGCGGTTGTCGGAGAGCCCCGAACCGTCGAGCAGAAACACGTCTTCCACGCGTTCGCCGAGCGTATTGATCCGCGCCGCATGGACGCCGACATGATGCTCCGCGAGCACGCGCGCGATGGAATAGAGAAGGCCCGGCCGGTCGTTCGCCGACACGGACAGGATGTAGTATTGGCCGCGCTCGTCGGCCCGCAGGTCGACGCGCGGCGTTACCGGGAAGGTCCGCGACAGGCGTGAGAGACGGCCCTTCGACGGCTCGGGCAGCGCATTGCCCGTCGCCTTCAGGCGCGCCGCGAGTTCCTGCTCGACGAGGTTCGCGATATCGCGGTAATGCACGTCGCCCTCGGTTTGGGCGACGATGAAGTTATCGAGCGCGTAGCCGTGGCGAGTGGTGCTCACGCGCGCGTCGAGCACGGACAGGCCGCTGCGATCGAAGTACGCGCACATGGTCGCGAAGAGGTCGGGGCGGTCCTGCGCGTAGACGAGCACCTGCAGCGCCTCGCCGATCGGCGATGGGCGGGCCCGCACGACGGGCTCCGACGCCTCGACGTGCCGATAGAGCACGCGCGTTTGCCACGCGATGTCGGCGGCGTCGTGGCGCAGGAAGTAGCCGACATCGAGCTTGTCCCAGAGCGCGCGGTGCGCGTGCTCCGGCACCGTCTCGAGGCGCAGCAGCGCGAGCGCAAGCTCCTGGCGCGTCTTGAGCTCCGAGTGCGCGTCGGGCTTGGCGCCGCCGAGCACGGCGAGCGTCGAGCGGTAGAGGTCTTCGAGCAGCTTGCCTTTCCAGTTGTTCCAGACCTTCGGGCTTGTGCCGCGGATATCGGCGACCGTCAGCAGGTAGAGCGCCGAAAGACGCCGCTCCGTGCCGACGAGCTCGGCGAAGCGCTTCACGACCTCGGGGTCGGTGATGTCCTGTTTCTGGGCGACCTGGCTCATCGTCAGGTGCTGCTCGACGAGCCAGACGACCAGATCCGCGTCGTCGCCCGTGATGTCGTGCTCGCGGCAAAAGCGCCGCGCGTCGGCCATGCCGAGCTGCGAATGGTCCCCGCCGCGGCCCTTGGCGATGTCGTGGAACAGCGCCGCGACGTAAAGCACCCACGGGCGTTCGAAGTTCGCGATGAGCTGGCTGCAGAACGGATACTCGTGCGCATGCTCGGCCACGGCGAAGCGGCGCATATTGCGCAGCACCATCAGAATATGCTGATCGACCGTGTAGACGTGATACAGGTCGTGCTGCATCTGGCCGACGATGCGGCGGAAGTTCAACAGATAGCGCCCGAGTACGCTCGTCTGGTTCATGAGCCGCATGGCGTGCGTGATGCCGGCCGGCTGCTTGAGGATCTCCATGAAGAGCCGGCGGTTTTCCGGGTCGCGGCGCCAGCGCTGATCCATGGTCTCGCGCGCGTTGTAGAGCGCGCGCAGCGTGCGCGCCGACAGCCCCTTCACGCCGGGCACCTGCTCGTAGAGCAGGAACGCTTCGAGAATCGCGTGCGGCTCGCGTTCGAACACGTCGTCGCTGACGATTTCCAGCATCCCCTGCTTCTCGACGAAGTGCCCGGAGAGCGTGCGCGTGATGCCGCTCGTGCTCGGGAAGAGCTGCGCCTCGATATTCTGGATCAGGATGGTGGACAGCTGCGTGACCGCCTTCGCGGCCCAGTAGTAGCGGCGCATGAGCTGCTCGCTCGCACGCCGCGCGCTGCTGGCCTTGTAGCCGAAACTTTCGGCCACGGCCGTCTGCAGGTCGAACACGAGGATGTCCTGGCGG
This sequence comes from Paraburkholderia heleia NBRC 101817, assembly GCF_000739775.1. Classification (GTDB taxonomy): domain Bacteria; phylum Pseudomonadota; class Gammaproteobacteria; order Burkholderiales; family Burkholderiaceae; genus Paraburkholderia; species Paraburkholderia heleia. The sequence continues at coordinate 144,359 of NZ_BBJH01000019.1, read as the reverse complement.
CGGCCCGCGATCACATGCAGGCGCGCGCGCAGCGCCTTGAGAAATGCCTCGTTGCGGCGCAGTTCGCGCGCTTCGCGCCCGGTGATGAGACCGCGCTGGTCCAGCTCCTTCCAGCTGCTGCCGAAGGCGGCGGCTTCGGTGATCCAGAGAATCAGCTGCAGGTCGCGCAGGCCGCCGGGGCTTTCCTTGACGTTGGGTTCGAGCGCATAGGGCGTGTCCTGGAAGCGCGCATGGCGCTGACGCATTTCGAGCACCTTCGCCTGGAAGAACGCACGCGGGTCCATGGCGTCGCGATAGCGCTGCGCGAAGTCGCCGAAGAGCGTCGCACTGCCCGTAATGCGGCGCGCCTCGAGGAGCGACGTGCGCACGGTGACGTCGTTGGCGGCTTCTTCGAGGCATTGCGAGACGCTGCGCACGCTGCTGCCGATATCGAGTCCGAGGTCCCACGCAAGGCCGATGAACCGCTCGATGCGTGCTTCGAGCGGTGCGAGCGGCTCGTCGTCCGGCAGCAGCACGAGGATATCGACGTCGGACCAGGGCGCAAGCTCGTCGCGCCCGAAGCCGCCCACCGCCGCGAGCGCCAGCGTGGCCGGCAGCTCGCACAGGTTCCAGGCGCGGCGCAAGGTGTCGTCGGTGGTGCGGGCGAGGGCGCGCATCAGCGAGTCGACATTGGTCGCGGTCTTGAAACGCTCGAGCAACTGGGCCTTGGCGGCCTTGTAGTCGGACTTCAGCGACGACGTATCGGGAACGGCGACAGCGGGAACGCTCATGGGCTCGGGTCGTGTCTGGCGTGGTTGGGCAGGGGGCCGGTCGTGCGCGCGGCAGGCCTCGCGGTGGCCGGTGGCCGCGTTGATTCGTCAGTTAGCGCGTCGGCTGCCTTGCGGGCTGCCTCAGCGTGTTGCGTGCTGCGCGCGCCGGGCGCCGGGCGCCGGCAGCATGTCGTGCCTCGCTCGCGTTGACGGACGGGCCCGAGGCGCAGGCCGCCTTCTGCGATCGCGTCTATTTTGCGCCGGAACGCGCCACGAAGCGCATCCCGGCCTTTTTCCGGCAGTCAGGCCGCCGTGCCCGCCATTTGCGCGACGATGGCCGGCCTGGCGGGCGTACCCGCCGAGACCGTCAGCACTTCGTAGCCCGTTTCGGTCACGAGTACCGTGTGCTCCCACTGCGCCGAGAGACTGCGGTCCTTCGTCTTGACGGTCCACTGGTCCGGCATGGTGCGAATGTCGCGGCGGCCGGCGTTGATCATCGGCTCGACGGTGAAGATCATGCCGGGCACGAGTTCGATGCCGGTGCCGGGGCGGCCGTAGTGCAGGACCTGCGGGTCCTCGTGGAACACCGTGCCGATGCCGTGGCCGCAGTATTCGCGCACCACGCTGTAGCCCTGGCTTTCGGCGTAGCGCTGAATGGCATGGCCGATATCGCCCAGATGGCCGCCGGGACGCACCTGGTCGATGCCGAGCCACATGCATTCATAAGTGGTCTGCACGAGGCGCCTGGCGAGGATCGAGCCTTCGCCGACGATGAACATGCGGCTCGTGTCGCCGAAATAGCCTTCCTTGATGACGGTGATGTCGATATTGAGCGCGTCGCCGTTCTTCAGCGCCTTGTCGCCGGGAATACCGTGACAGATCACGTCGTTCACGGAAGTGCAGATCGCCTTCGGGTAGGGCGGATAGCCCGGCGGCTGATAGTTCAGCGGCGCGGGCACCGTGCCCTGCACGTTGGTCATGTATTCGTGGCACAGGCGGTCGAGTTCGCCCGTCGTCACGCCCGCGGTGACGAACGGCGTGATGTAATCGAGCACCTCGCTCGCCAGCCGGCAGGCGACGCGCATTTGCGCGATGTCTTGTTCGTTCTTGATCGAAATGGCCATGGTATGCGCCCGGAAATGCAGTCGAATATTGAATTATCGCACCTAATGCTTGCGGTCGCTGACTTTTGAGAAGGCGCTCGCAATCCGGCATGCGCTTATGCGCGGTCTTATGCGCCGTATTCCGCGGGTAATAGCTGGCTTGAGTAAGGGGCAGGTTGCGTGCTATACTCGCTGGCTAAGTCGCTTCCCATATCTTTCGAATTCATCTTCGGGATTTATGCAGGCCGAACTATATGACCAGGTCGATGTGGTCAGGTCGGTCAGGCCAGGTCGGTCAGGCGACTGGATCCGCCGTTGCCGCGGAGCGCTTTGCCAAAAACAGATTTTGGCGGGCGCGCGAAGAACATTCGGAAGCATCTTCTTCAGGCAGCACACTCGCAAGCCGGCGCACCCAGGGTGTCGGGCGCGTCCATCTCCGGAAATGGGAGGGCGCACCGATACGGCAGCCGGCTTCAGACCCAAACCCTAGCGGAGAATTGAAACATGGCAGTTACCATGCGCCAGATGCTGGAAGCCGGTGTCCACTTCGGTCACCAAACGCGCTTCTGGAACCCGAAGATGGCCCCCTTCATCTTCGGTCATCGCAACAAGATTCACATCATCAACCTCGAAAAGACGCTGCCGATGTACAACGACGCGCTGAAGTACGTGCGTCAGCTGGCAGCGAACCGCGGCACGATCCTGTTCGTCGGCACGAAGCGTCAATCGCGCGACACGATCGCCCAGGAAGCGCAGCGCGCTGGCATGCCGTTCGTGAACGCGCGCTGGCTCGGCGGCATGCTGACCAACTTCAAGACGCTGAAGGTTTCGATCAAGCGCCTGAAGGACATGGAAGCCGCCGTGGAAGCGGGCGAGCTCGAGAAGATGAGCAAGAAGGAAGCGCTCCTGTTCGAACGCGAAATCGCCAAGCTGCAAAAGTCGATCGGCGGCGTGAAGGACATGGGCGGCATTCCGGACGCGATCTTCGTGGTCGACGTCGGCTACCACAAGATTGCCGTGACGGAAGCGAACAAGCTGGGCATCCCCGTGATCGCCGTGGTCGATACGAACCACTCGCCGGAAGGCATCGATTACGTGATCCCGGGCAACGACGACGCGAGCAAGGCCGTTGCGCTCTACACGCAAGGCGTGGCTGACGCGATCCTCGAAGGCCGTGCGAACGCGGTCAACGACGTGGTTGCAGCCGTGCGCGGCAACGACGGCGACGACGAGTTCGTCGAGGTCAATTCGGAGGCGTAAGCTGCCCCGTGTCCGGCAAGAAAAGGGGGCTTTCCATAGGCCCCTTTTTTTTAAGCCGCGACTTTCGTCGCCGCGTCACATGAGCGGCACCGTAGCCCTGTAGAAGCAGCTGTAAAAAAGCGTTTCACCGCAGGCTCAGACGGAAACGAATTTCTGCCGGCCGCGTCGAAAGGCGGGCGGCGTGTACCAGACAGACTCAAGGAGCGAATGATGGCGGCAATTACCGCAAGCATGGTGGCAGAACTGCGCGCGAAGACCGATGCGCCGATGATGGAATGCAAGAAGGCGCTGACGGAAGCCGACGGCGACCTGGCGCGTGCCGAAGAACTGCTGCGCGTGAAGCTCGGCAACAAGGCCAGCAAGGCCGCTTCGCGTGTCACGGCTGAAGGCGTGATCGCTTCGTTCATCGAAGGCGGCGCCGGCGCGATCGTCGAACTGAACTGCGAAACCGACTTCGTTTCGAAGAACGACGACTTCATCGGTTTCTCGAAGAAGGTCGCGGAGCTGGTCGTCAAGCAGAACCCGGCTGACGTCGCCGCGCTGTCGGCGCTGGCGCTCGACGGCTCGACGGTTGACGCAGTGCGTTCGGCACTCGTCGGCAAGATTGGCGAAAACCTCTCGATCCGCCGTTTCGCGCGTTTCGAAACCGCCAACAAGCTCGCTGCGTACCTGCATGGCACGCGCATCGGCGTGCTGGTCGAATACACGGGCGCGGACGAGCAAGTGGGCAAGGACGTCGCGATGCACATCGCCGCGATGAAGCCGGTCTCGCTGTCGTCGGACGACGTGCCGGCCGACCTGATCGCCAAGGAGCGCAGCATCGCCGAGCAGAAGGCCGCCGAATCGGGCAAGCCGGCTGAGATCGTCGCGAAGATGGTTGAAGGTTCGGTCCAGAAGTACCTGAAGGAAGTCTCGCTGCTGAACCAGCCGTTCGTGAAGAACGACAAGCAGACGATCGAGCAGATGCTCAAGGCTGCCGGCACGACGGTGCAGAAGTTCGCCCTCTTCGTGGTGGGCGAAGGCATCGAGAAGCGCCAGGACGACTTCGCTGCCGAAGTGGCCGCGCAAGTCGCTGCTGCAAAGCAGCAATAAAAAACGGCTCGGCCCGCCTCGCCGCGCCTGACGCGGCGGGCGGCAACCGCAGTTGTTGCAGCACCGCAGTCTGCTGAGTTGTAAGCCGTGGCGGAGCAATCCGCCGCGGCGGGCAGCGTAGCGGCGACGCGCATGGCAGTCCCCCGCCGTGCGCGGCGTCGGAAATCTTCGCTATTTCTGGCGGCGCTTGCCCGAAGCCGTATTTCACCCCTACAGTTTCAAGTTATTGCCCTTTGCGCGCGATCCTGGATACCTCCATGCCCACACCCGCCTATAAACGCGTCCTGCTCAAACTTTCCGGCGAAGCCCTGATGGGCGATGATGCCTTTGGCATCAATCGCGCCACGATCGAACGTATGGTGGCGGACGTGGCCGAGGTGGTGCGTCTGGGCACCCAGCTCGCAGTCGTGATCGGCGGCGGCAACATTTTCCGCGGTGTCGCGGGCGGCGCGGCCGGCATGGACCGCGCGACGGCCGACTACATGGGCATGCTGGCCACGATGATGAACGCGCTCGCGCTGCAGGACGCCATGCGTCACGCGGGCATCGAGGCGCGCGTGCAGTCGGCGCTGCGCATGGACCAGGTCGTCGAGCCGTACATCCGCCCGCGCGCGATTCGTCAGCTCGAGGAAGGCAAGGTCGTGATCTTCGCCGCGGGCACGGGCAACCCGTTCTTCACCACCGACACCGCTGCTGCGCTGCGCGGCTCGGAAGTCGGCGCCGAAGTCGTGCTGAAGGCCACCAAGGTCGACGGCGTCTACTCGGCCGACCCGAAGAAGGACCCGGCCGCCACGCGCTACTCGACGATCAGCTTCGATGAGGCAATTGGCCGCAACCTGCAGGTGATGGACGCCACCGCGTTCGCGCTGTGCCGCGACCAGAAGCTGCCGATCCGGGTTTTTTCCATCGTCAAGCCGGGTGCCCTCAAGCGCATCGTTCTGGGCGAAGACGAAGGTACGCTCGTCCACGTGTAAACTCTCGTTTCACGAGAGGTTCGAACACGGGCCGCGCCGCCCATCAGCGCGCCGGCGGGCCCGTTCCGTTATGAAGGTTCGGAGGTATCAAAATGGCTGTGGCTGACATCAAGAAGGGCGCCGAGCAGAAAATGCAGCGCTCGATCGAAGCGTTCAAGAGCGATCTGGCGAAAATCCGCACGGGCCGCGCCCATACCGGCTTGCTCGACCACATCCAGGTCGACTACTACGGCTCGCCCGTGCCCATCTCGCAGGTCGCGAACCTCACGCTCGTCGACGCGCGCACGATCGGCGTGCAGGCGTGGGAAAAGAAGATGGTGCCGGTCATCGAAAAGGCGATCCGCGAGTCGGATCTCGGCCTGAACCCGGCTACGCATGGCGACCTGATCCGCGTGCCGATGCCCGCGCTCACCGAAGAGCGCCGCAAGGAGCTCACGAAGGTCGTCAAGAACGAAGGTGAAACGGCGAAGGTGGCCGTGCGCAACCTGCGTCGCGACGCCAACGAGCAGCTCAAGAAGCTCGTGAAGGACAAGGAAATTTCCGAAGACGACGAGCGCCGTGGCAGTGACGACGTCCAGAAGTTGACGGACCGCTTCGTGACCGAGATCGACAAGCTCGTGCAGACGAAGGAAGCCGAGATCATGACGGTCTGAGGCCTCAGGGCTTCCCGATTCGCCAGATTTCCGGCGGTTTCCCTTTTCATCGCAGTTACAGTCCGACGGCCATGACCTATACCAGCTCAACCGTTCGCGTGCCCGACGTGGCGGCCGTGCCGCGCCACATCGCGATCATCATGGACGGCAATGGCCGTTGGGCAACCCAGCGGCGCCTGCCGCGCGTCGCGGGCCACACGCGCGGCGTCGACGCCGTGCGTTCGGTCGTCGAAGCGTGCGTGGCGCGCGGCGTCGAATACGTCACGCTCTTCGCCTTCAGTTCCGAGAACTGGCGCCGCCCGACCGACGAAGTGTCGTTCCTCATGCGCCTTTTCGTCACCGCGCTCGAGCGCGAAGTGGCGCGCCTGCACGCGAACGGCATTCGCCTGCGCGTGGTCGGCGACCTGTCGATGTTCAACGAGCGCATCCAGGACCTGATTCGCCGCGCGGAAACCAAGACCGCGCGCAACACCCGTCTCACGCTCACGATCGCCGCGAACTACGGCGGCCGCTGGGACATCCTCCAGGCCACGCGCAAGCTGGTCGAGGAGGCCGCGGCCACGGCGCAGCCGGTTCCCGTCACCGAAGACACGCTGTCCCAGCATCTGGCGATGGCCTACGCACCGGAACCGGACCTCTTCATCCGCACGGGCGGCGAGCAGCGGGTGAGCAACTTCCTGCTCTGGCAACTCGCCTACGCCGAGTTCTATTTCACCGACACGTTCTGGCCGGATTTCGACGCCGAAGCGCTCAACCGCGCCATTGCGTCGTATGCCGAGCGCGAGCGCCGCTTCGGCCGCACGAGCGCGCAGGTCGTCGCCCAGAACGCCGATTCGCTTTCATGCTGAAGACCCGCGTCATTACGGCGCTCGTCCTGCTGGCAGTCCTGCTGCCGATCACGCTGTTCGCGCCGGTGACGGCGTTCGGCGCGCTGATCGGCGTCGTGGTCGTGTTCGCCGCGTGGGAGTGGGCGCGCCTCCTGAAGGCGGGCGCGGCCGGCTCGATCGTCTACGCCGTGATCGCCGCGGCCGCCGTGGCGATCAGCACGCGCCTGCCCGAGCCCCGGCCGCTCTTTCAGGCGGCGGGCGTCTTCTGGATCATCGCCGGCCCTTACGTGCTGCTGCGCAAGCCGGTGCTCGCCGCCGGCGCCTGGCGCGCCTTCCTGCTGGCCGCCGGGCTCGTCGTGTTCGCCGCTTGCTGGCATGCCCTCGTGGCCGCGCGCACGGCCGGCGTGGCGTTTGTTTTGTCCCTTTTGCTCGTGGTCTGGCTGGCCGATATCGGCGCATACTTTGCGGGTAAGGCATTCGGAAAGCATAAGCTTGCGCCTGCGATCAGCCCCGGCAAGACCTGGGAAGGTGCCGTGGGCGGCTGGGCCGCCGTGATGGTGGTGTCGGGCGCGGCGATCGCGCTGCACGCGTTCGAACCCACGCTGTATTCCGCGCTCGCCGCCCAGATCGGGCTCGGCCGTGCGCTTTTCGTACTTACCGTGCTGGTCGCGTTCAGCGTGATCGGCGATCTGTTCGAGTCGATGCTGAAGCGCCAGGCCGGCGTGAAGGATTCGAGCGGCCTCCTGCCGGGCCACGGCGGAGTCCTCGACCGCATCGACGCACTGCTGCCCGTGCTGCCGCTCGCCATGCTGCTGCTCGGCTAAAGGCGCCTCGCCAGGACGCCCGGTTAGAGATTTGAATATGCAAAAACGACTCACACTGCTCGGTTCCACGGGCTCGATCGGAGACAGCACGCTCGACGTCGTCGCGCGTCATCCGCAACGCTTCTCGGTCTATGCGCTCACCGCGCATCGCAACGGCGAGAAGCTCGTCGAGCAATGCCTGCGCTTTGCCCCCGAAGTGGCCGTGGTCGGCGACGCCGACACCGCCGCCCAGGTCGAGCGCAAGCTGCGCGCGGCCGGCTCGAAAACCGTCGTGACCTACGGGCCGCAGGCGCTCGTCGAAGTCTCGAAGAGCGACGGCTGCGACACGGTGGTCGCGGCCATCGTCGGCGCGGCGGGTCTCGCACCCACGCTCGCGGCGGCGAAGGCCGGCAAGCAGATCCTGCTCGCCAACAAGGAAGCGCTCGTGATGTCGGGCGACATCTTCATCGATGCCGTATGCGACAGCGGCGCCGTGCTGCTGCCGCTCGACAGCGAGCACAACGCCGTGTTCCAGTGCTTTCCGCGCGAGAACGCCGAGCGCGACGGCGTCACGAAGATCATCCTGACCGCCTCGGGCGGCCCGTTCCGTACCCGCGAGCCCTCGACGCTCGTGAACGTGACGCCCGACGAGGCCTGCAAGCACCCGAACTGGTCGATGGGCCGCAAGATCTCCGTCGATTCGGCCACGATGATGAACAAGGGCCTCGAAGTGATCGAGGCGCACTACCTGTTCGACCTGCCGGGCGAGCGCATCGACGTGCTGATTCACCCGCAGAGCGTGATCCACTCGATGGTGTCGTATGCCGACGGATCGGTGCTCGCGCAACTAGGCAACCCCGACATGCGCACGCCGATCGCGCACGCGCTGGCGTACCCGGACCGTGTCGATTCCGGCGTCGCGCAGCTCGATCTCGCGCAAATTGCGACGCTGACGTTCGAAAAGCCCGACTACGCGCGCTTTCCGTGTCTCGCACTCGCGATGCAGGCATTGGCGGCCGGGGGCGTGGCGAGCGCGGCGCTGAACGCGGCGAACGAAGTTGCAGTGGAAGCATTCTTGAACCGGCGCATCGGCTTCATGGCCATCGCCCAAACGGTGGATGCCGTACTGAACGCGCTCGAGAACCGCAACGCGTCGAGTCTCGAAGTCGTGCTCGAAGCCGACGCGGCCGCCCGCCGCGCGGCTCACACCATCATCGACAGCCTGCCGGTGCCGGCCTGACAGGTCAGCGAGGGGCTTGCGGAAGGGCCCTGGCGGCCCCTCAGGCACGCGAGCCTGACCTCGGGGCCGCTCCCGCACCGGTGCGCTGCTTCCAGCCAAGGAGGCGCTCATGAACCTGCTTACCGAACTGGTCGCATTCGTCGTGGCGATCGGCGTGCTGGTCGTCGTGCACGAATACGGGCACTACAGCGTTGCGCGTCTGTGCGGCGTGAAGGTCCTGCGTTTCTCGATCGGCTTTGGCCGGCCGCTCGTCCAGTGGGTCAGCAAAAGGAGCGGCACCGAGTGGACCATCGCGGCGCTGCCGCTCGGCGGCTACGTGAAGATGCTCGACGAGCGCGAGTCGCCCGACCCGATTCCCGCGAACGACTTACCTCACGCGTTCAACCGCCAGCCGGTCGGCAAGCGCATTGCGATCGTCGCGGCTGGGCCGATCGCCAATTTCGTGCTGGCCGTCGCGCTCTTTTCGGTGGTCTACGCGAGCGGAGTGACCGAGCAGAAGGCCATCGTCGCGGCGCCGCCCACGCAGTCGGCGGCGGCGCGGGCCGGCTTCCAGGGCGGCGAAACGATTCTTTCGGTGAGCGATGCAAACGGCAGCCGCACCGAGCCCGTGCGTTCGTGGGCGGATCTGCGCTGGAAACTGCTCGCAACCGCGTTCGACCAGGGCCATGTCGTCCTTGCCGCGCGTGACGGCGAGGGCACCTACGATTTCCCGCTCGATCTCTCGCAACTGACCAGCAAGGATCTCGACGACGACTTCATGACGAAGCTCGGCCTCGAGGCGGGCGGCAACACGCTCAAGGTGGCGGCCGTAGAGGCGGGCAGTGCGGCGCAACATGCCGGGCTGCAAGCGGGTGATCAACTGCGCGCCGTCGACGGCCGGCCCGTGGACAGCGCAAGCACTTTCATCGCCTACGTGAAGGCGCGTGCGGGCAAGCCCGTGCGGCTGACGGTCGCGCGCGGCGACGCCGCCCAGCACACGCAGCAGACGCTCACGCTCACCGTGACGCCCGCGTTGCAGCGCGACGCGCAGACGGGCGAGGAAGTGGGTCGAATCGGTGCGGCGCTCTCCGCGCAGGCGCCTTCCGTGGACGTGCGCTACGGGCCGCTCGAGAGCGTGCGGCTCGGTGCGTATCGCACGTGGGACATCGCCGTGTATTCGCTGCGGATGTTCGGCCGCATGATCACCGGCGAAGCCTCGCTGAAGAATCTGTCGGGCCCGGTGACGATCGCCGACTATGCCGGCAAGAGCGCGAGACTCGGTCCTTCGGCGTTCCTGTCGTTCCTCGCCCTCGTGAGCATCAGCCTCGGCGTATTGAATCTGCTCCCAATTCCGGTATTGGACGGGGGGCATCTGTTATATTATGCGGTTGAAGCCGTAACGGGCAAAGCCGTCTCGGACCGCTGGCAGCTCGTGCTGCAGCGCGCGGGACTTGCCTGCATCGTCGCACTGTCGGCGATCGCGTTGTTCAATGATCTGGCTCGGTTAATCCATTTCTAAAGATGTCTGGCGGCGTCCGTGGGCGGGCCGCCTGACCTGATGCAGCTATACATAATTGGGGAAGCACGTTGTTTAGACCTCATCGCTTGGTTCCAAAAACGGTTGCGGCCGCGGCGATCGCCGCACATGGACTCGTTGCCCACGCAGCAACGACGCCTTTCGTGGTTCAGGACATCCGCATCGAAGGGCTGCAGCGCGTCGAGCCGGGCACGGTGTTCGCCTACCTGCCGATCAAGCAGGGCGACACGTTCACCGACGACAAGGCGTCCGAGGCCATCCGCGCACTGTATGCGACGGGCTTCTTCAACGACGTGAAGATCGCCACCGAAGGCGGCGTCGTGGTGGTGCAGGTGCAGGAGCGCCCGGCCATCGGCACGATCGACTTCGCGGGCATCAAGGAATTCGACAAGGACAACCTCACGAAGGCGCTGCGCGCGGTCGGCCTCTCGCAAGGCCGCTACTACGACAAGGCGCTCGTCGACAAGGCCGAGCAGGAGCTCAAGCGCCAGTACCTCACGCGCGGCTTCTACGCCGCCGAGGTCACGACCACGGTCACACCGATCGACCGCAATCGCGTCGGCCTGCTGTTCTCGGTGGTCGAAGGGCCGAGCGCGAAGATCCGCCAGATCAACTTCATCGGCAACAAGACGTACAGCAGCGGCACGCTTCTCTCGGAGATGCAGCTGTCCACGCCGAACTGGTTCTCGTGGTACACGAAGAACGACCTCTACTCGAAGGAAAAGCTCACGGGCGACCTCGAGAACGTACGCTCGTACTACCTGAACCACGGCTACCTCGAGTTCAACATCGACTCGACGCAGGTCTCGATCTCGCCCGACAAGAAGGACATGTACCTCACCATCGGTATTCACGAAGGTGAGCCGTACAAGGTGTCGGGCATCCAGCTGTCGGGCAACCTGCTCGACCGCGAGGCCGAGCTCAAGAAGCTCATCAAGATCAAGCCGGGCGATACCTTCTCGGCCGAGAAGCTGCAGGCCACGACCAAAGCCATCGTCGACAAGCTCGGCGAGTACGGTTACGCGTTCGCGACCGTCAACGCGCTGCCGCAGATCGATCAGGCGAATCACACGGTGAACCTCACGCTGCAGGTCGATCCGAGCCGCCGCGTGTACGTGCGCCGCATCAACGTGGTGGGCAACACGCGCACCCGCGACGAAGTCGTGCGCCGCGAAATGCGCCAGCTCGAAAGCTCGTGGTTCGATTCGAACCGCCTCGCGCTCTCGAAGGACCGAATCAACCGTCTGGGCTATTTCACCGACGTCGACGTGACCACGGTGCCCGTGGAAGGCACTGCCGACCAGGTGGACGTGAACGTGAAGGTCGCCGAAAAGCCGACCGGCGCGATCACGCTGGGTGCGGGCTTCTCGTCCACGGACAAGGTGGTGCTGTCGGCGGGTGTGTCGCAGGACAACGTGTTTGGTTCGGGTACCTCGCTCTCGCTGAACGTGAACACCGCGAAAACGTACCGCACGCTGGCCCTCACGCAGGTGGATCCGTATTTCACGGTGGACGGCATCAAGCGCATTACCGACGTCTACTACCGCACGTACCAGCCGCTGTACTACTCGACCGATTCGAGCTTCCGCATCATCACGATGGGCGGCGACCTGAAGTTCGGCATTCCGTTCTCGGAAGTCGACACGGTGTACTTCGGCGCGGGCTTCGAGCAGGACACGCTCGACATCGACTCGAACACGCCGCAGAGCTATATCGACTACGTGAACGAGTTCGGCCGCGTGTCGAACAACGTGCCGCTCACGGTGGGCTGGTCGCGCGACGCGCGTGACAGCGCGCTCGTGCCGAGCAAGGGCTACTTCACGCAGGCGAATGCCGAGTACGGCACGCCGGTCGGCGGTACGCAGTACTACAAGGCCGATATTCAGGCGCAGTACTACTACTCGTTCTCGCGCGGCTTCGTGCTGGGCATGAACTTCCAGGGCGGCTACGGTAACGGCCTCGGCGGCAAGCCGTATCCGATCTTCAAGAACTACTACGCCGGCGGTATCGGATCTGTGCGCGGCTACGAGCCGAGCTCGCTGGGTCCGCGCGACAAGACGACGAACGACCCGATCGGCGGTTCGAAGATGCTGGTCGGCAACATCGAGCTGACCTTCCCGCTGCCGGGCACGGGCTATGACCGCACGCTGCGCGTCTTCACGTTCGTCGATGGTGGTAACGTCTGGGGCACGGAAGGCAACAGCATTGGCGCGAACGGCCTGCGTTACAGCTATGGCTTCGGTCTCGCGTGGATTTCGCCGATCGGGCCGCTCAAGCTGAGCATGGGCTTCCCGATTACCAAGCACACGGGCGACCAGTACCAGAAGTTCCAGTTCCAGATCGGGACGGCATTCTGACGTATGTTTTGCCCGGCGTTGGTTGCGCGCGCAGCGCACGGCGCCGGAATCCAGGAAACGAGAGGATGACTTTGCTAACGGGTATGTTTTCCAGACGGACGATCGGGGCGATTACCGTATCGCTGGCGCTCTTCGGTTTTGGCATGGGTGCGGCGCAGGCGCAGGAAGCGAGGATCGCGGCGGTGAACTCCGATCGCATCCTGCGTGAATCCGCTCCCGCGAAGGCCGCGCAGACCAAGCTCGAAGCCGAGTTCGCCAAGCGCGACAAGGATCTGCAGGACATGGCGCAGCGCCTGAAGTCGATGTCCGATTCGCTCGACAAGAACGGCCCGTCGATGTCGCCGACCGATCGCGCGCAGAAGCAGCGCGACCTTTCCGCGCTCGACAGCGACTTTCAGCGCAAGCAGCGCGAATTCCGCGAAGACCTGAACCAGCGCCGCAATGAGGAACTGGCGGCGGTGCTTGACCGGGCAAACAAGGTGATCAAGCAGATCGCCGAGCAGCAGCATTACGACCTGATCGTGCAGGAAGCGGTGTACGTGAGCCCGCGCATCGACATCACCGACCAGGTGCTGAAGGCGCTCGCAGCGAACAGCGCCGGCGGCAGCAGTAGTAGCAGCAACTAAAAGCAACGCATTGAAAAGCAACTAAGGCAGGAGCAGCACGCGCATGGCATTTACGCTTGAGGAGATCGTCGGGCGGTTCGGCGGCGAGGTGGTGGGCGATGCGACGCAACGCGTCGGTTCGCTGGCGCCGCTCGACCAGGCTGGTCCGCAACAGCTCGCGTTCCTCGCCAATCCGAAGTATCTCGCGCAGGTCGAGACGACCCGCGCGGGCGCGGTGCTGATCAGCCCCGGCGACCTCGAGAAGCTCGCATCGCGCGAGGGGCGCAACTTCATCGTCACACCGAATCCGTATGCTTACTTCGCGCGTGTCGCGCAGGCGTATATCGACCTCGCCGCGCCGAAGGCGCAGCCGGGCATCCACGCCAGCGCCCACGTCGACGCGAAGGCGCAGGTTGCCGCGAGCGCGGTGATCGGCCCGAACGTCACGGTCGAAGCGGGCGCGGTGATCGGGGAAAACGTACGGCTCGACGCGAATGTCTTCATTGGCCGCGGCACCCAGGTGGGTGAGGGCGCGCACCTGTATCCGGGCGTGAGCGTCTATCACGGCTGCAAGCTCGGTGTGCGCAATATCGTGCACGCGGGCGCCGTGATCGGCTCCGACGGCTTTGGCTTTGCCCCTGATTTCACGGGCGAGGGCGATGCGCGCACCGGTAGCTGGGTCAAGATTCCGCAGGTGGGCGGCGTGGTTACCGGGCCTGACGTCGAGATCGGCGCGAACACCACAATCGACCGCGGTGCGATGGCCGATACGATCATCGAAGAATGCGTGAAGATCGATAACCTCGTGCAGATCGGCCACAACTGCAAGATCGGGGCGTACACGGTCATCGCGGGCTGCGCCGGCATTGCGGGCAGCACGACGATCGGGCGCCATTGCATGATCGGCGGCGCAGTGGGCATTGCGGGGCACGTCACACTGGGCGACTACGTGATCGTCACGGCGAAGTCGGGTGTCTCGAAGTCGTTGCCGAAGGCAGGCATCTACACGAGCGCTTTCCCGGCGGTCGATCACGCCGACTGGAACAAGAGCGCCGCGCTGTTGCGTAACATCGACAAGCTGCGCGACCGTATCAAGGCGCTAGAGGCGGCGGTTGCCCAGAAGCCGCAGGGCGAATAAGAAGGCAGTATCGAGGTGGCGGGCGGCGTGTCGCGGGAGCGGCGCGCCGTTTTGCGTCGCGGACGAGCAAGCGCCGCGTCGGGAGCTTTCTGCCCCGGGGCTGCCGGCCCGGGGCTACCCGCCCGGGGCTGCCCGCCCGGGGCAATACGCATGCACGGGAGCCCGGGCGTGGCGCATACTTCGCGTCAGCGCGAGCGTGTTTGGTCCGGCGCCTCGAATATCGAAATCGAAAGTCACACGCAATTCCTGCGTGAGCAGAACCACCATGAACATCGAAAAACTCAACTTCGACATCCACAAGATTCTCACGCTGCTGCCGCACCGCTATCCGTTCCTGATGGTGGACCGGGTCATCGAGCTGGAGCCGCACAAGAGCATCAAGGCGTTGAAGAACGTGACGGTCAACGAACCCTTTTTCACGGGTCACTTTCCGCAGCGTCCGGTCATGCCCGGCGTGATGATTCTCGAAGCGCTGGCGCAAACCGCCGCGCTGCTCACGTTCTCGGAGGAAGAGCAGGACTTCGAGAATACGCTGTACTACTTCGTGGGCATCGACGGTGCGCGCTTCAAGCGCGTGGTCGAGCCGGGCGACCAGCTCATCCTCAACGTGACGTTTGAGCGCTACATGCGCGGCATCTGGAAGTTCAAGGCGGTGGCCGAAGTGGACGGCTCCGTGGCCTGCGAAGCGGAACTCATGTGCACCGTCAAGAAAATGGACGCGGCGCAATAAGAAGCGCCGTCCGCATGCCGCAGCGCGCCTTGACGTCGAGGCGCCGGCGCGCGGAAACAGAATCGGAGAGCGAGGACGAATGAGCAGGATCCATCCCACTGCGGTCGTCGAGTCGGGTGCGCAGATCGACGAATCGGTCGAAATCGGGCCGTTCGCGGTCATCGGCGCGAACGTCGTCATCGGTGCGCGCACGAAGGTCGGTTCGCATAGCGTACTGGAAGGCCACACGACGATTGGCGAAGACAACACGATCGGCCACTACGCGTCGATCGGCGGCCGTCCACAGGACATGAAGTACAAGGGCGAGCCCACGAAGCTCGTGATCGGCAGCCGCAACACCATTCGCGAGTTCACGACGCTGCATACGGGCACGGTGCAGGACACCGGCGTCACGGTCATCGGCGACGACTGCTGGATCATGGCCTACGTGCACGTGGGCCACGACTGCCGTCTGGGCAGCAATGTCATCATGTCGAGCAACGCGCAGCTCGCTGGCCACGTGTTCGTCGACGACCACGCGATTGTCGGCGGCATGACCGGCGTGCACCAGTTCGTACGCATTGGCGCGCATTCGATGGTCGGCGGCGCCTCGGCGCTCGTGCAGGACGTGCCGCCGTTCGTGATCGCCGCCGGCAACAAGGCGGTGCCGCACGGCATCAACGTCGAAGGCCTGCGCCGTCGCGGCTTTTCGCCTGACGCGATTTCCGCGCTGCGCTCGGCGTATCGCACGCTCTACAAGAACGGGCTTTCGCTCGAAGAGGCGAAGTTGCAGCTCGCCGACCTCGCGCAGGCGGGCGGCGACGGCGACGTGTACGTGAAGGCGCTGCTCGACTTTGTCGAGCAGTCGCAACGCGGCATCATCCGCTGATCGATGGCGCTGCAAACGCGTCCGCTGCGCCTCGCAATGGTTGCCGGCGAGCCGTCCGGCGACCTGCTCGCGTCGTCGTTGCTTGCGGGTCTCGAGGCCCGCTTGCCCGACACTACGCAGTACTACGGAATCGGCGGTCCGCGCATGACGGCCGCCGGCTTCGACGCGCACTGGCCGATGGAAAAGCTCTCGGTGCGCGGCTACGTCGAGGCGCTGCGGCATATTCCCGAGATTCTGCGCATCCGCAGCGAGCTCAAGCATCAGCTGCTGGCTGAGCCGCCTGACGCCTTCATCGGCGTGGATGCGCCAGACTTCAACTTCGGCCTCGAGCACGCGTTGCGCGACGCGGGCATTCCGACCATTCACTTCGTCTGCCCGTCGATCTGGGCGTGGCGCGGCGGTCGTATCAAGAAGATCCAGAAGGCCGTGGATCACATGCTGTGCGTGTTTCCGTTCGAAACGGCGCTCCTCGAGAAGGCCGGGGTGGCGGCGTCGTACGTGGGTCATCCGCTCGCCGACGAGATTCCGCTCGAACCGGACATGCCGGGCGCGCGCCGCACGCTGGGCATGCCGGAAAGCGGCCCGGTGATCGCGGTGCTGCCGGGCAGCCGCCGCTCGGAAATCAACCTGATCGGCCCGACTTTCTTCGACGCGATGCAGATCATGCAGCGGCGCGAGCCGGCGCTGCGTTTCGTGATGCCGGCGGCGACGCCGGCCATCCACGCGCAGCTGCAGGAACTCGCAAGCGCGCATCAGGGTCTCGCGCTCACGATCATCGACGGCCAGTCGCAACTCGCCATGACGGCCGCCGACGCGATCCTCGTGAAGAGCGGGACGGTCACGCTCGAAGCAGCGCTGCTCAAAAAGCCGATGGTCATTTCCTACAAGGTGCCCTGGCTCACGGGGCAGATCATGCGCCGCCAGGGCTATCTGCCTTACGTGGGCCTGCCGAACATTCTCGCGGGCCGCTTCGTCGTGCCGGAAATCCTGCAGCATTTCGCGACGCCGCAGGCGCTTGCCGACGCGACGCTCACGCAGTTGCAGGACGAGGCAAACCGGCGCACGCTGACCGAGGTGTTCACGCAGATGCATCTGACCCTGCGCCAGAACACCGCGGAGCGCGCGGCCGAAGTGGTCGCGCGCATCGTCGAAGGCCGAAAGGGGCGGGCATGAGCGAGGGCACGATCAAGCGCGCGACGAGGCGCACGGCAGCGCCTGCGGTGAAAAAGCCCCCGTCGCAGGCGGCGCTCAAGCTCGCCGCGCGTCGCAAGGCGGCGCGGCAGGCCGGACTGCTGTTCGAATCGCCGGACGACGTGATCTGCGGCGTGGACGAGGCCGGCCGCGGGCCGCTCGCCGGACCGGTGGTAGCGGCGGCCGTAATTCTCGATCCGGCCCGGCCGATTCGCGGGCTCAACGATTCGAAGGTGCTGACGGCGCAGGTGCGCGAGGCGCTCTACGAGCGCATCGTCGAACGCTCGCTCGCGTGGTGCGTCGCGTCGGCGAGCGTCGAGGAAATCGACACGTTCAACATCCTGCACGCGACGATGCTGGCGATGCGGCGTGCGGTCGAAGGCTTGAGCATCGTGCCGACCCTCGCGAAGATCGACGGCAATCGCTGCCCGGTGATGCCGGTGCGCAGCGAGGCGGTGATCGGGGGCGATGCGCTCGTGCCGAGCATATCGGCGGCGTCGATCATCGCCAAGGTCACGCGTGACCGCATGCTGGTCGATCTGCATCAATGCCATCCGCATTACGGCTTCGACGCCCATGCGGGCTACGGTACGCCGCAGCACCTCGAAGCGTTGCGCGTGCATGGTCCGTGCGAGCATCACCGGCGCTCGTTTGCGCCCGTGCGCGACGCCTATGCGCTGCACGGCATTGTCCTGCCCGGTGTTGCGACGGTAATCAGCGACGCCGCCGGCCTCGAAGACGACGACGCCTTCGCGCCGCTCCCATGAGCCGCCGCTGACGGCGCCTCGATCGAGCCGGCGCCGTTTTGCGTCGTGCCGGCGCCGGCGTTTTTTTCTCTCTCCCGATTCTCATTTGACACGCCAGGGCCGCCCGTGAAAGCCATTACCTCGCGCGACAATCCCCTCTACAAGCGCCTGAAGGCGCTCGCCGGCTCGACGCATCAACAGCGGCGCAGCCATCAGGCCTTGCTCGAAGGCTTCCATCTCGCGGGCGCGTGGCTCGATGGCGGCGCGCAGCCCGAGTACTGCGTCGTGACCGAAGGCGCGCTCGCACATGAAGAAGCGCAGGCGATCGTCGCTCGCGTGGACGAGCGCCGCGTGATCTCGCTGCCCGATGCGCTCTTCGGGCAGCTCTCGAACGTCGTGCACGGCGTGGGGCTGCTGCTGCTCGTCGATATGCCCGAAGCGCGGCTGCCCGGGCGCGTCGCCTCGACCTGCCTCGTGCTCGACGGCTTGCAGGACGCCGGCAATGTCGGCTCGATCCTGCGCAGCGCGGCGGCGGCCGGCATCGACAAGGTGTTCTGCACGCCGGGCACGGCCTATGTGTGGTCGTCGAAGGTGCTGCGCTCGGCAATGGGCGCGCATTTCCTCTTGCAGGTGTTCGAGAACGTGGAGGCGCAAGCGCTCGTCGGGATGCTCGGCGTGCCGGTCGTCATCACCGACTCGCATGGCGCGCAGGCGATCGACGAGGCCGATCTCACGGGCCAGGTCGCGTGGGTGTTCGGCAACGAAGGAGCGGGCGTCTCGCAGGTCTGGCGCGACGCGGCGGCGCTGCGCGTGACGATTCCGCAGCCGGGCGGCATGGAGTCGCTCAACGTGGCGGCGGCGGCGGCGGTGTGCGTGTTCGAGCAATGCCGGCAGCAGCGGCACGCAAGTTGATGCTCGCAGCAGCCGGCAATCAAAAGCCCGCATCGTGACGCGGGCTTTTTCGTTTCAGGCAGGCCGTTTCAATACGACGGTTTGTCGATGCGGATTTCCTGCAGGATCGTGGTGGCGATTTCCTCGATCGACTTGTGCGTCGACGAGAGCCACTTGATGCCTTCGCGGCGCATCATCGCCTCGGCTTCGTTCACTTCGTAGCGGCAGTTTTCCAGGGCGGCGTATTTGCTGCCCGGACGCCGCTCGTTGCGGATCTCGGTGAGACGCTGCGGATCGATCGAGAGGCCGAATATCTTCGTGCGATGCGAAAGCAACGCGTTCGGCAGCTTGGCGCGCTCGAAATCGTCCGGGATGAGCGGGTAGTTCGCGGCCTTCACACCGTACTGCATCGCGAGATAGAGGCTCGTAGGCGTCTTGCCGCTGCGCGACACGCCCACGAGGATCACGTCGGCGTCGGCGAGATTGCGGTCGGACTGGCCGTCGTCGTGCGCGAGCGAGAAGTTGATCGCCTCGATGCGGTTCTTGTATTCGTCGGTGTCGGCGTTCTGGTGGCCGCGGCCCATGGCGTGGCTCGACTTGAGATCCAGTTCCTGTTCGAGCGGCTCCACGAAGGTCTGGAACATGTCCATCACGAGCGCATTCGCGCGTTTGACGATCTCGTTCGAGTTGCTGTCCACGAGCGTCGTGAACACGATCGGACGGCGGCCTTCCTGCACGGCGGCTTCGTTGATCTTCTCGGCAGTCGAGTAGGCCTTTTCGGACGAATCGACGAAGGGCACGCGCACGAGGCGGAATTTCTGGTCGAACTGCGACAGGATCGAATGCGCGAAAGTTTCGGCAGTGATCCCGGTACCGTCGGAGACGATGAATACGGTAGGCGGCATCGGTTGAGGCTGGGTACGTGAGCTGCAGGGCCGCTCGGGACAGGCTGGCGCCCGGAAAGCCCCGTCCGGCGGGACCGAGGGGCAATTCTCGCCGACTGGCACAATTTCCAGAGTCGGCACGGTAGAATAGCGGCAACCTGTTGGATAAGCAATTGCAGTGCAACCGCGCCAAACCGCCGCCTATCGCGGCGCATTCTGGTGTCAATTTGCAGCGATTCTGCCTAACTCCATGTAATCGCGCGCATCTTCGTGCTTTTCCGTTGAATGGGAATTCTTTCGCGCTCCGTGAGCGATTGCTTCTCCAACAGGTTGCGCAAGACGCGAATCCGCTTCCAATGGGCAGACCGCGTTCGAGCCCACTTGCGCAATCGTGAATTTTTTTCACACTTAGGGGCTTGTATGACTAACACCGTTGCCAAGGATCAGGCTTATGTAGTGCCTTTCGAGCAGTTGCGGATGACCGATGTCGAGATCGTGGGCGGCAAGAACGCCTCGCTCGGCGAAATGATCAGCCAATTGGCTGAAGCTGGCGTGCGTGTGCCCACGGGCTTCGCTACGACCGCGCTCGCCTTCCGCGACTTCCTGAAACATAACAACCTGACCGAACGGATCGCCGCTCGTCTGGAGACGCTCGACGTCGACGACGTGAAGGCGCTGGCCGAAGCCGGCAAGGAGATCCGTCAATGGATCGTCGACGCGCCGCTGCAGCCGAAGCTCGAAGCGGACATCCGTGCCGGTTTCGAGACGCTGCAGAACGGTTCGCCGTCTGAGCTGTCGTTCGCCGTGCGTTCGTCGGCAACGGCGGAAGACCTGCCCGACGCATCGTTTGCCGGCCAGCAGGAAAGCTACCTCAACGTGGTCGGCATCGAAGACGTGCTCGATCGCCTCAAGCACGTGTTCGCGTCGCTCTACAACGACCGCGCCATTTCCTATCGCGTCCACAAGGGCTTCACCCACGCCGAAGTCGCGCTGTCGGCTGGCGTGCAGCGCATGGTCCGTTCGGACCGCGGCGCGGCAGGCGTGATGTTCACGCTGGACACGGAATCGGGCTTCAAGGACGCCGTCTTCATCACGTCGAGCTACGGCCTCGGTGAAACGGTCGTGCAGGGCGCGGTGAATCCGGACGAGTTCTACGTTTTCAAGACCACGCTCGCCCAGGGCAAGGCCCCGATCATCCGCCGCTCGATCGGCTCGAAGCTCATCAAGATGGAATTCACGCAGCCGGGGGAACCTGGCCGCGTGAAGACGGTCGACGTCTCGCACGAACAGCGCAACCGCTTCTCGATCACCGACGAAGACGTGATCGAGCTGGCCAGGTACGCCGTCATCATCGAGAAGCACTACCAGCGTCCGATGGACATCGAGTGGGGCAAGGACGGCCTCGACGGCAAGATCTTCATTCTCCAGGCGCGCCCGGAGACGGTGAAGAGCCAGGCTGCGGGCAAGGTCGAGCAGCGCTTCAAGCTCAAGGGCCAGTCGCAGGTGCTCGCAACGGGCCGCGCAATCGGCCAGAAGATCGGCGCGGGCCGCGTGAAGGTGATTCACGATCCGTCCGAAATGGAACGCGTGCAGCCGGGCGACGTGCTGGTCGCCGACATGACCGACCCGAACTGGGAGCCGGTGATGAAGCGCGCTTCGGCCATCGTCACGAACCGTGGTGGCCGGACCTGCCACGCGGCGATCATCGCGCGTGAGCTGGGCGTGCCGGCCGTGGTGGGCTGCGGCGACGCGACCGACATGCTGAAGGACGGCGCGCTCGTGACGGTTTCGTGCGCGGAAGGCGACGAGGGCCGCATCTACGACGGCCTGCTCGAAACCGAAGTCAGCGAAGTGCAGCGTGGCGATCTGCCGGCCATTCCGGTCAAGATCATGATGAACGTCGGCAATCCGCAGCTCGCGTTCGACTTCTCGCAACTGCCGAACGCGGGTGTTGGCCTCGCGCGTCTCGAGTTCATCATCAACAACAACATCGGCGTGCACCCGAAGGCGATTCTCGAGTACCCGAATGTCGACGCCGACCTGAAGAAGGCCGTGGAAAGCGTTGCACGCGGCCACGCATCGCCGCGCGCGTTTTACGTCGACAAGCTCACGGAAGGCATCGCCACGATCGCGGCGGCGTTCTATCCGAAGCCCGTGATCGTGCGTCTGTCCGACTTCAAGTCGAACGAGTACAAGAAGCTGATCGGCGGTTCGCGCTACGAGCCGGACGAAGAAAACCCGATGCTGGGCTTCCGCGGCGCGTCGCGTTACATCGCCGAGGACTTCGCGCAGGCGTTCGAAATGGAGTGCCTCGCGCTCAAGCGCGTGCGTGAAGAGATGGGTCTCGCGAACGTCGAGATCATGGTGCCGTTCGTGCGCACGCTCAAGCAGGCCGAGCGCGTGGTGGGCCTGCTCGAGAAGTTTGGCCTCAAGCGCGGCGTGAACGACCTCAAACTGATCATGATGTGCGAAGTGCCCTCGAACGCGATTCTCGCCGAAGAGTTCCTGCAGTACTTCGACGGCTTCTCGATCGGCTCGAACGACCTCACGCAGCTCACGCTCGGCCTCGACCGGGACTCGGGCATGGAACTGCTGGCCGTCGACTTCGACGAACGCGATCCGGCCGTGAAGTTTATGCTCAAGCGCGCGATCGAAACCTGCCGCCGCCTGAACAAGTACGTCGGCATCTGCGGTCAGGGCCCGTCCGACCATCCGGACTTCGCCCAGTGGCTCGCGGACGAAGGGATCGCTTCGATCTCGCTGAACCCGGATTCGGTTGTCGAAACCTGGCAGCAGCTGGCGAAATCGCAGCCGAAGTAAGCGCGGTGCCGAGGGTGCCAATCCTCGGCGCATGCGAAGCTTGATGCTGGTTCCCGTGCGTCGTTGCACGCTGCGGAAAAAAGTGTCAGCTTCGTGCTATAACACCCCGGTCTATCCGGGGTGTTTTACTTTGGGAGGTCATCGTGGGTCCGCATGGTTTGTTCTGGTGGATTGCCGCTGGCGTGCTCATCGTCGCCGAACTGATGACCGGCACCTTCTACTTGTTGATGATCGCGCTCGGTTTTCTCGCCGGCGCGCTCAGCTACGAGCTTGGCGCGCCGCTCGACGTGCAGCTGATCGTCGCGGCGGCGGTCGGGCTCGCGGCCGTGGTCACGCTGCGGCGCTCGCGCTTTGGCCGCCGTCGGCGCTCGCGCGACGCCTCGACCGACCCGGGCGTGAACCTCGACATTGGCGCGACACTTGCCGTCGCCGCCTGGCGCGACGGCCGCGCGCGCACGATGTATCGCGGCGCCGAATGGGACGTCGAACTCGCGCCTGGCGAGCCCGAGGATGCGCCTCTCTATGAAATCAAGGCGGTGCGCGGCAGTTGCCTTGTCGTTGCGGCGAAGCACGGGCGCCGCGAAGCCAATGCGCCCGGCGCCGCTCGCGACGGCGCGCGCCACGCGTGACTGTCCGGATTCAAAACCCCACCAACACACCACCCAGAAGCGAACGGAGGTCCCGTATGCAAGTCCCAGTCGTCGGCCTGATTCTGCTCGTAATCGTCGTCGTGCTGATCGCGCAGACCATCAAGATCGTGCCGCAACAGCATGCCTGGGTGCTCGAACGGCTTGGGCGCTACCACGCCACGCTCACGCCGGGGTTGACGATCGTGCTGCCGTTCGTGGATCGCGTGGCCTACAAGCACGTGCTCAAGGAGATTCCGCTCGACGTGCCGAGCCAGGTCTGCATCACGCGCGACAACACGCAGCTACAGGTGGATGGCGTGCTGTACTTCCAGGTGACCGATCCGATGAAGGCGTCGTACGGCTCGAGCAATTTCGTGTTCGCGATTACGCAGCTCTCGCAGACCACGCTGCGCTCGGTGATCGGCAAGCTCGAACTCGACAAGACCTTCGAGGAACGCGACTTCATCAACCATAGTGTCGTGTCGGCGCTGGACGAGGCCGCATCGAACTGGGGCGTGAAGGTGCTGCGCTACGAAATCAAGGATCTCACGCCGCCGAAGGAAATCCTCCACGCCATGCAGGCGCAGATCACCGCCGAGCGGGAAAAGCGCGCGCTCATCGCGGCCTCGGAAGGCCGCAAGCAGGAACAGATCAACCTGGCAGCCGGGGCGCGCGAGGCGGCGATCCAGAAGTCCGAAGGCGAGCGTCAGGCGGCGATCAACCAGGCGCAGGGTCAGGCGGCCGCCATTCTCGCGGTGGCCGAGGCGAACGCGCAGGCCATCCAGAAGATCGGCAACTCGATCCAGGCGCAGGGCGGTATGGATGCCGTCAACCTCAAGGTGGCCGAGCAGTACGTGAGTGCCTTCGCCAATCTTGCGAAGCAGGGCAATACGCTGATCGTGCCCGGCAACATGGGCGACCTGAGCACGATGATCGCTTCGGCGCTGACGATCGTGAATCGCGCGGGCTTGCGCGAGGGGCAGATCAGCGGGGCGGGGGCGACGAAGGGCGCATGAGCGCCGGGACCGCCGGAAACGACAACGGGCCGCGTGAGCGGCCCGTTGTCCATTTGAACGATCGCGGAACAATCAGGTGGGCGAGCGCATCAGGCGCGCCTTTTCGCGCTCCCAGTCGCGCTTCTTCTCGGTTTCGCGCTTGTCGTGCAGTTTCTTGCCCTTGGCGAGGCCGATCTCGCACTTCACGCGGCCGCCCTTGTAGTGAAAGTTCAGCGGCACGAGCGTGAAGCCGCGCTGCTCGACCTTGCCGATCAGCTTGTCGATTTCCTCGCGATGGAGCAGCAGCTTGCGGATGCGCGTGGGGTCAGGCTGGATGTGCGTCGAGGCCTCGGGTAGCGGGCTGATGTGTGTGCCGATCAGGTAGAGTTCGCCGTCCTTGATGACGACATAGCTTTCTTTGATGTTGGCTCGCCCGGCGCGCATGGCCTTGACTTCCCATCCTTCCAGCACGAGCCCGGCCTCGTGGCGCTCTTCGATGAAGTAATCGAAGAACGCTTTTCTGTTGTCGATGATGCTCATAGGAAAATGGGTTCGGCCCAACTCGTTTAAAATTACGATTTTAGCAAAGCGGGCTCCCGAAAGCCCGTGGCGCTTTCACCCTAGCCACGCATTGCGCAATTTATGGCGGATGTCCAGAAAACCGTGTTGATTCGCCATTCGGCGGAGCAAATGTTCGACCTCGTCACCGACGTCGCCGATTACCCCAACTTCCTGCCTTGGTGCGGCGGCGTCGAGATTCGCCGTCAGGACGAGAGCGGCATGGAGGCGAAGATCGACATCAACTTCAAGGGCATCAAGCAACACTTCGCCACGCGCAACTCGCAAAAGCGGCCCGAGCGCATCGACATGGAATTCGCCGATGGCCCGTTTCGCAAGTTCACGGGCTACTGGCGGTTCACGCCGCTGCGCGCCGACGCCTGCAAGATCGAGTTTGCGCTGCATTACGAGTTTTCGAACATCATTCTCGAGAAGCTCATCGGGCCAGTGTTCCATCACATCGCGAATACGTTCGTCGACTCCTTCGTGAAGCGCGCCGACCAGCGCTACGGCAAGCCATGAGCGCGAATCTTTCCATCGACGTCTGCTATGCGCTGCCGGACGCGCAGACGCTCATCAGCATCGAGCTGCCGACGGGCGCGACCGTCCAGCAGGCCATTGAGGCGAGCGGCATCCTCGCACGCCATCCCGAGATCGATCTGGCGAAGCTCAAGGTGGGCGTATACGGCAAGCTCAAGCCGCTCGACACGGTGCTCGCCGACCACGACCGCGTGGAGATCTATCGGCCGCTGATTGTCGACCCGAAGATGGCGCGTCAGCGCCGCGTCGACAAGACGCGCAAGGAAGGCTCGATCGAAGGGCGCAAATGGCTGCCCAAGGATTCGCGCTAAGCGCCGAGCCGGGTTGCCACGGATTTGCCGCCCGAACGTCATGGGCGGGACAGCTTGCGCCGTCTCGCCCATTCGGTCTTTTGCGGCCCGGCGCGCTCAGGCGGCGGTCGTGCGGCTGCTTCGCGTCGTCTCGACGTCGCGTTGCGCTAGCCGGCTTGCGTTGCCGATGCGTGGCAGATCGCCGTCCGGCACGATGCCGTCGCCGTGCGCGGTGTCTGCGGGGCCGCCCGAATGCTGGCGCACCGACCAGCTCACGCCCGCCACCAGCAGCACGATCGCCGCGATTTCCAGCCCGCGCGGCAGCCGGTGATCGTAGATAAAGCCGTAGAGCAGGGCGAACAGCGTCTCGAAGGCGATCATCTGCCCCGAGAGCGTGAGCGGCAGGCGCTTGGCCGCGGCGTTCCACAGACCGTTGCCGAGCCACGAGGCGCCGATTGCGAGCACGAGATTCAGCTGCCAGAACGTGGTCCAGCGGCCGGCAGCGACGGTGTCCTGCATCCAGTGCGACGGCACGACGAGAATGCCGAGCCACAGCACCCCGCCGAGCGCGCCCGTCACGACGCCCCAGAGCACCGACCATTCATTGCCGCCGAAGTGCGCATTGCGCTGCAGATAACGGGCGTTCGCGACCGCGAACCAGGTCCAGCACACGAGCGCGCCGACGGCGCAGCCGATGCCGGCAATGCGCGTGAGGACGCTGGCGCCGCCTGCCTCGCTAGCGGTGAACACGTCCACGTTGATGCAGACAATGCCTGCCGCAATCATGGCGAGCGGCAAGACGAGGCGTGAAAGCGGCACGGCGCCATGATCGCGGCGGCCGAGCAGCGTGACCGTGACGGGCAGCACGCCGACGATCAGCGAGGCCGGCGCGATGCCCACCAGATGGATGGCGCTAGCGAGAAACAGGTAATACAGCACGTTGCCCACCAGCGCGAGTTTCACGAGCGCGACAAGGTCGGCGCGCGTCAGGCGCGGCCAGACGCGGCGCAGCATGGGCAGGAGCGCGGCGAGCGAGACGAGCCCGTACATCACGTAGCGGCCCGCGCTCAGGAGCAGTGGCGAGAACTCCGCCAGTTGCCGGGGCACGACGAACACCGTTCCCCATAACGCGCCGGCGAGCACGCCATACAACACACCACGCTGCATTTGTATTGCCTCCAGAAACTTCGGGTGGCCCAATCGTGCAATCGGGCCGCTTTGACAGGACGGCCCGAAGCATAACTGGGAGCGTGCGTGCCCGTCTTGTTCAATCCTGCAGCGTGCGTCCGATATTCGGGGCGGAGGCGGGGCGCGCCCGCACAGCGCTCACCGGCGGGGCCGGAGCGTGGAAATAATCCCGAAAACAGCGCTAACCTACTGTTAGCGCTGATGATTTCCAGGGCGCTATCGCGTATAATCTGCTTTTGCGCCTATAGGATTTGCCATGCGTCTGATCCAGAAAGCACTCACGTTCGATGACGTGCTCCTCGTCCCCGCCTTTTCCGACGTTCTCCCGCGCGACACCAGCCTGAAGACCCGGCTGACCCGCAATATCTCCCTGAATATTCCGCTTGTGTCGGCCGCTATGGATACCGTCACGGAAGGCCGTCTGGCAATCGCCATGGCGCAGCAGGGCGGCGTCGGCATCGTTCACAAGAACCTCACGCCGGCCGAGCAGGCGCGCGAGGTCGCGAAGGTGAAGCGCTTCGAGTCGGGCGTCGTGCGCGATCCGATCACGGTTCCGCCGCAAATGAAGGTCGCCGACGTCATCGCGCTCTCGCAGCAGCATGGCATTTCGGGCTTTCCGGTCGTGGAAGGCGCACAGCTCGTCGGCATCGTCACGAACCGCGACCTGCGTTTCGAAACGCGCCTGGATGAGCCGGTGCGCTCGATCATGACGCCGCGCGAGCGTCTCGTGACCGTCAAGGAAGGCACGCCGCTCGTCGAAGCCAAGGCGCTCATGCACAGCCACCGCCTCGAGCGCGTGCTGGTCGTGAACGACGCGTTCGAGCTGCGCGGCCTCATGACCGTCAAGGACATCACCAAGCAGACCGAGCACCCGGCCGCCTGCAAGGACGAGCACGGCAAGCTGCGCGCGGGCGCGGCAGTCGGCGTCGGTCCGGATAACGAGGAGCGCGTCGAGCTGCTGGTGCAGGCCGGCGTGGACGTGATCGTCGTGGATACGGCGCACGGCCACAGCAAGGGCGTGCTCGAGCGCGTTCGCTGGGTCAAGAAGAACTTCCCCCACGTCGAAGTGATCGGCGGCAACATCGCCACGGCCGATGCGGCGCGTGCGCTCGTCGAGTACGGCGCGGACGGCGTCAAGGTCGGGATCGGGCCGGGCTCGATCTGCACGACGCGTATCGTGGCCGGCGTGGGCGTGCCGCAGATCAGCGCGATCTCCAACGTCTCGGAAGCGCTCAAGGGCACCGGCGTGCCGTGCATCGCCGACGGCGGCGTGCGCTACTCGGGCGACGTTTCGAAGGCGCTGGCCGCCGGCGCGAACGCCGTGATGATGGGCAGCATGTTCGCGGGCACCGAAGAGTCGCCGGGCGACGTGTTCCTGTATCAGGGCCGCCAGTACAAGTCGTATCGCGGCATGGGCTCGGTCGGCGCGATGAAGGACGGCGCCGCGGACCGCTACTTCCAGGACAACTCGGCGAACATCGACAAGCTCGTGCCGGAAGGCATCGAAGGCCGTGTCGCCTACAAGGGCCCCATCAACGCCATCCTGTTCCAGCTGATCGGCGGCGTGCGCGCGTCGATGGGCTACTGCGGCTGCCGTACGATCGAAGACCTGCATGCGAAGGCAGAGTTTGTGCAGATTACCGGCGCCGGCCTGCACGAGTCGCACGTGCACGACGTGCAGATCACGAAGGAAGCGCCCAACTATCACGTGGACTAAACCCCGATGAAGCCGCTGCTGCGCGTGCTGCTGATTGTCGATGCGTTGACGTTGCTGGGGTTCGGCGTGCTGTTCGTTCTCACGCCCTGGACCCTGGTCTACGACGCGCTGCAACTGGTGCAAACGCAGCCGGCGCTCGTCGGGCAGGCTTTCGGCGTAGTGCTGCTGGGTTTCGCGTGGCTCGCGCTGCGCGCGGCCTTCCACGGGGAGATGACCGTGCCAGTGGGCCGCACCGTGGGGCATGTCAACTGGATTGCCGGCGTGCTGATGCTGGTCTGGCTGATTGGCGTGCGTAGTCCTCAGCTCACAGGCTTCGGCCAGTTGGTGGCCGGCGCGGTGGGCGTGTGGCTGATCATCCTCGGGTTGGGCGGGGCGCGGCTGGCGGGTCTGGTGCGCAAGCGCGAGAGAACTACCCCGGCCGAAGCCGCCGCGCAGCGGCGCGAAGCACGCGAGGCTCGCAAGGCCGCCCTGGCGCGGCGCGAGGAACCGGTGACGTATGCGAAGCCCGAGGCTCCGCGAACGGCGTGGGGTGGTGCGCAAGAGGCAAAACGGCCGGCAGCGCCGGTCGAACCGGTTGTGGAAGTCCCGACCGTGACGCCCGCGGCGGTTCCGCCGGTTACGCCGCCGCCCGCCAGTCCGGCGCAGGCTCAGGAGGCTCGCGAGGCGGCTCGTGACGAAGCCGCCGCCACACCGAGGCCGCCGTTGCGTGGCTGAGGCCGCGCACAAACCCGGCCTCCGAAACAGCAGACGCAGTGCGCCCGAAGTACACCCGAACTTGCGCCGCCCGGTGCCGCCATAGCGCCGGCGCTCCGGTCCTGATGAATTCATGCTGCGTGCGTTTTGATAGTCGCGCGGCTTTCCGTATCCGTTCTTTTTTAGGTCTCGTCCGCAGCCATGCACGACAAAATCCTGATCCTCGACTTCGGCTCGCAAGTCACCCAGCTCATCGCGCGCCGCGTGCGCGAAGCCCACGTCTACTCGGAAATTCACCCGTACGATGTGGACGACGCATTCGTGCGCGAATTTGCGCCGAAGGGCATCATCCTCTCTGGCGGCCCGAATTCGGTCACCGACACCGACACGCCGCGTGCGCCGCAGGCTGTGTTCGAACTGGGCGTGCCGGTTCTCGGCATTTGCTACGGTATGCAGACGATGGCCGAGCAGCTCGGCGGCAAGGTGGACGGCGGCCACCTGCGTGAATTCGGCTACGCCGAAGTGCGCGCGCGCAACCACACGAGCTTCCTCGATGGCATTGAAGACTTCCGCACGAGCGAAGGCCACGGCATGCTCAAGGTGTGGATGAGCCACGGCGACAAGGTCACGGAAATGCCACAGGGCTTCCAGCTGATGGCCTCGACGGAGTCGTGCCCGATCGCGGCGATGGCCGACGAGGCGCGCCACTTCTACGGCCTGCAATGGCACCCGGAAGTCACGCACACGGTGCAGGGACGCGCGATGCTCGAGCGCTTCGTGCTCGGCATCTGCGGTGCGAAAGCCGACTGGGAGATGGGCCACTACATCGACGAAGCCGTCGAGACTATCCGCAAGCAGGTGGGCAACGAGCACGTGATTCTCGGCCTCTCGGGCGGCGTGGATTCGTCGGTCGCGGCGGCGCTGCTGCATCGTGCGATCGGCGACCAGCTGACCTGTGTGTTCGTCGATCACGGCCTGCTGCGTCTGAACGAAGCCGAGCAGGTGATGTCGATGTTCGCCGACAACCTCGGCGTGAAGGTGGTCCATGTCGACGCGAGCGAAGCGTTCATGTCGAAGCTCGCGGGTGTGACCGACCCGGAAGCGAAGCGCAAGATCATCGGCGCGGAGTTCGTCGAAGTATTCCAGGCGGAAGCGGGCAAGCTCACCGACGCCAAATGGCTCGCGCAAGGCACGATCTATCCCGACGTGATCGAGTCGGCCGGCAAAGGCAAGAAGGCCGCGCACACGATCAAGAGCCACCACAATGTGGGCGGTTTGCCGGAAACACTCAACCTCAAGCTGCTCGAGCCGCTGCGTGAACTCTTCAAGGACGAAGTGCGCGAACTGGGCGTGAAGCTCGGCCTGCCGCACGAGATGGTGTATCGCCATCCGTTCCCGGGGCCGGGCCTCGGCGTGCGCATTCTTGGCGAAGTGAAACGCGACTTTGCAGATCTGCTGCGCCGTGCCGATGCGATCTTCATCGAGACGCTGCGTAGCACGATCGACAAGGAAACCGGCAAGTCGTGGTACGAGCTCACGAGCCAGGCGTTCGCTGTGTTTCTGCCTGTGAAGAGCGTGGGTGTGATGGGCGATGGGCGTACTTATGAGTATGTCGTCGCGTTGCGCGCGGTGCAGACGCTCGATTTCATGACGGCGCATTGGGCGCATCTGCCGCATGAGTTGCTTGGGCATGTGTCGAATCGCATCATTAATGAGGTGCGCGGGATTAATCGTGTTGTTTATGACATTTCGGGGAAGCCGCCGGCGACAATCGAGTGGGAGTGATCCGGCGTCCGGCACCGGCCGGCATACGTTGGCAGTAAAACACACCTAAGCCCGCGATATTGCGGGCTTTTTTGCGTTCCAGTCTGGCAATGGCCGGTATCTTCCGGCACCCTCAAGCATGTTTTCCTTATGGTATGAACGATGGTGTCGTTTCTGCGTGATGCCATGACGTGCTACCGATACCATGCGCCTGCGTTGCGGCGCATCATGGTATTCATTCAGGGTCAGTCGGACCTTTGCCGATCTCGTGACCGGTGCCGCGAAAGCAGCGCCGGTATAAGACATGGCAGTCAGCGACAACGCACTGCACGCTAGCAGGTAACCTAAACGATGATTTTTAAGGCTATGGATTCCTTCCTTGTTGGAGTGATACCAGGAATAGGCGCAGAGAAAACACGGTTTCACCAAACGCCAAACATTAGCAGGCCAAATGCGGGAAAATCTGTTAGTAAAACTTATGACCCTGCTTCCGCAAACCGGTCTGTCCATTTCTGCTCGAATTTCATTGCCCTGAAATGCTCGATGACGAAGTCGATGAATGCCCGCGAGCGCGCCGGAAGATAGCTGCTGCTCGGATACGCGATATTGATATCGATCGACGGCAGCTTCCAGTCGCGCAATACGCGAACGAGCGACCCAGCGCGCACGTCGTCGTAATGCAAATAGTTGGGTTGAACGAGCATACCTAACCCACCAAGCGCGGCCTGTCTGAGAATCTGCGCTTCGTTTGCGCTTGCCACGCCGCGTATCGTTTTTGTGATGGTTTCGCCGTCGCGCTCGAAATGCAGGTCCTTCGGATAGGTCGTGTGCAGATAGGTCAGGAAATCGTGCTCGTCCAGGTCATCAGGATGCGTCGGTGTACCCCGCCTGGCGAGATATGACGGCGACGCGACGATCGCTCGTGAGGTGCGCGCGAGACGCCGCACAGTGATGCTCGAATCGGGTTCCGCGTAGCGCGTCCTGAACGCGACATCGATTCCGCTATCGATGATATTGTCGTAGCGATTGGCTGCAATCACCTCGACGATCACATCGGGATAACGCTGTCTGAACAAGGGTAGCAATGGCCCGATGTGGATCATGCAAAATGAGAGCGGCCCCGTGACGCGCAGATTTCCCGCAACATGAGCCGTCGCTGCCGCTGCCGCCGTTTCGGCCTCCTCGATTTCGGCGACAGCGCTCTTGCAGCGAGTGTAGAACGCTTCGCCCGACTCCGTGAGCCACAGGCGCCTTGTGTTCCGTTCGACGAGCCGCACAGAAAGGCGGCGCTCCAGCTCCGCGAGATACCGGCTGGCCGCAGCGTTCGATTGCCCGAGCGCTTCGGCGGCCCTGCTCATGCTGCCCGTCTCGGCAATCTGAATGAACAGGCGCAACTGATTCCAGTAGTCCACTCCCCACTCCAGTTTTCCAGTAGCCAAAAAACTGATTTCACGAACCGATATTGTTCGTCGTTGATGCACGTCATATCTTTTCACAACCGTGTGCAGTCGCAAATTAGCGATAGCCCGCACGCCATCCGTACGGCGCACCGGTCCACGAGACCGGCAGTTCATCCCTGCTTCGACTTCGACGGCGCCCGGCGCGCTGATATGTGAATCTTTTGCCTGGAGAATTTCAATGCT
The DNA here is from genome assembly GCF_000739775.1 of Paraburkholderia heleia NBRC 101817. Taxonomy (GTDB): domain Bacteria; phylum Pseudomonadota; class Gammaproteobacteria; order Burkholderiales; family Burkholderiaceae; genus Paraburkholderia; species Paraburkholderia heleia. Next base: position 111,895 of record NZ_BBJH01000019.1, on the reverse strand, counting down.
TGCTGCTTCCGATAACGATCTGCTGACACAGGTGGGCCCCGATAAGCCCATGGGCAAACTGATGAGACAGTTCTGGGTGCCGGTCTGTCTTTCATCCGAGCTTGTCCGCGATGGGGAGCCGCTGCGCGTGATGTTGCTGGGGGAACGCCTGATCGCGTTCCGCGATACCGATGGCAAGGTCGGTGTGATGGATCACCGCTGCCCGCACCGCTGCGCGTCGATGTATTTCGGTCGTAATGAGGAAGGCGGGGTGCGCTGCGTCTACCACGGCTGGAAATTCGACACCGAAGGCAACTGTGTCGACATGCCCAACGTGCCGCCCGAGCAGGGCTTCAAGAACCGCGTGAAGGCGAAGGCATACAAGGTGCTGGAGCGCACGGGCCTCGTGTGGGCCTACATGGGGCCGCGCGAGCAGCCGCCGGCGTTCCCGAACATGGACTGCCTGCAGATTCCGGAAGGCGAGCGGTCGGTGTTCGTTCATCAGCGCGACTGCAACTGGCTTCAGTCGGCCGAGGGCGATATCGACACGTCGCACTTCGGTTTTCTTCATGTCGGCGGTCTGGAGGTCGATGAAGTCGATCCCGAATCGATGCACAAATGGGGTATCGTGGGCCGCGCGCCGGAATACAGCGTGAAGGAAACGCCGTGGGGTACGATGTACGCGGCGTATCGCGCCGCCGAGCAGGGCGAATTGTATTATCGCTTTGCTCACTTCCTGTTCCCGTTCTTCACGTTCACGCCCAATGGCAGCTTCAACGATCTGATCGCATGCACGATCAACGTGCCGATGGATGACGAACATACCATGTCCTATCGTATTGCCTGGGACAAGCGGACCATGCCGCTGCAGACGCTCAAGACCGGGGAACCGATTCCGGGTCTCGCCGCCGATATGGAGTTCCTGCCGCGTACCAACGACTGGTTCGGCCGCTGGCGGCTCGTGGCCAATCGCGAGAATGATTACTTCATCGATCGCGAGCAGCAGCGCACGGTGAGCTTCACCGGCATTCAGGGCATCGGGCGGCAGGACCAGGCGGTGATCGAGAGCATGGGGGCAGTCGTCGATCGCACCTTCGAGCATCTGGCCGCGAGCGACCGGATGATCATGGTGACGCGTCGTCGCCTGATCCAGGCGGCGCGCGCGCTCGTGGAGAACGGTGAGGCGCCGGAGGCGGTCGATAATCCGGATGTCTATCTCGGTGCGAGGGGCGGCTCGTTCATCGCGTCGGACAAGCTCGACTGGCAGCAGGCCTACGAGCAGAATCTGGAACTCGCTGTGCGCAAAGCGGGCGAACCCGAGCGGGCACTGGACGCGGGCTGACTTGCGCCCGCCCGCCAACGCGACGGACGGTCGATAGCCGGACAAGGCGCGTTCCAACGCAGGCGCGCCGACGGCTCAAAACATAACCCCCCAGGATGGAGACACCCCGCATGGAACCCCACGCAGACGCTCCGGTCGAGTTGCCGGATGCACTGGGACGACTCGCAGCAAGAGCAGACGATCGCCCGGAGACAATTCGCAAGGTCGGTCGCCGTATGACCTGGCTGATGTTCGCGCTGAACTTCGTCGCCGTGCTGGACCGCGGCAATCTCGGCTTCGCCGCGCTGCAGATGAACAAGGATCTCGGTTTGACCAGCGCCACCTTCGGCATCGGCGTGGGCGTATTCTTTTTCGCCTATTCGCTGCTGGAAGTCCCGAGCAACATGATGATGGCTCGCTACGGCGCACGCCTCACGATCGCGCGGATCGCGATCGCATGGGGGCTGGTGCAGATGCTGATGGCGTTCGAGACGGGGCCCACCTCGTTCTATGTGCTGCGGGCATTGCTCGGTGCCGCCGAGGCGGGCCTGGCGCCTGGCATGCTGCTGTACATCAGCTACTGGTTTCCGTACTCGTATCGGGCACGCTACAACGCGGTATTCGCGTACGCGATTCCCACATCGTATGCGGTGGCCTCCATCGTGTCGGGCTCGATACTGCAGATGAACGGCCTGTATGGCCTGGCCGGCTGGAAGTGGTTGTTCCTGCTCGAAGGTTTTCCCGCCATCGCGCTCGGCATCATCACGCTGCTCTATCTCACGGACCGGCCCGCCCAGGCGCACTGGCTTACGCCCGAAGAGCGGAGCTGGCTGCAGACGACGATCGACCGCGAAGCGCTGCTGGCTGGCAGCAGTCCGCACGCGCGGCTGCGCGACGTCGTGCGGCACCCGACCGTGCTGCTGCTTGCCGCCGTCAATACGGGCATTTACGGCGGACTCGCGACGCTCGGTGCATGGCTGCCGCAGATCGTCCGCTCGTTCGGATTGCCGCTGCACTGGATAGGGCCGGTCGCGGCCATTCCGCCGCTCGTGGCCGTGGTCGGCATGTTCTTCATCGCCCGCCACTCGGACCGGACGCGCGAGCGCGTCTATCACACGTTCTTCCTGCTGCTGGTCGCCGCGTTGGGCTACGTGGTCGTCACGATTTCGGCCGGACCGGCGGCGACGATCGTGGGCTTCGTCATCGCGAATGTCGCTGTCTATTCGGTCAATACCATCTTCTGGACGATGCCCCAGTCGTATCTGCCGAAGGAAATCACCGCCACCGGTATCGCGTTCGTCAATGCGATGGGCAGTATGACCGGCTTCGTCGTGATCGCGATGATCGGCCGCGTGCAGGGATGGATGGGTAGCCTGACCGCGGGTTTTCCCATCGTCTGCGGAGTGTTCGTCATCGCGAGCATTGCGGTGCTGACCCTTGCGGCCCGTCTCAAACGGGGGAAGTCCGCGATCGTCGCATCCTGAGTCGTAAAAATGCCGATTCGCAATCGGCAATCGACATAACAATTAGGAAGACTATATATCATGAGAATGGACAGGAGACTCGGTATCGTGTTTTTGGGGTTCGTCGCCGGACAGGCCCACGCGCAGTCCAGCGTGACACTCTACGGTCTGATCGACGAGGGATTGATGTACACGAATAGCGTACAGACGAGCGCAGCCCCGGGGGCACACAACGGCAAGTCGCAGGTGGCGCTCGTCGATGGCGCGTCCGGCATCGGCGGCACGCGTTGGGGGATTACGGGTGCTGAGGATCTCGGTGGCGGTCTCAAGGCGATCTTCACCCTCGAAAACGGTTTCAACATCAATACTGGAGGCCTCGCGCAAGGTGGCCTGATGTTCGGGCGACAAGCGTTCGTCGGTCTGTCCGCGCCGATGGGCACCGTGACGGTCGGGCGCCAGTACAACACGATGACCGACTTTGTTTTCCCGACGTCCGTGGCGGGGCTCGTGCCGGGACATATGGGCGCGCATCCAGACGACATCGACGATCTCGGGCACTCGCAGCGCATCAACAATACGATCAAGTTCAAGTCGGCGATTTTCCATGGCTTTACCGTCGGTGGCATGTACGGGCTTGGTGGCGTCGCCGGCAATTTCACCGGCAAGCAGTTCTGGTCGGGAGCCGTGAGCTATGCAAGCGGTCCGCTCACCGTCGCGGCGGGGTACACCGACGCGCGCAATCCCAACCTCTCGTACTTCGGCACGGGCGGGACGTCCGGCCCGGCGACGAGCAACAACATGGGATCCATTGGCACGGCAACCGAGGCCTCGTCGAATCCGGTGTTTTCGGGTTACGCGTCCGCACGTTCCCTGCGCATCGCGGAAGCCGGAGCGCGGTATCAGATCGGCGACGGCACCGTCGGCGCCACGTTCAGTCACATAAATTTCGCCAATCTCGGCGATCTGACCTCGGGACCCAATCCGCTCGGCTTTGCCGGTTCCGCGATTTTCAACGACGTGGAAATCAACGGCGGATATTCATTCGGCCCCGCGTTTCAGGTGGCGGCCGCATACGACTATCTGCACGGATCGAGCGTGAGTGGAAAGGCCGGCCCGACCGGCGGTGTGACGTATCACCAGGGACTCCTGTCCGCTGCGTATTTCCTTTCCAAGCGCACCGAACTCTATGCCATTGCGATCTACCAGAAGGCGACTGGTAAAGACTCGCTGAATCAACCCGCCGTGGCATCCATTACGGGTGTGTCGCCTTCGGCAACGGATCATCAGGCTGTCGTCCGGCTTGGGATCATTCACCGTTTCTGAAATTCGATGAAAGGTTTGCTCAATCGCAGCATGTGGCCCGTCAGGCTGATGGCAATCAGGCTGGCCGCCGAACAGGTGAACATCTATGAATTCGCTACGCTCGACGGTTCGCCATTCTGCTCTTACGAACCTGGCGCGCACGTGGATCTCCAGCTCAGAGACGATCTGGTGCGCCAGTATTCACTTCTGCCGGGCGACGACGGGCGCCTGAGGGTCGCGGTGCAGACCGACGAAACGGGGCGGGGCGGGTCTCGTTTTCTCGCACGCGAGGCGCACGTCGGAGACGTGTACTTCGTAAGCGAGGCGCGCAATCACTTCCCGCTCGTACGCACCGCGAGCCACAGCGTGTTGATCGCCGGCGGCATCGGGATCACGCCGCTTTACGGGATGCTCGTCGACCTGGAGCGCCGCGGCGCGTCATGGGAATTGCACTACGCGGTCCGCAGCGATGCGAAGACCGTCTTCGGTGAGGAGTTGCGTGGCTACGGAGACAAGGTTCGCATCGTGCGCTCGGATCATCCCGGGGACGGACGCGTCGATATTGCGAAGGTCATCGAGGCCGCGCCCGCCGGCAGTGAGTTCTATTGCTGCGGTCCAGAGAGGATGGTCGATGCGTTCGTCGACGCAGCGACAGGCCTGCCGTCGGAGAAAGTGCATCTCGAACGCTTTTCAGCGACGACGGGAATCGCTGCTGCAGGGGGCTTCGAGGTGCGGCTGGAGCGCAGCGGAAAACAGCTGTTCGTCGCAGAGGGGAATACGATTCTGCAGACGCTGCGAGATGCCGGATTCGCGATGCCGTCCTCGTGCGAACAGGGGGTGTGCGGCGTTTGCGAATCACGTGTGCTGTCCGGTGAGCCCGACCATCGCGACCACGTACTGAGTGCGGCCGAACGGGCGAAGGGAGACACCATGATGATCTGCTGCTCGGGCAGCCGCGGGCCGCTACTTGTGCTGGATCTTTAACCGGGAAAATACGTTGTTTCGAATCAGTTGCATGTACGCGTTCGTTCCGGTTCACGCGCGTGGTCCGAAAATTCTGGAGAGCTTATGGTAAAGGTTGCCGTTGCAGGATGTGGTGTGGTCGGGTCGTCGTGGGCGCTGGTATTTGCACGGGCCGGGTTCGACGTCAGGGTGTGGGACGCCGCGCCGGAGGTCGCCCGACAGGCGAGTACATTCGTGAGCAATGCGCTTGTGCGCGGCGGCGTCGAATCGACGATTGCGCCCGTGCGGGTCTGCGCGTCGCTGGAGGATGCGCTCGACGGCGTCGATTACGTGCAGGAAAGCGCGCCCGAGCGCCTTGAGATCAAGCGCGATCTGTATCGTCGAATCGATACGCTCGCGGCGCGCGATGTCGTGCTCGCCAGTTCGACTTCGGGTCTGCCCGCGTCGTCGTTCACCGACCATCTGGCGAACCGCGCGCGATGCCTCGTCGTGCATCCGATTAATCCGCCGCATCTGATTCCGCTCGTCGAACTGGTACCCGCTCCCTGGACCGACGATGGCGTCGTCGAGCGCGCCGCCGCGCTGATGGAGCGTGCGGGGCAGGCGCCCATCCGGCTTTCCCGCGAAATCAACGGCTTCGTCGTCAACCGGTTGCAGGGCGCATTGCTCGGCGAGGCGTTTCGCCTCGTGGAAGACGGTGTGTGCAGCGTCGCCGATATAGACCGCGCGATCGCGGACGGTCTCGGCCTGCGATGGTTCTTCATGGGGCCGTTCGAGACGATCGACCTGAATGCGCAGCACGGCATCGCCGAATATTGCCGCAACCTTGGCCCGATGTACTACGGCCTCGCGAAAGAGCAGGCGGATGCGCGCGAATGGGGACCCGATCTGGTCGCTGAAGTCGAGAGACAGTGCAGGGAGGTGACCGCCGCGGAGAATCTGCCTGCACGGCGGGCCTGGCGAGATCGTTGTCTGGCCGCGCTGGCCGACGTCAAACAGCGCGTGCTCGGCGCGCAGTCGAGCACCGTCTGACGTTTTGATGCGGTCGCTGGAAGGTCTGGCTCGCCACCCGCCGAACCCCCCGCGCAAGCCGGGCTATCCAGGCCCCGGCTCGCGCCCGGCTACGCGCTCAATGCTTCAGGCACGTATCCGCGTTCTTCCAGGTGCAAACGTCGAGGCCCGTGTGAATGATCGGCTTCACCGTCTTTCCTTCGGCGAGGTCGCGCATCACCATCGCCGCCTGGTAGCCCATTTCCTCAGGCCGCTGCCCGACCAGCGCGTTGACCTTGTGGTCCTTGAGGGCCTGCAGCTCCGGCCCGAGCGTATCGGCTGAAACGATCACGAACTGGCCGCTGTTGATCTTGTCCATGATCGGCGCGACGACCTGCGAATACGCCTCGGGTGCGAAGAGCGGCCAGCCGCCCTCGAACACGAACGCCTGCAGCGTGCTGGCGTTCGCGGTGAGCGTGTCCTGCATCATCTGGTTCGCTTTCGCGGCGTCGTCGTTCACGTAGAGCGGGCAGGCGCTGATCTCATGCCAGTTGTTTTCGCCCGCCAGCTTCTTGATGCCTTTCTTGCCCGAGAGCACGTCGCGCGTGCCCTGGGCGCGCTGATTGATGTTCTCGGCCGCGGGGTTGCCCATCACGAGGCAGATGTTGCCGCCCTTGGGCATCAGCATCTTCAACTGTTCGCCAAGCTTCACGCCCAGCTCGTAGTTGTCGGTGCCCACATACGCCTTGCGCAGCGACTGGTCCTTCGGCAGCAGATCGGCGTCTGCGGTGATGATCGGGATCTTCGCGTTGCGGCGGCGGATCACTTCGGCAATGGCCGGCGCGTTCGACGGCGAAATGGCGATCGCTGCCACGCCCTTGGTCAGCAGGTCGTCGACGATCTGCACTTCGGCGCTTTCGTCCGCGGCTGTCGCGGGCCCGGTGTAGTAGCAGTTGTAGCCCTGTTTGCTGAGCTCCTTGTTGGCCCGGTCGCAGCCCTGGTGCATGAGATCGAAGTACGGATTGTCGAGGCCCTTCACGACCAGCGCGAGGGTCTTGTCCGCTGCATAGGCGGAAGAGGCCAGCATGGCGAGCCCTCCGATCGCAGCGAGATACTTCCACGCTTTCTTCATGGTTTCCTCCTGTTTGGCGCCGGTTGTACGGCGCGCGTGTCTCGTACAGTTTTCTTCATCGGAAGGAAAGCCCGCGCCCGTGCCTTGGGCTTCCTGCGGAACCTTGCGTTATGTGTGATGGCTGGCGTCCGGCGGTTCCGCGTGCAGTCCGGCCGCGCCTCCCTGAAACCGGTTCAGTCTTCTTGCCGCTCGCCGCCCAGCCGGTTGAACAGCACGGCGATGATGATGAAGCCGCCCACCACGGTGCCCTGCCAGAACGAGTCGACGCCGAGCAGGATCAGGCTGTTGCGGATCACTTCGATGAGCGCGGCGCCGACGATCGTGCCGAACGCGCTGCCCACGCCGCCCGCGAGATTGGTGCCGCCGATCACCGTGGCGGCGATCACGCGTAGCTCGTCGCCGGTGCCAAGGCCGGTGGTCACCGCGCCGAGCCAGCCCACTTCGAGAATGGCCGCGACGCCTGCCATCAGGCCGCCCAGCACATAGACCGAGCAGATCACGCGCCGTACCGGCACGCCCGTGAGATTCGCCGCATGACGGTTGCCGCCGACCGCGAAGACATAGCGGCCCCAGCGCGTGAAGGCGAAGGCGAACCAGAACAGCACGCCGAGGACGATCAGGAACCACACGGGGTTGGCCACGCCGAGCGTCTTGCCGCCGCCGAGCACGAGGAGCTTGTGCCCGTCGGGTCCGAATTCGAAGATGGTCCGGCTCCCGGAGATCACGAGTGCGAGGCTGCGGCCCACGCTCAGCATGCCGAGCGTGACGACGAACGGCTGCATGTTGAGATAGGCGATGAGCAGGCCGTTCACGAGGCCGACGAGCCCCGCCGTGAGCAGGCCGAGGCCGATGCCGGCCCAGATCGGGTAGCCCGCGTTCATCGTGACGGAAAGCACGATGCCGCTCAGTCCGATCGTCGAGCCGACCGAAATGTCGATTCCGCCCGTGACGATGATGGCCATCATCCCCAGCGCGACGATGGCGACGAAAGCGAAGTTGCGCGTGACGTTGAAGAGGTTCTGCTGCGTGGCGAATGTCGAGGTGACGAACGAGAGCAGGACGCAGGCAACGAGCGTGGCGAGCACGACCCAGAACACCTGGCTCGCGAGCAATCCGCTCCAGCGCGTGTGGGTCTTCGCGGATTGGGGGTCGTCAAGCAGTGTCGGCATCGGGTTTGGCCTTTGCGGCGCATCGTTCAATTTCGGGTCTCCTGTCGGGGGCTTCAGGCGGCGGGGATGGCTCCTGTGATCAGGCCGGTGACTTCCTCCGGCGATGACGCCGCGGTCTGCTTGTCCGCCACCTTGCGCCCGCGCCGCATGACGACCACGCGGTGGGCGACTTCGAAAACGTCGGGCATGCGGTGACTGATGAGAATCACGGCAATGCCGTGTTCCGAAAGGCGTTTGATGAGGTCGAGCACCTGCGTCACCTGGCGCACGCTGATCGCGGCGGTGGGTTCGTCCATGAGCACGAGCCGCGCCTCGGACAGTCGCGTACGTGCAATCGCCACGGCCTGGCGCTGGCCGCCCGACATCTGCCGGACGAGATCGCGCGGGCGCGTTTCGGACTTCAGTTCCTTGAACAGCTCGGCGGCGCGCCGGTACATGGCCGCGTGATCGAGCACGCGAAAGGGCCATATGCCGATGCGCGGCTCGCGCCCGAGAAAGACGTTGGCCGCCGCCGTGAGGTTGTCGCAGAGCGCGAGGTCCTGATACACGACCTCGATGCCCTTGGCGCGGGCATCCACGGGTCTGCTGAAATGAACGGGCTTGCCGTCGATGAGCACTTCGCCGTGGGAGGGCGGGAAGTTGCCGGCGATGACCTTCACCAGCGTCGATTTTCCGGCGCCGTTGTCGCCCATGAGTCCGACCACCTGGCCCGGTTCCAGGCTCAACGTGACGTCGGTCAGCGCCTGAATGGCGCCGAAGTGCCTGGAAACGCCTCTGAGCTCAAGAAGACTCATGGACTGTCGCGCTCGCGCTTGTGAGGCCGCCCGACGCCGTGTCCAGGGTGGCCAGTAGACATGCTAACTAGCCTGTTTTTAGAGCACGATGGCGCTTTTAGCAAGACTATTTCATCGGCCGGTCCTGCTGCACCGCGAACAGGCCGCCGATGAGATAAAATTGCATTTTTGCCGAAAACCCCCGCCAGACGGACCTGGCGCGCTCGTCTCAGGTTTCCAGCGGCATCGCGCTCGTCCCCTTGAGTTCATCGAGGCAGACGATCGACTGCACGCTGTTCACGCCGGGCGCGCGCATCAGCGTATCGAGCAGGAACTCGGAAAGCGCCTTGAGATCGCGCGCCACCACCTTCAGAACGTAGTCGATATCGCCAGTCACGGAGTAGCACTCCTGCACCTGCGGCAACGTTGCGACGAGTTCCTTGAACTTGACGAGCTCGCGCATGTGCCCGCGCTCCATCGTTACCTGAATGAAGGCGACCACGCCGAAGCCGAGCGCCTGTGCGTCGAGGCGCGTCTCGTAGCGCCGGATCACGCCGAGCGCTTCGAGCCGACGATGACGCCTGAGTGTCTGCGCGGGCGAGAGCTTGATCGCGGCCGCGAGTTCGAGGTTCGAAGCGCGGCCGCGCTCCTGCAGTGCGGCGAGAAGCCGCATGTCGATTGTGTCGAGCGCGAGACTTTGCATTTATCTTGCGTGAGATGGGTTTGAGGCGAGAGACAATTGTATCAATCAGGGTTTGCCTGCGTACGAGATGAAATCATATTTTTCCGCGTCAACTATACACTGGGCGCACCCGATCGGGCTGGCGGCCAATACCCCCAAGCCTGGCAGCGCGCCGGCGCAGAACGTTGTGCGCGCAATTTTATTTCGTGGAGCGGAGCCGGCATCCCACCCGGATGCTTTGGCCCCGCGCAGATAAGTCGGAGACAGGAAGAGACATGGTTTCAAACGACACGCGTGAAAACCGCGGCCAGCTAAAACGCGGCCTCAAGAATCGCCACATCCAGCTCATTGCGCTGGGCGGGGCGATCGGCACGGGCCTGTTCCTCGGCATCGCGCAGACAATTCAGACCGCCGGCCCTTCGGTGCTGCTCGGCTACGGCATCGCCGGCATCATTGCGTTCTTCATCATGCGGCAACTGGGCGAGATGGTCGTGGACGAGCCCGTCGCCGGTTCGTTCAGCTATTTCGCCGACAAGTATTTCGGCCCGTTCGCGGGCTTTCTCTCCGGCTGGAACTACTGGGTGCTCTACGTGCTCGTGAGCATGGCCGAGCTTTCGGCAGTCGGCATCTACATGCACTACTGGTGGCCGACGCTGCCCACCTGGGTCTCGGCGCTGGTGTTCTTCGTCGTGATCAACGGTATCAACCTCACGAGCGTGAAGTCGTATGGCGAGCTCGAGTTCTGGTTCGCCATCGTCAAGGTGCTGGCGATCGTCGGCATGATCGCCTTCGGCGGCTGGCTGCTGTTCTCGGGCTCGGCGGGTCCCGAGGCGAGCGTCTCGAACCTCTGGCGCAATGGCGGTTTCTTCCCGCACGGCGTCTCGGGTCTCGTCATGGCCATGGCCGTCGTGATGTTCTCGTTCGGCGGCCTGGAGCTGGTCGGCATCACCGCAGCGGAGGTCGACGATCCCTCGCATAGCATTCCGCGCGCGACGAATCAGGTGATCTACCGCATCCTGATTTTTTACATCGGCGCGCTCGGCGTGCTGCTCTCGCTCTACCCGTGGCAGAAGGTCGTGGCCGGCGGCAGCCCCTTTGTGCTGATCTTCCACGCGATGAACAGCGACCTCGTGGCCAATGTGCTCAACCTCGTCGTGCTGACGGCGGCGCTCTCGGTCTACAACAGCGGCGTGTACTGCAACAGCCGCATGCTCTACGGCCTCGCGCAGCAGGGCAATGCGCCGAAGGCGCTGCTCAAGGTGAGCCGCCGCGGCATTCCGCTGGCGGCGCTCGGCGTATCGGCGTTCGTCACGGCCGCCTGCGTGGTCATCAACTACTTCATGCCTGGCAAGGCGTTCGAACTGCTGATGGGGCTCGTCGTGTCCGCGCTCATCATCAACTGGGCGATGATCAGCCTGATTCACCTGAAGTTCCGCCGCGAGAAAGCGCGCGTCGGTCAGACGACCACGTTCCGCAGCCTCGGCTATCCGCTGACGAATTACGTGTGTCTCGCGTTCCTCGGCGGCATTCTCGTTGTAATGTATCTGATTCCGGATCTGCGGATTTCCGTGTACCTGATTCCGGTCTGGCTGGGCGTGCTTGGACTCGCCTACCGTCTGTGGTGCCGCAAGTCGGCGCCGGCGCTGCAACGCGGCGTGCCGGCCCCGTAAGCGCTGATATTCGTCCCGAATTTCGTCCAGAGAGTTAAACAGCATGTTCGAACACATCGATGCCTACCCCGGCGACCCGATCCTTTCGCTCAACGAGAACTTCCAGAAGGACCCGCGTCAGAACAAGGTCAATCTGAGCATTGGCATCTACTTCGACGACGAAGGCCGTCTGCCCGTCATGCAGGCCGTTCGCAAGGCCGAGGCGGCGATTCTCGAGGAGCCGGGTCCGAAGCCGTATCTGCCGATGGCGGGTTTCGCGCAGTACCGCGACGCCGTGCAGGCACTGGTGTTCGGCGCCGACTGCCCGTCGCGCGCGGCCGGCCGCATCGCGACCGTGCAGACGCTGGGCGGCTCGGGCGCGCTCAAGGTCGGCGCCGATTTCATCAAGCGCTACTTTGCGACCAGCCAGGTGTGGGTGAGCGATCCGACGTGGGAGAACCATCGCTTTATCTTCGAGCGCGCGGGGTTCACGGTGAACACGTACCCGTACTACGACGAGGTGACGGGCGGCCTGAAGTTCGAGGCGATGCTCTCCGCCATCGACGCGCTGCCGGCGAAAAGCGTCGTGCTGCTGCACGCGTGCTGTCATAACCCGACGGGCGTCGATCTGGATCGCGCGCAGTGGGAGCAACTGATCGACGTGCTGCAAAAACGCGACCTGCTGCCGTTCGTCGATATGGCGTATCAGGGCTTCGGCGCGGGCCTCGAGGACGACGCGTTCGCGGTGCGCGAGCTTGCGCGCCGCGGCGTGCCGGCGCTCGTGGCGAATTCGTTCTCGAAGAACTTTTCGCTCTACGGCGAGCGGTGCGGCGGCCTGCACGTGATCTGCGAAGACGCGGCGGCCGCCGGGCGCGTGCTCGGCCAACTCACGGGCTCGGTGCGTGCGAACTACAGCAATCCGCCGACTCACGGCGCAAAGATCGTCACGCGCGTGCTGGGCACGCCGGAACTGAGGGCGTCGTGGGAGCAGGAACTGGCCGCGATGTGCGAGCGCATCGCGCGCATGCGCGTGGCGATTCACGACGGCCTGCGCGCGCATGCGGGCGAAGCGGCGCTCGCGCGCTACGTCAAGCAGCGCGGCATGTTCACGTACACGGGCTTGAGCGAGAAGCAGGTCGAGCGTCTGAAAGAGGAGTTCGGCGTGTACATCCTGCGCTCGGGCCGTATGTGCGTGGCAGGCCTGAACGGGAAGAACGTGGGCGTGGTGGTCGACGCGGTCGGCGAGGTGATGAAGGACTAAGGGAAGGGCGGGGGCGTAGATGGCACACGTGCCGGCCGCGCACGGTCTTCAGGTCTTACCCTGATAGAATGCGTGAGCCGCAACGTAGTGGATTGCTGATGAAATTGCTTGATGCCCTCGTCGAACAACGGATTGCCGCCGCGGCCGCGCGCGGTGACTTCGACGACCTGCCCGGCGCCGGTGCGCCGCAGACGCTCGACGACGACCTGCTCGTGCCTGAAGAAGTGCGCATCGCCCACCGCATCCTGAAGAACGCGGGCTTCGTGCCGCCCGCAGTCGAACAGTTACGGGCCTTGTGCGACCTCGAGGAAGCGCTCGCCACGATGGGCGACAAGGCCGCGCAATGCCGTCTGCGCGCGCGCATGCTGGCGCTCGACATGGCGCTCGAATCCTTGCGCGGCGGACCGATGGTCGTGCCGCACGAATATTGCCGCCGCATCGCGGAGCGTCTGTCCGAACGTGCGGCAGGCGAGTCCGACCTCCCGGGTCTCCCGGCGGGGGCCGCGTGACGGGCTCCCCCGTCCAGCCACACGCCCCCGGCGGCGAACGCGAAGAGGCTCAGCCGGCGGTCGCTTCGCCTGCCGGACCGGTTCTGGCCGATCCGCTCGTGACGGCGTCCGCGGCCGTGCCTCTATCCGACGTCGAACCCGATCCCGTCTCCGGGCGTGACCGGCATTTCATGCGTCTTGCGCAGGCCGCCGCCGAAGAGGCGCGCGCCGCCGGTGAAGTGCCCGTGGGCGCGGTACTCGTGCGCGGCGACGAAGTGATCGCCTCGGGCTTCAATCACCCGATCGGCGCGCACGATCCCTCCGCGCACGCCGAAATGGCGGCCTTGCGCGCGGGCGCGCAGGCGCTGGGTAACTACCGCTTGCCCGGCTGCGAACTCTATGTGACCCTTGAACCGTGCCTGATGTGCGCCGGCGCGATCATGCATGCACGCATCGCGCGCGTGGTGTTCGGCGCGCGCGACCCGAAAACCGGCGCGTGCGGCAGCGTGGTCGATGCCTTCGCCAACGAGCAGCTCAATCATCACACGAGCGTGTCCGGCGGCGTGCTGGCGGACGAGTGCGGCGAGGCGCTGCGCGCGTTCTTCGCCGACCGCCGGCGCGCGAGCCGGGAAGCGCGCCGCACGGCCCGGGAACGGGCTGAGCAAGCGCAGGGAGGGACTGGCGTAGCCGGTCCGGACGAACCCGCGGGTTGAATCTCGCGGTTGAACCGAATTCGACATGACCATTCATCGCACCATCGAGCTGGTTGCTCCGTCCGGTTATCCGCATGATGCGCAAGCGGTGCACCGTGCGCTTGCCCGGTTGCGGGCGCAAGGCCATCACGTCAACGGCGTGCAGGCGACCGAGCGGCGTTATCAGCGCTTTGCCGGCACGGACGGCCAGCGCGCGGCCGAACTGAACCGCCTCGCCGACCCGTCGCGCGACCTGCCGGACATCGTACTCGCTGTGCGGGGAGGCTACGGCGCGGTGCGCATCCTGCACGGTCTCGACTACGACGGTCTGCAGCGGCGTTTGACGGATCAGCCCATTGCGTTCGTGGGGCATAGCGATTTCACCGCAATCCAGCTCGCGCTGCTCGCGCGCGCCGGGCTCACGACCTTTGGCGGTCCGATGCTCTGCAGCGACTTCGGCGCCGAGAGTCTCAGCAGCTTCACGATGCATCACTTCTGGGATGCGCTCTCGAAACCGCGCAACACGTTTAAGGTGAATGCGCCGCAGGCCCAGTCGACGAATGTTTCGGGCACGCTCTGGGGCGGCAATCTGGCCGTGCTGACTTCGTTGATCGGAACGCCTTATCTGCCGCCGGTCGAGGGCGGCATCCTGTTCGTCGAAGACGTGAACGAGCAGCCGTTCCGCATCGAACGCATGATTTATCAGCTGCATCTGGCCGGCATTCTGGCTCGCCAGCAAGCCCTGGTGCTGGGCGACTTCACCGGCCACAAGCAGTTCGATTACGACAACGGCTACGATCTGCGCGAAATGGTGGAGCAGATGCGTGCCGTGGTTGGCATTCCGGTGGTGACGGGCCTGCCGTTCGGCCATATTCCGGACATGGTCACGCTGCCGATGGGTGCGCCGGCGCAGCTGACCACGACCGCACAGGGTTTCGAGCTGACCGTGAGCGGCTACCCGCATCTGAGTTGATTTTGCACTGACACAAAGGCGCTTTCGGGCGCTTTTTTCACGACATCTTATGCAACTAACGGCCCAATTCTGGAGGCGCCAGACAATGCTCAAGATACCCCACGTGGCTCTAGATTGTTGACAAAAAATGTGACTGGATTGGGGCAACGAATCACCATGCAGGTGCTGAAT
This sequence comes from Paraburkholderia heleia NBRC 101817, assembly GCF_000739775.1. GTDB lineage: Bacteria > Pseudomonadota > Gammaproteobacteria > Burkholderiales > Burkholderiaceae > Paraburkholderia > Paraburkholderia heleia. The sequence continues at coordinate 96,887 of NZ_BBJH01000019.1, read as the reverse complement.
TCCCCGAAATAAAGCACATTTCACCGATAAGAGGCATGTGGCACCTGGCGCGCACGTGGGGATCTTCCCCAGGTTCGCCAACAAAATTGTTGACAATATTTATGTCCAACCTAGGATACCCAACATAGAGATCCGAGCCATGCGAAAGACCGATATCGACGCCGAAGCAACCGGCATGAAGCCCGAGGCAATCGCCGCGCGAATCCGCGCAGCGATACTCGAGCACCGGCTGCCGCCCGGCGCGAAGCTGACTGAAGCGCAGTTGTGCGAAGTATTCGGCGTGAAGCGCGGCCCGATCCGCCAGGCGCTCGCGCTGCTCGCGAAGGACCATCTCGTGGATCTGGAGCCCAATCGTGGCGCGTTCGTCGCAAGCCCGTCGCTCCAGGAAGTGCACGAGGTGTTTGAGATGCGGCGGATCATCGAGTTGGCAGTAGTGGGGCGCATTTGCAGCGCACAGCGTGGCAACCGCCGGCTGAAGACCATCGGCGAGACGATCAGGCGCGAGCGCAAGGCCTTCGAGGGGCGCGACTTCCCGACGTGGATCCGGCTTTCGGGCGAGTTTCATACGTCGCTCGCCGCGCTCACCGGCAATACGGTGCTGTGCGATTGCCTGGGCGGGCTCGTGGCGCGCTCGACGCTGATTTCAGCGCTCTACGAATCGCCGGGACGCAGTCCGTGTTCGTTCGACGACCACGAGGCGATTCTCGCGGCGCTCGAGGCCGGCAACGAGAACGAGGCCGTCGAGCTCATGGTGCGTCATTTGCAGGGTGTCGAGCTTCGGATGCTCGACCGGCCGGCAGGCGCTTCGGTCGACTTGCAGGAAGTGTTCGGCACGCGCGAGGCGACCTCGCTTGCACGCTGATGCGCTTCCGAGGCGGCACTGAAGCGCATTGAAGTAAAGGAAAGGATTGCAGTGAAGCGCGGCGGCCCGCTACGAACGGTGGCCGCCGCGGCTGAAGGGGATGGAGTGGGGCGCATGCAGTGCATGCGTACGGCAAGAACAGGCACAGCGTTACAGGGCGCCCGCAGCGGCGACCGACGCAGTGCCCGCGCAGGCCAGACCATTCGGGGATATCGCGGCGGCCGCGTCCAGCGGCGGTACGCACGCGTTTCGAGGCGTTCAGGCGTCTTTTTTCCGTGGCATATCCATCCAAGGAGCGGATCATGGCTCAGTTCAGCGCGTCACCTGGCAGTCCGGCAGTGCCCAACTTCGAATCTGGCGAAAGCAGCGAGTCCGCAGACAATCTGTGCTTGCCGGCCGGCTACAGCGAGCGGCTCTACAACCACGACCTTGCACCGCTCAAGGAGCAGACCTGGGGCGCGTACAACATCTTCGCGTTCTGGATGTCCGACGTGCATAGCGTCGGCGGCTATGTGTTCGCGGGGAGCCTCTTCGCGCTCGGCCTCACGAGCTGGCAAGTGCTCGTCGCGCTGATCGTCGGCATCTCCATCGTCAATGTGCTCTGCAACCTGATCGCGCGGCCGAGCCAGCGTCACGGCGTGCCGTATCCGGTGGCCTGTCGCGGCACCTTCGGCGTGCTCGGCGCCAATATTCCCGCCGTGATCCGCGGCCTCATCGCCGTGGCGTGGTACGGCATCCAGACGTACCTCGCTTCGAGCGCGCTCGTGATCGTCGTACTCAAGTTCGTTCCGCAGCTCATGCCTTATGCCGACGTGCACAAGCACGGGCTGCTCGGGCTTTCCGCAATCGGCTGGGCCGGCTTCATGACGCTCTGGGTGCTGCAGGCGTTCGTGTTCTGGAACGGCATGGAGACGATCAAGAAGTTCATCGACTTCGCCGGGCCGGCGGTTTATGTCGTGATGTTCGCGCTTGCGGGCTACATGGTGTATCGCGCGGGCTGGCACAACATTGGCCTGAATCTCGGCGGCGTGAAGTATCACGGTACCGAAGTGATTCCCGTGATGATCACGGCGATCTCGCTCGTGGTGTCCTACTTCTCGGGGCCGATGCTCAATTTCGGCGACTTCTCGCGCTACGGCAAGTCGCTCAAGAGCGTTCACAAAGGCAACTTCTGGGGACTGCCGGTCAATTTTCTCGCCTTCTCGCTCGTCACGGTCATCACGACATCGGCAACGCTGCCTGTGTTCGGGGAACTGATTACCGATCCCGTCGAAACGGTCGGCCGCATCGATCATCCGACCGCTGTGATTCTCGGTGCGCTCACGTTCACGATTGCGACCATCGGCATCAACATCGTCGCGAACTTCGTTTCGCCCGCGTTCGACTTTTCCAACGTCGCACCACGGCTCATCAGCTGGCGTGCGGGCGGCATGCTCGCCGCCGTGGCCTCGATCTTCATCACGCCGTGGAATCTCTTCAACAACCCGGCCGTGATTCACTACACGCTCGACGTGCTCGGCGCCTTCATCGGCCCTTTGTATGGTGTCCTGATTGTCGACTTCTATCTCGTGAAGCGCGGCCGTCTCGCCGTGGATGATCTCTATACGGTGTCGCCGAAAGGGGCGTACTGGTATCGCAACGGCGTGAACTGGCGCGCGGTGTCGGCGTTGCTGCCCGCAGCGGTGATCGCGATTGTCTGCGTGATGGTGCCTTCGCTCGGCGGTGCGGCGAACTTCTCGTGGTTCATCGGCGCAGCGCTTGCCGCGTTGTTCTATCGCGCGCTCACGATGGGCGAACGCGCTCGCGCCAACGCATGAGCTTCGTGCAAACCAGGCATCGAAGAAGGAATTGAAATGCGCATCAAATTGATCAATCCGAACACCACGCAACGTATGACCGCCGCGATGGAGCAGTGCGCGCGCGCCGTGATCGCACCGGGCACGGAGGTGGTGGCGGTGAGCCCGACGATGGGCCCGCCGTCGATCGAAGGCTATTACGACGAGGCGCTCGCCACGCCCGGCCTGCTCGCCGAAGTGGAGGCGGGCGAGCGCGAAGGCTTCGACGGCTACGTGATCGCGTGCTTTGGCGATCCAGGCCTTTACGCGGCGCGCGAGTTGGCGCGCGGGCCCGTCGTGGGCATCGCGGAAGCCGCGATGCATGCGGCGAGCGTGCTGGCGCCGGGTTTCTCGGTCGTGACGACGCTCTCGCGCACGCGCGCCATGGCCTGGCACCTCGCCGAGCGCTACGGCATGACGCGCTTTTGCCGCAACGTGCGCGCGATCGACGTGGCCGTGCTCGAACTCGATGAACCGGGATCGGCCGCGCGCCGCGCGATCGTCGACGAGTGCCGCCGCGCGCTCGAGGAAGATGGCGCGGATGCGATCGTGCTCGGTTGCGCCGGCATGACGAGCTTGTGCGCACAGGTGGAGGACGCGCTAGGCGTGCCGGTGATCGACGGCGTGACGGCCGCCGTGAAGTGGGTGGAGGCGCTCGTCGCGCTGCGCCTCACAACGGCCAAACGCGGTGACTTCGCGCGGCCGCTAGCCAAGCGTTACGACGGCGAATTCGCGCGTTTCAGCCCGGCAAATCCCGCCCCGGTCACGGAAACTCCGCCGCCCGTGCGGCCGCTGCGCTACGGGTAAACGCGCGGCGCGCGCAAATACAGATGGCCGCCGGGATGACGCCGGATCGGGCGGCCACATACACCTCGCTTGACCCGTACTATCTGGGCGTGCGTATGGGCGCGTACAGGTGATTTCGCTACACTGGTCCAATCCTGCAAGCAGGTTGCGCGGACCGTCCGCCAGGTCCTGCAAAGCAGCGCCGGCGGCCGCTATACGGCGCTTCGCTGTTGCGCGGCGATTTCGTTTCATTCTCTCTATTCGATTGATTCGACCAGCATGCCACTCGATCCCCAATATCCCCGCGATCTGATCGGTTATGGCCGGTATCCGGTGCAGGCCAACTGGCCCGGCCAGGCGCGCGTCGCGGTGCAGTTCGTGCTCAACTACGAAGAGGGCGGCGAAAACTGCGTACTGCACGGCGATTCCGGCTCCGAGCAGTTCCTCTCCGAAATCGTGGGCGCCGCAGCGTATCCCGCGCGCCATATGAGCATGGAGTCGATCTACGAATATGGCTCGCGCGCGGGCGTGTGGCGCATCCTGCGCGAATTCGAAAAGCGCGGCCTGCCGCTCACCGTGTTCGGTGTGGGCATGGCGATCGAGCGTCATCCCGAAGTCGCGCGCGCGTTCGTCGAGCTGGGTCACGAGATTGCGTGCCATGGGTATCGCTGGATTCACTACCAGGATGTCTCGCCCGCCAAAGAGGCCGAGCATATGAAGCTCGGCATGGAAGCGATCGAGCGCGTGACGGGCGTGCGCCCGCTCGGCTGGTACACCGGGCGCGACAGCCCCAACACGCATCGCCTCGTGGCCGAGTATGGCGGCTTCCTCTACGACTCCGATTACTACGGCGACGACCTGCCGTTCTGGATGGACGTGGAGGTCACAGGCGGCAAGTCGCTGCCGCAGCTGATCGTGCCTTATACGCTCGACACGAACGACATGCGCTTCGCTTCGCCCCAGGGCTTCAACACGGCGGACCACTTCTTCACCTATCTGCGCGACGCATTCGACGTGCTCTACGAAGAAGGCGCCGAAGCGCCGAAGATGCTCTCGATCGGCATGCACTGCCGGCTGCTCGGGCGACCCGGGCGTTTTCGCGCGCTGCAGCGCTTCCTCGACCACATCGAAAAACACGAGCGCGTGTGGGTCACACGACGCGTGGACATCGCGCGCCACTGGCGCGAGCATCATCCCTATCAACCGCAACAGAACGACCACCGCGGGGCCGCCGCATGAAGGCAATGCACTACACCCTCGAACAGCTGAATCAGGCTTCGGTCGACGCCTTCGTGGCGGCGCTTTCGGGCATCTTCGAGCACTCGCCCTGGGTTGCCGCCGCGGCCGCACGGCAACGCCCGTTTGCGAGCATCGACGCGCTGCATCGCACCATGTCGCAGGCCGTCGAAACCGCGGGCGAGGCGCAGCAGCTTGCGCTCATCAACGCCCACCCGGAACTTGCGGGCAAGGCTGCCGTGCGCGGCGAGCTGACCGCCGAATCCACGCGCGAGCAAAGCGGTGCGGGCCTGAATCAGTGCACGCAGGAAGAGTTCGACAAGCTCCTCGCGCTCAACGGCGCGTATCGCGAGAAGTTCGGATTCCCATTCATTCTTGCCGTGCGCGGCTATGACCGCCACGGCATCATCGCGAACTTCGAGGCGCGCGTGAACAACAGCCGCGCCGAGGAAATGCGCGCGAGCCTCGACCAGATTTACCGCATTGCGCGCTTCAGGCTGGATGAACTGATCGATGCGTAACGTGGCGATGCGCCCCCCGGTTTTTCGCGAGGGGGCGCAGCGCCGTTTTGATCTACAGAAAAGATACGAAGGATGACAACGATGGCACTCCCGACTCTCGACCCCAACGCCCCCGATTTCACGCGCCGCTTCGTGAATCTCGCGGACCCGCGCCTGGGCGCGCAGGCGCTTGAGGCGAGCGACGACTTCTTCGCGCCGAAGGAGCGCATGCTCAATCCGGAGCCGGCCGTCTTTATTCCGGGCAAGTACGACGAACACGGCAAGTGGATGGACGGCTGGGAAACGCGCCGCAAGCGCACGACCGGCTATGACTGGTGCATCGTGAAACTCGCCCGCCCCGGCGTGATTCAGGGCCTCGATATCGACACGAGCCACTTCACGGGCAACTATCCGCCGGCGGCATCGGTGGAGGGTGCGTATGTGGCAGACGGCGCACCCACTGCCGCGACGCAATGGACGGAGATCGTTCCCTCGACCTCGTTGAACGGCAACAGCCACCACTACGTGGAAGTGTCGAGCGACAAGCCGTACACGCACCTGCGCGTGAATATCTATCCCGATGGCGGCATCGCGCGTCTGCGTGTGTACGGCCAGCCGCAGGTGGACTGGGCGGGCGCGAGCCGCACCGAACTGTTCGACCTCGCCGCGATGGAAAACGGCGCGTACCTCGTCAGCGCGAACAATCAGCACTTTGGCATGGCTGCCACGCTGCTCATGCCGGGCCGCGGCGTGAACATGGGCGACGGCTGGGAAACGCGCCGCCGCCGCGAACCCGGCAACGACTGGGCGATCATTGCGCTCGCGCAGCCGGGCATCATCAGGAAGATCGAAGTCGATACGGCGCACTTCAAGGGCAACTACCCCGACCGCTGTTCGTTCCAGGCCGCGCGTGTGGTGGGCGGCACGGACAGCTCGCTCGTGACCCAGGCCATGTTCTGGCCGGTGCTGCTCGGCGAGCAGGCGCTGCAGATGGACAAGCAGCACTACTATGAGAGCGAACTCGCGGCGCTTGGCGCGGTTACGCACGTGCGCTTTAACATCATCCCGGACGGCGGCGTGTCGCGTGTACGCCTCTGGGGCACGCTCGCCTGACACGCTGACGAGGCCATCATGAGTGAAACAAGGACGATGCTGACGATCGAGCCGCTCACCCGCGAGGCGTTCGCGCCCTTCGGCGACGTGATCGAGCTCGCGGGCGCGAAGCAGATTCCGATCAATCTGGGCACGACCATCCGCTTTCACGATCTCGCGAACGTGGATGTGACCGATGAAGGCGGCCGCACGCTCGTGAATCTTTTTCGCGGGCAGCCGCGCGAGCTGCCGTTCGAAGTGAAGATGCTCGAACGGCATCCGCTGGGCAGCCAGGCGTTCGTGCCGCTCAACGACAAGCCGTATCTCGTCGTGGTCGCGCCGGCGGGCGAGCTGGACGTCGCGAAGATTCGCGCATTCGTTTCGCGTGGCTGGCAGGGCGTGAACTACGCAAAGGGCGTCTGGCATCATCCGCTGATCGCGTTAGGCGAGGTGAGCGATTTCATCGTCGTCGATCGCGGTGGAGATGGGCTCAATCTGAACGAGCAGGATCTGCCGGAGTCGTTCTGGTTGACGGAAGACGCGATGAAGGCCGCGATGAGGTGATTCACGGAATTACACAGCAGTACGTATCATCAGGAAAAAGCCACGGCCGAGACCCCGTGGCTTTTTTGCGCTTGACGGACGAAGTACGGTGGTGGCTCAAGTCGAACAGGCTGCGCAAGAGGCCGCAAGGCGTGGCGAGTCATGCAGGGCGATGTGCGACGCCTCGATGCTTCGCTCGGGCCAGATGGCGAGCCGCGCCTCTCGCACGCTCCGGACAGCACGCAGGGTTCCCGGCATCAGTGGGAAGGCCGACGCTGATTCTCCATATCCGCATCGCGGCCCGACTCGCAATCCCTCCAGCAAAGACCGTTTCAAAAGAAAAAGGACCCGAAGCGCATCGCACCTCGGGTCCGCCCAGTCACAACTCACGTAGCGCGATGCCAGCTATTCGCGCTACCCGCTACGTCATTGCTTCGCACCGCCCTGGAACCAGGCGGCGATCTTCTGCCGCTCGTCGTCGGTCATGTGCGTGACGTTGCCAAGCGGCATTGCCTTGAGCGTCACAGCCTGCTGATAGAGCCGCTGCGCGTTCTGCGAAATCTCGTCGGGCGTATCGAGCATCACGCCGGCCGGCGCCGCGCCCATCAACGTCGGGTGCGCCGAGTGACAGGCCGCACAGCGCTGTTGCAAGATCGGCTGGATGTCGGAAACCTTCAGCGACGGCGCGTTCGCGGCTTCGGCCTGCGGCACGACCGGACGCGGCAGGGTCCACACGAGCGCCACGAACATCAGTGCCACGCCGCCGATCGGCAGATACCACAGCTGCTGGCCGCGATGACGCATCACGAAGAACTGGCGAATCAGCGCGCCGGCCAGCATGATCACCACGAGCACGGCCCAGTTGTAGGCATGGGCGTAGGTCATCGCGTAGTGGTTCGAGAGCATCGCGAACACCACGGGCAGCGTGAAATACGTGTTGTGCACCGAGCGCTGCTTGCCGCGCTTGCCGTAGATCGGGTTCGGCACTTCGCCCTTGAGCATCGCGGCGACCATTTTGCGCTGGCCGGGGATGATGACGAAGAACACGTTGGCCGACATGATCGTCGCGAGCATCGCGCCCATGATGAGGTACGCGGCGCGGCCCGAGAAAATATGGCACGCGAGGTAAGCGGCGATCACGACGTAGATGCCCACGCACACGCCCAGCAGCTTGTCCTTCGTGCCGAGCACGCGGCACAGCGAGTCATAGACGATCCAGCCCGCGGCGAGGAAGCCGAGCGCCGAGAAGATCGCGACGACGGGACCCATGTCGAGCACGTTCTTGTCGATGAGATACGTGTTCGGCGCCATCAGATACAGCACGGTGAAGAGCGACGCGCCTGAGAGCCACGTGGTGTACGACGGCCACTTCGACCAGTGGAGGTCGTCGGGCATTTCGGGCGGCGCCACGGTGTACTTCTGCATGTTGTAGAAGCCGCCGCCGTGCACATGCCACAGTTCGCCGAATACGCCGCGGCGGCGCTGGTTCGGGTCCGTGGGCGGTTTGAGGCTGTTGTCGAGCGCGACGAAATAGAACGACTCGCCAATCCAGGCGATCGCCGCGATGACGTGGAACCAGCGCAATGCGAGGTTCAGCCAGTCGGTAATAAAGCCTTCCATGAAACGTCTCCAGTCCTGATACATTGCGCGCAACTGAACGCACGCGTTAACTGCGGGGTATGAGCGCGCCATCTGCCGTCGGGGCCGCTGGGCGACCCTTGTGCAGCCGCGCTGCCGTTGTTGTTCGGATGGCCCTGGGCTTGATGACCCGGGCCAGAAGATTGCCCGGAATGCCCTGTGAGTCTGTATTGCGGTGCCCGCCCGGGGCTCGCTCAGCTGCCCCGATAGGTGCTGTACGACCAAGGCGAAACGAGTAGCGGCACATGGTAGTGCGAACCGGCGTCGGCGATGCCGAAGCGCAGCACTACGCGATCGACGAAACGCGGCTCGGGCACCTTCGTGCCGAGAGCGGCGAAATAGTCGCCGGCATGAAACACGAGTTCGTATTCGCCTTTGGCGAGTGCCTCGCCTTCGAGCAGCGGCGCGTCGCAGCGGCCGTCGTCGTTGGTGGTGACGGTCTTGAGCGCGCGGCGCGCGTCGCCCGTGAGCGCAAAGAGCTCGACCTTGATGCCCGCGCCGGGACGGCCGTTCGCGGTGTCGAGCACGTGGGTAGTCAGCTTGCCCATTCGCAGTTTTCCTTGTGAGTGCCTGGTGCGATTGCGAGGTTTCAGCGGCGGCTCTCGATCCCATGCATGATGCATGGCGGCGGATCGAGGCTCCACGTCAGTGGCTACATACCCGTCGGCGGATCGAAGCGAGCGCCGTGTACGCATTTTAAAAACGATCGCACCCGCCGCGCGCGAGCGATAGGAAAGATAAAGCTACGCGCATGAGGGTGAGCCCTGGGTGCTGCATGGCGCCTGTCGCTCATTGCGCCCCGGATTCAGGCGTCCCTTGTTGGCATCGTACCGACGCCAAAAATCGACCTTTATATGCGTGGCGTAAATCTGGGTATCGCAGCGGCGCGAATTGCCACGACTATTTTGGCTGCGGATCGTAGAGGCCATGCGCAGCGCGTGCTGCGCGTCCCGAAGACGGCGGTGGGCGCCGGGTAACCGGGCCAGCGGCGTCCTCCTCAGGACGCGTCGGCACCGGGCGCCTGGGCGACCGGCGAGGCCGGCGGGTGAGGCGAGGGCGCCAGGTTCACACGCCGTGCGCGAGTCCGAAGGTACAGCCCAAGGCTCGTGGCGGCACGACAATGGAACGAACAAGGACGATGGAACCCACACTCGTGCAGCAGCAAAACCCGCAAGACCCGCAAAAGCCCGCCAGGACGTTGCTCGTGAAAAACGCCGACATGCTGGTGACGATGGACGGCGCGCGCCGCGAGATTCGCGGCGGCGGTCTCTACGCCGAAGGCGAGCGCATCGTCGCGGTCGGCCCGACGGCGGAATTGCCCGCCACGGCCGACGAGGTGATCGACGCGAGCGGCCACCTCGTGATGCCGGGGCTCGTCAACACGCACCACCACATGTACCAGAGCCTCACGCGCGCCGTGCCGGCCGCGCAGGACGCCGAACTGTTCGGCTGGCTCACTAGTCTGTACAAGGTTTGGGCGAACCTCACGCCCGAGATGATCGAGGTCTCCACGCTCACCGCGATGGCGGAACTGCTGCTCTCGGGCTGCACGACGTCGAGCGATCATCTGTACATCTACCCGAACGGCAGCCGCCTCGACGACAGCATCCGCGCGGCGCGACGCATCGGCATGCGCTTTCACGCGAGCCGCGGCAGCATGAGCGTCGGCCAGAAGGACGGCGGCTTGCCGCCCGATTCCGTGGTCGAGCGCGAGGACGCGATTCTCGCCGATACGCAGCGCCTCATCGAGACGTATCACGACGAGGGCCGCTATGCGATGCTGCGCGTCGTCGTGGCGCCATGTTCGCCGTTCTCGGTGAGCCGCGACCTGATGCGCGAATCGGCGGTGCTCGCGCGGCATTACGGCGTGTCGATGCACACGCATCTCGCCGAGAACGTCAACGACATTGCTTACAGCCGTGAAAAGTTCGGCATGACGCCCGCCGAATACGCCGAGGACCTCGGCTGGGTGGGCCGCGACGTGTGGCATGCACACTGCGTCCAGCTCGACGACCACGGCATCGGCTTGTTCGGGCGGACCGGCACCGGCGTTGCGCATTGCCCGTGCTCGAACATGCGGCTCGCCTCGGGCATTGCGCCCGTGAAAAAGATGCGGCTCGCAGGCGTGCCGGTTGGGCTCGGTGTGGACGGCTCGGCGTCGAACGACGGCGCGCAGATGGTGGCCGAGGCGCGCCAGGCCATGCTGCTCGCGCGCGTGGGCTTCGGACCGGACGCCATGACCGCGCGCGAAGCGCTCGAAATCGCGACGCTAGGCGGCGCGCAGGTGCTGGGCCGCGACGACATTGGCGCGCTCGCCCCCGGCATGGCGGCCGACTTTGTCGCGTTCGACCTGCGCCAGCCGCCTTTCGCGGGCGCGCTGCACGATCCCGTCGCCGCGCTCGTCTTCTGCGCGCCCTCGCAGGTTGCGCTGAGCGTGATCGGCGCTCGCGTGGTCGTGAAGGAGGGCGTGTTGCAGACGGTGGAGCTTGGGCCGGTCATCGAGCGGCATAACCGGCTCGCGGCGCAGCTCGTGCAGATGGCGCGCTGAGGCAGGCAGGCGTACAACGCACAGGCGTACAGGAAGCGTCAGCCGGCCGCAGCAGCACGCGGCCGTGCGACTCAAGGCTTGTCGATCAGCGTCTTCGTCGCTTCGGCGATGAGGCTGCGCAACCAGCGTACTTCGTCCGAGTAATGACAGCGTTCGTGCCACAACTGGTAGTACTGCATCGGCGGGAAGTCGAGCGGCGCGGGCACGACCGTGAGCGGCAGGAAGCGCGCATAGTGGTCGGCGAAAAGGCGCGTGGTCGTGAAGATCAGGTCCGACTTCACGAGCACGTAGGGCGCGAGATTGAAGTACGGCAGCGTGACGACCACGTGCCGCTTGAGGCGTTCGCGCGCGAGGTGCACGTCGATGGCGCCGCGCTGGCCCACGGAATACGGCGTAGGCGCGAGATGCGGCGCGTTCAGATACTGGTCGAGCGTGAGGCCGCCGCGTTTGGCGAACGGGTGCGTGTTGCTCATCAGGCACACGATCTGGTCGACGAACAGGTTCGAGAGGTGCAGCTGTTCGGGCGGCTCGGGCCAGTTGCCGATGACGATATCGAGCTTGCCTTCTTCGAGCGCGAGCTCGTAGTCGAACGCAGGGCCGAGCGAGTGAAACTCGAGCGTGGCGTTGGGCGCGGCCTGGCGAAAGCGCTCGACCACGGTCGGCACGAACAGGACGTTCAGATAGTCAGGACAGCCGATCCGGTAACAGCGGATGGACGTGGCCGGATCGAAATTGTGCTGCTGGAAGCGGATGCGCTCGATCTCGCGCAGTGCGTTCTGGACGGGTTCGAGCAGGCGCAGGCCGTACTCGGTCGGCACCATGCCGGACTTGCCGCGCACGAGGAGCGGGTCGCCGGTGATGTCGCGCAGACGGCGCAATGCCGCGCTGATTGCGGGCTGGGACTGGTTGAGCTTGACGGCCGCGCGTGTCACGCTGCGCTCCATCAGAAGCGTGTGCAAGACGCGCAAGAGGTACGTATCGATCGCCTCGCGTTGCTGACTCATGAATTCTCCGAATTATATGTTCTGGCTGATCGATGAGGCTTGGGGATATATCGTTTTTAATATGGACAAAAAATGGCGTCAAGCGAGGCTTACCCCGAGGCCCGTGCCCGGAGTGGTTATGCAGGCCGGCCCGTGCAGCGAGGCAACAGCGAATTTTGACGGCTCGACCTTCGCAGGGCTAACAGGTATCGTCACCCCCGCACGGCGGCGCGCAGCGCCTGAACGCGGCGGCCAGCATCAAACGGTTATCGGACAGCAATAACGGACAAGGGCGGAACCTCCATGGGTGATTCTTCTTCACGTCAGGCAACGCTCGCGCCTCGCGGCAGCGGCGTGCCGCGCCTCGCGCTTGCCGGCATCACGAAGCAGTACCCGGCGGTGCGCGCGAACGACGACGTCACGCTCTCGGTTGCGCCTGGCGAAATCCACGCCTTGCTCGGCGAGAACGGCGCGGGCAAAAGCACGCTCATGAAGATCGTCTACGGCGCGGTGCGTCCCGACGCGGGCGAAATCCGCTGGGAAGGCCAGGCCGTCGAAATCGCGAGTCCGGCGGCGGCGCGCAAGCTCGGCATCGGCATGGTGTTCCAGCATTTTTCGTTGTTCGAAACGCTTACCGTCGGCGAGAACATCGCGCTCTCGCTCGACGAACCGTTCGATCTGAAAACGTTGGCCGCGCGTATTCGCGAGGTGTCGGCGCAATACGGCCTCGATGTCGATCCGCAGCGCCACGTGCATAGCCTCACCGTGGGCGAGCGTCAACGCGTGGAGATCGTGCGCTGCCTGCTGCAGAATCCGCGTCTGCTGATCATGGACGAGCCGACGTCGGTGCTCACGCCGCAAGCGGTGCGCAAGCTGTTCGGCACGCTGCGGCGGCTGGCAGCAGAGGGCTGCAGCATTCTCTATATCAGCCACAAGCTCGACGAAATCCAGGAGCTTTGCGACACAGCCACCGTGCTGCGTGGCGGCAAGGTCACCGGCCACGTCATTCCGCGCGAAGAAACGCACGCATCGCTCGCGCGGCTGATGGTCGGGCGCGAGCTGCCCGACTACACGCGGCGTGCGCACGCGCCCGGCGACGTGCTGCTCGAAGCGCAGCATCTGTCAATGCCGAGCGACGATCCGTTCGGCACGTCGCTCAACGACGTTTCGTTCAGTGTGCATGCGGGCGAGATACTCGGCATCGCGGGCGTCTCGGGCAACGGCCAGGCGGAATTGCTCGCCGCGCTCTCGGGCGAGGCGCAAGCGGCCCGTCACGGTGCGCGCGCCGATGCCGTCAGGATTTGCGGCAAGCCGGCAGGACGGCTGTCGGCCGGGGCGCGCCGAAAGCTCGGCTTCGCATTCGTGCCGGAGGAGCGGCTGGGGCGCGGCGCGGTCCCGGCCATGTCGCTGGCTGAAAACGCCTTGCTCACGGCACACCGCGAAGGCATGGTGCGCTCGGGCTGGCTCAGGACCGGCGCGATGCGCGCGTTCGCCGAGCGCTGCATCGGCGCGTTCGATGTGCGCTGCGGCGGCCCGGACGCGCTCGCGCAAAGTCTCTCGGGCGGCAATCTGCAGAAGTACATCGTGGGGCGCGAGATTCTCCAGGCGCCGAAGGTGCTCGTGGTCGCGCAGCCCACCTGGGGCGTGGACGTGGGCGCGGCCGCGTTCATTCGCCAGCAGTTGCTCGATCTTTCGGCGCGCGGCGTGGCGATACTCGTGATCTCGGAGGAACTGGAAGAGCTTTTCGACATCTGCGACCGCATTGCCGTGCTCGCGGGCGGACGCCTTTCACCCGCGCGTTTGACAGGCGAGACGAACGCCGAGGAAATCGGCCGCTGGATGGCGGGTCTTTTCGGCGAGCGCGCGGATCGCGGAGACGGCGGCCGTCCCGACGGCGAGCCGCCCGCGCAGACCGTGGCGAACGCGTGACAGGCGGCACATAACCACGCGCGGCAGCACATCAACCACCCGAGACCGACCACCGACTTCACCACCATGATCTTCCCGTACCGACTCGAAGCCCGCACGACGCCGTCGCGCACGGTGCGCATCGCCGTGCCGCTCATCGCGGCGCTGCTCACGCTCGTCATCGGCTTCCTGATTTTCGGCCTCGTGGGCCGCGATCCCCTGCAGGCGATGCACGCGTTCTTCATCGAACCGCTGTCGAGCGTCAACGGCTGGTCCGAACTTTTGCTCAAGGCCTCGCCGCTTTGCCTGATCGCGCTCGGTCTCGCGGCGGGATATCGCGCCAACGTGTGGAACATCGGCGCGGAAGGGCAGATGGTGCTGGGCGGCATCGCGGCGAGCGGCGTGGCGATCTATTTCGATCAGTCCACGGGCTGGTGGATCCTCTTCCTGATGATGTTCGCGGGCGTGCTGGGCGGCATGGCGTGGGCGGCGATTCCCGCGTGGCTCAAGAGCCGCTTCAACACCAACGAGATACTCACGAGCCTGATGCTTACCTACGTCGCCACGCAACTGCTGATCTGGCTCGTGAGCGGACCGTGGCGCGACCCGCAGGGCATGAACTTTCCGCTCTCCGAAATGTTCGGCGGCGACGCGCTCTATCCGACCTTCGGCGGCGACTGGCGCATCCACTGGCTGCGCGGCACGCGCCTGAACGCATCGATCTTCCTCACGCTCGCGGCCATTCCGCTCGTGTGGCTCTTCATGCGCCGCAGCTTCGCGGGTTATCGCATGAGCGTGGGCGGGCTCGCGCCGCTCGCTGCACGTTATGCGGGCTTCTCGGAGAAAAAGACGATCTGGACCTCGCTGCTGCTTTCCGGCGGCCTCGCGGGCCTCGCGGGCATGGGCGAGATTGCCGGCCCGATTGGCCAACTGCAGGCGACGTGGTCGCCGGGCTACGGCTTCACGGCGATCATCGTCGTGTTCGTGGGGCGTCTGCATCCGGTCGGCATCGTGCTCGCGAGCCTCTTGATGGCGCTGCTCTATCTGGGCGGCGAAGCGGTGCAGACATCGCTGCAACTGCCGCAGGCGCTTTCCGGCGTATTTCAGGGGCTGCTGCTGTTCTGTCTGCTCGGTGCGGACCTCTTCGTGAACTATCGCGTGCGCCGCCGTCATCCGGTCGCGGCTGCGAACTGAGCAGCGCAATCCAGAAAACAACGAAACAGGCCACAGGACATGGATATCCAGCAAGCCAGCTCGCTCGCCTCGAGCGCCGTTACCGCCGCCATCCCGCTCATGTTTGCGGGTGTGGGCGAACTCGTCACCGAGAAGTCGGGCGTGCTCAACCTCGGCGTGGAAGGCATGATGCTGATGGGCGCCGTCACGGGCTATGCGGTCACCACCGTTACCGGGAGCCCATGGCTCGGCCTCGTCGCAGGCATGGCCGCCGGCATGGCGATGTCGTTGCTGTTCGGCTTTCTCGTGCTCACCATGCTCGCCAACCAGGTCGCCACAGGACTCTCGCTCACGATCTTCGGCGTCGGACTTTCGGCGTATGTCGGCAAGCCGTACACCTCGGCCGCCACGTCGGCGAACATCCCGACCTGGCCGGTTCCAGGGCTCTCGCAACTGCCGGTGGTCGGGCAGGCGTTCTTCAGCCTCACGCCTGTCGACTACCTCGCGTTCATCATGTTCGCCGTAGTCGGCTGGTTCCTCTATCGCACGCGCGCCGGGCTCGTACTGCGCTCAGTGGGCGAGTCGCCGCAGGTCGCGCATTCCGTGGGCTTTCCCGTGATCGGCGTGCGCTATGGCGCAACGGCATTCGGCGGCGCGATGGCGGGCCTCGCGGGCAGCTACTACTCCGTGGTGCAGCTGCATTTGTGGCAGGAGCAGATCACGGCAGGGCGTGGCTGGATCGCGCTCGCGCTCGTCGTGTTCGCGACGTGGCGCCCAGGCCGCCTGCTGATCGGCGCGCTGCTCTTTGGCGCGGTCACGGGCGCGCAGTTTTACGCGCAGGCCGTGGGCGTACCGGTGCCCACGCAGTTCCTCGCGATGCTGCCGTATGTCGCGACGATCGTCGTGCTCGTGCTCATTTCGCGCAACCCGAACACGATCCGCCTGAACGCGCCGGCTTCGCTCGGCAAGCCGTTCTTTGGGGCCGCCTAAGCGGAGCCGTTTATCCGGAATGCTAAGCAATACGCCTTGAACGCTCGCAGTTCTCAATTCACGACAGGAGATCCACGATGAAAAAAACCATCCTGACCGCTTTCGCCGTCGCCGCCACATGCGGCACGGCGGCCCTCGCGAGCGCGGCCCGCGCCGCCGACGCGCCGGGCGTCGCGTTCGTCTATCTCGGCAACCCGGGCGATGCCGGCTGGACCTTCGCACACGATCAGGGCTCGAAGGTCGCCGAGCAGAAGTTCGGCAACAAGATCAAGATCACGCGCGTGGAGAACGTGCCGGAGTCGGCGGACTCGGAGCGCGTGTTCCGCGATCTCGCGAACAAGGGCAACAAGATCATCTTCGGCACGAGCTTCGGCTATCAGGACTTCCAGCTCAAGGTGGCCAAGGATTTCCCGGACACCGTATTCCTGCACGCAACGGGCTACAAGAAGGCGCCGAACTTCGGCACCTATGACGTGCGCATGTATCAGGGCGCGTATCTCGCGGGCGTCGCGGCGGGTTACGCGACGAAGACCAACACGCTCGGTTTCGTCGCCTCGGTGCCGATTCCCGAAGTCGTGCGCAACATCAACGCGTACACGCTCGGCGCGCGCTCGGTGAATCCGAAGGTGCACACCAAGGTCATCTGGATCAACAGCTGGTTCGATCCGGGCAAGGAGAAGCAGGCTGCCGAAACGCTGATCGGCCAGGGCGCCGACGTGCTGCTGCAAAACACCGATTCGAGCGCGACCCTCGCCACTGCCGAAGAGAAGAAGGTTCATGCGTTCGGCTGGGACTCGAACATGAAGAAGTTCGGCCCGCACGCGCACCTGGGCTCGGTCGAGGCGAACTGGGGCGTGTACTACGTCGCGGCCATCCAGCAGGTCCTGGATGGCAAATGGAAGAACGACCCGGTGTGGTGGGGCATTCCGCAAAAGGCCGTCGATCTCGGCGACGTCAACACGTCCGAGCTTTCGGCCGACGCGCAAAAGGCCGTCGCCGCGAAGCGCGAACAGATCGCAAGCGGCAAGTGGGACGTCTTCACGGGTCCGATCAAGGACCAGACCGGCGCCGTGAAAGTACCGGCCGGCAAGACGTTGACCGACCCGGAACTGCAACGCCTGAACTGGTACGTCGAGGGCGTGGACGGTTCGCTGCCGAAGTGAGCATGAGCCGGGCGCTCGCGCTGTCTTATGCGGCGCGGGTGCGAGTACATTCTTCCTACGATTCGCGCGTTCGCACGTGAAACGGCTGCACGCCGCCTTGGAGGCGGGCGCAGCCGTTTGGCTTTCTCGCGGCGCAGCGCAGCGTCGCGTCAGTCATCGATGCGCATCCCCACCTTGATCGTGACCTGCCAGTGCGAGACCTGATCGTTTTCGATCAGGCCGCGCGTTTCCACGACCTCGAACCAGTGCAGGTTACGCAGCGTCTTCGAAGCCCGCACGATGGCGCAGCGAATGGCGTCGTCGCTGGACACCTTGGACGAGC
The DNA here is from genome assembly GCF_000739775.1 of Paraburkholderia heleia NBRC 101817. GTDB lineage: Bacteria > Pseudomonadota > Gammaproteobacteria > Burkholderiales > Burkholderiaceae > Paraburkholderia > Paraburkholderia heleia. The sequence goes on along the minus strand of NZ_BBJH01000019.1, from coordinate 79,308 downwards.
CGGTAAGCTCGATCTGCTTGTAGACGTGGTCGTTCATGGCAGTGCCTCCTCGTGGGTTGCGCGGTGTCGGCGCGTCAATCGAGTATAGGTAACGGACCGGGGCGCAAGGGCAAAGATGAGAGAGGCCCGGCGCCGGTTATCATGGCGCCTCGCGCGAAAACGCGCATTCGATGTGCCCGTTTTGCAGGCGTGAAAGCGCAACGGCGATCGACAGGAGACAGAGAGGATGGACGGGCAGGTATTGGGTTTTTGCGGACCGGGGCTGATGGGCGCGCCGATGATCCGTCATTTGCTGCACGCCGGGCACGCGGTTCGCGTGTGGAACCGCACGCCGGCGAAGGCCGAGGCGCTGATCGCCGACGGCGCGCAGGTTGCCGCGATGCCTGGCGACCTCGCGCGCGAGGCCGACGTGGTGTTGCTGTGCGTCGCCGACGCGGCGGCGGTCGAGCAGGTGGTGTTCGGCGAGCACGGCCTGTTCGCCGGTGCGGCCGGCGAGAGCGTGCGCGTGCGCCGCATCGTCGATCATTCGAGTATTCCTCCCGACGCGACACGCAGGCTCGCAGAGCGCGCGGCGGCCTTCGGCGCGGGCTGGGTCGACGCGCCGGTCTCCGGTGGCGTAGCGGGTGCGCAGAACGGCACGCTGGCCATCATGGCGGGTGGCGCAGCAGCCGACGTCGAAGCCGTTACGCCGATCCTCGGCGCCTACGCGTCGCGCGTGACCCACATGGGCGGCGTGGGCGCGGGCCAGACCACCAAGCTGTGCAACCAGGCCATCGTCACGGCCACGGTCGCTGCGATTGCCGAAGCGGTGAGCCTCGCGCGGCGCAGCGGCATCGACGCGGCAAAGCTGCCCGAAGCGCTTGCGGGCGGCTGGGCCGATTCGACGCTGCTGCGCACGTTCGTGCCGCGCATGACGCAGGACGGGCTCGAATCCATCGGCGCGCTCAAAACGTTCCAGAAAGACGTGGACACGATCGCCGCAGCGGCCGCGCAGACCGGCACGCCCATGCCCGTCTCGGGCACGGTCCAGCAATTGCTGCGTCTGGCGGCGGCCATGGGCCTCGCGCAGGCCGACTTTTCGGGCTTCATCGAGGTGCTGCACACGCCGCGCACCGGAGAAGCCTGAGCGGGGCGGGCGCGCACAGGCCTCGCAGGCGATGCGGCCCCGTTGTAACCGGCTTTCGTGGCGGCCCCGTGGCGGCCTTCACATTGCTCACTTCTTGCCGTGTCATGCTGCGCGGGGCAGTGTTGTCCGCGCGGCTGGAAGTCACGCGCGAAGTGGCATAACCTGCTAAAATTACAGGTTTTTCGTCGATCTACTTTCCGGGACGCGCTGTGCTCTCTACCGCCAACATCACCATGCAATTCGGGCCGAAGCCCTTGTTCGAGAACATCTCGGTCAAATTCGGCGAAGGCAACCGCTATGGCCTGATCGGCGCGAACGGTTGCGGCAAATCCACGTTCATGAAGATCCTCGGTGGGGATCTCGAGCAGAGTTCGGGCAATGTCATCCTCGAGCCGAACGTGCGTCTGGGCAAGCTGCGCCAGGACCAGTTCGCCTACGAAGACGTGCGCGTGCTCGACGTCGTCATGATGGGCCACACCGAAATGTGGGCCGCGATGACCGAGCGCGACGCGATCTACGCGAACCCCGAAGCCACCGACGACGACTACATGCATGCCGCCGAACTCGAAGCGAAGTTCGCCGAGTACGACGGCTACACGGCCGAAGCGCGCGCGGGCGAGCTGCTGCTCGGCATCGGCATCGGCACGGAATTCCACAATGGGCCGATGAGCGGCGTGGCGCCGGGCTGGAAGCTGCGCGTGCTGCTCGCGCAGGCGCTGTTCTCGAAGCCCGACGTGCTGCTGCTCGACGAACCGACCAACAACCTCGACATCAACTCGATCCGCTGGCTGGAAGATGTGCTCAACGAGTACAACTCCACGATGATCATCATCTCCCACGATCGACACTTCCTGAACCAGGTCTGCACGCACATGGCGGACATGGACTACGGCACGCTGAAGGTCTGGCCGGGCAACTACGACGACTACATGCTCGCGTCGGCGCAGGCGCGCGAGCGTCAGCAGGCCGCGAACCAGAAGGCGAAGGAGCGCGTGGCCGACCTGCAGGACTTCGTGCGTCGCTTCTCGGCGAACAAGTCGAAGGCGCGTCAGGCCACCAGCCGTCTGAAGATGATCGACAAGATCAAGATCGAGGAATTCAAGCCTTCGTCGCGCCAGAACCCGTTTATCCGCTTCGAGTTCGAGAAGAAGCTGCACAACATCGTCGTGGTTGCGGAAGAGATCACGAAGACGTACGAGCGCCGCATCTTCAACAAGCTCAGCATCAGCGTGCAACCGGGCGAGCGCATCGCGATCATCGGCGAGAACGGCGCGGGCAAGACCACGCTGCTGCGCTCGCTGCTCGGCAACCTGGCCGTCGATAACGGCTCGGTGAAGTGGGCGGAAAACGCGAACGTCGGCTACATGCCGCAGGACACGTATGAAGAGTTCCCGGCCGACGTCACGCTGATGGACTGGATCGACCAGTACCGCCAGGAAGGCGACGACGAGCAGTCGGTGCGCGGCACGCTGGGCCGCCTGCTCTTCAATGCGGACGACATCAAGAAGTCGGTCAAGGTGCTGTCGGGCGGCGAGAAGGGCCGCATGATCTGGGGCAAGCTGATGCTCGGCCGCCACAACGTGCTGCTCATGGACGAGCCCACGAACCACATGGACATGGAGTCGATCGAGTCGCTGCAGATCGCGCTCGAAAAGTTCGAAGGCACGCTCGTTTTCGTGTCGCACGACCGCGAGTTCGTGAACGGCCTCGCCAACCGCATCATCGAGGTGAAGACCGACGGCACGGTCAAGGACTACAGCGGCAACTATGAGGACTTCCTGGCCAGCCAGGGGCTGCAATGAGTTTCGGTCGCTGATCGAGGCGTGAAATGAAAACGGGCGGCGCGTGTGTGAGCGTCGCCCGTTTTGTTTTTGGGCCGCTGCGGTCTGCTTTACGTATGCGTCAACCACGCTAGAATGCGGAATCGCCGCGCGCAGCCGCAAATACGCGTGGACAAGACACACGCAGACAGGAGCACACCCATGAACGACTACACGCAGTTCTACATCGACGGCCAATGGGTCGCCCCGCACGGCAAGGGCACGATCGACGTGACCGACTCGGGCACCGAGGCGGTGATGGGCCGCATCCCCGAGGGCGTCGAAGCCGATGCCGAAGCGGCCGTCGCCGCCGCGCGCGCCGCCTTCGACGGCTGGGCCGCGACGCCCGCCGCCGGGCGCGGGGCGTATCTGCAGAAAATCGCCGACAACCTCAAGGCCCGCACCGACGAACTCGCGCAGTTGATCGCAGGCGAAGTCGGCATGCCGCTCAAGCTCGCGCGCGCGATCCAGGTGGGCGGCCCGGTCTACAACTGGGGCGCTTACGCGCAGCTTGCAAGCGAGTTCCAGTACGAGGAGCGCGTGGGCAACTCGCTCGTCGTGCGCGAACCGGTGGGCGTCGTCGCGGCCATCACGCCCTGGAACTATCCGCTCAACCAGATCACGCTCAAGGTCGCCGCCGCACTCGCCGCCGGCTGCACCGTCGTGCTCAAGCCCTCCGAGGTCGCGCCGCTCAATGCGTTCGTGCTCGCCGAGGCCATCCACGAAGCCGGCCTGCCCGCCGGTGTGTTCAACCTCGTGACGGGCTATGGTCCGGTGGTGGGCGAGTTGCTCGCGCGCCACCCGGACGTCGACATGGTGTCGTTCACCGGCTCGACGCGTGCGGGCAAACGCGTGTCGGAGGTCGCGTCGGCCACGGTCAAGCGCGTCGCGCTGGAGCTGGGCGGCAAATCGGCCTCCGTCGTGCTGGACGACGCCGATTTCGCGGCCGCCGTGAAAGGCACGGTGGGTGCGTGCTTCCTCAACTCGGGGCAGACCTGCTCGGCCCACACGCGCATGATCGTGCCGGAGTCGCGCTACGAAGAAGCGCGGGAGCTCGCGAAGCAGGCTGCGGAGGCCTTCAAAGTGGGCGACCCGCGCGACGAGAAAGCGAAGCTCGGCCCCCTCGCCTCGAAAGTGCAGCAGGAGCGCGTTCTGCACTACATCGAGCGCGGCATGGCCGACGGCGCCGAACTCGTGACGGGCGGCCCCGGCATGCCGGAGGGCGTGACGCAGGGCTTCTTCGTGAAGCCGACCGTGTTCGGCCGCGTGCCGCGCGACGCGGCCATCGCGCAGGAAGAGATCTTCGGCCCGGTGCTGACGATCCTCACGGCGAAGGACGAAGACGACGCCGTGGCGATCGCCAACGACTCGCTCTACGGCCTCGGCGGTGCGGTCTGGGCCGGCAGCGACGAGCGCGCGATGCGCGTGGCGCGCCGGATTCGCACGGGCCAGATCGACATCAACGGCGGTGCCTGGAACATGGCCGCGCCCTTCGGCGGCTTCAAGCAGTCGGGACACGGCCGCGAAAACGGCGCCTACGGCCTTGAGGAGTATCTGGAATACAAGTCGATGCAGTTCAAGGTGCCGAAGGGCTGATGAGGCATCTCGTCGCGCGCTATCGCAAATCTTTTAATGCGACGTGTTGATGCAAGTCATAAACGCGGGCTTCTTCACGGAGGTCCGCGTTTACGTTTGATACATGTCAATGTCATATGTGGGGCACGCGCGACCATAAGCGCTTTGTCATCGACAGAGCACAACATGTTTCCTGGACACTCCTTCGCTCCGCTCCAGATTCGCGGTCGTCAACTCCTGCCCGTCGTGCAGGGCGGTATGGGTGTCGGCATTTCGGCACACCGGCTTGCTGGCAGTGTCGCGCGTGAGGGCGCACTCGGCACGATCGCGAGCATCGACCTGCGCCATCATCATGGCGATCTCATGGAAATGTGCCGCACGGACCCGCGGCACGGAACGCTCGCTCGCGCGAACCTGATCGCACTCGGCCGCGAAATCGCGGCGGCACGCAAGCTCGCAGGCGGCAACGGCATGATCGCGGTGAACGTCATGAAGGCGGTGAACGCCCACGCCGACTACGTGCGCACCGCCTGTGAGAACGGCGCCGACGCCATCGTCATGGGCGCCGGCTTGCCGCTCGATCTGCCCGACCTCACGGCGGGCGTGGATGTCGCACTCGTGCCGATCCTGTCCGACGCGCGGGGCGTCGCGCTCGTGCTCAAGAAGTGGATGAAGAAGGGCCGCCTGCCCGACGCCATCGTGATCGAGCATCCTGCCCATGCGGGCGGCCATCTCGGCGTGACCGACATCGCCGACATGGGCAGCGAGCGCTTTGCCTTCACGCAGATCTTCGAGGAACTCGAAGGCGTCTATGCCACGCTCGGCATTTCGCGACGCGATGTGCCGCTCGTCGTGGCGGGCGGCGTGAACAGCCACGAGGCCGTGCGCAAATGGCTCGAGGCGGGTGCGAACGGCGTGCAGGTCGGCACGCCGTTCGCGGTGACCGAGGAGGGCGATGCACACCCCGACTTCAAGCGCGTGCTCGCCGACGCGAAGCCTGAAGACATCGTCGAGTTCGTGAGTGTGACGGGCCTGCCCGCACGCGCGGTGAAAACGCCGTGGCTCGAACGTTACTTGCGCAACGAGTCGCGCATTCGCACCAAGATCGGCTCGCTCAAGCTTGCTTGCCCAACCGGTCTCGAATGTCTTTCGGCCTGCGGGCTGCGCGACGGCATCGAGAAGTTCGGTCACTTCTGCATCGACACGCGCCTTGCTGCGGCGTTACGCGGCGACGTCGCGAACGGCCTGTTCTTCCGCGGGCGTGAGGCGTTGCCGTTCGGCAACGCGATCCGCAGCGTCCGCGACCTGCTGGAGTTGCTGCTGACCGGGGCTGCGCGACCTGCGGTCGCACAACGAGCTGCCTTCGCACTGGCTTGATACGTATCAAAACACCGCCGGACTCCGTCTCTGACAATTTGTAGGCCTTAAAGGCTAGACCTACAGACACGGGGATTAACGATGTATAAAGCAATTAGAAAGGCGGCCGCAACTGCTGCGCTCACCATGGGCGCGGCCTTCCTGGCAGCGCCGGCCAGCGCGGCCGGTTCTCCCGACTCGGGCATTTACGCAGGCGACTGGCTGGTGCGCCTGCGCGCGATCGAGATTGCCCCGGACGCACGCGGCAGCGGTCCGCTCGGCGCGCTTGGCGCGGACGTGAACAACGCCATCGTGCCCGAGCTCGACTTCACCTACATGGCGACCAACAACATCGGCGTCGAGCTGATTCTCGGTACGTCGCGCAACCAGGTGACGTCGAATATCGGGGCACTCGGCGGCGTGGGCGTGCTGCCGCCTACGCTGTTGCTGCAGTATCACTTCAACAACGCGGGCAGGGTGCGGCCGTACGTGGGTGCAGGCATCAACTACACGCTGTTCTACAACAACGGTCTGCACGCAGGCGGCCAGTCGGTTTCGATCGACAACCACAGCTGGGGTCCGGCGCTGCAGTTCGGCATCGACTTCCAGGTCACGAAGCGCATCTTCGTGAACGCGGATATCAAGAAGATCTGGATGCGCACCGACGCGTCGCTGGGTGGCACGCCTCTCGGCACGCTGCATATCGATCCGCTCGTGGTAGGTCTGGGCGTCGGCATGAAGTTCTGATCGATCGCCTGACCATTGCTTTTTCGAACGCCGGCTTGTCCGGCGTTTTTTTATCCGCGTTCAGGCGCGGTCTTTCTGGAAGCGCATGGCGGTGCCGTCGCGTTCGATGCGCTCCCACACGGCGCGTTTTTCCTCGCCGCTCAGAAAAACCCAGTTGGAGACTTCCACGGCGGTGCGCCCGCAGCCTTTGCAGACGTCGTCGAAAAGTGTCGAGCACACACCGATGCACGGGCTATCGGGGAGATCGTGGAGATTGGATGCCATTGTGGAGCCTTGGGGCGTGGCCGGGCGTCGCGCGCGCCGGCTTCGGTACGAAACGCCACTATGTTATCCGATACGGAACGGGGCGGCCGCCCGCGCCCCCAAGGCGAGCCGCGGCGACGTGCGATGCGCGATGAATCGGCCACGCCGCTGCAAGGCGATAGCAAGGTGGAGGGCGCCGCCGCGTCCCGCCAGAAGCCCGGCGTCGCGCGCATACGCCATCGAAGTTGTTTTTTGTGGACACGGCCCGTGAAACGGCTAAAATTGCGCGCGATTTACCGTCCGCGCGGCTTGCCGTGTTGCCACGGCCCATGTTCCGTTTGCGCGACACGCCCGCATTTTATTTCTTGCATGGCGGGTTTGATGGTAGGTTCTGGGAAAGTCAGGGGAGCCGTGCGCAGGTGACACGAGGCACGGCACGAAGCAAGGCAGGCAGCCGGCCGGAGCCGGTCAGGATCGGAGAACGGGATGAAGAAAGGGGTTGTGGCGCAACTGGCCGCGCTCGCGCTGTGCGCGGCGCCATGGATGACGACGGTGGCGAAGGACACGCAGCTGAACGTGTACAACTGGTCCGATTACATCGCCAAGGACACGATTCCGAACTTCACGAAGCAGACCGGCATTCAGGTCAAGTACGACAACTACGACAGCGACGACACGCTCCAGGCCAAGCTGCTCGCGGGCAACTCGGGCTACGACATCGTTGTGCCGACCAGCAATTACGCGGGCAAGCAGATCGCCGCCGGCATTTTCGCGCCGCTCGACAAGTCGAAGATCCCCAACCTCAAGTACCTCGATCCGCAACTGATGGCGCTCGTTGCCGGCGCGGATCCCGGCAACAAGTACGCGGTGCCCTGGGCGTATGGCACGACGGGTCTCGCCTACAACGTCACGAAGGCTCAGCAGATCCTCGGCAAGAACGTGCCGCTCGACAACTGGGACATCCTCTTCAAGCCCGAGAACATCTCGAAGCTGAAGGCCTGCGGCGTGTCCGTGCTCGACGCGCCGGACCAGATGTTCGCGGCCGCGCTGCACTACATCGGCAAGGACCCGCTCTCGACGAACCCGGACGACTATCGCGCCGCGCTCGCGATGATGAAGAAGATCCGCCCGTACATCACGCAGTTCAACTCGTCGGGCTACATCAACGACCTAGTGGGCGGCGACATCTGCTTCGCGTACGGCTGGTCGGGCGACGTCGTGATCGCCAAGCACCGCGCCATCGACGCGAAGAAGCCCTACAAGATCGAGTACTACATCCCGAAGGGCGGCGCGCCGATCTGGTTTGACGTGATGACCATCCCGAAGGATGCCCAGCACAAGGAAGCCGCGTACGAGTGGATCAACTACATCGAGACGCCGCAGGTCCACGCAGCGATCACGAACTCGGTCTACTACCCGAGCGCGAACGCGGAAGCGCGCAAGTACGTGGACAAGGACATCGCCAACGACCCGGCCGTCTACCCGCCGCCCGAAGTCCTGAAGACGCTGTTCCTGCTCAAGCCGCTGCCGCCTGAGATCCAGCGCCTGCAGACGCGTCTGTGGACCGAGTTCAAGTCGGGCCGCTGACGCGGTCGCAGCCGCGGTTGAAATTCGATCCCGTTTTACCCCGAGCCCTCGGCACGATGCCGGGGGCTTTGTTCGTCAACCCCGTCCAGCATTCACGCAGAAACAGGCAGGGCAGAGAGAATCATGAGTGACCAGTCGAGCGCGCCGGCATCCGCCGGTTCGCTGCCTTCGGGCTTCACCGCGGCAGATTCGGCCGCGGACAACTTCGTGCAGATCGTCGATGTCGTCAAGAAGTTCGGTGAGACGGCAGCTGTCAAGGGCGTCAATCTGTCGGTGAAGAAGGGCGAGTTGTTCGCGCTGCTCGGCAGCTCGGGCTGCGGCAAGTCCACCTTGCTGCGCATGCTCGCGGGTCTCGAAACCGTGACGTCGGGCAAGATCCTGATCGACGGCGAGGATCTCGCTTCAATGCCGCCGTACCGCCGCCCGGTCAACATGATGTTCCAGTCGTACGCGCTCTTTCCGCACATGACGGTGGAGTCGAACGTGGGCTTCGGGCTGCGTCAGGAAGGCGTAAAAAAGGGTGAGCTCAAGGACCGCGTGGCGGCCGCGCTCGAACTCGTGCAGATGACGCGCTTCGCGAGGCGCAAGCCGCACCAGCTTTCGGGCGGCCAGCAGCAGCGCGTGGCGCTCGCGCGCTCGCTCGTGAAGCGCCCCAAGCTGCTTCTGCTCGACGAGCCGATGTCGGCGCTCGACAAGCAGATTCGCCAGCGCACGCAAATCGAACTCGTCAACATTCTCGACAAGGTCGGCGTCACCTGCATCATGGTCACGCACGACCAGGAAGAGGCGATGACGATGGCGGGGCGCCTCGCGGTCATGAGCGAAGGCGAGATCGTCCAGCTCGGCACGCCGAACCAGGTCTACGAGTTCCCGAACAGCCGCTTCTCGGCGGAGTTCATTGGCTCGACCAATCTTTTCGACGGCAATGTGGTCGAGGACGAGCCCGACCACGTGTTCGTCGAGTGCCCCGAGTTGCCGGTGCGTCTCTATGTGAACCACGGCATCACCGGGCCGCTCGGCATGCCCGTGACGATCTCGGTGCGACCGGAGCGCATCTCGCTCACGCGCAAGCCACCCGAGGGTGTGTTCAACTGGGGCAAGGGCGTGGTCAAGAACATCGCCTACATGGGCGGCTACTCGCTCTATCACGTCAAGCTCGATTCGGGCAAGACGGTCATCGCGAACATGTCGAGCCTCGCGCTCTCCGAGATCGACTCGCCCACGTGGGAAGACGAAGTCTACGTGCGCTGGAGCGCGTCGGCCGGCGTGGTGCTGACGTCATGAGCGCGACGACCTTGCGCACCATCCTGAACTGGCCGGCGAAGCGCTTGAACCTCACCGGGCGCACGGCCGTCGTGGCGGGTCCGTTCATCTGGCTGCTGCTGTTCTTCCTCGTGCCGTTCGTCCTGGTGGTGAAGATCAGCTTCGCCGACCAGCAGCTCGGCATTCCGCCGTATACGGAGCTGACGTCGTTCGCCGATGGCGTGTGGCACATCGCGCTCGACTTTTCGCACTACGCGTTCCTGTTCCAGGACAGCCTGTACTTCGCGACCTACGTGAATTCTGTGGTCGTGGCCGCGATTTCGACGCTGCTATGCCTCATCATCGGCTATCCAATGGCGTATTACATCGCGCGCTCGAATCCCGCCTCGCGCAACATCCTCATGATGGCTGTGATGCTGCCGTTCTGGACGTCGTTCCTGATCCGCGTGTACGCATGGATCGGCATCCTGAAGAACAACGGTCTGCTGAACAATTTCCTGATGTCGATCGGCATCATTCATACGCCCATCGAGCTTTATCACACCAACACCGCGGTCTATATCGGCATGGTGTATTCGTATCTGCCGTTTCTCGTAATGCCGCTCTACGCGCACCTCGTGAAGATGGATCTCACGCTGCTGGAAGCCGCCTATGACCTCGGTGCGAAGCCGTGGCGCGCGTTCGTGGAGATCACGCTGCCGCTCTCGAAGAACGGCATCATCGCCGGCTGCCTGCTCGTGTTTATTCCTGCGGTGGGCGAGTACGTGATTCCTGAGCTGCTCGGCGGCGCGAACACGCTGATGATCGGCCGCGTCATGTGGAACGAGTTCTTCGACAATGCCGACTGGCCGATGGCCTCCGCGGTGACCTGCGCAATGGTGCTTCTGCTGCTCGTGCCAATGGCGCTGTTCCAGCACTATCAGGCGAAGGAGCTGGAGGGCCGCGGCAAATGAAACCGAATCGCGTTCTGATGTTCATCGCGCTCGGCCTCGGCTTCGCGTTTCTCTATATCCCGATCCTGAGCCTCGTCGTTTATTCTTTCAACGAGTCGCAGCTCGTGACGGTGTGGACGCGCTTTTCCACGCGCTGGTATCAGGCGCTCATCACCGACGACGAGTTGATCACCGCCGCCTGGCTTTCGCTGCGCATCGCGCTGATGACGGCGTTCGCCTCGGTGTTCATCGGCACGTGGGCGGGCTTCGTGCTCGCGCGCATGGGGCGCTTTCGCGGCTTTACGCTCTTCTCGGGCATGATCAACGCGCCGCTCGTGATTCCCGAAGTGATCCAGGGCATTTCACTGCTGCTGCTCTTCGTGGAAATGGGCAAGCTGATCGGCTGGCCCGCGGGGCGCGGCGTGTTCACGATCTGGATTGGCCACGTCATGCTGTGTATCTCATACGTCGCCATCATCGTGCAGTCGCGCGTACGCGAGCTGAACCCGTCGCTCGAAGAGGCGGCGCTGGATCTTGGCGCCACGCCGTTCAAGGTGTTTTTCCAGATTACGCTGCCGCTCATCTCGCAAGCGCTTGCGGCGGGGTGGTTGCTGTCGTTCACGCTGTCGATCGACGATCTGGTGCTCTCGGCGTTCCTTTCGGGCCCGGGCTCGACCACGTTGCCGCTCGTGGTGTTCTCGCGCGTGCGCCTCGGCCTGAACCCGGAGATGAACGCGCTCGCCACGCTCTTCATCGCGGTCGTGACGGTGGGGGTGATTGCAGGCAACTATTTCATGCAGCGCGCGGAGCGCAAGCGGATGGCGATGGCGGTCTGAGCGCCATCGCGCTGCAAAGCGCATGCAACAAACGGCGCGCGGGCAGCCATGTCCGCGCGCCGTTGGCTTGTGCGGCGCGGTCGTTACAGCCGGTAGCCCATGCGAAACCCGCCCCAGTGCCGACCGTTCACGAAGATCGGCGCGGAGGCGTCCTTCATCGTCACGAACGTGCCGCCCCCCATGTCGCGACGATAGGTCTGCAGCAGGAAGGGCTTGGTATGCGAACCGGCGGCGCGGCCCGCGCGGTCGCCGAATATTCGATGATTGCGGCAGTTCGCGGCGTTCCACACCGGGTCGGCGCCCTGCGGCTGCGAGAACTTGCGATTATGGGTCGGTATGTAGCCGCGCGGATCGATCGCGACACAGAAGGCGACGCGTTCGTCGAACGTGAGCAGCGGTTCGAGGATCGCGGGCAGCACGCGATCGGTGAACGCCGTGAAGCGCGTCATATGCTGCTGCGGGTCCGTATTCGGCACAGGGGTGTAGACGCTGTCGAACAGATCCGCGTCACCGATCTCGCCACGCGCGAGCGCGCCTTCGAACAGCTTGCTCACCTGGGCCGCGGCGCGCTGCACCGTCTCGATGAAGCGGGTGTCGTCGGTTTCCACACCGGTTGCGGCGGAAAGCTCGATGAGCGTTTCCGACACCTCGAGCAGCCGGCCGAGCTGATCCTTCGCCTGCACGAAGTTGCGTCCCGAATCTTCGACGCCCGCGACCATCTCGCCCACCTGGCTGTCGAGCCCATCGCATTTCGTCTCGATCTCGCCCGTGAGCTGCGCGATCTGACCGGCGTGCTCGTCGAGCTGCATGATCGCCTGGCCGGTGCTGTGCACGGCTTCGCCGATTGTGTGCGTGCCCTCGCGCACGCGATGCGCGCGTTCGGTGTTGGCGGTGCCCTCGGCGATGAGCTGCTCGGTCTGCTGCGTCAGCTGGCCGAGGGTTTGCTCGATCTGGCCGGTAGCCTGCGCCGTCTTGGCGGAGAGATTCTTCACCTCGGCCGCGACCACGGCGAAACTTTTGCCCGATTCGCCCGCGCGCGCCGCTTCGATAGCCGCGTTGAGAGCGAGAAGCTGGGTTTGCCGTGCGATCAGCGAGATCTCCTCGGAGACCTTCGAGACATGCGCGAGCGCGCTTTTGAGCGACCGGATCTGCGTTTCGATAACGGTGACGCTCTCCACGAGACCGTGAATGTCGGCAAGCGATGCCTCGATGGTCTGCTGCGACTGCTGCACGGTGGCGGCGGTGCCCGTGCTCAGCGCGCGCATGGCGCGCGCAGCCGTGGCGATCTGATGGTTGCCGGCGAGCGTGTGGGCCGCCGACTCGCGCAGGGCGTGGCAGACGTCGGTCTGGCGCTGCACGCGCGCGGCGACTTCGTCGACATGGCCCGCCACGTCGCAGATCTCGATACCGAGCCTGCCGGCGTGCGCGGCAATGTCGCCGACTATGCCGGCGGATTTTCCCGCGCGGCGGCCACCGCGCAGACCCAGCAAACGCAAACGTGTCATCGGGTGTCTCCTTTGTCGATGGCACCGGGTGCTCGAGCGCCTCGTGCCATCCCATGCATGGCTGCCCGCTGCGCAACGAAAATCGCGGACAACTGCAGAAAGCCTTCTGCCCGGTCGTCGGCAGGTTCGATCGCCGGGCTTTCTGAACTTGTTTACGGCGCGTAATACGGCGACTTGAGCGCAGGGGTGGCGCCTGGCGCTATGATCGGGAACTCGGGCGCCTCGAAAGCCGGTACAACGGAGCAAAGGGGCGTCGCGACGGGAGCAAGATGATAGACGCGATTTTCGGCGGGAGCGTGCCGCTCGCGCTCTGGCAGCAGCTGATCCAGCTCTGGGATCTGATCGTGATGGTGTTGCGCTTCCTCTGGGAACTGGTGAAGCTCCTCGGCGGCGGCGGTTGAACGACGAAAGGGCAGACGATGATCGACGATTCCACCCGGCGTTTCACCGACCGGGTCGCAGACTACGTGAAATTCCGGCCGACCTACCCGCGCGAAGTGGCGACCTTCGTGCACGTGGAGTGCGGCATCGCGCCGGGCGCGCCGGTGGCCGACATTGGCGCGGGTACGGGCCTCTCCACGAAACTCTTTCTCGACGCGGGCCATCCGGTGACGGCCGTCGAGCCGAACGCGGCCATGCGCGCCGCGGCGGACGCGCTGCTGAGCGGCTATCAAGGCTATCGCAGCGTGGCGGGCACGGCGGAGGCGACGACGCTCGAAACCGCGAGTGTGGATCTCGTGAGCGCCGCGCAGGCGTTCCACTGGTTCCACAAGACCGATGCGCAGCGCGAATTCGCGCGCATCCTCAAGCCGCGCGGCAAGATCGTGTTGTTCTGGAACAGCCGCCTGCTCGGAGGTTCGGCGTTTCTGTCGGGCTACGAGGCGCTCCTGCAGCGTTTTTGCCCCGACTACGCGCGCGTGGCCGAATCCTATCCCGACTCGGCCGCGATGGCCGACTGGTTCGGCGACGGCTTCGAGCATCAGACCGTGTTCCCGAACGCGCAACGGCTCGACTTCGATGGCTTGCGTGGACGGCTGATGTCGTCGTCGTACGCACCGCGCGCGGGCGACGAACGCCACGAGCCGATGCTCGCGGCGCTGCGCGAGCTGTTCGACGCGACGCAAAAGGACGGCACCGTGAACTTCGCCTACGAGACGCGCGTGTATGCCGGGCGTCCACCGCGCGCCTAGCGTTCGAACGCGTAGTCGGCGGTACGCACGCGGCGCGTTCTGCGGCGGAACGTGAACGTGAAGCCGGGCCACAGCGCGGTGTTCTTGCCCGCCTGTGTGAGGTAGTAGCTGCGGCAGCCCGACTGCCACACGGTGCGCGCGAAGCGCGCTTGCACGCGCGCGTTCCAGCTTTGCTGCGCCTCGGCGCGGACTTCCATCGTGCGGGCGCCCGAGCGCTGCAGCGTTCGGATGCAGGCCGCGATATAGGCGATATGCGACTCGATCATGTAGATCATCGAGTTGTGCCCGAGCGCCGTGTTCGGCCCGATCACGAAGAAGAGATTCGGGAAGCCTGCGACGCTCGCGCCGAGGTAGGCTTCGGGGCCGTCGCGCCGCCACGTCTTGCCGAGGTCCTGGCCGCCGACGCCCGTCACCCGGAAGGGCGCGTCCACATCGTTGACCTGAAAGCCCGTGCCGCAGACGATCGCGTCGTAAGGCCGATGCATGCCGTCGGCGGTGACGATGCCGTCGGCGACGACCTCGCGGATCGCGTCGGTCACCAGTTCGACGTTCGGCTGCGAGAGAGCGGGGTAGTAGTCGCTCGAGAGCAGCACGCGCTTGCAGCCCAGCAGGTAGTCGGGCGTGAGACGCGCGCGCAGGTCGGGGTCTTTGACCTTGTGCGCGAGGTAGCTCAGCGCGAACTTCGTTGGCGTCTTCAGCAGGCGCGGCTCCACCGCGAAGCCAAGCGCACGCGCTTCGTGCTGCCAGTAAATCCTCGCGCGCGCCACGCGTTGCGCAAAAGGCATGTGCCGATAAATCCAGCGCCAGCGCTCGCTGATGGCGCGGTCGCTGCGCGGCATGATCCACGGCGGCGTGCGCTGGAACACCGCGAGCTGCGCCGCGCGTGGCTGGATATGCGGCACGAACTGGATCGCGCTCGCACCGGTGCCGATCACGGCGATGCGCTTGCCTTCGAGCGCGTAGCCGTGGTCCCAGCGCGCCGAGTGGAAGAGCTTGCCTTCGAAGCGCTCGATGCCCGCGACAGGCGGCAGCGCCGGGCGCGAGAGCGGTCCGTTCGCGGCGATCACGATATCGGCTTCGATCGTCGTAATCGCACCGTCGCGTTCGATCTCCACCTGCCAGACGCGGCGAGCTTCCAGGAAGCGCGCCGCGCCTACGCGCGAACGGTATTCGATGAAGCGCTCGACATCGTACTTGTGCGCGCAATGGCGCAGGTAGTCGAGAATTTCGCGCTGCGGCGCGAAGGTGCGCGTCCACGCCGGATTCAGCTCGAACGAAAACGAGTAGAGGTGCGAAGGAATATCGCAGGCGGCGCCCGGATAGGCGTTGTCGCGCCAGGTGCCGCCGAGGCCTTCGGCTGCCTCATAGATCGTGAACGATTCCACGCCCATGCGACGCAGCCGGATCGCCATGCCGATGCCGGAAAAGCCGCTGCCGATGATGGCGATGCGCAGCGCGCCCCCGTTGCCGAGCGCTTCTTTGGCCATGTGTGCGTCCGCCGTTATGTGTGATGTGCCGGGCCCGTTATTGGCGTGAACAGGCCCAAGGTTTTGCGCCGATGCAAAACGGGCTCCGTGAAGGAGCCCGTGGTTGCTCGAGCGGCGTGTGCCGGCGAAGCCTCAGGCGTTCAGGAATTGTTCCAGTCGTCCGAGCTGTCGTTGCTGCCCATGTCGACACCGCCGCCGCCCGAACCGTCGTCCCAGTCGTTCGACCCTTGACCGAAGTCGAGGCCGCCGCCGTTGTTGCCGTCGCGCTGAACCCGGCGGCCTTCGTCGTCGACCAACACATCGCGCTCGATCACGCGGTCACGGCCCTGGTTGAGTGCCTCGCCGAGCAGCACGCCCGTGAGCAGGCCACCCATGCCGCCCATGCCACCGCCGCCTTGCTGCACGATGACCTGCGGCGGTTGCTGCGGCGGCGCAGGCGGATACTGCGGCTGACGTCCGAAGGCGGCATCGGCTTCTCGCGCGTAAGAGGAGTTGCTGCCGTAATCCGGCGCCGCAGGCTGCGCATTCGGATCGGGGCGGCCTTCGGCGCGGGCCTTGAGGCTCGCGAACTGACGCTCGAGATCCTCGATCTCATACGGCGGCCGCGGATTCGCGCTGTTCGACAGCGTTTCGACGAGGCTGCGCAACTGCGCTTCGAGTCCTTCGACTTCCTTTTCGAGCGCTTCGTGGCCGGGCGCGGTCGAGAGCTTCACGTCGAGCTTGAGCGAACGCACGCCGTTGAGCAGCTCGGTGGCGCGCTTGAGCTGGTCGCGGCGGTCGTCGCCGGCCTTCGCGTCTTCGGTTGACTTCGCGCGGCGCAGCGTCCAGCGCAGCACAAGCACAATGCCGACCAGCAAGATGGCGATACCAATCCACATGCCCATACCAGGACCTCGCTTCTGTGGCGCGGGCGCGGCCAACTGCTGCTGCGTGAACGGGTTGCCCGTGCTGTTCGTGTTGACACTGCCGGCGCGCGAAGCGTCGGAACGAATCTTCGCTTCGACCTGGGCGAAACGTTGCGGCTGGGTGAAGCGGATTTGCGGATCGAGCGACTTCGCCTGCTCGACCTGGGTGAGCGCCTCGCTGTAACGACCTTCGCGGTTGAGCACCTGGGCGTAGAGGTAGTGCGCGCGGGCGTTGTCCGGATGTGCCTGCAGGACTTCGGTCAGGCCGGCGTCGGCGCGCTGCCAGTCGCCCCGGGACATCGCGGATTCGATCTGCTGCACGCCAGGCACGGCGAACGCAACGCCGCCCGTGAAGGCGAGGGACGCGACAGCGAGGCTGGCAGCGGCAAGAAACTTTTTCATGTTGCAGGCCGGGCGCATTGACGCCCGTCTCCATGGCATTCGATACGGGGATGCGGCGCGGTGGGGCGCCTGCCGGCTACATCGGCCGCACGGACCATGCCGCGCCGCATCCGGCACGCCGGCGTGCTTACTGTGCCGGCGTGTTCATCTGCTTCTTGAGCGCCTCGAGGCGCTCGTCCACCGACGGACCCTTGTTGAGTGCCGCCAGCTTGTCGTCGAGCGCCTTGCCGCTCGACTGGTCGGACGAGTTCAGGCGGGCGTCCGAGCGCGCGTTCGACAGCGCAACCTTCTCTTCCAGTTTCTGGAAGTCGCCGTCGAGATTCTTCCCGCCGATGCCGCCCAGCGCCGTGGCGGCGACATCCTTCGCCTGGGCGATCTGCTGCTTCGCCTGCAGGATGTTCGAGCGCGCGTTCAGGTCGTTGCGGCGCTGGCGCATGTCGTCGATCTGCTGCTTCAGCTGATCGACCGACGGTTCGAGCTTGGCGAGTTCGCCCGCGAGCGCGTCGCGTTCGGCCTCGGCGGTTTGCTGCGCGCCGAGCGCTTCGCGTGCGAGCGCTTCGTCGCCCGATTGCAGCGCGCGCTTCGCGCCGTCTTCGTACTTCTTCGCCTTGTCGGCGGCCACGTCGCGCTTGCTTTGCTGCGTCGCGACCTGCGCCTGGATCTCGACGAGCGAGTTCTCCGCGCGGGCGATGCTGTCGTCGAGCTCACGCACGATCTGGCGCGCGTCGCGCGACGGATCCTGCACCGAGTCGGCGGCGTCGTTGAGCAGGCCCTTGACGGTGCGGGAGATGGAGTCAAAAAGCGACATGAATTCCTCCGGTGTAATGAAATCGGCCATGGCGGGCCGAGGTGCGTGTACGCGGTTTGGCCCCACGCGCCGGCCGGCAGCGGGCTGATCCCTCTGCCAGCTTACGCCGCTTTGCGCCTTGCGCGCATGCACGGCGCAAATCGGGGCGAGTGCGGCAATTGCAATAGCGTGAAGGTGTTTTCTTGCACGCGTGTGTTCATCAGGACGGAGCCTGGCTCGCGCGGCGCGAGCACCGCTGCAGGCGGCGCGCCGCCATTCGATCGCGGATATTACACCACGGCTCGTCTTAAAAGGGACTTAAAGGAATCGGGCCCGCCGGGCGCTTGCGCATACGTGTGCAAGCGGGCGTCAAGCCGTGAGCATGGCGGCGCGGACGCGGCCCGCGTCAAGCGTATTTGCCGCCTTCGGGCGCGGCGCCGTCGCTGCGGGCTTCGTCGCGTGGATCGCTTGCCTCGCGCCGCGAGCGGGCGAAGGGCGCAGAACTCAACGGCTGCAGCGGTTCGACGTCCAGCGGTTGCGCCGCGGCCGTGTCGAGCGCGGCGCTTTGCGCCGCATCGGCCGCTTCGGCGCTCAAACGGGCGACAGCCTGGGCGATTTCGCGCGTGGCATGGCTCACGTCCGCCTCGTCGGTGTGCGCGGCGGGCAGGGGGGCTAGCGCCTCGTCGTGAATGGCCGCAGTCGCTTCGCTGTCGGCGAGCGCAGCGTTCTTTTGCGTGTCGGGGCTTGCTGCTGCGCTCGCGCCGATCGCCGCCGCACCCGCAGGCGGCCGGATCGCGCCCGCACGGCCTGCGCGCAGCGGCTTCGCCGCCTTTTGCAGCACCTGGGCGAGAGCGTCGGGCTGACGCGGCGCGTTCAGCCGGTCGACGATGCTCGCGGCCTTCACCTGATCGCTCGTGGCGCTGAACGCGATCACGGCGCGGCGCATGAGTTCGCTGATGCTGATGCCGAGTTCGTCGGCGGTGGCGGAGATCGCGCGCTTTTGCGCGGGCGTAACGAAGACGACGATGCGTTCGCTGGGCTTGTTCATGATCGACGGGCCGTTGTGTCGGCTTCGTATGACGTCGGTTTGCCTGCCTGCGCAACAGCTTTTGTAAGAATGGATGTGTGCTCGCCTGGGCGCGGACAGGGGCGTGTAGCAGATCTTTCATCATAAGACGAGCGCGCCGATGCGCAATTGGAAGGTGCGCGACCAGGCTCAACCCTGCCTGCAAGAATCTGCCGTCAACTGCCCCTCGACATCTAATTTGCTGCGCGGCAGAGGGGTGGCCATGAAACTTTTCGCGCATAAAGCCAAGCCCGGCGCAAGCGAGCGCCCCGAGGGCCAAAAAATCGGGCAGGAAGCATTTCCCAGGAAACTCTTACAAAAAAAGCGCGACCCGGCGCCCGCGATTTCTTTAGAATGCGCTGTTACATTTCGCGAATGGCGCCTGAATGGGCGCGTATTCGCGTGTGGCGTGCCGTAGTGCGCGCCGCGCGGCCGGACGGGGGCGTTGCCGGTCGCGCCGCGTCGCCGGGTTTGAGCCGGCGACGTCGTATGCCGCATTGGCGCCATGACGCCGTGGTCGAGATCCATGCGCGCGAGTTGCGCGCAGCCGGCGCGCGCGAGACGCGCCCATCATTCCAGTCATGCCTATCATCAAACGACCGCCTTCCCCGCAGTACCCGCACGACGATCGGGAACCCTCCTTCAACAACGGGCGCCAGCCGCCTCGCCGGCCCGAATCGGGCGGCGGCTCCGGCGGCAACGGGCCGCGCGACGGGAGCCCGAAGCGGCGCTCCATCGGCACCACGCTCGCGCTGTGGTTCGTCGGCCTGATCGGCACGTTCTGCGTGGTCGGTGCGCTGCTCGTGGGCTACGCGCTCGTCGTGATGGAGCCGCAACTGCCATCGCTCGACGCGCTCACCAACTATCAGCCCAAGGTGCCGCTGCGCATCTATACCGCCGATCACGTGCTGATCGGCGAGTTCGGCGAAGAGCGCCGTCAGCTCGTGCGCTTCCAGGATATTCCTGACATCCAGAAGAAGGCCGTGCTCGCCATCGAGGACTACCGCTTCTACGAGCACGGCGGCGTGGACTTCATCGGCATCCTGCGCGCGGGCGTAGCGGACATCATGCACGGCGGCGCCTCGCAGGGCGCGAGCACGATCACGATGCAGGTCGCGCGCAACTTCTTCCTTTCGAGCGAGAAGACCTACACGCGCAAGGTCTACGAGATGCTGCTCGCCTACAAGATCGAGCGCGCACTCACGAAGGACCAGATTCTCGAGTTGTACATGAACCAGATTTATCTGGGTCAGCGCGCCTACGGTTTCTCGGCGGCGGCGCGCGTGTACTTCGGCAAGGACCTGAAGGACATCACGCTCGCCCAGGCCGCGATGCTCGCGGGCCTGCCGAAGGCGCCTTCGGCGTATAACCCGATCGTCAATCCGCACCGCGCGAAGATTCGCCAGGCGTACATCCTCAAGCGCATGCTCGACCTTGGCTACATCACGCAGGCGCAATACGACGAAGCGATCAAGGAGCCGCTGCAGACGAAGACGGCCGGCACCGAGTACAACGTGCACGCCGAATATGTTGCGGAAATGGTGCGCCAGATGATGTATGCGCAGTACAAGGACGAGACCTATACGCGCGGCCTCACGGTGACGACGACCATCGATTCGGCCGACCAGGACGCCGCGTACGCGGCCGTGCGCAAGGGCGTGATGGACTATGAGCGCCGCCACGGTTATCGCGGACCGGAGGGTTTCGTGCAACTGCCCGCCGACGGCGACGACCGCGAGCAGGCCATCGAAGACGCGCTCACCGATCACCCGGACAACGGCGACCTCGTCTCGGCGGTGGTGACCGATGCGGGCCCGAAGTCGGTGACGGCGCAACAGCTCGACGGCACGTCGGTGACGGTGACGGGCGAGGGCCTGCGCTTCGTCGCGGCCGCGCTCTCGCCGCGCGCCGCGCAGGCGCTGCGCATTCGCCCCGGCTCCATCGTGCGCCTGATGGAGGACGCGAGGGGCAACTGGCAGATCACGCAGCTGCCGCAGGTCGAAGGCGCGCTCGTCTCGCTCACGCCGCAGGATGGCGCGATCCGTGCGTTGATCGGCGGCTTCGACTTCAACAAGAACAAGTTCAACCACATCACGCAGGCATGGCGTCAGCCGGGCTCGAGCTTCAAGCCGTTCATCTACTCGGCTTCGCTGGAAAAGGGGCTCGGACCGGCGACGATCATCAACGACGCGCCGCTGTACTTCCCCCCCAGCTCGCCGGGCGGCGAGGCGTGGGAGCCGAAGGACGACGACCAGCCCGAAGGGCCGATGACGATGCGCCTCGCGCTGCAGAAGTCGAAGAACCTCGTGTCGATCCGCATCCTCTCGTACATCGGCACGAAGTACGCGCAGGACTATGTGACGCAACGCTTCGGCTTCGACGCGGACAAGACTCCGCCGTATCTGCCGATGGCGCTCGGCGCGGGCCTCGTTACGCCGCTGCAGTCGGCGGGCGCGTATAGCGTGTTCGCGAACGGCGGCTTCCGCATCAACCCGTATCTGATCGCCGAAGTGGACGATGCGCGCGGCCAGCCGATCCTGCGCGCGCAGCCTCTGGTGGCGGGCCAGAATGCGCCGCAAACGCTATCGCCGCGCAACGCGTTCGTGATGAACAGCCTGCTGCACTCGGTGGCGACGGCGGGCACGGGCGCCGGCACCAACGTGCTCCATCGCAACGACCTGCAGGGCAAGACCGGTACGACCAACGACGCCAAGGACGGCTGGTTCGCGGGTTATCAGCGCACGCTGGTCGCCGTGGCGTGGATGGGTTACGACCAGCCGAAGAGTCTCGGCAGCCGCGAATTCGGCGCGCAGCTCGCGTTGCCGATCTGGGTGGAGTACATGCAGCGTGCGCTGCGCGGCGTGCCGCAGGAAGAGCCGGCGATGCCCGAAGGTCTCACGACGATCAACGATGAACTGTACTTCTCGGACATGACGCCGGGTAACGGCTTCGTGGCGAGCATCGGTCTGGACTCGGCGAACCCGGCGGGTGCGGCGAGCGATGCGAGCGGCGCGACCGGCAGCATGGGGCCGGGCGGCATGACGCCGCCGAGCGTGACCACGACGGAGAAGAAGCAGATCATGGATCTGTTCGAGTCGAACAAGCCTTGATGCGGGTTTGGTGAGTTCTGCAGGACAAACACGGCGCGTCGGCAACGGCGCGCCGTGTTTTGTTGGGTGAGCGGAATTTCCTTGCGGGCCAAGGGGTTGGTCGAGCTTTCCAGGGCTTTTCCACAGGGCTGTCAACGAAATCTGTGGGTAACTCCCGCGCCGACTTTTCCACAGTTTTTGTTGAAGCCCCTGTTCATAACCCTGGGATATCGAAGCTAACCGGCTGACGCAAAAGGCTTTGTCTGCATGCTAGCGGCATGAGGCACCCGCGCCGCAAAACGCATCGTCAGAACGCAGTCCGAAGGATTGGCTGTGCGAACCGCGCGAATGCGTGACGGCCTGAACAGGCAGGAATACGAATGGCTCCATGCAAAGCCAGGCGCGGAAAACAGAACTACGCACTGTCCCGGTTCTGCGGCGGGCAGAGCGCCGTTTCGATGGCGTCTTCCAGCCGGTCGTTGCCCCAGAACATTTCATCGCCGACGAAAAATGTCGGCGCGCCGAAGATGCCGAGATCGCGCGCCGCCTGGGTCCGCTCGCGCAGGCGCAGCCGGTTCGCGTCGCTGCCGGCTTCCTCGACGAGCCGCTGCGCCGGCAATCCCAGCACGGTGAGCATGTGTGCGACCGCTTCGGGCGAATCGACTTCGCGGTCGTCGCCATAGTTGCGCGTCATGACGGCGCGGCACCAGTCGGGCAGCCACGCTTCGTCGGCGGCGAGCACGGCGATGCGCGTCGCGAGCACGGTGCGGCGCGGAAACTCGGTGGGCTGTTGCCACGGCAGCGCGTATTTGCGGCACTGCCGACGCATGTCCTGCCACACATAGGCGCCTTTTTCCTTCTGTACGACGAAGGGCGGACCTTCCCAGCCGAGTGCGTCGAGAATGGGGCCGAGAAGGAAGGGCCGCCAGTGTACGTCCACGCCGCTTCGCGCCGTGAGGGCGGCGATGCGCATCACGCTCAGATAGCTGTAGTTGCTGGCGAGGTCGAACCAGAAGTCGAGCGATGGGCGGGGCATGATGTCGTCTCCCTGAAGCGGATGCGCCCGCGTGAGCGGCGCGTTGCCGATCATGGTACCCCGAGGCGCCCGGACAATCGCGAGTGTTACTTGTCTTGCGCGGCGGCTCCGGCGTCCGATGCAGGCTCGGCGACAGCCGTGTCCGCCCCGCGCCCGTTGCCGAGCGTCGCCGGATTGACCGGCGGATTGCCCATCGCCTGGAAGAGCGCCGCCGTATCGGAAAGCCGCGTGCCGCGATAGCGGATTTCGTCGAGCCGCGCGTTACGCCATTGCTGCTCGCTTTGGCGCACCGCGTACCACGGCACCGCGCCCAGTGTGTAGCGAGCGAGGGTGTCCTCGTAGACGCCCTGGGCTGTGCGCGCCGACGTACTGGCGGCTTCGAGGGCCTGGGCGTCGTGATCGAGCGCGGCGAGACGGTCGGCGACGTCCTGGAACGCCGTGAGCACCGTTTGCCTATAGGTGTCGTTGGCCGCTTCGTAGGACTGCAGCGCCGCGCGCCGCTGCGCGACGAGTGCGCCGCCGTGGAAGATCGGCTGCGAAAGCGAAGCGCCGATGGCCCACAGCGCCCCCGCGCCGGAAGTCACGACCGGCCAGCTGAAGCCGCCCTGGCCGAGCGCCGCCGAAAGCGTGATGCTCGGGTACATCTGCGCGGTCGCGGCGCCGACGCCGGCTGCGGCCGCCTTGAGCGTGGCCTCGGCGGCTTCGATGTCGGGCCGCGTTCTCAGGAGTTCTGAAGGTATGACCACCGGGACCTGTGCGGGCAAGGTCAGGCCGGCGAGATCGAGGTCGGGCGGCGCCTGGTCGGGTGTACGGCCGATCAGCACGGCGAGCGCATGGCGCTGTGCGACCCATTGCTGACGTAGCCCCGGCAGACTCGCCGCGAGGGACGCCGCGCTCTGCTGCGCGCTGAGCAGATCGGTGCGCGAGGCCGAGCCGAGCGCGTAGCGCTTTTGCACGTCGTCGGCCTGCGCATTGGCGAGCGCGATCAGCTGCCCGGTCGCGTCGATCTGCGCATGCAGCGTTGCCGCGCCGAGCGCGCTCGCCACGATGTTCGCCGCGAGCGCGCGCTGCGCGGCCTCGAACTGGAACGCCTGCACGTTCACGCGCGAGGCGAGCGCCGCGTTGTTCAGGCGGGTCGCGCCGAACACGTCGAAGGTATAGCGAACGTCGATCAAGCCCGCGAAAATCGCGTACTGCAGCTGGTCGATGCCGAACTGCGGGATCGCGGGTTGCTGCTGGCGTTGCGCAATGCCGATGGCGTCGACAGTCGGCAGCAGCGAGCTGCCGATCTGGCCGCGCAACTGCTCGCGCGCGGCCTGCAGGTTGTGGTCGGCGGCCGCGAGGTTCGGGCTGTTGGCGAGCCCCTCGTTCACGAGCGCATCGAGCGCGTCGCAGCCGTAGAGCGTCCACCATTGCGGCACCGGTTGCGCGCCCGTCACGAACTGCTGCGCGACGCCCTGGGCGGCGACCGTCTGCGCCGGTTGCGCCTGCGCGCCGTAGTGCCCGGGCTGGGGCATGGGGGGCGGCTCACCGGTCGGGCCCAGCGCACAGCCGGCCAGCGCAAGCGCGACGCATGCGGCGAGCCAGCCCGGCGCGAGCGGAAAACGTGTTGCGTACGAACGCGCCGTTTCGCGCGCGCCCGACGCCAATGTCGATGAATCCGTCTTCATGATGCCTGTTCCGGCGTGTTGCCGGTCTCGTCAGTCTCGCTGCTGCGCACGCGGAACGCGGCCGCGTAAGCCGCGGGCAGGAAGAACAGCGTGAGCACGGTCGCAATCGTGATGCCGCCCATCAGCGCCGTCGCCATCGGCCCGAAGAAGTTCGAACGCAAGAGCGGAATGAGCGCGAGCACGGCGGCCGCGGCGGTCAGCATGATCGGCCGGAAGCGGCGCACCGTTGCGCCTACCACGGCGTCGAAGCGCTTGTGCCCGGCGCGGATATCCGTTTCGATCTGATCCACGAGGATCACCGAGTTGCGCATGATGATCCCGAACATGGCGATCACGCCGAGCATGGCCACGAAGCCGAACGGCTGCCCGAACGCGAGCAGGGCGATCACCACGCCGATCAGACCGAGCGGCGCGGTCAGCACGACCATCAGCGCGCGCGTGATGCTCTGCAGCTGGATCATGAGCAGCGTGAGTACGGCGACGGCGAGCACCGGCAACTGCGCGAAGATGGACGCCTGGCCCTTCGCGCTTTCCTCCACGGAGCCGCCCACCTCGATGTGGTAGCCGGGAGGCAGCGCGCGCTTGATGGACTCCAGTTTGCCGTCGAGCGCATGCGTGACGTCGATGCCCTGCGCGCCCGCTCGCACGTCGGACTGCACGGTGATCGTGGGCTGCCGGTCGCGCGACCAGATCACGCCGTACTCCAGATCGTTGGCGAGATGTCCGAGCGCGCCGAGCGGCACCGGGCCGTTCGGCGTGGGCATGGCGAGCGTGAGCAGGCGTGCGGGATCGACGCGTTCGGCCGCGGGCGAGCGCAGATCGACGCTGATGAGCTTGTCGCGCTCGCGAAACTGCGTGACGGTATAGCCCGAGTAGGTCATCTGCAGAAAGTTGGCGATGTCCTGCGACGAGACATTGAGCGCGCGCGCCTTTTGCTGGTCGATCTGGAAGTGCAGCGAGCGTCCCGCCGGTTCGTCCCAGTCGAAACTGACGTTCTCGGTGCGGGGATCGGCACGCATCGTTGCCGCCACCTTGTTCGCGATGCCGCGCACGGTCGGGATGTCGTCGCCGCTCACGCGGAACTGCACGGGGTAGCCGACCGGCGGCCCGTTCTCGAGCCGCGACAGACGCGTACGGATGGCCGGGAACGTGTCGCGCAGCATCGGTTCGAGCCAGTTCGCGAGCTTCTCGCGGTCTTCGACCG
This sequence comes from Paraburkholderia heleia NBRC 101817, assembly GCF_000739775.1. Classification (GTDB taxonomy): domain Bacteria; phylum Pseudomonadota; class Gammaproteobacteria; order Burkholderiales; family Burkholderiaceae; genus Paraburkholderia; species Paraburkholderia heleia. The sequence continues at coordinate 53,482 of NZ_BBJH01000019.1, read as the reverse complement.
ACTTCGTCGTGATCACGAACTGCGCAAAATTGGGCTGCTGCAACTGCTGATCGAGCGGCAGATAGAAGCGCGGCGCGCCGGTGCCGACGAAATCGATGAAATGGTCGATCTCGGGTCGGCCCTTGAGCGCCGCTTCGAGTCGCTTCGTCTGGCGCAGCGTCGCATCGATCGAGGCGCTCTCGGGCAGGCGCACGTCCACGAGCAATTCGGGCCGGTCGGAACTCGGGAAGAACTGCTGCGGCACGAGCCTGAAGCACGCTAGCGCGGCCACGAACAGCGCGATGGTCAGTACGAGCACGATGGCGTGGCGCTCGATGCACCAGCCGATCCAGCCGCGCAGGCGCCGATAGAAACGCGTGTCGTAGATCTCGTGCTCGTGATCCTCGCCATGGGCGGCGTTCGTTGCATTCGGGTCGGGCTTGCGTTCCGGCAGCAGCCGGTAGCCCAGCAGGGGAATCAGCACGACGGCCGCGAACCACGAGGCGATCAGCGCGATGGCGGACACCTGGAAGATCGAGCGCGTGTATTCGCCGGTGCTCGACCTCGCGAGCACGATGGGCAAGAAGCCCGAAACCGTGACGAGCGTGCCGGTCAGCATCGGAAAGGCTGTGCTGGTGTAGGCGAATGCGGCGGCGCGCGTGCGGTTCCAGCCCTGCGCGAGCTTCACCGCCATCATCTCGACCGAAATGATGGCGTCGTCCACGAGCAGGCCGAGCGCGAGCACGAGCGTACCGAGCGAAACCTTGTGCAGGCCGATGCCGAAGAGGTACATCGCGAGCGAGGTGACGGCGAGCACGACCGGAATGGTAATGACGACCACCATGCCCGTGCGCACGCCCAGAGAAACGAGGCTCACGAGCAGCACGATGCCCACGGCCTCCGCCACGGCTTCGACGAAGTCGTCCACCGAGCGCGCCACGGCATCGGGCATGCTCGACACTTCCACGAGCTTCAGGCCCGCGGGAAGTTGTGCGCGCAACAGCTCGACGCGCGCATCGAGCGCTTTGCCGAGACGGATCACGTCGCCGCCCGGCTGCATCGTCAGGCCGATGCCGAGCACGGCCTGATTCTGGAAACGCATTTGCGTGGCGAGCGGCTCGTCGTAGCCGCGCCGGATCGTGGCGATGTCGCCGAGGCGAAACGTGCGGCCGTTCACGCGGATCAGCGTATCGGCGATTGCATTGAGATCCTCGTACTGGCCGCTCGGGCGCACGAACACACGGTCGTCGGCGGTGGTGAGCGTGCCCGCGGCGGACACGCTGTTCTGCGCGCCGATCACCTGGCCGAGCTGTGTGGGCGAAATGCCGAGGCGTGTGAACTGCGTGTTCGGAATCTCGATGTAGATGCGTTGCTGCGGATCGCCGAAATAATCGACCTTGCCGACGTCGGGCACGCGCAGCAGCTGCTCGCGCAGCTTGTCCGCGTAGTCGTGCAGTTGCGCGGGCGAAAAGCCGTCGCCTTCCAGCGCGTAGATGTTGGTGTAGACGTCGCCGAACTCGTCGTTGAAGAACGGCCCTTGCACGCCCTGGGGCAGGGTGTAGGCGATGTCGCCGACTTTCTTGCGCACCTGGTACCAGGTCTCGCGCACTTCGCTCACGGGCGCGGAGTCCTTCATCGTGAAGAACACGAGCGATTCGCCGGGCCGCGAATAGCTGCGCAGAAAGTCGATGTAAGGCGTTTCCTGCAGCTTGCGGCCGATGCGGGTGGTCACCTGGTCCTCGACCTGACGCGCGGTCGCGCCTGGCCAGAAGGTCTGGATCACCATCACGCGGAACGTGAAGGGCGGGTCTTCCGATTGCGCAAGACGCGTATAGGCGAGCGCGCCGAAGATCGTTGCGAGCACAACGAGAAAGGTCACGAGCGCACGATGCCGGAGCGCCCACGCCGACAGGTTGAAGCGGCCCGCTTCGTGATCGGCGCCGGGACCCGAGCCTGCCATCCGGCTCATGACGCGAAGTCCTCGGGATGCAGCGGCGCGACCGGGCGCACCTGCTCGCCTGCGTGGACCGTGTGGACGCCTTGCAGCACGATGCGCTCGCCGTCCTGCAATCCGTTCGCCACGGTGATCGTGCGCGCGTCGTAGCGCGCGATGCTCACGCGCCGCAACTGCAGCACGTTGTCGGGCGCGTGTATGACCCAGATGGCGGGCGCTTCGCCGTCGTGGAAGAGCGCGGTGGCCGGCACGGTAAACGCGGCCGGCGCCCTGGCCTCGCTCGGGGCCGCGAACGCCACGTTGGCGGTCATGCCGAGACGCACGTCGGCATCGGGATGTTCGAGCGTGAGCCTCGCGCGCCATGTGCGGCTTTGCGGGTCCGCCGCGGCGGCGAGTTCGCGCAGGCGCGCCGTGTAGTGCCGGCCGGGCAGGGCGCCGAGCGTGACCTGCGCGGTGTCGTCCGTATGCAGCGCGGTCACGGCGCGCTCGGGCAAGTCGCACACCACGTCGATGTCGCCGCTCCACGCGAGCTGGTAGACGGCCTGGCCGGCCTGCACATTCTGGCCAGTGTCGGCGTTTTCGGCCGTGATGACGCCCGCGTGGTCGGCGACGATCTGCGTGTAGCGCAACTGGTTCTTTGCCAGCGCGAGTTGCTGCTGCGCCTGATCGCGCTGGGCCGCGGCCGAAGCGTACGCATCCTGCGTCTGCTCGAGTTGCGCGCGGGCGATGAGATTGGCCGCCGACTGGGCCGTGTCGCGATCGAGCTGCTGCTTCGCGAAGACGAGGCGATGCTGCGCGGCGTCCAACTGGGCCTGCGCGCTGGCAGCGTTCTTTTCGAAGTCCGCCGGATCGAGCCGCGCGAGCGTCTCGCCCGGCTTGACGCTGTCACCAAGGCGCACGCTGCGCTCGATGATCTTGCCGTTCACGCGAAACGAAAGCGGGGTGACGTTGCGCGCCTCAATATCGCCGGGATAGGCGGGGCTCATGGCGGCGCCGTCGGGGTGCACGGTCATCGAGACGACCGGACGCGGCTGAGGCGGCGCCTCTTTTTGCCTGCCGCAGGCAGCCAGCATGGCGACGCCGAGCACGAGAAGCACATTCGCGGCATGCCGCCACGGCGCACTGAACTTACCGGTACCACTGCGCATCCTGCTCGATGCGCCACGACCGCAACGATTCACCTGGACCTCGATAGGCTGGGTGCGCACGCAGACCGCATTACCGCCAGACCGGTTGCGCCGCCATTGAGTCGCGGGCGCGGCGCGGCTCGCGCACCGGCCCGGACCTGGGATGATGAGCCGGATTCTAATACAACGTTGTATCTGAGTGCGAAACTGAATCCGAAGAATGTTTCAGTGCTAGACTCGCGTCAATCCATGACCCATAACGACGCCCCACGCCATGAAGCGCATTCGTCTCACCCGCGAACAAAGCCGCGACCAGACGCGCGAGCGCCTGCTCGACGCCGCGCAGGCCATGTTCATGAAAAAAGGGTTCGTGGGCGCGAGCGTCGAGGACATCGCGCATGCGGCGGGGTACACGCGCGGCGCGTTCTACTCGAACTTCGCGGGCAAGTCGGACCTGCTCGTGGAATTGCTGCGGCGCGATCACGAAGCCATGCAGACCGACCTGCGCGCCATCTTCGAGACCGAGGTTTCGCGCGAGCAGATGGAGGCGCGCGTGCTCGCCTACTACAGCCGCATGCCGCAGGACAACAAGGTTTTCCTGCTGTGGGTGGAAGCCAGGCTGCTGGCTGCGCGCGACGCGCGCTTTCGCACGCGCTACCACGCGTTCATGAAGGAAAAGCGCGAGCGTCTTGCCGCGTACATCGAGGAATTTGCGGCGCGCGTGGGCATGCCGCCGCCGCTCGATCCCGAATTGCTCGCGCTCGGGCTGATGGGGTTGTGCGACGGGGTGCAGTTTCTCGCCACGGCCGATCCGCAGCATGTCACGCCGCCAGTCGTCGAAACGGTGCTGGGCACCTTTTTCGCGCGAGTGGTGTTCGGCCGCGACGCGTGAGCCCCGCGTGCACGCAGCCCGCGACCCGCGCGCCTCAGGAGCCGAGGCCAGGGCCGTAGTTGCTGCCGATCAGCCGCGTAACGGACGCGACATCCTGATAATCCTGCTCGGGCATGCCGTCGAGGATGGCGAGCACCTCGTTGCTGGCGCCAGACTCGCGCGCGGCGTCCACGAGTTCGTCCTTGTTGGCGGGCCAGCGCACTTCGCGCAGTACGTCGGCGAATTGCAGGTCGATGGGTTCGTCGGGAATGCGGGAGGCTGACATGCGTGGCGTCCTTTGCGCGGGCGGCCGGCGTTGGCGGTCCGCGTCGTCGTCTCGTTTGTTGTGCGGATTGTTGTTCAGATATGGTTTGCGCTTTGTTTGCGGCGCGCAGCGCTAGCGCCGCGCCTCAAGCATACACAATCCGCCTCGCACGCCTTCGCGGTGTGCGCATGCGATGCTCATTTGCCGCTCATGCGCCACGCTTCTTCGCCGCTTGTTCGCAAACGGGAGCACCGGTCAGGCTCAGGTCTGCTCGTGCAGGTCCGGGCTTAGCGTCTTGTCCAGCCGATGCGACCTGGGCAGCGTGAGGTACTCCCAGTGTTGCGGACCGTTCGCAGTCACGGGCACGTCGGGGGCGGGGGGCGCCACGGGGGCGTCGTAGGCGTGGGACTGCCCACTTGCGAGCGGGATGTGCGCGCTGGCCTGGACGACCGGTGAGTCCTGCGCGGTGCGTACCGGAGCGGCGAAGCATGACGCCGACAACAGCACGGTGGTCATCAGTGTCGAGGTTTTCATCGCTCGACCTCCTTTCTCATGCGGCCCACAGGTCGCAGCAAGCGCCGTACCGCATCCGCCGGCGTGGGTGGCGGTGCAGGCAGCCGCGCCAGCCGGGGCGGCCCGGCGCGCCGCTACGCGAAGGAGCAACGAGCCGCCTGGACGGCTCATGTGCGCGAGGCGCATACGGAAATACCATAATGGCAGGAAATGCGCCGACGCGTCTCGAACGCGCGTGCTTTTTTCCGGCGCCGCCGTTACACGGCATTAAAGCGCGGGTCTGTGCAGTGCCTCGAAGCGCGTCCAGGGCCACGACGGACGGTCGCGCATATAGCCGTTGAGCCAGTTCCATTGCGGATGGCGCTGCATGAAGGCCTGGGCGTCGAACGGGCGGCCGCACGGATGGCCCCAACGGGCCCAGAACGACAGATCGCGCGCCATTTCGCTGTCGACCACCTTGCCGTCGTTCGCGCCCCATGGGTTGAACGGCCCGTGGTCCGCGCCGCCGAAGCGCGCGTCGTCGAGTTCGAGATGGCCGCAGATCGTGCGCGAGCACGGGTTGTCGCTGCGCTCGAGGTAGACGTCGTGATGGTCCGCGATCATCGCCTTGGCGAGCTCGGCGTCGATCGCGCCGCGGTGCTCCTGCGCGAGCTGCATGAAGCGCAGGCGGCGCGCGCCGTTGCGGCGCACGTCAGTGTAGTCGTCGGCCTCGCCGGTGCATTCCTGGTTGCGGATCTTGAGGTCCGTGGCCGTGTTGAAACCGCTGTAGAAGCCGTCTTTCGTGCTCTCGAAGCCCGCGTGCTGCAGGCCCAGTTCATAGCGCGCGATCTCGCCCGTTTTGGTGTCGCCGAGAAGCCAGCTGTTCACATAGCCCGCGTTGTTCGCCTGCGCAAACATCTCGCACCACTGCGCAATGCTCGACGCATACTGCGTCGCCCGGCGCGAGCGATAGAACTCGGGGGCGCCGTTCGCGCGGTAGCCGACGAAGTTCGAGATGGTCGTCTCCGTCACCATCAGGCCCGCGCCGTTGATCCAGAAGTCGGTGAGGCTGGAGATGCAGCCGGGCAGGCCCTGCATGAGGATGCGGTGCCCCGATTCGGGCACGATATCGAACACGACATTGAAGGCGTCGCCGGCCGCATAGCGGTCCCACGAATTGTGCGCCATGACGATGCGGCCGTCGCGCGTCGCGCTGCCCGTGGCGATGAAGGCGCTGCAGTGGTGGCCGCGCCGCCCGCGCCACGGGCGCACCGCGCCCGGCCCCTGGGACGCCTGCTGCGCTGCGACATGAACCGGCCACCAGCTCTGCAGCAGGTCCATGTAGCCGTTCCAGGCGAGCACTTCGGCGAATTTGAGACCGGCGCCGTCGGCGATGCCCTGGATTTCGTCCGCGAATTCGGTGTCGAGGCGCGGCGCGAACTGCACGATCGCCGCGTGGATGAAGGTGTCGAAGTCCTCGCCCGTGTCCCATTTCGCAAGATAGCGCGCGGTGCGGATCGCATTGCGGATTTCGTTGGCCAGCAATGCGCCGTGCTGTTCGCCGCGGTCGTAGGGCTCGCCCTGCAAGTGCACGAATATCCAGCCCGCGTGGTCGCGGCGTACGGCTTCGAGGGAGGGTTCGCTCATCTTCGCTCCGGTCGTCCCCGCGTCGATTCTCGCTGCCTCTGTGTGCGCGTCGGTGCGCAGGCGCACAGCGCGGGCCGAGCGGCGCGTTCCCCTCTAGTCTAGAAAATCCGCGGCGCTTTGCCACGCGCCTCGCGCGCGGCCTGGCTTACCGCTGCGCGTTCATGCGCTGATAGGCGTCCAGCAGCGAAGTCTTGTACACCACGCCCGCGAGCGTCGGGTCGCGCGTACTTTCGACGACGGGCAGGCGCTCGCCCTGGAACGACATGAAGTGCTGCAGGCCGACGGCGAGCGGCATGTCGGGCGTGAGCACGTCGAACGTCGGCTTCAGGTAGTCGCGGGCATGCTTGTGCGCGGTATCGCGCTTTTGCAGCAGGTCCGAAGTGATGTCGGCCAGCGCGACCGCACCGAGAAAACGCCCCGTCTCGTCGGTCACATAGAGGTACTTGACGGGATACTCGAGGAACACGCGCGTCATCTCCTGCACTGTGGCGCTCTCCAGCACGACGGTCTGCGCGGGGCGCACCAGCTCGCGCATCTGCGTCATGCGCAGGCGCATGCGCTCCGCCTCCTCGCGGTTGCGATGCAGCGTGATTTCATACATCGATGCCTTGCCGATGGCGCGCGCGACGAAATAGGCGACCACGCACGAGAGCATGAGCGGCAGGACCACCTGGTAGCTCAGCGTCATCTCGAAGATCATCAGGATCGCCATGAGCGGCGCCTGGGTCGCGCCCGCGAGGAACGCGCCCATGCCTACCATCGCGTAGGCGTACGACGCGGACGTGCTGTCGGGCCAGAGCGCGTGCATGCCCTGGCCGAACAGGCAGCCGAGCACGGCGCCCATGAAGAGCGTTGGCGTAAACACGCCGCCCACGGCGCCCGAGCCGACCGTCGCCGCGGTCGCGATGAGCTTGAAGACGAGCACCGTGGCGAGCGCCGTCCAGGTCCACGGCGAATGGAGGATGGAGTTCACGACGCTATAGCCGTTGCCCCACACCTCGGGCGTCCACACCGAAAGGACGCCGACCACGAGGCCGCCCAGCGCGAGCCGCACGGGCAGCGGCGCGTTCAGGCGGCCAAAGCCCTTTTTCGCGGTGGCCATCATCATGAGGAACTGCGGCGCGAGCGCGCCGCACAGCAGGCCCAGCGCCACGAAGAGCAGCACCTCGACACCCGTCACCGGCGGGAACACGGGCATCTCATAAGGCGGCTTGTAGCCGGCGAACTCGCGCATGGTGATGTTGGCGACGACCGAAGAGACGACGATCGGCCCAAAGCTTTCCATGACGATGGAGCCGAGCACGATTTCGGTCACGAAAAAGGCGCCCGCGATGGGGGCGTTGTACGCCGAGGTGATACCGGCCGCCGCGCCGCATGCGACGAGCAGGCGCAGCCGCGGCGGATCGAAGTGGACCCAGCGGCCGATCAGCGAGGCGGCGAGGGCGGCGAGCTGCACCATCGGGCCTTCGCGGCCGATCGAGCCGCCGCTCGCGATCGTGAAGAGCGACGAGAGACTGCGCCAGATGCTCGTGCTCACCGGCATGACGCCGTCGCCGATCGCCACCGCCTCGATGTAGTCGGCGTGCATCGCCTTGCCGTTGCTGCTGGGCGCCTTGCGCCGCGCGAGCAGCAGCAGGCAGCCCGCGATGAAGCCGCCTGCGGCCGGCATCCAGATGCGCCGGTGCCACGGCAGGTGGCGCGCCATCTCCACGAGGCTGCCTTTGCTACCCGTGAAAAGCATCTGCACATGCGCGATGCCCTCGCGAAAGATCACGGTCGCAAACGCGCCCGCCACGCCGACGATGACCGACCAGATCAGCATCGTATGGGCGTCGGACAGGCGAAAGAGATCGCTGGCGCGGGTGCGCAGTTTCAGCAGGAATGACAGCACGGCGGGCGGGCCAGGTTACGGGTGAAAGAAAGCCGCGCGTGCGCGGGGCGCGACGGGCGGCGGCAAGCATAACGGGTGCGCGGCGGCAATGGCGCGCCGCGTGCACGAAACCGGGCGGCGGCAGACGCCTCCCACGGTCCGCGCGCATTCAGCGCATGGCCCGGTCGAGTTCGGGGTAATGCCGGAAGATGCCCGTTTCGTTGAACGGCAGCCGCCGCTCCGAGTCGAGATAGGCGGCGATATTCGGGCGCTTCGCCACGGCGTCGCGCAGCGCGACGACATGCGGATAGTGATCCGCGAAATGCTTCGTCGCTTTCGGAAACGCATAGCGCAGGCCCTCGACGATCTGAAACATCGACAGATCGACATAGGTGAGCGCGTTGCCCACCATGTGGCGCGGGCCGTCGGGATTCTGCGCGAGCACGCGCTCGAAATAGCTCATGAATTTCGGGATGCGATGTGCGATGAAATCCGCCGAGCGCGCCTTCGCTGCGTCCTTCTGGTCCTCGTAGTAGAGCCCGCTCGCGATCGGATGATGCGTGTCGTGCGCCTCGCTCACGAGGTCCGCGATCGTCAACTGCAAGCCGTTCGCGACGATGCGCAGGCGCTCGTCGCGCGGCGCGAGCTTGAGCTTCGGGCCGAGATAGAACAGGATATTGGCGGTTTGCGACACGATCAGGTCGCCGTCCTTGAGGAAGGGCGGGGCGTACGGCGGATACGGCTCGTCGCCCTCCAGCTCGCCCATCATCGCGCCGATGCCGAGGCCGTCCTTCTTCTCGCCGCGCGCCACGTCCACGTAAGGCGCCTGCGCTTCTTCCAGCGCGAGCCGCACGAATTCGCCCCGGCCCTGCAGACCGTCCCAGTAATAGAGCTCGTATGCCATCGGTCGTCCCCTTGCGTTCATGGCCGTGCTCGCCACGGCCTGCGCGGCCGCTGCCCGCGCAACGGGCAGCAACGCACAGTATCGCTCGCAACGCTCGCGCCTGGTGCGCGCGTGGCGTGCGCCCGCGAGATGGCGCACGGGCGCCGCGCGCAGAAACGCAAAAGGCCCCGCCGCAGGCGGAGCCGGTGGCCGGGAGTACCGGCGCGCAGGGGGGCGGATCGGAGCGCACGGCTCTCGGGCGCCGGGTCATCCGAACAGGCGCTGCACGCCCCAGGTGATCGCGAGACCGCCGCCGACCAGCCAGAGGTAGATGATGAAACCGGCGGTCAGCGCCCGCGGGCCCGCCTGTCGAATCTGCGAGACGCGCGTTTCGATGCCGAGCGCCGTCATCGCCATGGTGAGCGCGAAGGTGTCGAGCGTGTTGACCGCGTGGGTGGCCGTTTCGGGCAGCACGTGGAGCGAATTCACGATCACGAGGGCGAGGAAGCCAAGCGCGAACCAGGGCACCGCGAGCTTGCGCGCGCCGCCGTGGCCGGCGTGGCCGTCGGCCGTTGCCTTGCTGCGCGCCGCGCGGTTGAGCCACACGCCGAGCACGAGCAGCACAGGCACGAGCAGCATCACGCGCGTCATCTTGACGATGGTGGCGATGTGCGTGGCCTCGGGGCTCACATTGCTAGCCGCGCCCACTACCTGCGCGACCTCATGAATCGTGCCGCCGAAGAAGAGCCCGGCGCCGAGCGTATCGAGATGCAGCCAGCCTGCGCGGAACAGCACCGGATAGAGGAACATCGAAAGCGTGCCGAACAGCACGACGCTGCCCACGGCCATGGCGCTCTTGTGCGGCTTCGACTGCAGCGTGGATTCGAAGGCGAGCACGGCCGCCGCGCCGCAGATCGCGCTGCCGGCTGCCGTGAGAATGGCGGTGTCGCGGTCGAGCTTGAGGAGCTTCATGCCGACCCAGGTGCCGATCACGAGCGTGCTCACGACGATCACGACCGATTCGACGAGCCCCGGCACGCCGACCTGGGCGATTTCCTGCAGGCTCACGCGCAGCCCGAAGAACGCCACGGCGATGCGCAACAGCTTGCGCGCGGAGAAGTTCACGCCGGCGGCCCAGCTTTCGGGCATGCCGTCTCGCAACGCATTGCCATAGATGGCGCCCGCGACGATGCCGACGATCAGCGGGCTCATGCCGAGCCCGGCGATGGCGGGCAGCGAAGCGATGCTGGTGACGGCTGCCGCGAAGAGCGCGACGAACAATACGCCGTTGAGCTGCCCGCGGGTGGACGGCAACGAGTGCGAAAGACTGGGTGTAGACATGACGGCCTCTAGCGGGCGAGCCGGTGGAAAAAATGGGGTAGCGAACAGGTCGCTATCGAATGGCCTAATCCTAATTTAGATATATCGATATGAAAAATCGTGATTTGTGAAGTAATATATAGGGAAACACGATGGTTTTCCACGATGACCCCGGAACAACTGATAACTTTCGCCGCCGTCGCCGAGCATCTCAATATCAGTCGGGCTGCCCTGGCGTTGCATTTGTCGCAGCCGGCCGTTTCGGGCCAGTTGCGGCTGCTGCAGGAGGAGATCGGCGAGCCGCTGTATCAGCGCGACGGCCGGGGGGTGCGGCTCACGCCCACGGGCGAACAGCTCGCCGGCTACGCGGCGCGCCTACGCGACACCTGGCGCGACGCGCTCGCCTACCGTGATGCGTTGCGCGGCCTCGAACGCGGCACGCTGCGCATCGGCGCGACCACCACGCCCGCGAGCTACCGGCTGCCGTATCTGGTGGCGCAATTCCACGGCCGCTATCCGCAGGTCAAGCTCGAAACGTCGAGCGGGAATACGACGGACGTCGTGGGCATGCTCGGCGCGGTCGATATCGCGCTGATCGAGGGGCCGGTGGGCGAACAATTGCCGCCGGATACCGCCGTGCATCCCTGGCACGAGGACGAAATCGTCGCGATCGTGCCGCGCTCGCACGCGCTTGCGGCGCAGCTCGACGCGCAAGGGGACACGCCCGCACCGATGCCGGCCATCACGGTGCAAGCGCTCGCACAGTGGCCCCTCGTCCTGCGCGAGGATGGTTCGGGCGTGCGCCAGGTGGTCGAGCGCGCGTTCGCGCGCGCAGGCGTGCCCATGCGCGTGGCGCTGGAGATCGCAGGCGTGGAGGGCGTGAAGGAGGCGGTGCGGGCGGGCATGGGCATCGGCTTCGTCTCGGCCATGTCGATGCATCACGAAAATGGCGCGTTGCGGCAGATCAGCCTTGGCCCAGAACCGCTCGCGCGGCGCTTCTCGATCCTGGTGCCGCATGCGGGCGCAGCGTCGCGCGTCGCGCAGCGCTTCCTGGAACTGTGTCTAGCCGACGTTCCGGGCGTCTGATCCACGCGACCCAGGGCAATCCAGAATGGCGGCCTGAACCGCTAGCGCGCACTATCCGCCCTGATCATCGGCGCACAGGCGCTTTTTTTCGGGCCGGACTTGGAACCGGTTCCAAAACATGCAAAGTGCGTGGCGGCAGGCAACAGGAAGACGGCAATGGCAGAAGTAGCAATCGTGGCGAGCGCGTTCGGCGCGCAGGCAATCCGGCGTGACGGTCACGCGGCATGGAGCCGGCCGGCGCGGCGCGCGGGCGCGCAGGCGTTCGAGGTGCGGCGCGAGCTGATGCAGGATGCCGACGCGCGGCCAGAAGCGCTGCGCGCGCTCGGAACGGCGCTTGCCGACGAGGGTTTGTGGCGCATCTGGTCCACGCCGGACGCACTGTACGGCGAGGATGGCGCGCTCGACGAGGCGGCGCTTGGCGCGGCGCTCGCCGCGGGACGTGCGCTCGGAGCGCGGTTCGTGAAACTGCAACTTGGCGGTTTCGCAGGCGACGCCAGCGCGGCGCGCCTCGCGAGCCTCCTCGAAGAACTGGGCGCACGCACGGGCGACACGGTTCGAGCGAGCAACCGCCCGCGCGTCGTCGTCGAGAACGGCCAGCTCGATCAGGGCGGCAAGCTCGACCAGTTCGTCGGCCTGTTCAACGCGCTGCGCGACGGCGGCGCACCGGGCGTAATCGGCATGACGTTCGACATCGGCAACTGGCAATGGCCGGGCGAGCCGCCGCTGCTCGCTGCCGCCGCGCTCGCGCCTTACGTCGAATACATTCATTGCAAGGCCGTCGTGGGCGAGGGCGCGCGCCGCTTCGCGGCCGCGCCGGACGACGACGACACGCTGTGCCGCGCGGCGCTCGCGCTACTGCCGACGCACGTGCCGCGCGGCATTGAGTTTCCGTTCGATCCGGCGCGCGTGGACGACGAAGCCGCGCATTACGTCGAGTGGCTCGCGGCCGCGTGAATGCCGCTAGCGTGCCGCCTGTGTGCCGCGAAGCCGGGCCACCGACTCCCCATACGATTCATCAGGAACGCATCTCATGACCGAAGCACTCGATGTCATCACCTACGGCGAAGCCATGGCGATGTTCGTCGCCACCGAGCCGGGGCCGCTCGCCGAGGTGGCGCATTTCACGAAACGCGCGGCGGGTGCGGAGCTCAATGTCGCGACCGGCCTCGCGCGCCTCGGTTTCAAGGTGGGCTGGATGAGCCGCGTGGGCGCCGATTCGTTCGGCCAGTTCGTGCGCGACGTGCTCGCGCACGAAGGCATCGACGCGCGCTGCGTCAGCACCGACACGCGCTTTCCGACCGGCTTTCAGCTCAAGTCGAAGAACGACGACGGCAGCGATCCCGCAGTCGAATATTTCCGCCGCGGCTCGGCGGCGAGCAAGCTCTCCGTTTGCGACTATCAGGCCGACTATGTGCTCGGCGCGCGCCATCTGCACCTGAGCGGCGTGGCGCCCGCCATCTCCTCTTCGTCGCGCCAGCTGGCGTTCAAACTGGCGCACGAGATGCGCGCCGCAGGCCGCACGATCTCGTTCGATCCGAATCTGCGCCCGACGCTCTGGGGCTCGCAAGCCGAAATGGTCGGCACGCTCAACGAACTCGCGAGCTTCGCTGACTGGGTGCTGCCAGGCGTCGGCGAAGGCCGCGTGCTGACGGGCTCGGACGACCCTCAAGCCATCGCGCATTTCTATCTTGCGCGCGGCGCGCGCGGCGTGATCGTGAAGCTCGGCGCGCACGGCGCGTACTATGCCACGGCCGAGGGCGAGGAGGGCAGCGTCGCGGCGCAGCGCGTGGAACACGTGGTCGATACCGTGGGCGCCGGCGACGGCTTCGCCGTGGGCGTGGTGAGCGCGCTGCTCGAAGGGCGGAAGCTTGCTGCGGCCGTCGCTCGCGGCAACCGCATCGGCGCATTGGCCGTGCAGGTGATCGGCGACTCGGAAGGGTTGCCGACGCGCGCGCAACTCGACGCGCTCGAAGGCGCGCAGACGCAGCCTGCCGCGACGGCGGCCTAAGGGAACAAGGGGCGCCGCGCCAGGCGCGGCGCGCCACGTGACATGAGACCAGAGGGCGGCACCGTCAGGTACCGAGCCCCATTCAACCGGAGACACCGATGACCTCAACCTCGCTCGCACCGCGCCGCTGGTGGGCAATCATGCCGATCGTGTTCATCACGTACAGCCTCGCCTACCTCGACCGGGCCAACTACGGCTTCGCCTCGGCGGCCGGCATCAACCGCGATCTCGGCATCAGCCCGGGGCTCTCGTCGCTGATCGGCGCGCTGTTCTTCCTCGGCTACTTCTTCTTCCAGCTGCCGGGCGCCATGTATGCGGAGCGCCGCAGCGTGCGCACGCTCGTGTTCGCGAGCCTCGTGCTGTGGGGCGGCTGCGCCGCGCTCACGGGCGTCGTCACGAACATCCCGTCGCTCATGGCGATCCGTTTCGTGCTCGGCGTGGTCGAGGCGGCCGTGATGCCGGCCATGCTCATCTTCATCAGCAACTGGTTCACGAAGAAGGAGCGCTCGCGCGCCAACACGTTCCTGATCCTCGGCAATCCGGTCACGGTGCTGTGGATGTCGGTCGTCTCGGGCTATCTCGTGCACGCCTTCGGCTGGCGCCACATGTTCATCGCCGAAGGCGCGCCGGCTGTCGTGTGGGCCGTGTGCTGGTGGCTGCTCGTGCGCGACAAGCCCTCGCAGGTCAACTGGCTCTCCGACGACGAAAAGCGCGCGCTCGACGCCGCGATGCGCGCCGAACAGGCCGCCATCAAGCCGGTGCGCAACTACGCCGAGGCGTTCCGCACGCCCGCCCTGATGCTGCTCTCGGCGCAGTACTTCTGCTGGAGCATCGGCGTGTACGGCTTCGTGCTGTGGCTGCCCTCGATCGTGAAGAACGGCTCGGCGCTCGGCATGGTCGAAACGGGCTGGCTCTCCGCCGTGCCGTACCTCGCGGCGACCATCGCGATGCTCGGCGCCTCGTGGGCGTCGGACAAGCTCGACAATCGGCGCGCCTTCGTATGGCCGTTCCTGCTGGTTGGCGCGCTGGCTTTCGCGGGCTCCTATGCGCTCGGCTCGACGCACTTCTGGTTCTCCTACGCGCTGCTGGTGGTGGCGGGCGCGGCAATGTATGCGCCGTATGGCCCGTTCTTCGCGATCGTGCCGGAACTGCTGCCGAAGAACGTGGCCGGCGGCGCGATGGCGCTCATCAACAGCATGGGCGCGCTCGGCTCGTTCGTCGGCTCCTATGTGGTCGGGTATCTGAATGGCGCCACGGGCTCGCCTGCGGCATCCTATGCGTTCATGAGCGCGGCGCTGCTCGTTTCGGTGGGCCTCACGCTCGCCGTCAGGCCGCAGCGCGCCGACGCCCGTGGTTATGCATCGCCGGCTCACGGAAAATAAACTCTCTTTTCTAGTGCTCTTATGAAGCCGAAAATCGTTGTCTACAAAGCCTTGCCCGCCGACGTCGCCGACTATCTGCGCGAGCATGCCGAACTGATCGACGTCGATGCCGACCAGCCCGGCGCACTCGCCGCCGCGCTAACAGACGCCGACGGCGCGATCGGCGCGAGCGTGAAGATCACGCCGGCGATGCTGGACGGTTCGCGCGTGAAGGCGCTCTCCACGATCTCCGTGGGTTACGACCAGTTCGACGTGCCCGATCTCACGAAGCGCGGCATCGTGCTCGCCCACACGCCCGACGTGCTGACCGAATCGACGGCCGACACCGTCTTCTCGCTCGTCCTCGCGAGCGCGCGCCGCGTGGTCGAACTGGCAGACTGGGTCAAGGCGGGCCACTGGAAGGGCAGCATCGGGCCGGCGCAATTCGGTGTGGACGTGCAGGGCAAGACGCTCGGCATCGTGGGGCTCGGGCGCATCGGCGGCGCCGTGGCGCGCCGCGCGGCGCTCGGCTTCAACATGAAGGTGCTCTACACGAACCGCAGTCCGAACGAAGCGGCCGAGCGCAACTACGGCGCGCGCCGTGTCGAACTCGACGAGCTGCTCACAAGCTCGGACTTCGTGTGCCTGCAGGTGCCGCTCACCGACGCCACGCGCCACCTGATCGGCGCAGAGCAACTGAAGAAGATGAAGCGAAGCGCGATTCTCATCAACGCCTCGCGCGGCGCTACCGTCGACGAGAAAGCGCTGATCTCGGCGCTCGAAGCGGGCACGATCCACGGCGCGGGCCTCGACGTGTTCGAGCGCGAGCCGATCGATCCCGCGTCGCCGCTGCTGCGTATGCCGAACGTGGTGGCGCTGCCGCACATCGGCTCGGCCACGCACGAGACGCGTCACGCGATGGCGCGCTGCGCGGCGGAGAACCTCGTCGCGGCGCTCGCCGGCACGCTCGATGTGAACGTCGTCAATCGCGACGTGCTCGCGCGATGAGCATCGCTTCGGGCGGCGCGCATCACGACGATCGCGACGATCGCGCGCAAACGGGCGCGGCGGCCACGGCGCCGCGCCGCGCGACCATCAGCGACGTGGCGCGCGAAGCCGGCACCGGCAAGACCAGTATCTCGCGCTATCTGAACGGCGAGCTGGGTGTGCTTTCGCCCGACCTGCGCGCTCGCATCGAAGCCGCGATCGAGCGGCTCGACTATCGCCCCAACCAGATGGCGCGCGGGCTCAAGCGCGGCCGCAACCGTCTGCTCGGCCTGTTGATCGCCGATCTCGCCAATCCCTATTCGGTGGAGATTCTGCAGGGCGTGGAGGAGGCCTGTCACGCGCTCGGCTACATGCCGCTCATCTGCCACGCGGCGAACGAAATCGACATGGAGCGGCGCTACCTGCAACTGCTGACCACGTATCGTGTGGAAGGCGTGATCGTCAACGGACTCGGCGTGCGTGAATCGATGTTGAAACCCGTGGGCAGCGGCGGCATTCCGGCCGTGCTGATCGACCGGACCGTCGACGGCCTCGATGCGGACATGGTCGGCCTCGACAACGCGGCGGCCGTGCGCCTCGGCACGGAGCATCTGCTTGCGCGCGGCTACGACGACATCGTGTTCGTCGTGCAGCCGTTCGAGCAGGTGAGTTCGCGGCGCGAGCGCGAAGCGGCGTTTCGCGAATCGATGCAGGCGACGAAGGGCGCGGCGCGCGGTCTCACGCACGTGCTCGACCTCCACGACGAGGCTGCCGTGCAGGCCGCGCTCGCGGTGCTCGACACCCACGTGACCCAGGCGCTCGCGCGCGGTGCGCGGTGCGCGTTGTTCGCGGCCAACGCGCCGGTGGCGCTGCGCCTCGCCTTGCATCTGAAGGCTGCCCTCGGCGCACAGTGGCAGCAGCGCGTGGCGCTCGCCGCCATCGACGATCCGGAGTGGGCCGAGCTTGCCGGCATCACGACGATCCGCCAGCCTACGCGCGAGATCGGCTATCGCGCGGTGGAGTTTCTGCACGAGCGCATCGAGGGCGCGGCGCCCAAGGCGCGCGCGGCGGCGTTCGAGGGCGAACTGGTGGTGAGGGCTTCGACGCTCGCGTGAGCACGGCGCGATTGCGGGTCTCTCGCACAGCCGGGACTGCGCGCGGGCGCCGATATCTGCGATCATGCGGGCTGCGGCGCGCGTGCGTGCGTGCCGAACGTCATAAGGAAGCCCATGTCCGTAGCTCCGATCACGCTCGTCTGCCTTTCGCTCGCGACGCTGTTCGTCGCCGCCTTGCCCGTATCGCTCTATCGCCGGCTGCGTGTGCCGTTCGCGCTCGACTGGCGCGATACGATCGCGGGCGTCGCCATCTTCGCGTTTTTCGCGACTGTGATCGAACGCGCCGTCAACGACTCCATGCTGCATGGCAACGCCGCCGTCGCGCAGGTGCTGTCGAATCCCGTTTTCTTCGTGCTGTACGGGGCGCTCGCCGCGGGCGTGTGCGAGGAGGTCGGGCGCTATATCGCCATGCGGCTCATCGCGCGCCGCGGCGCAGGCAAGCCCGGCGCACCCGCCGACAGCGCGGCCTTCGGCTACGGCATCGGCCATGCGGGTGCGGAGGCGTGGTTCGTCGGCGTGCTCGTGCAGCTGCAATGGATCGTGTTCGCGGTCCTCGCGAATCGCGGCGAGCTCGACGCGCATCTCTCCAATCTCACGATGGACTCGGTCCTGCGCGTGCATCTGATCCTCGCGAGCCTTTCGCCGCTTTTCGCGGGCGTGTTCGCGCTCGAGCGCACGGCCGCATTCGTGTTCCAGATTGCCTTGTCGGTGCTGATGTGGCGCGGTGTGCGCGCGGGACGGAAGGGGATTTTGCCGCTGGCTATCCTCGTGCACGCGCTCATCGACGTGCCCGCCGCGCTTTACCAGGCGCGTCTCGCGCCGCTCGAGGCCGTGGACGGGTTGTATGGGGCGGCGGCCGTGGTGGTCGCAGTCGTGCTTTTCAGGACGTGCCGCCCCGAGCGGCGCGTCGCACGCGCGGCGTGAGTGCGCGCGTTTTACTCTTATTATTCTGGCGTCAATGGAAGCCTACCTGTTTGAATGCGCGAGCCCCGAATTCGGCGAGCTCGCCCGCGTGATCGCCGACATCTTTCCCGAGCAGACGCGCTTTGCCGAAGAGCCGAATGAAAACGGCGTGCCACAACTGGCCGTGCACTGGGTGGCGATGCGCTTCGGCTCCAAGGCGCGCCGCATGGCGCTCACGGTCGCGATTGCGCCCGCCGCGCTCGCACGTTATCGCGCATTGCCGCCGCGGCTACGCGGCCGCAGCTTCGCGGTGTTGCGAGCCTACGTGGAGGCGACGATCGAATCGCTCGAGGAACAGCACGCGAAAGGCGAAGACGTGCCGCGCGAAGTGACGATCGCGCTGGACGAAGAATTTGCGTAAAAGGGTTGTTTGAAGCGCGTTTGTTTGAAGCATGGTTGCTTGCCGCGCGTTCGATTGCAGCGATGGGCGCAGCGCGCCCGGTCGGTGCTACGCCGAGACTCGGTCGGCGAGCTTGTAGACCTTGGCGAAACGTGCGGCCTGCACGACGCCATAGTCGCCGGGCGCGTATTGCATGACCCAGTCGCCGGCCACGCCGCTTAGCCGGTCGCCGCCGGCCGAACGCACAAGCGTGAACGGCTCGTCCATGCGCCTCGCGAGCACCACGACCTGGCGATTGCGATACGCGCCTGCATCGCCGTGGACCAGGGTGTCGCTCGCCGGCAGGTATTTTGCATCGAATCGATCGCGCGAGACGACCCAGCGATCGCCGGTCGAACCGGTGATGATCGCGTCGCCGGGCGCATAACGGTTCGGGCCTTCCAGGCTCATCAGCTCGCCGGCAAGGGCTGCGAACTCGACGCTCACGGTCTCGTCCTTGACGACGCGCTGTGCGGCGGGGTCGACACGCAGGTCGAGTTGGGTCAGTTCAATCATGGTGGCAGCCGCGGAACGGCTTCACAAAATACGGCATCCAGGGAAGCGATGGCCGGGCGAAACTGCCCGGCTGTCGCGCGGTCCGCAAGGGTACCCTGGATCGGGCCGTCGCGCACGCATGGGAGCGTGGCCCGACGTGGCCCGATTGGCAGTTGCGCCTGACTCCGCTTACTGCGCGGCCGGCGTGCTGGCCGCGCCGGTTTCGCTGGCTGCTGCGCCCGCCGACGGCCTGGCTCGGCCCTTATGCTTCGGATGCCCCGGCTTGCCCGACGGGCCGTGCTCATTGCCGTGGCGGAAGGCCTGATCGGCGAGCTTCTTCTGCTCCGGCGAGAGGCTGGTGTAGAGCGGCTCGAACGCGGAGACGAGCTTCTGCATGTCGTCCGCGTGCGCCTGGGCGATCTGCGCATACTGCTTCATGTCGTCGAGCGCATTGCGCGAGCTTTCGCTCTCCGCACGCTGCTTGAAGAGGCTCGACATGGTCTCGCCGTTGCTGCGCATGACGTCGGCGAACGTCTTCCATTGCGGCTCCTGCTCGGGCGTGATCTTGAGCTGCGTATGCAGCCACGTAATGCGCTCCTCGACACGCTGCTGATGCTGCGCGGCGCGCACGTCGGCGCTCGATGCAGCCGCGGCAGTTGCCGAAGCGGCCGGCGCGGCGCTTTGCGCGAACGCACCGCTCATCGAGAGCGAGGCGGCAAGGATGACGAAAGCTTTCTTCATTGTGACTCCTTGAATCATTTCGTAGCGGGTAGCATGGCCAGAATGGCCGCAGGCGTTATTAGTACCACGTTCTCGCTTCGCCACGCCGCGGCTGCGACACTTGCTTACAAACGAAACGCGTGGAAATACCCGTCGCGCATGACTTGCGCGCCGCGACCGCCGCCCGGCGCGCTCAGCCGCGCGCGATAATGACGCGGTTCAGACTTCGCACACAGACCGCCCGCCCGATGAGACCTCCGCGCCTCGATCAACTCGACGACCTCGACCGCAGCCTCGTCGCGCTGCTGCAGGAAAACGCGCGCGAAAGCGTCGCCAATCTCGCACGGCGCCTCGGCGTCGCGCGTACCACGGTGCTCGCGCGCATCGAGCGGCTCGAGCGCACCCAGGTGATCGCCGGCTATGGCGTGCGCCTGGGCCAGGACGTGCTCGATGCGAGCCTGCAGGCGTGGGTCGGGCTCATCATCGCGCCGCGCCATGGGCCCGATGTGCAAAAGCGCCTCGGCAAGATGCCCGAAGTGCAGTTGCTGTGCGCGGTGAGCGGCGAGTACGACTACGTGGCGTGGCTGCGCGCCGATTCGCCCGACCGCCTCAACGATCTGCTCGACCAGATCGGCGGCATCCCCGGCGTCGAGCGCACGACCACGTCGATCGTGCTCGCGCGCAAGGTCGATCGCGGCTCGGTGACAGGCTGAAATACGGGGCTGAAATACGGGCGGAACGACGGGACATGCTCCATCGAAGTGACCGGTTTTCGTCATTATGACGAAACTCCTCGTCATAATGACGAAAATCGCGGTCGAAACGCATCGTTTTGCGTCTATAAACCGTATTTGTCTCTCCATAGACTGTGTTTGAGCGGGCGCTGCCCATCCCCAAGCATAGAAAACCAAAGGAGATGACCCATGAAAGTTGCGATTGCAGGCGCCGGCTTGATCGGCCACACCATTGCCCACATGCTGCGCGAGAGCGGCGACTACGAAGTCGCGGCGTTCGACCGCGATGCGAAGGCGCTCGAGCCGCTCGCGGCGCAAGGCATCCCCACCGCGCGAGTCGATTCGGGCGACGCCGCGGCGCTGCGCGGCGCGCTGGAAGGCTACGACGTGCTGATCAATGCGCTGCCGTATTACCTCGCGGTAAACGTCGCCTCGGCGGCGAAGGGCGCGGGCGTCCATTACTTCGACTTGACCGAGGACGTGCGCGCGACCCATGCAATCCGCGCGCTGGCCGACGGCGCCGACCATGTCTTCATGCCGCAGTGTGGCCTCGCGCCCGGCTTCATCGGCATTGCGGCGCATGCGCTCGCGAGCCGCTTCACCGAGATCCGCGACGTCAAGATGCGTGTGGGCGCACTGCCGCAGTTCCCCACCAACGCGCTCAAGTACAACCTCACGTGGAGCGTGGACGGTCTCATCAACGAGTATTGCCAGCCGTGCGAAGCGATCCGCGAAGGCCGCACGCAGTGGGTGCAGCCGCTCGAAGGCCTCGAACATTTCTCGCTCGACGGCGTGGAGTACGAGGCCTTCAATACCTCGGGCGGTCTTGGCACGCTCTGCGAGACGCTGTCGGGCAAGGTGGAATCGCTCGACTACAAATCGGTGCGTTATCCGGGTCATCGCGCGCTCATGCAGTTCCTGCTCGAAGACCTGCGCCTTGCGAGCGACCGCGACACGCTCAAGTCCATCATGCGCCGCTCGGTGCCCGCCACGGAGCAGGACGTCGTGCTCATCTTCATGACCGTGACCGGCATGCGCGACGGCAAGCTCGTGCAGGAAGTGTTCACGCGCAAGATCTTCGCGAAGACGGTGTGCGGCGTGCCCATGAGCGCGATCCAGATCACCACGGCCGGCGCCATGTGCGCGGTGCTCGATCTGTTCCGCGAAAAACGTCTGCCGCAAGCCGGGTTCGTGCGCCAGGAGCAGGTTTCGCTCCAGCAGTTCCTCGCGAACCGCTTTGGTCAGGTGTATGAAGGCGCGACGCTCGACAGCCGCGCGAAGGTGGCCGCCTGAGATCTCACGCCGATGCCGTTGCCGACACGATGCGCTCGAGCAAGGCCTCGTAGTCGGCCGCGGCGGGCGCGGTGTTGTCGAAGAGCAGAAGGCCGTCGAGCTGCGCGCCCGACGGCATGAAGCGGCGCTGCCGGTATTCGTCCCAGTGTGCGAGCTTGTAGGCGTCGATCGGATGGGCGCGCGCGACGATGCGCGCGTGCGCCGTTTCTTCGCTCGTATGCACCCACACCACAGTGAGTCCCACGTCCTGAGCGACGCCGAGCCACGCACGATCGAACAGCTTGCGCTCGCGCACTTCGCGCGAAAGCGGGCCGACCACGAGCGCGCTCACGCCAAGCTCGAGATTTTCGCGGGCGGTGTCGATGAGCCCCCGGTACTCGGGTTCGCGAAAATGCTGCAGGAAAAGCGGGCTGTCGCGATCGTTCGGGTCGTGCGTGAGCGCGCCCATCGCCGCGGCGCTATAGCTGCCGTAGAGCGTGTCCTTGTCCAGCAGGCAGAACGGCGCGCCGGTCCGGCGGGCGAGCGGGGCGAACAGGCGTTTGGCGAGCGAGGTTTTGCCCGCGCCGGCGTGGCCGCAGAAGAACACGAGTCTCGTCACGGGTGGCGCGCCTCGCCGTGTTGCGTGTCCGGGTCGCCCGAGGGGGGGCCTTTCGGGCCGGTTTGCCCGGGCTCATGTCCGTTCAGGAATTTGCCGTTGGCGTCGAGCCACATCACGTTGATGATGCCAAAGCCGAGCGCAACGCCGATGCCGAGGATCCACGAGAAGTACCACATGGCCGTTGCCTCCTCATTCTGGCGATTTGTGCCGATTTCGAGCGCTGCCGCGCATTGCCCAAAGCATATAACAACGATGATCGGTCTGGCGCCGGTACGGATATGATGGGCGCGAACCAGCAGCCAGGCCGGGACCGACAGGTCCGGGAAGAGGAAAGCGCCCATGCCGCCTTTGCCATCGCGCAGGTCGATTGCAAGTCTCGCCGCCGCCGTCACGGTGGCCGCGGCGTTCGCACTCGGCGGCTGCGCCGAGGAGCCGCCGCCGCCCATGCCATTCAGGCCCGTGCCGGCCGAACGCATCCTGAAACCGGGCTACACCGGGCCGGGCGAGGGCCTCGTGCCCGTGGACGTGCGCCGCGAGCGCACCCGCAACGTCATCGTCAAATTCCGCGATGCGCCTGTCTACATCGACGGCGAGCGCGTGACCGATCTCATGGACGGCGAGCACGTCACGTTCTACCTCAAGCCCGGCGTGCACCGCATCGGCGTGACGACACAGTTCGATCCCGTAATCGAACTGCGCTTTCTCGTGGATCCGCGCTACACCAACCGCGCGAGCGTCGCCTTCGACAAGGATCACCACATCGGCATTCGCCGCGTCGCGCAGTAGGGCCGGCCGCCGGTTCGCCGACGCCGTTGCACGGCGGCCACGGGCAGTGCCCTCAGGCGCCAGTCAGGCCCGTCCGGCGCCCGCAGGCCGCCCGGCCACCGCGTCGAGGCGCCGCCGATCAACGGAACGCCTTACACTTGGCAACCGGTGCAACTCGAAGCGGCGCGGGCGCGACCCGCCGCGCGGAAGACAAGGAACATGCTAATCAACTGCGTCGCGTATCAAGGCGGCAAGAAACTGGCCGACGTCACGGTCGAAGCCATCAGTGACTATCTGGCGAAGCCCGAGTGTTTCGTCTGGATCGCGCTCAAGGATCCCGACGCCGGCGAAATGGCGGCGATGAAGGAGGAATTCGGCCTGCACGCGCTCGCCATCGAAGACGTGATGAACGGCAACCAGCGGCCAAAGATCGAGGAATACGGCGACACGCTCTTTTGCGTGCTCCACACGCTCGAACTCGACGACGACGGCGAAGTCATCGCGGGCCAGGTGAACATCTTCGCCGGCCCCAATTTCGTGCTCTCGGTGCGTCATCGTGCGCAGCAGGGTTTCGCCGACGTGCGCGCGCGCTGCGAGCGCGAGCCCGAACTGCTGCGCGAAGGCTCAGGCTTCGTGCTCTATGCGCTGATGGACAGCGTGGTCGACCGCTACGCACCCGTGCTCGAAACCCTCTCGAGCGAAATCGAGGAGCTGGAGGATCGCATCTTCGAAAAGCACGACCTCGCGGGCTCGCGCGCGATCATCGAGGATCTCTATTCGCTCAAGCGCCGTCTCGTGATCATCGCGCACCACGTCACGCCGCTCGTCGATCCAGTGGGCAAGCTGATCGGCGGGCGCATTCCGCAAATCTGCGTGGGCATGCAGGCCTATTACCGCGACGTCTACGACCATCTGCTGCGCGTGTCCAACATGATCGACGCACGCCGCGAAATGATCGTCACGGCCATCCAGGTGAACCTCGGCATGATCTCGCTCGCGGAGAACGAGGTGACGAAGCGGCTCGGTTCGTTCGCCGCGCTCTTCGCCGTGCCGACGATGATCGCGGGCATCTACGGCATGAACTTCGAACATATTCCAGAACTGCATTTCAGATTCGGCTACCAGATCTGCCTCGCTGCCATGCTCGTGCTCGATCTCTTCCTGTTTTTCCTGTTTCGTCGCATCAACTGGCTCTGAGGCGGGCGAGCCGGCTTCGCGTTGTTGCAGTGCCGCATGACGGCCCGCCGCCGTAGGCATAACGCGAAGTTGACACCATGAAACGCCTGCGCCGAGAATGGGCCGGCAGGAAACGTTTGCGCATAACCAGAAAGCAGGGCCCAGCCGGGCCCGACAAACCGGAGACTTCCCAATAATGAACTCCCGCATTCGCCGCCGCATCCTTCTCGCCGCCAGCGCGCTCGCCACGACGGCCGTGACAGGCGCCTTGCCGCTCGCGGCACTTGCGCAGGCGCCTCACAAGCCGAAGGTCGCGCTCGTCATGAAGTCGCTCGCCAACGAGTTCTTCCTCACCATGGAGACCGGCGCGAAGGACTATCAAAAGCACAACGCCGACCAGTTCGATCTCGTCACCAACGGCATCAAGAACGAGACCGACACCGCCGCGCAAATCCAGATCGTCGAGCAGATGATCGTCTCGAAGGTCGATGCCATCGTGCTCGCGCCCGCCGACTCCAAGGCGCTCGTGCCCGTCGTGAAAAAGGCGGTGGACGCGGGCATCATCGTCGTGAACATCGACAACAAGCTCGACGCCGACGTGCTCAAGTCCAAGGACCTGAACGTGCCGTTCGTCGGCCCGGACAACCGCAAGGGCGCCCGCCTCGTGGGCGACTATCTCGGCAAGCGCCTGAAGTCGGGCGACCAGGTGGGCATCGTCGAAGGCGTCTCCACCACGACCAACGCGCAGCAGCGCACCGCGGGCTTCAAGGACGCGATGGAGGCCGTGGGCGCGAAGATCGTCTCGACGCAGTCGGGCGAATGGGAGATCGACAAGGGCAACGCCGTCGCCTCCGCCATGCTCAATGAATACCCGGACATCAAGGCGCTCCTGTGCGGCAACGACAACATGGCGATCGGCGCCGTGTCGGCCGTGCGCGCGGCGGGCAAACAGGGCAAGGTGTACGTGGTCGGCTACGACAACATCGACGCCATCAAGCCCATGCTCAAGGACGGCCGCGTGCTCGCCACCGCCGACCAGTACGCGGCGAAGCAGGCCGTGTTCGGCATCGACACGGCCCTGAAGGCGCTCAAGGAGCACAAGAAGCAGTCGGAGCTGTCGGGCATCGTCGAAACGCCCGTGGTGCTCGTCACGAAGTGAAGCGCTGCTGGCAGGCGCCCCGCCATGCTGCGGCGGTATTTGCGTGCGCAACGCAATAAGTGCTCAAGAATCCCGCCGCGCGGCCGTTATTTGTACCGGGATGGCCGCATGGGCGGCCATCTTCCGCTGTGCGGCGCATCGCTGCCCAGCGCGCCGTTCGAGGCATGCTTCTACCGGAGCGCGCGGCGGCGGTGCAGACCCGCAGTATCCGGGCGGCGCGGCTCACCGGTTGAACCCGGCGGCGCGGCTCGCGACTACAGGATCGTGATGGATGCAAATGTCTCCGACGTAGCGTCACCTGGGCCCGCCGTGCTGACGGTAACGGGTGTCGGGAAGACCTACGAGCAGCCGGTGCTCGCCGACGTCAGCCTCGCGCTGCACGCCGGCGAAGTGCTCGCGCTCACGGGGGAAAACGGCGCGGGCAAGAGCACGCTCTCGAAGATCGTGAGCGGTCTCACGGCGCCGAGCGCGGGCAGCATGGCGCTGATGGGCCGGCCTTACGCCCCGGCAAGCCGCCGCGAAGCCGAGGCGCTCGGCGTGCGTATGGTCATGCAGGAGCTGAACCTGCTGCCCACGCTGACCGTTGCCGAGAATCTCTTTCTGGACCGCCTGCCGCAGTCGGGGCCGCTGCGCTTGGGCTGGATCGACCGCAGGCGGCTGCGTGAGGACGCGCGGGCCGCAATGGCGCAGGTCGGGCTCGAGGCGATCGACCCCGACACGCCGGTCGGGGAGCTGGGTATCGGGCATCAGCAGCTCGTGGAGATCGCGCGCAACCTGATCGGCAGCGCCGCGGGTGCTGAGGGTGCCCATGGTGCACATGGCAGCGACATGCGCGTGCTGATCCTCGACGAGCCGACGGCCATGCTCACGGCTCGCGAGGTCGAGCTGCTGTTCGAGCAGATCGCGCGCCTGAAGGCGCGCGGCGTAGCGATCGTCTACATCTCGCACCGGCTCGAAGAACTCGAGCGCATCGCGCAGCGCGTCGCGGTGTTGCGCGACGGCAAGCTCGTGCGGGTGGACGCCATGGCCAACCTCACGCCAGAGCGGATCGTCGCGCTGATGGTGGGGCGCGAGCTTGGCGAGCGCATCGATCTGGGGCTGCGGCGCATCGGCGCGCCGCTTTTGAAGGTGGAAGGGCTCACGCGTGCGAAGGCCGTGCGCGACGTGTCGTTCGACGTGCGCGCAGGCGAGATTTTTGGTGTGTCCGGGCTGATCGGCGCGGGCAGGACGGAGCTGATGCGGCTCATCTACGGCGCCGACCGCATGGAACGCGGCACGGTGGCGCTGGCGCCCACGCCGGGCGCGGCGCCGCAGCCGGTGCAGATCGCCTCGCCCGCCGATGCGGTTCGGCTGGGCATCGCGCTCATCACCGAGGACCGCAAGGGCGAAGGACTGCTGCTGCCACAGCCGCTCGCCGCGAACGTGACGCTTGGCAACGTGGGCGCGGTATCGCGCTACGGCGTGGTGGACGCGGCCCGCGAGAACACACTGGCGCGCACGCAGATCGACGCACTGCGAATTCGCGCGTCCGGGCCCGCGCAGCCGGTGGGCGAGCTGTCGGGCGGCAACCAGCAGAAGGTCGTGATCGGCCGCTGGCTCGCGCGCGACATTACGCAGTCGATGCGAGTCGTGCTGTTCGACGAGCCCACGCGCGGCATCGACGTCGGCGCGAAGTTCGACATCTACGCGCTGATGGGCGCACTCGCGCGCGAAGGCCGGGCGCTCGTGGTCGTGTCGAGCGACCTGCGCGAACTGATGCTGATCTGCGACCGCATCGGCGTGATGTCGGCGGGGAAGATGACCGCCATCTACGATCGCGGCGAGTGGAGCCAGGACAAGCTGCTGGCCGCCGCGTTCGCGGGGCTGCGCGCCGAGGATGCGCTGGTTGCGAATGCGTGCGATCTGCCTGAAATGGGCGATGTGCCGCCACACGTGGAAACGGGCAAGCTGCAGGAACGAAACGACGACCCACGAGGGAGCGCTTCATGACGAACGACCCGTTGCGCGGGCAACCGTCTCCGCAGGGTGACGAAAGCGGTGGGCGAACCAGTTCGACCAGAATCGCGCCGCCCGCTGCGCAGCAACCGCATGCGATGCAGGCGAGCGGCAAGCCCGTGGGCACGCGCTTTGGCTTTTCGAACTACCTGGGCCTCGCGCTCGCGCTGATCGCGATGATCGTGTTGTTCTCGCTGCTGAGTTCGCACTTCCTCACGTACGATACGTTCAGCACGATCGCGAACCAGATTCCCGATCTCGTGGTGATGGCCGTGGGCATGACCTTCGTGCTGATCATCGCGGGCATCGATCTTTCGGTCGGCTCGGTGCTCGCGCTCGGCGCGTCGGTGGTGAGCGTGGCGTCGCTCAGGTGGGGCTGGGGCGCGCTGCCGGCGGCGCTGCTCGGCCTTGTCGCCGCGGCGGCCACGGGCACGCTCACGGGCGCGGTGACGGTGGGCTGGCGCATCCCGTCGTTCATCGTCTCGCTCGGCGTGCTCGAAGCGGCGCGCGGGCTCGCGTACGAGATGACGAATTCGCGCACGGCGTATATCGGCGACGCGTTCGACTTTCTCTCGAACCCGATCGCATTCGGCATTTCGCCGGCGTTCCTGATCGCGGTGGCGGTGATGGTGATCGCGCAGCTCACGCTCACGCGCACGGTGTTCGGAAGGTATCTGATCGGTATTGGCACCAACGAGGAGGCGGTGCGCCTCGCGGGCGTCGATCCGCGGCCGTACAAGGTAATCGTGTTCGCGCTGATGGGCGCGCTTTCCGGGCTCGCGGCGCTGTTCCAGATTTCGCGCCTCGAAGCCGCCGATCCGAACGCGGGCGTGGGGCTGGAGCTGCAGGTGATCGCGGCCGTGGTGATCGGCGGCACGAGCCTGATGGGCGGGCGCGGCTCGGTCATCAGCACGTTCTTCGGCGTGCTGATCATCTCGGTGCTGGCCGCGGGGCTCGCGCAGATCGGCGCGAACGAGCCCACCAAACGCATCATCACCGGCGCGGTGATCGTCGTGGCGGTCGTGCTCGACACGTATCGCAGCAGGCGAAGTCGCAGAGGCAGCAGAACATAACAATTTTTCGAGGGCGCGGTCCGCAATGCAGCGCGGGCCGGCGGAAATGACCGGGGAAGCGACGTCGGACCAGACCAATAACGGGCGCGCAGAGAGCCGGCAGCAACAGCGCAGCAAAAAAGCAGGAGCAACATAAAGATGGCGACGATCAAGGATGTGGCCGCCGTGGCGGGGGTGTCTTTCACGACGGTGTCGCATGTGGTGAACAATTCGCGTCCGGTGTCGGCGGACGTGCGGGCCAAGGTCGAGCGTGCGATCCGCGACCTGAACTACGTGCCGTCGGCGGTGGCGCGCTCGCTCAAGGCGCGTGCCACGGCGACGGTGGGTCTGCTCGTGCCGAACGGCACCAACCCGTATTTCGCCGAGCTCGCACGCGGCGTCGAGGACGCCTGCGCGCGCAAGGGCTACTGCGTGTTCTTCTGCAACTCCGACGACGACCCGGCCAAGCAGCGCAGCTACCTGCGCGTGCTGCAGGAAAAGCGCATCGACGGCCTCATCGTCGCCTCG
The DNA here is from genome assembly GCF_000739775.1 of Paraburkholderia heleia NBRC 101817. Taxonomy (GTDB): domain Bacteria; phylum Pseudomonadota; class Gammaproteobacteria; order Burkholderiales; family Burkholderiaceae; genus Paraburkholderia; species Paraburkholderia heleia. Next base: position 24,660 of record NZ_BBJH01000019.1, on the reverse strand, counting down.
GCCGGCGACGACGCCGTGCTGGCTTCGACGCTCGCCGACGCGCGCGAGCCGATCGTCGTCATCGACCGCAACATCGAGGGGCTCGACGCCGATCTCGTGCAGATCGACCACGAGCGCGGGGCCTGGCTCGCCACGCGGCATCTGCTCGAATTCGGGCACTCGCGCATTGGCTGCATCACCGGGCCGGTGACGACCGCGGTGAGCGCGATGCGCATGCACGGCTTTCTGCGCGCCATGTCCGAGCGCGGCGTGGAGATCGCGCCGGGGGCGATCGTCGAAAGCGACTTTTCCGGCGCGGGCGGCTACCGCGCGGCGGCGCAACTGTTCGACAGCGTGCGGCCGACCGCGATCTTCGCCGGCAACGACATGATGGGCATCGGCGCCTTGCGCGCGGCCGCCGAGCGCGGCTTGCGCGTGCCGGGCGACTGCTCGATCATCGGCTTCGACGACATCGAGCTTGGCAACTTCACCTGGCCCGCGCTCTCGACGGTCGGCCAGCCGGCGCGTGCGCTCGGGGACATGGCGGCGCTCACGCTGATCGAGCGCATCGCGAACGCGCGCGAGGAAGGCGCGAGGGCGCGGCGCCGCGTCATGCCGCCGACGCTCTTCGCCCGCGAATCGACGGGGCCCTGGGTCGGCGCGGAGGAATACGCGCCGCTAGCGGCCTGAGGCAGGGTCGCCGTACCGAAGGCGCAAGCCATCGAGGAGGCATCGTGACGACTGACGCAGCAAAGCCGGCCGACACGCGCGCTCGCGTGGCCGTGGTCGGCAGTCTGAACATGGATCTCGTCGCGCGTGCGCCGCGCTTGCCGTCTCCCGGCGAGACGCTCGCGGGCCATGCGTTTGCGCAGGTGGCCGGCGGCAAGGGCGGTAACCAGGCGGTGGCCGCGGCGCGCCTGGGCGCCCAGGTGGCGATGATCGGCCGGGTCGGCGCCGACAGCAACGGCGAGGTATTGCGCACGGGGCTGATGGCGGAAGGTATCGACTGCGGCGCGCTCGAAACATCGCCGGGGGCGCCAACCGGCGTGGCGCTGATCGTCGTCGACGACGCGAGTCAGAACGCCATCGTCATCGTGGCCGGCAGCAACGGCGAGCTCACGCCCGAAACGATCCTGCGCCATGAGGCCGTGCTCGCGCAGGCCGACGTGGTGGTCTGCCAGCTCGAAACGCCCCCGGATGCCGTGGCGGCCGCGCTCGCCGCCGCACGGCGGCTCGGCAAGATCACCATCCTCAATCCGGCGCCCGCCACGGGGCCGCTGCCCGCGCAGTGGCTTGCGCTCGTCGACTACCTTGTGCCGAACGAACTGGAGGCCGCGACGCTCACCGGCCTGCCTGCGGGCACGCCCGAAGAAGCCGCCCAGGCGGCGCTGGCGCTGCGCGAGGCGGGTGCGCGCAACGTGCTGGTGACGCTCGGTGCGCAGGGCGTATGTGCGCTGCTGGAGGGCGCCGGGCCGGCCCATCTGCCCGCGCCGCGCGTGAATGCCGTGGACACGACGGCGGCCGGCGACACCTTCATCGGCGCGTTCGCCGCGCGCCTTGCCGCCGGCGCAACTGCGCTCGAGGCCATTGCGTTCGCGCTGCGCGCGGCGTCGGTTTCCGTCACGCGCGCGGGTGCGCAACCTTCCATTCCGACACTTGCCGAACTCGCGGGCTGAGCGAATCTGCCTGTCCTTTAGGCGTAGTCGTCCATGCGCCGGTTATTCGGCCCGCGCATGGACGATTCGCGCCAATACTTCATACCATATACACATTTCAAGACCATGAAAGCCCCTGCCGTAAACGCCTGTTAGAGCGGTCACTCCGTGTCGGACGCCAGGTCCGACACCACATTACAAGCGTTGGGGGAGTCATGGGCAAGGGCATCAGTATCAAGGCGCGCATCGGCATCACAATGAGCTTTCTGGCGACGTTGATCATCGCGCTCAGCGCGGTCGGATTGCTCGGTCTCACGCGTTCGAACGAGGCGTATCGCGAGACCTTCACCGACCAGATGCCCAGTTCGCACGCGGTCAATCTGGCCGAGATCTATGCGGCCCGCGAGCGTCTTGCGCTCGACCGGGCGGCTTTCGAACTGGGTACGCCCGACGCTGCTGCGACAATCGATCGTGCGCGCATGTTGCGCGGCGTATCGGACGACTACTGGAAGAAGTACATGGCCTTGCCGCATAACGGCGACGAAGCGCGCCTCGCTCAGGACGTCGCAGCCCGGCGCGAGGCCCTGCATCAGATTGCGAACCAGTTTTCCGTCACGGTCCAGTCCGGCGACCAGGCAAAGGTCGCGGCGGGCTCCAAAGCGCTGAAAGAAGCCTACGACGGACTTTCGAAGGCCGACGCCGTACTCGACAAGTTCCAGATGACGCAGGCGCAAAACGGTTTCGACGACGCCCAGGCGGCGTTCTCGCAGCTGCGCGCCGCGTGCATCGCGGCGCTGCTCGTCGGCATTGGCGCTGCCGCGTATTCGTTCTTCTCGCTGCGCCGCGCCATCGCCGGGCCGCTCGGCGAGGCGCTCGGCGCGTTCCATGCGATCGCCGCCGGCGATCTGCGCCGGCCCGTGGTCGTGCGCCGCAACGACGAGATGGGCGAACTTCTGGGCGGCGTCGCGCAGATGCAGCGCAGCCTCACCGAAACGGTGCGCTCGGTGCGCTCGGGCACCGAATCGATCGCCACGGCCACGCGCGAGATCGCCGCGGGCAACCTCGACCTCTCGTCGCGCACCGAAGAACAGGCTTCGGCGCTCCAGCAGACCGCATCGAGCATGGAGCAGCTCACGGGCACCGTGAAACAGAATGCCGACAACGCCCGCCAGGCCAGCGCGCTCGCCGCCAACGCCTCGGAAATCGCCCATAAGGGCAGTTCGGTCGTCAATCAGGTGGTCGGCACGATGGGCGACATCAACGACAGTTCCGCGAAGATCGCCGACATCATCACGATCATCGAGGGCATCGCCTTCCAGACCAATATCCTCGCGCTCAATGCGGCCGTCGAAGCGGCGCGCGCAGGCGAGGAAGGGCGCGGCTTCGCCGTGGTGGCGGGTGAGGTGCGCAGCCTCGCGCAGCGCTCGTCGGCGGCGGCCAAGGAGATCAAGGGGCTCATCGACACCTCGGTCGAGCGCGTGCAGGCGGGTTCGGCGCTCGTCGACGAGGCGGGCCGCACGATGACCGAGATCATCGCCGCTGTGCAGCGCGTAACCGACATCATGGGTGAGATCTCGGCGGCTTCACAGGAGCAGTCGGGCGGCATCGACCAGGTCGCGCGCGCGGTCACGCAGATGGACGAGGTGACCCAGCAGAACGCGGCGCTCGTCGAGGAGGCCGCCGCCGCCGCGCAGTCGCTCGAGGACCAGGCTACACGCCTGCGCGAGGCCGTCGCGGTGTTTAACCTGGAAGACGCGGCGCCCGGCGCGGCGCCGGCGCAGCCGGTGCGGGCGGCCGCCAGGGCCGCTTCGGTCTCGCGTTCCGTCTCCCGGTCCGTCACGCGCCCGGCATCCGCCGCCCCGGCTGCAAAGCGCGCGCCGCGCAAAAGCCCCGCTCCCGTTGCCGCCCAGCCGGCCGCACGGGCCGCCGCGGCCCCGAGCGCGCCGCTGAGCGTGGCGGCGGCGGGCGCCGGTTCGCATGGCGACTGGGAAACCTTCTGAAACGCCTCTGATCAGCCGCGCGGGCCGTCCGTGCGCGCGAGCCAGCCGCTGCGCCCCAGCGGCTTTTTTGCGCCTTTGCCCCGCGTTGTGCGGCCCTGCCGTGCGCCATGCGCGCGCCGTTACGGTACATTGTCAGCCGTGTCATCTGCGCGGCCCGGTCGGCGCGCTACACTGCGGCGCCCAGCGGCGCGCGCGAGCGGCATGGCGTCGTGCTGGTTCAGCCCGCGCCGACGCGCGGGCGCGGGCCCGCACGGGGAGGCGCCGCAAGGGGAAGGACCCGCGCCACAGGGCGCGGGAGGGCGCACCGCGCCAGGCAGGACGGATTGCGCCGGCATCGAGCGCCGGCGCCGCATGACAGCACAAACAAGGAACCCGACATGACGCATGACGATCTCGCGCAACGCCTCGTGAATGCGCGCCGGCATCATCATCTGATCGAAACGCTGGAACCCGAGCGCGTGCCGCCGGACGCGGCCACGGCCTATGCGATCCAGCAGGCGGTGCTCGCCGGGCTCGAGACGACCACGGGCGGCTGGAAGGTGGGCGCGCGCGCCCCGGGCGGCCCCGCCTCCGGCGCGCCGATTCCCGCGCCGCTCGTGCACGCCTCGCCGGCCCGCTTCGAGCGCCGCCACTTCTTCCGCGTGCTCGTCGAGCTGGAGATCGCCTTTCGTTTTTCGGAACCGATCGTTCCGCGTGCCGAAGCCTATGCGCGCGACGAGGTGCTCGCGCGCGTCGGCCAGATCCTGCCGGCCATCGAGATCGTCGATAGCCGTTTCGCGCAGTGGCCCAACGTCGCTCCGCTCGCCCAGCTCGCCGATGCACAGAACAACGGCGCACTCGTGACCGGCCATGCGCTGCCGTACCCAGCGCTTGCCCGCGTGCTCGATTTCGTCGCGCCGGAGCTCGAACTGACGTTCGACGGCGCGTCTCTCGTGCCGGAGGCGCCGGGCAACCCCGCCGGCGACCCGCGCGAACTGCTCGTCTGGTTCGTCAATCATTGCGCCGCCATGGGCATCACGATCGAGCCCGAATGGACCATCACGACCGGCACCTATGTCGGTGCGCACCGCATCGATACACCGGGTCTCCTGCACGGCCACATCGACGGGTTGGGGGAAGTCGAAGTCGAGTTCGTCTAGGCCGCCCAGGGGCGCATCATGTAACTGTCGCACCCGTCACATTGGCTTCAGTGAAAGGCTGCCGCGCGCATTGCGCGGCGGCTTTATTTTTTTGTGCACGCTGTCCGTCTCATGGGTGTAAACCTGGCAACCTGTCATGCGCGTCATCTTTATCGCAAGTCGTTTGAATGGAGCGGGAAAACCACTACTGGCGACAGGGCCTGGCAGCGTCGGCCGGCATCCGCGCAAGAATGCGCGGCAGGTCACCGACGACGGCGAAACCGACGCGTAAAACGGGAAAAAAATCGCATTGACGCGTGCTCACAACATCGGCGTGGCAGTGCGCCATGCGGGCGCGCTCTGCGGGCTCGCGAACAAATCGTAACGAGTGGGTGTGCACCGGCGCTGCACTCGTGCGTTTGATGAAGAGGCGCTGCGGATGCCGTAGCGCCGGACGGCAAGGCGCGAAACCGGTCGAACACGAGGAAAAACCAGCAAAAACCAGGTAAAGGCGCGGTGTCGCGTATGCGCGGCCCGACGGATTCGACCAACATGCAGGCACAGCATTTGGGAAGGAGCGTGACCCCGGTCTGAAATTTGCACCAGTAGGGAAGATCATTGTAAGTCGTTGTCCGGCGCCCTCCAAGCGCTCAAAAATGCTTAGCTTTCGAGGGCACATCAGGCGCGATTTAACGGTGCGAAAAATTTCAAAAGGGTTTAGGATGAATTTGAGCGATGTCGTTTCCGAATAGCGCGCCGCGCACGACATCGGTCGCAGATCTCGGCGAGGAGGTAGCATGGATATCTACAGCAGCTTCGCGACCCGCTTCGAAAAAACGCGAGAGGAGGAGTTCTCGCTCGAGGAGTATCTCGCGCTCTGCAAGGAAGATCCCAATGCGTACGCCACGGCTGGCGAACGCATGCTGACGGCAATCGGCGAACCCGAACAGATCGACACCCGCAACGATCCGCGCCTGTCGCGCATCTTTGCGAACAAGGTCATCAAGGTGTATCCCGCATTCCGCGAGTTCTATGGCATGGAAGACGTGATCGAGCAGGTCGTCGCGTATTTCCGCCATGCGGCGCAAGGACTCGAAGAGAAGAAGCAGATTCTCTATCTGCTCGGTCCGGTGGGTGGCGGCAAGTCCTCCATCGCCGAGCGTCTGAAGCAGCTCATGGAGCGCGTGCCGTTCTACGCGATCAAGGGCTCGCCCGTGAACGAATCTCCGCTCGGGCTTTTCGACTACGACGAAGACGGTCCGATACTCGAAGAGCAATACGGCATACCGCGCCGTTACCTGCGCAGCATCCTGAGCCCGTGGGCCGTGAAGCGCCTGCACGAATACAACGGCGACATCCGCAAGTTCCGCGTGGTGCGCCGCTTCCCGTCCATCCTGCGCCAGATCGGCATCGCAAAGACCGAGCCTGGCGACGAAAACAATCAGGACATCTCGTCGCTCGTCGGCAAGGTGGACATCCGCAAGCTCGAGCAATACGCCCAGGACGACGCCGACGCGTACAGCTACTCGGGCGGCCTGTGTCTCGCGAATCAGGGCCTGCTCGAATTCGTCGAAATGTTCAAGGCGCCGATCAAGGTGCTGCACCCGCTGCTCACGGCCACCCAGGAAGGCAACTTCAAGGGCACCGAAGGATTCGGGGCGATCCCGTTCAACGGCATCATCCTCGCGCACTCGAACGAGTCGGAGTGGAAGGCGTTCCGCAACAACCGCAACAACGAGGCCCTGCTCGATCGTATCTTCGTGGTGAAGGTGCCGTACTGCCTGCGCTACTCGGAAGAGATGAAGATCTACGAGAAGCTGTTGCGCAATTCGTCGCTTGCCGAAGCCGTGTGCGCGCCGGGCACGCTGAAGATGATGGCGCAGATGTCGGTGCTCACGCGCCTGCAGGAGCCGGAGAACTCCAGCCTCTTCTCGAAGATGCAGGTGTACGACGGCGAAAACCTCAAGGACACCGATCCAAAGGCGAAGTCGTACCAGGAGTACCGCGACTTCGCGGGCGTGGACGAAGGGATGAACGGGGTCTCGACGCGCTTCGCGTTCAAGATTCTCTCACGCGTGTTCAACTTCGACTCGACCGAAGTGGCAGCGAATCCGGTGCACCTCATGTATGTGCTCGAACAGCAGATCGAACGCGAGCAGTTTCCGCCGGAAACCGAGCAGAAGTATCTGTCGTTCGTCAAGGACGTGCTGGCCTCGCGTTACGCGGAGTTCATCGGCAAGGAGATCCAGACCGCTTACCTCGAGTCGTATTCGGAATACGGGCAGAACATCTTCGACCGCTATGTCACGTACGCCGACTTCTGGATTCAGGACCAGGAGTTCCGCGATCACGATACGGGCGAGAGCTTCGATCGCGCGGCGTTGAATGCCGAGCTCGAGAAGATCGAGAAGCCCGCGGGCATCAGCAACCCGAAGGACTTCCGCAACGAGATCGTGAACTTCGTGCTGCGCGCGCGTGCGGCCAATGCCGGCAAGAATCCGGCCTGGATCAGCTATGAGAAACTGCGCGTGGTGATCGAAAAGAAAATGTTCTCGAACACGGAAGAACTTTTGCCGGTCATCTCGTTCAATGCGAAAGGATCGGCGGAAGAGCAGCGCAAGCACGAAGACTTCGTCAACCGCATGGTGGCGAAGGGCTATACGCCGAAGCAGGTCCGGTTGCTCTGCGACTGGTATCTGCGGGTGCGCAAGTCGTCGTGAACGAAGAGGCTTTACCGTCCGGGCGCGCTGCCGCAGTTTTGCGGCGGCGCAAGCGGACCCCCGGCGGGGCGCAGGCGGCGTGGCCATGAGCGGGTGAACGCGGCACGCACGATGGCAAACGCGGCAATGAACACTGCGCACCTCGCCCATTCGAAACTGGAGCGGGAGACTGGATGTGCTTCATCAAATCATCGACCGCAGGCTAGCCGGAAAGAACAAGAGCATTGCTAACCGCGAGCGCTTTTTGCGCCGCGTGAAGAACTATATTCGTCACGCCGTATCGGAAGCGGTGCGTGACCGCAGCATCAAGGACATACAGAGCAACCAGAGCATCACCATTCCGCGCAAGGACATCGCGGAGCCGTCGTTCCGGCACGGCCCCGGCGGCAAACGCGAAATGGTTCATCCAGGCAACGAGGACTACATTCGCGGCGACCGCATTCCGCGCCCGCAGGGCGGCGGGGGCGGGGGCGGCAGCCAGGCGAGCAACGAGGGCGAAGGTCAGGACGACTTCGTGTTCGAACTCTCGCGCGAAGAGTTCATGCAGTACTTCTTCGACGACCTCGAACTGCCGCGCCTCGTCAAAACCCATCTCATGGCCGTGCCTACGTGGAAGAGCATCCGCGCGGGCTGGGCGGCCGAGGGCACGCCGAACAACATCGACGTCGTCCGGTCGCTGCGCAGCGCGCTCGGCCGTCGTATCGCACTCGGCGCGCCGCTCGTCAACGAACTGCACGAACTCGAGGAGCGACTCGAAGCGCTCAAGGCCGACCCGGCCGACCGGCGCGAAGAGATCGCGTTGCTCGAAGAGCAGATTCATCACCTGCGCGGGCGCATCTGGCGCATTCCGTTCATTGACCCGTTCGATCTGCGGTACGTGAATCGCGTGAAGCAGCCGCAGCCGTCGAGCCAGGCTGTGATGTTCTGCCTGATGGACGTGTCGGGCTCGATGGACGAGCAGCGCAAGGACTTGTCCAAGCGCTTCTTCATCCTCCTGTACCTGTTCCTCAAGCGCAATTACGAAAAGATCGAGGTGGTCTTCATTCGCCACCACACGCGCGCCGAGGAAGTGGACGAGGACACCTTCTTTCATTCCACCGAAAGCGGCGGCACGGTCGTGTCGAGCGCGCTGGAGCTGATGAAAAAAGTGATCGAGGACCGTTATTCGCCAAGCGACTGGAACATCTACGGCGCACAGGCTTCGGACGGCGACAACTGGACTGACGATTCACCCAAATGCCGCAAGATTCTCGCGGATGACATACTCCCGCAGGTGCGCTATTTTGCGTATATTCAGGTGACGCCGGAGGAGCAGAACCTCTGGCTCGAATACGCGCAGCTCGCGCTCACCGAACCGCATCTGGCGATGAAAAAAGTCGACACCGCGGCGGACATCTACCCGGTGTTCCGGGAGCTTTTCGAAAAGCAGGTGGAGCACTCATGACGACACGCCACCTGCACAATGAGGCGCGCGGCTACCAGCCGGAGCGCCGGAAGACGAGCGGCCACGAAAAAGGGCAGCATGGCGAACACGGCGGCGAGCGCAAGCCCGGCCACCGCGAGGAGGCCGAAGCGCCCGGACATGCCGCCGGGGCTGCTCGCCACAAGGAGCATGGGCTCGCCCAGCAAAGGGAAGTGCAAATGAACGTAGCCGACAAACGGCCGTTGCCGTGCCCCTCCGACTGGACCTTCGAACTCATCGAGGAGTACGACACACATATCTCGCATGTTGCAGAGCAATACGAACTGGACGTTTATCCGATCCAGCTGGAACTGATCAGCGCCGAGCAGATGATGGACGCCTATGCGTCCGTTGGCATGCCGGTGAACTATCGCCACTGGTCGTTCGGCAAGCACTTTCTCTCCACCGAAAAGAGCTATCGCCGCGGCCAGATGGGGCTCGCCTACGAGATCGTCATCAACTCCAACCCCTGCATTGCGTATCTCATGGAAGAGAACACCATGACGATGCAGGCGCTCGTGATCGCGCACGCCGCGTATGGGCACAACTCGTTCTTCAAGGGCAACTATCTGTTCCGTCTCTGGACGGACGCGCACGCCATCATCGACTACCTCGTCTATGCGAAGAATTACATCGCCGAATGCGAGGAACGTTATGGTCTCGACCGTGTGGAAGAGCTGCTCGACTCGTGCCATGCGCTCATGAACTATGGCGTGGACCGCTACAAACGGCCGCAAAAGCTGTCGCTCGAACGCGAGGCCGCATTGCGCCGGGAGCGCGAGGCTTATCTGCAGTCCCAGGTCAATGAGCTATGGCGCACGCTGCCCAAGCAGCAAATGCCCGTTGCCGAGGAGATCGACGAGCGCTTTCCGCCGGAGCCGCAGGAAAACCTGCTGTATTTCGCCGAAAAGAACGCGCCGCTGCTCGAACCATGGGAACGCGAAGTCATCCGCATCGTGCGCAAGATCGGGCAATACTTCTACCCGCAGCGGCAAACCCAGGTCATGAACGAAGGCTGGGCCACGTTCTGGCATTACACGCTGCTCAACACGCTTTATACGCAGGGCAAGCTCGAAGACGGCTTCATGATGGAGTTCCTGCATTCGCACAGCAACGTGATCTATCAGCCGCCGGTGACAAAGCCTTATTACAGCGGCATTAATCCGTATGCGCTCGGCTTTTCGATGATGAGCGACATTCGCCGCATCTGCGAGAACCCCACGGAGGAGGACCGCAAGTGGTTCCCTGAGCTGGCCGGCAGTCCCTGGCTCAAGGCGCTGCACTACGCCATGCGCAATTTCAAGGACGAGAGCTTCGTCGCGCAATACCTGTCGCCGCATCTGATCCGCGAAATGCGCCTGTTCTCGGTGCTCGACGACGACATGCGCGACGCGCTCGAAGTCTCGGCCATTCACGACGAAAGCGGCTACCAGTACGTACGCCAGGCGCTCTCGCGTCAGTACGACATGCATCACCGCGAGCCGAATATCCAGGTGTGGTCGGTGAACACGCGCGGCGATCGCAGCCTCACGCTGCGTCACTTCATGAGCGACAATCGCCATCTTTCGGGCGACACCGACGAAGTGCTGCGCCACATGGCCCGCCTCTGGCAGTTCGACGTGTTCCTCGAAAGCGTGGATGAGAACGGTACGGTCCGAAAACGCTACGAATGCCGTTATGTGCCGCCGCCGATTCGGGTATAACCGTCGCGCTGCGCGACGCGGTTGAGCGTATCAGTCATGAGGCCAGCCTGCGGGCTGGCCTCTTTCATTGATGCGCATGCAACGACGCTGCAATCGAATACGTACCGGAACGCCCACGCGCGCTAACATACTGCGCCAGTGAACCCACAGTAAATAAACACCGCAGGTAGAGGCGGATTTCGAAAGGATGGCGTAATGGCGTTTGAACTGTTTCGCGGTGTGCGGCCGCTGTCTCGCGCGTCTGCATTGCGCGATGCGCTCGCCGGCGTGCAGCTCGCCTCGATGAACGTGCCGCAACTGCTCGGCTACGCGCGCATTGCGGGCATGCCTGCCGTAAGCGGTCTGTACACGGGCTTTCTGCCGCTCGTTGCGTTTGCCCTCTTTGGCGCGTCGCGTCATCTCGTGGTCGCCGCCGATTCCGCCACGGCCACCATTTTCGCGAGCCGTCTCACGACCATGGCGGCGCCTTCGAGCGCCAACTATGTCGCGCTCGCTGGCATGACCGCGTTGCTCACGGCCGTGATGTTGTTGATCGCACGCCTGTTTCGGCTCGGCTTCCTCGCGGACTTTCTATCGCGCACCGTCCTCGCGGGTTTTCTCACGGGCGTCGGCGTGCAAGTGGGCGTGGCGATGCTCGGCGACATGCTTGGCATGACCGTCAATTCACGGCGCACGGTCCTGCAGATCAAGCAGATCGTCACCCAGTCGGGCACGATTCACTGGCCGACGCTTGGCATCGCCGTGGTCGTCGTGGCCGCGATCCTGGTCTTCAAGCGGTTCCGGCCACGCTGGCCGGTGCCGCTTGTCGCCGTCGTGGGGAGCATCGCCGCGAGCGCCACGCTGAACTTCGCGGGCCACGGCATTTCCGTGATCGGCCCAGTGCAGGGCGGCCTGCCGCACCTGAGTTTTCCCGCGGTGGGCTGGTTCCAGATGATCGATCTGCTGCAGGTGGCGGCGTCGTGCTTCGTCATCATCGTCGCGCAGAGCGCCGCCACGAGCCGCGCGTTTGCCGAACGCTACGGCGAGCGCACCGACGAGGACGCCAATCTCCTCGGCCTCGCGGCGGCCAATGCGGCGGCTTCGATGAGCGGCGCTTTCGTCGTGAACGGCAGCCTCACGCAGACCGCCATGGCCGATCAGGCCGGCGCGCGCAGCCAGTTCGCGCAGCTCGTCTTCGCGGGCGTCGTGCTCGTGGTGCTGTTGTTCTTCAGCCGCCTGCTGCAATACCTGCCGCATTGCGTGCTGGCCGCGATCGTCTTCACGATTGCCGTGGGCCTCGTGAACATTCACCAGCTGATCGACATTCGCCGCGAAAGTCCAGGCGAATTCCGGCTTGCGGTCACGACGGCGCTCGCCGTTGTCGTGATCGGCGTGGAGAACGGCATCCTCATCGCGATCGGCCTTTCTTTGCTGCGCCACGTGCGCCATAGCTACCGGCCGCACACCATGGTGCTCGTGCCGAACGAGGAGGGGCACTGGCTGCCCGAACCCGCGCAGGCGGGCCAGCTCACGGCGCCGGGCCTGATCGTCTATCGATTCGGTGCGGACCTGTTCTATGCGAACGACCACTTGTTCGTCGACGAACTGCGCATGCTGATCGATCGGGCGCCGTCGCCCGTGCACTGCGTGGTCGTGGATGCGGCGGCGATTACCGATCTCGATTATTCGGCGGGGCGCGCCGTGATCGACCTGTGTTCGGCACTCGCGGAGCGGGGCGTGAAGGTGATTTTCGGGCGCGTGAACCGTTATCTGCTTGCGGACATGGATCGGCACGGCATCACGCCCGTGGTGGGCGGCGCGAACATCTTTCCGACGCTGCACGAGGCGCTCGCGGCGGTGCGTCCCGATCTGGAATCACGCTCGGACGCGTGAACGCCGTGTAGCCATGCTACAAGCGGAAAATCCCTGTAGTGCAAAAAACATCTGAAGCAGCTACATAAAAACGTCCAGAGAAACCCCGATTGTCCGTGGGATTTGGCCACTGTTATTGTGCGCTTCAAGCCCTGTGGAAGCGCTTCCACTCCAACCCGATCCGGCTGTCCAGAACGCGTATGCCGGTGATTCCCGCGCAGGAGGTTTCGTGAATCAGGACACCGCATTGCCGCATTCCGACGCCGCAGTTGCCAACGATCCGTTCACCCCGCCCGCCAGCTCGGCACTGTGGCGCAGCGACTTTCTGCTTGGCGCGGCGACGGCTTCGTATCAGATCGAAGGCGCGATCCACGAGGACGGCCGCCTGCCGTCGATCTGGGACACCTTCAGCGCCATGCCGGGCAAGGTGCTCGCGGGCGACACGGGCGCCGTGGCCTGCGACCACTATCACCGCTGGGAGGCTGACCTCGATCTGCTCGAAAGCCTGAATTTCGAGGCGTATCGCTTTTCGATCGCCTGGCCGCGCGTGATGGACGAGGCGGGGCGGCCCAACGCCAAAGGCATCGCGTTCTACAAGCGTTTGCTGGAACGTCTGAGGCAGAAGGGCGTGCGCACCTTCGCCACGCTCTACCACTGGGACCTGCCGCAGCATCTGGAAGATCGCGGCGGCTGGCTCAACCGCGACACCGCGTACCGCTTCGCCGACTACGCGGACCTCATGAGCCGCGAACTATCCGGCCTCGTCGATGCATGGATGACGCTCAACGAGCCGTGGTGCTCGGCATACCTCGGCTACGGCAACGGCCATCATGCCCCCGGCCTCGCGAACGCCCGCTACGCCACGCAGGCCATGCATCATCTGCTGCTCGGCCACGGCCTCGCAACCGGCGCGCTGCGCGCGAACGATCCGGGCTCGACCAAGGGCATCGTTGCGAACGTGGGGCGGGGGACACCCGATTCCTCGTCGCCGGAAGATGTGCGCGCCGCACGCCGCTTCGAAGTGCAGCACAACGCGTGGATTCTCGATCCGCTGCTCAAGGGCGCGTATCCTGAGGAGCTGTTCGCGTTGTGGCCGGGCACCGAGCCGCTCGTGCTCGAAGGCGACATGAAGACGATCTCGGCGCCGCTCGATTTCCTCGGCATCAACTACTACTTCCGCACCAATGTGAAGAGCGATGGCGCGCACGGCTTTGTCGAAGTGCCGTTGAAGGATGTCGAGCGCACACAGATGGGGTGGGAGGTTCACCCCGACGGCCTGCGCGACCTGCTGACCGGTTTTGGGCGCAACTACGAGAACCTGCCGCCCATCTATATCACCGAAAACGGCATGGCCTCGGACGACCGCGTCATCGGCGGCGAAGTGAACGACACGCAGCGCATCTCGTTCCTCAAGCGCCACCTGGCCGCCGTGGACGCCGCGATCAAGGCCGGCGTGGACGTGCGCGGCTATTTCGTGTGGTCGCTGCTCGACAATTTCGAGTGGGCATTCGGCTACGAGCGGCGCTTTGGCGTCGTGCATGTCGATTACGACACGCAGGTTCGCACGCCCAAGCGCAGTGCGGAACTCATCGCGCATTTCATCGCGCAGCGGCGCGCGCTCGACGGCGCTTGAAGGCGCTTGAAGGCGCGCCAGGGTGTTTGACAGGGTTCCCGGGCAAGGGCAACAACTAGCGTGACAACCACGGCATGGCATGCGACGCTCGGGCATGCCGCTTGACGCGCCGTGGCCGCGACACTTCCAACCATAAGCTTTTGCAGACCAACCCGGAGCGACCGGAGCCCTGCATGGGCCCGACGCCGGTGCCGAACGCACTGACGCCAGGCGACAGCTGAAGCGCCCGCTCCGGATCGACAGGAGACGCAATGAAGCACAACGCACCCGTTCTGCGCGGCATCGTGGCCGCTCTCGCACTGGCCGGCGCGTTCGCGGCCCACGCCGCGGAGCCGCTCAAGGCCAACGTGATTCACTGGTGGACGTCGGGCGGCGAGTCGGCCGCGATCAAGCAGTTCGCGCTCGCCTACGACCAGGCGGGCGGCAAGTGGGTGGACAACGCGATCGCCGGTGCGGACCAGGCGCGTGCAACGGCAATCAACCGCATCGTGGGCGGCGAACCGCCCACCGCCGCTCAGTTCAATACGTCCAGGCAGTTTCACGATCTCATTGACCAGGGACTCCTGAACAATGTCGATGCGGTGGCGACGAAGGAGAACTGGGGCACCATCTTCCCCGAGTCGATCGTCAACGCGATCCGGATCAACGGGCACTACTACGCGACGCCCGTGAACATTCACATGCAGGACTGGTTCTTCTATTCGAAGCCCGCTTTTGCGAAGGCGGGCATCAAGGGTGAACCGCAGAATTTCGACGAACTTTTCGCCGATCTCGACAAGCTCAAGGCGGCCGGCCTGATTCCGCTCGCGCTGGGCGGCCAGGCGTGGCAGGAGAAGATCACCTTCGACGCCATTTTCGCCGACATGGACCGCGATCTCTACATGAAGGTCTACCGCGACCGCGACGCGAATGCCGTGAATTCGCCTGTGTTCCGCAACGTGCTCACGACCTTCAAGCGGTTGCATAATTATGTGGATCCGGGCTCGCCGGGCCGGAACTGGAACGACGCGACGGCGCTCGTCATCTCCGGCAAGGCGGGCATGCAGATCATGGGCGACTGGGCCAAGGGCGAGTTCTCGGCGGCGAACCAGGTGGCGGGCAAGGATTTCGGATGCTTCCCCGGCTTCAAGAACTCGCCGTACATGATCGCGGGCGACGTGTTCGTGTTCCCGAAGACCGACAATCCCGAGCAGATCAAGGCGCAGCAACTGCTCGCCACGGTGATGACGTCGCCTGCCGCGCAGGTCGCGTTCAACCAGAAGAAGGGCTCGATTCCGGTCCGCCCCGACGTGGACACCTCGGGCTTCGACATCTGCGCGAAGGAGGGCATGGCGATCATGAAGGACAAGTCGCGGCAACTGCCGAATCCGGAAATGCTGATTCCGCCCGATGTCCAGGGCGCGCTCCAGGATGTCATCACGAACTTCTGGAACAAGAACCAGTCGGCCGAAGACGCGCAGAAGGCCTTCGCCTCCGCAATCAAGAGCTGAGCGCAATCATGTACGCCGCCAAGCTGCATCCGGCCAAACGTCAAGCGGGGCAAGCGCGCGGCGTTCGCCCCGCGCGCAGGCGGCTCTCGCTCGCCGCCTGGATCGCGCTCGCGCCCATGGCGGCGACGGTCCTGTTCGCGTATCTGGGCACGATGTTGTTTACCGCGCGCGTCTCGCTCAGCTTCTCGCGCTCGCTGCCCACCAACACCTTCGCGGGTGTCACGCAGTACGTGCGGCTCTTCCAGAACGACCGCTGGATCCTGTCGCTGCAGAATCTCGTGATCTATGGCGCATGCTTCATCGCGGCGTGCCTCGTGATCGGGCTGCTGCTCGCGATCTTCATCGACCAGGGCGTCGTGGCGGAAGGCGCGCTGCGGACGGTGTTTCTCTATCCCTATGCGATGTCGTTCGTCGCAACGGGCCTTGTCTGGCAGTGGATCCTCAACCCCGAACTCGGCGTGCAGGCCGTGCTGCGGCACATGGGATTCGAGCATGCGCGCTTCGACTGGATCGTCACGCAGCGCTTCGCGATCTACACGCTCGTGATCGCCACGGTGTGGCAGGCTTCGGGTCTCGTGATGGCGCTCATGCTCGCGGGCCTGCGCGGGATCGACGACGAAATATGGAAGGCCGCGCGCCTCGACGGCATTCCGCGCTGGCGCGTGTATGCGAGCATCGTCGTGCCGATGCTCAAGACCTCGCTTTCCACGGCATTCGTGCTGCTCTTCGTGATGGTCGTGAAGCTCTACGACGCCGTGGTCGCGATGACCCAGGGCGGCCCCGGCACCGCGAGCGAGGTGCCCGCGAAATTCATCATGGATTATCTGTTCAATCGCGCGAACATCGGGCTCGCTTCGGCAGCGTCGATCGTGCTGCTCGCCACCGTGCTCGCGATTCTTGCGCCATTCTTCTACGCGCGCAGCCGCGCGGCCCTCAAAGGAGACCGGGCATGAGCACGCCGATGGCCGATTCGCTGCGTCCCACGCCTGCTCGGGCGCGGGCGGCGCAAAAGCGGCGCAGGCCGCGCAGCCGCTTCACGCCCGCGCGGCTCGGCGTGTATGCGTTTCTGTTCACGGCAGCGCTGTTTTTCCTGCTGCCGCTCTATGTGATGCTGGTGACTTCGGTCAAGCCGATGACCGAGATCCGCCTCGGTCATCTGCTCGCGCTGCCGCTGCATTTCACGCTCGCGCCGTGGCGCGACGCGTGGTCCTCCGCGTGTACGGGACTCGACTGCAACGGCATTCGCGTGGGCTTCTGGAATTCAGTGCGCATCGTCGTGCCAAGCACGGCCATCTCCATCGCCGTGGGTGCCGTGAATGGCTACGCGCTGTCGTTCTGGCGGCCGCGCGGCGCGGGCGTGCTGTTCGGCATCCTGTTCGCGGGCGCCTTCATCCCCGTGCAGGTGATGGTGTACCCCCTCGTGCGCGTACTGGCCTTCGTGCATCTGTTCAGTTCGCTGCCGGGCATCGTCGTGATTCACACGATCTTCGGCATGCCGGTCATGACGCTCCTGTTCCGCAACTACTACGCGTCCTTGCCGCAGGAGCTGTTCAAGGCCGCGCGCATCGACGGCGGCGGGTTCTGGCGCATCTTCGTGCAGCTCATGCTGCCCATGTCGGTGCCGATCATCGTCGTGGCGATCATCATGCAGGTCACCGGCATCTGGAACGACTACATTCTCGGCCTCGTGTTCGCGGGCACGAAAAACCTGCCAATGACGGTGCAGCTGAACAACATCATCAACACGACGACCGGCGAGCGTATCTATAACGTCAACATGGCCGCGACGATCCTCACGTCGGCCGTGCCGCTCGCGGTTTACTTCATTTCCGGGCGCTGGTTCGTGCGCGGCATCGCCTCGGGCGCGGTGAAAGGCTAGGAGCAGGGCATGGGCAACCTCACGAACGTTTCCGTACGCAATCTGCGCATCGACCTCGGCGCGAACACGGTGATCGACGAACTCGATCTCGATGTGCGCGCAGGCGAGTTCGTCGTGCTGCTCGGGCCTTCGGGCTGCGGCAAATCCACCTTGCTGCACAGCATTGCGGGCCTCGTCGACGTGACCGACGGCAGCATCGAGATCGGCGGCGAGGACATGACATGGGCGGACCCGAAGGATCGGGGCGTGGCGCTCGTGTTCCAGTCGTACGCGCTCTATCCGACCATGAACGTGGAGCGAAATCTCTCGTTCGCCTTGCGTATCAATGGCACGCCGAAGGCGGAGATCGACCGCCGCGTCAAGCGCGCCGCCGACATGCTGCAGCTCGGGCCACTGCTTTCGCGCAAGCCCGCGCAGCTCTCGGGCGGCCAGCGCCAACGCGTGGCGATCGGGCGCGCACTCGTGCGCGAGGCGGACGTGTTCTTGTTCGATGAGCCGCTCTCGAATCTCGACGCCAAGTTGCGCACCGAACTGCGCCGCGAACTCAAGCAACTGCACCAGCAACTCGGCGCGACGATGATCTACGTGACGCACGATCAGGTCGAGGCGATGACGCTTGCCACGCGCATGGCGGTGATGAAGGGCGGGGCGATCCAGCAGTTCGGCACGCCGGCCGAAGTCTACGCGCGCCCCGAGAACCTGTTCGTCGCGACCTTCCTCGGCGCGCCGCCGATGAACCTGCTGCGGGGCAGGCTCGAAGCCGACGAAGGCCGCCTGCGCTTTCGGGGCCCGGGCCTCGACGTGGATGTTTCGGCTTACGCGTTCAAGGGCACGCCCGATCCGACGCGCGCCTGCGTGCTCGGCGTGCGCCCGGAAGACGTGCGCTCGGGCAGTGCTGCGCGAGCGCATGAAACGACGTGGGAAGGCCGCTTGACGCTGGTGGAGCCCATGGGCAATCATCGTGTCCTGTGGATCGAGCATCAGGGGGGGCTGATCGCGTCGATCGATCAGGACAAGGCGCCGCTTGCGAGTGGGGCGGCGGTGCCGTTCTCCATCGACGGTGCGCATGTCTCGCTGTTCGACGAGGAAACCGGCGCGCGGATTTGATGCGCATGACCGACAAAGAAAGAGAGACCAGGAACGTGGCGACCCTGAAAGACGTGGCGGCGCTGGCCGGTGTGGGCCTTTCGACGGCTTCGCGGGCGATATCGGGCAACGGTCCGGTGTCGGCGGACGCGGCCGCGCGCGTGCAGGCTGCGATCGAGCAGCTCAATTTCCGGCCTTCGTCCATCGGCCGGGCGATGGCCACGAAGTCGCTCGGCATCATCGGTATCTTCGTACCGACGTTTTTTGGTTCGTACTACGGCACCATCCTGAAGGAAACCGATACGCAGCTGCGTGCCGTGCGGCGCCATGTGGTGGTGGCCACCGGTTGCGGCGAAGCCTCGCCGCGCGAGCAGGCCATCGAGGCCGTGCGTTTCCTGATTGGCCGCGATTGCGACGGCGTGGTCGTCATCAGCCACGATCTGTACGACGACGACCTGCAGATGCTGCACGCCATGCACCCGCGCATGGCCTTCCTGAATCGCTCATTCGATCAGTTGCCCGAAGCGTCGTTTTGCGCCGATCACTTTCACGGCGGCGAGATGGCTGCCCGCACGCTGATCGAGCACGGCCATCGCGAGCTTGCGGTGATCGGCGGCCCGTCCACGTCATCGGACAATGCGGCGCGTCTGCATGGCTTCTTCGCCGAGCTGGCGCGTCACGGCATCGAGCGTAGAACCGTGCCGCATATCGTCTCGGACTTCTCGCCCGAAGGCGGCTATGTGGCGGCCGGGACGCTCCTCGAACGCAAGCACCGCTTCACCGGGTTATTCTGCGCGAACGACACGATGGCCATGAGTGCGCTCGCGCGCCTGCATCAGGCAGGGTTGCGCGTGCCCCACGACGTTTCGGTGATCGGCTACGACGACGACTATTCGGCGGCCTACATGGCGCCGGCACTGACCTCGGTGCACATTCCCACCGCGGAACTCACGCGCAACGCGGTGCGCTGGCTCATCAACCAGTGCTACGGCACGCAGTGGCCGATCGAGCGGACGTTCCCGGTGAGCGTGACGATGCGCGATTCGGTGGCGCGGGCAAAGTAACGCGCGCGAAACGTGTATCGAGCAACAAGGGTGGAGCCGAAGGTGAGGGCGGCAGCCGCACCCGGAAGCCGGCAAGTCGCGTAAAATCGAACGCATTCCCAATCCCCGCGTTTTCCATTCATGCCTGCGCAAGACCCGGCTGGTACGGTCAAGAAAGAAGAAGGTGTCGCTGTCATCGACCGCGCGTGTGCCATCCTGTTTGCGTTTCGACCAGCAGACAGCGCGCTCACGCTCGCCGAACTCGCGGCGCGCACGGGCCTCTATAAAAGCACGTTGCTGCGGCTCGCCGGCGCGCTGATACAGCATCGCCTGCTGCTGCGCCTCGACGACGGCCGCTACCAGCTCGGCCCCGCCACGTTCGCGCTGGGCGCGCTCTACCAGCGAAGCCTCAACATGGGCGACATTCTGCTGCCGCTCATGCGTGATCTGGCGGCAGCGAGCGGGGAGAGCGTTTCGTTCTACGTGCGTGACAACACGGTGCGCGTGTGCCTGCATCGTGTCGATTCCCATCATGTAGTGCGCCACCATGTGCGCGAAGGCGACGTGCTGCCGCTCGAAAGCGGATCTGGCGGTCGCGCGCTGCTGGCATTCAGCGGCGAGCCGGGCGAGCCATTCGAGACCATTCGTCACGACTTCTACTGCATCTCGATCGGGGAGCGCGACCGCGAAACCGCAGGCGTGTCCATGCCCGTATTCGGCGTTCACGATGCCTTGCGCGGCGTGCTCACGCTCGCCGGGCCGAGTTCGCGCATCGACGGGGCGTTCGTCGAGCGCCATCTCGATGCACTGTTCGATTGCGCGATACGCGCTACCGACGCGCTGGGCGGCGACTCGCGCGCGCTGCGCGCCGCCCGGCGTGCGCACGCTGCGCACACACGCCAGGACGCCTGAAGCTGCGTGCGGCTGGTGCAAACGCCGCGGGCGCAAGACGCCGCTTGCACACACGTGCTTTCACGGCACGTTGATCAGGACTGCTCCAGATGCCGCTCAGGCGCGCCAGTATAGGCATACGGAATCTGGCGCGGCATGGGTCCCTTGTTGCGCTCGCCGCGCCCGCGCTGCTCCCACGCATGCGCAAGGATGCCCACCGCACGCGAGAGGCAGAACACGCCGCGCGCCAGTTCGGGCGCAAAGCCCAGTTCGGCGTAGATAACGGCCGTTACGCCGTCGATATTCATCGGCACGGGCCGGTCCTTGCGCTTCTTCAGCAAGGCTTCGATGCCGCGCGCAATCGCGGCATAGCGGCCCTTGATCGTGCCGGACGCCACACGCGCATCGACGAGGGCGAGCAGCCGTCCTGCGCGCGGATCGACCGGGTGAAAGCGATGGCCGAAGCCCGGCAGATACTTGCCGTGAGCGGCGATGAATTCGTCTACGCCCGCTTCGACTGCCGCTTCGAACGAGGTGCCTGCCACGATGCGAGCGGCGATGTCGGCATAGAGTTCGACTGCCTGCTGGCCGGCGCCGCCGTGCACGTCGTCGAGTGCGTTGAGCGCGGACGCCATGGCACCGTTGATAGGCAAGCCGCAGCTCGTGGCCATGCGCGAGATCGCGATTGAAGGCGCATGCGGCCCGTGATCGACCGAGGCCACGAGCGCCGCTTCGAGCAGCGTCGCCTCCTCGTCGCCGGGCAGCTCGCCGCGCAGCATCAGCCAGATCATCTGCGGAAAACTCACGTTGCCGATCAGTTCCTGGATCGGATAGCCGCGCACCTTGATCGAGCCCGGATGGATGTCGATGATCGAGGTGCTCCAGTAGTCGGCGCAAAGGGCGGCGAGATCGGGCGTGGTCGTATTCGTCGTCGGCATGATCAGATCACTCCGCCCTGGTGGAGGGCGTCGATTTGGGCGGCTTCGTAACCGAGTTGTGCAAGTGTTTCGCGCGTGTGGGCGCCGAGCGTCGGCGCGGGCGTGGCGGGCGCGGCGTCGGCATCGGCGAGCCGCAGGCCCGCGCGCGTCACGCGTTGCGCGGCTTCGCCCTGTGCCGCCTCGAACTCGCGTATGAAGCGCCGTTCGGCCAGATGCGGATGCGCGAGGATTTCGGGCACCGAGAGCACGCGGCCCACGGGCACGCCGCGCTCGAGCAGGCGCGTTTCCCAGTTGGCCGCGCTGTCTGCGGCGAGCGCGGTTTCGATCTCGGCCTTGAGCGCTTCGCGATACTGCTTGCGCGTATCGCGCGCGGCAAACCGCTCGTCGCGCGGCAGGTCCGGGCGGCCGATCGCCTCGCACAGGCTTTCGAACTGGCGCGCTTCGTTTGCCGCGATATTGAGCAGCCCTGCACCGGTGCGGAAGGTGCCCGAGGGTGCCGCCGTGAAATTCTCGTTACCCATCGGTGCGGGCTCGACTCCGGCGTTCAGATAGTTCGATACGACCCAGCCCATGGTCGCGAGCGTGGCTTCGAGCATCGAAACGTCGAGGCGCCGCCCGCGGCCGCTCGTGCGTGCGTCGACGAGCGCCGCGCAAATGCCGAATGCGGCAGTGAGGCCGCCCACCGTATCGGAGACGGGGTAGCCCACGCGCAGCGGCGCGCTGTGCGCGTCGCCCGTCACGCTCATCACGCCGGACATGCCCTGAACAATCTGGTCGTAAGCGGGGCGGCGCGACAACTCGCCCTCGTCGCCGAAACCGGAAATCGCGCAGTAGACCAATGCGGGATTCACTTTGGATAACTGATCGTAGCCGAGTTCGAGGCGCTCCATCACGCCGGGGCGGAAGTTTTCGACGAGGACCTCGGCGTGACGCACCAGATCGAGCAGAATGGCCTTGCCGCGCGGGTCCTTCAGGTTCAGCGTGATCGAGCGCTTGCCCGCATTCACGGCCACGAACGACGCGCCCATATTGCGCGCAGCGGCGTCCTTGTCGGCTCCGAGGCGCCGCGCAAGGTCGCCGCCTTCGGGATGCTCGACCTTGGTGACTTCGGCGCCGAAGAGCGCGAGTTGATAGGCGCAGAACGGACCCGCGAGCACATTCGACAGATCCAGGACGCGCACGCCGGCTAACGGGAGCATGGTGACAGCCTCATATTGAATCAATTAGCGGGAGATGTCGTCGAGCGCGCGATTTTTCGTGCGCGGCCCGAAGATGCCAATGGCCGCCATCACCACGATCATTGCGCCCGTGATCAGCGCGAAAACGCCTGGCACACCGAAGTGGCGCAGCGCGAACGCGATCATGAAGCCCGAGAACATCGCGGAGAGGCGCGACATCGAATAAACGAAGCCAACGGCCGTGGCGCGCATGCGAGTGGGGAACAGCTCGACCTGGTATGCGTGATAGCCGACCGAGAGCAGCGTGCCGCCAAGCGTGATGAGCACGCCGAGGAACATGAGCATGCCGGCCGACGTTTGCATGGCGAACAGCGTGCCGCAGACGGCGATGGCGAGCGCGGAGAGCACGACGAGCGTCTTGCGTTCGATGCGGTCGGCAATTGCCATGCCGAGCAGCGGACCGAACGGATTCGACGCGGCGATCACGAACGAGTAGAGCAGGCTGTGCGTGACCGCGATGCCCTTGGAAACGAGGAGCGTCGGCACCCACGAGGCGAAGCCATAGAAGCCGATAGCCTGAAACAGATTGAAGACGAGCAGCGTGACCGTGCGGCGACGGTAAGGCGGCTGCCAGATCTCGGCGAAGCGCGCCTTGACGAGTGTTTGCGCGCCGGCCGATTCGACGACGGGCGCGGACAGCGGGCGC
Source organism: Paraburkholderia heleia NBRC 101817 (assembly GCF_000739775.1). Classification (GTDB taxonomy): domain Bacteria; phylum Pseudomonadota; class Gammaproteobacteria; order Burkholderiales; family Burkholderiaceae; genus Paraburkholderia; species Paraburkholderia heleia. Next base: position 1,328 of record NZ_BBJH01000019.1, on the reverse strand, counting down.
CCATGCTGCGCCTCGATCTTCGCTTCGAGCCTCGCGAGAATGCGCGCGGCCTCCTCGGTGCGGCCGCGCTGGGCGAGCCAGCGCGCGCTCTCGGGCACGCGGCGGCGGATCGCCCAGGCAATGAGCGCGCCGAACGCGCCGAACATCACGACCCAGCGCCAGCCGTCGAAGCCGAGCGGCGCGCGCGGCACGAACCACCACGCGAGCAACGCGACGGCCGGCACGGCTGTGTACTGCACCAGATGCACGAACGCAAACGCGCGACCGCGCATGTGCTTGGGCACGAGTTCGCTCACATAGGTGTCGATGGTGACGAGTTCGACCCCGACGCCAATGCCCGCGATGAGGCGCCACAGGCTGATGCCGGGCGCGCTTGTCTGCAGCGCCATGATGCAGGTCGCAACCGAATACCAAAGCAGCGATGCAGTGAACAGGGTACGGCGGCCATAGCGGTCGGCAAGACCGGTCAGGCAGAACGTGCCGATGAAGAGCCCCGCGAACGACGCCGCCACGAATGCGCCGAGACCCGAGAAGCCGAAGAACGAAGCCGTGGTGGTCGAATAGAGCCCGCTCTTCACAAGGCCTGGCCCGACATAGGCCGTGAAAAACAAGTCGTAGAACTCAAACCAGCCCCCCAACGAAAGCAGGAGCACGAGCGTCCAGATAGTGCGCGTCGCCGGCAGGCGATCAATGCGCGCGTTGATCTCGGCCGCACTGGCAGGCGCGGCGGCATGGTCCCGGGGCGACGCACGCGTCGCTCCGATTGGCAAGCTGGACATCGGAATCTCCTGAACGCTTCGTTTGCGTGTCTAATCGTTCTTTCTGACAGAACAACGTTCTATAAATGTGACTCGATGATACTGCGCGGCATTGAGGTAACCGACCAGGGCTTTTACTGGGTTGCACTCTCACTGCGAGTGCAACGCGCGAAACACGCGGATATCTGGCGTATCGAAGCGCCGCTTGGGGAGCTTTTCTTTTCTGTTAGAGCAAAGCAACGCGGCGAGTCACGGCAGCGCAGGTGCCCGGCGGCGAGAAAGTCGATGCGCGCTGGTGCACGCATGGCGCGTTTCAGCAGCGAGGCGCCGACCGGGAAATGTGGATCGAGCAGGAACGGCGGCCACTGGCTTAATGAGCAAGCGATGCAGGCAATCGGCCCAATGATTGAGGACTATCGGGACCGGGTTGCGGACGGGCGAGAAGACTTGCAAGGTGACGCTATCTGTGGATTTTAGATATTTAACATAAGATAAATTATCGCAGTTTTGTTTGTAGTCGCTTTATAGATGGAATGGTCGCCTCCCGCCTTGACGGGCCATCCGACGCCG
>NZ_BBJH01000020.1 GCF_000739775.1 Paraburkholderia heleia NBRC 101817 | reverse complement strand
CCGCCCCGCGCCGGCCTCCGAGCCCCGCCACTTCGGCCCCGGCCCCCATCGCCCGCGCCGCCCCGCCGGCGCGAGCGACGCGGCCACGCTCGCACCGCCGCCCAAGCCCGCTACGGGCGGCATCGACGAGTGAGCAAGTACCTTGCATGGGACCGGAGTCAGCGCTGAGGCGTCAACTCCGGATCGACAGGAGACACAATGCCTTTCCTTCAGTTCGACAAGATCGACAAGCGCGCGGTGCTCGACACGCTGCGCAAGATGTTCCTCGGCTTCGACCGCCCGCTCGCGCTCACCGTGTTCCTGCTGCTGTGCGTGGGCATCGTCACGCTGTACAGCGCGAGCCTCGACGTACCGGGCCGCGTGGAAGACCAGCTGCGCAACATCATGCTCACGTTCGTGCTGATGTGGGCGCTCGCCAATGTGCCGCCCAACACGCTCATGCGCTTCGCCGTGCCGGTCTATACCTTCGGCATCGCGCTGCTCGTTGCCGTGGCGCTATTCGGCCTCACGCGCAAGGGCGCAAAGCGCTGGATCAACGTGGGCGTCGTGATTCAGCCCTCGGAAATCCTCAAGATCGCCACGCCGCTCATGCTTGCCTGGTACTACCAGCGCCGCGAAGGCGTGATGCGCTGGTACGACTTCGTCGTCGGCTTCGTGATTCTGCTCGTGCCCGTGGGGCTCATCGCCAAGCAGCCGGACCTCGGCACCGCCGTGCTCGTGTTCGCGTCGGGTCTCTTCGTCATCTATTTCGCGGGGCTCTCGTTCAAGCTGATCGTGCCGGTGCTGATCGCGGGCGTGATCGCCGTCGCCTCGATCGCGGCGTTCCAGGACAAGATCTGCCAGCCGCAGGTGAACTGGCCGCTCATGCACGACTACCAGAAGCACCGCATCTGCACGCTGCTCGACCCGACTTCCGATCCGCTCGGCAAGGGCTTCCACACCATCCAGGCCGTGATCGCGATCGGCTCGGGCGGCCCGCTCGGCAAGGGCTGGCTGAAGGGCACGCAGTCGCACCTGGAGTTCATCCCCGAAAAGCACACCGACTTCATCTTCGCGGTGTTCTCCGAGGAGTTCGGCATGGCGGGCGGCCTCGTGCTGCTCACGCTCTACATGTGTCTGATCGCGCGCGGGCTCTATATCGCCGCGAACGGCGCGACGCTCTTCGGGCGGCTACTGGCCGGCTCGCTCACGATGGCGTTCTTCACCTACGCGTTCGTCAACATCGGCATGGTGAGCGGCATCCTGCCCGTGGTGGGCGTACCGCTGCCGTTCATGAGTTACGGCGGCACGGCGCTCACGACGCTCGGCGTGGCGATCGGGCTCATCATGAGCGTGGGACGCCAGAAGCGGCTGATGCAGGGTTGATGGCGCGGCGGGCGGCGATGTCCGCTCGATAGCGGCAGCAAAGCAAAACGCGCCGGCATGGTCCGGCGCGTTTTCGTTTCGGCGGTCGCTTTGCCGCGCTTACTGCGTGGGCGCCGACTTCATCAGCTGTGCGCTCAACTGCTGGTACTTCAGGCGCGCCACGGGATCGCCCTGGGCCGCCGCGGCGGCATAGTACGCGCGCGCGACATTGAGGTTCTTCGCCACGCCGTCGCCGCCGCGCTCGTAGAACGAGCCGGTCACGTATTGCGCCGTCATGTCGCCGCCCTCGGCGGCCTTCTTGTACCAGTAGAACGCCTGCTTGTTGTCGCGCGTGGTGCCGCGCCCGTCCAGGTACTGGTTCGCGAGCGCAAGCTCCGCCTGCACATGGCCCTGCTTCGCCGCCTTGAGGAACCACTGGTGCGCCTGCGCAGGATCGCGCTCGACGAAGTCGCCGTCGTCGTACATCTTGCCGTACACGTACTGCGCGTGCGACATGTTCGCGTCCGCCGCCTTGCGCAGCCACTTGCGGCCTTCGCCCACGTCGGCTGCGCCGCCCTCGCCGTTCACGAGCATCATCGCGTAGTTGAACTCCGCCAGCCGGTTGCCGCGCTCGGCCGCCGCCTGGAACTCGGCGCGCGCCGCGCTGAGATTGCCCGCGTTGTAGTCGGCAACGGCGTTGGCCGTCTGCGGATCGGATTCGGCGCCGGTGGCGGCGCTAGCGGCGTCGGCTGCGGCGGCGACGCCGCTCACGCCGAGCGCCGCGCCCGCCAGACACCCAACGGCGAGCGTGCGCGCGATCCGTTCAAAAAGCCGCTCGAAAAGCGCTTTCGGACGCTTCATGATCTCGCCTCCTGGAGCGCCTGGCGCGTTGCACGCACGAGCCAGATCACGTCGGCGGCGAGCGCGATGAAGCTGAAGCCCATCTCGCGATACTGCTTCGCGCCAGCCGGATCCATCGCGAAAATGCCCGACGCGACACCCGCGTCGCGTGCCGCGGCCACGACCCGCCGCATGGCGGCGAGCACGTCGGGATGCTTCGAGTCGCCGAGATGGCCGAGGCTCGCCGCGAGATCGGCGGGGCCCACGAACAGGCAGTCGACGCCCGGCACCTTCGCGATCTCCTCGACTTCGTCCAGCGCCGCCGCCGACTCGATCTGCACGATCGTCGCGATCTGCGCGTTCGCGCCCTGGAGGTAATCGCGCCGCATGCCATAGGCCGCCGCGCGCACCACGCCCGCCACACCGCGCTGGCCGCCCGGCGTGCGCGCGTCGGGGTATTGCGTGAGGCTCACGGCGCGCGCGGCCTCCTCAGCCGAGGCCACGTTGGGGAACATCACCGTGCGCGCGCCCGCATCGAGCACGTGCTTCACGAGCCACGGCTCGCTGTCGGGCAGACGCACCACGGGCTCGGTGGGCATATGCGCCGCAGCGATGGCGCGCAGCTGGGCGATCGTGTCGGCGCTGTCGTTGGGGGTGTGCTCCATGTCGATCAGCAGCCAGTCGAAGCCGGCGTGCGCGAGCGCCTCGGCGGCGGTTTCGCTGCCCATCGAAAGCCATAGGCCGAACAGCGGATCCGCCTCCTTGAGGCGTTCCTTGAGGGGATTGGTGAAGGTGCTCATCGCCGTGCTCCCGGCGAGGCTGCGCGGGCGCATGCGCCTGGCGCGGGCGGGTTTATCCGCCCGGCAGCGCGGCAGCCGGCAGGTCTCGCTCCGTTATGTGTTTGTCGGGCCGCACGCGGGGATGCGCAGGCCTTGCGGCAATGATCATACCGCGACAAAAATTTGCCGGCCGGCACGGAAAACCCGCCTTGCGCGGGTCGTCGGAGCGAGGGTGAGGCGGAGCTCGCGCGCGTCAGTCGCGCGTGACCTCGGCCCAGCAGTTCGGCGTCTCGTACAGGCGCAGCTTGTGCAGGCGCAGATTCACGCCATAGTGCGCGTCGTACACGTTCGCGAGAATATCGAACGCGATGGCCGCGAGGTTTTCCACGGTCGGAATGCGGTCGATCACGACCGTCTTGTGGCCCGGCAGCGTTTCGAGGAAGCCGCGCACCTGCGTATCGCCCGAAAAGACGAGGAACGCGTGATCCCACAGATCGACGAGATGCTGGTTCGCGAGCGACTTCACGTCGGCGAAGTCCATCACCATGCCGCGATCGGGCGCGCCCTCGGTTTCGACGAGGTCGCCTTGCAGCGTGATTTCGAGCACGTAGCGATGGCCGTGCAGGTTACGGCACTGGCTGCGGTGGTCGGGGATGCGGTGGCCCGCGTCGAATTCGAGTTTTCGGGTGATCGTCAGCACGGCGCTTCTTCAGAAAAATTCGCGTGAATCAGGGAATGTTCAGGTATTTGTGGGTCTGCATCGACAGGCGCCACTGCGGATGGCGCTTGCACCAGTCGATGGCGAGCTTCGTGTTCAGGTCGCGCGACGGGCCGTCCATGGGCTGCACCAGAAAATACTCGAAATCGAGCTTCGCGTAGTCGGCGAGGCGCTGATTCTCCTGCGGCACGACGACCTTCAGCTCGTTGCCCTTCGTGACGACGAGCGGCGCGTCGGCCTTCGGGCTCACGCAGATCCAGTCGATGGTATCGAGCACCGGCAGCGAGCCGTTCGTTTCGATCGCGATCTCGAAACCGGCGGCGTGCAGGGCGTCGACGAACGGCGGGTCGATCTGCAGCATCGGCTCGCCGCCCGTGCAGACCACGAAACGGTTGCCCTCGCCTTCCGGCCACAGCGAGGCGATCTTCGCGACGAGTTCTTCCGGCGTGCGGAATTTACCGCCGTTCTCGCCGTCGGTGCCGACGAAGTCGGTGTCGCAGAAGCGGCAAACGGCTTGCGCGCGATCTTCCTCGCGGCCCGACCAGAGATTGCAGCCGGCGAACCGGCAGAACACGGCCGGACGCCCGGCGTTCGCGCCCTCGCCCTGCAACGTGTAGAAAATTTCCTTTACCGCGTAAGTCATCGTGCAGCCTGGTTCTGGCTCATGCGCGCAACGCGCGTGCAAAGCCGGTTGGTCTCGGGCGCGAAATCATCGTGTCGCCACCGGGCGCGCCGCCCGTGCGCGGCCCGGGGGCCCTGTTCGTCACTGCGAAAGCCACGCGCGCGGCCCGAGGCTCATGCTCAGACCGGGGCTTCCGTCACGTTCTCGCCGGCGAGATACGCTTCGTACCCGCGTTTGCGCAACTTGCACGCCGGGCACTCGCCGCAACCGAAGCCCCACGCGTGAAGCTCGGCGCGCTCGCCCACGTAGCAGGTGTGCGTTTCCACGCGGATCATGTCCACCAGCGCTGCGCCGCCCAGCTGTTCGGCGAGCCGCCATGTGTCGGCCTTGTCGAGCCACATGAGCGGCGTTTCCAGCACGAAGCGCGTGTCCATGCCGAGATTGAGCGCCACTTGCAGCGCCTTCATCGTGTCGTCGCGGCAGTCGGGGTAGCCCGAGAAGTCCGTTTCGCACATCCCGCCCACGAGCACCTTGAGCCCGCGACGATAAGCGATCGCTGCGGCGATCTGCATGAACATCAGGTTGCGGCCCGGCACAAAGGTGTTCGGCAGGCCGCTCGCGGCGGTTTCGATCTCGATCTCGCGCGTCATGGCCGTGTCGCTGATCGAGCCGAGCACCGAGAGATCGATCATGTGATCGTCGCCGAGACGCTCGCCCCACTCGGGGAACGTGCGGGCAATCGCCGCGCGAAAACCCTCGCGGCACTCCAGTTCGACGCGATGACGCTGGCCGTAATCGAAGCCGAGCGTTTCGACGCTCTCGTAGCGGTCGAGCGCCCACGCGAGGCACGTGGCCGAATCCTGGCCGCCGGAAAACAGTACGAGCGCGCCCTTCGCTTCTGTTCGAGTCACCGTGAAACTCCGTGTATGAGGTTTCCGCGCGAATGCGTTCGTTGCCTCGCCGCGATGCGGCTTGCGTTGCTGCCTGCATTACTGCCTGCGTTGCTCGATGCGCCCGGGCGGACCGGCGAGGACAACCCCCGCGCCGGCTCATGCAGTATAGGCCGGGGCACCTGCACGGGCATCGGCGCGCCCTTATACCCTGGATACCGTCGATGTCTCGCGATGTTTCGAACTGGAGCCGCAGGACAAGGCGCACCACGCGCACGCAACGAAAAAGCCCCAGGAATCGAACGATCTCCTGGGGCTGCATTCTGGTGGCCTGGGACGGAATCGAACCATCGACACGCGGATTTTCAATCCGCTGCTCTACCAACTGAGCTACCGGGCCAACGAAGAAAAAAGATTATAGCGATGAAATCGGCCTTTGCCAAGTGGCTTTCGCAAAATTGATGCGTCTGGCCGCGCCGCTCACCCGCACCCGTTCATTCGCCCTTGCTCTTGCCGAGGTCCACGCCGAGCTGCTTGAGCTTGCGATACAGGTGCGTGCGCTCAAGCCCCGTTTTCTCGGCCACGCGCGTCATGCTGCCGTTCTCGCGCGCGAGGTGGTACTCGAAGTAGGCGCGCTCGAATGCATCGCGCGCATCGCGCAGCGGGATGTCGAACGAGATCGATGCCGTTTGCGTGGCCGCGCCCGTCTGCATGCCATGAACGCCGTCGGCGCCCAGCACCGGCAGCGCCGCCGCCGATGCCACGACCGCGGGTCCGCCCGTCGCCGATTTCCCCGCCGCCGCCGCCGTGGCCGGCGCGACCGGCGCGGCCGTGCCGCGCGCGAGCCCCTGCTCGACCGCCTTCAGCAGCTTTTGCAGCGCGATCGGTTTTTCAAGGAAGTTCAGCGCGCCGATCTTCGTCGCCTCGACAGCCGTGTCGATGGTCGCGTGCCCCGACATCATGATGACCGGCATCGTGAGATGGCCCTGCGCGGCCCATTCCTTGAGCAGCGTCACGCCATCGGTGTCCGGCATCCAGATATCGAGCAGCACGAGGTCCGGTACGTGGCGCTGCCGGAATTCTCGCGCCTGTTGCGCATCTTCCGCGAGCTCCACGACGTGCCCTTCGTCGCTGAGGATCTCCGAGAGCAATTCCCGGATGCCCATTTCATCATCTACCACCAGGATGGTTGCCATTTACGCTGCCCTTGTCTGCACTGTTGCTTTTGATCCCTGCTCCGCTTCGGCACGCGCCTGCTCTTCCCCGGACCGGCCGGGTCCGGGCATGGCGGCATCCGGGGGGATGTCATCCGCCAGCTGGAGAAAGAGAATCGAGATCTGCGCACCTTCGATCACATCGCCCGCTTTCATCCGATTGCGGATGTCGATGCGCGCGCCGTGCTCGTCGACGATCTTCTTGACCATCGCAAGCCCGAGTCCTGTTCCTTTGGCCTTGGTCGTCACGTAGGGTTCGAACGCGCGCGTGAGAATGCGCGCCGGGAAACCCGGCCCGTTGTCCGATACCGTGAGACGCACCGCCACGCGCGTGCGGCCTTGCGCGTCGGGGTCCCCGTATTCTACGGCGCGGGTCTCGAGCGTCACGCGAGGATTCTGCGTGTCGGCCACCGCGTCCTGCGCGTTTTGCAGCAGGTTGTGGATCACCTGACGCAACTGCGTCGCGTCGCCGCGTATCACCGGCAAGTCGGAGAGCTCGACCTTGATCGCGCTTTTGCCTTCTTCCGCGCCGTAGAGCGTGAGCACTTCGCTCACGAGCTCGTTGAGCTGCAGGCTCGCGAGCACGGCAGGCGGCGTGCGCGCGTAATCGCGGAAGTCGTCGACCATCTGCTTCATCGCCGCGACCTGATTGACGATGGTGGTCGCGCCGCGCTTGAGCACTTCGGCGTCGTTTGGCGCGAGCTTGTCGGAGAGCTTCATCTGCAGGCGTTCGGCCGAGAGCTGAATCGGCGTGAGCGGATTCTTGATCTCGTGCGCAAGACGCCGCGCGACTTCGCCCCACGCCACCGAACGCTGCGCCGAGATCACGTCGGAGATGTCGTCGAACACCACGACGTAGCCCGAGGTCTGCATGTCGCCCGCGTCGCGGCCCGTGTCGGATACGAGGCGCGCGCCGCGCACGAGCAGCGTGAGCGGATCGGTCTCGCCCGGAATCGGCACGGAGAACTGCTGCTGCCAGTGGCCGCGATCGCGATCGCCCCCTTCGCGATCCGTGCGCGCCGCTTCCTGATCGGCGAAGGCCTTGCGCACCATCGCGCCGAACTCCGTGAGCGCGCCGATATGATCGAGCGCGACGCCGAGCTGCGTCTGGAACGGCTGACGGAAGATGCGCTCCGCACCCGGGTTCGCCGTCGTGAGGCGGAACTGCCGGTCGAACACGAACACGCCCGCCGTGAGGTTCGCGAGAATGCTTTCGAGGTAGGCCTTCGAGTGCTCGAGCGCGACGCGGTTCTTCTCCACGGCCTGGCGCGCTTCGGAAAGCTGGCGCGTCATCGCGTTGAACGACTGCGTGAGGAAGCCCAGTTCGTCGCGCGACTTGATTTCGCGCTTGGGCGTGTAGTCGCCCTCGGTCACTTCCTTCGTGCCCTGCGCGAGCAGGAAGAGCGGCCTCGCGAGCTGGTTGCCGAGCGCGAGCGCGAGCATCATCGCGACGAAGGTGGCCAGAAAGAGCGCGAGCGTGAGCGTGCCGATATACATCTTGCGCAGGCCCGTGCGACCCAGCGCCTTCTCCTGATACTCGCGATACGCGCGCTGCACGGCGTCGGCGTTGCGGGCGAGCGCGGCCGGCACCGGCTGCTCGAGCTGCAGGAAACGCTCGACCGGCTGCAGATCCGTTGTGTTCGCATCGGGTATGCGCGTGACCACGCGCAATCGAAGCGCGCCCTTCGGGCCAAGCTGATGCGGGTCCCCGTCCACTTCGCCTTCGATCGCCGCATAGCCGCGCCCGCGCGCCTGATCGATCATGAGCGCCGTGGGCATGTCGGCGGGCATGAGCGACGAGAAGTTGCTCGACGCCTGCGCCACCACGTGCATGTCGGGCGCCGCGCCCGACATGCTGCGCACCGGCTCGACGATCATCGCGTCCTGCACGCCGAACTGGTCGCGCGCGCGCAGGAGCGTGAGCGTCGTGCCCGCGGCGTCGCCGCTCGCGATCTGCTCCGCCATCAGACGACCCTTGGTCTGCAGGTCGGACAGCGATGCGTCGAGCATGCCGCGGCCGAGATTGAGGCCTGCGGTGAGCGCGGTTTCCACGTTCACGTCGAACCACGACTCGATCGAGCGCGAGACGAACTGATACGAAACGATATAGATGATGCCGCCCGGCACCACGCCCACGAGCGCGAAGAAGAACGCGAGCTTCGCGAGCAGCCGCGTGCCGAACTTGCCGCGCCTCAGGCGCACGACGATCACGATCATGAGCGCCGTGACCACCGACAGGAAGATCAGCGCGACGACGATATTGGCCGCGTAGAGCCAGCCGTAGTAGCGGTCGAAGAACTCGGTGTTCGCGCTCGCCGCGGCGAGCAGGACGAGCAGCAGCGTCGCGGTGAACGCGACGGTGGAAACGAGCAGCTTGACGACGACGCTGCTGAAGCTGGTGGCGCGGCGCACTTTATTTAGCACGTTCGGTCACCGTGAAGTTAAAACGCTTCCAGTCGGAAGCGAGGTTCCAGTCGCGGTTGTTCACGGCGTCGATCTGGAACGGCTTGGGCATCAGCGCGACGTCGAGCTGCATGCGCACCGAGGCCGTGTAGGTTTCGCCGGGATGCACGTCGTTGCGGTCGATCACGTGCCAGGAGGTAACGTGCTTGATGACCGCGAGCGCGTCCGCGAGCGTCGAGAAGCCGAGCTGCAGGCCGCCGCTCGAAACGCGGTACTCGCGCGTGAGCGGCTGGAACGACAGGCGAATGCTTTGCGAAACGCTCACCGGCTGTTCGTCGAACCAGTACCAGCGCGCGCGCGTGAGTTCGAAGTCGGTGGTGAAGTAGAGCGGGATGCCCTTGTTGACCGCGTCTTCCAGGCTGCTGTTGAGGTCGAAATCGAAGCGGGCGTCGAGGCTCCAGCCGTTGCTGTCGGCCTGCAGCGACGCGCGCTGAACCGAGATCGAGTCGGCGCGCGCCGGCGCGGCGGCGACGAAGCCGACGACGGCAAGCACCAGCCAGATCAGGGCCGCGAAGCGCAGCGGGAAGAAGCGTTTGATGGTCACCGTTTCTGAAAGCGCGCGTAGAAGAATCCGTCGTGATCTGCGGTGCGATCGGGAACGGGAAAGACAGTTGTCGTCACTTCGGCCTTTGCAGCGGCATCGTGCCGCTCTTCGCCGGCTGCGCCATCTTCTGGCCCCCGGGCCGGCGCGCCGAACGCCTCGGGCAGCAGTTGCCCCGGGGCGTCCAATCGTACCGCATCCGCGTGGGTGCTTTCAAACCAGCGCGCCTGCGCCTCGCCTTCCACGGGGAAGATCGAGCAGGTCACGTAAAGCAGTTCGCCGCCTGGCTTCACGAGCGGCCACAGCGCATCGACGATGCGGCGCTGCTCGGCGGCGAGCGCCGCGATGTCGCTTTCGCGGCGCAGCCAGCGGATGTCCGGGTGGCGGCGCACGATGCCCGAGGCCGAGCACGGCACGTCGGCGAGGATGCGATCGAAGCCTGCGCCGTCGCGCCACCCGGCAGGATTGCCCGCGTCGCCGACCACGATCTGTGCACGCCGCATGGGATGCGCGGGGTCGTCCCGCGCGAAACCGAGGCGCGCGAAGTTCTCGCCGATGCGTGCGGCGCGTGTCGCGTCGCTTTCGAGCGCAATCAGGTCGATGTCGGCCAGCTCGAGCAGATGGCCACTCTTGCCGCCGGGCGCCGCGCACGCGTCGAGCACGCGCATGCCGTCACGCACACCGAGGATTTGCGCGGCCACTTGCGCGCCGGCGTCCTGCACGGACACGTCGCCCGCGAAGAACCCGGGAATGCGATCGACCGGCAACGCAGCGGCGAGGCGCACGGCGTGCTCGCCGATCTGCGTGGCGGCGATGTTTTCGGCGGCGAGCCGCTGGACGTATTCGGCGGCGCTCGTGCGGCGCGCATTCACGCGCAGCGTGAGCGGACCCTGCGTGTTGCCCGCGGCGAGAATCGCCTGCCACTGCGTGGGCCACGCGGCGCGCACCGCGTCGATCCACCAGCGCGGATAGTTCCAGCGGGCGGTTTCATCGGCCTGGGCGGCGGCCAGCGCCGTCTCGCGCTCGCGCAAAAAGCCGCGCAGCACCGCGTTGACCAGCCCCTTCGCGAAGGCGGCCTCGCGGCGCGCGGCCACGGCGCGCACGGCCTGATCGACGACCGTAAACGGGGTGTAGGCGGCGCTCGCCTCGTCTTCGGCGAGCAACGCCAGCGCGCAGGCCAGCACGTTCGCGACGTGCGGCGGCGGCGCCTTGCTCACGCGCTGCCGGATCAGCCAGTCGGCGGTGCCGAGCCGCCGCATGGTGCGATACGCGATGTCCTGCACGGCACCGCGAGCCTGCGGCGCGAAGTCGGCGGGCAAGGCGGCGAAGGCGCTTGCGAGCGCGGCGGGCAGCGCCGCACCGGCGCGCACCGCGCCGACCGCCTGAGCGGCCTGGTCGAGCGCAAAGCCCAGCGAATCGGGGGCCAGGTGCACGGCCTGGCTGCGCGTCGGCGCCGCGCCCTGCTGACGCGCGGGCGATGCGGAGCGCTTTTTGCCGGGAGACGGCTTGCTGGGTCGCCGGGATGGGCTCGATGTCATGGAGAAACCGGATGCGGGCCGCAGGCAATCGCGGCGTCAAGGATGCACAAGCGAGCCATTGTAGCGTGGCGAGCGCGCAACACCGCCGGCCGGCGCGATTCCCGTTGACGGCACCGCGCCCGCAGGCCGAGGAGTCGCGAAAAGCGCAGGGATACATATTGGCGGATACCGACTAACGGCCCGCCGCATGATGGCGACAGAAAACGCGCGTCCCCCTGCGTCATAGCGGCCATCATGAAACTACTCGGGAAGAAAAACGACTTCGCGTTCCTCGCCTTCGTTGCGCTTTTTTCCGTGTACCAGCAGGGGCTCGGTAAGCTGTTCTCGCCCTTCTGGGACTACAAGGTGTACGCGTACGCGCTGGATCAGTTCAGGCGCGGTGCGAATCCTTATATCCCGCACGGATTCCCCTTCGTCTATCCGCCCATCTTCCTGAATCTGTTCTCGCGCGTGCCGTTTCACTGGCTCTATCCGGCATTCGTTGCCGCGTCGCTGATCTATCTCGCGTACAGCATCAGGCATGCGGACTTCGTCGTCGCCGGTGCGTTGGGGTTTCTGACCGGCGGTGCGGGCGTGGGCGGCATCCTCACGGGGAATTTCGCGATCTTCGCCCACCTGCTGATCATTGCGCTTTTTTATGCGGCTTCGCAGGAAGCCGCTCCGCATGCGTCGCAGCGAGGCGGCAACGCAGCGGCAAAGTATTGCGCGCTGGCTTTTTTCATCGCCCTGTTTGCCTCCATCAAGATCTATTTCCTGACGTACGCCGTCGTGTTCTTTTTTGTCCCCAAAGGCATGCGCTATGGCTTCGCCGTGCCCGTGTGCGTTGCGCTCGCAACCCTCGCGCAGCTCGCGCTGGAACCGCGCCTGTGGACCGGCTTCGAAACCCTGCTGCGCTGGCAGATGCTCGCCCAGAACGATTCCGGCCTCGTGCTGTTCGGGATACTCGAACAGCACGTGCGCACGTTATCGCCCCTGGAAGACGTCCTGTGCTACGAACTGGTGGTCCTGGCGCTGTTCATGTACGCGGTCAATCCATTGCGCGGGCGGCGGCTCATGGTTGCCGAAAACGAAAATGTGCCGGGCAGGCTGTTCTACGTGCTCGCGTTCTGTCTGGCGCTGAACCCGAGAATGAAGGAATACGACATCGCGCCGTTTTTCGCGTGCTGCTACGTTTCGCTCTTCCAGAGCAGCAACGACGCTCACCGGATGGATCGCGTGTTTTTCTACGCCGTACCGCTGGCGTTCATCGGCGCCTGGATCGCCGTCAAGTTCGGGCATGTGTACTACGCGCTCGACGTGTCCTGGTTCATCGGCGTTTATTTCGTGTTCTTCGTGGTTTCCCTGCGTCAACGGGCGTTGCGGGTTTGCGCCCGAGCGGGCGCCCGGCAGGTGAACAGCGACGCTGCGGCGACGGGCTGAATAAAAAACGCCTCCGAAGAGGCGTTGATTCCGTTGCCGGTTCCCGCTTTAGCGTCGGCCGCCCGCGGCCATCTCCATCAAGCGGCGGATGCGCTCCTCCGTGGACGGGTGGGTGCTGAAGAGGTTCTGCAAGCCGCCGCCAGACAGCGGGTTCATGATCATCATCTGCGCCGTGGCCGGATGCTCTTCGGCCGCCGGGAACGGAATGCCTTGCGCATAGCGATGGATCTTGTCGAGTGCCGAGGCGAGCGCCTGCGGATCGCCCGAAATCTCCGCGCCGCCGCGGTCCGCCTCGAACTCGCGCGCACGCGAAATCGCCATCTGGATCAGCGCGCCCGCGATCGGCGCGAGCAACGCCACGGCAATGCTCGCGATGGGATTCGCCGGCCGGCCGTTCTCGTCGCGACCGCCGAAGATCATCGCGAAGTTGGCGAGCGCCGAGATCGCGCCGGCCATGGTGGCCGAGATGGTCGAGATGAGGATGTCGCGGTGCTTCACGTGCGCCAGTTCGTGCGCCATGACGCCGCGCATCTCGCGCTCGGACAGCACGCGCAGGATGCCCGTGGTCGCCGCGACCGCGGCGTGCTCGGGGTTGCGGCCCGTGGCGAAGGCGTTGGGCGCGTCCTCGTTGATGAGATAGACGCGCGGCATCGGCAGGCCAGCCCGCGTGGCCAGATCGCGGACCATGCGATAGAACTGCGGCGCCGTGGTCTCGTCGACTTCCTGCGCGTTATACATGCGCAGGACCATCTTGTCCGAATACCAGTACGAAAAGAAGTTCATGGCGAGCGCGAAGAACAGCGCCAGCACCATCCCGCGATGCCCGCCGATCAGCCCGCCAATCACGATGAAAAGGGCCGTAATCGCGGCCATCAACATCGCGGTTTTGACCCAGTTGAACATGTGCTGTGCTCCTTCACCCACCAGGGGATCAAATCGATCGTTGAACGCCCGCCGCCAGCCGGTCAGCTGGCGCCAGGCGAAGCGCATTGTAAGCGATTTGTTAGATATGGGCCGATGCGAAAAATTCAACCTCAGCGGGTGGCCGTGGCGAGCTTCAGGCCCAAGCCGACAAACGCCGAGCCGACCGTGCGGTCGAGCCACTTCTTCACGCCCGCCTTGCCCGCAAAGCGCCGCGTGACGCTGCCCGCCACCCATGCGACGAAGCTGTTCCAGACCGTGCTCATCACGACGAACACGGCGCCGAGCGTGAGGAAAGCGAGCGCTTTATGCTCCGTCCCCGTGGTCACGAACTGCGGGAAAAACGACACGAAGAACAACACCACCTTCGGGTTGAGCACATTCGTGCAGAAACCCGACACGAAGAGCTGGCGCAGCGGGCGCGGGGCGGCGGCAGGCGGCGCGGCTTGCGCAGCGCCCTCGACCGGCCCGACCTCGTGTTTCGTGAGGACGAGCCGCACGCCCAGATACACGAGATACATCGCTCCGACGATCTTGATGACCGTGAACGCCGTGGCCGACGCCGCGAGCAGCG
The DNA here is from genome assembly GCF_000739775.1 of Paraburkholderia heleia NBRC 101817. Classification (GTDB taxonomy): domain Bacteria; phylum Pseudomonadota; class Gammaproteobacteria; order Burkholderiales; family Burkholderiaceae; genus Paraburkholderia; species Paraburkholderia heleia. The sequence goes on along the minus strand of NZ_BBJH01000020.1, from coordinate 170,959 downwards.
CGGTCAACCCGAACGCACAGGCGAGCGTGTGCACACAGCAGCCCGCCGAGATACCCAGTGCGGAAACGAGGCCCGCGCCGCGGCCCTGCGCGACGCTGCGGCCGACGATATAGGCCGTGTCGGGTCCCGGCGTCACGTTCAGCAGAAATACGGCGACGAGAAAGAAACCGAAATGGGTGATGCCGGGCATGACAACCTCAAAATCGAAAAACGCGCTTCATACGCCATTGATTCTAGCGCGCCGGGAACCGCGCGGCATTTGGCCTGGCGGCGCCTTTTCGGGCGCTGGCGTAAGCCCCGGCTCAGGCCGCAGGAGGCTCGGGCAACTGAAAACGCTGCCCCGCCGCCAGCGGCATGCCGGCCAGGAATTCGCGGGCGGGCAGCCGCTTGCCGCCCGGCTTTTGCAGCTGCGTGAGGCGCAGCGCGCCCTCTCCGCAGGCCACCACTACGCCCGCCGGGCTCACTTCGAGAATCTCGCCAGGCTCGGCGGCGCCGCCCGCCGAACGCGCTACGGGCTCGGCTGCCCACAGCTTCAGCTGTGCGCCATCGAGCGTGGCTGCGCCGCCCGGGAACGGGTCGAAGGCGCGAATCTGCCGCGCGAGCGCGAGCGCTGAGCGGCGCCAGTCGAGCGCGGCTTCCTGTTTGCCGATCTTTTCGGCGTAAGTTGCCCCCTCTGCCGGCTGCGGCGTGGCGGGCAGCGCGCCGTCGCGCTCGAGCGCGACGAGCCCGTCCACGATCAGCTTCGCGCCGAGCTGCGCCAGGCGGTCGTGCAGCGTCGCCGTGGTGTCGCCCGGCGCGATCGGCGTACGCACCCCGGAGATCATCGGGCCGGTGTCGAGCCCCGCGTCCATCTGCATGAGCGTGATGCCGGTTTCGGTATCGCCGGCTTCGATCGCGCGATGGATCGGCGCCGCGCCGCGCCAGCGCGGCAGGATGGATCCATGAATGTTGATGCAGCCGCGCGGCGGGATGTCCAGCACTTCCTGCGGCAGCAACAGCCCGTAGGCTGCGACCACCATCACGTCGTGCGGCGTGGCGCGCAGCAGGTCCAGCGCCGCGGCGGCTTCCTGCGGATACTTGCCGGTACGGCGCAGCGACGGCGGCTGGGCGACGGCCATGCCGTGCTCCTGCGCATAGCGCTTGACCGGGCTTGCCTGCAGCTTCATGCCGCGGCCTGCCGGGCGGTCGGGCTGGGTCAGGACGAGCGGCACGGCAAAGCCCGCTTCGTGAATCGCCGCGAGCGCCGCGGCGGCGAATTCCGGCGTGCCGGCAAAGATGACGCGAAGGGTGTGGCTCATGGGCGCTCGGTGTGGCGGCAGGTGGATGAAGAAAGAGACGGTCAGTTCGCGATTACATCGCGCGTTCGAGCTTCTTCATCTTGCTGCGAATGCGCGTTTGCTTGAGCGACGACAGGTACTCGACGAACACCTTGCCCATCAGATGATCCATTTCGTGCTGGATGCACACGGCGAGCAGCCCTTCGCAGTCCACCTCGTAAGTCTCGCCCTTTTCGTTCATCGCGCGCACGCGCACCCTTTCCGCGCGCTCGACTTCATCGTAGATGCCCGGCACGGAAAGACAGCCTTCCTCATGCACTTCGCGCTCGTCGCTCGACCAGATGATTTCCGGGTTGATGAACACGCGCAGCTCGTCGTGCATGTCGGAAACGTCGATCACCACGACGCGCTCATGCACGTCGACCTGGGTGGCCGCCAGACCGACACCCGGCGCGGCGTACATGGTTTCGGCCATGTCGGCGACCAGCTTGCGGATGCGGTCGTTGACCGCCTCGACCGGCTTCGCGATCTTGTGCAGACGCTTGTCCGGGTAATGAAGAATATTCAGTAGAGCCATGATTTGACGGGTTTCTCGTTGGGCGCCTGAAAGAGCCAGACACAGGGAACGATGCGCGGCCTGGCCATTCGGCCAGCTTGCGGGTCCCACGCCGGAAACGGAGGATATCCCTTCATATTCGGACGAAAGGGCCGCAATTCAACGTTGAACACGCTTATCGCCCGTGCGGACGCGCTGCCCCCGAAGGTGGGTGCGCGCAAGGCCACGGGCAAGGACGCCACGGTGTATTTCGGATGGTGAAAATTTTATCACGAGGTGCGGCAAACCGTCCGCGCCCGGGGAACGCCATGCCGGCGGCCTTGCCCATGTCGGCCGGGGAACCGGCCGCCTGGCTGCGCCTCGGCCTCGCGCGCGGCTTGAGGCCCGCTGCGCTGCGGGCGCTGCTCGGCGCGTTCGGCCTGCCTCAAAGCGTGCTGTCCCAGCCGTTCGCTGCGCTCGCCGCGGTGGCGGGTGCGCAAGCCGCACACGCCGTCCTCGCCGCGCCCCGGCCGGACTTCGCGGCACAACTCGAAGCCTTGCAGGCGTGGCGAGCGGCTCCCGGCAACGCGCTCATCACGCTTGCCGATCCGGCCTATCCGGCCCGCCTGCTCGACACGCCCGATCCACCGCCGCTGCTCTACGCAAAGGGCCGTCTCGAACTGCTCCACGCACGCGCCGTCGCCGTCGTGGGCAGCCGCAACGCCACGCCGCAGGCGCTGGAGGACGCAGCGCGCTTCGCACGCACCCTCGCCGCGTCGGGTCTCACCGTCGTCTCGGGGCTCGCGCTCGGCGTGGACGGCGCCGCGCATCGAGGCGCGCTCCACGAGCCTGGCGGCACCGTCGCCGTGATCGGCACCGGCGCGGATCTCGTCTATCCGCCGGCCCATCATCCGCTCGCCATGGAAATCGCCGCACATGGCGCGCTCGTCTCCGAATGGCCGCTCGGCACCCCGGCGCGCTCCGCGAACTTTCCGCAGCGCAACCGCGTGATTGCCGCGCTCGTCGAAGGCGTGGTGGTGGTCGAGGCCGCGCAACGATCCGGCTCGCTCATCACGGCGAGGCTCGCCAACGAAATGGGACGCGACGTGTTCGCGCTGCCCGGCTCGATTCACGCGCCGCTCACGCGCGGCTGCCACGGGCTCATCAAGCAGGGGGCGCAGCTGGTCGAATCGCCCGAAGAGGTGCTCGACGCGCTCAATGTCGAGCCGCCCCCGGGTACTGGGCGCGCGAGCGCGTCGCCGCGGGAACGACGCCGCCAAAGCCGGAAAATCCCGGTTCCGTTCGAGCGCATGCAGCGCGAAGGCACAGACGAAACGCCACAGCTGGCGCTCGAATTCCCACGCCCCGAGCCGCCGCCTGTGCATCGCGCTGAAGCACGAAAATCGCCCGCCAGCCTGGGCGCCGAAGCCCGGCGCCTGCTCGAAGCGCTCGGTCACGCGCCGGCCACGGTTGAAATTCTCGCGCAGCGCACCGACATGGCCGAAGCGGTGCTGCAAGGCACGCTGCTGCAACTCGAACTCGCGGGACACCTCGACGCCCTGCCGGGCGGCTGGTTCGTGCGGGCGTCGCGCGGCTGATGCCGCGGATTGGGGGGCAACACCGCCCGCGCGCCGCCATGATACATTCGCGCCAAATACTCCGCTCTATATATAAGAGAACGCAAGGAACGACCATGCCCGCGCTAGACCTCGACACCGACGCCGACAAGATCGCCGAGCGCGTCAGCAATCAGGACACGCTGTTCGTCGCGTGCCTGTGCGCGCAGTGGTGCGGCACGTGCCGCGACTACCGTGCCACGTTCGACCGCATCGCCGAGGCGCATCCCGACGTCTGCTTCGCGTACATCGACATCGAAACCCATGCCGACCGCTTCGACGACCTCGATGTCGAAAACTTCCCGACCATCCTGATCGAAGACGGTCACGCCACGCGCTTTTTCGGCACGGTCCTGCCGCACGCCGCCGTGGTCGAGCGCATGCTCTCGGACCTCTCCGCGCTACCGGGTGTGTCCGACGCGCCCAAGCTGCGCCCCGCCCTCAGCGCGGTCTGAGCGCAACCTGCATCCGACCCCGATCAGGCACGGCGCTTGCCGCGCGGCCTGGCGCGCCCTTATGATTGGGCGCCCTGGCGCTTGCGCCGGTGTCGTCATGAGATGACGCAAAAATCGACTCCGACGCGCCATGTGCTATAAAGCGGTCGAGAACGGCCCCCCGAGCGGGGCAGCAACGCAGGGCATCGCGCCCAAGCGCCCATTCAGGCGGCATCGGCCCCGGGGCGCCAACCGGATACACCCACAAGCAACCAGTCATGTCCAAAGCTCTGATCATCGCCGAGAAGCCATCCGTCGCGAACGACATCGCGCGCGCGCTGGGCGGTTTTACCAAGCATGACGAGTACTACGAGAGCGACGACTACGTGCTCTCGTCGGCGGTCGGCCATCTGCTGGAAATCGCAGCGCCGGAAGAATACGAGGTCAAGCGCGGCAAATGGAGCTTCGCTCACCTGCCCGTGATCCCGCCGCACTTCGACCTGAACCCGATCGCCAAGAGCGAGTCGCGGCTCAAGGTGCTCAACAAGCTGATGAAGCGCAAGGACGTCACGCAGCTCATCAACGCCTGCGACGCGGGGCGCGAGGGCGAACTGATCTTCCGCCTGATCGCGCAGCACGCGAAGGCGAAGCAGCCGGTCCAGCGCCTGTGGCTCCAGTCGATGACGCCGCAGGCGATCCGCGACGGCTTCGCGAACCTGCGCAGCGACCACGACATGCAGCCGCTCGCCGACGCGGCCCGCTGCCGCTCGGAAGCCGACTGGCTTGTCGGCATCAACGGCACGCGCGCGATGACCGCCTTCAACAGCAAGGGCGGCGGCTTCTTCCTCACGACGGTTGGCCGCGTTCAGACGCCGACCTTGTCGATCGTCGTCGAACGCGAAGAGAAAATCCGCCGATTCATCCCGCGCGATTATTGGGAAGTGCGTGCGGAGTTCGTCTGCGCAAACGGCTTCTACGAAGGCCGCTGGTTTGACCCGAAATTCAAGAAGGACGAGTTCGATCCGGAAAAGCGCGATTCGCGCCTCTGGAGCCTGCCGGCAGCCGAGACCATCGTCGCGGCCTGCCATGGCCGCGAAGGCACGGTCACCGAAGAATCGAAGCCGTCCACCCAGCTCTCGCCCGCGCTCTTCGACCTGACGAGCCTGCAGCGTGAAGCCAATGGCCGCTTCGGCTTTTCGGCCAAGAACACGCTTGGCCTCGCCCAGGCGCTGTACGAAAAGCACAAGGTACTCACCTACCCGCGTACCGATTCGCGCGCGCTGCCCGAGGATTACATGGGCACGGTGAAAGAAACGCTCGAAATGCTCAAGGAGAGCAACAACTACCTGCCGCACGCGAAGCAGGTGCTCGACAAGGGCTGGGTGAAGCCGAACAAGCGCATTTTCGACAACTCGAAGATCAGCGACCACTTCGCCATCATCCCCACGCTGCAGGCACCGAAATCGCTCTCGGAACCCGAGCAGAAGCTGTACGACCTCGTCGTCAAGCGCTTCCTCGCCGTGTTCTTCCCGGCGGCGGAATATCGCGTCACCACGCGTATCACCGAAGTCGCCGGACATCACTTCAAGACCGAAGGCAAGGTGCTGGTCGAGCCGGGCTGGCTGCAGGTCTATGGCCGCGACGCGGGCGGCGACGACGCCAACCTCGTGCCGGTGAAGAAGGACGAGAAGGTCAAGACCGACAAGATCGCGGCGCACCAGCTCGTGACCAAGCCGCCTGCGCGCTACAACGAAGCGACGCTGCTTTCGGCCATGGAAGGCGCGGGCAAGCTCGTGGACGACGAAGAGCTGCGCGAGGCCATGGCCGCCAAGGGCCTTGGCACGCCGGCCACGCGTGCGGCGATCATCGAAGGTCTGCTCGGCGAAAAGTATCTCGTGCGCGAGGGCCGCGAACTGATCCCGACGGCCAAGGCCTTCCAGCTCATGACGCTCTTGCGCGGTCTCGGTGTGAAAGAGCTCACCGCGCCGGAACTCACCGGCGAATGGGAGTACAAGCTTTCGCAGATGGAGCGCGGCAAGCTGCCGCGCGACGCGTTCATGCAGGAAATCGCCCGCATGACGCAGACCATCGTGAAGCGCGCGAAGGAATACGACTCGGACACGATCCCCGGCGACTACGCGACGCTTCAAACGCCGTGTCCGAACTGCGGTGGCCAGGTGAAGGAAAACTACCGCCGCTTCGCATGCACGAAGTGCGAGTTCTCGATCTCGAAGATTCCGGGCGGCCGTCAGTTCGAAATCCCCGAAGTGGAAGAGTTGCTGCAGAACAAGACGATCGGCCCGCTCTCGGGCTTCCGCAGCAAGATGGGCCGGCCGTTCTCGGCCATCCTCAAGCTCTCGTTCGACGACGAAATCAAGAACTACAAGCTCGAGTTCGATTTTGGCCAGGACTCCGGCGCGGAAGACGGCGAAGCGCCCGACTTCTCGCAGCAGGAACCGGTGGGCGCGTGCCCGAAGTGCAAGGCACGCGTGTACGAACACGGCATGAGCTACGTGTGCGAGCACTCGGTCGCGAATCCGAAGACCTGCGACTTCCGTTCGGGCAAGGTGATCCTGCAGCAGGAGATTGCGCGCGAGCAGATGGCGAAACTGCTGGCTGAAGGCCGCACGGACTTGCTGGCCAACTTCAAGTCTTCGCGTACGGGCCGCAACTTCAAGGCTTTCCTCGTCAAGCAGCCGGACGGCAAGATCGGCTTCGAGTTCGAGAAGAAGGAGCCGAGCGCAAAGACGGCGGCGGCCAGGACTGTCGCGAAGAAGTCGGCCGCAGCGGCCGAGGCTACCGTCGATGCCGCGAACGACGCGGCGGATTCGGCAGAAGAAGGCAAGGCGAAGCCAGCGCGCAAGACGGCGGCCGCCAAAGCCGCACCGGCGCGCAAAACCGCCGCCCGCAAGACCCCGACGCGTAAGACAGGGTCCTAAGCGACAGGGTCCAAAGCGCGCCTTGCGCGGGCCGTCACCGGCCTCAGGCGCAGCAAAGCAAAAAGGCGCAGCTTCTCACGAAGCTGCGCCTTTTTTATCGACCGATGAGCAGGGATATCGGGCTCATAGCGGCGAAATTGCCGATGTCCGGGTACGTGCCGCCGAAGCGCGCGCGGCTTTCGGTGCGCGCTCGCCGTCCATGCCGTTGCGCTCGCCGTCGTGCAGGCTCCCGCCCGGCGCAGGCTGCACGCCATCGTAGTCGTCGCTCGCAACGCCGTTGCGTGCCGCCACCGCCGGGCGCGCGAGGCCGTCCTTGACCCACTGCTCGCCAAGCTGGCTGTTGGGCGTCTGGCTGAAGTGCTCGACGAGATGGTCGATAAACGTGCGCACCTTGGCCGGCAGGTGACGGCGGCTCGGATACGCGACGTTGATCTCCACCTGCGGCAGACGATAGTCGCCAAGCAGCCGCACGAGGCGCCCGCGCGTCATGTCGCGGCCGATCAGGTAGCTCGGCAGAATCGCGATGCCCATGCCGAGCAGCGCGAACTGGCGCAGCATCTCGGTGTTGTTCGCCACGATCACGTTGGTCGGGCGCACGCGCACTTCGCCGTCCGGCCCCGTGAAAACGCGCTCGTCGCCCCAGTATTCGGAGGGCAGCGAGAGGCTCGGATGCTCCATGAGGTGCTCGGGGCGCGTGGGCGTGCCGTGCTTTTCGAGGTACGCCGGGGTGGCGCACACGGTCATGCAGCCCGTGGTGAGCCGGCGCGTGACGATGCTGGCGCTGCGCATCTGGCGCGCCGTCACGACGCCCAGATCGAAGCCCTCTTCGACGAGATCGACCTGACGGTCCACCAACGTGACGTCGGGAATGACCTGCGGATAGCGCTGCGTGTACGTCTGCAGCACGGGAGCGAGATTGTGGAGCCCGAACACGACCGGCGCGACGATGCGCAGCGTGCCGACGGGCTCGTGATTACGCGCGACGACCATCTGTTCGACATCCTCGAGTTCATCGAGAATCTGGCGGGCGCGCTCGAGATAGACCTGACCCGATTCGGTCAGGGAGAGACTGCGGGTCGTGCGGTTGAGCAAACGCGTGCCGAGCCGACCTTCGAGGTCGGCAACATGCCGCGTCGCAACCGCGTTGGAGATATCCATCGCAGAAGCGGCCCGGGCGAAACTGCCGAGGTCGGCCACTTTGACGAATACTCGCATCGACTGCAAATGATCCATGAGACAACTCCTGCCTGTTGCTACCCCGCTGTTAATCAGCGGAGGAAACCGCGAATTCTCCTACGACAGCGGAAATCCTGCAGAAGTTGCCTCCGAAGCCCTTATTTTCTTTACGAATTCTTCGACTGCACCCCAAAATGCATTAACGGGGGTCCAATTGTTACCGCAGAAGAAACAATTTTGCGCGTTGCAGCGAAATAGCCGCTCAACCACCAAACAGACGGGCCTCTGCATCGCATCAACACATTCGACCCCGAAAATGAAGATGGCCGCCCGAGGGCGGCCATTTGGTTAGCGAGCGCTCACATCACATACTCACAGGCGTGTTTCCAGCGCCTTGCGGGCGTCCTTCAACACTTGCGGCAAGCCATGAGCCAGCTTGTCGAACAGTTCGGCGTGCAGCGCGAGTTCGGCGCGCCAGGCGTCGGCGTCTATCGAAATCACCTGCTCGAACTGCGCCTCACTGAAGTTCAGGCCGCTCCAGTCGAGGTCGCCGTAGCGAGGCGACACGCCGAATGCGTGCTCGCCGCCCGTGGCCTTGCCCTCGATACGGCGCACCATCCACTCGAGCACGCGCATGTTCTCGCCGAAGCCCGGCCATACGAACTTGCCGTCCGGCCCCTTGCGGAACCAGTTCACGCAGAAGATGCGCGGCACCGTCGCGCCGCTCCTGGCAAGGCGTTCGCCCACGTCGAGCCAATGGCCGAAGTAGTCGGCCATGTTGTAGCCGCAGAACGGCAGCATCGCGAAGGGATCGCGGCGCACCACGCCCTGCTGCCCCGCGGCCGCAGCCGTGGTTTCCGAGCCCATGGTCGCGGCCATGTACACGCCCTCGGTCCAGTCGCGCGCCTCGGTCACGAGCGGCACCGTGGTCGAACGGCGGCCGCCGAAGATGAACGCATCGATGGCCACGCCCTTGGGGTTTTCCCACTCGGGATCGATCGACGGGCACTGCGACGCGGGCGCCGTGAAGCGCGCGTTCGGATGCGCGGCCTTGCGGCCGGTCTCCTTGCCGATGGCGGGGGTCCAGTCGTTGCCCAGCCAGTCGATCGCGTGCGCGGGCGGCTCGTCGGTCATGCCTTCCCACCAGACGTCGCCGTCGTCGGTCAGGGCGACGTTTGTGAAGATCACGTTCTCCTTGAGCGTCGCCATGGCGTTGAAGTTGGTCTTCTCGCCGGTGCCCGGCGCCACGCCGAAGTAGCCCGCCTCCGGGTTGATCGCGTAGAGGCGGCCATCGGCGCCGGGCTTGATCCATGCAATATCGTCGCCGATCGTGGTGATTTCCCAGCCGTTCATGGCGGGCGGCGGAATCAGCATGGCGAAATTGGTCTTGCCGCACGCCGACGGGAACGCCGCCGCGACGTGGTACTTGCGGCCTTCCGGCGAACGCACGCCGAGAATCAGCATGTGTTCTGCGAGCCAGCCTTCGTCGCGGCCCATGGTCGATGCGATGCGCAGCGCGAAGCATTTCTTGCCGAGCAGCGCATTGCCGCCGTAACCCGAGCCATAGCTCCAGATCTCGCGCGTTTGCGGGAAGTGGACAATGTACTTCGTCGTGTTGCACGGCCACGGCACGTCCTTCCCGCCTGCCGCGAGCGGCGCGCCCACGCTGTGCACGCACGGCACGAATGCGCCGTCTTCGCCGAGCACGTCGTACACGGCGCGGCCCATGCGCGTCATGATGCGCATGTTCGCGACGACGTAGGGGCTATCGGACAGCTCCACGCCGATATGCGCGATGGGCGAGCCGAGCGGGCCCATCGAGAACGGTACGACATACATCGTACGGCCGCGCATCGAGCCTGCGAACAGGCCATCGAGCGTCGCGCGCATTTCGGCAGGCGCGACCCAGTTGTTGGTGGGGCCGGCATCTTCCTGATTCGGGGAACAGATGAAGGTCCGGTCTTCGACGCGCGCGACGTCCGAGGGGTCGGAGCACGCGAGATACGAATTCGGACGCTTCTGCGGATTGAGGCGGCGCATCGTGCCGGCCTCGACCATCTGCGCACACAGGCGGTCGTATTCTTGCTGGGAGCCGTCGCACCACACGATGCGATCCGGCTGCGTATGCGCAGCGATTTTCTGCACCCAGTCGATCAGTTTCCGGTGCCTGACCCAGGCTGGCACCTGCGCGGCGGCCTGGGCTTGGTAGTCGGGATGGTTCATCGAGCTGTCTCCATTTTTTAGGGCTGTAAAAAAGAAATCGGCCCTTTTCGACGCTGCATGCGAGAGGCGCCACTCATGCGAACCGAATGTCGACTGGCAGATCGACACATGAACCGATTCGCGCAGTTGGGCAGGTCGTCAAGGTCCTTTGGCCTGGGGTTCGAAACCGTCTGTAAAGCGGCTTGCATCGGAGCCCGACAAGCTGTTAAAAGTTGCAGATTCGCGGCTGATTGCCGCGTCAAAAACCTGCGTGCGTAGCCTCGGGTTTGCGCAATTGCAATACCTGCTGCTGCACGCGGCGAGCGACGTGAAGGCTCCCCATATTCATACCAGCCTTCCCGGCGCTGCATAGTGGGATAACCACCAGATAAACACCGAAGTCGCGCTACGAAAGGCGCGATGCAAAACACGCAAAACAACCCGCCGCCATGAAAATTGCCATCCTTGACGACTACCAGGACGCCGTCCGCAAGCTCGACTGCTTTCAACTGCTCGCCGACCACGAGGTCAAGGTTTTCAACAACACAGTGCGCGGCCTCGGCCAGCTCGCCAGCCGCCTCGCCGAAGTCGACGCGCTTGTCCTGATTCGCGAACGCACGCGCATTACCTCGCAACTGCTCGACAAACTCCCGCATCTGCGCATGATCAGCCAGACGGGCAAGGCCGGTCCGCACATCGACATCGAGGCCTGCACCGAACGCGGCATCGCCGTGCTCGAAGGCACCGGTTCGCCGGTCGCGCCCGCCGAGCTCACGTGGGCGCTCATCATGGCCGCGCAGCGCCGCATTCCGCAGTACGTCGCCAACCTCAAGCAGGGCGCGTGGCAACAGTCGGGCCTCAAGACCTCGGCTATGCCGCCCAACTTCGGCCTCGGCCAGGTGATGCGCGGTCAGACGCTCGGCATCTGGGGCTACGGCAAGATCGGCCGGCTCGTGGCCGGCTACGGCAAGGCCTTCGGCATGCGCGTGCTGGTATGGGGCCGCGAGCATTCACTCGAAGCGGCGCGCGCCGACGGCTATGAAGCCGCCGCAAGCCGCGAGGCGATTTTCGAAGAGAGCGACGTGCTCTCGCTACATTTACGCCTGCACGATGACACGCGCGGGATCGTCAAGCAGGAAGATCTGCTGCGCATGAAGCCCACGTCGCTGCTCGTCAACACGAGCCGCGCGGAGCTGATGGAAGAAAACGCGCTGCTCGGCGCGCTTTCGCACAACCGGCCGGGCATGGTCGCGATCGACGTGTACGAGAGCGAGCCGATCCTGCAGGGCTACAGCCTGCTGCGCATGGAAAACGTGATCTGCACGCCGCACATCGGCTATGTGGAGCGCGAGAGCTACGAGCTGTACTTCGGCGCCGCGTTCCGCAACATCCTCGCGTTCGACTCGGGCGATCACGCGAACGTCGCCAACCCCGAAGCGCTGCAAGGCGGCCGCCGCAAGTAAGCGCAGTTGCGCGGGGCGGCGTGCGCCGCCCTTCACGGGACTTTGTGTGATTTCGATGCGGCCGCGTGCGCTCAGGCGTTAGCGGCCGCTTCCATGACCTCGGGCAAACGCGCGAGGAAACGCTCTGCGTCCACGCGGCCGAGGTTGTAGGCGTGCTGCATCTGCTGCGGGCTCGTGTAGTCCCAGCTCGAGATCGGCACCCTGGCCGACGGCTGCACGTAAAGGCGCTGCTGCACACCCTGTATCGCCTGATGCCGCACCACGAACATCTGCGGACGCGGATAGAGCCGCGTCACCATCACCAGTACGTTGCCAGGCGAGTCGTCGAGCGCGCCGACCGGCACGTTGTCGACCATGCCGCCGTCGAGCACCGGGCGGCCGTCGCGCCGCAGCACCGGCGTGAACGGCGGCGTGCATGACGACTGCAGGATGAGATCGGCCAGATCCTCGACGCTCGCGCACTCCTGCGCCGTCACGAACTCCGGATGGAACCCGAGCCGACGCCCGAGCGTGGGATGCAGCGTCTTGCGGATGTGCTTTTCGATGTTGTACGCAATGAGACCCGCTGCCACGGCGCTGCGCGCGCCGAGCCAGCGCGGTACATGCGACACGCCGATGCGGATCTCAGGGGCATCCTGTAGCTGCGTGAACGGCTCGCCATAGATGTCGAGCAGCGCCTGGCGATAGATGCGGTAATGCGGAAACACCGACTCGCCGCGCAGCAGATTGCCCCAGTAGGCATTGCGCTTGTTGTGGCGCAGGGCTTCCTCGTAGTAGCGCATGACCCAGTCGGCGTCGCGCGTGTAGAGCATGCACGCGGTGGCCGCGCCCGCCGAGATGCCCGTAATGACGCGCGGGCGAATGCGCAGCTCGGGCTGCACGATGTCCCAGAACCCCGCCTGCCACCAGCAGCGATTGCCGCCGCCGGCGAAAACCACCTGATCGAACATGCCTTCTACGTCCTTCGAAGCGACCGAAAACGATCGGAAGCGCCAAGCTTAATCGAGCAGCGCGTAAGTCGAGGTTGCGTGAACGGCCATCCGGCCGTCTTCGTCGTAGAGTTCTATTTCGCCGAACACCAGATTGCGGCCCGTGCGCAGCACGCGGGCCGTCACGAGCACGTCGCCCTTGCGCACCGCGCGCATGAAACTGGTGTTCAGCGCAACGGTCGTCATGGGCTTGAAGCCGCCGAGCGCGGCCGTGATCGCGACGATCATGGCCGTGTCCGCCGCCGCCATGAACACCTGGCCGCAGATCACGCCGCCCGAATGCCGCAACTCGCCGGAAAACGGCAGGCGCAGGGTGGCGCTGTCTTCCGAGACCTCGACGGGCTTCATCCCGAGCGCGCGCACCCACGGGGCCAGCACGCGCTCCAGCAGCGCGTCGATTGCGTTGTCGTCCATCGTTTGCCTTTGTGGATTGCCGTGCGACGATTCCAGCCGATTGCGGCCGTCCGCTGCCAGCTTCGGCGAACAGGCGGTGCACAGCGACTGGCTTGAAAGCTGGCCCGAGGCCAGGCAGTGGCGACATCATACCGGGCCGGGACGGCCCTCGCGGTAAAGGTACAAACGCCTGGGCAGCCGAAGTTTGCGCCGCAGCCTCGACAAACTATTTTCGGAAAATTTGCAGGGAGAGCTTGCCAAGCTCAGAAAAGTCCTGCATAATCTTTTTTCTGTTGGGGGCGTTAGCTCAGTTGGTAGAGCAGCGGACTCTTAATCCGTAGGTCGAGTGTTCGAGTCACTCACGCCCCACCAGCGAATTCAGCCAAAAAGCCCGATCCTTGCGATCGGGCTTTTTGCATTTCTGCGCGGCCACTGGCCTGGGTTACTTCACGCGCCTCACGTGGCGCGATGCCTGCTTCGGGCGCGGCAGCCAGCGGCCGAGCGCCTCGAAGCCGTCGAGCTGGCGCAGCAGCGTGTCGACGGTCGAAAGCTGAACGTGAGTCAGATGGTTTTGCCTCAGAAGCGCGTGCAGGCGCTTGCGCCAGTACGCAACACCCATCACCGGTATCTCGAAATCGCCAGCCAGCGACGGCGGCATCACGCGCGCGATGTGCGCGATTTCCTGTTCGACGAATGTCATGGCTTTCCCCGTTGGTCCCGCCGTGGTTTCTTATCGTATGAAGTACTGTAGGACGCTCCGGGGCGCTCGCCAGCCTACCCGTATGGATAGGTAACAAATAGTCCGACTAAATTGGAGATGGACGCCGCTGAAAGCGGCACCTCGCTGGCCGGCTCTCACGCTTCGCCGTGCAGCGGCAGGCCGCTCAGGCACTTGCCACGCCGTCCATGTCTGCAACCGCACGGACGGCGGCGAAAAACTTCGGGATCCAGACGATTGAACTGAGGTCCGGGTGCCCAGCTTTTCGGACTCCCGCCGGCATCAGGCGCGCAGTCCAGATCGTCCACCCGCCAGCGCTCAGAGGAACGGCTTGCCGTCCACCTGTTCATAAACGACGTTCCCGTCGTCGTCCTCGAACTGTTCCAGGTAGTTGCGGGCGCCGCACAAGGGACACCGGAACAAGGGCCCCTGCCCTTCGTTCTTGATCACGACCTCGCTCTGATCCCACGGGGTGCCGCACGACTGGTTGCGGCAAACGAATGTACTCGACATGCAGACTCTCCTGACTGTTACGGGTGCAAAGCCTACCGCAAGTGAGGCCCGCGCGCGGCAAATCTTCGACCCCCGCCACTGTTGCGCGCCCGGGCTGTTCACTTCTTGAGCAGTTGGCCGCGCCTCTGTTCCGGCCTGACGCAATCGTTTCTCCGCCCCGCAGGCCCGCGCGCCGCGCATTCCGGAATGCATGGACGCGCTGAGCCGCGACTGCCCGGCAGCGCGCCACTGCGCCGGCGCGCTGGCATGGTTCTCGCGTTAGCGTGCCGCGGTAGCGCAGCCTGGCTGCGCCCGTCCATATCGAGATCGAGAACATTGAGGAGCACGCAGATGAATCACGCGGACATGCAATTCCTGACCACGGAATTCCCGTACAAGAAGCAGTATGGCAACTTCATCGGCGGCGAGTGGGTGGCGCCGCTCGGCGGCGAGTATTTCGACGATATCTCGCCCATCACGGGCCACGCGTTCACGTCCATTGCGCGCTCGCGCGAAGCCGACATCGAACTCGCGCTCGACGCCGCACACAAAGCGAAAGCCGCATGGGGCAGGACCTCGTCCGCCGAGCGCGCCAACATTCTCAACCGCATCGCCGATCGCATCGAGCAGAACCTCCACAAGATCGCCGTGGCCGAGACCATCGACAACGGCAAGCCGCTGCGCGAAACGCTCGCCGCGGACATCCCGCTCGCCGCCGACCACTTCCGCTATTTCGCGGGCTGCGTGCGCGCGCAGGAAGGCGGCATCTCCGAGATCGATCACGACACGGTCGCGTATCACTTCCATGAGCCGCTGGGCGTGGTCGGCCAGATCATTCCGTGGAACTTCCCGATTCTCATGGCCGCCTGGAAGCTCGCGCCCGCGCTCGCGGCCGGCAACTGCGTGGTGCTCAAGCCCGCCGAGCAAACACCCGCGTCGTTCCTCGTGCTCACCGAACTGATCCAGGACCTGCTGCCGCCCGGCGTGCTCAACGTGGTGAACGGCTTCGGGCTCGAAGCCGGCAAGCCGCTCGCCTCGAGCAAGCGCATCGCCAAGATCGCCTTCACGGGCGAAACGACCACGGGCCGCCTCATCATGCAGTACGCGAGCCAGAACCTCATTCCCGTGACGCTGGAGCTGGGCGGCAAGAGCCCGAACATCTTCTTCGCCGACGTGCTCGACCACGACGACAGTTATTTCGACAAGGCGCTCGAAGGGTTCGCGATGTTCGCGCTCAACCAGGGCGAGGTGTGCACGTGCCCGTCGCGCGTGCTGATCGACGAGAAGATCTATGACCGCTTCATGGAGCGCGCGCTCAAGCGCGTAGCGGCGATCCAGCAGGGCCACCCGCTCGACACGAAAACGATGATCGGCGCGCAGGCCTCGCAGGAGCAGCTCGAGAAGATCCTCTCGTATATCGACCTCGGCAAGCAGGAAGGCGCGCAATGCCTGATCGGCGGCGAGCGCAACACACTCACCGGCGAACTCGGCGACGGTTATTACGTGAAACCCACCGTCTTCCGCGGCCACAACAAGATGCGCATCTTCCAGGAGGAAATTTTCGGACCCGTCGTGTCGGTCACGACTTTCAAGACAGAAGAGGAAGCGCTGGAAATCGCCAACGACACGCTCTACGGCCTCGGCGCGGGCGTGTGGACGCGCGACGGCACGCGAGCCTATCGCTTCGGCCGCGCGATCCAGGCGGGGCGCGTGTGGACCAACTGCTACCACGCTTACCCGGCGCACGCGGCGTTCGGCGGCTACAAGCAGTCTGGCATCGGGCGCGAAAACCACAAGATGATGCTCGACCACTACCAGCAGACGAAGAACCTCCTCGTGAGCTATAGCGAGCAGCCGCTCGGATTCTTCTGATCGCACGGTGTGCCCTATGCGTCGCGCGCGGCGGTTTGCGGTTCGCAGGCGGCAGCCGCGCGCGACGCCTCCTTCTTTGCCTCTTGAGAGGAGCGTCACGACATGGTCGAACGCGTTACCGCCACGCCGGCCGCGCTCGCGCTGATCGAGCAGCTGGCGCGCGAGCACGGGTCCCTGCTCTTTCATCAGTCGGGCGGCTGCTGCGACGGCAGTGCGCCCATGTGCTTTCCCGTCGGCGAGTTCATGGTCGGCAATGCCGACGTGCAATTGGGAGAAATCGGCGGGATGCCGTTCTATATGACCCAGGCGCAGTTTGAGTACTGGCAGCACACCCAGCTCATCATCGACGTCGTGCCAGGCAACGGCGGCATGTTTTCGCTCGAACGTCCTACTGGCCTGCGCTTTCTCACGCGCTCGCGGCTCTACGACGATGAAGAGAACACGTGGCTCGAGGCGCATCCGGTGACGCGCGTGGGTTTGTGAGGCGCGTGCCCCCGGCACGCCAGGGGCACCGCACGGAGCGTGGTGCTATCCTGGTTCGCAGGCGCTGCGCAATCGCGCGGCCATCGCACCAGGAGACGCCATCATGAAAAAGCACGACGTGAACCTTGTCACCCTCGAGCCGATGGACTTGCTCGCCGTCAGCCACGTGGGTCCGTACATGAAGATCGGCGACGCGTTCTACACGCTCGCGCAATGGCTCGGCGAGCGTAACGTGCGCACGTCGGGGTCGAAGATGGTCGGCATCTATTACGACGATCCCAATACGGTCGAAGAATCGAAGCTGCGCTCAAAGGCGGCGCTGCATCTGGGGCAGGAAACCGATGTGGAAATCGTGGCGCCTGTCGAGAAGTTCCGGCTGCGTGGCGGCGAGCACGCGATGATGCTGCACAAGGGGCCGTATCAGGGGCTGGGCCAGGCGTGGACGTGGTTTTACAACGAGGGATTGCAGAAGCTCGGACGCACGCCGGACTTTTCGGCGCCGTCGTTCGAGATTTATCTGAATACGCCCGATGAGGCGGCGCCGGACGACTTGAAGACGGAGCTTTATATCCCGCTCGCATAAAGCACTTGATCCGTACGGTTTGAACGTGGTTTGAACGATGCCGCCAGGACGTCTCATGGCGGCATCTTCGTTTCCGATGCGAGGGTTCCAGGGTTTTAATAACGTATGTATACGTAAACGTAGTAATAGTTAACAAGCCCCTGGGTATTCTGTGGATAACCCCGGAAAACCATTGAGTAAACAAGGGTGTGGGAAAAACATAACCTTGCGGGCGCTCATGGGACAACGCGAGGCAGCTGCTGGCAACTTTTCCGCAGTTTGCGCGCGGCCGAAGTTATCCCCGATTCATGCACAGTGATTTCCAGGGGTTTTCCGAGAGTTATCCGCTGGGGGCTGTGGATAGCGGGGGAAGAAAATCGCGACGTCAAATCGGACCTCGTAATCTCGAATTTACGGTCTATAACTTCTGCGAGTGGGCCGGCACGCGATTGTTGATCAAATTGCGCCATGGCCCGAGTGCCGCTCAAAAATATGAAATAGCGAGAATCGCGAAGGCCATGCGGGCCTGCGCCGTCACTCATGGAGGCGCCGGATGAAACGCCGTGAACTGCTGGCCGCACTGGCTGCGGGCGCAATGACCCAGGTTTCCACCGGCCAGGCGCAGGAGAGGCCGGCGAAGTACACCAGTGAGATCGCGCTGCCCAAACCCAAAGTGTCCGGCACGGTCTCGCTGGAGGATGCCATCCAGCGGCGCAGGTCCGTGCGCAGGTTCCGCTCCGACCCGTTGCCTGTCGAGACCGTCGGCCAGCTGATGTGGGCTGGCCAGGGCATCACTAGCCCGGACGGCAAGCGCGCAGCGCCTTCGGCCGGGGCTTTGTATGCGCTCGAACTCTACATGGTGACCGCAGCGGAGGTAATGCACTACGTGCCCCAAGGCCACCGGGCGCAGACGCGAGCGACGCCCGATCTGCGCCCCAGGCTGCAAGCGCTCGCACTCGGGCAAGCGTCTGTCGGGGCGGCGCCGGCCTTGATCGTGGTGGCTGCCGATCCCGGCCGTCTCACCCAGAGGTATGGGGCGAGAGCCAGTGTGTATAGCGACCTCGAGGCCGGACACGCCGCCCAGAACCTGCTGCTGCAGGCCGTTGCGCTCGGGCTTGTCGCTGTGCCCGTGGGCGCGGTCGATGGGCCGCAGGCAGCCCAGGCGCTCGGTTTGCCTTCCGGGCAGAGCGTCGTCTATGTCATTCCAGTGGGCTTTCCGGTTTGAGTCGAGGCGTGAGGCAGGACAAAAAAACAAACGCCCGGAAACCGGGCGTTTGTTTTTCGATGAAGGCATCAGAACCAACGATCAAACGTCGATATTCCCCGCCCGCAACGCATTGCTTTCGATAAACGCACGACGCGGCTCGACATCGTCGCCCATGAGCGTCGTGAAGATGCCGTCTGCGGCGATCGCGTCCTCGATCTGCACGCGCAGCAGACGCCGCACAGTCGGGTCCATCGTCGTTTCCCACAGCTGCTCGGGGTTCATCTCGCCAAGCCCCTTATAGCGCTGCTTCGACACGTTGCGCTCGGCATCGGCGATCAGCCATTTCATCGCGCTCTTGAAGTCGTTCACGGCCATGCTGCGCTCGCCGCGCTTGATCACGGCGTTCTTGCCGATCAAGCCCTTGAACGTATTGGCCGTGTTCACGAGCTGCTGATAGTCGGCGGTGAGCTGGAACTCCTCGTCGATCACCGAGACCTTCACGTTGCCGTGATGGCGGCGCTCCACGCGCAGCGAACGTTGCTCGCGCACCTGGTCGTACATCGGCACCACGCTCACCTCAGGCTTGAGCGGATCGTCGCGCAACTGCGCTTCGAGTGCACGCGCCGAAGCCTCGGTCGACGCTTCGCTCGACAGGTCGATCGCCACGCCGTCCATGATCGCTTCGAGCGCGCGCTCGTCATACAGACGCGACAGACGATCCACCACACCGCGTGCAAGCTGGTACGAGCGCGCGAGTTCGCCGAGCGCGTCGCCGGAGATCGGCGTCGCGCCTTCGCTCGGCACGAGCTCCGAGCCTTGCAGCGCGAGACGCAGCATATGTGCGTTGAGCTCCGAATCGTCCTTGAGATAACGCTCGTCCTTACCCGCCTTGAGCTTGTACAGCGGCGGCTGCGCGATATACACGTAGCCGCGCTCGATCATCTCCGGCATCTGGCGATAGAAGAACGTGAGCAGCAGCGTGCGGATGTGCGCGCCGTCCACGTCCGCGTCGGTCATGATGATGATGCGGTGATAGCGCAGCTTGTCGAGGTTGTAGTCGTCCTTGCCGATGCCGCAGCCGAGCGCGGTGATGAGCGTGACGATCTGCTCGGAAGACAGCAGCTTGTCGTAGCGGGCCTTTTCGACGTTCAGCACCTTGCCGCGCAACGGCAGGATTGCCTGGAACTTGCGATCGCGGCCTTGCTTGGCCGAGCCGCCTGCCGAGTCGCCCTCGACGATATAGACTTCCGACTTCGCCGGATCCTTTTCCTGGCAGTCCGCGAGCTTGCCCGGCAGGCCCACGCCGTCGAGCACGCCCTTGCGGCGCGTCATCTCGCGCGCCTTGCGCGCGGCGTCGCGAGCCCGCGCGGCGTCGACGATCTTGCCGCAAATCGTCTTCGCGTCGTTCGGCGTTTCCAGCAGGAACTCTTCAAGCGCCTTCGCCACGACTTCTTCCACCGGCGCACGCACTTCCGAGGAAACCAGCTTGTCCTTCGTCTGCGAGCTGAACTTCGGCTCCGGCACCTTCACGGAAAGCACGCACGACAACCCTTCGCGCATGTCGTCGCCCGAGGTTTCCACCTTGGCCTTCTTCGCGATTTCGTTGTCGGCAATGTACTTGTTGATCACGCGCGTCATCGCCGCGCGCAGGCCGGTCAAGTGCGTGCCGCCGTCGCGCTGCGGGATGTTGTTGGTGAAGCACAGCACGCTTTCGTTGTAGCTGTCGTTCCACTGCATCGCCACTTCGACGCCCACGCCGTCCTTCTCGCCCTGAATGTAGAAAATGTTCGGGTGCAGCACCTGCTTGGCCTTGTTGATGTACTCGACAAAGCCCTTCACGCCGCCCGCGAAAGCGAAATCGTCTTCCTTGCCGGTGCGCTGGTCGGTCAGGCGAATGCGCACGCCGTTGTTCAGGAACGAAAGTTCGCGAATACGCTTGGCGAGAATGTCGTAGTGGTACTCCACGCTGCCGAAGATGGTTTCGTCGGCCATGAAGTGCACTTCGGTGCCGCGATTCTCGGTTTCGCCGAGCAGTTGCATGGGCGAGACCGCGTGGCCGTCGCGCTCCTCGATCACACGGTTCTGCGGCACGCCGCGGTGAAATTCCATGAAGTGCTTCTTGCCGTCGCGGCGCACCGTGAGACGCAGGAAGCTCGAGAGCGCGTTCACGCACGACACGCCCACGCCGTGCAGGCCGCCCGAGACCTTGTAGCTGTTCTGGTCGAACTTGCCGCCCGCGTGCAGCTCGGTCATCACGATTTCGGCGGCGCTGCGCTTCGGATCGTGCTTGTCGTCCATCTTCACGTCCGTGGGAATGCCGCGGCCGTTGTCGGTGATCGAGATGGAGTTGTCCGCGTGGATCACCACGTGAATGTCGTTACAGTAGCCGGCGAGGGCTTCGTCGATCGAGTTGTCCAGCACCTCGAAGACGAGATGGTGCAGACCGGTGCCGTCCGACGTGTCGCCGATGTACATCCCGGGCCGCTTGCGCACCGCCTCCAGACCTTCGAGGATCTGGATCGACGAGGCGCCATAGCTGCTGTTGTCGGGTTGCGCGTTGTTCGTATCAGTCATGGAATTTTCCGGTTCTGCGTACTGCCTGTGTTACTGCTCGAGACTTTTTCAAAAAGCCATAAAAACGCCAAAGGGGCGCAGCGCCCCCTGGTGTTCTTCTTCTGTCGCGCTTTTTAGATGCGCATCGGCATCACCACGTACTTGAATTCCTCGTTCTCGGGAATCGTGATGAGTGCGCTGGAACTGGCGTCGCCGAGGCTCACTTCCAGCGTGTCGACCTTCAGGTTCGCGAGTACGTCGAGCAGATACGTGACGTTGAACCCGATGTCGATGGTGTCGCCCTGGTAGGCGATTTCCAGTTCTTCCTGCGCCTCTTCCTGGTCGGCGTTGGTCGACATGATCTTGAGCTGGCCCGGCTCGATGATGCAGCGCACGCCCTTGAACTTGTCGGACGTGAGAATGGCCGCGCGTTGCAGCGAGCGCTGCAGTTCTTCGCGGCCGATCTGGAAGGTGTTCTTGTGCGCCTTCGGGATCACACGCTGGAAGTCGGGGAACTTGCCCTCCACGAGCTTCGAGACGAGCTCGACCTGGCCGAAGGTGAACTTCACCTGCGTCGAACCGATGTCGATCTTCAGCACGTCGTCGATATCTTCGAGCAGGCGCTGCAGTTCGAGAATGGTCTTGCGCGGGATGATGACTTCCTGGCGCGCGAACGAGCCTTCGATCTTCATCGACGAGAACGCGAGGCGGTGGCCGTCGGTCGCGACTGCCATGAGCTGGTCGCCGTCCACGACGAGCAGCATGCCGTTCAGGTAGTAGCGGATGTCCTGCTGCGCCATGGCGAAATACACCATGCCGAGCAACTGGCGGAACGTCTTCTGCGGCACCGCGAGGTTCGCGCCGAAGTCCTTCGCCTGCGCCACCGTGGGGAACTCGTCCGCGGCGAGCGTTTGCAGGGCGAAGCGGCTCTTGCCCGACTGCACCGTGAGGCGCTTGTCGGCGAGCGTGAGCGTGACCTGGCCGTCGGGCATGGCGCGCAGGATATCGAGCAGCTTGCGCGCCGCGACCGTCGTGGCCACCTGGTCGTTGCCGACGCCGAAATCGGCGGTCGTGGTGATCTGCAACTCGAGGTCGGTCGACAGGAACGAGACGTCGGAACCGGTTTTGGTGATCAGCAGATTGGCGAGGATCGGCAACGTGTGGCGGCGTTCGACAATGCCGCTCACCGTTTGCAGCGGCCTCAGCAGGTTATCGCGTTCGGTCTTGACCAGTTGCATAGAGTTCCTTCGTTGATGTGACGGTCTGCGCGCCCGCCTGGCGCCGGTATTGCCGACGCGCCCCCACGAATCTGCGGGTGCGCCCGGCGACTTTGGCGCCGCTCAGGCGGTGGATGCAGCACAGGCCGCGGCGTGGTTCCCGCCCCGGACCGCCGGGCGGTTAAACCCATATTGTGCCTGAAAACGGACCACTTCCCTAAATTGGGGGCGATCCGCGAAATAAACAGGGCAAATCCTTCGGAATGCGACCGTGAGCCCCGCCATTCCAGCGCCGTCGCCTGATGCGTGTTACCCCTTCAGCGTCTGCTCGAGCACGTGCAGCTCGTGATTGAGCTGGGCGTCCTTGGTGCGTTCGTCGGCGATCTTGCGCACGGCGTGCAGCACCGTGGTGTGGTCGCGGCCGCCGAACAGCTCACCGATTTCCGGCAGGCTCTTCTGCGTGAGCTCCTTGGCCAGATACATGGCGATCTGGCGCGGGCGCGCGATATTCGCCGGGCGCTTCTTCGAATACATGTCGGCGACCTTGATGCTGTAGAAGTCCGCCACCGTCTTCTGGATGTTCTCGACCGAAATCTGGCGATTCTGCACCGTCAGCAGGTCCTTGAGCGCTTCCTTGGTCAGCTCGATCGAGATCTCGCGGCCGTGGAACTTCGAGTACGCGAGGATCTTGCGCAGCGCGCCTTCGAGTTCGCGCACGTTCGAGCGCAGGTGCTTCGCGACGAAGAACGCCACGTCCTCGTTCAGGCTGACGCCTTCCGATTGCGCCTTGCGCATCAAAATGGCCACGCGCATTTCGAGCTCCGGCGGCTCGATCGCCACGGTCAGGCCCGAGTCGAAACGCGAGATCAGACGGTCGTCGATACCCGAGATTTCCTTCGGATACGTATCGCTCGTGATGATCACCTGGGCCTTGTTGGCGACGAGCGCCTCGAACGCGTAGAAGAACTCTTCCTGCGTGCGCGACTTGCCCGAGAAGAACTGGATATCGTCGATCAGCAGCAGGTCGAGCGAGTGGTAGTAACGCTTGAAGTCGTCGAACGCCTTGCGCTGGTAGGCCTTCACCACGTCGGACACATACTGTTCGGCGTGGATGTAGCGAATGCGCGCGCCCGGCTTGTCGAGCAGGAGCTGGTTGCCGATCGCGTGGATCAGGTGGGTCTTGCCAAGGCCCACGCCGCCGTAGAGGAACAGCGGGTTGTACGAGATGCCGGGATTGTCGGCGACCTGGATCGCGGCCGCGCGCGCGAGCTGGTTCGCCTTGCCCGTCACGAAGTTGTCGAACGTGAGCACCGGGTTGAGCTTCGAGCGCTCGTAGGTCGGGTCCGGCTCGCCGCTCGAAGCGGCCGCAGCCGCCCCCTGGCCCGGGCGCCATGTGCGGCGGCCGGCGGCGGCTTCGTTGGCGTCGAGGCTGGGCAGGTCGAGGTCGGCGGCGTCTTCGGCGGTGGCCTGCGCGGCGGCGGCCGACGCGGCTTGCACCATGCCGGCGAGGCCCGTACCCCCATTCACGGCGGCCGGTTGCGGCGCGGCGGCGGCGCTCACGACCGACGCAGGTGCGGCAGCCAGCGGCGCGCGCGACGCGGCCGCAGGTGCGACGTGGGGCGCGCGCATGCCCGCCTTCGGGTCGAGGACGAACTGCACGTCGACCGGGGCCTGCCAGAAGTCGCGCGCCAGATCGGCGATCCGGCCCGAAAACTGGCTCTTGACCCAGTCGAGCTTGAAACGGTTGGGAGCGGCTATCTGCAGCGTGTTCGCCGCAGCATCGAAGGCAACCGGGGCCAACGGTTTAATCCACGTCACGTACTGCTGGGGCGTTAGCTCACGCTCCAGCAGTGCGGAACAGTGTTGCCAGAATTCGTTCATCGAGTTGCTGTGGTCGTTTTGTTTGCATGCATGTCTGTCGCCCCGCTCTTGCCGCACATACGCGACGAGGCCCTGACGAGGCGACGGCAATGGCTCCGGAAGCCCGCGCGGCAAAGGTCTTGCGGCAAGCAGGCGGGCCGGAGCGGCATGCAGGATTCTTGGGATAGGCGAGATTCTAACGCCGAAATCCCCTCACCAGGAAGTTATCCACAGGGACGGATCAACGCACGCTCGTTCGTGCCCGCGCCACGGCCGAGGCAGAGCCGCTTGGCCGTTCCGGAAGGTTCGATTGCCTAACCTATTGACGGCCAACGAAAAACCGGCTTAAATAGCGGGTTCCTCGAAAACCAATCCCTAGTACCACCGGCCATTGCCTTTTTCCGCGATGCTCGCCGCGGTCAAAACTCAACAGTGAGAGCAACATGAAACGTACTTTCCAACCTTCCGTTACCCGTCGCAAGCGTACCCACGGTTTCCGCGTGCGCATGAAGACCGCTGGTGGCCGCAAAGTGATCAACGCACGCCGTGCGAAGGGTCGCAAGCGCCTCGCCGTCTAAGTCGGGCAGCATCGCTATCAGCGAATTCACGGGTAGCGGCCCGCTCGCGAGCACGGCGAACAGGACGAACCTGGTAACTGATCGGGGCGTCATGCCGTCGCGAACGCAAGCCGCTTTTCCGAAAGCCGCAAGGCTACTGAAAACGGATGAGTTCTCATCCGTTTTTCGTTTGCGCCCCTGGCGCCGCACCGAGCACTTCGTCGTGTACGGCCGGCCCACCGGCAACGAGGCGCGGCTCGGGCTCGTGATCGGCAAGAAGTACGCGCCGCGCGCGGTCACGCGCAACCTGGTGCGCCGGATTGCCCGCGAAGCGTTTCGTGTGCGCCGTGCGCAGTTCGACGGTTTCGACCTGCTGCTGCGCCTGCATACGAAGTTCGACCGCAAGGCGCTGCCGGGCGCGTCTTCGTCGGGGCTCAAGGCGTTGTGCCGCGGCGAGATCGAGACGCTGCTCGAAAAGGCCGCGCGCGAAGTCACGCGGCGCTGCGGCGCTGCGCCTGTGACATCTGCGCGCACCTCTTGCGCGACGCAGGCTGCGGCAACAGATGGGCAGGCAGCCGGGCAACCGGCGCGTGCCGAGGCCGGCAAAGATTTGCCGCCGGACGAGAGCAAGACCCGCGCATCATGAGCGGGGCGCGCGAGTCCGGCATATCCGACGTAGCCGCCGCGCAAGCGGCACGGGGTTCGTCATCGAACGCGGCGCAGCCAGGCCGCAACGCCATGCAAACGGTATTGATCGCACTGCTGCGTTTCTACAAGCTTGCCGTGAGTCCCCTCCTCGGCAGCCGGTGCCGTTTTTATCCTTCCTGTTCGGATTACGCACGCGAGGCAATCCAGTATCATGGCGCCGCGCGTGGGACTTACCTCGCCGCGCGGCGGCTGTGCCGCTGCCATCCGTTTTCGGCGGGCGGCATCGACCTCGTCCCGCCTGCATCTCCGAAAAAGCGCTGACGCGCCATTCCATCGACACAGAGACAACGCATGGATATCAAACGCACCGTCCTATGGGTCATCTTCTTCATGTCAGCGGTCATGCTGTACGACAACTGGCAGCGCGACCATGGACGCCAGTCGATGTTCTTCCCGAACGCGACGCAAACGCAGACGCAAACCGCCGCGGGCGGCCCTGCGCCGGCTAGCGCCGCCAATGGCGCGTCCGACCTGCCGACGGCCGCCGCCGCCGCGGGCCAGGCGCCGACGAACACCGCCCAGCCGGCTGCAGCCGCAGCCCAGCTCGTTCACTTTCGCACCGACGTCTACGACGGCGTGATCGACACGCGCGGCGGCACGCTCGTGAAGCTTTCGCTCCTGAAGGAAAGCGCCGACGGCAAGGGTCCCGACCAGTACATCACGCTGTTCGACCACACGAGCGACCACACTTACCTCGCGCGCAGCGGTCTGCTCGGCGGCGACTTCCCGAACCACAACGACGTGTTCACGGCAGTCGAAGGCCCGCGCGAGCTGACGGGCGACGCCAACTCATTCCAGATCGCGCTGCAGTCGCCCGAGAAAGGCGGCGTGAAGGTCACCAAGACCTACACGTTCACGCGCGGCAGCTACGTGATCGGAGTGGACTGGAAGGTGCAGAACCTCAGCGGCGCGCCGGTCTCGCCCACGCTCTACATGGAAATCGTGCGTGACAGCCAACCGGTCGAAACGCCGCGCTTCTCGCACACCTTCATCGGGCCGGCCGTGTACTCGAACGAGCATCACTTCCAGAAGATCACGTTCGGCGACATCGACAAGAACAAGGCCGACTTCGTGACCCAGGCCGACAACGGCTGGATCGCGATGGTGCAGCACTACTTCGCGACCGCGTGGATTCCGCAGCAAGGCGTCAAACGCAGCATCTACGTCGAGAAGTTCGACAACTCGCTCTACCGCGTGGGCGTGAAGCAGCCGCTCGGCACGATCGCACCGGGTGCGACGGATACCGTGCAGGCTCGCCTCTTCGCAGGTCCGCAGGAAGAGCGCATGCTCGAAGGCATCGCGCCGGGTCTGGAGCTCGTGAAGGACTACGGCTGGGTGACGATCATCGCGAAGCCGCTCTTCTGGCTGCTCGAGAAGATCCACGGCTACGTGGGCAACTGGGGCTGGTCGATCGTGCTGCTCACGCTGCTCATCAAGGCCGTGTTCTTCCCGCTCTCCGCCGCCAGCTACAAGTCGATGGCGCGCATGAAGGAAATCACGCCGCGCATGCAGGCGCTGCGCGAGCGCTTCAAGAGCGACCCGCAGAAGATGAACGCGGCGCTCATGGAGCTCTACAAGACGGAGAAGGTCAATCCGTTCGGCGGCTGTCTGCCGGTGGTGATCCAGATTCCGGTGTTCATTTCGCTGTACTGGGTGCTGCTCTCGTCGGTGGAGATGCGCGGCGCGCCGTGGATTCTGTGGATTCACGACCTCTCGCAGCAGGACCCGTTCTTCATCCTGCCGGTGCTGATGGCCGTCTCGATGTTCGTGCAGACCAAGCTGAACCCGACGCCGCCAGACCCGGTCCAGGCGAAGATGATGATGTTCATGCCGATCGCGTTCTCGGTCATGTTCTTCTTCTTCCCGGCGGGCCTCGTGCTGTACTACGTCGTGAACAACGTGCTCTCGATCGCGCAGCAGTACTACATCACGCGCATGATGGGCAAAGGCAAGAAGAAGGCCGCCGCCTGAAGGCCGGGGCGGCAGTGATGCCGCCAGCTGAATCAAGGCTCGAAAAAAAGCCGTCCGGTGTGAGCCGGACGGCTTTTTGCATGAGCGGAGCGGCATTTCCTTGACGGCGCGGAGCGCGGCTTTCGTGTGCGCGCGTTAGTTCTTGTCCGCGTCGCCGTAGAATTGGGCGACCAGTTCCTGCACGAGATAGCGGTGATGGGCGCTGAGCGACTCGATTTTCGAGGCCAGTTCGAGCGTTTCCTCGGAAACCGGATATTTGCCGTCAGGCTTGCGCGGCCGCGGCACGCTCGCGCCCGCGTTGCCAGGAGGACCGTAGTGCAGCCAGTGGATGTCCACGTCGAACCAGTTCGCCAGTGTCTCGAGCTTGTCCTGCGTGGGAATGGTGCGGCCGCTCAGCCATTTGTGAGCGGTTTGCGGCGAAACCGGATGCTCGCCGTGATGGCGCAGGTTGAACTTGTTTGCCAGGTCGGTGCTGCCGCGCAGTTTTTCGGGCGCGCGCTTCATGGCGAACTTGAGACGTTCGGCAAAGGCGGCTTTTTCATTGGGGGTCGGCATGGGCCAGATTGTGCAACCCGAAATCGCCGAAGATGACAACCAGTTAGGCTATATTTAGCGTATATAAGCGATAATTCACCTGCTTCTGGCTGCCGTATGATTTCGATCGAGATCTCCACGAATTCCTTTATGGCAAGACGTTGGTGGGATCTGGCGCTCGAATTCACTGAAATCTGACAGAATTCCTTGAGACCAATCTTAGCTAATTTAAGATAAGGCGGGACGAATCTCAGCCGGGTTTCCAGCCGAAAAGCACCTTCACTGGCGCGTTACAATGCCTCGCATTTTGCGAGTGTTCGCACTGCATCCCAATTCCAGCGCTGCCCTACGTTCCACGCCCATCATGCTTGCCACCGATTCCGATCCCATCGTCGCCATTGCCACTGCGCCAGGACGCGGCGGGATTGGTGTCGTACGCGTCTCGGCCGGCCGCGCGGGCGCGGCGGCGACCGTCGCGTTGATGCAGGCTCTCACGGGCCAGGACCTGGTTGCGCGCCACGCGAGCTACGTCCCCTTCCTCGACGGCGCCGGCGCGGTGCTCGACCGGGGTATTGCGCTGTCCTTCCCCGCGCCGCATTCGTACACGGGCGAGCACGTACTCGAACTGCAGGGCCACGGCGGCCCAATCGTGCTGCAACTCGTTTTGCAGCGCTGCATCGAAGCCGGCCGCGAGTTCGGGCTGCGCCTCGCCGAACCCGGCGAATTCACCCGGCGCGCGTTCCTCAACGACAAACTCGATCTGGCCCAGGCGGAAGCCGTCGCAGACCTGATCGAGGCGAGCACCGAAGCGGCGGCGCGCTCGGCCGGCCGCTCGCTCGACGGCGCGTTCTCGCGCGACATCCACGCGCTCGTAGACGACGTCGTGACGCTGCGCATGCTCGTGGAGGCGACGCTCGATTTCCCCGAAGAAGAGATCGACTTCCTCGAGGCTGCGGACGCCCGCGGCAAGCTCGCACGCATTCGCGAGCAGCTC
This sequence comes from Paraburkholderia heleia NBRC 101817, assembly GCF_000739775.1. Lineage (GTDB taxonomy): Bacteria > Pseudomonadota > Gammaproteobacteria > Burkholderiales > Burkholderiaceae > Paraburkholderia > Paraburkholderia heleia. The sequence continues at coordinate 142,207 of NZ_BBJH01000020.1, read as the reverse complement.
GACCACGTGCTCGCCGAAGCGCGCCAGGGCGCGCTGCTGCGCGAGGGACTTTCGGTCGTGCTCGCGGGACAGCCTAACGTGGGCAAGTCGTCGCTTTTGAACGCGCTGGCAGGTGCGGAACTCGCGATCGTGACGCCGGTTGCGGGCACGACGCGCGACAAGATTTCCCAAACCATCCAGGTCGAAGGCATTCCGCTGCATATCATCGATACGGCGGGCTTGCGCGACACGGAGGACGAGGTCGAAAAGATCGGCATCGAGCGGACGTGGAGCGAGATCGGCCGCGCAGACGTGGTGCTGCATCTGCTCGATGCGCGCACGGGCATGAACGCCGGGGACGAGGTGATCGCCGCGCGCTTTCCTGCCGGTGTGCCGGTCGTACGCGTGCTGAACAAGACCGACCTGACCGGTGTGCCGCCCGAGGTGGCGAAGCGTCGTGCCGTGAACGGCAGCGAAATCTGCGAATTGCGTCTTTCCGCGAAACAGGGCGATGGCGTTGGGCTGCTGCGCGCCGAGCTGCTGCGCATTGCGGGCTGGCAGGCGGACGCGCAGAGCGTCTATCTCGCGCGCGAGCGGCATCTCATCGCGCTGCGCGCGGCGCGCGAGCATCTCGCACAAGCGGCGGCGCACGCCGACCAGAATTCGCAACTGCTCGATCTGTTCGCCGAGGAGTTGCGGCTCGCACAGGAGTCGCTGAATTCGATCACCGGCGAGTTCACATCCGATGACCTGCTGGGCGTGATTTTCAGCCGGTTTTGTATCGGAAAATAACCAGTCGCCCGGCGCGCGAAACCTGTAGCGAGGTTGAGCAATGGCTATTGAGCGTGCTATCGAGCGCCCGCCAACCTTGGTGGCTCTTCGAGTCACATCACAAGAGATGTTTCCGCGATTCCTTGCAGGCGAGTGTCGGACGTAAGATCCTGGTATCGGTATCGAGTTCTTTCTTGCAGCGCGATGGTCAGGTTGCGCCATCCAGCAACGCGACCCGGTGTAGCATGGCGCTCAAACTGCCCTATATCGGGCACTATGGAGAATCAGAACGAGGCCGGGGATGTCGGGAATTCTTTTGAGTCGCAGTCGTACTGCCGCGCGTGTATTGGCCGTATCGCGATGCGGCAGTCTCGTGGCACTCGTCGCACTCACAGGCGCCGCCCACGCTTATCAGCCCTCCTCCCCCGACGAGTCACAACTGCAAGAGCACGGCCACTACGTGAACCACGACGGGCACCTCGTGCATGCGCCAGCGCACTCCCGAAACGGCTCCGCGCCGATCGGCGCCACCGCGAGGTGTGGTGACGGGACATACAGCTTCAGCCAGCACCGCTCGGGGACGTGCTCGCGTCATCACGGCGTCGCCGAGTGGGAATAACGAGAGACCGCGATCGGCAACGAAACGCGGAGTGACGGGTATCGTCGCGACTCCGGCGTTGGTGCCCGCTTCACGAGGCTCTGTATCGACCCGCAAGCGCGCCAGCGCCCTACCCCATTCTTCTTCAGCCTGGAACAATCCCTTCGATGCCTGAGGGTTAACCCTCGGCGGCAATCCTCCTAGACTGTCTCTCATCGGATGCAGACACGTTGTCGCGCCGAATCAAAAAGCCAAAGGAGGTAGTTAGCATGAAGTCCCTGATCCAGACCGTAGCCGTTGCCGTTGCACTCGTGGTGCCGATGGCATCGTTCGCGCAATCGAATGCACCCGTGACCCGCGCCCAGGTACGCGCCGAGCTCGAGCAGCTCGCGAAGGTGGGCTGGCATCCGGGCGCAGGGGCAGACCCGCACTACCCCGACGATCTTCTCGCAGCCGAAGCCAAGGTGGCCGCCGCGAACGGCGCAACGAGCGGCTACGGCGGTGTGGCAGCCGGCAATTCGGATGCAGGCCGCCCGGCGGTGTCCAAGGCCGACTGGAACGCGATGTATAACCATCCGTAACACGGCAATACTGTTGAAACGCCTGTGATGATCCCGCGCAGGCGTTTCGTATAACTAAACGAATACCTCCGCCGTCGTTGACGCGACGGCTTCGCTCGGGCCTTCTGGCCTGGGCGCTTTTTCCAGCGGCCGTCGAGTGAATCGGCGACTCTGCTGAAAAACAAAGCTCGTTCAGCCTCACTTCAGCGCACTACGAGCTAACTGCGACGTCATTTAATTCGTAGTGCGATCAATCCATGCGTTCACAAGCAGGCGACTGTCTTGCGAGCGCTTCGACGCTTGCGCCCGCCAAGGCGCCTCTCGCTGCCTCCACCAACGCCCAGCGGCCGCTGGGTGCGGCTGTAATTTGTGGACACACATCGTTGCTTTTCCAAACCCTTGCTTGCGCGTGGCTCGCCGACAATCAGCGGTATAGGAGAACGATGATGAAAACACTCTTCTGCGTAATTGCTCTCGTTGGTTTGTCGGCCGGCCTCACGGGTTGTGTGGTAGCGCCGCCGTACGCGTACGCCCCTGCGCCAGCCTACGGCTATGCACCGGGCTACTATGCGGCGCCGGCGGTGGATATCGGGGTTGGCGTGGGTGGCTACTACGGCCATGGCTACGGCCACGGCTGGCGACATTAAGGGAACCATAACAAGCCTTCTGAAAGCTTGATCTCTGACTGATGAACTTGACCTATCCGATGTGATAGCTGGACACGCGCCACCACCGAACTAAAGTGGCGAGACACGTTTTCACAAGACATTGGACCGGCGCACGGGGGCAACCATGAGATTCATCGACGACGAGATCGCGCATATCACGCGCGCAATGGTGCCCTCGTTATCGGCCGGCACGACGCCGGCAGTCTTTTCACTCGATTACTGGTACGAGCGCCTGTGCGCAGTGCTTGACCTTGCCCAGATCACGCCGTCCCAGTTCCGCACAGTCGACGCGCTCATGGTCGAGCTCGAATCGCGGCGGCCTGCGCCCGGCGCAGCGGTGCGCGAGGCGCTGGCCGCCTGATTCACCCGTTCACGCGTTGGCTTCGCGCGCGCCCGGCGCCGCGAATTCCCGATTAACCTCGCCATGTCACCCGAGCATGGATTAGCCCGCGCGAGCGGGCTTTTTTCTTTTCCGGAGCGCTCGCCGGCGGGCTGGCAGACGAAATAAGCACCGCAGCAGTTGCGGCGATCAGGAGCCCGACGTTTCGGCCGACGTGGCGCTCGCTCTTGAAAACGTCGCGCGCCCCCTGCATGTAGAGCCCACTTTTTCGGAGATTCAGATCGTGGGCAGACGACCTTCCTTCATTGACGATCTGGCTCGCGGCGCCCCGTCCGACGGCGCGGGCCAGCGCCCGGGCTTCGACGACGACGCGCTCCTCGACGCCTATTCGCGGACTGTGATCGGCGCGCTGGAGCGCGTGCAGCCGGCCGTCGCGCACATTGCCGTCGAGCGCCGCGCAGCGGGCCAGGCCCCCGCGCGCGGCGGCAGCGGCTCGGGCTTCCTGTTCACGCCGGACGGCTACCTGCTGACGAACAGCCACGTCGTGCACGGCGCAAGCAAGCTGAGCGTGACGCTTGCGGACGGCACGACGCAGAGCGCCGACCTCGTCGGCGACGACCCGAGCACGGATCTCGCCGTGCTGCGTATCGGCGCGGCAGAGGCGCTGCCGCACGCGCAGTTCGGCGATTCGGCGGGCCTGCGCGTCGGGCAAATCGCCATCGCCGTGGGCAGCCCGCTCGGCCTCGCCCAAACGGTGACGACGGGCGTCGTGTCGGCGCTAGGCCGCTCGCTGCGCTCGGAGTCCGGCCGCATGATCTACGACGTGATCCAGACCGACGCCGCGCTCAATCCGGGCAACTCGGGCGGGCCGCTCATCAATTCGGCGGGTCAGGTGATCGGCGTGAATACGGCGATCATTCCGGGCGCGCAGGCTATCTGCTTCGCTACGGCCATCGACACGGCAAAATGGGTCATCACGCAGCTCTTCGCGCACGGCCGGGTGCGGCGCGCGTATATCGGCATTGCCGGCACCACGGTGCCGATCGCGCGCAAGGTGCAGCGTTACTTCGGCCTGAGCGCGACAACCGGCGTGCGGGTGATGGAAATCGTCAAGGGCAGTCCCGCTGCGCTCGGCGGGCTGCGCGTGGACGACACGATCGTGACGATCGACGGTATGGCGGTGGACGGTATCGACACGCTGCAGCGTCTCTTCGACGTGTCGCGCATTGATCGCGCAGTGGAAATTGGTGTGATCCGCTTGACGCAGCGACTCATCCTGAGCGTGACGCCCGTCGAGCAGACGAACTAGGCGCGAGGAGCAGCCGCGATGCCGGGCGGCGCACTGTGGCGTGCGCCGCTTCATGCATTACCAGCCGCCGCCTGGCTGGGCATAAACCGGCTGCTGTCCGTAGTAGCCGGGCTGCGCGTAGCCGTCGTCATATTGCGGCGGCGGCGCGGGCTGGGCCGGCGCGCAAGGCACGTAGCGGCCCGAATACTGGTCGTAACACGCCGCGCCGGCCGGGGCGGCGGCATAAACCGGCGCCGGCTGGGCATACACGGGCTCGGGCTGCACATAGGCCGGCTGAGCCGGGTAGGCCACCGCCGGGCCGCTATTGAGCACGGCGCCCACCGCGGCGCCAATCAACGCGCCGCCAACCAGCGCACCCACCACGTCACCGCCGTGATCGTGCGCGCTCGCGGGGCCTGCCGACAGCGCACACCCCGCCAGCACAAAAACGGCTGCCATCTTTCGCATGTCGTTCTCCCTGAGAACCTTTGAAAACATGCGAGCGATTGTCGGCCTGCTTGCCGGATACAGGTGCTGCAAGTGGTAACGCCGAATTACCGGAGGGTGTGGTTTGCCGGCGCGCGCTGGCCGGGAGCGAATCCCGTCAGCGTGCGTGCTGGCCGTCGTGCGCGCCCGCCTCTTGTGCGCGCGGCGTGCTGCCGCGCCGCCCGGCGGACGGCCGGAGAAGGGTGAGCGCGATGGACAGCGCCATCAGCACGAACAAGGCGCCGAAGTACGGCATCCAGGAGGACTCGAAATCCACGAGTGCCACCCGTGTGTTTTGCCGCGTTCATCCGCGCGATTCGTGCTCCCGCTCAGTGATGCAGAAGACTGCGTAGCGGATGACGCCAGTCGATATGATGTCCGTCTCCCGCTTCCACGCGCTGTCGATGCTCCTCGAGGATTTCGTCGGAAAACAGGAAGACGACAATGACAAGGGGGATCACCAAAAACGCGCCCAGTATTACGTGTTCGATCACGATTGACTCCTGGTTGTCAAGCGGTTTGCAATTGCATTGTAGCCAGGACGCGACAGTTTGCCCATCGGGCGCGCACTGAAGCTTGAAAACAATGTTCGCCAACCCTCACAACCCCGGGTCGAGCAGCCTGCGTGCCCGGTCCGCGCGGCGCCGGAGCGTGCGCTGCGCGAGGTCGCCATCGATCCGAATGCGCCGTCTATGCCGTCGACTTTCGCCACGCGGCGGCAAAAAGCCCGGCGCCGATGAGCAGCGTGCCGCCCGTACGATTGACGACGCGCTGCACGCGCGGGCTGCGCACGACCTTGCGCGCGGCCGCCGCGAGCAGCGCATAGGCGAACGCGTTGAGCGTCGCGAGCGCGAGGAAGGTGGCTTCGAACACGACGATCTGCGGTGTCATGGCCCCACGCGGATCGATGAACTGCGGCACGAAGGCGACGAAGAAAATGATGCTCTTCGGGTTAAGCGCGGTGACGGCGTACGCATGCGCGAAGATGCGGCCGGTGCGCGTCTCGGAGGTATCCGGTGCGTCGCCTTCGCCAACGGGCGCGCGCCAGAGCTTCACGCCCAGATAGAGCAGATAGGCGGCGCCGATCCACTTCAGCACCGAGAACAGCGTGGCGGAAGCCGCGAGGATCACGCCGAGTCCGAGCATGGAAGCGGTCATGGCCGTGAAGTCGCCGAGCGCGACGCCGGCCGTGGTTGCGAGCGCGTAGCGGCGGCCATGGCCGAGCGCGTAGGAAACGACGAGCAGCACGGTGGGGCCGGGAATGGCCACGAGTATGGCAGACGCAATCGCGAACGCCAGCCAGTGAGCGAAAGTCATGGGGTTCCTCCATTGGGAAGCCCGATTTATCCACGAACTTTTGCGCTGTGCAAGCGGCTTCGTTTCGAGAGCCTCATGGGCGCCTGGCATCGTTTTTATTCTGTCGCCAATCCATTAATGCACGCGCTCCCAATTGGCGCTGATGCGACTTTGGATGCGCCGCGTCATTGGCTGCCGGCGATCTATTAAACCGTTTAAATCAAAACAGGTTCGATTGTCCTATTCCCTCTATAACCGGCAGCGCCTTGTTGGATAAGGCGCGAGACTATGTAATCGATGCTTCGGAGTGCTCCTGAACGCCCGGCAGACCCAGGCTGGACGGTAGCGCGGCGCTCGACATCACGCTGCAAACCGCCACGACTGTTGCAAGCGCACACAAGTCGGGCTTGCAGTCTTCCGGCAGTTTTCTATGTTTAACAACGCGGGTGCGGCATGAGAGTTAAATACATAGCTAATCTGAGTCAAAACCCGCAGGAGGCAATCATGAAAATGCTATCCGGTGTGGTCGTCGCGGCGGCCAGCCTTGCTTGCGCCATTGCGGTTCAAGCTCAGGACGCGAGCGTCAAGCCGCAGCAAACGGTGCAGTTCAAGCCGGGCTCCTATGGCTGCCTCACGAAAGACAAGCTCGACGCCGTCGCGCTTCACGAGCAGGCCGGCGAGCATCAGCAGATGCAGGAATACTTCTCGGGATTCCAGTGTCTGTCCACGCCCGACAACCAGTCGTTCCGCGTCGTCCAGGTGGTGGGCCACGACGTCGAATTCGTCAACGCCGCGAACACCGACGAGCAAGGTCTCTGGACCACGGACCGCTTCATCAAGCAGTAAGGCCGCATCTTCCAACGCGCCTCTCGCCATCGACATGGCCCGACGCACATGCGCCGGGCCATCGTGCTTGCCGGACGCGCGGCCGTGACGTGATGCAACGCGTTGCGCGCCGCTGTCAAACCGCCGTCATTCTCCCGTCAGACCATCCGCATTGGGCCGCGTGCCGACTCGACCGGCACGTCGCTTGCTAGAAACTTCGCTATCATGTGCGGCTTTCGCGCGACCGGAATTCGGTATGGCACTCAAATCGACCATCTACAAGGCAGAACTGCAGATCGCGGACATGGACCGGCACTATTACGCCGACCATGCGCTCACGATCGCGCGCCATCCGTCCGAAACCGACGACCGCATGATGGTTCGCATCGCGGCATTCGCGCTGTTTGCGGGCGAGCGGCTCGAATTCTGCAAGGGCCTCTCCGATACGGACGAGCCCGACCTCTGGTGCAAGGACTACACGGGCGCGATCGAAACGTGGATCGAAGTCGGCCAGCCCGACGAGCGCCGCATCGCCAAGGCAAGCGGCCGCGCGGGCGAGGTCATCGTGATCGCCTACGGCGGGCGCACCTCCGACATCTGGTGGCAAGGCGTGCGCAACAAGGTCGAGCGCCTGCGCAACGTCACGGTCTGGTCGCTGGGCGAGGGCGTTGCCGCGTCGCTCGGCGCGCTGGCCGAGCGCACCATGCGCCTGCAATGCACGGTGCAGGACGGCGCGGCGTGGATCGGCAACACGAGCGCCGAACCAGTGGCCGTCGAATGGAACGTGTTCAAGGCGCCCGAAAACGTGTGAAAGCAGGCGGCGCGTGTTCAGGCGCGCGGCGGCCCCTTGAGTTCCACCATGTTGCCTTCCGGGTCGAACAGATACAGCGACGGCCCCAGGCCCTCCGCCCCATAGCGCTCGACGGCATTGCCGGGACGCGCGCCATGCTGCGTCAGATGCGACGCGAGCGCCTCGGCGTCGAACGGCTCCACGCGCAAGCAAAGATGATCCATGTTGCCGCCCGCGCCGGCAGGCGGTGCGCCGTCGCCCCGGTCGAGCGGGCCGCCGATCGTCACGAGATCGATCAGCGAGCGTCCCGCGCGTAACTGCACGAGGCCGAGATCGCGCTGTTCACGCTCCGGCTGGCAACCAAGTACTTCGCAATAGAAACGCGTCATGGCGGCCACATCGGCCGCCCGGATAACGACGTGATCGATCTCGCGAATCTGAATCCGCATGGCGTCCTCGAGTTCGTGCAGGGCTTGTCATGATGAACCCGTGGACGCGGGGCTGCGCAGAATGCGCGCATTGGCGTGAGATTCGCAAACCGGAACCGCCGGCAGCACAACCGTGGGAACCGGCGGAAAATAGCCGAAAGGACGGAAAACACGGGCGCGGCGCGGGTGCGGCGAGTTGACGGATGGAAACGCTGGACGAAAAAAAGCCCGCTACTGTGAGCGGGCTTAATCCATATCAGGAGGAGACATGGAGGAGACAGGAACCACTATACCGAGTCGGCTGACGCGACGCAACAACTTTTTAAGGGAAAACCCGCAAAGTTGCCATTTTGTCGCACGGGAATCCGCAAAGCGCCACCAGGGATTCACCGAAGGCCATATTAGTGCCAGACCATGATGCGTTCACGGCACATATCGGCTGCAATGACAGCGCAAGATCCGGCGCGCCGTCGTCCGCACGCGAAGTTAGAGTAAGGGCATCCAGACAGGCACTTCGAGGAGCCCTCAAATGAGCGCCGTCCCTGCAATGAAACCCGCGATGAAACCCGCCAAACCCAGGCAAACACCAGACAGCGAGTGGGCGAACGACGACGACCGCTGGCAAGCCGTCACGTCGCGCGACGCCCGCGCCGACGGCGCGTTCTTCTACGCCGTGCGCACCACCGGGGTGTTCTGCCGCCCGTCGTGTGCGTCGCGGCTGCCGCGGCGCGAGAACATCGAATTCTTCGCCGGGGCCGACGACGCACGCGCCGCCGGCTATCGCGAATGCAAGCGCTGTCGTCCGGGCGGCCTGCCGCGCGAGCTGGAAATCGTGCGGCGTGCGTGTGCGGCGCTGGACGCCGACCCGCAAGAGCGGCTCACGCTCGCGCAGTTGGGCGAAGCCGTGCACCTGAGCCCGTTTCACCTGCAGCGCCTCTTCAAGCGCGTACTGGGCGTGTCGCCGCGCCAATACCAGGCGGCGCGGCGCGGGGCCGTGCTGCGCGACGCGCTCGGCGAGGGCGCCGACGTCACGCGCGCCAGCGCCGACGCCGGCTTCGGCTCATCGTCGCGGCTCTATCACAGCGTGCCGGGCGAGCTGGGCATGGCGCCTTCCGCCTATCGCCGCAAGGGCGCGGGGCTGACGATCCACTACGCCGCCACGCCCACGCCGATCGGCTTCGTGCTGATCGCCGCAACGGAAAAGGGCATTTGCCGGATCGCGTTCGGCGACGATGCCGCGACGCTCACCGCCGCACTCACGGCCGATTTCGCCAACGCGCAGTGCATCGAGGACAAGGCCGCGGTCGCGCCGTTCGCCGCGCAGATCGACGCGTATCTGCACGGCCGGCGCGAGCGTTTCGATCTGCCGCTCGACATTGCCGCCACCGCGTTCCAGCAGCGCGTCTGGGACGCGCTCCAGCGCATTCCTTACGGCGAGACGCGCAGCTATTCGCAGATCGCCGAAACGCTCGGCGCGCCGCGCGCGGTGCGGGCCGTGGCAAGTGCGTGCGCGTCGAATCCGGTGGCCCTGGCGATTCCGTGCCATCGCGTCGTGCAGAAGGGCGGTTCGCTCGCGGGTTATCGCTGGGGGCTCGAGCGCAAGGCGGCGCTGCTCGACGGCGAAGCTCGCGCATCACGAACTGCGCAAGACGGCGCAAAAGGCCCGAAAAGCACCCGTTCGACCTCGAGACGCGCCAACACGCCGGAGACCGCCACTTGAGCGCCATCGCCTCGCAATCCGAAGCACAAACCGAGGCGCCGACGCACCGCGCCACACTCGAACTGCCGTTTCGCGCGCCCTACGACTGGCCACGCGTGTTGCGCTTTTTCAGCGGCCGCGCGACGCCGGGCGTCGAGGCAGTGGAGGGCGGCGCGTGGCTGCGCGCGATCGATTTCAACGGCGCGAGCGGCACGCTCGCCGTGCGCCGGCACGCGCGCAAGCATTGCCTCGTCGTGCAGATCGACGGACCCGTGAGTGCGCACGCGGCGGCGCTCGCCGCACCGCTCTCGCGCATGTTCGACCTGCATGCCGATCCCGCCGCCGTCGCCGCGCATCTGCGCAGCGACCCGTGGCTCGCGCCGCTCGTCGCGGCCGTGCCGGGGCTGCGCGTGCCCGGCGCGTGGTCGGGCTTCGAGCTCGTGGTGCGCGCGATCGTGGGCCAGCAGGTCAGCGTGAAAGCGGCGACGACGATCATCGGGCGCCTCGTCGAACGCGTGGGCAAGCGCATCGACGACCACGCGCACGCGCGTACCGCGTGGCGCTTTCCGACGCCCGCCGCGCTCGCCGCCGCCGATCTCGCGGGCATCGGCATGCCGGGCAAGCGGGTCGCCGCGCTGCAGGGCTTCGCGCAGGCCGTGGCGAGCGGCGCGGTGATCATCGAACGCGACTACGCGCAGAAGGATCAAGGCAATCCGCGCGGCAAGCGTCAAAGCAGACCATTTGACGCTATCGCGCCAGAACCCGCCAATCTGGACGCCATGCGCGCCGCGCTGCTCGCGTTGCCCGGCATCGGGCCGTGGACCGTGGAATACGTCGCGATGCGCGCATGGCGCGACGCGAACGCGTGGCCTGCGACTGATCTCGTGCTCATGCAGGCCATCGCGGCGCGTGACCCGTCGCTCGCGCGCGCGACCCAGCAGCGCACCCGCTCTGATACATGGAGTCCCTGGCGCGCGTACGCGGCCATGCATTTGTGGAACGAAATCGCCGATCGCGCGGGCGCGGCGCGCGGCGGCTAGGGCAGGGGAAGGCAGCGCGAGGAATGGGGTGCCATCGCCGCGAGCAGTACGCGTCCACAGGCCCAAACCCCGTCCGAGGCAGGCCCAAGCAGGTCTTCCGGCGAGATGTTAAAGTGCCCGCTACCGAAAAGAATCCCGGCCGGCGAACGTCAGCAGCACTACGCGCAGCACTGCGCCGCCGGCCCGAGCCCGACTTGCCTCAATGTCAGACACGACCTCTACACGCACGAACGACGTTCTCGCGCAGCGCCTTTCCGTGCTGGGCGACGGGCCACATCGCGGCGCGCTCACGCGCGGTCTGCGCGGCATCGAGAAGGAGAGCCTGCGCGTGACGCGCGACGGCCGTCTCGCCATGACGCCGCACGCGGCAGCGCTCGGTTCGGCGCTCACGCATCCGTCGCTGACCACCGACTATTCGGAAGCGCTGATCGAGATCATCACGCCTGCCGAGCCCGATGCATCGATCACGCTCGCGAAGCTCGACGAGCTGCATCGCTACGTCTATGCGGTACTCGCGCGCGACGGCGAGATGCTCTGGAACGAATCGATGCCGGGCCTGCTGCCCGACAGCGACGACGGCATTCCCATCGCGCGCTACGGCAGCTCGAACATCGGCCGCCTCAAGTACGTGTACCGCATGGGCCTCGCGCTGCGTTACGGCCGCACGATGCAGTGCATCGCCGGCATCCATTACAACTATTCACTGAGCGAGGAAGTGTGGCGCGTGCTGCATGCGCATCATCAGTCCACGGCCTCGCTCACCGACTATCAGTCGGAGCGCTACCTCGCGCTGATCCGCAATTTCCGCCGCACGAACTGGCTGCTCATGTACCTGTTCGGCGCTTCGCCCGCACTCGACGCGCGCTTCCTGCGCGGCCGCGAGCACAAGCTCGAAACGTTCGACGCCGACACGCTCTATCTGCCGTACGCGACAAGCCTGCGCATGAGCGATCTCGGCTACTCGAACACAACGGGCCAGTCCGCCTTGCGCGCCGACTACGACACGCTGGCAGGCTATCTCGACGCACTCGCGCAGGCCGTGAGCCAGCCGTATCCGCCGTACGAGGCGATCGGCACGCATCGCGACGGCGAGTGGGTGCAGATCAACACGAACGTGCTGCAGATCGAAAACGAGTTCTATTCCACGATCCGTCCGAAGCGCGTGACGCATCCGGGCGAGCGGCCTCTGCATGCGCTCGCCGCGCGCGGCGTGCAGTATGTCGAGGTGCGCTGCATGGACATCGACCCGTTCGAGCCGACCGGCATCTCGCTCGAAACCGCACGGTTTCTCGACGCTTACCTACTCGCCTGCGCGCTCGATGAAAGCCCGTTCCTGCCTGCCGACGCCTACGCCGAATCGAACGAAAACTTCGGCCTGGTGACGAAAGAAGGGCGCCGGCCGGGCCTCTCGCTCAAGCGCGACGGCAAGGACGTGCCGATGCACGAGTGGGCCGAAGCGCTATTCGGGAAGATCGGCCAGGCGGCTGCCGTGCTCGACGCGGCGCACGGCGGCGACGAGCATGCACGCTCGCTCGCGGCGCAGCGCGCGAAGCTGGCCAACCCGTCGCTCACGCCGTCGGCGCGCGTGCTGCAGACCATGCGCGATAGCCAGCAGTCCTTCCTGCAATTCGCGCGCGCACAAAGCGAGCGCCATGCGGTGCACTTCCTCGCGCGTCCGCTCGACGCCGCGGCCACGGCCGGGTTCGAAACACTCGCGCGCGAATCGCTCGCGGAGCAGGCGCAACTCGAGCGCGACGAGGTCGGCTCGTTCGACGCATTCGTCGCCGCGTATCGCGCTTATACGCTCAACCGCTTCAGCGTCTGAGCCGCGCCTCCATCCCATCGAAGTGTCCCGGGCACCGCATTTGCGCGCAACGCGAGCGTGCAGATGCGGTCCAACCAGGGTAGGCGCCGCGTTACCGAAGCGCGCGGCCAGGCGCCGGACGAACGAAGCTGAAAACACCAAGAATGCACGGGCCGCGCGCCATGCGGCTCACTCCGGGAGGAATCCACGCGATGAAACGAATGCTTGCGATCCTGCTCTGCGCGACGGCTGCGGCCTGCGCGCCGCGCGGGCAGGTCAATCCCGACGTCATGCAGATCGCGACCGCGCCGCTTACCTGCTCGAACAAGGCGGAATGCGATCTCTGGTGGCAACGCGCCCAGGACTGGGTGCGCAGTCATTCGAAGTACGAAGTGCAGACCGTGACCGACACGCTGATCCAGACGTCGGGCCCGGGCGGCGGCCGGCGTCTGCTCGCCTATGAAATCACGAAGTCGGGCAACCCGGACGGCACGGCCACGATCGGCTTCGCCGCGCATTGCGACAGTTCGCTCGGCTGCAAGCCCAACCCGTGGTCGGCAGGCGCAGCGTTCAAGCAGTACGTGCGAACCGGCGTCGATGCGCCGAACCCCGGCGACACCACCACCGGCGCGGGCGGCGACACGGCTGGCGTGAGCGGCGCAGCTGTGGCGGAGCCGGCGTCGAGCGCGCATTGATCGCCGATGGCCGGCTTTGGACATTGTCCGATTGAGGGAGGGATAGAGGAGCCCGTATCCCGGGCGGCCTTGCGCGGGAGCCTCAATGACCCATTGCCGGTCCCGCGCCTTTTCTCGGCTTCGTCACCCATACCAGCAGGGCGAGCACGACAAACATCGCGCAGGAAATGCGGAAGAAGTCGTTGGTGGCCATCATGTAGCCTTGCGTGGTGACGACGTCGTTGAGCTGGGCGGTCAGGCTTTGCCCCGCGAATCCGAGATTCGCGAGCGCGTCCTTGTAGGCGACGGTGTTCGGCGAGTACTGGGTCACCGATTCCGACAGCACGGCATGGTGATAGATCGCGGCATCTTCCCAGAACGTCGTGCTCACCGCCGTGCCGATCGCGCCCGAGAGCGTACGCAGAAAGTTCGAGAGGCCCGCGGCGCTCGCGAGCCGCTCGTCGGGAATGCTCGAGAGCGTGATGGTCGTCATCGGCACGAAGAAGCAGGCCACGCCGATGCCCTGGACGAGACGCGGCAGGATCACATGGTCGAACGGCACGTCGAGTGTGAACGTCGAGTTCCAGAGCGAGACGAGCGCGAACACGATAAAGGCGAAGCTCGCGACCATGCGCAGATCCAGCCGGTGCATGTTGCGCCCGATGAGCGGCGAGAGCACGAGCGCGAGCAGGCCCACCGGCGCGGTGGCCAGGCCCGCGAGGCCCGCCGTATAACCCATGACGGTCTGCAGCCAGAGCGGGAAGATCACCACCGAGCCGAAGAAGGCCATGAAGCCGAACGAGATGATCATCGCGCCGAGCGCGAAGTTGCGGTCGCGAAAGAGCGAGAGATCGACCACGGGGTCCTTTTCCGTCGCCTCCCACGCAAGCATGAACGCGAGCGCGACCACCGCGATGATGGCGAGCGTGACGATGAACGTCGAGTTGAACCAGTCGCGATCCTTGCCGAGGTCGAGCATCATCTGCAGGCACGACACGCCGATCACGAGGAGCGCGAGGCCCACGGCGTCGATGCGCTGCTTCGTCGTCTTCGTCTCGCGGCTGCGCAGCAGCAGGTACGCGCAGATGCCCGAGAAGAGGCCGATCGGCACGTTGATATAGAAGATCCACGGCCACGTGTAGTTGTCGGTGATCCAGCCGCCCATCACCGGTCCGAAGATGGGCGCGACGATCACGGTCATCGCCCAGAGCCCGAGCGCGAGGCCGCGTTTGGCGGGCGGGTAGGAGCGCATGAGGATGGTCTGCGAGAGCGGGACCATCGGACCGGAAACGAGCCCTTGCACGAGACGGAATGCGATGAGCGTCTCGAAGTTCGTGGCGAAGCCGCATGCGGCCGAGGCCAGCGTAAACAGCAGCACGGAGAGCGTGAAGAGGCGCACTTCGCCCACGCGGCGCGCGAGCCACCCGGTGAGCGGCACCGCAATGGCCGAGGCGACCGAATACGACGAGATGACCCACGTGCCTTCGCTGTTGGCGACACCCAGGTTGCCCGAGATGGTCGGCACCGCCACGTTGGCGATCGAGGTGTCGAGCACCTCCATGAAGGTCCCGAGCGCGAGCCCGACTGTGAGGAGCGCGAGCGTGCCGCCGGAAAACGGTGCGGGTTCGGCCTGCGCGGGCACCGCGGGAGAAGCTGCCATGTTCCGTGTCCTTGTTGGGTAGGCTGTTGCCGCTGCACGCAAAGAGCCGTGCACGGCAGCTTGTCATTTCATGTCTGTGCATTTTCTGCCCAGACAGTGAATGGATCGAACTACGCCGCCTGTTGCGCTGCGGCGCAGCGTGCGGCGTGGCTAGTCGCCGTCCTCCTGTGCCGGTGCGTCTGCATTCTTGCCGGCGCCTTCCACCGATCCGCACAGCGGTATGGTCGAGCCGTTGTTGGCAATGAAGCGCTGCAGCAAATGAACCAGCATGACGACTTCTTCGGACGAGAAGCCGCGCAACTGCTCGGACATCTCCGCGGCGATCAGGCCGGGCAATTGCTGCGCCGCCGTGCGGCCCTGATCCGTCAGGGCGAGTTCCACGACCCGGCGGTCCGCCTGGCTGCGCTGCCGCTCGAGAAAGCCCTTTTTCTCCAGCCGGTCGAGCATGCGCGTCATGGAGCCGGTGTCGTACGAGAGCGCGCGCGACATCTCGTTCGGCGTGCTGGCGCGCTCGAACCACAATAAAAGGATCACACCGATTTGCGATGATGTGAGTCCAAGCGGCGCGACCGCGCGGTCCATGCGTCCGGCCAGCACGTTGCGCGCAGTCGAAAGGAAATAGCCGAGACTTGGCTCGACGCCCAGCCCGGCCGGGACGAAAGGACCGTCGCTCATGGCAGTTCGCTTTGCAGCATCTCAAAAAACGACCGGATTATAACGGGTAATTTCGCTGCTCAGGCAGATAAATCGGATAGCCCATCGCGACCGCTTCTGTCGCCGCGATCGGGACGTAAAAACAACAGTTGCATTGATGCGCCGCAAAGTATGTTGTGATTTGATTGCATAGTCAATATTATGACAGGCAATCAGTTTCATTCTTCCACTTCCATCCGTTTGCGCATCATGCTTTTCCTGATCAACGCGCTTGGCGGCCTTGGCCGCTCGGTTAGCGAGACCGTCCGCCTTGCTTTCGCCAAGGCCGGTGAGCCGTCGCGCTGGCGCAAGCTCGCGTTGTATGCGGCCATGTTCGCGCTGCCGGGCGGCTCGATCGCGGTGGTGGCCGTGGTGTGGGCGCAGCGTCGCCGCGCGCAGCCCGAACCCGCAGCGGCAAGCGCTGTCGTGCCGGCCGCTTCCGCGACCGCAGCGGCGGCCACAACAGCAGCGGATGCGCCCGCATGCGGTGGCGGCCAGCCCGCCTGCCGCGCACCGAAGCGCCGTCGTAACGACGCGTAACCTGCGCGCCTCACGCCGTAACACCCGCCAACCCTTCCAACGCGTAAGCTTTCGGATTCCGTGCGATGACTGGCGCGTGCGCTACCATTGCCGCAACGCGACAACCCCGTGCGCCCGGCCGCCTGAGCGTGCGCCGGTTGCATCGACAGGAATCCTTGCATGCCTTGCCGTTTCGTCCGCTCCGGCGCGACCGCTGGATCCGCCAGGTCCGTGGCGCGCCGCGCGCCCCAGCCGCTTTCCGCCCTGGCGCTCTGCGCGGCCGCCGTCCTTACCTTCCAGTTGACCGGCTGCGCCGTCGGCCCCGACTATCACCGGCCCAGCGCCGCCGTGCCCGCTTCGTTCAAGGAGGCGCCCGAAGGCTGGAAGGTCGCGCAACCCGCCGATACCGCCGACCGCGGCGCCTGGTGGCTGATCTACGACGACGCGCAGCTCAATGCGCTCATGGACCAGCTCAACACGAGCAACCAGACGGTCGCGCAATTTGCCGCGGCCTACCGTCAGGCGCGCGCGCTCGTGGGCGAGGCGCGGGCGGCCTACTTCCCTGTGATCAGCGGTTCGTTCGCGGGCACGCGCTCGTACACGCCGACGCGCGTGGCCAACTCGAGCGGCGGATTGTCGAGCGGCAGCATCAACAACAACGTGAGCCTCGGGCTCGACGCCACCTGGGAACCCGATCTCTGGGGCAAGGTGAGCCGCACGGTCGGCTCGCAGGAGGCGAGCCAGCAGGGCGCCGCCGCCGATCTGGCGAACGCGCGCCTGTCGGCCCAGGCCACGCTCGCGCAGACTTATTTCACGCTGCGCTCGCTCGACGCACAGCAGAAGCTGCTCGACGACACGGTCGTGGCGTACCAGAAGTCGCTGCAGCTCACGCAGAATCAGTACGCCCAAGGCGTGGCGGGCCGCGCCGACGTGATCCAGGCACAAACCCAGCTGCAATCCGCCCAGGCTGCCGCGATCGACAACGGGGTGGCGCGCGCCCAGGACGAGCACGCGATCGCCGTGCTGGTCGGCCAGCCCGCCTCCACGTTCTCGATCCCGCCGTCGCCGCTCGCCGCCACGCCGCCCACGGTGCCGCTCGCCATGCCTTCGGCGCTGCTCGAACGCCGGCCCGACATCGCCTCGGCCGAGCGCAAGGCGGCGTCCGCCAATGAGCAGATCGGCGTCGCCATCGCCGCGTACTTCCCCACGCTCACGCTTTCCGCGAGCGGCGGCTTCGAAAACTCGGTGATGTCGCAGCTGTTGCAGCTGCCCTCGCGCTTCTGGACGCTCGGGCCTTCGCTTGCCGGCACGATCTTCGACGCCGGGCTGCGCCACGCGCAGACCGAGGCCGCGCGCGCCGCCTACGACCAGCAGGTGGCCGCGTACCGGCAAACGGTGCTGGCCGCGTTCCAGGATGTGGAAGACAACCTCGCTTCGCAGCGCATCCTCGGGCAGGAGGTCGTCGTGCAGCAGCAGGCGGTGGAGTCGGCGCAGCATGCGCTCGCGATCGTGACGAACGAGTACAAGGCGGGCACGACCGATTTCCAGAACGTGCTTTCCGCGCAGGCCACGGCCTTTACCGCGCAGCAGAAGCTCGTGAGCATCGGCGGGCAGCGCATGGTGTCGTCGGTGGGCCTCGTGAAGGCGCTGGGCGGCGGCTGGGACGCCTCGCAGATGGATCGCGAGACCGGCAGCGTCGCTGCGCCGGCAATGGCTTCGGCAGCTTCGGCCCCGGCGGCAGCGACGACGACGGCCGCCCAGCCGCAGTAATGCGCCCGCCCCCGCGCAGCCGGGCGCAGGTTCAGACTACGAACCTCCCGTGCATGTCCGTCAGCGCATGAACGTCAGCGCGACGGTTCCGGGGCCAACCGGCCGGCCCAGCAGATTCAGGAGGCCCGCCAGGTTGTCGCGCTGGTCCGGCGCCGCGCTCGCGGTGCCCTGGAACGATGCCGACGCCCGCGAGAACGAGCCGCGCCCCTCGAGCATCAACGGCCCTTTCTGCGTCGAGAGATCGAGCGTCGACGTCGCCCCCTGCGCCTGCAGCACCACCTGATACGTGCCGAGCGGCTTCACGAGCGAAACGCGCGAGCTCATGTCGGCAAGCGAGACGGTCAGTCGTCCGAACGCATCCGTGCCGAACACGCGCCACGGGCTCCACGCGAGCCGCACCTTGCCGTCCAGATCGAGCGTGTTGAAGGGCGCGCCTAGGCCCGCGAGCAGCGACGCCGGCACGTCGATCGTGCCCGCGCTCACGTTCGCGCCGCGCAACGACGCATCCACCGTGACCGCGTCGGGCATCGCCTCGGTCTGCAGCATTTGCATGCGCACGCGCGCGACGAAAAGCGGCCAGAACGCCGTACGCCAGACGATGCGCCCCGGCAGCAAGGTCGCGCCGCGTGCGTCCTCGCCCGCAGCAAGCATCAGCGTAGCGGAGCCGTGCCAGAGCGAACCTTGCGGATCGATCAGATTCACGTGCCCCTGAGTCGCACGCGCGAACTGCGGCGCGATCCAGGCCGCGGGCAGGCGGGCGAGCAGCACGACAGCGCTCGACAGCACGCCCACGATCAGCCAGGGCAACGCGGCACGCAGGCGCCGCATCCAGTAACTCATTGCGTATTTCTCCGGCGATTCCCAGTGCGCTTTTCCATACGCGCTTTTTCTTCTTAATGCGTATTCGCCGGTTGCAGCGAGGCCGTCAAGTCGACCTGGCCATCGGCCTTCAGCGCGGTGATGTGCGCCTCGACCACCTGCACCTTGAATTGCTTGCGCACGTCGTCGAGCCACGCGGTCCACGCCGGAAACGACACGTTCTTCATCTGTACCTGCACCGTCGTGCCGATCAGCTGAATCTGCGCGCCCGCGAGCGAATGATCGGCGAGCGAGGCGGCGACCGCGTCCTTGAGCGCCTGGCCGCCCGGCGCCACGCTCGCCGCAGCGCCGGCCAGCGAGCGCGCCTCGTCGGCCTCGGCCGTCATCTGCGCGAGTTCGCGCTGCATGCCGGGCAGGCTCTCACGCAGGCGCGCACGGCCGTCGGCGGCAGGCTGCCACAGCACCGACCAGCCGATCGCCAGCGCCAGCGCCGCGCCGCCCCACGTGAGCAGCGTCTTCTCGCGCGTCGTGCGCGCCTCCCAGAAGTCCGTCCAGGCCTCGGCCCACGCGCCGCTCATAGCCGTTGTCTTCACGATGCGCTCCTGATGGTCCATTTGCCCGTGCTGGCATCCACGGTGCCCGCAAGGCCGTTGCCCGCGAGGCGTTTCGCGAGATCGGCGTCGACGTTGACGCCTGGCTTGAAGGTCACGTCCAGACGCCGGTCGTGATAGTCGAGGGCCGCGATGCCGTTCGCGGGCACCGGGCCGAGCGAGCGCGCGAGACCGTCGGAGAGCGCGAGGAAGTCGTCGGGCGAAGGCTCGCCCGCGGCGAGGCGCAACTGCTGCAACTGGCGCGCCATCTGTCCGGCGGGATCGAGCACGACGGTCGTCTTCGGGAACGCGTTGAGGAGCAGCTCGGTCATCTGCGCGCTGATCGCGTCGCGCTGGCGCGCCATCATCAGCCACTGGATATTCGCGCCGACGACCGCCACGACGAGCGACGCCGCCACGAGCACGATCGGCACGCGCAGACGGCGCAGCGTCGCGCGGTCGAGCCGCCACGGCTGCGAAGCGAACTCGAACTGGCAAAGGTCGAAGCGGCAGGCGAGCGCACGGCGCGCGAGCGCCTCGAACGTGAGCGTCTGCGCACCCGGCAACGCTGCGGCGAGCGACGCGCGCGCGGCGGCGCTCACGGGCTCGCCGGGCAGATTGGTGAGGACGTAGGCCGAAACGGGCGCGCCGCCGGCAAGCGCCGTGACGGTGGCGGCGATGCTCGCGGCAGGCACCGCGAAGCCCTCGGCGAGCGCGCCGCGCACGATCGCGAGTTCGAGCGCGGCCTGCGCCGTGGCGGCCGCAGGCTCGGGTGCGACGCCGGGCAACAGCATGGGCGCGGTCGCGACGACATGGCCGAGTACGCACGCGGTCACGGGTTCGGCCGCAGGTTCGGTCGCGGGCGTCCCGGCAGCCGCGCCGTCGGGCGCTGCGCCCGGCCCGGCAGGTTCGGTCACCTGAACCTGCTGAACGGTTTCCACCGCCTGCGCCGCCGGCAGGCAGCGCGCCACCGGCACGGCCCGCAGGTTGCGGTGCCCGGCGGCGGTGAAGCCTTCCAGCAGAAAGCGGAACCAGCCGCGATCGATGGCCGCCACCACCTGGCGGCCATCGGCCAGACGTCTGGGATCGAGCGCGAGATGGCAGGTCTGCGCATCCTGGATCAGATGATCCTCGACCACGTTCGGCAGCGCCTGACGCAGCCGCGGCCCCTTGAGCGGCGGCACGGCCGTGGCGAGCATGAGCAGGTCGCGCGCGGCGATCATCAGGACGGTGGCCGAGGCCTTCGGCAGCAGCCCGAGTGCCGACCGGCCCGCGCGCTGCGTGTTGCCCGCCTTGTCGAGCAGCACGAACGGCAGCTCCGGCAGCTGCCATTCCTGCGAGTGGACCGCCGGGTCGCGGGGCGGCATGAGAACGATCAGCGTGCTCAAACGCACCTCTTTTCGATGTTGGTCGGGGACGGATTCATGGTTCGTCGCGAACGCGCACGATGCGCGTCGTATGAGTGAGCGGGTCGCGCCAGACAAGCGTCGTGCGGTCCACCTCGGCGCGCTCGTGCTGCACGCGCCCATGGACGAGAAAATAACTCGTGTTGACGTCGATCTGCGACGTGTCGATCGAGGCCTGCTTCACGCCCACGCCTTCGAGCGCGAGCTGCACGTCGCTCACATTGCGGAAGAACACGCTCTGGCGACGCGCGACGAGGGCCTGTGCATTCGACAGGCTCATGCCCGTCACGACGGAGGCGATCACCTCGGCGCTCGCCGTGTTCATGTTCACGGGCGTGACGGTCGGCAGGATCGTCACGAACGGACGCAGCCGCGCGACGGCGTCGGGTGTGAAGCCGGGCACGTCGAGCAGCGAATCCACGCTCGTCATCAGGAGCGGCGCGACGCTGCTGTTGCTGTCGGCGTCCGCGAGGCCGGGGTTGTCGGTGTCGTTGCCGCCACCAGTCGTTCCGCCGCCCGCGAGCACCTCGGTTTGCGAGGTGCCGCTCGTCGTGGCGGTTTGCGTCTGGAAGCGCGTTGCCGAGTAAGCGAGCCCCGAGCGCAGATACACCGCGGTGTTCCTGGCGAGTTGCTGGTCGATGCCGAGAATCTGCAACAGGCGCGCGAATGCCTCGATCTCCGTGAGGTTCAGCTGCAGCGAACCCGGCGCGTTGCTCGCCACGAGATCGCGCAGATTGAAGCGCGCCTGGGCGTCTTCGATCGAACCCGAGAGCCAGGTGTCCGCGCCCTGTTGCGCGTGCGCCTCGCCGATCTGGCCGAGAAAGTCGGACAGGCGCGTCCTCGCGAGCGGCACGCCCCACGCGCCGCCGAGATACGTGACGCCCGCCGACGTATCCGCTTCGGAGCGCAACACGAGGCGCGTCCAGTCGAGCGAGGCGCGCGCGACCCATTGCGCCTGCGCGAGCAGCCGCTGGTTCTCGATACGGCGCAACTGCACCTGCTGGCGCCACAACATGCCCGAGACGAGGATCGCCGAGAGCGCCACGACGAGCAGCGCGCTGATGATGGCCGCGCCGCGCCGTGCGCGCGTGGAGCGGCCAGATCGCCGGGTGGAAGTTCGTTGTGTGCGCAACGTCATTCCCCCACCATGAACACGCGGGTCACCGGCCGCTCGAGCGAATGCGAGCCCACGCTCACCTGCACGCCCGTCACCGCGCGCGGCAGCGGCGCGTTGCCGAGCTGCGGCACTTTGAGATCGTTGTTGTTGCCGCTCACCTGCGAGCGCACGTCCTGCATGTTCGCCGTCCAGCCCGTCTTCGGCACATACAGGCGTGCGTTGATGACGTCCACGCCGCTCATCATCGGCAACGCGCTCCAGTTGTCGCCTTCGCCGCCGCGCAGCGCGCGCCGCAATTCGCCGAGATTGGCGAGCGGTGGCGACGCATAGCGCACCACCTGGCCGCCCGACACGCGGTAACGCACCACTTGCAGGCGCGGCGCCGCGCCCGGCGGCACCGCGAACGCGCGCACGATCTGCAGCGCGCCGCCGTCGAGCGAGATGGCGATGCCGCCCGCTTCGTCGTCCGAGGTCGCTTCGCGCAAGTCGATGCGCATCTGGTCGAACATCTGCGCGAACACGCGTTCCTCCGCCATCGAGCGCGTGATGGTTTCGCGGCCGCGCACGATCTCGTCCAGGCCGCGCCACGAGAGGATCGCCACCACGGCCATGATGGCGATCGCCACGAGCAGCTCGATCAGCGTGAAGCCGCGCGCTGACGCGGCGGCGCGCGCGCGGTCACAACGAGCGGTTCGTCTCATTGGCGAGCACCGTGACGAGTTGCGCGAGATTGCCGGAACGCCCGGGCGTCGTCACCGACACCTCCACGCGCCGAAAAACGGGGTTGGGCGTCGTCGCGACCTGCTGCGTGCAGGTCAGCCGCAGATTGCCCTGCGAGCAGTCGAAGCGGCTCTCGCCAAGGTCCGGCCATGCGTGCGCGAGACGCAGTTGCGCAAGCGTGTTGTCCGCACTCCAGCCCGCGAGCAGGCGGTCGTGCAGATCGGCTTCGCTCGCGGCGAGGCTGCCCACGGCGCGCAGCGAAGCGGCCAGCGCAATCGCGATGATTGCGAGCGCAACCAATACCTCGATCATCGTGAAGCCGCGCTCGCGCAGCGGCCGAGCCGCACGAAACAGGCGAGCGCCGTGGCCGCGCTTTTCGCTACGCATCGGGAGCCGCATCTCAGCGCACCTCGAAGCGGCCAGTGCCGGTGCCGACGATCGTCGCGCGGCCGGCTGCCGAGAAGAGCGTGACCTGCACCGGCACGTCCACGGCTTCCGTGCCGAAAATGAGCCGGTTAGCCTGCGTGTCGTCGCTGCCGGGGTAGGTGATCGCCACGCCGGTCACGCCGCCTTCCCACTGGCGCGGTCCGAGCAGGTCGTCGCGCAGCGGGCGCCAGCCGTCCTCGGTATGGACGTCGAAGCGGAACCCGCCCGCGAGCGGCTGCCATGCAATGGGCCGGGCGCGCACCTGCGCCTCGTCGCCCGCCGACTCGAACAAAAGCGCGAGCCGCTGCGCTTCTTCGTTCAGGTCGGTGCGCGGATTGCGCGTGAGGGTGAGCGAAGCGAGCGAGATGAGAATCCCCGCGATCAGCAGCACCACGAGCATTTCGAGCAGCGTGAAGCCCGCCGCGCGCGAACGCATGCCCGCGCGCGCGGTGCGTGGCGATCGGCGGTCCCCGCAAGGGGCAAGGCGGCTCGGGTGCATGGATGCGGCGGGGCGGACGACTTACTGCCAGGACCCGACGTCGGCGTCGTTGCCTTCGCCGCCCGGTTTGCCGTCGGCGCCGTAACTGAATACGTCGATCTCGCCGTGCACGCCCGGGTTCAGGTACTGGTACGCATTGCCCCACGGGTCGTTGGGCAGACGCTCCAGATAGCCGCCGTCCTTCCAGTTGTTCGGCACGGGGTCGGTGGTCGGCTTTTGCACGAGCGCCTGCAGCCCCTGGTCCTGGGTCGGATAGCGGCCGTTGTCGAGGCGATAGAGCTTCATCGCCTGCATGATCGTGCCGATGTCCTGGCGCGCGGCGACGCGGCGCGCTTCATCGGGACGGCTCATGATCTTCGGCACGATCAACGCGGCCAGAATGCCGAGAATCGCGATCACGACCATGATTTCGATGAGCGTGAAGCCGCGTTGACGGCGCGCGCGCGTGACCTCCATTTCGGCACGGCGCCGGCTCCACAATTTGGCCCGCATGGACATGAGTTCTTTCCTCCCTCGCTGGATATGGTTGCGGTACACGCCTGTGCGCCGCGCTTCGTCGCGCCTGCAATCGACCCCGCCGCCTTGGGCAGGCCGGGTCCCCGCACGCATGACGGGTCATTGTAATGTCACACGATGACGCCTTTCCGACGCCTCGCGGGCATGGCAAACGCGTACATCAAAAATTTCATAAACCTTCGTACAATGAGCGCATGAACCCACTGCAAATCCGTCTACTTTCCCTCGCCGCATTTGCGGTGTTCTGCGCCACGGCCACGTGGTGGGCGATCACCCTGGCCACGAACCACGCGGCACCGGTGCAGGCCGCCGCCGCCCGCGCGCCCGTTTCGCTCGACCAGGCCGGCACGCTGTTCGGCGGCAGGCTCGAGCGCAACCCCGTGCAGGACATTCACCTCTTCGGCATCCTCGCGCTCTCGCAAGGCGCAGCGGCCATTGTCAGCGTGGGCGGTGAACCGCCGCGGGCCATCTCGCTCGGCGGCCCGATCGACCAGAACTCGAAACTCTTCGAAGTGCGCCCCCGCTCGATCGTCATCGACCGCCACGGCGTGCACTCCGAAATCTTCCTGCCGCCCAACGCAGCCGGTCCCACCATCTACGTGCGCTGAGTTCCGCGCGTCCGCCTTCCTGCGACCTCGTGCCGTTCGCACGCCTTACTGCACGAGGTTGTTCAGCTCGATGATCGGCAGCATCACCGCGAGCACGATCACGAGCACGACGCCCCCCATCGCCAGGATCAGGAGCGGTTCGAGCAGGCTCGTGAGGAACATCGTGCGCCGCTCGAGTTCGCGCGCCTCGCCTTCGGCCGCGCGGTCGAGCATGGTCGTCACGTCGCCGGTCGCCTCGCCCGAACGGATCAGGTGCACGAGCACGGGCGGAAACGTCTTCGTGTTGCCCAGCGCGCGCGACAGCGAGGTGCCTTCGCGCACACGCACGATGGCTTCGTCGATGTTCGTGCGCATCGCCTTGTTCGAGAGCGTTTCGCCAGCCGCCTGCAGCGCGCGCAGGATCGGCACGCCCGCCGCGGAGAGAATGCCGAGCGTGCTCGCGAAGCGCACGGTGTTGTAGCCGCGCACGAGCTTGCCCGCGAGCGGCGCGGTGAGCATCCAGCGGTCGAATGCGAGACGCGGGCCGGGCCGGCGCAAGGTCGAGCGCACGATCCACGCCACCACGGCCACGGCGATCAGCACCGCCCACCACCATTGCCGCACGAAGCCCGAGAGCGCCATCATCACGATGGTGAGCAAGGGCAGCTGCTGCTTCGTGCTCGCAAACACGTTCACCACTTGCGGCACCACGTAGCTGAGCAGGAACGTGACGATGCCGAACGCGATGATCGTGACGATCGTCGGGTACGTGAAGGCGAGCACGATCTTCTGCTTGAGCGCGTTGCGCTGCTCGATGTAGTCGGCGAGGCGCGACAGCACGATGCCGAGCTTGCCGGTGTGCTCGCCCGCGGCCACGAGCGCGCGGTAGATGTCGGGGAAGTCGCGCGGATGCTGCTCGAGCGCGCTGGCGAGCGAATGGCCGCCCAGCACCTCGGCGCGAATGGCCGCCATCAGCTCGCGAATGTAGTCGCGCTCGGACTGCTCAGTGAGCACCGCAAGCGCCTCGCCGAGCGGCAGGCCCGCCACCAGCAGGCTCGCGAGCTGGCGCGTGAGGATCGCCTGCTCGCGCTGCGAGAGCTTGCGCCCGAGCGCGAGCCGCTGCGCTCGCGCGCCGCGCGTGCGGCTCGCGGCGGGTTCGACCACGAGCGGCGTGAGGCCCTGGCCGCGCAGCAGCGCTCGTGCGCCGCGTGCGCTGTCCGCGTCGAGCACGCCTTTTTGCGCTTTGCCCGTGGCGTCGATGGCTTCGAAGCGAAATGCCGGCATGTTGCTGATCGCCCTCGCTTTTATTGAGCGTCCATCTGGGGGTTCATGTTGCGGCCCATCACGCGCCGCCCGTCACGCGCAGCACTTCCTCGAGCGACGTCCTGCCCGCTTCGACCCAGCGCTCGCCGTCTTCACGCAGCGTGCGCATGCCTTGCGCGCGGCCGGCCTCGAAGATTTCCGCATCGGCGGCGTTGCGGTGGATGAGCGCGCGAATCGGCTCGTCGATGAGCAGCAGTTCGTACACGCCGCGCCGCCCCGCATAGCCCGAATGGCCGCAGCGATCGCAGCCCACCGGATGCCAGCGCTTTCTGCCGTCGTCTTCCACGCGTTCTTCCTTGCACACGGGGCAGAGCTGGCGCACGAGCCGCTGCGCCAGCACGCCAAGCAGGGACGATGCGAGCAGATACGGCTCGACGCCCATGTCGGTCAGACGCGTCACCGCCGAGGCGGCGTCGTTGGTATGGAGCGTGGCGAGCACGAGGTGGCCCGTGAGCGATGCCTGGACGGCGATCTGCGCGGTTTCGAGGTCGCGGATTTCACCGATCATGATGATGTCCGGATCCTGACGCAGGATCGAGCGCAACGCGCGCGCGAACGTCATGCCGATGCGCTCGTTCACCTGCGTTTGGCCGATGCCCGAGAGGTCGTACTCGATCGGGTCTTCCACGGTCATGATGTTGGTCGTGGCCGTTTCGAGCCGCGACATCGACGCGTAGAGCGTGGTCGTCTTGCCCGAGCCCGTCGGGCCGGTCACGAGCACGATGCCGTGCGGCTTTGCGATCAGCTGGTCGAACTTGCCGAGCGTGTCGCCGGCCATGCCGAGCGCTTCGAGGTTCAGGCGCTGCGCGTCCTTTTCCAGCAGACGCAGCACCGCGCGCTCGCCGTGGCCCGTGGGCAGCGTGGAAACGCGCACGTCCACCGGACGCCCGCCCACGCGCAGCGTGATGCGGCCGTCCTGCGGCAGGCGTTTCTCGGCGATGTCGAGCTGCGCCATGATCTTGATACGCGAGATCAGCGCGCCATGCAGCGCCTTTTTCGGGCGCACGACGTCGCGCAGCGTGCCGTCCACGCGAAAGCGCACGACCGAGGCGTTCTCGAACGGCTCGATATGAATGTCCGACGCCTGCTCGCGCGCGGCCTGCGTGAGGAGCGCGTTGATCATGCGGATGATCGGCGCGTCGTCTTCGGACTCCAGCAGGTCTTCCACTTCGGGAATGTCCTGCATGAGGCGCGAAAGGTCGACTTCGCCTTCCACTTCGCCCACCACCTGCGCGGCGCTGCCGTCCTGGCGCGCGTAGGCCTGGTTGATGGCCTGCGCGAGTTCGTCGGCCGGCACGCGCACGAGCGCGAACGCGCCGAAGTTGCGCGCGACCTCGGCGATGGCGGCCTGCGAGGTGCGCTCGCTGATCCACACTTCGAGGCCTTCGGCGCGCTGCTGGGCAACCAGAATCTGGCCGCTGCGCGCGAAGCCGTACGGCACGAGACGCGCGGCGAGCGGCGAGGGCGGCTCGCGGTCCGCACCGCCAGTGGCCGCAGGCGCGTGCGGCGTGCTCACGGCTGCACCCGTGTCGTGGCAGGCGCCGCCTGCTGCACCGGCGTGGTTTCCACCGGCGCGGTCTGCACGGGCGCGTTTTGCGTCGGTACAGCGGGCTGCACTTGCACGGCGCTCGCCGGATTGGCAGGCGCCGCGGGCTGCACGCCCACCGCCTGTTGACGCCGCATCTGGTCGAGATCGAACAGGTTCAGCGCGGATCCGCCCTCGCTCGGACCGAGCGGCATCGGCGGCACGACCGGGTCGTCGCGATCCTTGATCAAGTTGTTGTCGGACTTGTACGCACCCGTCACGCCCTGGATGTAGTCGTAGCGATTCGACGTGACCGCCTGCGCCGTATCACGGTCGTTGATGATCACCGGACGCAGGAACACCATCAGGTTGGTCTTCTCGCGCGTCTTGTTTTCCGAGCGGAACAGCTGGCCGAGCCACGGAATGTCGCCAAGCAGCGGCACCTTGCTGTTGGCGACCTGGTAGTTGTCCTGCATCAGGCCGCCGAGCACGATGATCTCGCCGTTGTCGGCCAGCACGGTCGACTGGATCGAACGCTTGGTGAACTCGGGGCCGGCCGGATTGGTCGTCGCGTTGGTCGTGCCCGTCACGATCGCCGAGTCTTCCGTATACAGCTGCAGCTTCAGGATGCCGCCGTCGGTGATCTGCGGCTTGATGTGCAGCGTCAGGCCCACGTCCACACGATCGTAGGTATTGAACGCCGTGCTCGCCGTGCCGCTCGTGAGGTTCGAATACGAACCCGTCTGGATCGGCACGTTCGTACCGACGACGATCTTCGCTTCCTGGTTGTCGAGCGTGATGAGGTTAGGCGTGGACAGCACGTTGGCGTCGGCGGTTTGCGAGAGTGCCTGCAGCAACGCGCCAAGCCCCTGCACGCCGAAGATGTTCTTGATCCAGCCTACGTTCAGGCCCTGCTGGAGGCCGGAAGAGCCAAGTGCGTTGGCGAGGCCGCCGGTGCTCGCGGCGGCGGCGGCGGCAGCCGTCAGGTTGACGATGCTGTTGCCGCTGCCGGTGGCCAGATTGGTGCCCGCGTAGACGTTGCCGCTCGCGACCTGCCACTGAATGCCCAGGTTGGCGTTGGTGGTCGAGTTCAGCTCGACGATCAGCGCCTCGATATAGACCTGCGCGCGCCGCGCATCGAGCTGGTTGATCACGGCGCGCAGGTTGCGGTACACCGCATCCGGCGCGGTGATGATCAGCGAGTTGGTCGCCGGATCGGCCTGGATCATGCCGCCTGGCTGGTTCTCGTCGCCCTTGTCCTTGTCGCCGCCGAGGAACGGGGCTTCGTTGCTGCCGCTGCCGCCGCTGCCATATGAACTGCCCCCGCCGAGCGAACTGCCCATCGACGTGCCGCCGCCGAGCGAACTCGACGGCAGCGGCGGCGTGCCGGCGGTGCCGGTCGACGTGCTGCCGCCGCCGCCGCCGCTGTTGCCGGCCTGGTTGAAGCCATTCGCGTTGCCTGAGGACGACGTGTCGTTGCCGCCCTTGCCGAGCATGCCGCGCAGCGTCTTGGCGAGCTGCGTGGCGTCGGCATTGCGCAGCGGGACGACGTGAATGTTGCCCGGCATGCTGGTCGGCGCATCGAGCTGCTTCGAGAGCTGGACTGCGGAGGCAAGGCGTTGCGCGTTCGAGGCGCGCAGCATCAGCGAGTTGGTGCGCGGGTCGGCGACGACCGAAACCTTCAGCGACGGGTCCGAGGCGCCGATCGCGCCCGGGTCGAGCATCTTCGCGATTTGCGGCGCGATGTCGAGCGCATTGGCGTTGTGCAGCGGCACCACCTGCACCTGCTGCCCGGCGGCCGAGTCCACGCCCGCGATGATCGAGGCGATGCGGCGCACGTTGTCCGCATAGTCGGTCACGATGAGCGTGTTGTTGGCCGGGTAGGCGGCAATGGTGTTGTTCGGCGAGATGAGCGGGCGCAACACCGGCAGCAGGTTGTTCGCCGACTCGTGCCTGAGCGTGAACACCTGGGTCACCACCTGGTCGCCATGCGCCGTGGGCGTATTGCCCACATAAGTGGGCACGCCCTGCAGCTTGGCGTCGGCTTCCGGCACGACCTTCAGGACGCCGTGATCCTGCACGAGCGCGAAGCCTTGCATGCGCAGCGCCGACTGCAGGGTCTTGAGCGCCTGATCCTCAGGGACAGGGTTCTCCGAGACGAGATTGAGCTGCCCCTTCACGCGGGGATCGACGATGATCGTTTTGCCGGTGGCGGCGCCAATTGCCTTCGCCACCTGGTCGATGTCGGCGTTGACGAAATTGAGCGTGACCTGCGCATAGGCAAGCTGTGCCGTAATGAGTCCGCTCACGAGCAACGCCGTGGCGACGCGACGCAAAGCCATACGATTTCTTCTCATGGGTGTCTTATCGAAGCCGGCGGCAGACGCGCGCGGCTATTCGTCCTCGACGTACGGCTGTGGGGCCGGCTCGCCTGTGTTTTCCTGACGGGTGCCGGCGCCGGCTCTCCTCAGCCGGGACGTCCGCCAGTCAACAAAAGATGGAACAGTAGCAGTTTTTCGTGTCGAATTTGTCACAAAAAATGGCTCTCCGGGGAATTCTTCTAATCCCCGAGCCGCGCCAGCCGTCAATCCCAAGCCGTTTGTAAGCATGAGGGCGTCTTGTCCGTGCGGCTGGCTTGACGCGTCATCGGTGACCGGTATCATACGAGCGGCCCGAAGGATGGCCAACGCACTTTCGGCGCTTCCTTATGTGGGAATTCCCGCATTGCGCGCCAGAAAACAGGCCGGTCAGCGAGAGATTGCGGCATCCTTCAGGTGCACGGTTCGCCTCCTTGCTTGTCTTTTCGCTTGTCTTTTCGTTTGCTCTTTCGTCAGCTTCCGCGTGAGTCGCCATGCCGAACATCGGGTCCGCTACGCTTGCCGCCGCCGTGGTGCTCGTCGCCGCGAGCGTCAGCACGCTCGCACACGCCGACTGTTTCGACGAGGCCGCGCGCTACCAGAAGGTCAATCCGCTGATCCTGCGCGCCATTGCCTGGCAGGAGTCGCACAACCGGCCCGACGCAGTACACAGGAATGCGAACGGTTCGATCGACTACGGCGTCATGCAGATCAATTCCGTGCATCTGCCCGTGCTCTCGCAGTACGGCATTTCGCAAAGCACGCTCATGGAGCCGTGCAAGAACGTCTATATCGCCGCGTGGCATCTGCGCCAGAAGATGAACAAGTACGGCAACACGTGGGCTGCCGTCGGCGCTTACCATTCCGAAACGCCGACGCTGCGCGACCAGTACGCGCAGCAGATCGCCGACATTCTGCGCAAGTGGCATCTCATGCAGTAGCGCGCTCGCGCGCTCACCACGTGCTCGCGCCCTGAATGCGGCGGCACGCATGCCCTGCGCGGCGCGCGCGCATGGTGCAAAATGCTGGCTGGCGCCGCACCCTTACGAGGATTTCGATCCTTGCCTGCAGCGTTTCTTCCGACTCACTTTCTGCACCACAACTGCGATGAACCAGCCGCCACTGCCCGTCACCGTGCTCTCGGGTTTTCTGGGCGCGGGCAAGACCACGCTGCTCAACCATATCCTGTCGAACCGCGCGGGCCTGCGCGTGGCGGTGATCGTCAACGACCTCGCCTCGGTGAACATCGACGCCGCGCTCGTGCGCGACGCCTCGGCGCTCTCGCGCGTGGAAGAGCGCGTAGTCGAAATGTCGAACGGCTGCATCTGCTGCACGCTGCGCGACGACCTGCTCACCGAGATCCAGCGCCTCGCCGAGCCGGCCAATGCCGGCCAGCGCTTCGACGCCATCGTGATCGAATCGACCGGCGTGGCCGAACCCATGCCGATCGCGGAAACCTTCACGTTCGCTGGCGACGACGGCATCGCGCTCGATGAATTCGCGCGTCTCGACACGATGGTCACCGTCGTCGACGCGTTCAACTTCCTGCGCGACTACGCGAGCGCGGACCAGCTCGCGCAGCGCGGGGTGGCCGCAAGCGAGGAAGACGACCGCGCGATCGTGGAACTGCTCGTCGATCAGGTGGAATTCTGCGACGTGCTCGTGCTCAACAAGGCCGACCTCGTGAGCGACGACGAACTCGCACGCCTGCAGCACATTCTCGCGCGCATCAATCCGCGCGCGGTGCAGGTGGTGAGCCGCTTCGGCAACGTGCCGCTCGAGGAAGTGATCAAAACCGGCCGCTTCGATTTCGACGCGGCGTCGAGCGCGCCGGGCTGGCTCGCGTCGCTGCATGACCATGACGATGATCATTGCGACGACCCGGCGCATTGCCACGATCCGGCGCATACGCATACATCGCGCAGCGAGGCCGACGAGTACGGCATCAGCAACTTTGTTTATCGCGCGCGCCGCCCGTTTCATCCCGAGCGCTTCTGGGCGCTGCTCAACCAGGAGTGGAAGGGCGTGCTGCGCTCGAAGGGCTTCTTCTGGCTTGCTACGCGCAACGACGTGACGGGCATGCTCTCGCAGGCGGGCGGCGTGTGCCGTCACGGTCCCGCGGGCACGTGGTGGGCGGCGCTGCCGCGCGAGCAATGGCCGCAGGACGCCGAACTCGAAAAGGAAATCGCCGCCGACTGGCAGGGCGATCTCGACGACCCCGGCGTCGGCGACCGCCGCCAGGAGCTGGTGATGATCGGCGTGAATCTCGACCATGATGCATGGCGCGCGAAGCTCGATGGATGCCTTCTGACCGATGCGCAATATTCGGCAGGCCCCGAAGCCTGGCTGGGCTACGCCGATCCGTTCCCGTCCTGGGAACTCGACGACGACGATCACGATCATGATCACAGCGGTCACGACGAAATCGTCCACCGCCCCGACTGACCCGGACGACGCGCTCAACGAACAACGGCGCCGCAAAAATGCGGCGCCGTTTGCTTTCGTCCCTGCGATGGATGAGGCGCAGGCGAAAAAAAACCCGCCAGGGGGCGGGTGTCAACTTAAAGCGGCAACGCCTTAGCGCTTGTTGACGGCGTCCTTGAACGCCTTGCCAGCCGTGAACTTGACGGTCTTGGCAGCGGGAATCTTGATGGTTTCGCCGGTCTTCGGGTTGCGACCCGTACGGGCTGCGCGCTTGCCCGAACCGAAACTGCCGAAGCCGATCAGCTGAACCGCGTCACCCTTCGACACAGCCTTCTTGACCACTTCGAGGAGCGTGTCCAGCGTCTCGCCGGTTTGTGCCTTGCTAGCGCCCGTCTGTGCTGCGACGGCGTCGATCAGTTCCTGTTTATTCATTGAGAAGTTCCTTTCTGTGTTTAGGTTGACACGAACAGCGCGAACGCGCCGATTATACGGACGCGTGCCGCGCCGTCGAGCAGCGACGGACCCGGAGCACCCCGGCGTTTTCGCGTTGCGGCGACTCGCATGTGTCTGATGCCGCAACGTCCGTGCTGCCGCTTCCCTGGGCGGCGCTTGCTATGATAGCGCAGCGCAAACCCAATAACGACAAGGGTTTCGAAGATTTCGCGCGGGACATGCGGGTTTTTTGGAGCGGTTAGACCTTTTTGGGGTGTCCACCCCTGCAAATCCCCCCGCGTGCGACGTTTTTCCCGCGGCACGCGTTGCGCCGCGCCAACGCAGCATGCGCGCAAACGCCGGCCCGACAAGCGTTTGCGGCGGCGCAACCGGCCTTCGCCACACGCTTTTTCCAGCCTCGCGGCTTGCCTGTTTTCTCCTCACCTCTGGCTTCGCGTTCCTCATGACCGCCACCCTGACACCCGCCACGCTCGCTTTCCGGGAAGACGGCACGCCGTTTTCGCCCCTCTATGGCGACATTTATCACAGCACGGGGGGCGCATTCGCACAGGCCCAAGCCGTCTTTCTGAACGGCAACGCGCTGCCGCAGCGCTGGCGAGACCGGCGAGTCTTCACCGTCGTCGAAACCGGCTTCGGCATGGGCGTGAACTTTCTCGCCACGTGGTCGGCATGGCGCGAGGACCCGGCGCGCTGCGAACGCCTGCATTTCGTTTCGGTGGAAAAACATCCGTTCGCGCGCAACGACCTGCAAAGCGCACTCGACACAGTCGTTGCGCACACACGCGAAGCACCGCTCGCGCGCGCACTCGTGAACGCCTGGCCGATGCTCCTGCCGGGCACCCACCGCCTGGAATTCGACGGCGGCCGCGTCACGCTCACGCTCGTTTTCGGCGATGCGCTCGAGGTATTTCCCAAAATGTGGATGCGCGCCGATGCGATCTACCTCGACGGCTTCGCCCCGGCGAAGAATCCCGATCTCTGGTCGCCGGCCATTTTCAAGGCGCTTGCGCGCATCGCCGGCGAGGACGCCACCTTCGCGACCTGGAGCAGTTCGGGCAACGTCAAGCGCGCGCTGGAGCAAAACGGCTTCGAATACCGCAAGGTGCAAGGCTTCAACGGCAAGTGGGCGATGCTGGTCGGACGCTTCGCGCCGCGCTGGCGCGTGCGCCGCTACGAGCCGCCGCTGCCCCTTGCACTGCGCGAGCGGCACGCCATCGTCGTGGGAGCGGGCCTCGCCGGCTGCGCGCTCGTCGAGCGGCTGGCCGTGCGCGGCTGGCGCGTGACGCTCGTCGAGCGCAACGCCGCGCCCGCGCTCGAGGCATCGGGCAATCCGGCCGGCGTGTTCCATCCGCTGATTTCACGCGACGACAGCAGCGCGTCGCGCATCACGCGCGCGGGGTTCCTCTACGCGCTGCAACGCTGGGCCGCGCTCGAAGCCGCCGGCCATGCGCCGAGGCGCTCACATGCCGGCTTGCTCCATCTCGTCACCGACGACGAGTCGCGCGCCGTCGCCGCCGCCCTCGAATCGTTCGGCTATCCCGAAGAATTCGTGCGCGCCGTCACGCGCGAGCAAGCGCAGACGCTGGCCGGCGTTGCACTCCATCAAGGCGGGTGGTTCTATCCGCAGGGCGGCGCGATCGACCCGGCAATGCTCTGCCGTGCGCAATGCGCCTTCGCCGCCGCGCTGCCCGGCGCGCAGGTCGAGACACGTTTCGGCGTGCGTATCGGTCGCATTGCGCGCGCCGGCGAACGGGAATCCGACGAATGGCAGGTGTTCGACGACGCCGGCCGGCTCGTCGCACAGGCAGCCGCGGTGGTCTTCGCCAACGCCCAGGACGCCTCGCGGGCCGCCGCGCTCGCGCATGCGCCCACGCGCATCGTGCGCGGCCAGCTCACGCTCGTCGACCCCAGCCCGCTCGCGAACCTGCGCGTGCCCGTGATCGGCGAGGGCTATGCGGTGCCACTCGACGGCGGCGTCACGCTCGCGGGCGCCACCTACGAAGTCGACGACGCCGACGACGCGCTGCGCGCCGCCGGTCACACCGAGAACATCGAACGCGTCGCGCACATGCTCCCCGAGCTTGCCGCGGCCCAGGGCGAGCGCGATTTCGCGGGCCGCGTGGCGTTCCGCTGCGTCACCAGCGACCGCATGCCGATGCTCGGCCCCCTCGCCGACGAAGACGCCGCCCGCCGCGACGCCCCGCGTCTGGCCGGCGCATGGCCGCTCGACCTGCCGCGCGCAAGCGGCCTCTACGGCGCGTATGCGTTTGGCTCGCGCGGGCTCGTGTGGGCGGGGCTGGGGGCGGAGCTGATCGCGTCCCAGCTGGAAGGCGAGCCTTGGCCGCTCGAGCGGGAACTCGCCGACCAGCTGGATCCGGCGCGCTTCCTGCAGCGCGCCTTGCGCCAGCGCAGTCTTTGAGCGCGGCACACGGAAAAAGAGCCCAGGTTGTCCACACAACGCTGTGGACAACCGCGCGAATTGCCGGCGAATCGGGTGTGGAACCGGTGTGGACGTAAACGGGGTAACTCAGCACGCCCCGTTCCAGGCCCAAAAGTTACTCTTCGAAGCGCGCGTGGACCGCACATGCTTTGCGCGCGGTTGTGCGAGCGCCAACTCGCGGATTCCTCTCGGTAAACTCCGGTTATCCACAGGAAATCCAGGCCCTTGTTAACTTCTACTACGTATACATACGGTAAACCGTAAACCCCAAGCTGACGCCATCGCTGCCGGCAAGCACGATCCAGCCGGAGCTTGAATCCCCTGACGAAAGCGGCCTGCCCGATGCGGTCATTTTTTCCGCATACGTCGTCAAAAGTGCACAATGAGGACGCTATTACCGTCTTTGTCGATGCTTTCGAGGCGGTGGGGCAATTGCAAAAAAGCTATGGCACAATCGCCGTTCTTTCCGCGTCAAATGCCGCATCAGACGGCCGACGTACCCAAGGAACGGTTGCCCCTCATCCTGAATCTGAGTGCTCAGGGTAGACGGCAGCGTTCGTTCATCCAACGCGGGCGCAGCCACACCACACGCAAAGCGCCCGTACCGGCTGTTCGCCGCACCGTCGTGTGCCGGCGCACTGCTTGGCCGCAGCGTTTTGCCGCACACTGTTTGCCCGCACTCGCCGCAGGAAGCGCATATCGGCGCCAGCTCGCCCAATCGTCGTATCGTCGGGCCAGCCGGCTCCCTGGATTGTTGCGCAGGGCTGGCAGACAACGGACGGGGAGTCGAGGTGTCATTCGCCTCGTGCGGCACGCGGCTTGCCTGTTGGCCAGTCGTATGTCGATCTAACGTCGGACAGCCGGATTCGATCCCACGCAAGATGTCGTTGCCAAGGAGAAGCCACCACGATGAAGTCGGCGTTTTCGTTTTTTCCCGCCTGGCCGTTGCAGCTCGACGGTATTTTCTGGGCCGGGCTCGCGCTGCTCGCCGCCGGTTTGTGCGGCGAGCTTTGTTATCGGGCGTGGCGCTTGCCGCGGATCTCGGGCTATGGGGTGATCGGGCTCATTGCCGGATCGGCCGGGTTCGGCGTGATCGACGCCGATGTCGGCACGGCCGCGCGGCCGCTGCTCGACGTCGCGCTCGGCCTGCTGCTGTTCGAACTGGGCAGCCGTCTCGACCTGCGCTGGATCCGCCGCAATCCCTGGCTGATCCTTTCGAGTCTTGCCGAGTCCTCGCTCACCTTCGTGCTCGTGCTCGCGGTGCTGCTGTTCCTTTCCGTGCCGACGATGATCGCGCTCGTCGTGTCCGCGATCGCCATGGCGACGTCGCCTGCCATGGTGATCCAGCTCAAGACCGAGCTGCGCGCGGAAGGCCAGGTCACGCAGCGCCTGCTGACGCTCACGGCGCTCAACAGCATGTATGCGGTGATCGTGGAGAAGCTCGCCTCGACCTGGCTGCATCAGGAAATGTACGGCAACGTGTTCGCGACGATCCTGCAGCCGCTTTATCTGCTGATCGGCTCGCTGATTCTCGCGTTCGTGCTCGCCCGGGCGTGCACGCTGTTTTACCGTCGGCTGAGCCCGCAGGACGAGCATTCGTTCGTCGCGCTGTTCGGCCTCGTGCTGCTGGCGATCGCCGTTGCGCACCTGCTCAAGCTTTCGACGATCCTGAGCCTGCTTGCCGCGGGCATCATCGTGAAGAATCTGGAGCCGCGTCCGCAGCTGTGGCCGCAGCATTTCGGCACGGCCGGATGGCTGCTCACGGTGATTCTGTTCGTGCTCACGCTCACCACCTTCGAGTGGCACGACATTCTCGTGGGCGGCGCGGCGGCGGCGGGGCTGATTGTCTCCCGTCTCGTGGCCAAGCTCGTCGGCGTGCTGATCTTCGCCAAACCGAGCGGGCTGCACTGGAAGCAGGGTATGGCGCTCGGCATCGCCTTGACGCCCATGTCGGCGCTCGCGCTGCTGCTCGTCGAGGACACCTACGAGCTTTACCCGACGTTCGATCCGCGCCTGCGCGCGATCATTCTGTGCTCGATCGTCGTGCTGCAGCTCTTCGGACCCTGGGTGGTCTATCGCGCGCTTGCGCTCGTCGGCGAACGCGGCGAAAAATGAATCTCGCGTCGCGCGCGGCCGGCGGCTCGCGCGCGGCGCCCCGACAGGAAACGCCATGTCACTTGAAACATTTGTCGATTCGAAGCCGTTCACGTTCGGCGTCGAACTCGAAATGCAGATCGTCAACACGCACGACTACGATTTGACCAAGGCGGGCAGCGATCTCATGCGCCTCGTCAAAGATCAGGAGATTCCGGGCAATATCACGCCCGAAATCACCGAAAGCATGATCGAACTCTCCACCGGCATCTGCACGAATCACGAGCAGGCCGTGGCCGATCTGCGCAAGATTCGCGACGTGCTCGTCGCTGCGGCCGATCGTCTCAACGTCGGTCTGTGCGGCGGCGGTACGCACGCGTTCCAGCAGTGGAGCGACCGGCGCATCGTCGATACGCCGCGCTTTCAGTATCTGTCCGAGCTGTACGGCTACCTGGCGAAGCAATTCACAGTGTTCGGCCAGCACGTGCATATCGGCTGCCCGGATGCGGACAGCGCGCTCTTCCTGCTGCACTCGCTTTCGCGCTTCATCCCGCATTTCATCGCGCTCTCGGCGTCGTCGCCCTATGTGCAGGGCGTGGACACCGGATTTCATTCGGCACGACTGAATTCCGTGTTCGCGTTTCCGCTGTCGGGCCGCGCGCCGTTCGTGCTGAGCTGGGAGGAGTTCAAGGAGTACTTCTCGAAGATGGTGCACACGGGCGTTGTCAACAGCATGAAAGACTTCTACTGGGACATCCGCCCGAAACCCGGCTTCGGCACGATCGAGGTGCGCGTGATGGACACGCCGCTTTCGGTCGAGCGCGCCGCCGCGATCGCCTGCTACATCCAGACGCTCGCGCGCCATCTGCTCACCGATCGACCGATCGCGCCGCTCGAGGACGACTATCTCGTGTACACGTTCAACCGCTTCCAGGCGTGCCGCTTCGGCCTCGCCGGCACCTGCGTGAATCCGCAAACGGGCGAGCGCCGCACGATTTCCGAAGACATTCTCGACACGCTCGAGCGGATTGCGCCGCACGGGGAGGTGCTCGGCTCGACGCGCGCGCTCACCGAAATCGGCACGATCGCCCGGGCGCAGAATAACGATGCCACGTGGCTGCGCAGTGTGGTGGCCGAGGAAAAGTCGCTGCACGAGGCGGTGCGGCAGCAGTGCCTGCGCTGGCGCGCCTGACGGGAATCGCAAGGGGGCGCCGGCGGACACACAGGACCACTGACCGATTTTCGCGGGGTGCCAGAGGTGTCTGAAGCGCGCCCCGCGCGGGCAAAAGAGGATGCAAGGGCGGCTTTCGGGCTGCCCTTGGTGTTTTCGGGCACCGGAAAACGGGTGAGAAGCGTGTGAAAAGCGGGCCAAATACGGGGCGCGTTGGTTCCGGACGCCACTTTTTTCGAGGTGGACGCAAATTTTTTTGCTGACTTCGAGGTACCTGGGGGTTCTTATTTTTTTGACCAGGGTTCCGACATGGTCCATATTCATGATCAAATGACCCGCGCCGTTGTGGGTAACCTTCGTTTTCCCTGCAAACTCAATGGACTACGTAATGATTGGTTAGGCACAATCGGGCAGATTCCAGTTGCGTTCGAGACAGAAATCCGCGATAACCTGCATGGGTCACGGGGCGACGAAGGGGAGCAGCCAGGAACCTGTACACAAGGCAATAGCCTGCTTATCAACGGGTTATCCACAATTCACGTTGGATAAGTTAGCTGTGCGATTTGCCGCTCTCGCATAGAATGTCGGTTTGCTGCACCGGCGCCGGGACTTGAAGGAAGTTTCCGGGACCTGCGGCAAGAAACATGACAGTGCAACGCATACGATTGCGTAGGCGTTGCAGGAATATTTTGAGATGGTGCGGCGCTCGGGGAACCGGGCGCCAGCGTTCCCACAGGCCGTCGGTCAAAGCGGCGGCTGACGATGCAGCGCAAGCTGCCAATAACCAGCGAAAGACTATGAGCGAAGGCGTATACGGAGAGCAGGCAGCCGGGCGGGTGACCCATAGCCTGCTGCGACTTAGCACGGCAATGCGGAGCCAGGCGTGGGACTGGGCCGAAGGGGCAGGACTCACGCCTACCCAGGGCGAGATTCTCGTGCTGCTGATGCAGCGTAAGGGGCCGATGCGCCTCGGCGAGATCGCGCGCGAAACGGCCCTCACGGCCGCGACCACGAGCGACGCGGTGAGCACGCTTGAAACCAAGGGCCTGGTCGAAAAGCGCCGTGCGCTCGACGACGGCCGCGCACTTGCGGTGCGTCTCACCTCGCGCGGCCGCACGGCGGCGAAAAAGGCCTCGCAGTGGCCCGACTTCCTGTCGAAGGCGGTCGGCACGCTGAAGGCGGACGAGCAGTCCACGCTGTATCGCACGCTGCTCAAGACGGTTTATCTGCTCGAATCGCAGGAAACCAGCCCGCAACACCGCATGTGCCTGACCTGCTCGCATTTCGAGCCGAGCAAGAACCCGAAGAAGACGCCGCATCACTGCCAGTTGCTGAACATCGACATGGCCGACACGGATCTGCGTCTCGATTGCTCGGTCTACGAACAGGCCGACGTGACGACCCAGAAGAAGAACTGGAAGATCTTCGCGGTTTAAGGCTGAAGCTGCGCCGCCGCCCTCATGGGCGGGCGGTGCGCGCCATGTATGTAACGCGCGGTAACGCAAAGCGTCGCGCTGTCGATGGCGTGCTCACTTTGCGTGTCTGACTTCGCGTATATCAGACGCGTGCCTGGCAATTTGTGTAGTTCTCGCAAGTATTGCCGGAAGTGGATTGCCACAACCGTTGGCGCGAATGTTCGCACGCGCCGTGAAAAAGCGGTGACGTGCATGCCGCCCACAGCCGACCCGGGAATTTGCCGATGAATCGCGAAGTATTGGCTGTGCGCCATGTCTATTTCGAGGACCTCGGCAGCTTCGAGCGCGTGCTCGGCGACCGTGGCCGCCCCGTGCGCTACGTCGACGTCGGCTTCGCCCGTGTCGGCGCGCTCAATCCCTTGTCGGCGTCGCTCATGGTCGTGCTCGGCGGCCCGATCAACGCGTGCGACGATGCGCGCTATCCCACACTCGTTCCCCTTGCCGCGATGATCGAAAAGCGCATCGCGGCCGGTCTGCCTACGCTCGGCATCTGCCTCGGCGCGCAACTGATTGCGCGCGTGCTCGGTGCTCGCGTGTATGCGGGGCTCCAGCCCGAGATCGGCTGGACGCCGCTCACGCTCACCGACGCCGGCCGTGCCTCGCCGCTGCGGCACCTCGACGGCGCGGAGACCTCCATGCTGCACTGGCATGGCGATACCTTCGATCTGCCGCAGGGCGCGACGCGTCTCGCTTCCACGCCGCCCTGCGAGAACCAGGCGTTTTCATGGGGCGAGCACGTGCTCGGCCTGCAGTGCCATCCCGAAGTGCGCGCCGACCGCTTCGAGCCCTGGCTGATCGGTCATGCCGCCGAACTCGCCGGCGCGGGGGTGGACGTGAACGCGCTGCGCGACGACACGTCGCGCCACGGGCCTCAACTGGAAGCACAGGCGAGCCGCATGTTCGGCGAATGGCTCGATGCCGTCGACGCACAGACGGCCGCGCGCCAACCCTGATCCGCGCCTGAACCCGGCTTGATCCACCTCGTGCGGGCGTCCTGTTCCTTGTCGAACGCGTGAATAGCGCGCGTGCTATTCTCGGACGCTTCTGCCAACCGTCCGTGGACCTCCCATGAGCAAGCTCTTCACTCCGCTCGAACTGCGTGGCGTGACGCTCGCCAATCGCATCGTCGTTTCGCCGATGTGCCAGTACTCCGCCGAGCGCGGCGAAGCCAATGACTGGCACATGATCCATCTTGGCCATCTGGCGCTTTCTGGCGCGGCGATGCTCTGCATCGAAGCGACGGCTGTGGAGCCCGACGGCCGTATCACGCCGGGCTGTCTCGGCCTGTGGGACGACGCGACCGAAGCCGCGCTCGGGCCCGTGATCGCCGCCATCCGCCGCCATTCGCCTATCCGCGTCGCCATGCAGATTTCGCACGCGGGGCGCAAGGCGTCGAGTCATGTGCCCTGGGAAGGCGGCCAGCTGATTTCCGTCGCCGAAGGCGGGTGGGTGCCGCACGCGCCTTCGGCGCTCGCGCACAAGGAGGGCGAAGCGCCGCCGCTCGCGCTCGACGTCGCGGGTCTGAATCGTGTGCGCGATGCGTTCGTGGCCACGGCGCGCCGCGCTGCGCGTCTTGGCATCGACGCCCTCGAAATCCACGCGGCGCACGGCTATTTGCTGCACCAATTTCTCTCGCCGATCGCGAACCAGCGCAGCGACGAGTACGGCGGCTCGCGCGAAAACCGCATGCGCTTTCCGCTCGAAGTGTTCGACGCCGTACGCGCCGAATTTCCCGCCGATCGCCCGGTCGGCGTGCGCGTTTCGGCAACGGACTGGGTTGACGGCGGCTGGACGCCTGACGACACCGTGGTCTTCGCGCAGGCGCTCAAGGCGCGCGGCGCAGACTGGATCGACGTGTCGTCGGGCGGCGTGTCGCCGCTGCAAAAGATCCCGCTCGAACCCGGCTATCAAGTGCCGTTCGCGCGCAAGGTGAAGGCAGAAACCGGCATGACGACGATTGCGGTGGGCCTCATCACCGACGCCTTGCAGGCCAACCAGATCGTCGAAGACGGCGAAGCCGACATGATCGCGATGGCGCGCGCGATGCTCTACGATCCGCGCTGGCCGTGGCACGCCGCGGCGCAACTCGGCGCGAGCGTGAGCGCGCCGCCGCAATACTGGCGTTCGCAACCGCGCGAGTTGAAGAAGCTGTTTGGCGAGACGACGCTCGGCCAGCGCTGAAACACGCGGCGCGGCGCGGTTTCTCACGGCGCATATGGGTTGAACGAAAGAGGCGCGAGCGTGTACGATGCCGTCTGTGGCGCGCCGGGCGTCGCATGAGCGCGGCGCCCAATCCGCCCATTCGGGCGCCGCGTTTGCGTACGCAGCGCGACGAGCCGGGACGCGAGAGTTGGATGCAAGGGGCCGACGCAAGGCCAGGCAGACCGGCCGGGCACGGCTTCATGAGAGAGCCGCAGGCGGCGCGCGGGAGGGCATGTTCCACGCCGCCTGTCATGACCGGCACAGTCTCCCCCAGTACTTCACAAGGATTCATTCAATGAGTGAACGCAGGATCGTCGTGCGCCAGTCGGGCGTGCACGGCAAGGGCGTGTTTGCGGCGGTCCCGCTTGCAACCGGCGAACGACTGATCGAATACAAGGGCGAGCGCATCTCCTGGAAGGAAGCGCTGCGGCGTCATCCGCACAATCCTGACGAACCGAATCACACGTTCTATTTCGCACTCGACGACGGCGACGTGATCGACGGCAAGGTAAAGGGCAACAGCGCGCGCTGGATCAACCATTCGTGTGCGCCGAACTGCGAAGCCGAGGAAATCGAAGGACACGTCTACATTCACGCGCTGCGCGATATCGCCGAGGGCGAGGAGCTCTTCTACGACTACGGCCTCGTGATCGACGCGAAGCAGACGAAGAAGCTCAAGCGCGAATACGAATGCCGTTGCGGCGCCCGCAAGTGCCGCGGCACGATGCTCGCGCCGCCCGACGGCGACACGTCCGCGAAGGGCGCGAAAGCGTCGAAAGGCAAGAGCAAAAAGAAGAAGTAAGCGGCGCAACGCGCGTTGCCAGGTATCGAGCACAAGGGCCGCATGAGCGGCCCTTGTCGTTTTCCTGGCACCCGCAGCGTCAGAGATCGATGCTCGCCTGGTGGGTCGGTTTCTTCTCGCGAGACGGCTCGCCGGCGTCGGCCGTACCCAGATGTGCGGTCTCGAAGGCGGCGGCCTCCTTGTTGTCCTTGCGGTCTTTGGGGGCCTTGCCGCCGGGCGCGCCGCGATGCGCAAGCGGCACGCGCACGATGAAACGTGCGCCGCCTTCCGGCGCATCTTCGTAATGCACGCTGCCCCGGTGCAGCGTCATGATGTCGTGCACGATCGCAAGGCCAAGGCCCGCGCCGCTATCCACGCCGCTTTCGCTCTGGCCGTCGCCGCGGAAGAAGCGCTTGAAGAGATCCGACTGCTGCGAAGCGGGCACGCCGCCGCCGTTGTCTTCCACGACGATCTCGGCCATCGGCACGCCTTGCACGCAGGACTGCGAAACGGTGACGGTGATGCGCGCACCTTCGAGCCGCGCGGGCGGCAAATATTTAAGCGCGTTGTCGAGCAGATTCGCGACGACCTCGTGCAGCAGCACGGGGTTGCCGCGCACCATCAACGGCGTGTCGTTTTCGGGATCGTCGAGGCGCTGGAAGCCGAGGTCGACGTGGCTCGCCAGCGCCCGCGGGACCCATTCGGCGCCGGTCTCGAAGGCGAGTGCGGCCATGTCGATATCGACGAAGCGCGCGGCCTGTTCACCCGGCTCCGCGCGCGCGAGCGAGAGCAATTGATTGGACAGACGCACCGCGCGATCGGCCGCGGCACGCAACTCGCGCACCGCGTCGTTGACCTTTTGCGGTTCGCGTGCGTTCACGGCCTGCTCGGCGTGCAGCTTCACTGCGGTGAGCGGCGTACGCAGCTGGTGCGCGGCGTCGGCGATGAACTTGCGCTGCGCGTCGAGCGCGGTCTTCAGGCGGCCGAGCAGCGCGTTCAGCGCGCCCGTGAGCGGACGGATCTCGACGGGCACGTAGGTCTCGTCGACGGGTTCGAGCGACGTGTGCGTCTGGCGGTTGAGCGAGTCGGCGAGCGCGGTGAGCGGGTTGAGCTGCTGGTTGACCACGCGCCACACAATGACCCAGCCGGCGAGCAGCAGGAGCAGCAACGGCATCATGATCGCGACGAGAAATTCGGCCGCGATGCGAAAGCGGTGATGCACAGGCTGACCGACTTCCACGACGATAGGATTGCCATGCGCCTGCGGCACGCGTACCTGGGCGACGCGCACGGTCACGCCCTGATAGATCGTTTCGAACACGTACGCGTAATGCATGCGGCGCACGTTGGTACCCTGCAGCGGCAGGTCGTGGTCGCCCGCGATTTCCGTTTCGCCGTTGCTGATGCGATAGACGAGGTGCTCGACGGGGTCGGAAAACATCGCCTGCGCGAGCGGCGGGACGGTTCTGGCGGCATCGTCGCCGGCGATCTGGATCTGGCGGGAGATGGCCGTGGCGAGGTCGGCGAGCGAGCGGTCGACCACGTGCTGCGTGTACTGCCAGGCGAGCCAATAGGCGATCAGGCCGCTCATCAGCGCGAGCAGCGAAAGCGGGGCGGCGAGGCGCCGTAGTAGCGTGCGCCGCAGGCTCGTTGCGGCAGGTGAGGACATGAT
Organism: Paraburkholderia heleia NBRC 101817; assembly: GCF_000739775.1. Taxonomy (GTDB): domain Bacteria; phylum Pseudomonadota; class Gammaproteobacteria; order Burkholderiales; family Burkholderiaceae; genus Paraburkholderia; species Paraburkholderia heleia. The sequence continues at coordinate 97,722 of NZ_BBJH01000020.1, read as the reverse complement.
GGCTTCAGGGCGAATGATGAATCGTGGGTGCGGCGGCTTGCGCTGCACGGGACCGATCCATTGTACGCGGGCCGCGGGCGCGGCGGCTGAAGTGCCGGTGAGGCGCCAAAACCGGCGCCATCAAGCGCAAACGGCGGCGGATTGCTCCGCCGCCGCTGGCTGGCCCGGAAAACGGGGCGGATCAGGCCGCCTGGCGGATTTCCTGCAGCAGATAGCCGAAGCCGCGCACCGTGACGATCTCGACGCGGCAGTTCTCGAGCTTCTTGCGCACGCGGTGCACGTAGACTTCGATCGCGGTGTCGCCGAGGTCGCCGCCGAAGTGCGTGAGGTGGTCCTGCAGTTGCGCCTTGCTCACCACGCGGCCGTGGCGCAGCAGCAGCATTTCGAGGACGGCGAATTCGCGCGGCGAAAGTTCGAGCGGCTTGTCGTCGTTGAAGATGCGGCGATCGACGCCCGACAGGCGCACGCCGCCGAGCGACACTTCGGGGCGCGGCACGTCGCCGTGCGGGCCGCTGCGGCGCATGACGGCGCGAATGCGCGCTTCGAGCTCGGCCGGTTCGAACGGCTTGAGCATGTAGTCGTCGGCGCCGGAATTCAGGCCCTGGACGCGGTCATTCAGTTCGTCGCGCGCGGTGAGCACGATGACGGGCGTATGCCGGTTGCTTTGACGAAAGCGCGAAAGCAGCGTCATGCCGTCGATGCCCGGCAGCCCCAGATCGAGGATCACGAGCTCATGGCGATTTTGCGTGAGGGCCTGTTCGGCGAAAATGCCGTCGTGGACCATGTCGACGGTGAAGCCGGCTTGTTCGAGGCTGGACTGGATACCGCGTGCGATAGGGCGGTCGTCTTCGATCAGAAGGAGTCGCATGGAATTCGCTCAAGTACAATGGGTTTTAGCGTTCAGGCACGCAGTTCGCGAAGCGTCGCTTGCTGGCCTCGCGGCACAGCCCGACGGTTGCGCGATCACGATCCACATGTCCGATATTTCGATCACCGAACTCGAAGCCGCGATCAACTTCTGGCGCAACCGCTCGCCATCGATTGGCGATGAACTTGCGTTGTGCCAGGAGGCGAGTGCGCTCTCCAAGCCTTATGCGCTGCTGATTGTACAGCGTCAGAACGCCATATCGCCGGAACGTTTAGACCCGATTGCCCGCGCTGCCTGGGAGTCTTACGTATCCATCAAGAATAGCCTTCAAAGCTGAAGGTTTGAAGGCCCGGCACCCTGCATTATGCTTTCGCGGCGCGCCGTGCGCACAGCTTGCCCGTGCGTGGTGCCGCTGCTTATGCGCTGAGCGGTCCCGGTGCGATCGAATCGATGAAGCGCGCAAGTTCGATGTCGCGCGAGGTGAGGCCGTCGGCTTCGTGAGTGGAAAGCGTGATCTCCACACGGTTGTAGACGTTGAACCACTCGGGGTGATGGTTCATTTCCTGCGCCTTGATGGCGACGCGCGTCATGAAGCCGAACGCTTCGTTGAAGTCGGCGAAGCGGAAATGGCGCTGGATCGCATCGCGGCCGGCGACGGCCTGCCAGCCGCGCAGGTCGGCGAGTTGCGATGCGCGTTCTTCGGATGTGAGTCGGTTGATCATCGTTGCACCTGTATTGAACTTGAGGCCGGGCGGGCGCCGTGAGCCGATCAGCCATTTTTTCACGTATGGGGCAGGCGTGCGCGCGTCCGCATCAAGGAACGCGCGCGTGCTGCGGCGCAATGCCCGCGTGCCGTTCAGACGTCGCCGCCGTCGAGCCAGCCCGCGCCCGTGCCGCGCGTGATGATCGTGTCGCTGTGCAGCACGCTGCCTGCCGCGTGAGGCGGCGCCGCGACGAGCGCCGCCGGATCGGCCAGGCGCGAAGCGATGCCCGCGCCCAGCGCTTCGAAAAGCTGGGCAAACGAATCGATCACGAAGTAGGTCTTCTGGAACGTGTCGATGCGATAGCGCGTGCGCAGCACGCGGTCGAGGTCGAAGGCGAGCCGGTTGGGCGCTGCGCTCTCCATGCTGTATAGCGTCTCGCCCTTGCTCGAGACGATGCCGGCGCCGTAGATCTTCACGCCGTCGGGGGCGTTCGCGTCACGCATCAAGCCGAACTCCACCGTGTACCAGTAGAGCCTCGCCAGCAACGGCAATGCGCGTTCCTCGACGGCGAGCGCGGCGCGGCCATAAGCGTGAATCGCATCGGCGAAAGTGGGGTTGGTGAGCAGCGGGACATGACCAAACAGGTCGTGAAAGCAGTCGGGTTCCTCCAGATAGTCGAGCTGATCGGCGCGGCGCATCCACCAGGTGACCGGAAAGCGCCGGTTCGCAAGGTGTTCGAAGAAAATGCGCTCGGGTACGAGCCCCGGCACGGCCACGATGCGCCAGCCGGTTGCGGCCATCAGGCATTCGCTCACCTGGGCGAAGGACGGAACATGGGAGACATTCAGGCCGATGCGCAACGCACCCTCCAGGAAGGCATCGCAGGCGCGGCCTTCGAGCAGGGCGCGCTGGCGCCGGTAGAGCCGGTCCCAGACGGCGTGATCGGCCGCGCCGTAACGTTCGAGCGGCTGGTCGATCGTGAAATCGGAACGGGTGATGAGACCCGCGTCGAACTGCTCCTGCAGTTTCGCGGTGGCGGCGGCCATGTTCGTAATGCTCCACTAAAAAGGCTTGCTGTGATGCAAGTCTAGAGCGGTCTGCGCGCGGCATGTGCGCGTACTTCACGATTTGCATCTTGTGTATGCAATAATCGATCGCAAAATTGCTAATTAATGCGGATTTCATTCATGCTTGAACTCGACCATTTCGATCTGGCGCTGCTCGACGTGCTGCAGCGCTTTGGCCGCGCCACGCATCAGCAGCTTGGCGAACAGGTGCCGCTGTCGCCCTCGCAGATCGGCAGGCGGCTGCAGCGCCTCGAGGCGTCGGGCGTGATCGACGGCTATCGCGTGGTGCTGCGGCCCGAAAAACTCGGGCTGGGCGTGACCGCGTTCACGAGCCTCAAGCTCAAGCATCATGGGGACTCGATCATCGAGCAGTTCCAGCAGCAGATCGACGTGCTGCCCGAAGTGCTCGAATGCCATGCCGTGGTGGGCGACGCCGATTATTTGCTGCGTATCGTCGCGCCAGATCTGAACGCGCTCTCGACCTTCGTCATGAAGAAGCTCATGCGCGTGCCCGGCGTGGACAGCGTGCGCTCGAACATCGTGCTCACCACGTTCAAGCGCAACGGGCCGCTGCCGCTCGGGCATCTGGAGCCGGGCGCGCCGGCGGCATGAGTGGCATGGGCGGGAAGGCGCAGCGGGCCGCAAGGGCCCGCCTCGCCGACGACAGACATCAGGCCGCGGTGGCCGTATTGAGCAGATCCACGTAAGCCACGGCGACGAGATCGCTTTCGTCCACGCCGAGCTTCGCGAACACCGCGTGCGCTTCGGCTTCGCCGCCTTGCTCGTCGTCCTCGGGGCCGAGCACCACTTCCAGCTCGACGAAGTCGCCGAGACCGTCCACGCGGTCCAGGTGGATGCGCGTGCGGCCCGCCAGATACACGTGGCGCTCCTTCGAGACGATGCCGCGCGTGGTGAGCGCCGTGGCGAGCAGCGAGTGCATGGCTTCGGCATTGGTGACCGGACTGCGCGTGTAGTAGGAGGCCTTCGGGCCGTCGCGGTCGTCGCGCTGATAGAAGATCAGCTCGGGTGGCGTGCCGTCGTCGAACTGGCGCAGCTTCAGGCGGCCGCGCGGTACGTCGTAGAAGAAGTCCTGCTGGCGAAAGATCAGCGGCGCTTCGGTGGCGAGCTGGGAAGCGCGGTCGCGCAGGGTGTCGAATTGACGGGCGCGGGCTTTGATTTCGATGTTGCGGGCCATGCAAGGCTCCTGTCGAACGAAGGGAACAAGGGGAACGATGGGAGAGGCTGGTAACGCGCCGCGCAGGGTGAACACACCGGAGGGCGTGCCGAAAACGCGGAGCGAATTCCCAATCTATCAAAACTTGTGTGACAGCGCTGTTACGCGACCAGGCCTGCGCTTACGTCAGACATGAACGGCGCACGCGCGTCTTCATGAGGGCGGCTCATATCGCCCACTGCGTTTCGATCGACTTGAGCGCCGCTGCGATGGCGGGCTCGTCGCGCCGCGCGGCGAGCGTGATGAAGGTGAGTTCCGTGGGCACCGCGACGCCTTCGACGATGGTGAGCCCGTGCGCGTGCGCTTCGGCGAGGGCCGTGGAATCGCGCGCGAGCGTGAGGCCCACGCCCGACTTCACGAGATCGAGCATCGACGGCTCCTGGTCCACTTCGGCCACCTTCACGGGCCTCGCGTGCGCGGCCTCGAACAGCGTGGTGAGCAGGCGGTTGTGCGCGGAGGCGGGCGGTGTCCAGATCCACGGCAGCGCGGCGAGCGCGCGCCAGTCGCGCGCATCCTTCACGCGGTCTTTCCAGCCCGCGGGCGCGAGCACGCGGTACTGAAAGCGCGTGAGCGTGATGGCGTGGAAGGTGTCGGGGTCCGGCGCGGGCTGGCCGATGTAGTAGCCCACGTCGAGCTCGCGCGAGCGCACCTGGTCGAGCACCCAGCCCGACATGCCATGGCGCAGCGCTGTTTCGATCTGCGGCCAGGTTTCGACGAGCTGGCGCAGGAAGCCGCCGAGGCGCAGGAATGCCGGATCGAGGATCGTCCCGATGCGCAAGCGCCCGCGTACTTCATGGCGCAGCGCGGCAGCGGCGCGCTGCACGTCGCCCGCGGCGGCGAGCGCGCGTTCGGCGTGCGGCAGCAGCGCCTGGCCGTCGCGCGTGAGCGCGAGGCCGTGCGAGGTGCGCGTGAAGAGCGCCACGCCAAGCGTCTCCTGCAAATGCTTGATCTGCAGGCTCACGGCCGGCTGCGTGAGATGCAGATGGGTGGCCGCACGCGTGAGGTTGCCCTCGCGCGCGACCGTGACGAACGCCCGGAGCAAGGTCAGGTCCATATCCTGATATTAAACCGCCTTATATCGCTGTTGAGCATTAATCATTGGATCGTGCCCCGGCCTCCCGATTACGCTAGGTGAATCGAGGCTTCACGACAGAAGAGGCACACCCATGGGCGAGACACATCGGAGCGAGGCGGGCGTACGCACGCTGACGCACTTCGTCAACGGCAAGGCACTGGCCGGCACGAGCGAGCGTTACGGCGACGTCTTCAATCCGGCGTTCGGCAAAGTGAGCGCACGCGTGCCGCTCGCCAGCGTGGCGGAGGTCGATGCCGCCGTTGCCGCTGCGCAGGCCGCGTTTCCCGCCTGGGCGGAGACGGCGCCGATCAAGCGCGCGCGCATTCTCTTCAAGTTCAAGGATCTGCTCGACCAGCATCACGACGAACTCGCCGAACTCATTACGCGCGAACACGGCAAGGTGTTCTCCGACGCGAAGGGCGAGGTGATGCGCGGCATCGAGGTGGTCGAGTTTGCGTGCGGCATTCCCAATCTGCTGAAGACCGATTTCACCGACCAGATCGGCGGCGGCATCGACAACTGGAATCTGCGCCAGCCGTTGGGCGTCGTGGCGGGCATCACGCCGTTCAACTTCCCGATGATGGTGCCGTGCTGGATGTTCCCGATCGCGCTCGCGTGCGGCAACACGTTCGTGCTGAAGCCTTCGGAGCGCGATCCATCCGCTTCGGTGCGGCTCGCCGAACTGCTCAAGGAAGCGGGGCTGCCCGACGGCGTCTTCAACGTCGTGCATGGCGACAAGGTGGCCGTGGACGCGCTGCTTGCACATCCCGATGTCACCGCGCTGTCGTTCGTCGGTTCGACGCCGGTCGCCGAATACCTCTATACGGAAGGCACGAAGCACGGCAAGCGCGTGCAGGCGCTGGGCGGCGCCAAGAATCACCTCGTCGTGATGCCCGACGCGGACCTCGACCAGGCCGTCGATGCCCTGATCGGCGCCGCCTACGGTTCGGCCGGCGAGCGCTGCATGGCGATTTCGGTGGCAGTGGCCGTGGGCCATATCGCCGACGAACTCGTCGAGCGTCTCACGCCGCGCGTGAAGGCGCTGCAGATCGGCAGCGGCATGGACGGCGCCTCGGAGATGGGGCCGCTCGTCACGGGCGGACATCGCGCGAAAGTGCAGGGCTATATCGAAGCGGGCGTGGCCGCGGGCGCGAGGCTTGTCGTGGACGGGCGCGGCCACGAGGTGCAAGGTCATGAGGACGGCTTCTTCCTCGGCGGGACGCTGTTCGACGACGTGAAGACCGACATGACGATCTACAAGGAAGAGATCTTCGGCCCAGTGCTTTCGGTCGTGCGCGTGCCCGATTTCGCGAGCGCCGTCGACTTGATCAACGCGCACGAATTCGCCAACGGCGTGTCGTGCTACACCTCGGACGGCGGCGTCGCGCGCGCCTTCTCACGCCAGATCAAGGTGGGCATGGTGGGCATCAACGTGCCGATTCCGGTGCCGATGGCATGGCACTCGTTCGGCGGCTGGAAGCGCTCGCTGTTCGGCGATCACCATGCCTACGGCGAGGAAGGCGTGCGCTTCTACACGCGTTACAAGAGCATCATGCAACGCTGGCCCGACAGCATCGCCAAGGGCGCGGAGTTCACCATGCCGGTAGCGAAGTAGGCGGGGCGCAAGCCGGGCGATTCGAAAGGAATCCGAAACGTTCGATGCCACCGGCCCGCAGTAATCGCAGTTCAGGAACTACAACATAAAGAAAGCAGTCATCGCTGGAGACACATCATGCCTGCACCGGGTGAAGCTCAGGCCGCGCGCCGCCTCGAAGGCGAATTCGATTATGTGATCGTAGGAGCCGGCACCGCAGGCTGCGTGCTTGCCAACCGCCTGACCGAGGACGCGGACGTCTCGGTGCTGCTCATCGAGGCGGGCGGCACCGACGACTATCACTGGATCCACATTCCCGTGGGCTACCTGTATTGCATAGGCAATCCGCGCACGGACTGGCTCTACAAGACCGCCGCCGAAAAAGGCCTCAACGGCCGCTCGCTGTCCTACCCGCGCGGGCGGGTGCTGGGTGGCTCGTCGTCGATCAACGGCATGATCTACATGCGCGGCCAGCGCGAAGACTACGACGGCTGGGCGCGCGAGACGGGCGACTCCGGCTGGTCGTGGGACAGTGTGCTGCCCGTATTTCGCCGCAGCGAAGACCATCACGGCGGCGCAAGCGAATTTCACGGCGCGGGCGGGCAATGGCGCGTGGAGAAGCAGCGCCTGCGCTGGCAGATTCTCGAATCGTTCGCGCACGCCGCGCAAGAGCAGGGCATTGCCGCAACCGACGACTTCAATCGCGGCGACAACAGCGGCGTGGGCTATTTCGAGGTGAACCAGAAGCGCGGCGTGCGCTGGAACGCGTCGAAGGCGTTCTTGCGCGCGGCGATGAAGCGGCCCAACCTCACGGTCGTGACCGGCGCGCTCACGCAGCGCGTGATATTCGAAGGCAGGCGCTGCGTGGGCGTGGAATATCGCGGCGACGTCGATTACGTCGCGCGGGCGCGTTGCGAAGTGATCCTGAGCGCCGGCGCCGTGAATTCGCCACAATTGCTCGAGCTTTCCGGCATCGGCGACGCTGCGCGGCTCGCGCAGCTCGGCATTGGCGTCGTGCAGGATCTGCGCGGCGTGGGCGAGAATCTCCAGGACCATCTGCAGTTGCGCATGGCGTTTCGCGTGAACGGCGTGCGTACGCTCAACACGGCCTCCGCGCACTGGTGGGGCAAGCTGATGATCGGCATGCAGTACGCGCTCTTCCAGAGCGGGCCCATGTCGATGGCGCCCTCGCAGCTCGGCGCGTTCGCGAAATCGGACCCGGGCGACTCCGCGCTCACGCGGCCCGATCTCGAGTATCACGTGCAGCCGCTTTCGCTCGACCGCTTCGGCGAGCCGCTGCACCGCTTCAACGCGTTCACGGCCTCGGTGTGCAACCTGCGGCCCACGTCGCGCGGCAGTATCCACGCCGTTTCGGCGGACCCGTCGCAGGCGCCCGCGATCGCGCCCAATTATCTGTCGACCGATCACGACCTGCGCGTGGCGGCCAGCTCGATACGGCTCACGCGGCGCATCGCGGCGTCTGCCGCGCTCGCGCGTTACGCGCCGCACGAGATCCTGCCGGGGCTCGCGTTTCAGACCGAGGAGCAGCTGCGCGAGGCGGCCGGCAACGTCGGCACGACGATCTTTCATCCGGTCGGCACGTGCCGCATGGGCCGCGCGGACGATCCCGACGCCGTGGTCGACGCGCGTCTGCGTGTGCGTGGCGTGGAGGGCCTGCGTGTGGTGGACGCCTCGATCATGCCGACCATTACCTCGGGAAACACGAATTCGCCGACGCTGATGATCGCGGAGCGCGCCGCCGAGATGCTGCGCGCCGACCGTCGCGCGGGGGCGCGTGCGCAAACGGCGGCTGCCGCCGGTGCCACGCTGACGACCGCCTGAGGGTAGGGAGCGACGCGCAAGATTGCGTCGATTCGATGACGGGACGGCACGCGCGCGCAAGCGCTTCCACGCGCGTGTTTCCGCACGCCTGCGGGATGCGGATTTGCGTCGATCGTGTGTATAACGTGCGCGTATCTTTCGTCTAACGTCCGTCAACTGTGGGTTGTAATGTTTGCTGTCATTGTGGCGCTCCCTTAAGTGCAAATCCCAATGATTGCGCTGCATCATTGGCGAGACAATGACGCGAAGTCGGCAGGCGCGCGTTGCGCGCATCGGGAGGCGCGCCGCCACGTCCGCGCCGGACCTCACCGTGTACCACGAGTCACGGACGGTCTGCAGTGTTACGCCTTACCACGCTCGGAAGGGGACATGATTCTCGGCGACACCATTCTGGAGACGCGCGGCCTCACGAAACAGTTCAAGGGCTTCACGGCCGTGAACGGCGTGAACCTGCGCGTGTGCCGCGGCTCGATCCATGCACTGATCGGACCGAACGGCGCCGGCAAGACCACCTGCTTCAATCTCCTCACCAAATTCCTCGTGCCCAGTGCGGGGCGCATCGTCTTCAACGGCATCGACATCACGCATGAGCGGCCCGCGCAGATCGCGCGGCGCGGCATCATCCGCTCGTTCCAGATTTCGGCCGTGTTTGCGCACCTCACGGCGCTGCAGAACGTGCGCGTGGGGCTGCAGCGCTCGCTCGGCACCGCCTATCACTTCTGGAAGAGCGAACGCACGCTCGCGGAGCTCAACGACCGCGCGATGGACCTGCTCACCCAGGTGGGCCTCACCGATTTCGCCGACGTGCCCACGGTCGAGCTCGCGTATGGCCGCAAGCGCGCGCTGGAAATCGCCACGACGCTCGCGATGGAGCCCGAGCTGATGCTGCTCGACGAACCGACCCAGGGCATGGGCCACGAAGACGTGGACCGCGTGACGGCGCTCATCAAGAAGGTATCGAGCGGGCGCACGATCCTCATGGTCGAGCACAACATGAACGTGATTGCCGGCATCTCCGACACCATCACGGTGCTTCAGCGCGGCGAGGTGCTCGCCGAAGGCAGCTACGCCGAAGTCTCGAAGAATCCGCTCGTCGCCGAGGCCTACATGGGCAGTGCGGACGCGGCGCTGACGGGGGCGCACGCATGAACACGGTCACCGAACGCGAGACGGCGGCGGCCGCCGGCGCAGCCGGGAGCGCGATGGCGCTGGAGATTGCGGGACTGCAGGCGTGGTATGGCGAGTCGCACATCCTGCACGGCGTGGATCTGTCCGTCGGGCGCGGCGAGGTCGTGACGCTGCTCGGGCGCAACGGCGCGGGGCGCACGACGACGCTGCGCGCCATCATGGGGCTCACCGGGCGGCGCACGGGCTCGATCCGCATTGGCGGGCACGAGACGATCCAGATGCCGACCTATCGCATCGCGCATTGCGGCGTAGGCTACTGCCCCGAGGAACGCGGCATATTCTCGAGCCTCTCGTGCGAAGAAAATCTGCTCCTGCCGCCGCACATCGGCGCGAAAGGCGCGAAGCTGGCCGAGGGCATGTCGCTCGACGAGATCTACACGATGTTTCCCAATCTCGCCGAACGGCGCAACAGCCAGGGCACGCGGCTTTCCGGCGGCGAGCAGCAGATGCTGGCCGTGGCGCGCATCCTGCGCACGGGCGCGAACCTGCTGCTGCTCGACGAAATATCGGAAGGCCTTGCGCCGGTGATCGTGCAAACGCTCGCGCGCATGATTCTCACGCTCAAGTCGCGCGGCTACACGATCGTCATGGTCGAGCAGAACTTCCGTTTTGCGGCGCCGCTCGCGGACCGCTTTTACGTGATGGAGCACGGGCGCATCGTCGAGCACTTCGGCACTGCCGAGCTCGAGGGAAAGATGCCGGTGCTGCACGACCTGCTGGGCGTTTAATTTTCGGTTTCTGTTTTGCCGCGCGACGCAACGGTGCCGCGCGAATCGCTTTGCCTCCGGTGTTCATGGAGTGTTCCTGAATAACTACGCAACCAAGGAAGGAGACTGCAATGAGAAAAACCACGTTCGCGCGGCTCGCGGGCCTTTTTGCCGCCTCGGCAGCTGCGATGGCGTTCAGCGCGGGGAGCGCGCAGGCCGCCGACGACGCGGTGAAGATCGGCTTCATCACCGACATGTCCGGCCTTTACGCCGACGACGACGGCCCGGGCGGCCTCACGGCGATCAAGATGGCGGTCGCGGACTTCGGCGGCAAGGTGCTCGGCAAGCCGATCCAGATCGAGTACGCCGATCACCAGAACAAGGCCGACATCGCCGCTTCGAAGGCGCGCGAATGGTTCGACCGTGACGGGCTCACCATGCTGCTTGGCGGCACGAACTCGGCGACCGCGCTGGCGATGAACCAGGTCGCCCTGGAAAAGAAGAAGGTGTACTTCAATACGGGCGCGGGCACGGACGCCCTGACGAACGAGCAGTGCACGCCGTACACGGTGCACTACGGCTATGACACGGTGGCGCTCGCGAAGGGCACGGGCCTCGCGGTGCTCAAGCAGGGCGGCAAGAGCTGGTTCTTCCTGACCGCCGACTATGCGTTCGGCAAGTCGCTCGAGAAGAACACGGCGGACGTCGTGAAGGCGAACGGCGGCCAGGTGCTCGGCGAAGTGCGCCATCCGCTCTCGGCGTCGGACTTCTCGTCGTTCCTGCTGCAGGCGCAAGCCTCGAAGGCGCAGATCCTCGGCCTCGCGAACGCGGGCGGCGACACGGTCAACGCGATCAAGGCCGCGAAGGAATTCGGCATCAACAAGACGATGAAGACCGCGGCGCTGCTGATGTTCCTGCCCGACGTGCACAGCCTCGGGCTCGACACCACGCAGGGCCTCGTGCTCACGACCGGGTGGTACTGGGACCAGAACGACGACACGCGCAAGTGGGCGCAGCGCTACTTCGAGCAGACGAAGAAGATGCCGTCGGAACTGCAGGCGGCCGACTATTCGGCGGTGACGACGTATCTGAAGGCGGTGCAGGCGGCCGGCACGACGGATTCCGACAAGGTCATGGAGCAGCTCAAGAAGACCAAGGTCAATGACTTCTATACCAAGGGCGGCTACATCCGCCAGGACGGCGTGCTGATCCACGACATGTATCTCGTCGAGGTGAAGAAGCCGTCCGAGTCGAAGAGGCCGTGGGACTACTACAAGGTGCTGCAGACGATCCCGGGCGAGCAGGCCTATACGACGAAGCAGGAGAGCAAGTGCGCGCTGTGGAAGTGAGCGCACGCGCGTCAATGCTGTAGTCGGATGCCGCGCCCGGCGCCCCGAGGTGGGTGCGGCGGGCGCGGCATGATTGCGTAATCCGTTAATGCGTTAATGCGTCAATGGGCGGCTTTCATGACGATTTTTGGCATTCCGCTTCCGGCAATGCTGAGCCAGTTGCTCCTTGGGCTCGTGAACGGCTCGTTCTACGCCATCCTGAGCCTCGGTCTCGCGGTGATCTTCGGCATGCTCAACGTGATCAACTTCGCCCACGGCGCGTTGTTCATGCTGGGCGCGATGCTCACGTGGATGGGGCTCGCGTACTTCGATCTGCCGTACTGGGCGATGCTCGTCGTCGCTCCACTCGTGGTCGGCCTGTTCGGCGTCTTCATCGAGCGCTCCATGCTGCGCTGGCTCTACCGGCTCGATCATCTGTACGGACTCCTGCTCACTTTCGGCCTCACGCTCGTGGTCGAGGGCGTGTTCCGGTCGATCTACGGTTCGTCGGGGCAGCCCTATGACGTGCCCGACCTGCTCGCCGGCGCGACGAATCTCGGCTTCATGTATTTGCCCAACTATCGCGCCTGGGTGGTCGTGGCTTCCCTTACCGTGTGTTTCGCGACCTGGTTCGTGATCGAGAAGACACGCCTCGGCGCGTATCTGCGCGCGGGCACGGAGAACCCCAAGCTCGTCGAGGCGTTCGGCATCAACGTGCCGCTCATGATCACGCTCACCTACGGCTTTGGCGTCGCGCTCGCGGCGTTCGCGGGCGTGCTCGCCGCGCCCGTGATCCAGGTCTCGCCGCTCATGGGCCAGCCGATGATCATCACCGTGTTCGCCGTGGTCGTGATCGGCGGCATGGGCTCGATCATGGGCTCGATCCTCACCGGCCTCATGCTCGGCGTGATCGAAGGCTTCACGCGGGTATTCTGGCCCGAGGCCTCCGCGACCGTGGTGTTCGTAATCATGGCGATCGTGCTGCTGATTCGCCCCGCTGGCCTCTTCGGCAAGGAACGATGATGCAAAGAAAAGCGCTCTATGGGTTGTTGCTGATCGGGCTGATCGCCGCGCCGTTCGCCGGCGCCTATCCGCTCTTCGTGATGAAGGTGCTGTGCTTCGCCTTGTTCGCCGCGGCGTTCAACCTGCTGATCGGCTACACGGGCCTGCTTTCGTTCGGCCACGCGATGTTTCTCGCGAGCGCGGGCTATACGGCCGGCTACGCGATCCAGTCGCTCAATTTCACGCCGGAGGCGGGCGTGGTCGCGGGCACGGCGGTGGCCACGCTCCTCGGACTCGTGGTCGGCATCTTCGCGATTCGCCGGCAGGGCATCTACTTCTCGATGGTCACGCTCGCGCTCGCGCAAATGGTCTACTTCGTGTTCCTGCAGGCGCCGTTTACGCATGGCGAAGACGGTCTGCAAGGCGTGCCGCGCGGCAAGCTGTTCGGCGTGCTTTCGCTCGATTCCGATCTCGCGCTCTACTACGTCGTGCTGGTCGTGCTGGTGCTCGCGTTCGGTCTGATCGTGCGCATCGTGCATTCGCCGTTCGGGCAGGTGCTCATCGCGATCAAGGAGAACGAGCCGCGCGCGGTTTCGCTCGGCTACGACACCGACCGCTTCAAGCTGCTCGCGTTCGTGTTGTCCGCGGGGCTCGCGGGACTGGCCGGCGCGCTCAAGGTACTCGTGCTCGGCTTCGAGACGCTCGGCGACGCGTACTGGACCATGTCCGGCCTCGTGATCCTCATGACGCTCGTGGGGGGCATGGGCACGCTGTTCGGGCCGCTGCTCGGCGCGACGCTGATCGTCGCGCTGGAGGACCGGCTGGGCGACATCGGCACGGCGCTCGCAAGAGGGACGGGCGTGGAGTGGTTCCGCTCGCTCGGTGAGTCCACAACAATCGTCACGGGCATCATCTTCATTGCCTGCGTGCTGGCGTTCCGGCGCGGCATTGTTGGCGAGATCGTGGCGCGCGTGCGGCCCCTGCGCGCGTGACGGCGGGGCGTGCGAGGACTGCTGCGGACTACGATAGAATAGTGGCCCCGCCGGCTCGGGCTGGCGTAGCGCACGCAACGATGTCGCGTTGCGGCATGCCACGGCGGCCGCCATGCGACAATTCGGTGGCGCCGCGCCCCATTTCGGTGCCGCACTGCACCACTAGGGTAAATGCTAGTTGCTGCTGAGGGGGGTGAAGTTTAAAGTTTCACCTAGTTCTGATGCACCGAATTTGCAGGTGGAGAACGAGGAGACAACTGAGGCACCAAGTGCCCGGACAAGGAAGCGCTGTTGGATGAGAATCCAACAGCGCTTTTTATATTTCTGCTCGCCTGTTTTCAACGGCGAACCGATTATTTCTTCCACTGCGAAGCGTTCGACTTACGCACCTTCGGACGCACCGGCTATCCCTTCCCAGGTTACGCAAATCGGGCCGCCCGGCCGGCTTCGCCCGCTGCACAAGCGTTTGCGCATTGCGAGCGCGCACGCTTTGGCGCTGTAAGCTGATGGAAAGCGCTTGCCATCTGAATACACAGGCCGCTACACTCGCCAATCACCGACCATGCGGTCAGCATTTTTGCGTTGATTTTCCGCGGCCGATTATCGATTTGTCTGTGAGGTCGTCGGCCGCGGCGCAATTGCGTGGCAATAAAGAAAACGAATATCGAAGGAGTGGAGATGCAGTTGGTTTTGCGCTGGATGGGGGCGGCCTGCGTCGCGACCGGGGTGCTCGCGGCGACGGCCGGCGGGGCGTATGCGGATGTGAAGATCGGTGTGACGCTGTCGGCTACGGGGCCGGCTGCCTCGCTCGGGATTCCGGAAAGGAACACCGTGGCGCTGCTGCCGAAGGAGATCGCGGGCCAGAAGGTCGATTACATCGTGCTCGACGACGCCACGGATTCCACGCAAGCGGTGAAGAACGCGCGCAAGCTCACGAGCGAAGATCACGTCGACGCCTTGATCGGCTCGACGGTCGTGCCCAACTCGCTCGCCATGATCGACGTGGCTGCGCAAACATCCACGCCGATGATCTCGATGGCCGCAGCGGCTTCGATCGTCGAGCCGATGGATGCCAAACGCGCGTGGGTCTTCAAGACGCCGCAGAATGACGCGCTGATGGCCGGCGCCATCGCGCAGCACATGGCCGCGCACGGCGTGAAGACGGTGGCCTTCATCGGCTTCGCGGACGCTTATGGCGAGAGCTGGTACAAGGCGTTCAGCGCGGCTGCCGCCAAACAGAACATCAAGGTCGTCGCGAACGAACGCTTCGCGCGTAACGACGCATCGGTCACGGGCCAGGTGCTCAAGATGATCTCGCAGCACCCCGACGCGGTGCTGATCGCGGGTGCGGGCACGCCGGCCGCGCTGCCGCAGAAAACGCTCAAGGAGCGCGGCTACGCAGGCAAGTACTACCAGACCCACGGCGTGGCCAACAACGACTTCCTGCGCGTGTGCGGCAAGGACTGCGACGGCACGTATCTGCCCGCCGGGCCGCTGCTCGTCGCCGATCAATTGCCCGATTCGAATCCCGCGAAGCAATCGGCGCTTGCGTACAAGGCAGCGTATGAAAAGGCCTTTGGCGCGGGCTCGATCTCGACTTTCGGCGGCCACGCGTGGGACGCGGGCCTCCTGCTCCAGCGCGCGATCCCGGTCGCGCTGAAAGCCGGTCAGCCGGGCTCGAAGGCCTTTCGCGATGCGCTGCGCGCCGCGCTCGAAAACTCGCACGACGTGGCAGGCGTGCACGGCATCTTCAACATGAGCGCGACGGACCACGCGGGTCTCGACCAGCGCGCCCGCGTGATGGTGGAGATCGCCGGCGGCAAGTGGAAACTCGCCGGCGATTGAGCGCCGGTTGCATGACGCGCGAAACACCAAAAGGCACGCTCGGTTGAGGTGCCTTTTTTGTTGCCGTTACAACGGCTTTGCAGCAGCAGGTGAGCAGGGAGTCAGGCAGTCGATAAAGCGGAGAGCGCGCCCTGACGCGCGGCGGCTTGTGCGGCGCCGCAGGCAGGGAAAACCATGCATTACATGCGCGATCCCGATTACTACACTCAAAGGCCGGCGTCGATTTACGAACATCCTAGTAATCGGCGCGGGATCAATCGACAACACGCAGACCAGGCGTTTGGAGACGCGCAATGAAAACGAAGAAGTGGGTTTTGAGCTCGATGAGTGCCGCACTCGCAGCGGCACTGATGGGCACGGCGGGCATCGCCGCCGCGCAGGTGAAGATTGGCGTGACGCTCTCGGCAACGGGGCCGGCCGCGTCGCTCGGCATTCCCGAGAAGAACACCATCGCGCTGCTGCCCAAGGAGATCGCGGGCAAGAGCGTGCAATACATCGTGCTCGACGACGCCTCGGACACGAGCAAGGCCGTGCAGAACACGCACAAGCTGATCGACGAAGACCACGTGGACGCGATCATCGGCTCGTCGGTCACGCCGAACTCGCTCGCGATGCTCGACGTCGTCGCGCAGGGCAAGACGCCGATGATCTCGCTCGCCGCCTCCGCCGCGATCGTCGAGCCCATCGACGCGAAGCGTCAGTGGGCCTTCAAGACGCCGCAGAACGACAGCCTGATGGCCGACGCGCTCGCGAGCTACATGGAGAAGCAGGGCGTGAAGACGGTGGGCTTCATCGGCTTCACCGACGCCTACGGCGACAGCTGGCTCAAGGAGTTCACCAGCGCGGCCGCGAAGCACAACCTCAAGATCGTGGCGAGCGAGCGCTATAACCGCACCGATTCGTCGGTGACGGGCCAGGCGCTCAAGCTGATGTCGGCGAACCCCGATGCGATCCTGATCGCCGGCTCGGGCACGCCTGCGGCGCTGCCTGCGACCACGCTCAAGGATCGCGGCTACAAGGGCAAGGTCTACCAGACGCACGGCGTGGCGAATAACGACTTCCTGCGCGTGTGCGGCAAGGATTGCGAAGGCGAGCTGCTGCCCGCGGGCCCGATTCTCGTGGCCGACCAACTGCCCGATTCGAACCCCGTGAAGAAGTCGGCGCTGGCCTACAAGACGGCCTACGAGAAGGCCTATGGCGTGGGCACGGTGGCGACCTTCGGCGGTCATGCGTGGGACGCCGGCCAGTTGCTCCAGCGCGCGATTCCGGTCGCGCTGAAGGCGGGCCAGCCCGGCACCGAGGCGTTCCGCGTGGCGCTGCGCGCCGCGCTCGAAAACTCGCAGGACGTGGCGGGCGCGCACGGCATCTTCAACATGAGCGCGACGGATCATGCGGGCCTCGACCAGCGCGCGCGCGTGATCGTCGAGATCGTCAACAACAAGTGGAAGCTGCAGAGCGAATAACGTGCGGCACACGGGAAAGCGCGGCGCGTTTTCCCGTGAAACATGCACGCGTGTCACGGCGTCATTCTGGCCACTGACAATCGAGCACAAGCAAAAGCAAGCAAGAACAGGCATGTCCGGCGTGCGGCCTCGTCGCCGCGCGCCGGCATTTCACACGTGCAGTCCGAACCGCGCCTCCGACGGTTCACGCCAGCATTGCCGTTTTCTCGACGTCGTTGTTTTTCCGGGTTCCAGAAGGTTTCAGGAAGAGGGGAGTATGGATTTATCGATCGCCGCGATCCTCGCGCAGGACGGCATCACCACCGGTGCGATCTACGCGCTGCTTGCGCTTGCCCTGGTGCTGGTGTTCTCCGTCACGCGAGTCATCTTCATCCCGCAGGGCGAGTTCGTTTCGTATGGCGCGCTCACGCTCGCCGCGCTGCAATCGCAGAAGTTTCCGGCCACCTGCTGGCTGCTCGTCGCGCTCGGCGCGGCATGCTTCGTGGTCGAGGCCGCCGCTCTCGTGCGTCACGCCGAACGGCGGCGTCATGCGGCGCGCACGCTCGTGACGCTTGCGGGCAAGTATCTGCTCTTTCCCATCGCGCTCTACGCGCTGACGCGCGGGGTAGCGAGCCAGCCGCTGCCGATGCTCGTCCAGATTGCGCTCACGCTCGCGATCGTGGTGCCGATGGGCCCCTTCATCTATCGCCTTGCCTATGAGCCCATCGCCGAGGCGACCACGCTGCTGCTGCTGATCGTGGCGGTGGCCGTGCACTTCGCGATGGTGGGCCTCGGGCTCGTGATGTTCGGCGCGGAAGGCTCGCGGACGAACGCGTTCTCCGACGCCACGTTCAACATCGGCAGCCTGTCGATCTCGGGACAAGGCCTCTGGGTGATCGGCACGGCCGCCGTGCTGATCGTCGCGCTGTATCTCTATTTCGATCGCACGATTTCGGGCAAGGCGCTGCGCGCGACCTCGGTGAACCGGCTCGGCGCTCGGCTCGTCGGCATCGGCACCACCCAGGCCGGGCGGCTCGCGTTCACGCTCGCCGCTGGCCTCGGCGCGCTGTGCGGCATTCTCGTCGCGCCGCTCACCACCATCTACTACGACTCGGGCTTCCTGATCGGCCTCAAGGGCTTCGTAGGCGCCATTATCGGCGGCCTGGTGAGCTATCCGCTGGCTGCGGCAGGTTCCGTGTTCGTCGGCCTGCTGGAGTCGTACTCGTCGTTCTGGGCGAGCGCTTACAAGGAAGTGATCGTGTTCACGCTGATCATCCCCGTGCTGCTGTGGCGCTCGCTCGCGACGCCGCACGCCGAAGAGGAAGAGGAGTGACGCAATGAAACGATTGGTCATGCACAACCGCTTCTTCTGGCTGTTCCTCGTGGTGATGTTCGCCTTGCCGGTGCTGCCGCATCCGGTGCATGTGCCCGAGTACTGGATCACGCTGCTCAACTACATCGGCCTGTATTCGATCGTCGCGATCGGGCTCGTGCTGCTCACCGGCATCGGCGGGATGACGAGCTTCGGGCAGGCGGCATTCGTCGGGCTCGGTGCTTACGCGAGCGCCTATCTGACGACGCAGTACGGCGTTTCGCCGTGGCTCGCGCTGATCGTCGGCGTGGTGATCACCGGGCTCGTGGCGCTCGTGCTGGGGCTCGTCACGATGCGTCTGTCGGGCCATTTCCTGCCGCTCGGCACGATCGCCTGGGGCCTCGCGCTGTTCTTCCTGTTCGGCAACCTCGACATGCTCGGCAAGTACGACGGCATCAACGGCATTCCCGTGCTGAACGTGCTGGGCATCGACCTCGAATCGGGCCGTCATATCTACTACCTGATCTGGGTCGTGGTGCTTGTGTCCGTGGTGTCTGTTCAGAATCTGCTTAATAGCCGCATGGGCCGGGCGATTCGCGCGCTGCGCGGCGGCGGCATGATGGCCGAGGCAATGGGCGTGAACACCGGCTGGATGCGTGTGGTGATCTTCGTCTATGCGGCCGTGCTCGCAGCCGTTTCGGGCTTCCTGTACGCGCATTTGCAACGCGCAGTGAACCCGACGCCGTTCGGTCTGAATCACGGCATCGAGTATCTGTTCATGGCCGTGGTGGGCGGCGTGGCGCACGTCTGGGGCGCGGTGCTGGGCGCGGCGATTCTCACCGTGCTGCAGGACTGGCTGCAAACGCTGCTGCCGAAGCTGCTCGGCGAGAACGGCAACTTCGAGATCATCGTGTTCGGCATTCTGATGGTGCTGCTGCTGCAATACGCGCGCCGCGGCGTCTGGCCGTTCGTGGCGCGCTTCTTCCCGCGCGCTCCGCAGGCGCATGTGCCCGAGCATGCCGAGCCTTTGCCGCAGCGCAGCAAGCCGACCGCCGGCGAAATGCTGCTGACGGTGAACAAGGCGCGCAAACAGTTCGGCGGCCTCGTGGCCGTGAACGATGTGAGCTTCGAAGTGAAGGCGGGGCAGATCATTGGCCTGATCGGTCCCAACGGTGCGGGCAAGTCGACGACCTTCAATCTCGTGACCGGCGTGCTTCAGCCGACGAGCGGCGAGATCACGTTCCGCGGCGAGCGCATCGACCGTCTGACTTCACGTGAAATCGTCGCGCGCGGCATTGGCCGCACGTTCCAGCACGTCAAGTTGCTGCCGACGATGACGGTGCTCGAGAACGTCGCCATCGGTGCGCACCTGCGTGGCCGCGCGGGCGTGCTGCGCAGTGTGGCCAAGCTCAATGCGGCGGAAGAAGGGAAGCTCATGAGCGAGGCGGCGAAGCAGATCCGCCGCGTGGGCCTCGAACAGCATATGTATGACGAAGCGGGCAGCCTCGCGCTCGGCCAGCAACGGATTCTGGAGATCGCTCGCGCGCTGTGTTGCGATCCGACCTTGCTGCTACTCGACGAGCCTGCGGCTGGCCTGCGTTACCAGGAAAAGCAACAGCTGGCGGCACTGCTGCGCAGACTGAGAGAAGAGGGAATGAGCGTGCTGCTGGTCGAACACGACATGGATTTCGTGATGAATCTCACCGATCGCCTCGTGGTGATGGAGTTCGGCACGCGCATCGCAGAAGGGCTGCCGGAAGAGGTACAGAGAGATCCGGCCGTGCTGGAAGCGTATCTGGGCGGGGTGGAATGATGAAGGCTCCCGTACTGGAAGTTTCCGGACTCGCGGTTCGCTACGGCAAGATCGAGGCGCTGCACAAAGCGGCGATCAAGGTGGGCGCGGGGCAGATCGTCTCCGTGATCGGTCCGAACGGCGCGGGCAAGTCCACGCTGCTCAACGCCATTATGGGCGCGCTGCCCGTGACGGGGCACGCGAGCGGCCGCATCGCCTATATGGGCGAAGAGATCGGCGCGTTGCCGATCGAGCGGCGGGTGGCGCGCGGCATGTGTCTCGTGCCGGAAAAGCGCGAGCTGTTTGCCTCGATGACGGTGGAGGACAACCTCGTGCTCGGCGCATACCGCCGCAAGCGCTCGGGTGAACGTAATTTCCTCGATCAGCTCGAACCGGTTTTCACGCTGTTTCCGCGCCTGAAGGAGCGCCGGGCGCAGGCGGCTGGCACGCTCTCAGGCGGCGAGCGCCAGATGCTCGCGGTCGGCCGCGCATTGATGGGCAAGCCTGATCTGTTGATGCTGGATGAGCCGAGCCTCGGTCTTGCGCCGCTGATCGTGAAGGAAATCTTCCACATCATCAGTGCGCTGAGACAAACCGGCGTTGCGACGCTGCTCATCGAGCAGAACGCGCGTGCTGCACTGCAGATTTCCGACTACGGCTATGTGCTGGAAACCGGAGATCTGGCGCTAGAAGGGGCGGCGGGAGAGTTGGCGCAGAATCCACGCGTGATTGAAACGTATCTCGGGCTGGCAAAGAAGCCGGTCTGACTTCGTCTATCGCTGTAGAAATGAGCGGCGTGTTTCACGTGAAACACGCCGCTTTTATTTGCTTCGCACTGGCCGAATCCAGGGAACAAAATTCGGGTGTGAACGGCCGAAAACCCGAAACCGTTATAATTCGCGCATACCACTTTTTTCTGAGAAGGCTCACGCGGTCGTTTCCGTCCATGCGTGAGGTCCCGCCATGCTTTATCCCACAGAGTTTGACGTCATCGTCGTCGGCGGCGGTCACGCCGGAACCGAGGCTGCGCTTGCCGCCGCCCGCATGGGCGTCAAGACGCTCCTGCTTACGCACAACATCGAAACGCTCGGCCAGATGAGCTGCAATCCGTCGATTGGCGGCATCGGCAAGGGCCATCTGGTCAAGGAAGTCGATGCCCTCGGTGGCGCCATGGCCGCCGCGACGGACGAGGGCGGGATCCAGTTCCGCATCCTCAATTCGTCCAAGGGTCCAGCAGTCCGGGCGACGCGCGCCCAGGCCGACCGCATTCTTTATAAGGCGGCGATCCGCCGCCGCCTCGAGAATCAGCCGAATCTCTGGCTGTTCCAGCAGGCCGTGGAAGACCTGATGGTCGAAGGCGACCGTGTCGTGGGCGCCGTCACGCAGGTGGGAATCCGCTTCCGCAGCCGTGCAGTCGTGCTGACGGCGGGGACCTTCCTCGACGGCAAGATCCACGTGGGCCTGAACAACTACACGGGCGGCCGCGCTGGCGATCCCGCCGCGGTGACGCTCTCGTCGCGCCTGAAGGAGCTGAAGCTGCCGCAGGGCCGTCTCAAGACGGGCACGCCGCCGCGTATCGACGGCCGCACGATCGACTTCTCGGTGCTCGAAGAGCAGCCGGGGGACCTCGATCCGGTGCCGGTGTTCTCGTTCCTGGGCCGCGCGGATCAACATCCGCGTCAGATTCCGTGCTGGGTCACGCATACGAACGAGCGCACGCACGACATTATTCGCGGCGGTCTTGACCGCTCGCCGATGTACACGGGGGTGATCGAAGGGGTGGGGCCGCGCTATTGCCCGTCGATCGAGGACAAGATTCATCGCTTCGCGTCGAAGGTATCGCATCAGATCTTCCTCGAACCGGAAGGCCTGACGACGAACGAGTTCTACCCGAACGGCATCTCCACGAGCCTGCCGTTCGATGTGCAACTCGAGCTCGTGCACTCCATGCGCGGCCTCGAGCACGCGCACATCCTGCGTCCGGGCTACGCAATCGAATATGACTACTTCGACCCGCGCGGCCTCAAGGCTTCGCTCGAAACCAAGGTGATCAACGGTCTGTTCTTTGCGGGTCAGATCAACGGCACGACAGGCTATGAAGAGGCGGCAGCGCAGGGCTTGCTCGCCGGCATGAACGCTGGCCTGCATGTGCAGGGGAAGGACGCATGGTGTCCGCGCCGCGATCAGGCGTACCTCGGCGTGTTGGTCGACGATCTGGTAACGCGCGGTGTTTCCGAGCCGTATCGCATGTTCACGAGCCGGGCCGAATACCGCTTGAGCCTGCGGGAAGATAACGCGGATATGCGCCTGACAGAGATCGGTCGTGAGCTGGGCGTGATTGATGATGTGCGTTGGGACGCGTTCAGCCGCAAGCGCGACGCTGTTTCACGTGAAACAGAGCGTCTGAAGTCGACATGGGTGAACCCCAAGACGCTTTCGGCTGAAGAAGCAACGGCGCTCCTCGGCAAGTCGATCGACCGCGAGTACAACCTCGCAGATCTGCTGCGTCGTCCGGGCGTGAGCTATGACGGCGTCTGCGGTCTGCGTGAAGGCGCCTGCGCACCGGAAGCTCCGCTTGCCGGCGACGAAGTTCTGCTCGCCCAGATCAAGGAGCAGATCGAAATCGGCATCAAATATCAGGGTTATATCGATCGTCAGGCCGACGAGATCGAGCGCAATGGCGCGCAAGAAAATACCCGTCTGCCCGAAGGCATCGATTACGCGGAAGTGCGTGGCCTGTCGTTTGAAGCACGCCAGAAGCTGAACCAGTTCCGGCCTGAAACGATCGGCCAGGCGTCGCGTATTTCGGGCATTACGCCCGCCGCGATCTCACTGCTGATGGTGCACCTCAAGCGTGGCCTTGGCCGCCGTCGCCAGAATCCGGGCGCTGCTGACGAAAGCGGCACCGACTCGACGCCGGTGGCGCAATGACGGGCCGCTCGAGGCAACCCGGCATCGCGGACCGTGATGCGCTGGCTCGTCTGCTGAAAGAGGGTGCAGCGGCGCTTGGAATTGAACTCACCGGGCGGCAGCACGAGCAGTTGCTCGACTACGTTGCGCTGCTCGCGAAGTGGAACGCCGTCTACAACCTCACGGCGATCCGCGATCCGCGTCAAATGCTGATCCAGCACATTCTCGACTCGCTTTCGATCGTGCCGCACCTGCCGGTGCGCGCCGGCGCGACGGTGCTCGACGTCGGCTCCGGCGGCGGACTGCCCGGCATCGTGCTGGCGATCGTGCGTCCGGACTGGCAGGTCACGCTTAACGACATCGTGCAAAAGAAGTCGGCGTTCCAGTCGCAGGCGAAGGCCGAACTCGGACTCGCGAACCTCTCGGTGGTGACCGGTCGGGTCGAATCACTGCGTCCCGGCGTGGAAGTACCAAAAAAATTCGATCTGATCGTGTCTCGGGCATTCGCGGATCTCGCCGATTTCGTTACACTGGCCCGTCATCTTGTTGCCGACGGCGGGGCGATCTGGGCCATGAAGGGTGTGCACCCCGAAGGCGAGATCGAACGCTTGCCGGCCGGCACCCGGGCGCTGAATACGCTCCGCCTGAGCGTGCCGATGCTCGACGCGGAGCGCCACCTGATCGAAGTGTCGGTTGATCCGGTCGTCACGGCCTGAGCCCGTCCGGCGACGACCAATTGGCCGAATGGCAAGCGAAGCGGTTGCGTCGTAACGTAAGCAAACTACTTAAGGCAGTAAAAGGGACACACGAAAGATGGCAAAAATCTTCTGCGTTGCGAACCAGAAGGGCGGCGTCGGCAAGACGACGACAACGGTCAATCTCGCCGCGAGCCTCGCATCGCAGGGACAACGTGTCCTTCTCATCGACCTCGACCCGCAGGGCAACGCTACGATGGGCAGCGGCATCGACAAGGCCGCGTGCGAGAACACGGTGTATGAGGTGCTCGTCGACGGCGTCACGGTGGACGCCGCGCGCACGCGGCCGGAGCAGGTCGGCTACGACGTGCTGCCGGCCAACCGCGAGCTGGCCGGCGCCGAGGTCGAACTGGTGACGGTCGAGCAGCGCGAGCGGCGCCTGAAGGCCGCGCTCGCCGAAGTCGATGCCGACTACGATTTCGTCCTCATCGACTGTCCGCCGGCACTTTCACTGCTCACGCTTAACGGCCTGTGCGCCGCCCATGGCGTGGTGATCCCGATGCAGTGCGAATACTTCGCGCTGGAAGGCCTTTCGGATCTCATCAACACGATCAAGCAGGTCCACGCGAACATGAATCGCGACCTGAAGGTGATCGGTCTTCTGCGCGTGATGTTCGACCCGCGCATCACGTTGCAGCAGCAGGTTTCCGAGCAATTGAAAGAGCACTTCGGCGACAAGGTGTTCGACGCCGTGATCCCGCGCAATGTGCGCCTGGCCGAAGCGCCCAGCTACGGCTTGCCGGGCGTGGTGTTCGATCGCGCCTCGCGAGGCGCACAGGCCTACGTGCAGTTCGGCGCGGAAGTGATCGAGCGCGTGCGCGCACTCTGACGAGAGACTGGGGAAGCACGATGAATGCAGTAGCACGGAAGAAGGGGCTGGGCCGGGGACTGGAAGCCTTGCTCGGCGGCAGCGCGGACATCACCGAGGCGGTGAAGATCGACGGCGCGCCCAACACGCTGCCGCTCACGCAGATGCAGGCCGGCAAATACCAGCCGCGCACGCGCATGGACGAGGGCGCGCTCCAGGAACTGGCCGCGAGCATCCGCGCGCAGGGTCTGATGCAGCCGATTCTCGTGCGCCCGGTTGCGACGGGGCGCTACGAAATCATCGCGGGTGAGCGACGCTTCCGTGCGGCGCACATCGCCGGCCTGACCGAGGTGCCGGTGCTCGTGAAGGACGTGCCCGACCAGGCCGCCGCCGCGATGGCGCTGATCGAAAACATCCAGCGCGAGGACCTGAATCCGCTGGAAGAGGCACAGGGCATTCAGCGCCTGCTCGACGAGTTCAGCTTCACGCACGAACAGGCGGCCGAATCCGTGGGACGCTCGCGCAGCGCGGTGTCGAACCTGCTGCGTCTGCTCAATCTCGCGGCGCCCGTGCAGACCATGCTGCTGGCCGGCGACCTCGACATGGGCCACGCCCGTGCGCTGCTCGCCGTGGACGCCGCGACGCAAATCACGCTGGCCAACCAGGTGGTCAACAAGCGCATGTCGGTGCGTGAAACGGAGAAGCTCGTTTCGGCGACGACGAAGGCCGCCCCGGCCGTGAAGGCGAAGGCCGCGCACGACGGCGGCCGCGACACGCGCCGCCTCGAAGAGGAGCTGTCGGATCTGCTCGCGGCATCGGTGAAGATCAAGCTCGGCCGGCGCGGGCGAGGGCAGCTCACGGTCGACTTCGGCGACCTCGACGCGCTCGACGGCATTCTGCTGCGTTTGCGCGGGGAAACGGCGGCGTGATGGGGGGTGGTAAAGGTTATGGACGCGATGCGCGTCGCCGCGGCACGCGCGCGCTGGAGCATAAAACAGGTGCGTAAATCGGAGCAGGGCGCGCGCGCGCCCATGAACCTGTTGCGCCGTATCGGCGCATTTGCCGTTTCGGAACCGGTGCTCGCGATCCTCGTCGTGGCGTTCGTGGCGTTGCAGATTTATGCGCCTCGCCCGATCGCCTCGCTGCCCGCACTCGTCGACTGGCAAACGGTGATGACCCTCGCGGGCCTGCTCATTCTGACCAAGGGC
The DNA here is from genome assembly GCF_000739775.1 of Paraburkholderia heleia NBRC 101817. Lineage (GTDB taxonomy): Bacteria > Pseudomonadota > Gammaproteobacteria > Burkholderiales > Burkholderiaceae > Paraburkholderia > Paraburkholderia heleia. Next base: position 72,049 of record NZ_BBJH01000020.1, on the reverse strand, counting down.
ATCGAATATTCAGGATTGCTGACCTGGCTCGCGCACAAGCTCGTCCACCACATTCACTCGGAACGCGCTCTCGCGTTGCTGCTCGTTGCGCTGGCCGCGATACTCGCGATGATCGTGACCAACGATGTGGCGCTTTTCGTCGTGGTGCCGCTCGTGCTTTCGCTCCACAAGCTCACGCCGCTGCCGCTCAAACGCCTCGTGATTTTCATCGCGCTTGCCGTGAATGCGGGCTCGGTGCTCACGCCGCTCGGCAACCCGCAGAATCTGTTTCTCTGGCAGGTGAGCGGGGTGTCGTTCGGACGCTTCGTCGTCGGGCTCGCACCGCTTTGCGCGTTTCTGATGGCGATGCTGATCCTGCTTGCCGCGCTTCTTTTCAAGGCCACACCGCTCGATCTCTCGAAAGACGCTGTACCGCAGCGCGTCGACCGCGCGTTGGCGAGCGTGGCGGCACTGCTGTTCGTCGCGTTCGTGCTGCTCGCCGATGCGCACCACGCAGGCGTCGCGCTGGCCGCCGTCGCGGCGGGTTTTGTGATCTGGCGCATTCGCATCGTGCTCAAGATCGACTGGCTGCTGCTGCTGATCTTCGTGCTGATGTTCATCGTCCTGCGCAGCGTCGCCGCGCTGCCCGCCATTCATCACGCGCTGACGTCGCTGTCGCTGCAAACGCCGATGCGCGCTTTTGCCGCAGGCGCGGTGCTGTCGCAGGTTATCAGCAATGTCCCGGCCGCCATCGTGCTCGCGGGCTTTACGTACGACTGGCGCGCGCTTGCGTTCGGCGTGAGCGTGGGAGGCTTCGGGGTCGCCATCGGCTCGCTGGCGAATCTCATCGCCGTGCGTCTTTCCGGCGAGCGTGGCGTGTGGCTGCCGTTTCACCTCATCGCCGTGCCGTTCTGGGTCGCGGCCTTTCTGGGCGGCGCGCTGCTGCTGCATCTGTTCTGACGCCAGCCCATCCCACATCTGGCGCATGGCCCGCATGGTCAATTGCGCGCCAGATGGTCTCGAAATTACCTGGTCATCCTCACGATTGCTTTTTGCCTGCTGCGTCCCTTACAGTTACCGGTCACACCTTCGCGGCGCGGCCTTTTCCGCATCATGAAGTCGCGTTTCACAGGTATTATTGAAGGGCCTAAAGTCTTGAATTGCCTGCAACTATCGCTTACAATCGCCCGGATTTATTTGGTTGGCGATGCTGTAAGTGCGCTGTAATAAAGCGCGTGCAAGGCGAATTTCCGGAATAAAGCGATGGTGGGTCAGAGGCCAGACGAAGCGCCGCAGGCGCATGAAGGGCCCGATGTACCGCCGGGCGAAGTCGGAGCATCCAGCCGGGGGCAGGGTGCAGCGGCAAAAAATTCCGGACGCGTCGATCACAACGCGCGCTGGGACGAGCTGGACGCCAGCCAGCAAGATAACAACGACATCGTTCCGCTCACCCGGGCCGAAGCCGAGCAGATTTTCGGCGCGCAGGTGAGTCGCCCATCGCGCGTCACGCCGTTTCGTGTCGTCGCGGCGCAAGTGGTTTTGTCCCTGGTTGCAACGTTGGCGTGGTGGCTGTTTTATAAGCCGCCGGGCAGTGCTGCGTTGTCGGCGTTCCTGGGCGGAGCGGTCTGCTGGGTTCCCGGCGCGCTGTTCGCGGCGCGCCTGAAGCAGTTGAGCCGTGGCGGCACCGTGCTGAACTGGATGCTCGGTGAAGCCTTCAAGATGGGGGCGACGATTGCGATGTTCGTTGCCATCGCGTTCTGGTATCACGACGTGCAGTGGATTGCCCTGCTCGTTACGTACCTGATCGCACTAAAGACATACTGGATCGCGCTCGCGTGGCGCTGACCCGCCCATATCGCGCCGCCTCAAGTCAGGGCGTCGAAGCGATGACGGTGGAAGTTAGCTGGCCGATGCGAAGAGAATAAGACACGATCCACGGCGGTGCGTTCCCGCAATACAGTATTGCGGCGGGAGCGGCCGAAAACGATTTTCGACAATTTGGGTGGCATTCACGATATGGCAGCTAGCGAAGGAACGAGCGGACCGGGTCCGTCCGAGTACATTGCTCACCACTTGCAGAACTTTGCGACCTCGCACCAGACGTCGATCGTCGACTTCAGCGTCTGGAACATCGACACGCTGTTCTGGTCGATCCTGTGCGGCGTCGTGACGATCCTCATCCTGCGCCTCGCCGCGCGCAAGGCGACCCCGGGCGTACCGGGCCGCTTCCAGTGCGCCATCGAAATGCTGGTCGAGATGGTCGAGGACCAGTCCAAGTCCATCGTCCATGGCAACCGCGCATTCATCGCACCGCTCGCGCTGACCGTGTTCATCTGGGTCGCGCTCATGAACTCGCTCGACTTCATTCCCGTCGACCTGCCCACGCGCGTGATCGGCTGGCTCGGCCTGTCCGAAGTGCTGCCGCACCAGCGCATCGTTCCGACTGCCGACCTCAACGGCACGTTCGGCATCGCGCTCGGCGTGTTCGTGCTGATGATTTACTACAACCTCAAGATCAAGGGTCCCGGCGGCTTCGCACACGAGCTGCTCTCGGCCCCGTTCGGCGCGCATCCGCTCTTGTGGATCCCGAACCTTGCACTGAACATCATCGAGTTCGTCGCCAAGACGGTTTCGCTCGCCCTGCGGTTGTTCGGCAACATGTACGCAGGCGAGCTGCTGTTCCTGCTGATCGCGCTGCTGGGCGGTCTGTGGAGCTTCGGCGCGGACACGACGGTGCTTGGCTTCATCGGCCACGTGATTGCGGGCAGCGTCTGGGCGATCTTCCACATCCTGATCGTTCTGCTGCAGGCGTTCATTTTCATGATGCTGACGCTGGTGTACATCGGCCAGGCACACGACAAGCACTAAGTGCTCGTCAAACCAGAATTGCAGTTTTAAATCCCCAGTTCCAGAAAATCTCAATAAGGAGTGATCATGCAAGCTTTCATCGCCAACATCCAGGGTTTCACGGCCATCGGTATCGGCATCATCATCGGCCTGGGTGCAATCGGCGCCTGTATCGGTATCGGCCTGATGGGCGGCAAGTACATCGAAGCGTGCGCACGCCAGCCTGAGCTGATGAACCCGCTGCAAACGAAGATGTTCCTGCTGGCTGGTCTGATCGACGCGGCGTTCCTGATTGGCGTTGGTGTTGCAATGCTGTTCGCGTTCGCTAACCCGCTGCTCTCGAAGCTCGCGGGCTAAGTTCCCTGGAAGGTTGCGCCTGACCTATAACGGGTAGTGGGCGCATGGCGGAACGGGAGACGAGGCGCTGATCGAGTTTCACAACCGATGAGCGCCTTGCCGTTTCAATTCCCCGGAATAGCAACGATTAAGGAAACACCGTGAATCTCAACGCAACCCTGTTTGCGCAAATGGTCGTGTTCCTGATCCTCGCGTGGTTCACGATGAAGTTCGTGTGGCCGCCGTTGATCAACGCCCTCGACGAGCGCTCGAAGAAGATCGCAGACGGCCTCGCCGCTGCGGAAAAGGGCAAGGCGGAACTCGAAGCGGCGCACAAGCGCGTCGGCGAAGAGCTCGCTACGGCCCGTAACGAGGGTCAAAGCCGTATCGCCGACGCTGAAAAGCGCGCACTGGCCGTCGCAGAAGAAATCAAGGCCCAGGCACACGCCGAAGCGGCACGCATCATCGCTCAGGCGAAGGCCGACGCCGACCAGCAGGTCGTCAAGGCACGCGAAGCACTGCGCGCCGAAGTCGCCGCCCTCGCCGTGCAAGGCGCCGAGCAGATCCTGAAGCGCGAAGTCGATCAGTCGGCCCACGCCGAACTGCTGAATCAACTGAAAGCCGAGCTCTGATCATGGCCGAACTTGCAACCATCGCCCGCCCGTACGCAGAAGCATTGTTTGGCGTGGCCGAAGCTGGTGACACCGCCGCCTGGTCCACGCTCGTTGCGGAGCTGGCACAGGTTGCGGCCTTGCCCGAGGTGCAGTCGGTCGCGACGAGCCCGAAGGTGAGCCATGCCCAGGTCGCCGAGCTGCTGCTCGCGGCGGTGAAGTCGCCGGTCAAGGAATCGGCCGAGGTGAAGAACCTCGTGCAGATGCTGATCGAGAATCATCGCCTGGCACTGCTGCCGGAAATCCAGACGCAGTTCGAAGCGCTCAAGAACGCCAGGGCAGGTGCTGCTGACGCAGTGATCGTCAGCGCGTTCCCGCTCGAAGGCGCCCAGTTGGACGACCTCGTCGCCAGCCTCGAACGCAAGTTCAAATGCAAGCTGAAGCCGGCCGTCGAGATCGACAAGTCGCTCATCGGCGGCGTGCGCGTCACGGTCGGCGACGAAGTGCTCGATACCTCGGTCCGCGCGCGGCTCGCCAGCATGCAGGCGGCTCTGACCGCCTGAGCGCCTCGATCCCAAGGATCGGGCGCGGCGGCTGGCACGCAACAGAATTGAACATCAGGAGCGAATAATGCAACTCAATCCCTCTGAGATCAGCGAGCTGATCAAGAGCCGGATCCAGGGCCTTGAAGCGAGCGCAGACGTTCGCAATCAGGGCACCGTGATCTCCGTGACCGACGGTATCGTGCGTATCCACGGCCTGTCGGACGTGATGCAGGGCGAAATGCTCGAATTCCCGGGCAACACCTTCGGCCTCGCGCTGAACCTCGAGCGCGACTCGGTCGGCGCCGTGATTCTGGGTGAGTACGAGCACATCTCGGAAGGCGACATCGTCAAGACGACGGGCCGCATTCTCGAAGTGCCGGTCGGTCCCGAACTGATCGGCCGCGTGGTCGACCCGCTCGGCAACCCGATCGACGGCAAGGGCCCGGTCAACGCCAAAATGACCGACGCGATCGAAAAGATCGCTCCGGGCGTGATCTGGCGTGAAGGCGTGTCGCAGCCGGTGCAAACGGGTCTGAAGTCGATCGACTCGATGGTGCCGATCGGCCGTGGCCAGCGTGAGCTGATCATCGGCGACCGTCAGTGCGGCAAAACCGCGGTGGCCGTCGACACGATCATCAACCAGAAGGGCAAGGACCTCATCTGTATCTACGTCGCCATCGGTCAGAAGGCTTCGTCGATCCAGAACGTGCTGCGCAAGCTCGAAGAAACGGGCGCGATCGAGTACACGATCGTCGTTGCCGCTTCGGCTTCGGAATCGGCCGCGCTGCAGTACCTCGCGCCGTATGCCGGCTGCACCATGGGCGAATACTTCCGCGATCGCGGTCAAGACGCCCTGATCATCTATGACGACTTGACCAAGCAGGCCTGGGCATACCGTCAGATCTCGCTGCTGCTGCGCCGCCCGCCGGGCCGTGAAGCTTACCCCGGCGACGTGTTCTATCTGCACTCGCGTCTGCTCGAGCGCGCGGCTCGCGTGTCGGCCGACTACGTCGAGAAGTTCACGAACGGCGAAGTGAAGGGCAAGACGGGTTCGCTCACTGCACTGCCGATCATCGAAACGCAAGCCGGCGACGTGACCGCGTTCGTTCCGACGAACGTGATCTCGATTACCGACGGCCAGATCTTCCTGGAAACCGACCTCTTCAACGCAGGCATCCGCCCGGCAATCAACGCCGGCGTTTCGGTGTCGCGTGTGGGTGGCGCGGCTCAGACGAAGGTCATCAAGAAGCTGTCGGGCGGTATCCGTACCGACCTCGCGCAGTACCGTGAACTGGCGGCGTTCGCCCAGTTCGCATCGGACCTCGACGAAGCGACCCGCAAGCAGCTCGAGCGCGGCCGCCGCGTGACGGAACTGCTCAAGCAGCCGCAGTACCAGCCGCTGCAAGTGTGGGAACTGGCTGTTGCGCTGTTCTCGGCGAACAACGGCTACCTCGACGACATCGACGTCAAGGACGTCCTGCCGTTCGAAAAGGGCCTGCGCGAATACCTGAAGTCGAAGCACGCCGACCTCGTCGCGCGCATCGAGGACAAGAAGGACCTGTCGAAGGACGACGAGAACGCGCTCCACGCGGCTCTCAAGGACTTCAAGAAGTCCGGCGCATATTGATCCGTCCGGGAATCAGACACGATAAACGGACTGGGACCGGGGGCGGCGCGCGAGCGCTCGCCCGGGTCGACAAAGGAGCAAAGCAATGGCTGGAATGAAGGAAATTCGCGGCAAGATCAAGAGCGTGCAGAACACGCGCAAGATCACCAAGGCGATGGAAATGGTTGCGGCGTCGAAAATGCGCCGTGCCCAGGAGCGCATGCGCGCCGCCCGCCCGTATGCCGACAAGGTCCGCGACATCGCTGCGCACATGAGCCGTGCGAACCCCGAGTACCGCCACCCGTTCATGGTGGAAAACACCGGTGCGAAGGTCGCAGGCGTGATTCTCGTCACGACCGACAAGGGTCTGTGCGGCGGGATGAACACCAACGTGCTGCGCGCGACGCTGCAGAAGTTCAAGGATCTGGAAGCATCCGGCACGTCGATCGAAGCCACTGCGATCGGCAGCAAGGGCCTCGGTTTCCTGAACCGTCTGCGCGCGAAGGTCGTCTCGAACGTTGTGCAGCTCGGCGACACGCCGCACCTCGAAAAGCTGATCGGCGCGATCAAGGTGCAGCTCGACCAGTACTCGGAAGGCAAGCTTTCCGCCGTGTACCTCGCGTACACGCGCTTCGTCAACACGATGAAGCAGGAGCCTGTGATCGAGCAGCTGCTGCCGCTGTCGGCCGAGCGTCTCGAAGCGAATGACGACGGCACGACGCCGAAGTCGGCGTGGGACTACATCTACGAGCCGGACGCGCAAACCGTCGTGGACGAACTGCTGGTGCGCTATGTCGAAGCCCTGGTCTATCAGGCCGTGGCGGAAAACATGGCGTCGGAGCAGTCGGCCCGTATGGTGGCGATGAAGGCGGCGTCGGACAACGCGAAGACGGTCATCAACGAACTGCAGCTCTCGTACAACAAGAGCCGCCAGGCCGCGATTACGAAGGAACTTTCGGAAATCGTCGGTGGCGCAGCCGCCGTCTGACAGGCGTGAACCGATTGCGAACCGCGCCGGTGTATGCCGGTGAGCGAGTGAAGAATTCAGGTATCTAAAGGAAAATCGATGAGTACAACTGCTTTGGTAGAAGGCAAGATCGTACAGTGCATCGGCGCGGTGATCGACGTGGAATTCCCGCGTGAGCACATGCCGAAGATCTACGACGCGCTGATTCTCGAAGGGTCGGAACTGACCCTGGAAGTGCAGCAGCAGCTGGGCGACGGCGTGGTCCGCACCATCTGTCTGGGTTCGGCTGACGGCCTGCGCCGCGGCACCTTGGTCAAGAACACGGGCAACCCCATCAGCGTGCCGGTCGGCAAGCCGACGCTCGGCCGCATCATGGACGTGCTGGGCCGTCCGATCGACGAAGCCGGCCCGATCGTGAGCGAACACACGCGCTCGATCCACCAGAAGGCGCCGGCGTTCGACGAGCTGTCGCCGTCGGCGGAACTGCTCGAAACCGGCATCAAGGTTATCGACCTGATCTGCCCGTTCGCAAAGGGCGGCAAGGTGGGTCTGTTCGGCGGTGCCGGCGTGGGCAAGACCGTCAACATGATGGAGCTCATCAACAACATCGCCAAGGAACACGGCGGTTTCTCCGTGTTCGCGGGCGTGGGCGAGCGTACCCGTGAGGGCAACGACTTCTACCACGAAATGAAGGACTCGAACGTTCTCGACAAGGTCGCGCTGGTGTACGGCCAGATGAACGAGCCGCCGGGCAACCGTCTGCGCGTAGCGCTGACCGGTCTGACGATGGCCGAGCACTTCCGTGACGAAGGCCTCGACGTGCTGTTCTTCGTCGACAACATCTACCGTTTCACGCTGGCTGGCACGGAAGTGTCGGCACTGCTCGGCCGTATGCCGTCGGCAGTGGGCTATCAGCCGACGCTGGCAGAAGAAATGGGCAAGCTGCAAGAGCGCATCACGTCGACCAAGAAGGGCTCGATTACGTCGGTTCAGGCCGTGTACGTGCCTGCGGACGACTTGACCGACCCGTCGCCGGCTACGACCTTCGGCCACCTGGACGCAACCGTCGTGCTGTCGCGTGACATCGCCTCGCTGGGCATCTACCCGGCAGTCGATCCGCTCGACTCGACCTCGCGCCAGATCGACCCGAACGTGATCGGCGAAGAGCATTACTCGATCACGCGCGGCGTGCAGCAAACGCTGCAGCGCTACAAGGAACTGCGCGACATCATCGCGATTCTGGGCATGGACGAACTGTCGCCGGAAGACAAGCTGACTGTCGCCCGCGCACGCAAGATCCAGCGTTTCCTCTCGCAGCCGTTCCACGTCGCGGAAGTCTTCACGGGCTCGCCGGGCAAGTACGTGCCGCTGAAGCAAACGATCCGCGGCTTCAAGATGATCGTTGGCGGCGAGTGCGATCACCTGCCGGAGCAGGCGTTCTACATGGTCGGCACGATCGACGAAGCCTTCGAAAAGGCCAAGAAGATCCAGTAAGGGTCGAGTTGCCAACAGGCGGGCAGGTAACGCGTTACCTGCCCGCCGAAGCAACCCATTGACCCCAAGGCCGTGCATGGGATCGGAATAAGCGCCAAAGCGCTAACGCCGATCGACAGGAGTCGACACATATGGCAGCAACCATCAAGGTAGACGTCGTCAGCGCCGAAGAGAGCATCTTCGACGGCCAGGCGAAGTTCGTCGCGCTTCCGGGCGAGGCGGGCGAGCTGGGCATTCTGCCGGGCCACACGCCGCTCATCACGCGTATTCGTCCGGGCGCGGTGCGCATCGTGGCGGAAGACGGCGCTGAAGAGTTCGTGTTCGTCGCAGGCGGTATTCTCGAAGTGCAGCCGGGCGCCGTCACGGTGCTCGCCGACACCGCGATTCGCGGTAAGGATCTCGACGAGGCGAAGGCCACGGAAGCGCGCAAGCGCGCTGAAGAGACGCTGCAGAACGCGGGCTCGAACCTCGAGTACGCCACCGCCCAGGCCGAATTGGCCTACGCGGTCGCGCAGCTCGCGGCGATCCAGCGCCTGCGCAAGATGAACCAGCATTAACGGGTTCCTTACGCGCGCCCTCGTGGCGCCGCGTTCGAAGCGAAAAGGGCTCCCCAACCGGGAGCCCTTTTTGTCTTTGCGCGCCGCTGAGCGGGCACGGCCCGATGGCATCGCGATAAAAAACGCGGCATAAATGCCCATGAGTCATGGTGGCCGATAAAAACGCTCTGGCATACTTGACGTTTACGGAAAGGTAATGCCAAATCATGCGTTCGCAGCCGGCCCGGACACTGCGGGTAACACTTGATGCCGCCCCCGGAAAATCCGGTGGCACAATGGTTTTCAAATTCATTTCAAACGCGGGAGTGACGCTCCCCAGGAGACAGCCATCATGGCAATCGACGCAGCAGGCGCGCGCGCGGCGCCCGGTGTACGTGAGCCGCTCATCGCGCCGGGAGACGGGCTTTCCTACGTGCGAGGCACAACCGACATGCCGCTCAGCGACGCGACCCTCGGCACGTTCCTGCAGGAGACAGCCAGGCGCTTTCCCGAGCGGCCTGCCGTGGTGTTCCGCGAGCAGGGCATCCGCTGGAACTGGCGCGAGTTCGCCGCCGAAGTCGATGTGCTCGCAGCCGGCTTGGCCGAGCTAGGCATCGTCAAGGGCGATCGCGTCGGCATCTGGTCGCCCAATCGCGTCGAGTGGCTCCTCACCCAGTTTGCGACGGCGCGTATCGGCGCGGTGCTCGTCAACATCAATCCCGCTTATCGCCTGGCCGAACTCGAATACGCGCTGAACAAGGTGGGCTGCAAGGCGATCGTCTCGGCAGAAAGCTTCAAGACCTCGAAGTATCTGGAGATGCTGCAGACGCTCGCGCCAGAGCTTGCGAGCGCCATGCCCGGCCAGTTGCAGGCTGCGCGCCTGCCCGACCTGCGCGCGGTCGTGCGCATGTGCGACACGGCCACGCCCGGCATGCTCTGCTTCAGCGAACTCGTGGAAATGGGCCGCGAGCGCATTGCGCGCGACGGTACGGCATGGCTCGACGCGATCAACGCGACGCTCTCGCCCTATGAGGCGATCAACATCCAGTTCACGAGCGGCACGACCGGCAATCCGAAGGGCGCGACGCTCACGCACCGCAACGTGCTCAACAACGGGCGTTTCATCGCCCAGGCGATGCGCCTCACGCAAGAAGACTCGCTCTGCATTCCGGTGCCGCTCTATCACTGCTTTGGCATGGTGCTCGCCGTGCTCGCGTGCGTTTCGGTGGGCGCGAACATGGTGTTCCCGGGCGAGGCTTTCGATCCGCGCGCGACGCTTGAAGCCGTCGCGGAAGAGGGCTGCACGGCACTGCACGGCGTGCCCACGATGTTCATCGCGGAACTCGATCATCCGGAGTTCGCGCGTTTCGATCTTTCGAAGCTGCGCACGGGCATCATGGCCGGCTCGCCGTGCCCGATCGAGACGATGAAGCGCGTGGTCTCGAAGATGCATCTCGCCGAAATCACGATCGCCTACGGCATGACGGAAACGAGCCCGGTGTCGTTCCAGAGTTCGACCACCGACCCGCTCGACAAGCGCACGACCACGGTGGGGCGGATTCAGCCGCATCTCGAAGTGAAGATCGTCGACGCGCTCGGCAATATCGTGCCCGTGGGCGAAACGGGCGAGCTATGCACGAAGGGCTACTCGGTGATGCAGGGCTACTGGGGCGACGCGCAGAAGACGGCCGAGTCGATCGTCGACGGCTGGATGCATACGGGCGACCTCGCGACGATCGACGCCGAAGGCTACTGCAACATCGTCGGCCGCCTCAAGGACATGCTCATCCGCGGCGGCGAGAACATCTACCCGCGCGAGATCGAAGAATTTCTGTTCCGCCACCCGAAGGTGCAGTCCGTGCAGGTGTTCGGCGTGCCCGATGCGAAGTATGGCGAAGAAGTGTGCGCGTGGATCGTGTTGCGCCCAGGCGAAACGGCAACGGCAGAGGAGGTTCAGGCGTTCTGCCAGGGGCAGATTGCGCACTACAAGATCCCGAAGTACATCCGTTTCGTCGACGAACTGCCGATGACCGTGACGGGCAAGGTGCAGAAGTTCGTGATGCGCGCACGCATGATCGACGAACTCAAGATCGGCGAGCAGAAGACGGCTTGACACTTTGCGACGCCGCCGCGGCCGGTTCACGGCCCCGCGGCGGCTTTTCAGAGCGCGCAAAAAATAGTCGGGAAACCGAACGATTGTCTGGCGATGGGGGTGTTGACGCAGAAGGATGCCGGTTGAATAACGAACCGCACAGGCGAAAAAAAAGCGGGCCTGGAGCCCGCTAAAAACCACACGCTACGGGGTTAGCGCGAGGAGACCAAAGGAGGAGCCGGGTCATGAAACGTCTTCGACGCCGGTCACGGCTCCAACAAGGATGCCCCTCGAGAGGGCTTCGGCGTAGGGCCGACCGGCTGGTGTTTTGTGTCCGCTCACACTGGCACCGCGCCACATCCGTGTTGAAACCGTTGAAGGCATTGTGGGCGAATTAAGATAGGTGCGCGGTAACAAAGTGTTTCAGGTTGTAACGCCCGTCGGATAAGGCTCTGCGGCTCTTTTTGCCTTCCTGGGCGATTTGAGGAAGTCATTTTTACCGCTATTTTTTGCGGCTGTTTGACAGCTTTGACAGCCACTCGCGCACGAGGATTCGTCTCGCATGAAGGAAGGCCCACGGCATGGGCCTCTTGTGCAAGCCGCGCCCGGTACGCAATTACCGGTTGCGCACATGCGCAATGCGCCGGCGTGGCGCTCGTGCGTGAAATGCAAGCTTTGCGCGCCTCGAGTCACGATGTCTTTTGCAACTCATCGTAGCAATTCGAAGGGTCATAACAATGCGGCGCGAATCAACACCTCACTTCAGCCACTTGTCGGAGATCGCCTGATATTCGCCGCTCGCTCGCGCAAGGTGCAGCCACTGATCGACATACTGCTGGAACACCACATCTGCGCGCGGCACCATCCACGCTTTCTCGCCGTACTGAAAGGGCTTGTCGGGATGCACCGAACACAGCCCCGGGTTGAGCTTCTGCTGCAGCATGGTCTCGGAGGCGTCGGTCACCATCACGTCGGCCTTGCCCGCGAGGATCTGCTTGAAGATCGTCACGTTGTCCGGATACATGATGAGATTCGCATGCGGCAAGAACTGTTTCGCGAAGCGCTCGTTCGTGCCGCCCGGATTCATGATCACGCGCACAGAAGGCTGGTTGATCTGCGCAATGGTCTGGTATTTCCTGACGTCTTCGCATCGCACGATCGGCGTCTTGCCGTCGACCTGATAGGCCTCGGTGAAGAACGCGCGCTTCTGGCGCTCGAGTGTCGTGGAGACGCCGCCCACCGCAATGTCGCACTTCGCGAGGAAGTCGTTCATGAGGTTCGGCCACGACGTCTTCACGAACTCGGCCTTCACGCCCAGCGACTTTGCAAGCGACTGCGTCATGTCGATGTCGATGCCTTCGAACGTGCCGTCCTGCCTGTAGAACGAGTAGGGCTTGTAGTCGCCGGTCGTGCAGGCGCGCAGCGTGCCGCGCGCAATGATCTCGTCGAGGCGCGAAGGGGCGGTGGCGGTCTGCGCACCGCTGGCAGGGGTGCCGGCGGACTGGCTGGTGGCGCACGCGCTCAGCAAAGCGGCGCTAACGAACGTCAGGCCGAGAGCGGCTTTTTTCATCGTATCTCCGTATCGGGTTTTGATTGAAATGTAGCGTTCTGGAAAGCCGTCTGATGATAGCCCTCGCGTACGTGGCAGATAAGCGCGGACTTACCTGGGTAGGCAGGACCTATACTTCGGTAGCATTGCGCTTCTGATCCCGCCCATCAGCGGCATAGGCGGCATGCGTGGGCGGCCGCTCCGGTAAAATGGCCGCTTGCTTCCGAAACCCTGGCGCGACTTCGCGCATCCAGCACGTGGCCCACACTCTCCTGAACGACACCTTCCTGCGCGCGCTGCTGCGGCAGCCGACCGAGTACACGCCTGTCTGGCTGATGCGCCAGGCAGGTCGCTATCTGCCGGAGTACAACGCGACGCGCAGCCGCGCGGGCAGCTTCCTTGGCCTCGCGAAGCATCCCGAATACGCGACTGAGGTCACGCTGCAACCCCTCGAGCGCTATCCGCTCGACGCCGCGATCCTGTTTTCCGACATCCTCACGATTCCGGACGCGATGGGCCTCGGCCTCTCGTTCCAGGCGGGTGAAGGGCCGAAGTTCGCGCACCCTGTGCGTACCGAAGAAGACGTGGCGCGGCTCGCCGTGCCCGATATCGGCGCGACGCTCGGTTACGTGACCGACGCCGTGCGCGAGATTCGCCGCGCCCTCACCAATGCGGACGGGCGCCAGCGCGTGCCGCTGATCGGCTTTTCGGGCAGCCCGTGGACGCTCGCCTGCTACATGGTCGAGGGCGGCGGCTCGGACGACTTCCGCACGGTGAAGTCGATGCTGTATGCGCGCCCGGACCTCATGCAACGCATCCTCGAAGTCAACGCGCAGGCGGTGGCGGCCTACCTGAACGCGCAGATCGAAGCCGGTGCGCAGGCCGTGATGATCTTCGACACCTGGGGCGGCGCGCTCGCGGACGGCGTGTACCAGCGCTTTTCGCTCGCGTACATCGCGCAGGTGGTCGCGCAGCTCAAGCGCGAGCATGACGGCGAGCGCGTGCCGGTGATCACGTTCACGAAGGGCGGCGGCCTCTGGCTCGACGAAATCGCCGATTCGGGCGTGGACGCCGTGGGCCTCGACTGGACCGTCAATCTTGGGCGCGCGCGCGAGCGCGTGGGCGAGCGGGTGGCGCTCCAGGGCAACCTCGATCCCACCGTGCTGTTCGCCTCGCCTGCCGCGATTCGCGAACAGGCGCGCGCGGTACTGGACAGCTTTGGCGCGCACCCTGGCCACGTGTTCAATCTCGGCCATGGCATCTCGCAGTTCACGCCGCCCGAAAGCGTGGCCGAACTCGTGGACGAAGTGCATCGTCACAGCCGCGCGATTCGCGCGGCCGGTGCGTGACGTTTTTGATGCGTCGCAGCAAGCTGGGCTCCGGGCATCAGGGTATGACCGGGCTCAAGAGGCCATCCAGACGCCATCGCGGTCCTGTCAAGACTTGACTTATACACACTTGCCTCGTTGCGGCGCGCAAGAGGGAAAGGTTGTCGCAGGGCCCTGTCCGGGTCTGGGCAGAATCAATCGGACCCTTGACAGACAAGGCTTTCGGCGCTCCACGGCGCTCTGTGCGGTATCCCACATAGCGACCGTGCGCGGGAGCCCGGCGGCGGCGCCCGGCAAGTTCTCAACAAAGTTATCCACAGGCGCAGATTCGGGGGCGCGATTGTTCTGCGGAATCCAAAACTTAGCGCGAAATCTCAAGTATTACTTTAGGTTTGCGTGTCTGTGCGACGGCGTACAGAACTTCCCTGGGAGTCAGGCATGACAGGGCAGTACGTGCGCGTGGCGCTGGATCATCCGCTGGATGCGCTTTACGACTATCGCTATGGCCTCGACAGCGTGCCCGCGCCCGGCATGCTCGTGCGCGTGCCGTTCGGGCGTCGCGACGTGGTCGGCCTGATCTGCGAAGTGAACGCTCACAGCGACGTGCCCGCAAACAAGATTCGTGACGTGAGCGCAGTGTGCGCCGCCTGCCCGCCGCTTTCGGCGCAATGGCTCGCGCTGGCCGGCTTTGCCGCCGACTATTATCAGCGGGGCCTGGGCGAGGTCGCCTTGCCGGCGCTGCCGCAGGCGTTGCGCGATCCGTCGCGCTGGGCGCGCCTGCTCGCCCCCGAGGAGCGCTACCGGCTGTCGCCGCAAGGGCGCGCCGCGCTGCCCGACGCCTTGCCGGCGCGTGCCCAGGCGCTGCGCCGTCTCGCGCAGGCGCTCTGCGATGCAGGCGAACTCGACGTAGCCGCGGCCCGCGCGCTGCATCCCAAGGCGATTGCAACGCTCGAAGCCTGGTGCGAAGCCGGCTGGGTCGAGCATGAGTGCATCGAGTTCGGTGCGGCCGCAGGCGCGGCCCACCGCGCCGCGCCGACTGCCGCCGTGGTGGACGTCCCGCGCCTGAGCGACGAGCAGGCCGACGCCGTGGCAGCCATCGGCGCGGCGAGCGGCTTCGCGCCCTTCCTGCTGCACGGCGTGACGGGCAGCGGCAAGACCGAGGTCTATCTGCGCGCGCTCGCGGCGCTGCTCGAGCGCGAGCCGGGCGCCCAGGCGCTCGTGCTGGTCCCGGAAATCAATCTCACGCCGCAGTTCGAGGCGGCCTTTCGCACGCGCTTTGCGGCCACGCTTGCCGACGAGGCCATCGTCACGCTTCACAGCGGCCTCGCCGAAGGCGAGCGCGCCCGCAACTGGCTCGCGGCGCACACGGGCCGCGCGCGCATCGTGCTCGGCACGCGGCTCGCGGTGCTTGCCTCGCTGCCGCGTCTCGCGATGCTCGTGGTCGACGAGGAGCACGACCCTGCCTACAAGCAGCAGGAAGGGCTGCGCTACTCGGCGCGCGACCTCGCGGTATGGCGCGCGAAGCAACTGGGCGTGCCGGTTGTGCTGGGCTCGGCCACGCCGTCGCTCGAAAGCTGGTGGCAGGCCGAGCAGGGCCGCTACACGCGCCTCACCTTGTCGCGCCGCGCGATCGCCGACGCGGTGCTGCCCACCGTCAAGCTGATCGATCTCGAAGAGGAGCGGCGGCGCGGCCGCGCTTCGTTCGAAGGACTCTCCGGGCCTTTGGTCGCGGCGATGAAGGCGCGCCTCGAGCGCGGCGAGCAGAGCCTCGTGTTCCTGAACCGACGCGGCTACGCGCCTACGCTCGCGTGCGACGCCTGCGGCTGGGTGGCGGGTTGCCCGCGCTGCAGCGCGTACGTCGTGCTGCACAAGCCCGAACGCGCGCTGCGCTGCCATCACTGCGGCTGGGAATCGCGCATTCCGCGTTCATGTCCCGAGTGCGGCAACGTCGACATCGCGCCGATGGGGCGCGGCACGCAGCGCATCGAGGAGGCGCTCGCGAGCGCGGTGCCGGGCGCGCGGGTGCTGCGCATCGACGCCGACAGCACGCGCCGCAAGGGCAGCGCACAGGCGCTTTTCTCCGACGTGCACGCGGGCGAAGTCGACATCCTGGTGGGCACGCAGATGATCGCGAAGGGGCATGACTTCCAGCGCGTGTCGCTCGTTGGCGTGCTGAACGCCGACAATGCGCTCTTTTCGCACGATTTCCGGGCGAGCGAGCGGCTGTTCGCGCAGCTGATGCAGGTGAGCGGGCGGGCGGGGCGCGCCGGCCTGGCCGGCGAGGTCCTCGTGCAGACGCGCTATCCGCGTCACGCGCTCTATCACGCGCTGGCGCGCCAGGACTACGTGGGGTTTGCGAACACGCAGATCGCGGAGCGGCGCGATGCGCATCTGCCGCCGTTCGTCTATCAGGCGTTATTGCGCGCCGAAGGGCGCACGCTGGAGGCGGCGCTGACGTTCCTCGCCCAGGCCGCGCAGGCACTCGCGGCGATTCCGGGCGCCGAACGTGTCATGGCCTACGACGCGGTGCCGCTCACCATCGTGAAGGTGATGAACGTGCATCGCGCGCAACTGCTCGTGGAAAGCAAGTCGCGTGCCGCGCTGCAGGCAACCCTGCGCGCGTGGCAGCCCGCGCTGCGCGCGTTGCGCGGCGTGCTGCGCTGGAATCTCGAAGTCGATCCGCTCGATATCTAGCGGCAACAGCAGCCGGCATGGCCCCGCAGACGTGCACCCTGCGGCAACGGCGGGGCCACCCGGCATCGACTTCGCGTTTCCTTCCTCATTGGCCGACGGTGTCGGCCACGTCCCTGTGCGCCGCGCGCTTCAAGCTCATGCGCCGTTCATCCGGCGCCGTCGCGCCGCGAATGAAAAGCACGGCGCACGTGGCGCACATCGTCCAGATCCCTGCGATTACCAGCAGCTTTTCCATTTTCCGGTCCCTTCGCACTTTCTTGTGATCAACAACCCCGCTTTGTTTGTATAACGGCACGGCCGCAGAATCGATTAGGGTTGTCCAGCGTGTTGCCGAACCAGGGAAAATACCAAGCGCAACCCGCGCGGCCCGGTGGGCGGACATCGGCCGCAAACGCAGGCTGCACAAGGCCGCAGTCGTGGTGCAACCATTTTGAGGGAGTGGTTGCACCTTTTTATTGGCAGGGTTACGATTCGCCAACTTTTTGGTCACCGCCGGTGCGGGTCTGCCGGCATACGAAGGAAACATGGCTAGCACCACACTTGGCGTCAAGGTCGACGATCTCCTCCGCTCCCGCCTCAAGGACGCCGCCACGCGGCTCGAGCGCACGCCGCACTGGCTCATCAAGCAAGCCATCTTCGCCTATCTCGAGAAAATCGAGCACGGCCAGCTGCCTCCCGAGCTCAATGGTCATGTCGGTGCGACCGATCTCGCCGAAGGTGCTACCGCTGACGACGACGAAGCCGCATCGCACCCGTTCCTCGAATTCGCGCAGAACGTGCAACCGCAGTCGGTGCTGCGCGCGGCGATCACGGCCGCGTACCGCCGCCCGGAGCCGGAGTGCGTGCCGTTCCTGATCGGCGAAGCGCGCCTGCCCGCCAACCTCACGGGCGACGTGACGAAGCTCGCCACGAAGCTCGTGGAAACGCTGCGCGCGAAGGGCACGGGCGGCGGCGTGGAAGGCCTGATCCACGAATTTTCGCTGTCCAGCCAGGAAGGCGTGGCGCTGATGTGCCTCGCCGAAGCGCTGCTGCGCATTCCCGACCGCGCCACGCGCGACGCGCTCATCCGCGACAAGATCAGCAAGGGCGACTGGAAATCGCACGTGGGCCACGCGCCGTCGCTGTTCGTGAATGCCGCCACGTGGGGCCTCATGATCACCGGCAAGCTCGTCACGACGAACAGCGAAACCGGCCTGTCGTCGGCGCTCACGCGCATGATCGGCAAGGGCGGCGAGCCGCTGATCCGCAAGGGCGTGGACATGGCCATGCGCCTGATGGGCGAGCAGTTCGTCACGGGCGAGAACATCTCCGAAGCGCTGGCCAACAGCCGCAAGTTCGAAGCGCGCGGTTTCCGCTACTCGTACGACATGCTCGGCGAAGCCGCGACGACGGAAGCCGATGCCCAGCGCTACTACGCCTCGTACGAGCAGGCGATCCACGCCATCGGCAAGGCCGCGGGCGGCCGCGGCATCTACGAAGGCCCGGGCATCTCGATCAAGCTTTCCGCGCTGCACCCGCGCTACTCGCGCGCGCAGCAGGAACGCACCATGAGCGAGTTGCTGCCGCGCGTGCGCGCGCTCGCCGTGCTCGCCCGCCGCTACGACATCGGCCTCAATATCGACGCCGAAGAAGCCGACCGCCTCGAACTCTCGCTCGACCTGCTCGAAGCGCTGTGCTTCGATCCGGAACTCGCGGGCTGGAACGGCATTGGCTTCGTGGTGCAGGCTTACCAGAAGCGCTGCCCGTTCGTGATCGACTACATCGTCGATCTCGCGCGCCGCAGCCGTCACCGCATCATGGTGCGCCTCGTGAAGGGCGCGTACTGGGATACGGAAATCAAGCGCGCCCAGGTGGATGGCCTCGAAGGCTACCCCGTGTACACGCGCAAGATCTACACGGATGTGTCGTACCTCGCCTGCGCGAAGAAGCTGCTCGGCGCACCGGATGCCGTGTATCCGCAGTTCGCCACGCACAACGCGTACACGCTTTCGGCGATCTATCACCTCGCGGGGCAGAACTACTATCCCGGCCAATATGAGTTCCAGTGCCTGCACGGCATGGGCGAGCCGCTGTACGAAGAAGTCACGGGCCCGCTCGCGCAGGGCAAGCTCAACCGTCCGTGCCGCGTCTACGCGCCGGTCGGAACGCACGAAACGCTGCTTGCGTATCTCGTGCGCCGCCTGCTCGAAAACGGCGCGAACACGTCGTTCGTGAACCGCATCGCCGATGCCTCCGTACCCGTCGCCGAACTGGTCACGAATCCCATCGACGACGCGGCCAAGGTCGTGCCGCTCGGCGCGCCGCACGCGAAGATTCCGCTGCCGCGCGAGTTGTACGGCAACGAGCGCTTCAATTCGATGGGCCTCGATCTCTCGAACGAGCATCGTCTCGCGTCGCTTTCGTCGGCGCTGCTGGCGAGTGCGCATCATCCGTGGCGCGCCGCGCCGATGCTCGCGGACAGCGATATCGCCGATGGCGCCGCACGCGACGTGCGCAACCCCGCCGATCATCGCGATCTCGTCGGCACCGTCGTGGAAGCCACGAGCGAGCACGTGAGCGCCGCGCTCACGCACGCCGTGGCCGCCGCGCCGATCTGGCAGGCCACGCCCGTCGAAGCGCGCGCGGATTGCCTCGCACGCGCCGCCGATCTGCTCGAAGCGCAAATGCATACGCTGATGGGCCTGATCGTGCGCGAGGCGGGCAAGTCGCTGCCGAACGCCGTGGCCGAAATGCGCGAAGCGATCGACTTCCTGCGCTATTACTCCACGCAGATCCGCGAAGAGTTCTCGAACGATACGCATCGTCCGCTCGGCCCCGTGGTGTGCATCAGCCCGTGGAACTTCCCGCTCGCGATCTTCATGGGCCAGGTGGCCGCGGCGCTCGCAGCCGGCAACACGGTGCTCGCGAAGCCCGCTGAACAAACGCCGCTGATCGCCGCGCAAGCCGTGCGCATCCTGCGCGAAGCCGGCGTGCCGGCGGGCGCGGTGCAACTGCTGCCGGGCAACGGCGAAACCGTGGGCGCGGCGCTCGTCGCCGACCACCGCACGCGCGCCGTGATGTTCACGGGCTCGACCGAAGTCGCACGCCTCATCAACAAGACGCTGTCCGAACGTCTCGATTCCGAAGGCCGCCCGATTCCGCTGATCGCCGAAACCGGCGGCCAGAACGCGATGATCGTCGATTCGTCGGCGCTCGCGGAGCAGGTCGTGGCCGACGTGCTGCAAAGCGCGTTCGACTCGGCCGGCCAGCGCTGTTCCGCACTGCGCGTGCTGTGCCTGCAGGACGACGTGGCGGACCGCACGCTCGAAATGCTCACCGGCGCGATGAAGGAACTCGCGGTGGGCAACCCCGACCGCCTCTCGACCGACGTCGGTCCCGTGATCGACCTCGACGCGAAACGCGGTATTGATGCGCACGTCGCCGGCATGCGTGAAAAGGGCCGCAAGGTCCTGCAGATGCCGACGCCCGACACCTGCGCACAAGGCACGTTCGTGCCGCCCACGCTCATCGAACTCGACAGCCTCGACGAACTCAAGCGCGAAGTGTTCGGCCCGGTGCTGCACGTGCTGCGCTATCGCCGCAGCCAGCTCGACCGCCTGCTCGAGCAGATCCGCGCAACGGGCTATGGCCTCACGCTCGGCGTTCACACACGCATCGACGAAACGATCGCTCACGTGATCGGCCGCGCACACGTGGGCAACATCTACGTGAACCGCAACGTGATCGGCGCGGTGGTGGGCGTGCAGCCGTTCGGCGGCGAAGGCCTGTCGGGCACGGGGCCGAAGGCGGGTGGCGCGCTGTATCTGTCGCGCCTGCTCGCGAAGCGTCCGGCCGGCTTGCCGAAGTCGCTCGCCGATGTGCTCGTCGTCGATGCGCCGCAAGGCGCCGAAGGCAACGGCGCGCCGCAGTCGGCACAGGCTGCGCTCACGACGCTGCGCGACTGGCTCATCGCCGAGCGCGAACCCGCGCTCGCGGCGCGCTGCGACGGCTACCTCGAATACGTGCTCGCGGGCGCCACGGCGGTTCTGCCCGGCCCGACGGGCGAGCGCAATACCTACACGCTTTCGGCGCGCGGCACGGTGCTGTGCGTGCCCTCCACGGCCACGGGCGCACGCGCACAACTCGCCGTTGCGCTCGCAACGGGCAACCGCGCGCTGTTCCAGGGCGCGGCGGGCGAAGCGCTCGTGAGCGCACTGCCGGCGGCACTGAAGGCGCACGTGGCGATCAGGAAGACGGCCGATGCCGACTTCGATGCGGTCCTCTTCGAAGGCGACAGCGACGAGCTGCTCGCACTCGTGAAGGAAGTGGCCAAACGTCCTGGCCCGATCGTCTCGGTGCAAGGGGTGGCGGCGCACGCGCTTGCCAATGGCGATGAAGATTACGCGCTCGAACGGCTGCTCGCGGAACGGTCGGTCAGCGTGAATACGGCAGCGGCAGGCGGTAATGCAAATCTGATGACGATCGGCTAAGCACAAGCCATACTGTCGGTCGTCTCAAGACAAGGAAGCGGCAAGGCTCACGAATCCGAAGCCGCTCGTTCGATACCTGGTACCAAGGAGAAGCAATGCAACACACGATGAAGCAGCTGGCAGGCGCAACGCTTGTTGCCGCCCTGTCGCTGGCGGGGACTGCGCACGCACAACAAGCCGAAGACGTGAAGATCGGTTTCGCCGGTCCGATGACGGGCGCGCAGGCGCATTATGGCAAGGACTTCCAGAACGGCATCACGCTCGCAGTCGAAGAGATGAACGCGACGAAGCCCGTGATCGGCGGCAAGCCGGTTCACTTCGTGCTCGACTCGGCCGACGATCAGGCCGACCCGCGCACGGGCACGACGGTCGCGCAGAAGCTCGTCGACGACGGCATCAAGGGCATGCTCGGCCACTTCAACTCGGGCACGACGATCCCGGCTTCGCGCATCTACGCGAACGCAGGCATCCCGCAGATCGCCATGGCGACGGCGCCTGAGTACACGCAGCAAGGCTTCAAGACGACGTTCCGCATGATGACCTCGGACACGCAGCAGGGTTCGGTGGCAGGCGCGTTCGCGGTGAAGAATCTGGGCATGAAGAAGATCGTCGTGATCGACGACCGCACGGCCTACGGCCAGGGTCTCGCCGACGAGTTCTCGAAGGCGGCGAAGGCTGCTGGCGGCACCATCATCGACCGCGAGTACACCAACGACAAGGCCGTCGACTTCAAGTCGGTGCTGACGAAGGCGAAGGCGATGAACCCCGACCTGGTCTACTTCGGCGGCGCGGATTCGCAGGCGGCACCGATGGTCAAGCAGATGAAGTCGCTCGGCATCAAGGCCCCGCTGATGGGCGGCGAAATGGTGCACACGCCGACCTTCCTGCAGATCGCGGGTGACGCGGCGAACGGCACGGTGGCGTCGCTCGCCGGCCTGCCGCTCGACCAGATGCCGGGTGGCAAGGACTACGTCGCGAAGTACAAGAAGCGCTTCGGCGAAGACGTGCAGACGTACTCGCCGTACGCCTACGACGGCGCCATGGCGATGTTCGACGCCATGAAGAAGGCCAACTCGACGGATCCGGCGAAGTACCTGCCGTTCCTCGAGAAGACCAGCATGCCGGCGGTCACGACCGCGGACCTCGCGTACGACTCGCGCGGCGACCTGAAGAACGGCGGCATCACGCTGTACAAGGTTGTCGACGGCAAGTGGACGACGCTGCAAAGCGTGGGCGGCAAGTAAGCGCCTGAGCTTCGGCTGAAGTGAAAAGCCCCGCAGAATCGAAAGATCTGCGGGGCTTTTGTTTGTGCTCTCACCATCGCGCATCCAGCGCCAAAGGTGAGCTTGTTCAGGATTCCTTTCCGGTCATTCTCCGCGCATTTTCCTGCCCGCTTCGCGAATCTGCTCGAGCGTCGCCGCAGGCGTGCTCGCTTCCTTCGTCACGCGGATCTCGATCAGCGCAGGCTTGCCTGCCGTGAGCGCGCGCTCCAGCGCGGGGGCGAACTGGGCCGTGGTCGTGACGACTTCGCCGTGCGCGCCGAACGACTGCGCAAACGCCGCGAAGTCGGGGTTCGTGAGCTGCGTGCCGTGCACGCGGTTCGGATAGTGGCGCTCCTGGTGCATACGGATCGTGCCGTAGTGCGCGTTGTTCACGACGATGAACACGACGTTCAGACCGTACTGCATCGCCGTGGCGAGTTCCGACGAAGCCATCATGAAGCAGCCGTCGCCCGCGAGTGCGACCACGGTGCGCGCGGGGTAAAGCGACTTCGCGGCGATTGCGGCGGGCACGCCGTAGCCCATCGCGCCGCTCGTGGGCGCGAGTTGCGAGCGGAAGTGGCGATACGCGAAGTGGCGATGCAGCCACGTTGCGTAGTTGCCCGCGCCGTTCGTGACGATCGCATCGTCGGGCAGGCGCGCGCGCAGCTGCTGCATGACTTCGCCGAGTTGCACGTCGCCCGGCATCGGCAGCGGCTTGCGCCACGCGTGCCACGCCTCGTGCGCTTGCGCGGCGCTGTCGGCCCACGCGGGTTGTGCGGGCGCCGGCAGTTGCGCGAGCAGCGCCGCGATTTCCGCGAGGCCCGACACGATCGGCAGATCGGCTGCGTAGACGCGGCCGAGTTCCTCCGCGCCCTGATGCACGTGAATGAGCGTTTGCTTCGTTTTGGGAATATCGAAGAGCGTGTAGCCGCCCGTCGTGGCTTCGCCCAGACGCGGACCGAGCGCGAGCAGCACGTCGGCTTCGCGAATGCGCTTCGCGAGTGCCGGATTCACGCCGAGACCTACGTCACCCGCATAGTTGGGGTGCTCGTTGTCGAGCGTGTCCTGAAAGCGGAACGCGAGGCCGACCGGCAATTGCCAGTTCTCGACGAAGCGCTGGAAGTCCGCACATGCCTGCGGGTTCCAGCCATGGCCGCCCGCGATCACGAACGGCCTCTGCGCGAGCGCGAGCCACTCGCGCAGGCGCTCCATCTGCGCAGCGGAAGGCGACGCCTGCACGCGCTGCGCGGGCGGCGCGAGGGGCTGCGCTTCGGACGCGGGAATCGCGCCGCTCAGCATGTCTTCGGGCAGCGCGAGCACGACCGGGCCGGGCCGGCCCGACATCGCGACATGGAACGCATGGCTCAGATATTCGGGCACGCGGCGCGCGTCGTCGATCTGCGCGACCCACTTCGCCATCTGGCCGAACATGCGTCGATAGTCGATCTCCTGGAACGCCTCGCGGTCCATCTGATCGCGCGCGACCTGGCCGATCAGGAGGATCATCGGTGTGGAGTCCTGGAACGCCGTGTGCACGCCGATCGACGCGTGTGTGGCGCCCGGCCCGCGCGTGACGAGCGCAACGCCCGGCCTGCCCGTGAGCTTGCCGATCGCTTCCGCCATGTTCGCCGCCGCCGCCTCGTGGCGGCACACCACGGTTTCGATCTTCGCGGTTTCGTCGGACAACGAATCGAGCACCGCGAGATAGCTCTCGCCCGGTACGCAGAACACGCGCTCGACGCCATTGGCGACGAGCGCAGCGACGACGAGGCGGGCCCCGGTCGTGGTGGCTTCGGTGGTGGCGGATGCGTTCGGCTGCTGCATGGCGGTCAAGTCTCCTTCAAGCGTTACGTGATTTCGGGCTGCTTACGTACGGATGCTTCAGGTAAGACGACAGCGCTCGAACGAATCAGCACTCGACGATATTCACCGCGAGGCCGCCGCGCGAGGTCTCCTTGTACTTCGTCTTCATGTCGGCGCCGGTCTCGCGCATCGTCTTGATGACGGAGTCGAGTGAAACGTAATGCGCGCCGTCGCCGCGCAGCGCCATGCGCGCGGCGTTCACGGCTTTTACCGAAGCCATGGCGTTGCGTTCGATGCAGGGAATCTGCACCATGCCGCCCACGGGGTCGCAGGTGAGGCCGAGGTTGTGCTCCATGCCGATTTCGGCGGCGTTTTCCACTTGCTGCGGCGTGCCGCCCAGCACGGCGGCGAGCGCGCCGGCGGCCATCGAGCAGGCCACGCCCACTTCGCCCTGACAGCCCACTTCGGCGCCCGAAATCGAAGCGTTGAGCTTGTAGAGAATGCCGATGGCGGCCGCGGTGAGCAGGAAGTCGATCACGCCCTGTTCGTTCGCGCCCGGCGTGAAGCGCACGTAATAGTGCAGCACGGCGGGGATGATGCCCGCTGCGCCGTTGGTCGGCGCGGTGACTACGCGCCCGCCAGCGGCGTTTTCCTCGTTCACGGCGATCGCGTAGAGGTTGATCCAGTCGATCATCGAGAGCGGGTCTTGCAGCGCGCGCTCGGGGTTGCTCGTCAGCGCACGATAGAGTTGCGGCGCGCGGCGCTTCACGGCGAAGGGGCCGGGCAGCGTGCCGTCGGCGTCGGGATTGTTGATGCCGCAACCGCGCGACACGCACGACTGCATCACGTTCCAGATGTGCAGGAGACCCGAGCGGATCTGCTCGTCGCTGTGCCAGACGCGCTCGTTTTCGAGCATCAGCTGCGCAATGCTCTTGCCCGTCGAGGCGCACAGCGCGAGCATCTCCGCGCCCGTGCCGAACGGATTCGGCAATTGCTGGGCGGCGGCGAGCACCTTCGTGTTCGGCGCGCCGGCCGTGACGACGAAGCCGCCGCCCACCGAAAGGTAGGTGCTTTCGCGCAGCGTGTCGCCATTGGCGTCGAGCGCGCGCAGCTTCATGCCGTTCGGGTGTTCGGGCAGCGCCTGGCGGTAGAACGCCACATGCTCCTTCGGAACGAACGCAATGGGATGGCGGCCGAGGAGAGCGAGCTGGCGCGAGGTGCGCACGGCTTCGAGACGCTCGCCGATGGTGTCGGGGTCGACCGTGTCGGGCGCGTCGCCCATGAGGCCCAGCATGACGCCGCGGTCGGTGCCGTGGCCCTTGCCGGTGGCGCCGAGCGAGCCGTACAGCTCGACCTTCACGGCGGCGGCGCTCGCGAGCAGGCCGTCGCGCTCGAGTCCTTCGGCGAACATCAGCGCCGCGCGCATCGGCCCGACCGTGTGCGAACTGGAGGGCCCGATGCCGACTTTGAAGAGATCGAAAACGCTGACTGCCATGGGTACTGCTCCTGCTTGTCTGACGAGGGTTTGCGGGGATGCGGCGCGGAAGTCACGTTCCGCGGCATCGTGATTTCCGTGCCGCCGCCGCAACCCGCGCGCTTAGCGCGCCGGCAACGGCAGACAGACGGCGAGCCACGCGGGCGGCGTGGGCGCGAGTTTCAGCGCGACTGGCGCAAAGCGGCCGTCGAGCCGCGCCGCGAGGTGAAACAGTTCGGCGGCGTTTTTCGGGTCCCACTGGCCGGTGTAGCCCGGCAGGCCCGCTTCGCGCCGCTTCGCGTCGAACGGCACGTTCGAATGCACGAATTCCTCGTGCGTCTTTTGGCCGAGCGCATAAGGCGTGAGCCAGTCGAGCGCGCCCGCGAGCGTGGCGCCGTTGGCCGCGCGTTCGGTCAGCCAGTTGCGGTTGTGGCGGCGCGCGGCGAGCGCGGCGGTCACGAGCGGCTGCAAATCGTAGGTCACGTAGTGGAGCGCGTCGCGCTCGGTGAAGTCGAGTGTCGAACCGTCGGGCGCGACGTTGTCGCCGAGATGCTCCACGAACAGGCGCTGCGCCGTCGCGATCATCTTGCGGTTGTCGAGCGTGAACGCAATCATCGCGATCAGTTTGACCCGATGGCTTTGCCAGTTGTTCGCGAAATTTCCCTTGAGCGGGCGCGGCTGCGCGTCGACTTGCGCGATGTAGCCGGTCGCGAAGCTGTTCAGGAACTGCATGGTCGCGTTGCGCGTTTTCACGGGCAGCGCACTCGCGGTCATGTCGTAGGCGAGTATCAGCCCCTCGAAACGCGTTTCGTCGATGGGATTGAAGCTCGGCTTGTAGGTGGTGACCCACGCGAGCAGAAAGCGGTCCACGAGCTTCAGGAAGCGCTCGTCGCTCGTCGCGCGCCACGCGAGCGCCGCGTTGCGCATGAGGTCGAGCTCCTTCGCGGCCTCGACGCTCTGATCGTAGATGCCCTCGTGCGGCAGCGTGCCTTCGGTGTGCAGGCGCGGCAGCGGACGCGGCGTGTCGTTCACGTGCGTCAGCACCTCGGCCACGAGCGCCTTCACGCCCGGATCGGAGTTGGTGCGCTCGCTCGATTGCAGCGCGGGTGCCGCACAGAAGTTCATGGCCGCGTGGGCCGAGCCGGCGAAGGTGCCGGTGAGCGTCGCGCAGGCGAGCGCCAGCGCGGCGGCAAGGCGCTGCGGGCGGCGTTGCAACCTGCCGCGCGCGTGCCGGGTCTGCCGGACCGAATGGCGCGTTGCGGTATGCGGCAAGTCCCGCACCGAGTCCCGCAGTGGAACCCGCAGTAGATCCGTTCCCACCTTCCGCGCCATGCGCGACTCCCTGATTCAAGGCTGACAGGTGTGTGATGTTAGCGGTTTGCGGCGGCAAATGTGAGAGGGATGAGCGCCGCTGCGTTCACCGAAGATAACGCAGCGGCTTGGCAGCGGACTATTCGCCGGCCGTTTGGTCGGCGTGTTCGCCCGAATATTCACTCATGGGCACGCACGAGCAGAACAGGTTGCGGTCGCCGTACGCGTTGTCGGCGCGGCCAACCGGCGGCCAGTACTTGCGCGCGACGAGCGACGCGACCGGATAGGCGGCCTGCTCGCGCGAATAAGCGTGCTTCCAGTCGTCGGCGACCACCACGGCGGCCGTGTGCGGCGCGTGGCGCAGCGGGTTGTCCTCCTTGTCCGCGCGGCCGTCTTCCACTGCGCGGATTTCCTCGCGGATGGCCACCATCGCGTCGATGAAGCGGTCCAGTTCTTCCTTCGACTCCGACTCGGTCGGCTCGACCATCAGCGTGCCCGGCACCGGGAAGCTCATGGTCGGGGCGTGGAAGCCGTAGTCCATCAGGCGCTTGGCCACGTCGTCCACGGTGATGCCGCTGGCATCCTTGATGGGGCGCAGGTCGAGAATGCACTCGTGCGCGACGAGCCCGCCTGGGCCGCTGTAGAGCACCGGGAAGTGCGGCGCGAGCTTGTTCGCCACGTAGTTGGCGTTGAGGATCGCGTTTTCCGTTGCCGCGGTCAGGTTGGCCGCGCCCATCATGGCGATGTACATCCACGAGATCGGCAGGATCGACGCCGAGCCGTAAGGCGCCGCGCTCACTGCGCCGATGCCGTGACCCTTGTCGGTCGAGCGCTTGTAGCCCGACGAAAGCTGGTTCGGCAGGAACTGCGCAAGATGTGCGCCCACCGCGACCGGACCGACGCCCGGGCCGCCGCCGCCGTGCGGAATGCAGAAGGTCTTGTGCAGGTTCAGGTGCGAGACGTCGCCGCCAAACTGGCCCGGCGCCGCGAGACCCACCATGGCGTTCATGTTCGCGCCGTCCACGTACACCTGGCCGCCCGCCGCATGCACGATCTCGCAGACTTCGCGCACGTTCTCTTCGAACACGCCGTGCGTGGACGGATACGTGATCATGATCGCCGCGAGCTTCGCCGCGTGCTGCGCGGCCTTGGCCTTGAGGTCGGCGAGATCGATGTTGCCTTGCGCGTCGCACGCGACGACCACGACCTGCATGCCGGCCATCTGCGCCGATGCGGGGTTCGTGCCGTGCGCCGAAGCGGGGATCAGGCAGACGTTGCGATGCGCTTCGCCGCGCGAGGCGTGGTACGCCTGGATGATGAGCAGGCCCGCGTACTCGCCCTGCGAGCCGGCGTTCGGCTGCAGCGAGACGGCGGCGTAGCCGGTTGCGGCCACGAGCATCTGTTCGAGCTGATCGACCATCTCGCGATAGCCGACGGTTTGCTCGGCAGGCGCGAACGGGTGGATGCGGCCGAATTCGGGCCACGTGACCGGCAGCATTTCCGAGGTCGCGTTGAGCTTCATCGTGCACGAGCCGAGCGGAATCATCGAGCGGTCGAGCGCGAGGTCCTTGTCGGAGAGGCTGCGCAGGTAGCGCAGCATTTCCGTTTCCGAATGGTGACGGTTGAATACCGGGTGCGTGAGGTATGTGCTCTCGCGCACGAGCGCGGCCGGGAACGTCGACGCGGCGGCTTGCGTGAGTTCGGCGTCGAGCTTGTCGAGCGAAGGCGCTTCGCCGGCGAACGCGGCTTGCGCGAATACGGCGAGCAGGTCGGCCAGATCGGCGCGCGAGGTGGTTTCGTCGACGGATACGCCCACACGCGTCTCGCTCACGTGGCGCAGGTTCATGCCGCGCGCGAGCGCCGCGTCGTGCAGCGCCTGGGTGCGCGGGCCGGCCTCGAACGTGAGCGTGTCGAAGAACGCATCGTTGACGAGCGTGTAGCCCAGTTGCTTCGCGCCCGCGGCGAGGATCGCGGCGACGCGGTTCACGCGCTGCGCGATGCGCTTCAAGCCTTGCGGGCCGTGGTAGACGGCGTACATGCTCGCCATGATCGCGAGCAGCGCCTGCGCCGTGCAGACGTTCGAGGTCGCCTTCTCGCGGCGGATGTGCTGTTCGCGCGTTTGCAGCGCGAGGCGCAGCGCCGGGTTGCCTTGCGCGTCGACAGTCACGCCGACGAGACGGCCGGGCATCTGGCGCTTGAATTCGTCCTTCACCGCGAGATAGGCGGCGTGCGGGCCGCCGAAGCCCATCGGCACGCCAAAGCGCTGCGAGTTGCCGACGGCCACGTCCGCGCCCCATTCGCCCGGGGGCGTGAGCACGGTGAGCGCGAGCAGGTCGGCGGCGGCGACCACCGCGCCGCCGGCCGCGTGCACGGCTTGCGCGAGCGCGCGGTAGTCGCGCACGTCGCCGTTCACGCCGGGATATTGCAACAGCACGCCGAAGGCGCCTGTGGTTTTGGCAAATTCGGCCGCTTCGGCGGCCGGACCGACCTTCACCTCGATGCCGATCGGCTTGGCGCGCGTCTTCACGACTTCGATGGTCTGCGCCAGCACGTCGTCGGCGACGAAGAACACGTTCGACTTCGACTTGCCCACACGCTGCACGAGCGTCATCGCTTCGGCGGCGGCGGTGGCTTCGTCGAGCAGCGACGCGTTCGAGATCGCGAGTCCCGTCAGGTCGGTGATCATCTGCTGGAAGTTCAGGAGGGCTTCGAGGCGGCCCTGCGAGATTTCCGGCTGGTACGGCGTGTACGCGGTGTACCACGCCGGGTTTTCGAGCACGTTGCGCAGGATGACGGCCGGCGTGTGCGTGTCGTAGTAGCCCTGCCCGATATACGAGCGGAACACCTGGTTCTTGTCCGCGAGCGCGCGCAGGCCGGCGAGCGCCTCGGCTTCCGAGCGCGGCTGCGAGAACGGCCCGAGCGGCAGCGTCTCGGTGCGGCGGATCTTCGCCGGAATCACCGCATCGATCAGCGCGGCGCGCGAGGCGAAGCCGAGTGCGTCGAGCATCGCCTGCTGGTCGGCCGTGTCGGGGCCGATGTGACGGGCGGCGAAAGCGTCGTGCGCTTCGAGCGCAGCAAGCGAGAGCGGGGAGTTCATCAGACGATCCGGGTGTTCGAGCTTCATGGGGATTCCGGGTTTTACTGCCGGCGCGGGCGGTGCGGATCTTGAGCGCGCCGCCGCGCCGTTGCGGTTACAAAGGCGGGTTTGCCGATTAAGCGCCGATCGCCTTTTCGTAGGCGGCGGCGTCGATCAGCGAGTCGAGGCTGGCGTCGGCGGCGGGCTTGATCTTGAAGAGCCACGACTCGTACGGCGCGCCGTTCACCTGGTCGGGCGTGTCGACGAGCGACGTGTTCGCTTCGATGATCTCGCCGGCGACCGGCGCGTAGATGTCCGAGGCGGCCTTGACCGATTCGATCACGGCAACGGCGTCGCCGGCGGTGACCGCGCGGCCCGCTTCGGGCAGCTCGAGGAAGACGATGTCGCCGAGCGCTTCCTGCGCGTGGTCGGTGATGCCGACGGTCAGCGTGCCGTCGGCTTCGGTGCGGACCCACTCGTGCGATTCGGTGTATTTCAGATCGGCCGGGATGCTCATGGTTGCTCCAGTGCGTGGTTCGGTTTTCGTTGCTCGAAAGGGGGAGGGCGTGCGCGGCGGCAGGATCCTCGCGGATCAGGCGGCGAGCACCTTGCCGTTGCGCACGAACGGCAGTTTTACCACGCTTGCGGGAAGGGCTTTGTCACGGATCTGCACCTGCACGACGTCGCCCGGCTGCACGCCCTGGGGCACGCGCGCGAAGGCGATCGATTCCTGCATGCTCGGCGAGAACGTGCCGCTCGTGATCTCGCCCTCGCCGTGCGGCGTGAGCACTTTCTGGTGCGCGCGCAGCACGCCGCCCGCCTTGCCGTTTTCCTTCTGCAGGATCAGGCCGACGAAGGCCGAACGCGACCCGTTTGCCTCCAGCGCGCCGCGGCCGACGAAGTCGCGCGGCTCCTTCATGTCGACGGTCCAGGCGAGGCCGGCGTCGAGCGGCGAGACGCCGTCGTCCATGTCCTGGCCGTAGAGGTTCATGCCCGCTTCGAGGCGCAGCGTGTCGCGCGCGCCGAGGCCGCAGGGCTTCACGCCCTGGCGCTGCAGGGCGTCCCAGAACTCGCACACGGCGGTTGCGGGCAGCACGACTTCGAAGCCGTCTTCACCGGTGTAGCCCGTGCGCGCGATCATCAGCGCGCCGAACGGCGTGGCTTCGATCTTCGCGGCGTTGAAGGGTTTGAGAACTTCGGTGGCGCTGCGCGACGAGGGCGCGACCTGCCAGACCTTTTCGCGCGCGTTCGGGCCCTGCACGGCGACGATCGCGAGATCGCGGCGCGGCGTGATGGTGAGGCCGAAGCCGCCTTCGGCGTTGAGCTTGTCGAACCAGGCGATGTCTTTTTCGGCTGTGCCGGCGTTGACGACGGTGCGGAACTGGTCGTCGGCGAAGAAGTAGACGATCAGGTCGTCGATCACGCCGCCTGCGGGGTTCAGCATGCACGAATAGAGCGCCTTGCCCGGCGTGGTGAGCTTGGCGACGTTGTTGGCGAGCGCGCGGGAGAAGAACTCGCGCGCCTTCGGGCCCGAAAAGTCGACGACGCACATGTGCGAGACGTCGAACATGCCGGCGTCGGTGCGCACGGCGCGATGCTCGTCGATCTGCGAGCCGTAATTGACGGGCATGTCCCAGCCGCCGAAGTCGACCATGCGCGCGTTCAGCGCGCGGTGCGTATCGTTCAGCGGGGTGCGTTTGAGTTCGGTCATGGGGCCTCAGGCGAAACGCGAAAATTCGCGCGAAAACGAAAAAGGCCATGCAGGAAACGCCGCAGGCACGATGCCCGCGGTCGGTTCTTGCATGGCCCCTCTGTCCTCGGTACCTGAGAGATTGCGCCCTGTTGCGGCGGGCGCGCGCCCCTTCGGTGGGCAGCCTGAACGCGTGGGGGTTACTTTTCCGCCGCCCGTTCTACTGCCGCTCTCCAGAGTTGCGGACTGTATGCCGCTTCGCGTCATCTCGCGCAAAAAGCGCAAGTGCAGCAAATCGGCGGTCCGGCGCGCACGGTCCTTTTGCCTGAGAGTTTGTGGGTTGCCCCTTCGGCGGCGCCGGTTGCACTTGCGGTGACAAACGGCGCGCTCTCCCGGCGCGCGCAGCGATTGTGCGCGACGCCTCGGGGCTATGTCAATGCGGAAAAATTCTGCATGCGACGCGAGCAAACGGGCGTGAGGCTTGCCGGTATTGGCTTGCGCGGATCGGCGGCGCGCCGTGCAGCGCGCCGCAGAAAAACGGGGGCGGTTCGGGGCGGCCGTCAGGCGGGGCACGAACCGCGAGCGGGCGATCCGTGCCGGGAGGCGAATGCGCGTAACGCTTATTCGCCGATGGCGCGAGCGGCGGTGTCGAGTTCCTGATTCAGCACGCGCTGCTCGTCGGGCGAGATGCCGCCGCCATGCTGCGCGGCCATGTCGTGCGCTTCGCCGCGGATCGTGTCGAGGCGGTGATGCAGCGCGCCGCCCTGGGGCGGCGGGTAGTAGCCCTGGCTCACGCGCATGTCGATACGGCGGCCCAGGTTGTCGATGCGGCTGTCGACCTGATGCAGGCGATCGACGGCGACTTCATGCGGATTCGGGCCGGGTGGGGGAGCGGGGCGCGGCGCCGGCTGGTTGACCACGCACGCGGCGAGCGTCGAGACGAGCGCGCCAGCGGCGATCAGGCGTAGAGCGTGGGTGTAGCGGGTCATTCAGACTCTCCTTTGTCTTGTCGTTGCTGCTTTTTTGTCCTGCATGTCCACAAACGTCCGGCGATTGCCGCGTGATGACCCCGCTGCGGCAACCAGATGTAACCATTTGTATGGACCTTTCAGCGGCGTCGGCGCAATGCAAGGTCGACGCCGCAGCCGAAAGTGCGTGCCGGCGCGCTCAGGACTGGCGCACGAACGCCAGCGTGCGACCGTCCTTCGCGCTTTGCATGGCGAGCTCGATGAGTGTCATGACGTCGATGGCGTCCTGCGGGCTTACCGGGAACGGTTTGCCTTCGCGGATCGCCGCGGCGAGCGCGCGGTACAGATCGGCGTAATTGCCGGCGGCGTTAGGCACTTCGAGATCGGCTTCCTGGCCGTCGTCGCGCAGCACGTGCAGGCGGCCCATCTCGTTGCCCGCGCCGAACCCGGGCTGACCCGGGCGCAGGCCGTCCTTGAGCTGATCTTCCTGGGTGTCGAGCCCGTTCTTCAGATAGCTGCCGCGCGTGCCGTGAATCGCGAAGCGCGGCGCGTACGCGGCGAGCGCGCTGGCGTGCAGCACGGCGTCGTGGTGCGGGTAGCGCAGCACGAGGTGCGCGTAATCCGGTGCGCTCGCGTTGTCGCGGCGCGTGTGGACAAACGCCGTGATCGACTCGGGCGCGCCGAAGAGCGCGAGCGTCTGGTCGATCAAATGGGGGCCGAGATCGTAGAGCAGGCCGCCGCCGCGCGTGGCGTCTTCGCGCCAGCGCTGCTTGACTTGCGGGCGGAAGCGGTCGAAATGCGATTCGTAGTGCGTGATGCGCCCGAGTTCGCCGCGGGCGATCAGCTCGCGCACGGTGAGGAAATCGCCGTCCCAGCGGCGGTTGTGGAACGGCGCGAACACGAGGCCGCGCTGCTTCGCGATGGCCGCGAGCGTGCGCGCTTGCTCGGCCGTGAGCGTGACCGGCTTGTCGACCAGCACGTGCTTGCCGCGCTCGAGCGTGCGGCGCGCGAGGTCGTAGTGCGTGTCGTTGGGCGTGGCGATCACGACGCATTCGATGGCGTCGACGGAGAGCAGCGCGTCGAGATCGGGCACGATCGCGGCGTCGGGATAGTCTGCCTGGGCGCGTTCGCCCTGGCTCGTGGCGATGGCCGCGAGTTGCGCGGCGCCGCTATGCGCGATCACGGGGGCGTGGAAGGTCTGGCCGGCGAAGCCGTAGCCCATCAGGCCGATTTGCAGCGGTTGCGGTGCAGTCATTTAGCGCATCCTTTTCCAGCGAGTGCGGGTGGCGGGAGCCCGGTATTGTGGCACGGCGCGTAAAACGTGCGGAACGAGGCGAGGGACGGATAAGCCGTGGCAAGAGGAACATCGGGGGCGCCATCGGCGTAGCGCTGTGCCGTGTTAACATCGCACCTCCCGCGTGAGAGGCTGCTGCGACGTTCGCACGCCTCGCGCCGTGCGGCGTCACGAAAGGCTACGCGCCTCGGCCGCACGCCTCCCGGCCGTACCACCCATTCCATCCGTTTTTCCAGTCCAGCAACGATGTCCGCAGGCCTCAATTCCGCCCAGAACGAAGCGGTGCGCTATCTCGACGGTCCCTGTCTCGTGCTCGCCGGCGCGGGCAGCGGCAAGACGCGTGTCATCACGCAGAAGATCGCGCACCTCATCGAAGCGAAAGGCTTCGAGCCGCGCCACATCGCGGCCGTCACCTTCACCAACAAGGCCGCCGCCGAAATGCGCGAGCGCGTGGGCAAGCTGCTCGAAGGCAAGACGCTCACGACGCCCGGCAAGGAAGGCCGCAAGGTGCCGACCAACCAGCTGACGGTCTGCACGTTCCACTCGCTGGGCGTGCAGATCCTGCGCC
The DNA here is from genome assembly GCF_000739775.1 of Paraburkholderia heleia NBRC 101817. Classification (GTDB taxonomy): domain Bacteria; phylum Pseudomonadota; class Gammaproteobacteria; order Burkholderiales; family Burkholderiaceae; genus Paraburkholderia; species Paraburkholderia heleia. Next base: position 37,550 of record NZ_BBJH01000020.1, on the reverse strand, counting down.
AGGAGGCGGAACACCTGGGCCTGAAGCCCCAGTTCTCGATCATGGATGCCGACGACTGCTTCGCCATGATCCAGGAGCAGGTGGGCTCGACGGACAAGGGCTTCATCCGCAAGATCCAGTCGATCGTCTCGCTCTGGAAGAACGGACTCGTCATGCCCGAGGAGGCGCTGGCCACGGCCTCGAACGAGGACGAGCACCAGGCGGCCATCGTCTACCGCAACTACATGGCGACGTTGCATGCCTATCAGGCGGTGGACTTCGACGACCTGATCCGCCTGCCTGCCGAGCTGTTCGCGAAGAACGAGCAGGTGCGCGACCGCTGGCAGAACAAGCTGCGCTACCTGCTCGTCGACGAGTACCAGGACACCAACGCCTGCCAGTACGAACTGCTGAAACTGCTGGCGGGCCCGCGCGCGGCGTTTACGGCCGTGGGCGACGACGATCAGGCCATCTATGGCTGGCGCGGCGCCACGCTCGAAAATCTTGCGCAACTCGGCAAGGACTTTCCGAAGCTGCACGTCATCAAGCTCGAGCAGAACTACCGCTCGACGGTGCGCATCCTCACGGCGGCAAACAACGTCATTGCGAACAATCCGAAGCTGTTCGAGAAGAAGCTGTGGTCCGAGCACGGCATGGGCGACACCATCACCGTCACGCCCTGCAACGACGAAGAGCACGAAGCCGAATCGGTCGTGTTCCGGCTTTCGGCGCACAAGTTCGAGCGGCGCGCGCAGTTCCGCGATTACGCGATTTTGTATCGCGGCAACTTCCAGGCGCGCATCTTCGAACAGGTGCTGCGCCGCGAGCGCATTCCCTACGTACTCTCGGGCGGCCAGTCGTTCTTCGACAAGGCCGAGATCAAGGACATCTGCGCCTACCTGCGCCTGATCGCCAATCACGACGACGATCCCGCGTTCATCCGCGCGATCACCACGCCGCGCCGTGGCGTGGGCAATACGACGCTCGAGGCGCTCGGCTCGTTCGCGGGCCAGGCGAAGGTGTCGCTGTTCGAGGCCGTGTACATGGGCGGCATCGAGGCGCGGCTTTCCGCGCGCCAGGTCGAGCCGATGCGCGTGTTCTGCGACTTCATGCAGCGCCTCGCCGAGCGCGCCCAGAAGGACCCGGCGACGGTCGTGCTCGACGACCTCATGGACGCGATTCATTACGAGGCGTATCTCTACGACGCCTTCGACGAGCGCCAGGCGCAGTCGAAGTGGCAGAACGTGCTCGAATTCCTGGAGTGGCTCAAGCGCAAGGGCACGAAGCCCGAGCCGGAGCCTGGCGAGGACAGCGAAGCGACCGGTTACGACAACGCCGACGGTCTCGCCGACACCGGCAAGAACCTCATGGGCCTGATCCAGACGGTCGCGCTGATGTCGATGCTCGAAGGCAAGGAAGAGGACCCGGACGCCGTGCGGCTTTCGACCGTGCACGCCTCGAAGGGGCTGGAGTATCCGCACGTGTTCCTGGTAGGCGTGGAAGAGGGGATCATGCCGCACCGCGGCGGCTCGGAAGACGATGTGATCGACGACGGGCGCATCGAGGAAGAGCGCCGCCTCATGTACGTGGCGATCACACGGGCGCAACGCAGCCTGCATCTGAACTGGTGCAAGAAGCGCAAGCGGGCGCGCGAGACCGTGGTGTGCGAGGCGTCGCGCTTCATTCCGGAAATGGGCCTGGACGATGCGCCGCCGCCGACTGCTGACGAAGCGCCGATGACGCCGAAGGACCGGCTGGCGAGTTTGAAGGCGTTGTTGCAGAAGGGGTGAGCCCGGCTATCCTCCGATCGAAAACACGAAGGGCCGCATCGACAATCGATGCGGCCCTTCGTGTTTTTGCGCGATGCGCGCGTGAGTCGCCTACTTCGCCGCGCTGACCATGTAATCGACGGCGGCCTTCACGTCGGCGTCCGAGGCGGTCGAGCCACCCTTGGGCGGCATTTGGCCCTTGCCATGCAGCGCGTAGTTGTAGATGGTGTCCATCGGGTCCTTGAGGCGTGGCGCCCAGTCGGCCTTGTTGCCGAATTTCGGCGCGCCCAGCACACCCGCGGCGTGACACGCCTGGCAAACCTGCTGATAGAGCGCCTTGCCCGCTTGCGAGGCATCGGCGCTCTGCGCGCCGCCGCCTGCCGCGGGAGCGGACGAGGCCTGCGGAATGGCCGCGATCGCCGCCGCAGCGGCTTGCGCCTGGGCGGCGTTCGCGTCGGCGGCCGACGCGCCCGAGGCCGGTGCAGCGGCCGCCGCGCCCGAAGCGGCATTGGCTGCATTGGCTGCGCCTGGCGCGGGCTTGGGCGGATCCTGGAAGTTCGCGCCGGCATGGTTCGCCATATAGGCGACGGCGAGGCCGATTTCGTAGTCGCTGTAGTCGTCGGGGCTCGTGCCGCCGCGCGGGGGCATCGCGCCCTTGCCGGAGAGCGCCGTTTTCCAGAGCGTGTCGAAGCCTTGGGCGATGCGCGGCGCCCAGTCGCCCGAGTTGCCGAACTTCGGCGCGCCGGCGGCGCCCGAGGCGTGGCACGCCGAGCAGACTGCCTGGAAGACCTGCTCGCCGGTCTTGTAGACGCGCGGCGCATTGGCGTCGCGCACGTTGACCTGCGCGACCGGCGCGATGCGCGCGGCGACCTGCTGGGCGGAGAGTTCGTCGGTACCCGCGCCGGTGCGCGTCGTGTTGTCGACGTAGTAGGCGAGCAGAACGATGATGGCGATGGGGACGGCAAACCCGGCGATGACAGCGGCGATCAGCTGGCCGGGCGTTTTGATCGGGGCTCCGTGGGGTGCTTCGCTCATGCTTGTCTCGACTCCCGTTGGTTTTATGGTGAGCGGTACAGCAGGACGGCAATGGCCATGCGGCAGATCAAACACCGACGATTATAGACGGAAGGGTTTGCGGCTGGTGGGCGGCCGTGGGCGTAGTTCAGCGGGCGTTTACCCGGAGCGGGAGGGCGGCGGCCTGCGCTGTTTTGCCGGATAGTGATGCGACCCTTGATAACCTGTGCGGTGGACGGTTTAATCGAAACCGGTTATTCTCTCGGTCTCCCTTCGGCGCTGCTTTCCCCGAGTTCTTCGGGCAGACGGCAGTGCCAGCAAGTCAACGCGCCCGTAGCTCAATGGATAGAGTACTGCCCTCCGAAGGCAGGGGTTGCTGGTTCGATCCCAGCCGGGCGCGCCAATAGCCGTAAGGCTTTCAGCGGTTTCCCCTCTTCGTCAAGCTCCGACATTGCAGCTAGATTGCAGCTAACTTCGGTGCCGGCAGCTCCGTCAGCGGCGTCACCCAATGCGCCAGGTGGTCAGCCGACAGGTGGGCGTATCGCTGCATCAGGTTGTGGTACGGACACTGCTTTTCGGCTTCGGTGAAGTAGCAGTCGGGGCCTTCATTGACGATCAGGCGGCCGTCACGCCAGGCGAGCCCGACGACGTTCGCGGCCTGCCGCAGTGAGAATGCAGCACAAATATCGCTGAAGCAGTATCAGGTCACGGCTTTCTTGAGAATGTTGACTACGTTCTGTTGATCGCTCTCTGCCATTCCAAACCAGAGCGGTAGCCGGATGAGCCGGTTTGCCCTGGACTCGGTTACCGCAAGCGAGCCATGCTTACGCCCATACCGCAGCCCCGCTGGTGAGGAATGTAGCGGTACATAGTGAAAGACAGCATCTACCCCGCTTTGGTGAAGTCCATCGAGAATACGCTGTCGCTCGGTCAGCGAATCAACCAACACGTAATACATGTGCGCATTATGCTGACAGTGCACGGGGACAATGGGGCGCCTTAGCACGCCTCTCGCTTCGAATCTTTCCAGCAATGAGTGATACCGCGCCCAGCTCTCCAGGCGCGTTGTCGTGATTTGCTCGGCCTCTTCCAGTTGCGCCCAAAGAAAAGCAGCGACGAGCTCTCCGGGCAGGAAAGACGAACCGATGGACTGCCAGGTGTACTTGTCAACCTGTCCACGGTAAAACTGGCTTCGATTGGTACCCTTTTCCCTAATGATTTCCGCGGCCTCGGCATGTTCCGGCCGATTGACCAGCAACGCACCGCCTTCGCCCGAGATAAGGTTTTTCGTCTCGTGAAAACTATAGGTCCCGAGGTCGCCGATGCTCCCCAGCGGTCGACCTTTGTATGTCGCCATGACCCCTTGTGCGGCGTCTTCCACAACCTTCAGATTGTGGCGCTGTGCGATAGCCATGATCACGTCCATTTCGCACGAAACGCCGGCATAATGAACCGGCACAATCGCGCGCGTACGCGGCGTGATCGCCGCCTCGATGAGGCGCTCGTCCAGATTGAGCGTGTCTTCCCGGATATCGACAAACACCGGAATACCGCCACGCAGTGCGAACGCGTTCGCAGTCGATACAAAGGTGTAAGACGGCATGATGATTTCATCACCCGGCTGGATATCGAGCAACAGCGCCGCCATTTCCAGCGCTGCAGTACACGAGTGGGTAAGCAGCGCTTTATCGCTGCCTGTCGTTGTTTCCAGCCAGGTATGGCATCGCTTGGTATACGGGCCATCACCGGCCAGTTTTCCATTGATGTGTGCCTGAGCAATATAGAATAGTTCTTTACCGCTCATGTGGGGCTGATTAAACGGAATTTTTCTCATTTTGTGACTTTAGTTTCGACGCAAGATCGCGAGTCCGAATCCAGTCGCTCCGAACCGGTCGCCGTTGTAAAGCATGTATCGTTCGCTTTTATGATCAAATACGTAGGGATACTCGACCATGTTGGCGTCCCAACCTTGAGATGACGGCTCTATGCGGACTTCATCGAGGGCGAGCGCCCAATTTTTTCCATCGGCGCTCTTTGCATATCCGATCTCGTACGGCGTGCCGCTACCGCTTCGATAGGAAAACCACATCTCATAGCCACCTTGCGAGCCAATGCACACGGTGGGACGAGAAAATGCCTGTGCCGTACCAAGTTGATGAGGTAGAACCTGACCGTGACGCGTCCACTGATTGCCGTCGTCGGACGTTGCATAGTTGATAACGTGGAGCATTTCTCCGTTACCGGCATCCCACGTCACAGTCGATCCGTACCACATCTGCAACCGACCGCCCTCGGCTTCCATCACCCAAGGATATGACAGGCTGACCGGATCACAGACATCCGAGCCCATCAACATTTCGACTCGACTCTCGTCGAGAAAAAGATCATCTGTGATGGCTACCCTGCCAATATCCCCGCGCCAATGGCCGCCTTCAGGGATTTGCCAGCCCATGAACAACATGTAGCGGATGCCGTCGGCCACGTAGCAATTGCCGATGCTCACTCCGGCAGCATAAAAGCTGCCCTGAGGGCCATGAGTCAAGAATGGCTCTCGATGCGTGGCAACAACCTCGCGCCGGACGACGTCGACATCAACCGCCCCCACAGACGAGCGATTCTGCGCATCCCTGCCGCTATAGAAGATGCGATAGACGTCACCGGTCAAGCGTAACGGAAGCGGATTGGCTGCGTGCGAACGTAGTTTGGGATGCTCGCCCTTCTCTGGCGGGCAGTAGATCAATCCTTGCTTCTCCCAACGTAGCAGGAGCCGGCTCATATGCTTTTCAGCCTTGTGCTGGGAACACGTGAGCGCTCCGTCGCTTGGCCGACGTAGACCCCTTCGGATTCGGCGTCGGCCAGAAGGATCGCGCCGGCACCTACTACGCATCGGTCGCCGACCTGAATATGATCGCGAAGCGTTGCATTGACGCCGATAAAACACTGCTCACCGATCTTTACGCCGCCAGAGACGACAATGTGCGACGCCACAAAGGTGTGATCGCCAATTTGCGAGTGATGCCCAATGTGATTACCGCTCCAAAGCGTCACATTGTTTCCGATCTGGGCAAACGGCTGGATCGTATTGTGTTCAAGAATGAAGCAATTCTCGCCAATTCGATCTGGGTCTGGCACGTACGCACGCGAGCTAACGTACCTGGCGATTCCGTAACGCATGGCTTTCGCCGCCAAATATTTTTCTTTGCGAATCGCGTTAAGTTTCGAATAGCTTAATGCGATGAAGATGTCGTACCGGTCAGCCGGATAAGTCGATGCCAGCGATTCGAACGGTACCACCGGGAGCCCGCAGAACACGGGCTGTTCGATCCAGTTCGCGTCGACGGTAAAAGCAACGACTTCGCGATCCGAGTCGTTCGTGAAGTAGAAGTGCGCCAGCTCAGCGATATCACCGGCGCCAAAAATCACCAAAGGCTTCTTCACGTTTTCTTCCTCACAAGGATTGTGAATTCGTACAGACCGTAATCGTGCAACAGTGCAACGTGAGGGGAATAACGACGTTTACAGAAATCAAACGCCCAAGCTGGGTCGGTGTAATAGAGATAGTCGCGCATTCGGTCTCGGTCGGAATACGACGTAAGACAATTGAACGAAAAACCTTCGCGACTGGATTCAGCGATCATATCGAGTGTCGCCTTTATGTAGGTGAGCCACTCTTCGTCCCTGCGTTGCATTCGCACATTGAAAATTCCGCTCGCCACGCTATATGCGGCCGGCTCGACCGGTCGGTCGGAAAGCAGAAACTTCGCATTGTCGACTTCGGAATGTCGACTCCGCGCTACGCCAATCATGTCGTCGCAGATATCCGTTCCGATATAACTGAAAGCGCGATGTTTCATCGACAGAAAGTCGTAATACGCACCGTATCCGCAGCCGATATCGTTGATCGAGAACGGGCGGCCGGTGTCGATGACACGGGAAAGCTGGACGAATCGCAAGGTCTGGCCTTCTTCGCCATTCCAGTCGACGCCGCGCGGGCTTTCGCCATGTTCGCTTAGCTTCCTGCTGTAGTAGTTCGCAACTTCTGCGTGAATCGTATCTTTACTACTGTTCATGTCTTTCCCCTGGCTACTGCCGCGACTCTCTTCGCGTTAGGTAAGCGTCGACGGATGGTGGCTCCTGATCATCGAATCCCAGGATCGCTTGTTCACGTGGCGTCAATACAGCTGAAGCCAGATTGGCCGGAATATTGATCTGCTGCTTGAAGTACGGGATGTTGAATACATGATTCACCGCGCGTCGTTGCAATGGTGAACTATTGATGCCACCACAGTGATACAGCATGCAGTCCAGCAGAATGAACGAACCGGCTTTGGCTTCAACCTGGAGTGCGTTGCGCCACACATAATCGTCACTCGGAAATTTCTCGGATTTGTGCGATGCGGGCAGAATATAGGTTGCGCCGTTTTGGCTTGTGAAGTCGTCAACGCAAAATAGAGCATTGACTGCGACCGGGCGCGAAGCGACAAAGTGCTGATATGGCAGATCCCTGTGCCATGCCGCTTGGCTGTATGCTTCTCCGGGCGGATTCACCAATGCGTTCTGCTGATTCAGAATGAACCTCCCGCTGATTGCGCACTTGAGCGTATCGAGCACTGCTGCGTTCAAGGCAAGATCGATGAATATCCGACTATCGTGCGTAAGCGGCGAGCGCACTGTATGAAATTCGTTCAGGCTACGCAGATGCTTTTCGCCGAAACGCTGAATGTAGGCGTGACGAACCCGTTCGAATTCCGCTCGCAACGCCTGCAGACTGGCTTCGTCGTATCCCGCATCGAGGATGGCATAGCCTAGCTCGCGGATACTCTCGGCTGCGAGTTCTGCTTCGGATGTCCCTTGGGCCTGTTCCAGGATGCCATAACGGGCGTTGGGTACAGTACGTTCGACGAACATGGTTCAGTTTTCCCGTTTTAGAACAGCGCGACGCGACAGTTGCGCGTCATACTGAGACATATTTCATGTATTGAGCCGATGATTTTCCGCAGTTAAACAGCAGATCCAGTATGGTCACGCCGTGCGTAAAGCTTCCCCACAACTGCGGATACTCGGGATAACCCGAATACTCGAACCATCGCAATTCGATGCCGGCGTCCAAAAAAAAGCTCTCGTCGATGTAATCTCTCGCGGCAGGCCCCGAGATGTACGTCTCACCATTGACTTGCATGCACAGATCGGCGAGTCGCTGAGTTTTTCCGTCCGCCAAGACGTAGTCCGATGAACTCGAAATATGAGTTCCAATACCCAAATATCTGCAAATCGCGCCTATCAAGCCTCTGTTTAAGTCCGATAGCCTTGCGAAGGAATTTTCCTCGTAGAACGGCGAAAGCCAGCGGGAAATTTCTCCGAAGTGCGGAGCCCGGCGGTAATTCTGCATTAGCGCTTTCCAATGATTGGCAGCCCATGGCGTATCGCTATCGATCTCTGTTTCATTGATTTTCTGATCGTAGCGGCCCTTGACGCGCACGGGTACCGTCAGCCACTGAACGCCTTGTGGTGTCTTAATCTGGTTGCGGTTACGCCAATCGCGTCGCGTATATTGCATGTCGTCGTAGAGGATGAACTCATCGACGGCCGCTATCATGTCGAAATATCCTTTCCACGGAATGTAGTTGGATTGGACGATGGCGACCTTTTTCATTGACGTTGAATCCCTGCCTGAACTGATCCCGCCTCTGTCACGAGTGCCCAGTCGAATGTCGGCAGCGCAAGTAGTTGAGCCGTTGCTGCCGCGTATTCTTGTAAATCGGCCGCTTTCAGGTACCTCAATTTTGTAGTCCATTCCGGCAGAGCGTCCTGCTGCATAGTGAGCACGACCCGGATCAAATCCTTGTAGGGCGTGGAGTCGATATAACCAAAAGTCTGATCTATATGGTTTCCACGTCCGTCAGGATCGAGAATGAGTACGCCACGCACAACCGCCAGCTCGTTAGCCGTTTGCGACGGCGGTGTGGGTTGCCCGCCCAAAGCCGTCGCCAGCGCGTTTTGCAGGGACGCGGGCAATTCACGCAATGCATGCAATCTGCGAACTTTTGCTTGTGCCGTGTAAGCCAGTTGCCTACGCAATACCGGTGCTTCAATCAACTTGCCGATGGCATCAACCCAGTCTTGTTCCGTATCGTTCACCAACAACCCGTCATAACCGTTTTGAATTACGGCGCAAAATGCCGCGCGTGCGCTCGCGATCGTGGCGAGACCGGCTGCGGAGAACTCCAGATACGCAACCGTTGAGCCGCTTTCATTAAAAGCCGTATTTTCGAGCGGAACCAGGCAGGCATCGAGTTCAAGTTCGCGCAATTGACGGGCGCGCGACTCAAGCGTCGGCGCTATCTTGACAAACGTGGCACCAGTCGAGGCAACCCAACCCGCCGGAGGCGTCTCGCCCACTAGCGTGAAGTTAATCCGGTCGCCGTAACGAGCCTGAATTTTATGGATCACCTTATCAAGCAACGCAAAATTCGATGGTTCAAGCGAGTTACCGAATACGCCGATACGAACGGCAGGAGTAGCAGCGCGTACGGGACATTCGAATAGCTCAAATTCGACCAAACTGGGTACGACATGCACCCGTGAGGATAGTGAACGATAGACCTCGGCCAATTGCTCGTTGGCTACGATAACTGCATCCGCGTGCTGCAACGTATATTCGATCGAGGTCTGGAAGTTATCACTTTGACGACCTGGTGGGACATCGAAGCGCGTGTCGGTATCGTAGACAATCGGAGCGCCCAAAGCGAACAACTGTTTCAAGGTATCGATCGAGAATATGCCGGCGATTGCCCGCTGAAGCACGATCAGTTGAGGTGGGTTCTCCAAATCGAGCGTTACCTGGCCATCCTGTAGACCCGAGATGACCTCCCAGTTTTGCGGTGCGAAGCCAAGTGGCTTGATAATGCGCATGAGCGGTGCGGTGGCGCCCACTGGATCAGCTGACATCAAGACAACGCGCTTTTTCACTTCGACGTTGGTGACCGGCGTAATTTGCAGGGGAGCCGCTTTACGCACATGCTGCTGAGTCCGATCGATGAATGCTTCAAGTTCGCGCAGGAACGATTGATTAACCTGCTCGTAAATTTCCGGGACGCGGTTTATCGTGCGCCGCGCGTGTTCGATCTGTTCGGGCGAATTGCCCCATGCGGACCCGACATCCGTCAGGTAGCTAGGCGGGAGCATGTCAAGCATGACATTATTCGGCAGATAAACTACCGGGCATCCGCATAGCATCGCTTCATAGCAGGCTGTCGAGGGCTCATACGTGTAGAGGAGTTCGGCTGACCGATAAAGCTCAGCGAGCTGTTCCGGCGTACGCCGAAACACACGAAATGAAATTTCAGTAAATCCTTCCGTTATTGGGCTGAGTTGTCCCCCACGGCGCAAATAGCGGTTAATGAATAGAAGACTTCCGGAACGCTTCGTATCATCAACGCCGTCCCGGTTATAGACGCTCGTATTGATGAGCGGCAACTGAAGAAGCTCCACACGCATGCCAGGCGGAACAACACAGCTTCCATGCGCATAAATGAGGTCATCGGCGCCCCACATATATTCTTTTTGGTGCAGAAAGCCTGGTATATTCAGCAGGTAACGTACGACGCATCTGGCGTCGGAAGGATTGCCGCTCACCACTTCAGGATATACGGTAATCGGCTCGCGATTTTCAAGGCGATGACGCGCAACGTCCTTGACGGAGAGCGTGGGCGTGCGCAGACCGGGAGAAACCGTATCGGTCGTGACGTACGCTTCCTCACCTGCCAGATTGAGTGCATGGCACAGATAGTGCATGGCACGAATGCCGCCGGATGCCGATGTGAACGCCGGCGCATGGATATAGTACGGCGAATTGAGTTTCGCAAATAATTGCAGCTGGCGATTCATGAGTTTCTACTTTGCCAGGAAGGCATGTGTCAATCAAAAGGTCGCTAAAGGCGCTTGGCTTTCTGCCGGACGAGTCGTCATGTACTCCCGTGGCAAAAATCGGTTGATGGCATCGTGGCTCACGTTGCCAACGTGCTCGCCAAAATTGGTTAGCATGCAGTTGGTTGCGCTCGTCAGCAGGCACTGGCAGTAGCCAAGGTGGATCAAGTGTTTGCTGATGCGACGGTACGATACGCATTCGCCAAGCCCGCTGCGTTAGCCGGAGTTCGTAACGTTTAGTGTGGCGCACTGCTCTGGCAACATGTTTACCGGGTCGTTCACGGCAGCGGGCGCGGCGTTGGCCTCGACCTCGAAATGCTCAGGCGCAAGCCCGTCGCACCAGCGCTGCCACATGGTGCGCAGCGCACGCGACGCGGCGTTGGCGATCATGCTTGCGCTGATGATGGGCGATTGTTTGCAGTGCTCGCGCAGTTCGCGGCGTACCGTCGCGAGCGCGTCGAGGTCGTTGGCTAGGGCGACGCACTTACTTACGAAGTCGTCCTTGTCGCTCGCGACGAACGCCTCGTCGAGCCCGAGGTGCGAGAGCCACCCCGTGCTGCCACGGCTTGCCATCGAAACACCGGGCAAGGTCACCGTGGGCACGCCCATCCACAGGGCGTGCATGGTCGTGGTCGACCCGGCGAATGGGAACGCGTCGAGACAGACATCAACCTGCTGGTGCTGTTGCAAATAGACATCGGTACCCTTGCGCTGCATGAAGCTGATGCGGCTCACGTCGGTGCCTTCGCTTTCGAACAGCTTGGCCACTCTGTTCATTTGTTCGATCGACGTGATTGCGCCGATGAGCATGCGCGAATTCGGTATCTCGCGAAGCACGTGTGCCCAGAGCGCCACGACTTCCGGCCCGACCTTAACCAGGCGACTGAAGCTGCCAAACGTCACGAAGCCGTTTTTCAAGGCAGGCAGCTCGTTCACGGCCGGCGCCTGTTCGTTCGGCTTGAATGGCGCGAGAGCTGGCAGGAACACGAGCTTTTCCGTGAAACGGCTGGCGAACTGCTCGAGCGGTGTGACAAATCGGTCCGAGATGTAATAGTCAATGGACGTCAGGCCGGTCGTGGCCGGATTGCCGATCCAGCTTACCTGGACGGGCGCGGGCTTGTGCGCGAAGGCCACGAGACGATTGCGGCCGGTATGGCCGGACAGGTCGATCAGGATATCGATGCCATCATCGCGGATTTTCCGCGCGACGGCGGCGTCGGTCATGCCGAAGATTGCGTGCCACCCGTGCGCGTGCTCCCGGATCTGCTTCGTGAAAGCGTCGGTGACCACGTAATTCGAATAGACGTGCAGCGACAGGCTTGTGTCGCGCGCCAGATGCTCGATGATCGACTGGAAGAAATAGGCGACCGGGTGATTGATCAGGTCGCCCGAAACGAAGCCGATCCGCAGACGCCGCGCCGGATTACGAACATTGGTGTACTCCGAACGCTGCGCACGCAGGGGGGGTTCCTGGCGTTTCCCGAATTCGCTGAACTCTGCGAATGCGCTTGCGGCATCGAGATCGGTCTGGTGCATCAGGCAGAACAGCAGGTTGCTGTGCGTTGCCGCCTGCATTGGCGCGAGTGCGAGTGCCTTGCGAAAGGCACGTTGCGCCTCATCGTACTGGCCATCTTCGGTCAGCGCATTTGCAAGCGCGTCGAGTTCGAGAGCGTCATCTGGTGCCAGTTCCACGGCGCGGCGTATCTGGAGGATGCCCTCGCCGGCTCGGCCCATTGTCAGCAGGGCGGCACCCATTGTGCGATGCAGTGCTGCACTCTCGGGATGCTTTTCGAGTGCTTGGCGGCAGTGGGCTACGGTTCGCTGGGACTGGCGCGTGACATATAGCGCGTCAGCCAGCATGATCTGTGCGAGGAGATTGTCAGGCAGCAGGGCGGCGGCCCGCTCGGCCGACGCCACGGACTCCGCATACTCGCCCGCGCGCCGCAAGGCGTGCGTGAGGATAGTCCAGCATTCGCCGTGCGACGGGTTTTGCTTCGCCAAGCGACGGGCAACTTTCAACGCTGCTTCGGTTTTTCCGCCGTTGAAGAGATCTGAAAACTTGCGCAACTCTGTCGCGCTTGCGCGGCGCGGGTCGAATTTCGCTGCAGGCGTGTCTGGCGCGTCCAGCTTCGGCTTATCTTCGGTTGTGGCGGCGGCGGGCGACACCCCAAGCGAGGGCTCTGGCGCTGCTAGGGCGTCACGCTGAGGCAGACGAGCGCGCAACGTATCGACGGCGTCTGCGGGAACGCCGCCTTGCCGCGCCAGGTCGAGTGCCATCCGCGCGGCTTCGAACTGGTTGCTCGCGGTGAGGGCGTTGAAGTAGTAGACCCAGAGTTGCGCGAAGTTCGGCGTATGGCCGAGCACCGCTTCGAAGTGCGGCACGGCCTCGGCCGGCCGGTCCGTCTGCATATACAGCACGCCGATGTGGTAATTGGCGTCGACGTGATCGCGATCCGCCTCCAGCACGATGCTGTAGAGCGCTTCGGCTTCGTCGTATTCCTGCTTGCGATGATGTTCGATCCCGGCTTCCATGACGAGCTGGATGTCGCTCCGCATTTGCGATTGGGGGGCGAGCGCGGTGGGTTCGGTCGAGGGGAGGAAAGCGGTCATGACGAAGGCGTGCTTGCGCCGCAAGTAACGAAAGTAGGCCAATTATCGAGGGCGCTCACTCGGGACGAATTGCCGAGTTGACGTCAAAACGCCCGCCAATTCGATGGGGTAAGCGAGGGGCGGAGATGGGGGCGGGGTGGCCGGACATCGCGGCCGAACGCGAGCGAAGACGGTGCCCAAAAGAAAAGCCCGCACGAGGCGGGCCGAGGTACGCATATGCACCCCGATGGTGCATTGGTTGGTTGTTATTTCGTAAAGCTTTGCGAAGCCCGAACTTCAGAACTGCGCAACGCGCTGATACTGGTTCACGTTGCGCGTTGCCTGCATGGCCGTCCGGTACTCGGCGCCGAGCGTGTTTTGTGCCGACTCTGCCGCTGCGGCGACGCGCGCATCGATGGCGTGAACCTGCCTGAGCACGTCGAGCGCGGCGCCCGTTTGCTTCGCTGAGAGCGACATGAGAAGGGGAGAGCGCTCGTCTGCAAGCTCGGCCGCCTTTTCCCATTCGCCAACGGCTGCCGCCTGCTCGATGTCCTTCGTGATCTGCCAGATGCGATCGATGGGCGCTGCGAATTCCATGTCGTCTCTCCTGCTGGATGCGCTCAGCTCTTGTTGGTGGCCAGCGCGCCTGCGCTGTTGGTGCCGCCGAAGAGCTGCGTGAGGTACTGCTGGTTGCTGTTCATCGTCGCCATCAGCGTGTTGAGCGCGGTGAACTGTGCGGTGTACATGCTGGTGAGCTGCGACTGGTAATCGGCGAGATTCGATTGCTGCGTCGAAAGGTTTGTCAGGTCGGTCTGGATCGCGTTGGTCCGCGTCGTGATGACGCCCGTGCTCGACGTATAGCTCGTGATGTTGTTGTTCAACTGCGCGGCCACGCCGTTGGTCGAATTGAACAGCGCCGCTACGGTCGACTGATTATTCTGCAGTGCCGTGTTCAGCGTATCATTGTCGACCGAAAGCGAGCCGTCGGAATTCAGCGTGACGCCGATCGAAGCAAGGCTCGTCGTGGTGTTGCCGCTCTTCACGCCCGTTGCCACGATCGTCGCGAGCTGGTTCTGAATCATGTTCAGCGTCGAGTCGCCGAGCAGCACGCCTTGCGACGTCGAGGTCGAGCTGAACGACGTGAGCGTGGCCATCGTCGTCACGAGCGTGTTGTACAGCGTGACGAAATTGTTGATCGCGCTGGATTCGGCGCTCGTGTTCTGCGAAACCGTGAGGGTTTGTGCCCCGCTGCCCGTGCTCGACGTGTCGACGGCCGCTGCGGTGAGGTTCAGCGTGACGCCCGACAATGCGGAAGTCACGGTGTTCGTCGAACTGGTGGCACCGGTGCCGTCGATCGTGAAATAGGCGTCCTGTGCGGCCGTGGACTGTGTCCAGTTGGTCGTGCTGGAGATCGTCGACTGGTTGGCGGTGAGGTTCGCGGAAGTCGCGCTCGAGCTCGTGATCGCCGTACCTGATGTAGTCGTCACGGCGAGGTTGTTCACTGCGTCGCTAGAATTCGAATCGCTGATGGCGATGCTGATGCCGTTCTGCGAACCGGTCGACGTCGAGTGCAGCACGAGGTGCGCGCCGTCGGCGCCGTTGACGACCGTTGCCGTCACGCCCGGATTGTTGGTCGCCGAGTTGATCGCCGACGCAATGCCTGCGACGGTGCTGTTGGAGTTATTAAGCGAAATCGTGGTGCTGGCGCCGTTGACGGTAAGCGTCATCGTGGCCGCCCCCCCTGATCCGACGAGCGCAGTGGTGGCGCCGTAGCCCGTCGAAGTGAGCACCTGAGCCTGCGCTACCTGCTTGACGTCGAGCGAATACGTGCCTGCCGCCGCGCCGCTGCCCGCGGAGGCCGTAATGCCCGTGCCGCTCATCGTCGTGCTGAACGCATTGAGGGTCGTGCCGTCCGAGAGCGGCGAGAGGCCTGCCTGAAGTGCGGAAAGCGCGGCGGAAAGCGCGCCGTACGCGGAGATTTCGGTGTTGTCCTGCGTCTGTTCGGCACTGATCGTGGCGGCCTGGCCGGCGATCTTGGCGTTGACGAGCGCCGTGACGAGCGAATTCACGTCCATCGACGTGTTGCCGGTCGAACCGCTGACGATCGACTGAGCGGCTTGCTGCAAAGCGGCATTGCTCGCTGCAGTCGTAGCGGCGACGCTACTTGCAATCGTGCTGGCTGTCGAGCTGGATACGGTGGACATGAAGGGGCTCCGTGCGTCGGCGTTGCAGTGTGAATCGATTCAGCTTTGGGAAACGCCAATCGGGAGGCGATCCTCCCGATTGGCTTGCGTTGCGCTCACGGGTATGGCGGCCGGGCACGCAACGCTTGGGCTAGAGAAGCTCGTATTACTGGAGGAGCTTCAGGATCTGCTGCGGCTGCGAGTTAGCTTGTGCGAGCACCGAGATACCCGCTTGCTGCAGCACTTGCGCCTTCGAGAGGTTCGCCGTTTCTTCCGCGAAGTTGGCGTCCTGGATCGACGACTGGGCGGTCGACAGGTCGGTCGACTGGGCTTGCTGCGTCGTGCCGATTGCCGTGAAGCGGTTCTGTGCTGCGCCGAGCGTTGCTTGCAGGTTGTTCAGGGTGTTCAGCGCGTTGTCGATCGACTCCATGGCCATGCTTGCGCCGCTTGCCGTGCTGATGTCGACGTTTGCGACATCCGTCGGCGAGTTGTAGGCCTTGATCTGGGACGCCACAGCGGTGGCAGCAGCCGAGCCGGCCGAGCCAGCATCCGCGATGACGGTGGTGGAACTGAGCGCGACCGCGGTGCCCGAGCCCAGAATGACGCCGTTGCCGTTGGCGTCGGCGGTGACTCCGGCGCCGAACACGGCGCTGACTGCGGTGCTATTGATTGCCTGGTTGTTCTGGTCCGTGAACGTGAAGCCGCCGCTGCCGTCGGAGACAACGTTGATCGAGGTGATGGTTCCCGCCCCGGCCGCGGCGGTTGCACCAGCCGAGCTCAGGCTCAGGCCGCTGAACGTGCCGAGCGTCTGGCCAGCTTGCGGCACGCCGCTGCCGATCGAAGCGGCGGACATGTTTTGCGTCAGGCTCAGGCTGATCGTTTGACCGACGTTCGCGCCAACCTGGAACGACACGTTACCGAGCGAACCGTTCAGCACGTTCATGCCGTTGTACGTCGTTTGCGACGCGATACGGTTGATTTCCGAAACTTGCTGGTTGACTTCCTGCTGCAGTGCCGCGCGGTCGTCTGCGGTCATCGAGCCGTTGGCCGCTTGCGTGGCCAGCTGGCGGATACGCTGCAGGCTGCTCGTCAGCGACGAGAGGCCGCTCGATGCCGTTTGAACCAGCGAAACGCCATCGTTCGAGTTCGACACACCTTGATTCAGACCGTTGATCTGGGTCTGCATGATGTTCGAGATCGCGAGGCCTGCTGCATCGTCAGCTGCGCTGTTGATGCGCTTACCCGACGACAGGCGCGTGATCGCTTGCGACAGCGCGCTGCCCGAGCCCGTCAGGTTCTGTTGCGCGACGAGCGAGTTGATGTTGCTGTTAATTCCGAGCATGGAAATTCTCCTAAGCGGGCTGAAAGCCCGTTACAAGCCACTATGGCCGCGGCGGGTGCAATCTTTCATTGCTGGCCGCCTCAGTGAAGGTTGTCGGCGTGGGTAAGAAAAACTTGAGGGGAAGCACAGACAATCGAGACCTCAATTGCGCAGCGCATAAAAATTCTGTCGCGCTGCGGTGTGCTTGCCGCTCCTTCCCGCACCTACGACTGCGTAATGCAGTTTGCAAGCGTGTTTACGGCAGGTATCGCGCGTGGTTTAGCGCAGCGCCGTCAGAGCACGTCCGCGGCCGCGCGCCCGTGCCGGCTGCAGCGCGCCGCGAGGCGGCGTATGCTCAGCGGTTCCCCGTTCGCCCTTTTTCTGGAGGCCCCATGGAACTACGCAGGATCGGCACATCCTCGTTGCAGGTCGCCCCGCTCATGTTCGGCGGCAATGTTTTCGGCTGGACCGCTGATGAAGCCACCTCGTTCTCGATTCTCGATGCCTTCACCGACGCGGGCCTCAACTTCATCGACACCGCCGACGTGTACTCCGCATGGGTGCCCGGCAACCAGGGCGGCGAATCGGAGACGATCATCGGCAAATGGATCGCGAAGAGCGGCAAGCGCGACAAGGTGGTGATCGCAACGAAGGTCGCAAAAGACGCACGCCGCCCGGGGCTTTCCGCCGCCAACATCGCGGCTGCCGTGGAAGATTCGCTGCGTCGTCTGCAGACCGATTACATCGACGTGTACTTCTCGCACGAGGACGACCAGAAAGTCCCGCTCGAGGAAACGCTCGGCGCGTACCAGCGACTGATCGAGGCCGGCAAGGTGCGCGTGATCGGCGCATCGAACTACACGGGCGCGCGCGTCGAGGAGGCGCTCGCGGTTTCGAAGCACGCCGGCCTGCCCGCGTACCAGATCATCCAGCCCGAATACAATCTGTACGACCGCGCCCGCTACGAGGCCGATCTCGAACCGGTGGCCATGGCGCAGAAGCTCGCGGTCGTGCCCTATTACAGCCTTGCGAGCGGCTTTCTCTCGGGCAAGTACCGTTCGCGCGAGGATCTCGCGAAGAGCACGCGCGGTTCACGCGTCGAGAAGTACCTCGATCACCGCGGCATCCGCATCCTTGCGGCGCTCGACTACGTGGCCGAACGTCACGGCAGCACGCTCGCGGCCGTTGCGCTGGCGTGGCTGATCGCGCGCCCGAGCATTACCGCGCCGATCGCGAGCGCGACTTCTCTGGATCAGCTAGAGAGCCTTGCGGCGGCGGTGCGGCTGAAACTCGATCCGGCCGACGTTCAGGCGCTCAATGATGCGAGCGCCTGACCAGCAGGAAACGGCATTTACCCAGGTGTCCTGATTGACGGGGCTTGCGCGGCGGCTGTGACACGCCGCGCAAGTGACTGACTAGAATCAAGAAACCCTGGTCGGGCGGATCTTTTCCTGATATCATTAGGAGTGAATTGAGATCTTTGCCTGTTTTGTTGCCGTGTTCGTTACTGTTGGCGGCCGCAAACCGGCGGTCAGGTGTGTTGCAGCAAGGTCGACCTGATCGCGTTCCGCTGTGAACCCCCTACTTCTCTTTTCCGGCCTCCGTGGCCGCCTTGCCTCTCGTTCAGCCCCAATGTGGCGAACGACCGGAGGGCCGGCGCGTGAGCGGCTTCGACGCTCGCGCATTTGAACCGTATTAAGCGATTTGAGTTAGGAAATACATGACGACGATTCTTCTGAAGGAAAACGAGCCGTTCGAAGTGGCGATTCGCCGCTTCCGCCGCGCAATCGAAAAAAACGGCCTGATCGCCGAGCTGCGTGAGCGTCAAGCTTACGAAAAGCCGACGGCAGTTCGCAAGCGCAAGAAGGCAGCTGCTGTGAAGCGCCTGCACAAGCGCCTGCGCAGCCAGATGCTGCCGAAGAAGCTCCACTAAGCTTTTTCGCTTTTCGGTGTTCCGTCTGACGGCGGCGCATGCTTCGCAAGAAGCTGCGCCGCCGTTTGCGTTTGTGTGTGCTGGTGCGCGCTTGCCCGTGTTTGCGCGTAGCACCTGCGTACCGGTCAGTTTCAGGCGGCGTCTTTCAGCTGCTCGGGCGACAACCCGAACTGCGCCGCAATCGAGCAAAGGCGTTCGCGCCATTCCCATACGCCAAACACGTCGTGCACGTTCTGCAGGCAACTCAACAAATTGATCGTCGCGGGATCGTAGATGTTGATATGGGCGCGCAGTAGTGCCTTTTTCAGCGCGGCGACGCCCACGTCCATATAGAGCGGCACGTCGTTTTCGTTACGGCCGAGGTAGCGCACGGGTATGCCTTCCATGGCGCTCGTATAGTCGCGTGGCCGGATAAAGTTGCCGACTGGGCATCCGCCGTAGCTGTGTGCGCTGCCGTAGCCGCCCCCACAGCCGCCGCCCCGGTAGGCGCCGCCGCCGCGTGGAAGGAGTGCCGCGCGCCCCTGGCCAAAGAGATGGGCCACCGCGCGGTCGAAGATCTCCTGATGACTCAGGAAGTGAACGTTTTTCATTTCACCCCCCCGTTGCCGAGGTGCCGGGCACAGGTTAATTCCCTTCTAATGCGGCGCCGCCGGCCTTCCAGCCGACATCACTACCCGTTCCCCTGACGCGCCTGCATTCACTTCCCGTTATAACGGCACGCCAGTGGAAAACCGTTGGGCCGCGCACGGTAGCGATCAGAAATAGCCTCGGCTGGCGTTGAGGGCGAGCGCCCTCGCATATCGGAAGCTTTGCCGGCCAGCGGGTTGGGCGCGTCCTCCCGCTCGGGACTTTCCCCGTTCGCGGCTGATATGGCGGGAATGCGTGCGAGTCTCGCTGCGCTCAGGCACGGCGCTTCTTTTTGCCCAGCGCTGCACAGGTCTTGCGGCACATGCAGTCGCGCTCATGGTCGTTGACCATGCCGACAGCCTGCATGAACGCGTAACAGATCGTCGTGCCAACGAATTTGCAGCCGTATTTTTTGAGCGCCTTGCTAAGGGCGTCCGAGACTTCGGTAGAGGCCGGTGCGTCGCGATACGAGGCGAGGTCGTTCTGGATGGGCGTGTCGTTCACGAACGACCAGACGAACTTCGCGAGCGAGCCGTGTTCCGCCTGGATCTGCTGTACGGCGCGGGCGTTGGCGACGGCAGCCTCGATCTTCGCCCGGTTGCGCACGATCGAGGCGTCCTGCATGAGCGTTTCGACGTGCCGGGGCGTAAAACGCGCAACCTTGGCGATGTCGAAGTTGGCGAAAGCGCGGCGATAGCCTTCGCGTTTGTTGAGTATCGTGGACCACGAAAGTCCGGCCTGCGCACCCTCGAGCACGATCATTTCGAACAGGTGCTGGTCGTCCCGCGACGGTACGCCCCACTCCTCGTCGTGGTATTGCACGTACTGCGGCGACGCGCCGGCCGATACCCAGTTGCAGCGGTGTGTCACGGAAAGTTCTCCTTGCGAGACGTCGTTCGAGCCACGCAAGCATAGCGGAACGGCGCCGCGCCGCCACCCTGGCCGGATGGCCGATTGTGCGAACCCGGGGAAGCCGTTAGTCTCTGCGGCACGACAAGAATTCTGGCTTTCGAAGTGGACTCACAGGCGCGCGAGGCGCGGCGGACATCATGCAGAAATACACCTGGTTGATTGGCGTGGACGGCGGCGGCACCGGCACGCGCATCGCGCTTGGCGATACCAATGGCGTCGAACTCGCGCGCGCGTCTGCGGGGCCGTCGGGGCTCGGGCTCGGTATCGAACGCGCCTGGCAGTCGATCGAGGAAGGCTGCCGTGCGGCGTTTGGACAGGCGGGGCTCGCGTTCGACTGGTCGCAATGCGTGCTTGGCTGCGGGCTCGCGGGCGTCAACAACCCCGCCTGGCTGGCGCCCTTTCTCGCCGCCGCGCCCCCGGTGGCCGGACTCGCGGTGGAAAGCGACGCCTACACGACGCTGCTGGGCGCGCACGGCGGCGCGCCAGGCGTGGTGGTCGCCCTTGGCACCGGCAGCATCGCCGCGGCCCTCGGTGAGGACGGCCAGTGCCGCATTGCGGGCGGTTTTGGCTTTCCCTCCGGAGACGAAGCGAGCGGCGCCTGGCTCGGCCTGCGCGCAATCGTCTGGGCGCAACAGGCGCTCGATGCACGCGTGCCCATGGACGACTTCGCACGGGCCCTGCTCGCGCACGCGCAGGCCACCGATCGCGACAGTCTTATCGTGTGGCAGTGCGCGGCCAACCAGACGGCTTATGCCAGCCTCGCTCCGGTCGTCCTCGCGCATCGCGAACATCCGTTCGTCGCCAGGCTGCTCGCCGAAGCCGGCGTGGAAATCGCGAAACTCATTGCCGCCCTCGATCCTCCGGGCAAGTTGCCGGCGGCGCTCTCGGGCGGCCTTGGGCAGCCGCTGCGCGAGTGGGTGCCGCAAGCGGTGCGCGACCGCCTGCGCGCGCCGCTCGCCGATTCCACGACCGGCGCGCTTCGGCTCGCGCAGATGGAGGCCCAGCGGCTGGCCCGCGCCGCCGCGCACTGCTGAACGGCAGGCGAGAAGGGGCGGGAACGTCGGGAACGTAGGCCGACGGCATAGCCGCGCCGCAGATGCTACGATTCAACGTTTCCCGCTAGCTGTCCGATCACCATGTACAAGGTCATTGCAACCGATCTCGACGGAACGCTGCTCAATAGCGACCATCAGGTCGATCCGTTCACGGTTGCCACGCTGGGCGCGCTCGATGCGCAGGGGCTGCCGTTCGTGATTGCGACCGGCCGCCACTATTGCGACGTGGCCGGCATTCGCGACGTGCTCGGCATCCGGCCATATCTCATCACCGCGAACGGCGCGCGCGTGCACGCGCCCGACGACACGCTGATCCACGCGAGCAATCTGGGCGCGCCCATGGTCGAACGTCTCGTTGCCGCCGACACCGCGGGCGGGCACGGTCGCGTGATCGTGAGCATCTATACCGACGACGCCTGGCTCATCGACCGCGACGCGCCCGAACTGCTCGCGTATCACCAGGACTCGGGCTTCGAGTACCGTGTCGCGGATCTGCGCGACTACGCAGGCGCAGGCATTGCCAAGGCGCTCTATATTGGCGATCCGGCGGATCTCGCACACGTCGCGCAAAATCTCGCGCGCGAGTTCGGCGACGCGCTCTATGTCACCTACTCCCTGCCCGATTGTCTCGAAGTGATGGTGGCCGGCGTTTCGAAGGGCCGTGCGCTGCGTGTCGTGCTCGAC
Source organism: Paraburkholderia heleia NBRC 101817 (assembly GCF_000739775.1). Classification (GTDB taxonomy): domain Bacteria; phylum Pseudomonadota; class Gammaproteobacteria; order Burkholderiales; family Burkholderiaceae; genus Paraburkholderia; species Paraburkholderia heleia. The sequence continues at coordinate 15,558 of NZ_BBJH01000020.1, read as the reverse complement.
CGGCTCGGCGTGGACGCCGCCGGTTGCGTTGCGTTCGGCGACAACATGAACGATATCGATCTGCTCGAAACGGCGGGTCATCCGTTCATGATGAACAACGCCAATCCCGATCTCATCAAGCGTCTGCCTCGGGTGCCGCGCATCGGCAACAACTTCGAAGCCGGAGTCGCGCATCATCTTCGCAAGCTTTTCGCGCTCGACGACGAACTCGCGTCGTAGTCCGCACGGGCCCATCACCGGATGCAATAAAGGCGCGGTGCAAATCGCGCTATCACCGCTGTCGCGATTCCATCCGCGCGGTGATTGCGGGACGGCTACTGCGGGACGGTTATTGCGCGGCGGGCAGTTGCGCGCACGGGCAGTCGTCCGCACGACCATCGAGCCCTTCGTGCTCATGCGAGAAACGCGCGCGCGCGCCGGCGCCGCTCCAGTCGATGCGCACCACATAGATGCTGTCGAAGTCCGCACTCTCCCAGCGCGGTACGTCGCTCGCGCTGCCGCCGTGTGCAGCGACGACGCGGCGCACGAGCGTCTCGATTTCCCGATGCTCCCACGCGACGAGCACGGTACGGCCGCGCCACTGCGGATCGACGAGCGTGGCTTGCAGCGCGTCGATCTTCGAATAGCCAAACGGCGTCTGGATCGGCATGCCGAACTGGATCGCGGTCGGCTCGATCGTCGCGAGCGGGCGCACGTAGTAATAAGAATGGCCGTTGTCTTCCTTTTGCTCGCCGGGGTCGGGCGCGTAGATCGCATCGGGCTTGCCGTACTTGGCCGCGATCACGGCGGGCAGCGCGAGCGCGCGGTTCAGCCCCTTGCAGTCGAGCTGGCCGAATCCCTCTGGCGGCTTTTCGCCATGCCTCACGAAGATGAGTGTCTCGACGTTGCGCGGGTCTTGTGGATTGCGAGCGGCGGGCGCACTGCTCGCGCTCGTTTGCGTTGCCTCGCCCCCATTCGTGGGCGCGCTTGCCTGCGGCAGCGGCGCGCAGGCGTATAACAGTGCGCTCAGACCTGCGGCGAGCGTCGGAGCGAGCCGGACCGGCCGGGGGCGTGGGCGCTTCATGCCGGGCGTGATGCTCCAGGTGACGAGACGGTGGGAAATTCGCCTGATTCTAGCAGCGCGGGCGCCGTGGCCCCGCTCAGCCGCGCACGGGCGGCACGCTTGCAGCGCCAGGGCCGGCAAGACAAATGGGCGCCGAAGCGCCCGTTGCCGTTGCACGGTGAATGTGCCGCGGTTCGGCGCGGTTCGAGCCGGCGAGGCGCGTGAGTACGCGTCAGGCCTTTTCGCACGCGGCGACAGCCGCGACCACTTCGCGCCGCCCTGCCACCGCGGGGTAGACGATGCCCGCGATCACGGCGCCGACGATCGGCGCGACCCAGAACAGCCACAACTGCGAGATGGCCTCGCCGCCCACGAAGAGCGCGGGGCCGGTCGAGCGAGCCGGATTCACCGAAGTATTGGTGACGGGAATCGAGATCAGGTGAATGAGCGTGAGGCACAGGCCGATGGCGATCGGCGCGAAGCCTGCGGGCGCGCGCTGGTCGGTTGCGCCGAGAATGACGAACACGAAGAACGCGGTCATGACGGCCTCGCACACGAACGCGGCGCCCATGGCGTAGTGGCCCGGCGAGTGCTCGCCGTAACCGTTGGTCGCGAAGCCGCTCGCGACGAGGTCGAAGCCCGGCTTGCCGGTTGCGATGAGCGCGAGCACGAACGCGCCGATCACCGCGCCCAGGACCTGTGCGGCGATATAGGGCACGAGGTCGCGCGCCGGGAAGCGGCCCGCCACGGTCAGGCCCACGCTCACGGCGGGGTTCAGATGGCAGCCCGAAATAGGGCCGATGGCGAAGGCCATGGTGAGCACGGTCAGGCCGAATGCGAGAGACACACCCACGAAGCCGATGCCGAGCCCGTGAACCGGGCCGGCGAAGTTGGCCGCGAGCACGGCGCTGCCGCAGCCACCCAGAACGAGCCAGAAAGTGCCGAACATCTCGGCAATGAGACGCCTGGATAAGTGCATTGCGTGACACCTCGAAAAGTCGATTTTGACGGCGCCGCGTAAAGTGCCGGCACCGGGAAATGCCAGATTCTATGCAGTCGCCCTTTTCGATGCTGTCAAGGATTGTCAATTTCGACGTAATTGGTCGAATTATTGCGATCGATGTGCGCGCAATTGCGCTGGAGCCGGTCGATCGTTAAATTGAAGAATGGAGTGAAAAGGCAGTAATAATAGCGATTGCGAATTCCGTTATTTGCGTCTAATCTCCGATCGAGCCGGTTTCAAGAGCAATGAAGGGGGAATGGAAATGTCGCAATATACGGAAATCAAGGCGCAGATCGCAAAACTCCAGGCTCAGGCCGAAGAGGCGCGGCGCACGGAGATTGCGGACGTCATCGCCACGATCAGGGAAAAGATCGCCGAGTACGGCCTTTCCGCCCAGGATCTGGGCTTTGCCGAGGCCGCGCGCCGCGGGCGCCCGCCGAAAAAGGCGCCGCTGCCCGCGCGCTATCAGGACCCCAAGTCCGGCGCGACCTGGAGCGGGCGCGGCAAGCCGCCCAAGTGGATCGCCGGCAAGAACCGCGAACGCTACCTGATCGCCTGACGCATACGGGGAACAGCCCGGCCGCCATACCGCCGCAACCGCAAATGCAATAAAAGAGCCGCACGAATCATGCGGCTCTTTTTTGTGCGTCTTCTGTAATCAGCGCGCAATGGCGCTATTCGACGACTCGCAAACGATTCACGGTGCGCATTCGTCTGGATTGACGGCGAAAAATGGAATGCTTCGCACTCAGCCAGCCGCGACGCGACGCAGTACCGGACGCTGTGCCGCTTCGATCAGCGCCGTATACGTGTCGACATAATTGCCGGCCATGATGTGCGACGTGAAACGGTGTTCGAACTGGTTGCGAATCGCCACCCGCGAAAGCGAATCGATATTCTGAAGCGCGGCCACGGCGCCTTGCACGTCCTCGACGACATAACCGGTCACGCCCGGGTCGATCACTTCCGGCACTGAACCGCGGTTGAAGGCGATCACCGGCGTGCCGCACGCCATCGCCTCGATCATCACGAGGCCGAACGGTTCGGACCAGTCGATCGGGAACAGCAGCGCTTTCGCGCCCGAAAGGAACGCGGGCTTCTGCTCTTCGTTGATCTCGCCGATGAATTCCACGTGGGCCTGCGAAAGCAGCGGCTCGATCTCGGTCTTGAAGTAGTCCTCGTCGACCTTGTCGACCTTGGCGGCGATCTTCAGCGGCAGGCCGGAGAGCGCGGCGATCCTGATCGCCGTGTCCACGCGCTTTTCCGGGCAGATCCGGCCGAGGAACGCGAGGTACTCGGGCTTGCGGTCGGCCTGCGGCGTGAGGAGGTTCTTTGGCAGGCCGTGATAGATCGTGTTCTGCCACGCGGCCTGCGGCAAGGGCTGGCGCTGCGAATCCGAAATCGAGATCACCGGGGCGTTCGGGAACTGCTCGAATACCGGTTGCAGCTCCGGCAGGTCGAGGCGGCCGTGGAGCGTCGTGACGAACGGCGCGTCCATGGTCGTGAAAAGCGGAAACGGGAGGTAGTCGAGGTGGAAGTGCAGCACGTCGAATTCGTGCGCGACGCGGCGCACGCGCTCGAGCAGCACCATGTGCGGGGCCAGTGCGTCGCGGATCGTCGGATCCAGACGCAGTGCGCGCGGCCAGGCGGCTTCGAGGTTCGCCGAGGTGACCGAATCGCCGCTGGCGAACAGCGTCACATCGTGGCCGAGGTCGACCAGCGCTTCGGTCAGGTAGGACACGACGCGCTCGGTGCCGCCATAAAGCTTGGGCGGAACGGCTTCATAAAGTGGCGCAATTTGTGCGATTCGCATTGTTCGATCTCCTGGGCAAAAGAGCCGCGTGTGCAACGAAACGCTGTGATGCGGCACTGCGGCGGTACAACGTATCGGGTTATCCCTGAGGGCGATTATGGCCATTTCGCGGCCCGATACACGCGGTTTTGCAAACGCTTAATGTTGTTACAGCGGGATACAGCAGGTGTAAGAGCCCATTGCAAAGCGTGACGCGGCTTGCGCGCGCACTGCGCAAGCCGCGTGCCTGGATGGCCGAACAAGGGTCAAAAGGCAGGCATGTGAGGGCTGCGCGCAGGGCGGCTAGCACGCACGCGTGACGCATCCATGAAAAAGCCTATAATCGGCGCACCATTTCGCGGCTTATGCGCGCGACATGGTGCGCACCGCCCCCCGCCGCTGCTCCTGCCTCTTTGTCAGAAAAATTCCTACACGTTAGCGAAACTTTTTCTCGCAACGCGTCGCGGCATCCGTCCGATTTCCATTTGTTCCCACCCCGGCCACAATGGACCCACGACCATAAACAGGCCGTTCGGATGCACTCGGGTTGTATCCGGGCGAGCAAACGTTTTCCGCGGGCGGTCCGACCAGCCGCCGCGATTTGATTCGGGGAAATCCATGAGCGCGACGACGCACAGCGACATGCTGGGTGAGATCAAGGAAGTGAACTTGTCGTACCTGTTGCTCGCGCAACGTCTTTTGCGCGAGGACAAGTCGGCGGGCATGTTCCGCATGGGCATCTCCGAGCAATCTGCCGAGGTGCTCGCCAATCTCACTTTCGCGCAGACCGTACGCCTTGCCGCATCGAACCAGTTGCTTTGCCGCTTCCGGTTCGACGACCACGCCATCCTGAGCGCGCTTGCCGACAAGGGCAAAATCGCGCTGACCCACTCGGCGATCATCATGGCGGGCCAGGACATCGAGCAGATCGGCTGAACCGCTTCGCCCCGCGCTGCAGCGCGGCCGCGCATTGCACCCTTGCGGCTACCTGAACGGCGGCAGAGGGCAAGCGCATTCCATTGCGGCTTCCAACGGGTGTCTATGGCGACAAAGAGTGTGGTGCAGGAGGTCAAGGAGATCGCGCTCGCGATCGAGCTGATCGAACTGGGCGCGCGTCTGCAACTGCTCGAAGCGGAGACCTCGCTTTCGCGCGACCGGCTCATCCGCCTTTACAAGGAAGTGAAGGGCGAGTCGCCGCCCAAGGGCATGCTGCCGTTTTCGACAGACTGGTTCATGACCTGGCAGCCCAACGTCCATTCCTCGCTGTTCTACAACACGTTCATGTTCATGAGCCGCCACGCGCGCTGCGAGCCGATCCACGCGATCGTGAAGAGCTACCGGCTCTATCTCGAGCACCTGCGGCTGCACGACGAAACGCCCGCACTGAGCCTGACGCGCGCCTGGACGCTCGTGCGCTATTTCTCGTCGGGCCTCTTGCAGATGACGCCGTGCAGCCGTTGCGGCGGCCGTTACGTGGCTCACGCGCACGACCCGCAGCGCGGCTTCGTCTGCGGGCTGTGCCAGCCGCCCTCGCGGGCGGGCCGCACCCGGCGCAATGCGCTTGCCTCGCAGATCGCCGCCTGAGACAGATCGACGCGGCTTGACCTCGATTGATGCCGCTTGCTGCCGTCCGTGCAGGCCGGGCCTCCGGATAAACCCGGCCCGTCCCGACGCAAAGGCCGCGCAGCGCCGCCGGACGGCCCCCGCCGCGGCGCGGCGGCATCGTCACAAGCAGTCGCAGGCGCGAGCTGCCTCCCTTCCCGCGGGGCTTTGCGAACCGGCCCCAGATTCTCCCGTCACGCCGATGCCAGGCCGGCGGCAGATGCCCGGCCGGCTTACGATCCGCGCCCATTCAAAGCCAAAGTTTTTCGCGCCGTTGCCGTAAACCCAGCTAAGGGCGCGGGCCGACGGCGGTTCGCGGCGCATTTCTAGTGAGGACCCGGCAGTGCTGATTATCGTTGGAACCCTCTTGACGATCCTTTGCGTCTTCGGCGGCTATGCACTGGAGGGCGGCCATCTGGCCGCGCTCATGCAGCCGATGGAGCTGCTCATGATCGGTGGTGCTGGCGTCGGCGCGTTCATCCTCGGCAACGGCATCAAGACCATCAAGGCCACCCTGCGCGTGCTTCCCACGTTGTTCAAGGGCGCCAAATACAACAAGGACGTGTACATGGAGCTGCTCGCGCTGCTCTATGTCCTGCTCGCGAAGGCGCGAAAGGAAGGCACGCTCACGCTCGAAGCGGATATCGACGATCCGCAGAAGAGCCCGATTTTCACCCAGTATCCGAAGATCCTGGCCGACCACCACATCGTCGAATTTCTCACCGACTACTTGCGTCTCATGGTGGGCGGCAACATGAACGCCTTCGAGATCGAAAGCCTCATGGACGAGGAAATCGAAACGCACCACGCCGAAGGCGAGGCGCCCGCCCATGCGCTCGCCAAGGTGGGCGACGCGATGCCGGCGTTCGGTATCGTCGCGGCGGTGATGGGCGTGGTTCACACCATGGCGTCCGCCGACAAGCCGCCCGCGGTGCTCGGCGAGATGATCGCCCAGGCGCTGGTCGGCACGTTCCTCGGCATTCTGCTTTCGTACGGCCTGATCGGCCCGCTCTCGAGCCTCGCGGAGCAGCGCGTGACCGAGTCGACCAAGATGTTCCAGTGCATCAAGGTGACGATCCTCGCGAGCCTGAACGGCTACGCGCCGGCCATTGCCGTGGAGTTCGGCCGCAAGGTGCTGTTCTCGACCGAGCGTCCGTCGTTCACGGAACTCGAAGAGCACGTGCGCCGCGTGAAGGCGAAGTAAGGGACGGCCCATGAGCAACAACAAGGACCGCGCAATCGTCGTCAAGCGCGCCGCGCCGAAGAAGGCCGGCCATCATGGCGGCGCGTGGAAGCTCGCCTACGCGGACTTCATGACCGCGATGATGGCGTTCTTCCTGCTGATGTGGCTGCTTTCGTCGGCGTCGACGGTGCAGCTGCGCGGCATTGCCGACTACTTCAACCAGCCGCTGAAGATCACGCTCTGGGGCGGCGACCGCAGCGCCGAAGACTCGAGCATCCTGAAGGGCGGTGGCCGTGACATCTCGTCGCAGGATCAAGGCGTCACGCGCCGCAGCGACGGCGCGACCGAGCGCTCGGAGCGCAACCAGTCGAAGCACAACGACGACGACGCCACGAAGCAGCTCGAAGGCTCGCTCGAGCGCAAGGAGCAGGTGCGCCTGCACGACCTGCAGGTGAAGCTGATGGCGGCGATCGAGGCAAACCCGGTGCTGCGCCAGTTCAAGCAGCAGATCCGCATCGACTCCACGCTGCAGGGCCTGCGCATCGAGATTGTCGACTCGCAGAAGCGCCCGATGTTCGCGACGGCGCGCGACGTGGTCGAGCCGTACATGCGCGACATCCTGCAGGCGATCGGCAAGACGCTCAACGACGTGCCCAACCGCATCGTCGTGCAGGGCCACACCGACGCCGTGCCCTATGCCGGCGGCGAGAAGGGCTATAGCAACTGGGAGCTTTCCGCCGACCGCGCGAATGCGTCGCGCCGCGAGCTGATCGCGGGCGGCATGGACGAATCGAAGGTGTTGCGCGTGCTCGGCCTCGCTTCCACGCAGAACCTGAACAAGGCCGATCCGCTCGATCCGGAGAACCGCCGCATCAGCATCATCGTATTGAACAAGAAGTCCGAAGACGCGCTCATGCACGACGACTCGACCACCACCACGCTCTCCGACGACGCAGCGGGTTCGGGCAAGAGCCTGCCCGCGCTCACGCCGGACGCCGTGCCGCGCAAGGCGGCGCCGGCCCCGGTGGCGATCGCCCCGAAGGTGGCGACAGCGGTGGCGCCGGCCATGCCGGCGCTCGCCCCAGCCGTCGCGCCGGCAGCGCAATGACAACGAGGAACGGATGATCAGGAACATTCTGGCGATCGACGATTCGGTGTCCATGCGGGAGATCCTGCGTGCGGCGCTCGGCTCGGCGGGCTACGAAGTGACGGTGGCGTGCGACGGCGAAGAAGGGTTCGAGCATGCGCTCGCCCAGCGCTTCGATCTCGTGCTCACCGACCTTTACATGCCGCGCATGGGCGGGCTCGACCTGATCAAGCAGCTGAGGGCGAATCCTTCGTACTTCGAAACGCCCATTCTCGTGCTGACCACGGAATCGGACGAAGGCTTCAAGGCAGCCGTACGCGACGCAGGCGCGACCGGCTGGATCGAAAAACCGGTGGACCCCGAGCTGCTCGTCGATCTGGCGAGCGCGCTCGGCGAGGCCCACCCTTGAGGTGCCGCGCGGCGAGCGACGAGGCACCCCCCAGGCAATCAACGCGGTGAAAGAGCAATGACTCTCGACATCACTCAGTTCTATCAGACGTTTTTCGACGAGGCGGACGAGCTGCTCGCGCAGATGGAGCAGCTTCTTCTGAACCTGAACGTCGGCCGCCCGGATCCCGAGGATCTGGCGGCGATCTTCCGCGCGGCGCACTCGATCAAGGGTGGCGCGGCGACGTTCGGCTTCACGGCTTTGACCGAGACGACCCACATTCTCGAATCGCTGCTCGACCGCGCGCGCAACAACGAGCTGGTGCTGCGCAAGGACATGATCGACACGTTCCTCGAAACGAAGGACGTGCTTTCCGACCAGCTCGGCGCCTACCGCGCGAGCGCCGAGCCCGACGCGCAAGCGGCGGCGGCCGTGCGCGCGAAGCTCGAGCGCCTGTATGCGGAAAGCCGCGGCGTGCCCGCGGCCGCGCCAGAACCCGCGCCGGCTCCGGCCCCCGCGCCCGCGCCGGCCCCGCAGGCGAGCGCCGGCGCGAGCGTGGGTGATTCGGAAGAAGATCTCGAAGCCGCTTTCGAAATGCACAGCACGTTGGCGGCGGCAGGCTCGGGCGCGCCCGAGCACGTCGTGAGCGAGGCGATCGATGCGGCAGCCTCTGCGCCCGCTGCCGGCGGCGAGGCCGCAGCGGAAGGTCCGCACCTGCGCGTCACGCTGCGTGCCGTCGACGCGAAGGACCAGGAGCTGCTCGTCGAAGAGCTCGGCAACCTCGGCCGCATTCTCGGCCAGGTGAAGACCGGCGACGACCTCACGCTGTGGCTCGAAACCGATGTGACCTCCGACGACATCATCGCGGTGTGCTGCTTCGTGATCGACGAGAAACAGATTTCGATCGGCCGGGGCGCCGCGCCGCAGGGCGGCGCGCAACCGGCGGCGGCAGAACCCGACGCAGCGCCGGCGCCGGCCGCGCCTTCCGCCGCACCGGCTGCGCCCGTCGCCGCGCCGGCGCCGGTTGCGAGCACACCGGCTGCGCAAGCCGAACACGAATTGCCGCGCCCTCCCGCGAGCGCGTCCGCGCAAGCCGAAGGCGAGCGCAAGGCGCGTCCGGCCGCTGCCGCTGCGTCGGCGGAAGGCAGCTCGATTCGCGTGGGCGTCGAAAAGGTCGATCAGCTGATCAACCTCGTGGGCGAACTCGTCATTACGCAGGCGATGCTGGCGGAGACGACCAGCACGTTCGACCCGGCATTGCACGACCGTCTCTACAACGGCATGGCGCAGCTCGAGCGCAACGCGCGCGACCTGCAGGAAGCGGTGATGTCGATCCGCATGATGCCGATGGACTACGTCTTCAGCCGCTTCCCGCGTCTCGTGCGCGATCTCGCGGCGAAGCTCGGAAAGGAAGTCGAGCTTGTCACCTTCGGTCAGGCGACCGAACTCGACAAGAGCCTGATCGAGCGCATCATCGACCCGCTCACCCACCTCGTGCGCAACTCGCTCGACCACGGCATCGAAACCGTGGAAGCGCGCCGCGCCGCGGGCAAGGACGCGACGGGCCAGCTCGTGCTCTCCGCCGCGCACCATGGCGGCAACATCGTGATCGAGGTGAGCGACGACGGCGCAGGCCTGCGCCGCGACAAGATTCTCGCCAAGGCGATCAAGCAGGGCATGCAGGTCAGCGACACGATGTCCGACGAAGAGGTCTGGAACCTCATCTTCCTGCCGGGTTTCTCGACCGCCGAGCAGGTGACCGACGTTTCGGGCCGCGGCGTGGGCATGGACGTGGTCAAGCGCAACATCCAGGCGATGGGCGGCCACGTGGAGATCACCTCGCACGCAGGCAAGGGCAGCACCACGCGCATCGTGCTGCCGCTCACGCTGGCGATTCTCGACGGCATGTCGGTGAAGGTGGGCAACGAGATCTTCATCCTGCCGCTGAACTTCGTGATGGAGTCGCTGCAGCCGCGCCACGAAGACATCTACACGGTCACCAACGGCGACCGCGTGGTGCGCGTGCGCGGCGAGTATCTCCCGCTCGTGGCGCTGCACCAGGCGTTCAACGTGGAAGGCGCGCGCACGGACCCGACGCAGGGCATCGTCACGATCATGGAAACCGAAGGCCGTCGCTTCGCCATGCTGATCGACGAACTGGTCGGCCAGCAGCAGGTCGTGGTGAAGAACCTCGAAACGAACTACCGCAAGGTGCACGGCATTTCGGCGGCGACCATTCTCGGCGACGGCAGCGTCGCGCTGATCGTCGACGTGGCCGCGCTCAATCGCGAGACGCGCGCCACGCATGGCGTCAGCGCCAGCGCAAATTCGGGTGCGTTCGCCGAATTCGCGTAATCGTGATGAAGACCGGACGCACTCAATCCATCATCTCCCAACCGTTCAGGGGCTAACGTGGCAGAAGTCCAATCGATTCAAGGCAACGGCGCGCACGGCGCACTTGCCGGCGCGCAACGCCGCGACGCGCTGCAGGCCGACGCAGGCGGCCAGGAATTCCTCGTCTTCACCCTCGGTGCGGAAGAGTACGGCATCGACATCCTGAAGGTGCAGGAAATCCGCGGCTACGACAGCGTGACGCGCATTGCGAACGCGCCCGATTTCATCAAGGGCGTGATCAACCTGCGCGGCATCATCGTGCCGATCGTCGACATGCGCATCAAGTTCCATCTGGGCCGCGTCGAGTACGACCACCAGACGGTCGTCATCATCCTGAACGTCGCGCATCGCGTGGTCGGCATGGTGGTGGACGGCGTCTCGGACGTGCTCACGCTGCAGATGGAGCAGATCATGCCCGCGCCCGAATTCGGCGCGACGCTCACGACCGAGTACCTCACTGGCCTCGGCACCGTGGAGGGCCGCATGCTGATCCTGATGGACATCGAAAAACTGATGACGAGCCGCGAAATGGCGCTGATCGAGGCGCTGGTCTAACGTACGCAGACGTAAAACCGGGGGGCCGCGAGGCCGGCGTGAGAGAGAGCGGACAAGCCGCCGCCAAAGAGCGGCAAGCCGCCTTCGTTCTCGCGCGCGCTTCGTGCGGGGCCTTGGGCGGAGCCGCGTCTGGCCGGCCATGTCTAGCCGACCGCGTCTAGCCGACCGCGTCTAGCCGACCGCGTCCGGCCACAATGGGCCGCCCCGATTCGCACAGGACAGGAGCAAACGAGATGCTGCAAAGATGGTCGATCCGCACCACGCTCACGGGCGTCGGGCTCATTCTGGTTGCGCTGACCGTGCTGGTCGGCGCACTCGGGCTCGTCGCGCTCGGGCGCGCGAGCGACGCGTTCACCGAGATCGTGCAAGGCGATCTCGTGGCGATGCATGCGCTGAACGACTCATCGTCGTACCTGTTGCGCACGCGCGTCGCCATCGACCGCGCCAGCGCGCTTACGGCAGCAGGCCAGGCCGACGATGCGAAGAAGGCGATCGATCGCGCCCAGGAGTTATTCGGCAAATCCAACGAAGCCTGGCAGGCCTTCCAGAACGCGCCGAAGAGCGGTCTTGACGCCGCCGCGCTCGACGCGCTCGCGGCGAAGCGCGCCACGCTCATGCAGGACGGCGTGCAGCCCGAATTCGCGGCCCTGCGCGCAAACGATCAACCGGCCTATCACGCCATCGCCGATACGAAGATCAGCCCGATGTTCGTCGACTACGACAGCGTCGCCGAGCCGCTCGCGCAGGCGCTGGAAGACAGCGCACAGGCGCGCGAGGTCGGCGCGCACGACAAGATCGCCGTGATGCGCATCGCGATTGGCGTGGTGATCGCCGTGGCGCTCGTGCTCGTGGTGGTGCTGCGCTTCGCCATGCGCGGCCTCATCGTGCAGCCGCTCGCGGACGCCGTGGCGTGCTTCGAGCGCATCGCCCACGGCGATCTCTCGCAGCCGGTCACGGTCTACAGCGAAAACGAGATCGGGCGTCTCTTCGGCGGCATCAAGCGCATGCAGGAAAGCCTCGTTACGCTGGTGAGCGCGGTGCATACGGGCGCAAGCTCGATCGACGTGGGCGCGCGCGAGATCGCCATGGGCAACACCGATCTTTCGCAGCGTACCGAGCAGCAGGCCGCTTCGCTGCAGGAAACGGCGTCGAGCATGGAGCAGCTCACGGGCACCGTGCGCCAGAACGCGGAGAACGCGCGCCAGGCGAGCCAGCTGGCCGTCAACGCCTCGGACATCGCGACGCGCGGCGGCGAGGTGGTGGGTGAAGTCGTGAACACGATGCAGGGCATTGCGGCGAGTTCCGCGAAGGTCGTGGACATCATCAGCGTGATCGAAGGCATCGCGTTCCAGACCAACATTCTTGCGCTCAACGCGGCCGTGGAAGCGGCGCGCGCGGGCGAGCAGGGCCGCGGCTTCGCCGTGGTGGCGGGCGAAGTGCGCAGCCTCGCGCAGCGCAGCGCCAGCGCGGCGAAGGAAATCAAGGAACTCATCAACGACTCGGCCGAGAAGGTGCAAAGCGGCTCGCAACTGGTGGGCCGCGCCGGCACGACGATGGAAGAAATCCTTCAGGCCGTGCGTCGCGTGACCGACATCATGGGTGAGATCAGCGCGGCGTCCGAGGAGCAGTCGGGCGGCATCGAGCAGGTCAACCGCGCCGTCACGCAGATGGACACCGTCACGCAGCAGAACGCGGCGCTGGTGGAGCAGGCGGCGGCTGCGGCGGCCTCGCTCGAAGAGCAGACGCGCCAGCTGCAGAATGTGCTCGGCGCGTGGACGACGGGCGGCGCAACGGCGCGCAGCGCGGGGGCAAGCGAGCCTCGCGTCATGCCGGCCACGCCGGTTGCCGCGAAACGCACGATGCCGTCTTCGGCTGCGGCGGGGACGAAGGCCGCGGCGGCGGCAACGTCGGTCGCACCTGCGGTGGCAACTGCCGCGACACCGGCGGAGACCGCGAAGGCTGCGGCAAAGCCCGCGGTGCAACCGGCAGCCAGGGGGGCGGCAAAGCCCGCAGCGAAACCGGCCGCGCCTGCGCGCGCCGAGACGTATGCGAGCACGGCAGCATCCGCTTCGGACGATTCGGACTGGGAAACGTTCTGATCGAACGCACAGAAAAGTAGTGAAGTACTGAACACGAGCAACTGCAATGCACATGAGCGCTATACAACGGCAAGACCTGCCGCGCCGGACCCACGGGTCCGCGCGCGTCGCGCAGGCCGCCCATGCGCCGCACGCATTGCAACCGGGCAGGCGCGGCGCGCAGCAGTCCTGCGCCGCGGTATCCCATGCAGTGGGCGGCGCGCAATGCGAAGGAGCATCAGCATGAAAGCGCTGCGAAATACGCGCCAGGACGCCGGCGAGACGGGCGCTACGGGCACTCAGGGCGTCGAGAGCAACCGCGATTTCGATTTCACCCCGGCGGACTTCGAGCGCATTCGCGCGCTCATTCACCGCCGCGCGGGCATCTCGCTCTCGGACCACAAGCGCGACATGGCGTACAGCCGCCTCGCGAGGCGCCTGCGCGCACTCGGCCTCGACAGTTTTCGCGACTATCTCGACCAGCTCGAAGCGCGCAACGACGCGGCCGAGTGGGAAGCGTTCACGAATGCGCTCACCACCAATCTCACGGCGTTTTTCCGCGAGGCGCATCACTTTCCGATCCTCGCGGATTTCGTGAAGCGCCGCGCGGGCGGGTCAGGTGCGCAGCCGGTTTCGGTATGGTGTTCGGCGGCTTCCACGGGCGAAGAGCCATATTCGATTGCGATGACGCTCGTGGAAGCGCTCGGCGAGCGCGCCGCGCGCGAGGCGCGCGTGCTTGCCACCGACCTCGACACCCAGGTGCTCGCCAAGGCCGACGCGGGCGTCTATTCGTTCGATCAGGTGAAGCATCTGTCGCCGGAGCGTCTGAAGCGCTTCTTCTTCAAGGGCACCGGCTCGCACTCGGGACTCGTGAAGGTGCGCCCGGAGCTGCGCGCGATGATCAAGTTCGAGCAGCTCAATCTCACCGACGCGGACTACGGCTTGCGCACGACGTTCGACGCGATCTTCTGCCGCAACGTGATGATCTATTTCGACAAGCCGACCCAGGCACAGGTCCTCGCGCGCTTCGAGCCGCTCATGAAGCCGGACGGCCTGCTGTTCGCGGGCCACTCGGAGAATTTCACCTACGTCACGCAAGCGTTCCGTCTGCGCGGCCAGACGGTGTACGAACTCACGCGCGGCAGTCGGGCTCAGACCCAGGCCAATGCCGCGCCGCGCCGCGCGAACGACGCGCTCGGAGTGCCTGCATGAGCGCCAGTCTCCCGATCGCGACGAATCGCTATTTCGACGCGCATTTCCAGCGCCCCGGCGTGAAGCTGCTGCCCAACGAGTTCTATACGACGGGCGAGGACATGGTGCTCGTCACCGTGCTCGGCTCGTGCGTGGCGGCCTGCATTCAGGACCGCACCGCCGGCATTGGCGGCATGAACCACTTCATGCTGCCCGACGACGGCGCGGACTCCGCCCACGCGCTCGCCGGCGCCTCCGACGCGATGCGCTACGGCGCCTACGCGATGGAAGTGCTCATCAACGAGCTGATCAAGGCGGGCGGCCGGCGCGAGCGCTTCGAGGCCAAGGTGTTCGGCGGCGCGGCGGTGCTCGCGGGCATGACGACGATGAACATCGGCGACCGCAACGCCGCGTTTGTGCGCCGCTATCTCGCGACCGAGAACATCCGCATCGTCGCCGAGGACCTGCAAGGCTCGCATCCGCGCAAGGTGGCGTTTTTGCCGCGCACGGGCCAGGTGATGGTCAAGAAGCTGCGCCTCTCGCAGGAGACGAGCGTGGCGGAGCGCGAACAGCGGCTCGCCGCGCAAACCGCCGAAGCGCGCGCCGAGCGGCTCGCGCGTGCGCGTGCGCGCGTCGAACTGTTCGGCGTCGGCAGCGCCGGGCGTGCGGCACCCCAAAATTCCCAATCCCAACCGCCAGGCGCGCGCCCTCGCATCGAGCTGTTCGGCTCGGGCGTATCGTCCGCGCTGCGCGCATCCGGTCAAGACAACGCCAGGACAGTAGAGGAGGCGTGAACGCTGTGCAAAAAATCAAGGTTCTCTGCGTCGACGATTCGGCGCTGATCCGCAGTTTGATGACGGAAATCATCAACAGTCAGCCCGACATGACGGTCGTCGCCACCGCGCCGGATCCGCTCGTCGCGCGCGAGCTGATCAAGCAGCACAACCCCGACGTGCTCACGCTCGACGTGGAAATGCCGCGCATGGACGGCCTCGACTTCCTCGAGAAGTTGATGCGCCTGCGGCCCATGCCGGTCGTGATGGTGTCGTCGCTCACCGAGCGCGGCAACGAAATCACGTTGCGCGCGCTCGAACTGGGCGCCGTCGACTTCGTGACGAAGCCGAAGGTCGGCATTCGCGACGGCATGCTCGAATACTCGGAGAAGCTCGCCGACAAGGTGCGCGCCGCCGCGCGCGCCCGCGTGCGCGCGCACCACGCGAGCACCACGGCGCCGGCGGGCGCG
>NZ_BBJH01000021.1 GCF_000739775.1 Paraburkholderia heleia NBRC 101817 | reverse complement strand
AACATCGTAGACGCGGGCGGTGAGGATTTTCTTCAGGTAATCGTCGTGGGAGGCCATGCGAGGGCGCGCCGGGCGCGGGTTCAGGGCGGGGAAGCGTAAATGATAGCGCCAACGGCTCCGGCGCTGGCGGAGCGGGTATACCGGAGCGGGCGTACCGGAGCGGGCGTACCGGAGCGGGCGTACCGGCGCGCGTATACCGGCGGCGCGATTCGCCGACCGGCCGGAAGGCAAATCATCGTCAAAGCGGGCGCAATCCGGCGCGAGTCGTCCGGCAACGCAGGTGAATCTCATGTGTCCGCCCGGTCCCCACGCAGCGTCAGCGCGGGTGCGGATCATGCGGTAAAATCCTTTTTTGAAACAAGGATCGGATGATGCACTGGCAACCTCGGACAGCCCATTTGATGCCCGCACGGCGCGTAACCCGCCCGGCGGCGCAGCGGCACGCCCGCCACGCACGATCGTGTCGCTAAATCCGAGCGCCGGGGAACCATCGGCGTGAGCGTTGCCGCCATGTGCCTCCCCACCCCTTTCGTCCGCAGCCTGCCACAGGCGGACACGATTTCAGAATAGCGCCCCACGCGCCCCGTCAGTATCCGTCGTAGCGGCCGCGAGCCGTGCGCGGGGCTGGCCCAAAGAGTCGTCCAACCATGAACGCACCTCAAGTTTTCGATCCTCACGGCGCCGCCGCCGCCGTGGCCGCCGACATCGAACCGCGCCTGCGCGAGATTCCCTATAACTACACGTCTTTCTCGGACCGCGAAATCGTCATCCGCCTGCTTGGCGAAGAGGCATGGAACGCGCTCGCCGAACTGCGCGCGGAGCGCCGCACCGGCCGCTCGGCACGCATGCTCTACGAGGTGCTGGGCGACATCTGGGTCGTGCGGCGCAACCCGTATCTGCAGGACGATCTGCTCGACAATCCGAAGCGCCGCGCGCTCCTGATCGAGGCGTTGAACCACCGCCTCGCCGAAATCGAGAAGCGCCGCCGCGCCGACCTGCAGGAGCACACAGGCAAGGAAGGCGTGGACCGCGCCGCACGCGTGGAAAAGCTGGTCGGCGCCACGCGCCGCGCCATCGACGCCTTCGCGGGCGAATTCGAGAAGATGGCCGACCTGCGCCGCCGCGCGACGAAGGTGCTCGGCAAGCGCACGGCCAGGGACAACATCCGCTTCGACGGCCTCGCGCGCGTCTCGCACGTGACCGACGCGACCGACTGGCGCGTGGAATATCCGTTCGTGGTCCTCACGCCCGATACCGAAGCCGAAATCGCCGGCCTCATCAAGGCCTGTTTCGAACTCGGTCTCACCGTGATTCCGCGCGGAGGCGGCACGGGCTACACGGGCGGTGCAGTGCCGCTCACGCCGTTCTCGGCCGTCATCAATACCGAAAAGCTCGAACAGCTCGGCCCTGTCGAGATGACCGACCTGCCGGGCGTGAACCGCAAGGTCGCGACGATTTTCTCGGGCGCGGGCGTGGTCACGCGCCGCGTGACCGAGGCCGCCGACGCCGCAGGCTTCGTCTTCGCAGTCGATCCGACCTCGCTCGATGCGTCCTGCATCGGCGGCAACGTCGCGATGAACGCGGGCGGCAAGAAGGCGGTGCTGTGGGGCACGGCGCTCGACAATCTCGCCTGGTGGCGCATGGTCGACCCCGAGGGCAACTGGCTCGAGGTCACGCGTCTTGACCACAACATGGGCAAGATCCACGACATTGCCGTGGCGCGCTTCGAGCTGAAGTGGTTCGACGGCGAATACGCGCCGGGCGAAAAGCTGCTGCGCTCCGAATCGCTCGAGATCGAAGGCAAGCGCTTTCGCAAGGAAGGCCTCGGCAAGGACGTCACCGACAAGTTCCTCGCCGGCCTGCCGGGCGTGCAGAAGGAAGGCTGTGACGGGCTTATCACGTCCGCGCGCTGGGTACTGCACAAGATGCCCGCGCATACGCGCACGGTGTGCCTGGAGTTCTTCGGCCAGGCGCGCGAGGCGATTCCGAGCATCGTCGAGATCAAGGACTACCTGTTCGAAACGTCGAAGCAGGGCGGGGCGATTCTCGCGGGCCTCGAGCACCTCGACGAGCGCTACCTGCGCGCCGTGGGCTACGCGACCAAGAGCAAGCGCAACGCGTTTCCGAAGATGGTGCTGATCGGCGATATCGTCGGCGACGACGCCGATGCCGTGGCGGCCGCGACCTCGGAAGTGATCCGCATGGCCAACGGCAAGAGCGGCGAAGGCTTCGTCGCGGTGTCCGCCGAGGCCCGCAAGCGCTTCTGGCTCGACCGCAGCCGCACGGCCGCCATTGCGAAGCACACCAACGCGTTCAAGATCAACGAAGACGTCGTGATCCCGCTTAACCGCATGGGTGAGTACACGGACGGCATCGAGCGCATCAACATCGAGCTGTCGATCAAGAACAAGCTGCAGCTGGTCGACGCGCTCGAAGCGTTTTTCAAGGCGGGCAAGCTGCCGCTCGGCAAGACGGACGACGCAAACGAGATTCCCTCGGCGGAACTGCTCGAAGACCGCGTTCAGCAGGCGCTCGACCTGCTCAAGCGCGTGCGTGAGCGCTGGACCTTCGTGGGCGAGAAGCTCGACATGTCGTTGCGCGAGGCGCAGCACTATCTCGTGCAGCTGGGCTACGAGTCGCTGGCGGAGAAGTTCGCCGACCGCGTGGACGCGCAGCCCGACGCCAACGTCTTCCACGTGACCCAGGACCGCACGGTGCGCATCTCGTGGAAGCAGGAGATCCGCGCGGAACTGCGCAAGATCTTCAACGGCGGCGAATTCAAGCCGATCCTCGACGAGACTCAGGCGATCCACAAGAAGGTGCTGCGCGGCCGCGTGTTCGTGGCGCTGCACATGCACGCCGGCGATGGCAACGTGCACACGAACCTGCCGGTCAACTCGGACAACTACGAGATGCTGCAGGACGCGCACCACGCGGTGGCGCGCATCATGAAGCTCGCGCGTTCGCTCGACGGCGTGATCTCGGGCGAGCACGGCATCGGCATCACGAAACTCGAATTCCTCACGGATGACGAGATCGCCGAGTTCCGCGCCTACAAGCAACGCGTCGATCCGCAAGGCCGCTTCAACGCGGGCAAGCTGCTCGAAGGCGCCGACCTGCGCAACGCCTACACGCCGTCGTTCGGCCTGATGGGCTACGAGTCGCTCATCATGAAGCAGTCCGACATCGGCGCGATTGCCGATTCGGTGAAGGACTGCCTGCGCTGCGGCAAGTGCAAGCCCGTGTGCGCGACCCACGTGCCGCGCGCGAACCTGCTCTACAGCCCGCGCAACAAGATTCTCGCGACTTCCTTGCTGGTCGAGGCGTTCCTGTACGAAGAGCAGACGCGCCGCGGCGTGTCGATCAAGCACTGGGACGAGTTCAACGACGTAGCGGACCACTGCACGGTCTGCCACAAGTGCGTGACGCCGTGCCCGGTCAAGATCGACTTCGGCGACGTGACCATGAACATGCGCAATCTGCTGCGCAAGATGGGCAAGAAGAAGTTCAACGCGGGCAACGCGGCGGGCATGTTCTTCCTGAACGCCACGAACCCGCAGACCATCAATCTCGCGCGCACCGCGATGATGGGCGTGGGTTACAAGGCGCAGCGCCTTGGCAATGACGTGCTGAAGAAGTTCGTGAAGAAGCAGACGGCGCAGCCGCCCGCGTCCACGGGCAAGCCGGCCGTGGTCGAGCAGGTGATCCACTTCGTCAACAAGAAGATGCCGGGCAACCTGCCGAAGAAGACGGCGCGCGCGCTGCTCGACATCGAAGACAACAAGATCGTGCCGATCATCCGCAATCCGAAGACGACGAATGTCGATTCGGAAGCGGTGTTCTACTTCCCGGGCTGCGGCTCGGAGCGTCTGTTTTCGCAAGTGGGCCTCGCCACCCAGGCCATGCTCTGGGAAGCGGGCGTGCAGACCGTGCTGCCGCCGGGCTACCTGTGCTGCGGCTATCCGCAGCGGGGCTCGGGCCAGTACGACAAGGCCGAGAAGATCGTCACCGATAACCGCGTGCTGTTCCACCGCGTGGCGAACACGCTCAACTACCTCGACATCAAGACCGTCGTGGTGTCGTGCGGGACGTGCTACGACCAGCTCGCGGGTTATGAATTCGACAAGATTTTCCCGGGATGCCGCATCATCGACATCCACGAGTTCCTGCTCGAGAAGGGGATCAAGCTCGATGGCGTGACCGGCACGCGCTACATGTACCACGACCCGTGCCACACGCCGATCAAGACGATGGACCCGGTCAAGCTCGTCAATGAGCTGATGGGTGCTGAGCACGACGGCTACAGGATCGAGAAGAACGACCGCTGCTGCGGCGAATCGGGCACGCTGGCCGTCACGCGCCCGGACATTTCGACGCAGGTGCGTTTCCGCAAGGAAGAGGAAATCCGCAAGGGCGCGGCGAAGCTGCGCGGCATTCCGATCGTCGGCAACGGTGCGAACGGGGTGCAGCCGGCTACGCCGCAGGAAGCGGGCGGGCAGGGTACGACGCAGGACGTCAAGATTCTGACGAGCTGCCCGTCGTGCCTCCAGGGGCTGTCGCGGTACAACGAAGACGCCAACGTCGAAGCCGACTACATCGTGGTGGAAATCGCCCGCCACATACTTGGCGAAAACTGGATGGCGGACTACGTTCAGAGCGCGAACAATGGCGGAATCGAGCGCGTGCTGGTCTAATGGCAGCGCGCCATTTTCCGTGAACGGGTTCGGGGACGACGATGACATGCATATTCTGCAGTGAGGAAGGCGGCGATGTGCTGTGGCAGGACGAGCGCATGCGCGTCGTGCTCGCGACGGCCGAGGCCGACTATCCCGGCTTTTGCCGGGTCATCTGGAATGCGCACGTTGCCGAATTCTCGGACCTGGGCGCGGCCGACCGGGAACACCTGATGCGGGCCGTCTATGCCGTCGAGCGTGCGCTGCGCCGTGTCATGCAGCCTTCGAAGGTGAATCTGGCGAGCCTCGGCAACCAGGTGCCGCACGTGCACTGGCACGTCATTCCGCGCTTCACGAACGACGCCCATTTCCCGCTGCCCGTCTGGGCGCCGCGTCAGCGCACGGTGTCCGAGGCGATGCTGGGCCAGCGCCGCGCGCAGGCCACGCTGCTGCGCGACGCAGTGCGCCAGGAAATGGAGCAGGCTTCGCAGGCTTAAGGCCAGAGCGAGCTGCAATGAGCCTCCAATGCGCGTCCAACAGCAGGAACGATCATGAGTGGACTGAAATCCGATACGCCGGTGCCAACCGGCGTCGTGGTGCACGCCGTCTCGCGCGTGCTGGAACTCCAGTATGCGAACGGGCAGAGCTACCGCGTGCCCTTCGAGCTGATGCGCGTGTATTCGCCCTCCGCGGAGGTGCGCGGGCACGGCCCCGGCCAGGAAACGCTGCAGACGGGCAAGCGCGAGGTGACGATTACGGCGCTTGAAGGGGTCGGCAACTACGCGCTGCAGCCCACCTTCTCCGACGGCCACAACACCGGCATCTACTCGTGGGACCAGCTCTACGAGCTCGCCACGCGCCAGGACGAACTCTGGGCGCAATATTTCGCCAGACTGAAGGCGGCGGGCGTCGAGCGCGACGCCCCCATGGCCGCGCCCCCTGCAGCGCACGGCCACTGCCACTGACGCTTCCTGTTACGATCCAGCCCCGCCGCTTCTCGGACAGACGCGGCGCAGCACCCCAATAGAACACCCTTCCGCGAAAGGACGAGCGCGATGAGCAAAACCCACTTCGGCTATCAGACAGTCGACGAACAGGACAAGGCGAAGAAGGTGGCCGGCGTGTTTCACTCGGTCGCCTCGAACTACGACCTGATGAACGATCTGATGTCGGGCGGGCTGCACCGCGCGTGGAAGGCGTTCACGATCGCGCAGGCGAACATTCGGCCCGGCGCCAAGGTGCTCGATATCGCCGGCGGCACCGGCGACCTTTCCATGGCGTTCGCGAAGAAGGCGGGCCCGACGGGCGAAGTCTGGCATACCGACATCAACGAATCGATGTTGCGCGTGGGCCGCGACCGCCTCATCGACAACGGCGTGATCACGCCGGCGCTTCTGTGCGACGCCGAGAAAATTCCCTTTCCGGACAACTACTTCGACGTGGTGACCGTGGCTTTCGGGTTGCGCAACATGACGCATAAGGACACCGCGCTCGCCGAAATGCGCCGCGTGCTCAAGCCGGGTGGCCGCGTGCTCGTGCTCGAATTCTCGAAGGTCTGGGAGCCGCTCAAGAAGGCCTATGACGTGTATTCGTTCAAGGTGCTGCCGTGGCTCGGCCGGCGCTTTGCACAGGACGCGGACAGCTACCAGTACCTCGCGGAATCGATCCGCATGCATCCGGACCAGGAAACACTCAAGACGATGATGGAACAAGTCGGCCTCGAAGCCGTCAAATATTACAATTTGTCAGCTGGCGTGGTAGCCTTACACATCGGCACAAAGTATTAGTGTTCCCAAATCACTGTCTTTAAAGGAATTTCCGCTATGTCTGAGCCCAGAATCGATGCTTCCAGAAAGCTTTCAATATCGTGGGCCAGACGAATCGGCGTGCTGACCCTTGCCGGCGTGATGATTGCCGGCAGCCTCGCGTCGTTCGATGCAGAGGCTCGCCGCATGGGTGGCGGCCGCAGTTTCGGCAAGCAGTCGTCGGTGGCCTCGCAGCGCAGCACCACGCCGCCGCCGGCCCAGCCCAGCCCCACGAATCCCGCTCAGCAGGCCGGCGCCCAGCGCGCTCCCGGCACGCCGGCGCCCACGCCCGCGCCCGCACCGGCACGCAATCGCTGGCTTGGGCCGATCGCGGGCCTCGCGGCCGGTCTCGGCATTGCCGCGCTGCTTTCGCACTTCGGTCTCGGTGAGGCGTTTGCCGGCATGATGGCCAACATGATCGTGATCGCGATCATTGCCTTTATCGCCGTCTGGCTGATCCGCAAGTTCATGAGCCGCCGCCGTGCCGCGGAACCCGCGTACCAGGGCGGGTACGCGTCGAACAGCCTGAACACGTCGTCGGGCGGGTATCAGCCGCAGGAGCCTCGCTATACCGCACCGCCCACGGGACAGTACCTCGCGCCTGAAGCCAATCCTCTGACCACGCCGCACATCGACACGCCGTCTGCCATCCCCGCCGGCTTCGACACGGAAGCCTTCGTGCGCAATGCGAAGGTCTACTTCGTGCGCCTGCAGGCCGCGTGGGATGCCGGCAATATGGACGACATCCGCGAATTCACGACCCCCGAGATGTTTGCCGAAATCCGCGTCGACCTCGCGGGCCGCGGCGCGCAGCCCAACCAGACCGACGTCGTGCAGCTCAACGCGGACCTGCTCGGCGTGGAAGAACGCGGCAGCGAATACCTTGCGAGCGTGCGCTTCTCCGGCCTGATTCGCGAGGCCATGGGCGAGCCGGCCGCGCCGTTCGTCGAGGTGTGGAATCTCTCGAAGTCGCGCACCTCGGGCGAAGGCTGGCTGCTCGCGGGCATCCAGCAGGTCGAATCTCACTGAGTCGGGACTCGGGCCGAGCGTCTCTTGACTTGATCCAGATCGCGGGGCGGTGCCTTGCGGGCGCCGCGTTGGACAGGGCAGGGCCGCGGCGCGATCCTGTGGCTCGAACGTTACGAACGTTACAATAGGAACCCGCCCGGGCTTGTGCCCGTGCGGGTTTTCTTATTTCATGCCGATGACTCTTGCCGCCAAGCCCTTCGCTGCTGCCGTCAATCACCTGCTCGCCCGCGAAACGTGGGCACGCGAACGTCTCGCCCACTATGCTGGCAAGACGGTCCGTCTCACATGCCCGCCCGTCGTGCTCACGCTGCTCGTGCAGCCGGACGGCTATCTGGGCGCGGTCGAGGACCACGATGCGGGCGAAGTCGATGTGACGCTGTCGCTGCCCGCAGGCGCGCTCTCTTCGTTCATGCAGGGCGGCCAGGCCGCCGTGATGAAGCACGTGAAGATCGAGGGCGATGCCGAGTTTGCGCAGGTCATCGGCAAGCTCGCCGAGCATCTGCGCTGGGAGCCCGAAGAGGACCTCGCGAAGCTCATTGGCGACGCGCCGGCTTCACGCATTGCCACGCTCGCGCGCGCCGCGGGCGAGCAGGCCCTGCGAGCCGGGCGCAACGTGCTCGGCTCGGTCACGGAATATCTGCTCGACGAAAATCCGCAGCTCGTGCGGCGCGCCGAACTCGACGGCTTCAACGAGGAGCTGTCGCGCGCACGCGATGCGCTGGCGCGCGTGGAAAAGCGCATCGAGCGGCTCGAACAAAAATCACTGGCCGGCGGCGGGAGCCAAAGCGCTGCGCCGCGCGGCTCGCGCTAGTCAACAGGCCCCTCAGACATGCGTTTTCTGCGTTTCCTCAAGATTTTCTTCACCGTCATCCGCTTCGGCCTGGACGAGATGATGTTGAGCCGGATCAACGACCGGCGCGTGGCGCTCATCCTGCGCATCACCACGATCGGCCGTCGCTTCGACGACCCGCCCGGCTTGCGTCTGCGTCTCGCGCTGGAAAGCCTCGGCCCGATCTTCGTGAAATTCGGCCAGGTGCTGTCTACCCGGCGCGATCTGCTGCCCCCCGATATCGCCAACGAGCTTGCGAAGCTGCAGGACCAGGTGCCGCCGTTCGATTCGAACGTGGCGATCGGCCTGATCGAAAAGTCGCTGGGCGCGCCCGTCGACACGATCTTCGACGAGTTCGAGCGCGTGCCGGTGGCGAGCGCGTCGATTGCCCAGGTGCACTTCGCCAAGGTGAAGTCGGGTCAGCACGCGGGCAAGCCGGTGGCGGTCAAGGTGCTGCGCCCGAACATGCGTCCGGTGATCGATTCCGACCTCGCGTTGCTACGCGACATCGCCGTGTGGGCCGAGCGCCTGTGGGCCGACGGCAAGCGCCTGAAGCCGCGCGAAGTGGTGGCCGAATTCGACAAGTACCTGCACGACGAACTCGACCTGATGCGCGAGGCCGCCAACGGCAGCCAGTTGCGCCGCAATTTCGCGGGCCTCGACTTGCTGCTCGTGCCGGAAATGTACTGGGAATTCAGCACGGCCAACGTGCTCGTGATGGAGCGCATGGTCGGCGTGCCGATCAGCCAGGTGGACAAGCTGCGCGCGGCGGGTGTGGACATTCCGAAGCTCGCGCGCGAGGGCGTCGAGATCTTCTTCACGCAGGTGTTCCGCGACGGCTTCTTTCATGCCGACATGCATCCCGGCAACATTCAGGTGAGCCTCGATCCCGCGCATTTCGGCCGCTATATCGCGCTCGATTTCGGCATCGTCGGCGCGCTGTCGGACTTCGACAAGAACTACCTCGCGCAGAATTTTCTCGCTTTCTTCAAGCGCGACTATCACCGCGTGGCGACGCTGCATATCGAATCGGGGTGGGTGCCGCCCCATACGCGCGTGGAAGAGCTGGAAAGCGCGATTCGCGCCGTGTGCGAACCGTATTTCGACCGGGCGCTGAAGGACATTTCGCTGGGCCAGGTGCTGCTGCGCCTGTTCCAGACCTCGCGGCGCTTCAATGTGGAAATCCAGCCGCAGCTCGTGCTGCTGCAAAAAACCATGCTCAATGTCGAGGGCCTCGGGCGCTCGCTCGATCCGGAGCTCGATCTCTGGAAAACGGCGAAGCCTTATCTCGAGCGCTGGATGACCGAGCAGATCGGCTTGCGCGGCTGGTACGAGCGCTTCAAGATCGAAGCGCCGCAATGGAGCAAGACGCTGCCGCAATTGCCGCGCCTCGTGCACCAGGCGCTGCTGCACCGCCAGGAGCCGGGCGGTTTCGCGAACGATGAGACGATCCGCGCAATGCTCGCCGAGCAACGCCGCACGAACCGCCTGCTGCAGGGCCTGCTGGTGTTCGGCGTGGCCGTGGGCGTGGGCATGGTGGCGGCACGCGTGTGGCTCGCGTTCGCCTACGGCGGCTGACGGACCACGAGAACAAGGAGTGAGACGATGAGCGACCCGACCCTGCCGCCGCAACCGGGCGACGTGCCCGAGTTCGAAACCCGCGACCCGGCGTCGCCGTCATTCTGGGATGAACGCTTCGTGCGCGGTTACACGCCCTGGGATCAGGCGGGCGTGCAGCGCCAGTTCGAAGCGTTCGCCACGGCGCATCCTGAGGCCGCCGTGCTGATTCCGGGCTGTGGCAACGCCTGGGAGGCACGCTGGCTCGCCGAGCGCGGCCGCGCGGTGCGCGCCATCGACTTCGCGCCAGCCGCGGTCGCGAGCGCGCGTACGGCGTTGGGGCAGTACGCCGGCGTCGTCGAAGAGGCGGACTTCTACGCCTACACGCCGCCATTCGTGCCGGCCTGGGTGTTCGAGCGCGCGTTCCTGTGCGCGCTGCCCAAAGCCCAGCGCGCGAGCTACGCCGCCCGCATGGCCCAGCTGTTGCAGCCCGGCGCGTTGCTCGCGGGCTACTTCTTCATCGGCGAGACGCCTAAGGGGCCGCCGTTCGCCATCGCGCGCGGCGAACTCGACGCCTTGCTCACGCCGTACTTCACGCTGGCCGACGATCAGCCCGTGGCCGACTCGCTGCCCGTGTTCGCCGGGCGCGAGCGCTGGCTCGTGTGGCGCCGCAACGACGTCGCGCCGCCCCGCGTTTGAGCTGTCCGACGCGCTCACGCCATGCGCGCGCCGCCTTGCATGGCCGCGCGCGCTCTTGATGTGCGCCCAACCTGCCCTCATCTGTCCCGAGGCGGCTGCAACCCTTCGACCCATCCCCGATGGACACCCCACCCCGGTAAATGCCAGGGGCGATCCTGGGTTTGCGGCTATAATTCAAGGCTTTGCAAGCAATTATCAGATTTTCATCAGGATAGAGATCATGCCGATCTACGCTTATCGCTGCGAGTCGTGCGGCTTCGACAAGGACGTGCTCCAAAAGATGAGCGATGCGCCCCTGACGCAGTGCCCGAGCTGCGGCGCGGACACGTTTCGCAAGCAGGTCACCGCAGCGGGCTTCCAGCTGAAGGGTTCGGGCTGGTACGTCACCGATTTCCGCGGCGGCAATGGCGGCAAGAGCACTGCGGCGACCGGCGCGAAGGCGGCCGGCGAAAACGCGTCGTCGGAGGGCAGCAAGCCGGCCGGCGAAGCCGCCGCGAGCGCTTCCGGCGATTCGGGCGCAGCCGCGAGCACCACGAGCAGCCCGGCGAGCACGCCCGGCCCGGCAGCTGCCTCGACCTGAAAAACCTGCGGCGCGACTCCTGCATCTGCGGGATCCGCGCCGCGCCGAAGCCGTGCCGGCAGCCCGTTTGCCGCGCGGCCCCGCATGGCGGTGTACATGACGATCAAGAAAGCGACGTTCAAATCGGTATTCCTGACCGGCCTGCTGGTGCTGGTGCCGCTGGCCATCACGCTGTGGGTGCTGAACCTCGTCATCGGCACGATGGATCAGACGCTGCTGCTGCTGCCCGAATCGTGGCGGCCGGAGCGCATGTTCGGCGTGCGCCTGCCGGGACTCGGCGCGGTGCTCACGCTCGCGTTCATCTTCGGGGTCGGTCTGCTCACGCACAACTTCATCGGCCAGAAGCTGGTGGAGTGGTGGAACGCGCTGGTGCGCCGCATTCCGATCATCGGACCGCTGTACGGCAGCATCCAGCAGGTTTCCGATACACTGCTTTCGAGCAACGGCAATGCCTTTCGCAAAGCGCTCCTGATCGAATACCCGCGCAAGGGTTCGTGGACGATCGCGTTTCTCACCGGTATTCCCGGCGGCGACGTGGTCAACCACCTGCAGGAAGATCACGTGAGCGTGTATGTCCCGACTACGCCGAATCCGACGTCGGGATTTTTCCTGATGGTGCCAAAGAGCGAGGTGGTCGAGCTGGACATGACCGTCGACGCCGCGCTCAAGTATATTGTTTCGATGGGCGTGGTCGCGCCGGCAACCTCACCACGCCGCCCCATCGATCCTCCGCTTTAATACCGGACGACGCGCTGCCGCGCGCCGGTCCCGTTCATTCATGCATAACGAAAGACGAACATCATGTCGATGAGATCTGAATACTGCGGTCTGGTGACCGAACAGCTGCTGGGCCAAACTGTTTCGCTGTGCGGATGGGTGCAGCGCCGCCGCGACCATGGCGGCGTCATCTTCATCGACCTGCGCGACCGCGAGGGCCTCGTTCAGGTCGTCTGCGATCCGGACCGCGCGGAAATGTTCAAGATCGCCGAGGGCGTGCGCAACGAGTTCTGCGTGCAGGTCAAGGGTCTCGTTCGCAATCGTCCGGAAGGCACCGTCAACGCGAACCTCACGAGCGGCAAGATCGAAGTGCTGTGCCACGAGATCGTGGTGCTCAACGCGTCGGTCACGCCGCCGTTCCAGCTCGACGACGACAACCTCTCGGAAACCACGCGCCTCACGCATCGCGTGCTCGACCTGCGCCGTCCGCAGATGCAGCACAACCTGCGTCTGCGCTACCGCGTGACGATGGCGGTGCGCAAGTATCTCGACGCGCTCGGCTTCATCGACATCGAAACGCCGATGCTCACGAAGAGCACGCCGGAAGGCGCGCGCGACTATCTCGTGCCGTCGCGCGTGAACGCCGGTCAGTTCTTTGCGCTGCCGCAGTCGCCGCAGCTCTTCAAGCAGCTCCTGATGGTGGCGAACTTCGATCGTTACTACCAGATCGTCAAGTGCTTCCGCGACGAAGACCTGCGCGCCGACCGTCAGCCCGAATTCACGCAGATCGACTGCGAAACGTCGTTCCTCGGCGAGCAGGAAATCCGCGACCTGTTCGAGGACATGGCGCGTCACGTGTTCAAGGAAACGATCGACGTCGACCTCGACGCGAAGTTCCCGATCATGCCCTACGCGGAAGCCATGAGCCGCTTCGGTTCGGACAAGCCGGACCTGCGCGTGAAGCTCGAATTCACCGAGCTGACAGACGCCATGAAGGACGTCGACTTCAAGGTTTTCAGCGCCCCGGCCAACACGAAGGACGGCCGCGTCGCGGCGCTGCGCGTGCCGAAGGGCGGCGAGTTGTCGCGCGGCGACATCGATGGCTACACCGAATTCGTGCGCATTTACGGCGCGAAGGGTCTCGCGTGGATCAAGGTCAACGAAGCGGCGAAGGGCCGTGACGGTCTGCAAAGCCCGATCGTCAAGAACCTGCACGACGCCGCGATTGCCGCGATTCTCGAGCGCACCGGCGCGCAGGACGGCGACATCATTTTCTTCGCGGCAGACCGCGCGAAGGTCGTGAACGACAGCCTGGGCGCACTGCGTCTGAAGATCGGCCACTCGGAGTTCGGCCGGGCCAACGGCCTCGTCGAGAAGGGCTGGAAGCCGCTGTGGGTCGTCGACTTCCCGATGTTCGAGTACGACGAGGAAGAAAACCGCTACGTGGCCGCGCACCATCCGTTCACCAGCCCGAAGGACGAGCACCTCGAGTACCTCGAAACGGATCCGGGCCGCTGCCTCGCCAAGGCTTACGACATGGTGCTGAACGGCTGGGAAATCGGCGGCGGCTCGGTGCGTATCTATCAGGAAGACGTGCAGAGCAAGGTGTTCCGCGCGCTCAAGATCAACGCGGAAGAAGCGCGTGCGAAGTTCGGCTTCCTGCTCGACGCGCTGCAATACGGCGCGCCGCCGCATGGCGGTATCGCGTTCGGTCTGGACCGTATCGTCACGATGATGGCCGGCGCCGATTCGATTCGCGACGTGATCGCGTTCCCGAAGACGCAACGCGCCCAGGACCTGCTCACGCAGGCGCCGAGCCCGGTGGACGAACGCCAGCTGCGCGAACTGCACATCCGTCTGCGTCAGCCCGAGCAGAAGACGGCGCAGTAAGCCGCACTCCTGCTGCGAAGGCCTGCGAGGGCTTTTGCATCGCAACAACAAAAAAGGCGCATCGTGCGCCTTTTTTGCTTTTTGCGTTAAATTATCTTCAGACGCGCCGCAAGCGCGCAGCGCGCGTTCCCTCCCACGCTCCATCACCATGCAGAAGCCGCCGAAGATTCCGGAATCCGTACTCGTCGTCATCCATACGCCGCAACTGGAGGTCCTGATCATCGAACGCGCCGACCGGCCGGGTTTCTGGCAGTCGGTCACCGGCTCGAAAGATCGCCCGGACGAGCCGTTCGCCGAAACCGCCGTGCGCGAGGTGGGCGAGGAGACGGGTATTGCTGTCGGCACGGTGGGCGTTCCGCAGGCGGCACTGCTCGACTGGCATCACGAGATCGAGTACGAAATCTATCCCGTGTGGCGCCATCGCTATGCGCCCGGCGTCACGCGCAACACCGAGCACTGGTTCAGCCTGGAAGTGCCCACGGGCACAGCCGTCACGCTCGCGCCGCGCGAGCATACGGCTTATGTGTGGCTGCCCTACGAGCAGGCGGCGGCGAAGTGCTTCTCGTGGTCGAACCGCGAGGCCATTCGGCAGTTGCCCATGCGGCTGCATGAAGCGCGCGAGGGGCGCGGGTGAGTGCAAGATGAGCGAAACCAGTACCGATCCCGGCATTGAATCGCAGCGCGTGGTGAGGCTGCGCGAGGCGTTGCTTGGCCGGCGCTATCGTTCGCGCTATCGCTTCACGAGCGGCAACGACGTGCGTCTGTTCGGCTCGAGCGCCGATCTGTTCGGCGCGATGATCGAACGCATCGACGCCGCCGAGCGCGACGTCGCGCTCGAAACCTATATCTTCTGCGAAGACGACATCGGCCGCGCGCTCTCCGATGCGCTCGTGCGCGCGGCGGCGCGTGGCGTGCGCGTGCGCGTGATCACCGATGGCATCGGCTCGCCGCGCATCGCGCTCTTCGAGGCCTGGCCGGGCGCGGGGTTGGAGCACCGCGTCTACAACCCGCATATCTTCGGGCGCTTCGGCTTTTCGCGCACGCACCGCAAGCTCGCCGTGATCGACGATCAGTTCGCCTTTTGCGGCGGCATCAACGTGATCGACGATTTCGAACAGGACGGCCACAGGCTGCCGTATGCGCGCTGGGATTTCGCCGTTGAGCTGCACGGTCCCGTGGTCGTGGACGTGCGTCTCGCGATCGAGCAGCAGTGGCGGCGTATCCGGCTCGGCTACCGGCCGCCGCTGCCCCAGCAGGTCTCGCCCGGCGTGCCCGCGAGCGCGGGCTTCATGTCGCCGCATCCCACCGGCCACACGGTGGGGCGCCCCACGCAGATGGTCGACGATGCGCTGCGCGCGCTTGCGCCCACCGTGCGCTCGCCTCGGGCGAAGCGCTTCTTCACGCGTCTGCGCGAGCGCCTTCGCGCGAGCGTGCGCGATCCGCGCGCGGCGCAGGTGCCCTGCGTGGCGTTCGTCGCGCG
The DNA here is from genome assembly GCF_000739775.1 of Paraburkholderia heleia NBRC 101817. Classification (GTDB taxonomy): domain Bacteria; phylum Pseudomonadota; class Gammaproteobacteria; order Burkholderiales; family Burkholderiaceae; genus Paraburkholderia; species Paraburkholderia heleia. The sequence continues at coordinate 163,696 of NZ_BBJH01000021.1, read as the reverse complement.
CGACAACGTGGTGAACCGGCGCGCCATCGAAAAAGCTTATCTCGATGCCATCGGCGAGGCGCGCAAGGAAGTGCTGCTCGCCAATCCGTACTTCATGCCAGGCCGGCGGCTGCGCCGCGCGCTCGTGGGCGCCGCGGAACGCGGCGTGGCGGTCAGGCTTCTGGTCGGGCGAAAGGAATTCAAGGTGCTCGACTACGGGGTGCCGTTCCTCTATCACCAGCTCCTGAGTGCGGGCGTGCAGATTGCCGAGTATGAAAAAACGATGCTTCACGGCAAGGTGGCCGTCGTCGATTCGAGCTGGGGCACCGTGGGTTCCTCGAACCTCGATGCGCTCAGCCTCGTGCTCAACAACGAGGCCAACGTGCTGCTCGTGCAGCATCCGCAGATCGAACAGTTGCGCGGCGAGATCCTCGCCGCGTTCGGCGACGCGGCGCAGATCGACCGCGCGCGTTACGAGGCGCGGCCGTGGCACGTGCGCGCCGTGAACTGGCTCGCCTGGGCGTTCTACCGTGCGCTCATGAAGCTCATCACCGTGGGCGGCTACGACTAGAAACACAACGCTGCCATATGAACCCGCGCACGTGCAATCGAGAGAATGTCGGCTTGCGCGCGGCGCACGAACCCCGAAAATTAGAATACCGGTTAGAAACCGGTTTCTAATAAAGTCCTTGTTTCGCGGACGGCTGTCCTCAACAATAGTACGGCCGTTCGATTTAATTCAGGCCCAGATGTAAGCAGTTAATGAGCAGTTGACGGCGACATCGCGGCCACATCGTTACGGTAAAGAAAGCTATGCGAAAAGGCGAACAGACACGGGCCGCCATTCTGGATGCAGCACTCGACCTCGCAGGTCGCGATGGCCTTGAAGGCCTGACCATCGGCCTGCTCGCCGAGCGCATGCAGATGAGCAAGAGTGGCGTCTTCGCTCACTTCGGATCCCGGGAAGACCTGCAGGTCGAGGTGGTGCGCGAGTACCACCGTCGATTCGAGGAAGAAGTCTTCTTTCCAAGCTTGCGCGAGCCACGCGGTTTGCCGCGTCTGCGTGCGATGCTGTCGCGATGGTTCGAGAAGCGCATTCACGAAGTCACGACCGGCTGCATCTACATCAGCGGGGCCGTCGAGTACGACGACCGCGCGGACAGCCAGGTGCGCGAGACGCTGGTCGCAAGCGTGTCGATGTGGCGCGCGGCGCTCCTGAGGGCCATTTCGCAGGCAATCGAAGAAGGCCATTTGCGCAAGGAGACCGATCCCGCGCTGATGCTCTTCGAACTGTATAGCGTGACGCTCGGCCTGCATCATGACGGCCGCTTCCTGCATCTGCCGGACGCGGTCGAGCATACGTGGGCCGCGTTCGAGAGGCTGATTGTTTCGTATCAGAGCGAGACCCGGTAGCGCCCAGGCCGCAACATCGAAGTCGCGGCGGCGCGCGAGGGACCCGAAGCTCAAATTTTGGAGAGAAGACATGGGACAGTACACCGCGCCGCTGCGCGACATGCAGTTCGTCCTGCACGAACTGCTGAACGTGGAAGGCGAAGTGAAGCAGATGCCGAAGCACGCCGACCTCGACGCCGACACCATCAACCAGGTGCTCGAAGAAGCCGGCAAATTCTGCTCCGAGGTGCTGTTTCCGCTGAACCAGGTCGGCGACCGTGAGGGCTGCACCTACGCCGGCGACGGCGTCGTCACCACGCCGGCCGGTTTCAAGGAAGCGTACAAGCAGTATGTCGAGGCCGGCTGGCCGGCGCTCGGCTGCGATCCCGAATACGGCGGCCAGGGCCTGCCCGCGTTCGTGAACAACGCGCTCTACGAAATGCTGAACTCGGCGAATCAGGCGTGGACCATGTACCCGGGTCTCTCGCATGGCGCCTACGAGTGTCTGCATGCGCATGGCACGCCCGAACTCCAGAAGGCCTATCTGCCGAAGCTCGTTGAAGGCGTGTGGACCGGCACGATGTGCCTGACCGAGCCGCACTGCGGCACCGACCTCGGCATCCTGCGCACGAAGGCCGAGCCGAACGGCGACGGCTCGTACGCGATCACCGGCACGAAGATCTTCATCTCGAGCGGTGAGCACGACATGGCCGAGAACATCATCCACCTCGTGCTCGCGCGTCTGCCTGATGCGCCGCCGGGGACCAAGGGCATTTCGCTCTTCGTCGTGCCGAAGTTCATCCCCGCGGCAACCGGTGAGGTGGGCGAGCGCAACGGCATCCAGTGCGGCTCGATCGAGCACAAGATGGGCATTCACGGCAACGCGACCTGCGTGATGAATCTCGACGGCGCGAAGGGCTGGCTCGTCGGCGAGGCGAACAAGGGCTTGAACGCCATGTTCGTGATGATGAACGCGGCGCGTCTGGGCGTTGGCATGCAAGGCCTCGGCCTGACCGAAGTGGCGTACCAGAATTCGCTCGTGTATGCGAAGGAGCGTCTGCAGATGCGCGCGCTGACCGGTCCGAAGGCGCCCGAAAAGGCCGCTGACCCGATCATCGTGCATCCGGACGTGCGCCGCATGCTGCTCACGCAGAAGGCCTGGGCCGAAGGCGCGCGCGCCTTCACGTACTGGTCGGCGCTGCAGATCGACAAGGAACTCTCGCATGCCGACGAAAGCGAGCGCAAGGAAGCGGCCGACCTCGTCGCGCTGCTCACGCCGATCATCAAGGCCTTCCTTACCGACAACGCTTTCGAGAGCACCAACCTCGGCATGCAGGTGTTCGGCGGGCATGGCTTCATCTCCGAGTGGGGCATGGAGCAGTACGTGCGCGACGCGCGTATCAACCAGATCTACGAAGGCACGAACACGATCCAGTCGCTCGACCTGCTGGGCCGCAAGGTGCTGGGCGACATGGGCGCGAAGCTCAAGAAGTTCGGCAAGCTCGTGACCGGTTTCGTCGAAGCCGAAGGCATCAAGCCGGAAATGCAGGAGTTCGTGAATCCGCTCGCCGACATCGGCGACAAGATGCAGAAGCTCACGATGGAAATCGGCATGAAGGCGATGCAGAACCCGGACGAAGTGGGCGCGGCCGCGGTGCCGTACCTGCGCACGGCGGGCCACCTCGTGTTCGCATACTTCTGGGCACGCATGGCGCGCATCGCGCTCGACAAGGAAAGCTCGGGCGATCCGTTCTACAAGTCGAAGCTGGCCACGGCGCGTTTCTACTTCGCGAAGCTGCTGCCCGAAACGGCCACGTCGATCCGCCAGGCGCGCGCGGGTTCGAAGACGCTGATGGAAGTCGACGAAGCGCTGTTCTAAAAAGCCAACGGGGCGCGCGCCTTGCAAAGCCGTGCGCCCAGCCAACACGATGTCCACAGGCGGCCCACGTCGACACGCGCCGCCCTCACACCTCAATCCGCTCGACATTGCATACCCGCTGGAGGAACAACGTGAGCAACCTCAATATTCGCAAGGTGGCCGTGCTCGGCGCCGGCGTGATGGGCGCGCAGATCGCCGCGCACCTGATCAACGCCCGCGTGCCCGTGCTGCTGTTCGATCTGCCCGCGAAAGAAGGCCCGAAGAACGCTATCGCGCTGAAGGCGATCGAGACGCTCAAGAAGCTCTCGCCCGCGCCGTTCGGCGTGAAGGAAGACGCGCAATACATCACGCCCGCGAACTACGAAGACGACATCGAGAAGCTCGCGGAGTGCGACGTGGTGATCGAGGCGATCGCCGAGCGCATGGACTGGAAGCACGACCTCTACCAGAAGGTCTCGCCGCATATCGGCCCGAACGCGATTTTCGCGACCAATACCTCCGGCCTGTCGATCACCGAGCTCTCGCATGGCTTCGACGACGCATTGAAGGCGCGCTTTTGCGGCGTGCACTTCTTCAACCCGCCGCGCTACATGCACCTTGTCGAGCTGATCCCGACGGCGCACACGCAGCCCGAAATCCTCGACCAGCTCGAATCGTTCCTCACGAGCGTGGTGGGCAAGGGCGTCGTGCGCGCGAAGGACACGCCGAACTTCATCGCAAACCGCGTGGGCGTGTTCTCGATCCTCGCGGTGATCGCCGAGGCGAAGAAGTTCGGGCTGCGTTTCGACGAAGTCGACGACCTCACGGGCTCGCGCCTTGGCCGTGCGAAGTCGGCGACGTTCCGCACGGCCGACGTCGTCGGTCTCGACACGATGGCGCACGTCATCAAGACGATGCAGGACAACCTGAAGGACGATCCGTTCTTCCCGGTCTACGAAACGCCGGCGGTGCTCGCGGGTCTCGTGGCGAAGGGCGCGCTCGGCCAGAAGACGGGCGGCGGCTTCTATCGCAAGGAAGGCAAGGCCATCAAGGTGCTCGACGCCAACACGGGCGAGTACGTCGACGGCGGCGGCAAGGCCGACGAACTGGTGGGCCGCATTCTCAAGCGCCCGCCTGCGGAACGCTTGAAGCTCCTGCGCGAAACGCAGCATCCGCAGGCGCAGTTCCTGTGGTCGATCTTCCGCGACGTGTTCCATTACATCGGCGTGCATCTGCAGTCGATTGCGGACAACGCGCGTGACGTCGATCTCGCGATCCGCTGGGGCTTCGGCTGGAACGAAGGTCCGTTCGAAGGCTGGCAGGCCGCGGGCTGGAAGCAGGTCGCCGAGTGGGTGAAGGAGGACATCGACGCGGGCAAGGCGCTGTCGAATGCGCCGCTGCCCGCCTGGGTGTTCGAAGGCCCGGTCGCGGCGAACGGCGGCGTGCACGGCGCGGAAGGGTCGTGGTCGCCCGCTGAGGCGCGCTTCGTGCCGCGCTCGACTCTGCCGGTGTACGAGCGCCAGGTGTTCCGTGCTGCGCTGTTCGGCGAAACGAGCGCACGCGATCCGAGGACCTATGGCAAGACGCTGTTCGAGAACGACAACCTGCGCGCCTGGGTGGACGACCGCGCGGGCGAGGACGACGTCGTCATCGTCTCGTACAAGAGCAAGATGAACACGATGGGCCCGGGCCTGCTCGACTCCCTCGTGAAGGCCATCGACATCGCGGAAGAGGGCTACAAGGGCCTCGTGATCTGGCAACCGACGTCGCTCAAGCTCGGCGCGCCGGGCGGCCCGTTCTCGGCTGGCGCGAACCTCGAAGAGGCATTGCCCGCGTTCATGATGGGCGGGGCGAAGGGCATCGAGCCGTTCGTGAAGAAGTTCCAGGACACGATGCTGCGCGTGAAGTACGCGAACGTGCCGGTGATCACGGCGGTGTCGGGCATCGCGCTCGGCGGCGGCTGCGAAATCATGCTGCAAAGCGCGAAGCGCGTGGCGCACGTCGAGAGCTATGTCGGCCTCGTGGAAGTGGGTGTGGGTCTCGTACCCGCGGGCGGCGGCCTGAAGGAAGCGGCAATCCGGGCGGCCGAAGGCGCGCAGGCGATCGGCGCTGTGCCGAGCGATCTGCTGCGGTTCCTGCAAAAGTCGTTCGAGAACGCCGCGATGGCGAAGGTCTCGGGCTCGGCGCACGAAGCGCGTGCGATGGGCTACCTGAAGCCTTCGGACACGATCGTCTTCAACGTGTTCGAACTGCTCGACACGGCGAAGAAGGAAGCGCGTGCGCTGAGCGCCGCGGGCTACCGTGCGCCGCTGCGCGCCACGCAGATTCCGGTGGCGGGCCGCTCGGCGATCTCGACCATCAAGGCATCGCTCGTGAACATGCGCGACGGCCGCTTCATCAGCGATCACGACTTCCTGATCGCAAGCCGCATCGCGCAAGCGGTGTGCGGCGGCGACGTCGAGGCGGGCAGTCTCGTCGACGAAGAATGGCTGCTCACGCTCGAGCGCCGCGCCTTCGTCGATCTGCTCGGCACGCAGAAGACGCAGGAACGCATCATGGGCATGCTGCAAACCGGCAAGCCGGTGCGCAACTAAGCGGCACGACGCACACCGATACTGGAGCAAGAGATGAGCAAACAATTGCAGGACGCGTACATCGTCGCCGCGAGCCGCACCCCCATCGGCAAGGCGCCGCGCGGCGTGTTCAGGAACACCCGCCCGGACGAGCTGCTGGTTCACGCGATCAAGTCGGCCGTGGCGCAGGTGCCCGGCCTCGACACGAGCGTGATCGAAGACGCCATCGTCGGCTGCGCGATTCCGGAAGCCGAGCAGGGTCTGAACGTGGCGCGTATCGGCGCACTGCTCGCGGGTCTGCCGCAAAGCGTGGGCGGCGTGACCGTCAACCGCTTCTGCGCGTCGGGCCTCACGGCGCTCGCCATGGCCGCCGACCGCATCCGCGTGGGCGAAGCCGACGCGATGATCGCAGGCGGCTGCGAGTCGATGAGCATGGTGCCGATGATGGGCAACAAGCCGTCGCTCTCGCCGCACATCTTCGATCGCAGCGAAGACATCGGCATCGCCTACGGTATGGGCCTGACCGCCGAGAAAGTCGCGGAGCGCTGGAAGGTGAGCCGCGAAGCGCAGGACGCGTTCTCGGTCGAATCGCACCGCCGCGCGCTCGCCGCGCAGCAGGCGGGCGAGTTCAAGGACGAAATCGCGCCGTACACGATCGTCGAGCGTTCCCCGGATCTCGCTTCGGGTGAAGTGAACGTGAAGGAGCGCCTGATCGAGCTGGACGAAGGCCCGCGTGCCGATACGACGCCCGAAGGCCTCGCGAAGCTGCGCGCCGTGTTCGCGAACAAGGGTTCGGTCACGGCCGGCAACAGCTCGCAGACCTCGGATGGCGCGGGCGCGCTGATCGTCGTCTCCGAAAAGATCCTCAAGCAGTTCAACCTCACGCCGCTCGCGCGTTTCGTGAGCTTCGCGGTGCGCGGCGTGCCGCCGGAGATCATGGGCATCGGCCCGAAGGAAGCGATTCCGGCGGCGCTGAAGGCTGCGGGCCTGAAGCAGGACGACCTCGACTGGATCGAGCTGAACGAGGCGTTCGCCGCGCAGTCGCTGGCGGTGATCCAGGACCTCGGCCTCGATCCTGCGAAGATCAACCCGCTCGGCGGCGCGATTGCGCTGGGGCACCCGCTCGGCGCGACGGGCGCGATCCGCGCCTCGACTGTCGTGCACGGCCTGCGCCGCCGCAACTACAAGTACGGCATGGTGACGATGTGCGTCGGCACCGGCATGGGTGCGGCGGGCATCATCGAGCGGCTGTAAGCGTTCGTCCGTTTAACGCATTGGCGATATCGACACGGTTCGCAGACTTCGCGGTCTGCGGACCGTTTTTCGTATCACGATTGGCAGGCGAGGAGACAGGTAAATGAGCAACGAAATCCTGGTCGCACACGAAAACGGTGTGCTCACGATCACCATCGACCGGCCCGCGCGCAAGAACGCGCTCACGCCCGCGATGTATCAGGCAATGGCCGACGCGCTCAGCGGCGCAAACCAGGACGCCTCGGTGCGCGCGGTGCTGCTGCGCGGCCACGCCGAGATCTTCACGGCCGGCAACGACATCGAAGACTTTCTGAAGGCGCCGCCCGCAGGTGCCGATTCGCCGGTGATCCGCTTTCTCGACGCCATCGCGGCTTTCGAGAAGCCGCTTGTCGCCGCGGTGAAAGGGCCGGCGATCGGCGTGGGTACGACGCTGCTGCTGCATTGCGACATGGTCTATGCGGCCGACAACGCGCGTTTCGCCATGCCGTTCGCGCAACTCGGGCTGTGCCCCGAAGCGGCTTCGTCGCTGCTGCTGCCGCGCATTGCGGGCTACCAGGGCGCGGCGGAAACGCTGCTGCTCGGCGAGACCTTCGACGCGGCGCAGGCGCATCGCATGGGCTTCGTGAACCGCGTGCTGCCGGCAGCCGAACTCGACGCGTTCGTCAGCGGCCAACTGGCGAAGCTCGTGGCGCTGCCCGCGTCGTCGCTGCGCGTGACGAAGTCGCTCATGAAGCGCGCGCAGACTCACGAGATCAAGACGCGCATGAGCGAAGAGTTCGTGCACTTCGGCAAGATGCTGCTCGCACCCGAAGCCCGCGAGGCGTTCACGGCTTTCCTCGAAAAGCGCAAAGCGGATTTCCGGCAGTTCGATTAAGGCGTAAGTGGTGCGTCAGGCCGTTTCGTAATCGACGAACCCGGACTCGCGGCAAAAGCTCACGAGCCGCAGTCCGGCGCGCTTTGCGATGGCGATGGCAAGCGAGGAGGGCGCCGAAATCGTCGCGACCATCGGAATGCCCACGCGCGCGGCCTTGCGCACCAGTTCGTAGCTCGCGCGGCTCGAGAGGAAGACGAACCCCTGCTGCGTGTCGGCGCGCTCCATCACGAGTTGGCCGATGAGCTTGTCGAGCGCGTTGTGGCGGCCCACGTCCTCGAAGGCGCGCAGGATCGCGCCGTGTTCGTCGCACCACGCGGCCGCGTGCAGGCCTCCGGTGAGCTTCGTGAGCGCCTGATGCTGCGGCAGTTCGCGTGCGGCGCGCGCGATGGCGTCGGGCGCGAGGCGCGCAGCGAAGCCCGTATCGGGCACCGGCTCGGGTTCGAGATCGAGCAGGTCGATGCTCTCGATGCCGCACACGCCGCAGCCGCTGCGTCCGGCGAGTGCGCGGCGCCTTTCCTTGAGTTCGACGAACGCCTGCTGCACCACGGTCAAGTGGACTTCGGCATGCGGCAGATCCGACTCTGCATGCCAGTACACCTCGATATCCTGAATATCGGCGTTGCGCCCGACGATGCCTTCGGAGATCGCGAAGCCCACGGCGAACGCTTCCAGGTCGCGCGGCGTGCACATCATGACCGCGTGCGAAATGCCGTTGAAGACGAGCGCGACGGGCCATTCCTGGCCCACGTGGTCCTCACGCGTTTGCACGGCGCCGCCGCGGTGCCGATGCACGCGCAATTCGATGGCGCCAGGCTGGCCTTCGGTTTCGAGGGGATTCGTCGTCGTGATCGGCGGCCGGTTTGCGGTGCTCATTGGCGTGCGGGTTGGGGTGCGGGTTGGGGTGATCGAGCGCGAAGCTCCATCAGTTCTTGTGCGGCGCGGCACCGCAGCGCCGCCGGGGGACGGCGGGGCCGCGCCGCGCGCGGAAGGTTCTAAAATACCTCAAGCGGGCCGCCCGCGCTTGTCTGCGCCTTTGCCCGCCTCGCGAGGATACCGTCATGGCATTGAACGAAGCTCCGCTGCTTTTCCGGTTCGAGGTCGACTCGTCGGAAAACCTCACCTACATCCCGATGTGCGTGCGCTTCAATCTGGATCGCTTTGGTCTGCGCATCTCTCTCTCGCAATGGCAGTTGCTGCCCTACGAGGACCGCCGGCTGCTGGCGTGTTTCCCGGTGGACGAGGACACGCAAATCGAGCCCAATTTCGACCACGCGCTCTTCGAGATGATGCGCACGCACGCGAACGTCGAACCCGAATGGTTCGCGCCCGAGGAGGCGCCGGCCTGGCGCGACTTGAACGCGGTGCCGGGCGGCATTGCGCTGCAGTCCGAGCTTGCCAGCCTGCAAGCGCCCGGCGTGGAAGACTGGGCGCAGCTCAACCCGTTCCAGCGCTACGTGCTCGCGAAGCTCGCGCGCAAACCCGAAAGCAATCACGACTTCGCACCGGCGATGCACGAGTTCGGGCTGGCGGTGCCGCGGTAACGGTTTCCTGCTGTTTCCCAGCTGTTTCCCAGCTGGATCCCGCCGCTCCCGCCGCTCCCGCGCGCCACGATGCATCGCCGATCCAAACCCGATTCCCGCCACGCGCGGCTGCCGGACGCCGCCACGGCTCGTTTTCCGCTTCTTCCTCCCCATTTACCCTCAAGGACCCAGCCGGCCCTGCCGTTATTTCGGGTTGGCGCGTCAGGCGCCGACCGGTCGCGCGCAGTCGTGACCCATCATCCCGCGCTTACGGCGTGGGCGCGAACGACGCTCGGCATTCATGAACCTTCTTTTTTCGAAGCGCCAACTCATCAATCTGGTCGTCGTCGCGGCGGCCGTTGGCGCGAACGCTTTTGTCGCGTGGACGCAGATCGACGGTCAGCGCGAGATCGACCGGCGCGCGAGCCAGGCGGCGGCGATCCACCACGACCTCGACCGCTATCGCGATGCGCTTGGCAGCGGCGTGAGCGCGCTGGGCCGTTTCGCGGTGCAGGGCCGGCCGGAATCAGCCGCCGCGCACGAGGCGCGCACCGCCTTGTTCGACGAAACCGCCCGCGCGCTGCGCGCGGAACTGGCCGGCAACGCAGACCTCGCCGCCCGTTTCGACGCGCTGGCGGCGCAGGGCGCCGCGATTGCGGGCGAGATCGACGTGACGCTTGCGCGCGCCGAGCAGCGCGTTGCCGACGAGCGCGGGCAGGTTGCCGTGGCGGCGGGGGCGAGCAGGACCGCGGCGGCGCAGGCTGGCCCGGCCGACGGTGCGGCCAGCCAGCAATTCGGTACGGCAACGCCCGCGAACGCCGCGCGCTCGCCCGCCGCGCCGTGGGGGGCGAGCGAGGCGCTCGCCCGCGACGCCGCCGCCGCGAAGACGATTCCAAACGGGAGCGCCGACACGCGAACGGCCGGTCATGTCGTGACCGGCACGGTCTTGCCGCTGCGGCCGGCGGCGGATGAGGCGGCGAGCGCCGTGACGCTGGATACGCTAACCGTGGCGCCGGCTGTCGGGAACGGCGCGGCGGACGGTGCCCAGAACCCCGTCACGGCGACCGCTGCACTGCCCGACCCGGCGGCGCCGTCGGCCGCCACTGCCGCGTGGCTCGCCGGCGAATACATCCGCATCGACGATCTCGTGGACCAGATCGACGGGCAGCTCGCGTCGCTGCAACGCGCCGAGGAACTGGCGCTTGCCGCCGCGCTCGCCGACTCGACGCGCTCGGGCGGCCGCGCGTTGTGGCTGCTGATCGTCACGATGCTCGCGGGCGCGACGCTCCTCATCTACACATTCGGCGCGCGCGAGAGCGCCGCTCGCGAAAAGCTGCGCGCCGTGAGCGGCATGCGCCTGCGCAGCGAGCGCTTTCAGGGCCTTTTCGACGCGCATCCGGTGCCGATGTACGTGTTCGACCGCGAGACGCTGCGCTTTCTCGCCGTGAACACTGCCGCGATCCAGCAGTACGGCTACAGCGAGGAAGCGTTCCTCGCGATGACGATCCGCGATATCCGTCCCGCCGAGGACGTCTCGCGGCTCGAGCAGCACCTCGCGCGCTCGGACCTGCTCACGCGGAACGTGCGCACGATGGCCGGCATCTGGCGCCATCGCCGCCGCGACGGCTCGATCATCAGCGCCGACATCTCGCACCACTCGCTCACCTTCCTCGGCCGCGACGCCGTGTTCGTGCTCGCCGACGACGTCACCGAGCAGATCAAGGCCGAAGCGGAGGCGCAGCGCTCGAACCAGATGCTCGAGTCGGTGATCGACAACATTCCGCAGCGCATCTTCTGGAAGGACGCGCAGTCGCGCTATCTCGGCTGCAACATGACCTTCGCGCGCGACGCGGGCCTCGCGTACCCCGAGCAGATCATCGGCAAGTCCGACGACGACCTGCCGTGGCGCGCCTACGCCGACGGCATGCGCGAACAGGACCGCGAAGTGATCGAGTCGGGGCTGCCGCGCATCAACTACGAGGACAACCACACGATAGACGGTCTGCACCGCACGACGCTCACGAGCAAGCTGCCGCTGCTCGACGGCGACGGCCGCGTGATCGGCGTGCTCGGCTCGTACTCGGACACGACCGAAAGCAAGCGCGCCGACCTCGCGCTGCGCCTGCAAAGCCGCGCGCTCGACGCCTGCGTGAACGCCATTCTGATCACCGCGCCGGGCCCCGGCGGCAGCAACCTGATCGAATACGCGAATCCGGCGTTTCGCCGCATCACGGGCTTCGATCCGGCCGAGGTGATCGGCCAGGACTGCCGCTTCCTGCAGCGAGACGACCGCGATCAGGACGGACTTATCGCGGTGCGCAAGGCGCTGCTGTCCAATCGCGAAGTGAGCGCCGTGCTGCGCAACTACCGCAAGGACGGCGCGCTCTTCTGGAACCAGCTGCTGATCGCGCCGGTCCCCGATCTCGATGGCCGCATCACGCATCACATCGGCATCATCAACGACGTGACCGAGCTGATCCGCTACCAGGAGCAGCTCGAATACCAGGCGAACTACGACAGCCTCACGCTGCTGCCCAACCGCAACCTCCTGCGCGACCGTCTCCAGCACGCACTGCTCGCGGCGCAGCGGCACGACACGGGCGTGGCGGTGGTGTTCATCGACCTCGACGGCTTCAAGAACGTCAACGACAGTCTCGGCCACAGCGTGGGCGACCGGCTGCTGGGCGTGGTGGCCGAGCGGCTCCAGCGCTGCACGCGCACGACCGACACGGTCGCGCGCCACGGCGGCGACGAGTTCGTGATCGTGCTTACCGACACCATCGACGAGAAGTCGCTGATCGGCTGGATGGAGCGGGCGCGCTCGCTGATCTCGGAGCCGGTGTGGATCGACGGTACCGAGCTGTATGTGGGCTGCAGCATGGGCGCGAGCGTCTACCCGCAGGACGGCAGCGACGCCGAAACGCTCATGAAGAAGGCGGACGTCGCGATGTACCGCGCGAAGGACATGGGCCGCAACACGTTCCAGTTCTTCGAGCCCGAAATGAACGCGAATGTGGGCGCGCGGTTGAATCTCGAGCGGCGCCTGCGCCGCGCGCTGCGCGACGGCGAGTTCCTGCTGCACTACCAGCCGCAGGTGGAGATCGAGGGCGGGCGCATCATCGGCATGGAGGCGCTCGTGCGCTGGCGCGATCCGGAGGTTGGGCTCGTCTCGCCTGCGCAGTTCATTCCCGTGGCCGAGGAGAGCGGCCTGATCGGCCCGCTTTCCGACTGGGTGCTGCGCGAGGCCTGCCGGCAGAATCGCGCATGGCAGCTAGCGGGGCTGCCGCCGGTGCGCGTGTCCGTGAACTTCTCGGCGAAGACGTTCCACCAGCGCGACATTGCGCAACTGGTGAAGGACGTGCTGCACGAAACCGGGCTGCAAGCCTGCTGGCTCGAAATCGAGCTGACCGAGAGCACGCTCATGCGAAATGCCGAAGAAGCCGTGTCGATGTTGAACGAGCTGCACGCGCTCGGCATCGGCATTGCCATCGACGACTTCGGCACCGGCTATTCGAGCCTGAGCTACCTGAAACGCCTGCCCGTGGACCGGCTCAAGATCGACCGCTCGTTCGTGGCCGACATCGGCACGAGCAGCGACGACGAAACGATCACGGCGGCGATCATCGCGCTTGCGCACGAGCTGCAGTTGCAGGTGATCGCGGAAGGGGTGGAGACTTCGGCGCAGTTCGCCTTCCTGCGCGAGCGCGCGTGCGACGAGCTGCAAGGCTACTTTTTCGCGCCGCCGCTGCCCGGCGACGAGGCCGCGGCGCTGTTGCGCGCGAGCGCAACCTGCGAGGAAGCGCCCGGACTCGCGTGGACGGGCTGAGCCCGGCGCCATGGCCGGGCGTTCGCGGTTGCTCCGGCCGTTGCCCTTATTCGATCGGCGGCAGCTGGCGCGGGCGGCGGTCCGCGCCGGTCGCGACATAGGTGAGCGTGGCTTCCGTCACCTTGACGACTTCCTCCTGGAGGCGCATGCGCTGCGCGTATACCTCGACCTCGACGGTCACCGAGGTGTTGCCGGTCTTGACGATCCCGGCGTAGAAACTCAGCAGGTCGCCCACGAACACCGGTTGCTTGAACACGAACGAGTTCACCGCGACGGTCGCGACGCGTCCGTTGGCGCGGCGACTCGCCGGAATCGAGCCGGCAATATCGACCTGGGCCATGATCCAGCCGCCGAAGACGTCGCCGTGAACGTTGGCGTCCGAAGGCTGCGGCACGACGCGCAGCGCAGGCGATTTTTGGGGGAGCGGGAAGGAGTCGGTCATCGGGCTTCCATTGAAAAGGGATCGAACGGCGCAAGGCGTCGCGGCGCGGGCCTGGGGCAGGCGGGGCGCGTCCGGCGTGGGGCGCTCAGCGGCGCGCGCCGCCTTCTGCGACAATACGTGGATCAGGAATTGTACGGGAAAGCATAAGGCGCGGCGGGCGGGTCGACTAGAGCCCTCCGCCTTCGCGAAACCCGTCGCCGACCGCCCCACATGACTCGCCGTGCCGTTTGCAGTGCGCGAGGCTGAGTTCACCGAACTGGCCTTCGCGCACCGCATGGCACGGGCATCTCGCCGCTTGCCCCATGCGCCGCTTTCCCGCTTCCAACGAACCCGCGCTGCCCGCCACCGGACCGCGCAACGACTGGCAGACGATCGTCTCGCTGCTGCCTTACCTCGCGGCCTACAGATGGCGCGTGGCGTTCGCGCTCACCTGTCTGATCGGCGCGAAGGTGGCCAACCTCGGCGTGCCGATCGTGATGAAGCACATCGTCGACGGCCTCGCCTCGGTGCGTCATCTCACGGCGCTCGGTCGTGCGGAGCACGCGCCCGGCATCGTGCTCGCCGGCGGCATCGGACTGCTCGTGGTGGCGTACGCCGTCGTGCGCCTGTCGACTTCGCTTTTCACCGAACTGCGCGAAATCCTCTTCTCGAAGGTGACCGAGAGCGCCGTGCGCCAGCTCGCGCTCAAGGTGTTCCGCCATCTGCACGCGCTCTCGCTGCGCTTTCACCTCGAGCGGCAGACGGGCGGCATGTCGCGCGACATCGAGCGCGGCACGCGCGGCATCACGCAGCTCATTTCGTACTCGCTCTACAGCATCCTGCCGACGCTCGTGGAAGTGGGCCTCGTGCTTGGCTTCTTCGTGGTGAAGTACGAGGCGTACTACGCGATCGTCACGCTCATCGCGCTCGTGGCGTACATCGTGTTCACGGTGAAGGTGACGGAGTGGCGCACGCATTTTCGCCGCACGATGAACGAGCTCGATTCGCGCGCCAACGCACGCGCGATCGATTCGCTCATCAACTACGAGACCGTGAAGTATTTCGGCAACGAAGAGTGGGAGACGAAGCGCTATGACGAAAACCTGCACCGGTACCGGCAGGCCGCAATCAAGTCGCAGCATTCGCTTTCCGCGCTCAACTTCGGGCAGCAGGCGATCATCGGCACCGGGCTCGTGTTCATCCTCTGGCGCGCCACGCAGGGCGTGATGGCGGGGCGGCTCACGCTCGGCGACCTCGTGCTCATCAACACCTTCATGCTGCAGCTCTATATTCCGCTGAATTTCCTCGGCGTGGTGTATCGCGAACTCAAGCAAAGCCTCACCGACATGGACCGCATGTTCACGCTGCTCACCGTCGAGCGTGAAGTGGCCGATGTGCCCGGCGCGCAGGCGCTCGCGGTGCGCGGCGGCGAGGTGCGCTTTGCGCACGTGAATTTCGCGTACGAGCCGTCGCGCCAGATTCTGCACGACCTGAGCTTCACGATCGCGGCGGGCACGACCACGGCCGTGGTGGGGCATAGCGGCTCGGGCAAATCCACGCTCGCGCGGCTCCTGTTCCGCTTTTACGATCTCGATCGAGCGAGCGGCGGAGCGATTACGATCGACGGCCAGGATATCCGCGATGTGACGCAGGATTCGTTGCGCGCCTCGATCGGCATCGTGCCGCAGGACACGGTGCTGTTCAACGACTCGATCTACTACAACATCGCCTATGGCCGGCCGACTGCGAGCCGCGAGGAAGTCATCGCGGCGGCGCGCGCGGCGCACATTCATGCGTTCATCGAGAGCCTGCCCAAGGGCTACGACACGCCCGTAGGCGAGCGCGGCCTGAAGCTTTCGGGCGGCGAGAAGCAGCGCGTGGCGATCGCGCGCACGCTGCTCAAGAATCCGCCGATCCTGCTGTTCGACGAAGCGACGTCAGCGCTCGATTCGCGCTCGGAGCGCGCCATCCAGCACGAGCTCGACCAGATCGCGCGCGAGCGCACGACGCTCGTGATCGCGCACCGGCTCTCGACGGTCGTGCACGCGCAGCAGATCATCGTGATGGATCACGGGCGCATTGTCGAGCGCGGCACGCATGCGCAATTGCTGCACGCGGGCGGACACTATGCGCAGATGTGGGCGCTTCAGCAGCAGAAGGCGGGCGAGGCGCCCCCGTCGCAACAGGGGCAGGTGCAGGGACAAGTGGAGTTGCCGGCAGCGGGCGGGAAGTAAAGCGCGCCGCGCCGCGTTTGCCCGGCGCGTTGCGTTGCCGGTTTCAGCCGTGGTGCGCGCCAGTCGGGTTGCGCAGCGCGGCGTCGAGTGCTTCGAGCTGCGCGGGCGTGCCGACGTTTTCCCATACGCCTTCGTATAGCTCGCCGCTCACGCGTCCTTGCGCGATCGCCTCGCGATAGTACGGCGTGAGCGCGCGCTTCGTGCCGGGCGCGAGATCGCGGAACATGCGCGTGTCATAGAGGCCGATATTGCCGAACGTGTAGCGCGGCGCGCCTTCGAGCGCGAGCCGGCCGTCCACGCCCAGCGCGAAGTCGCCCTTCGGGTGGAACGGCGGGTTCGGCACCATCACGAGATGCATGCCCGGCTGCGCTTGCGCCGCGAGTGCCCGCGCGTGCGTGTTCAGGCGCGCGAAATCGTAGGCGCTGTAGATGTCGCCGCTCACCGCGAGGAATACCTCGGGTGCGCCTGCCGACTCGATGAGCGGCAGCGCTTTGGCAATGCCGCCCGCCGTTTCGAGCGCATCGTGCTCGGGCGAATAGTGGAGCGTCACGCCAAAGCGCGCGCCGTCGCCGAGCGCGGCTTCGATCTGCGCGCCAAGCCACGCGTGATTGATGACGATGCGCGTGTAGCCCGCCGCCGCGAGCCGCTCGATCTGCCAGACGACGAGCGGTTTGCCGCCCACGGCGAGGAGCGGCTTCGGGCAGGCGTCGGTGAGCGGGCGCATGCGTTCGCCGCGTCCCGCGGCGAAGATCATGGCGGTGCGGCCGTGGCCCGCCCCGGCCGGCGTGTCGTTCGATTGGGTCATGACGGCCCGTTTCAGAAGGTGTAAGCGACTTCGACCGCGCTGCCCTGCAGCTCGTCGATGAGCCGCGCGAATGGCGCGAGCGGGCGGTAGCGGTGCGCGACCTTGCTCGCGTAGGCGAGAAAGCGCGGCAGGTCGGCCATGTAATGCGGTTTGGCGTCGCGATAGTTGATGCGGCAGAAGAGGCCGAGCACCTTGATGTGGCGCTGCAGGCCCATCCACTCGAGCTGGCGGTAGAACTCGCCGAAGTCGGCATCGACAGGCAGTCCTGCCTTCTTGGCGCGCTCCCAGTAGTGCGCGAAGCAGTCGAGCTCGAACGCCTCGTCCCAGCTCAGGAACGCGTCGCGCAGCAGCGAGACGACGTCGTAGGTGATCGGGCCGTGCACGGCGTCCTGGAAATCGAGCACGCCGGGGTTGGGCGTGGCGATCATCAGGTTGCGGGGCATGAAATCGCGCAGCATGAAGGTTTGCGGCTGCGCACGGGCGCTCGCCACGAGCAGGGCGAAGGTGCGATCGAGCACGCCGCGCGTGGCTTCGTCCACCGTGCGGCCCAGATGGCGCACCAGATACCACTCGGGCATCAGCTCCATCTCGCGGCGCATGAAGGCTTCGTCGAAGTCCGGCAGCACGCCCGGGCGCGAGCTGAGCTGCCAGCGGATCAGCGCGTCGATGGCGTCGCGCATCAGCTCGCGCGAGCGCGCGCCGGGGCCGGCTTCCTGCAGCGCTTTCAGGTAGGGCGCGGTGCCGAGATCGGTCACGAGCATGAAGCCCGCGTCGAAATCGGCTTCGAGCACGCGCGGCACGTGTACGCCGGCCGCTTCGAGCCACTGTGCGATCTGGGCGAATTCGCGGCTTTTTTCGGGCGGCGGGGCGTCAACGGCGATCAGCGTCGCGCCGTGCGCACCCGCACTCGCCAGGCGGAAATAGCGCCGAAAGCTCGCGTCGGCCGAGGCCGGGGCGAGTGTTGCGAGGTCGAGGGCGTACTGGCCGGCGTGGCAGCCGAGCCACGCGGTGAGCCGGTCGCGGCGCGGGTCGGTCTGCGAGGCGGCCTCTGAGGTGGCCTTGGAGGCGGCAGGGGAAGCGGCGGGAGAATGCGCGGCGGAAAAGGTCATGAAAGCCAGAGGCAAAATCAGTGGATCAACGTCTTGCCATATAATACCCCACGACTTTTTTGACGCGACTCGCGCCAAAGCCCGCATGACGGTTCGCTCGCCGCATTCATCGTCGCTCCAGGGTTCGATGAATTGTAATTAATTGTTTGCAGCCCGGCCTCGATCCGGTTCATCGGGAGGCGGGTGCCCAGGCGGGCCACCATCATGGAGAGGGCAGGCGGCCGGGCCGATTCGCCAAAACCATACATGCCGCCCAGACAGTTTTTCCAGACGATCTCCCCTAGTGACGACGGCGTGCCGGGCAAGCGGCGGCTCATCGCGGCACTCCTGGCCGTACCGGGTCTGGTGCCCGCGCTCGCGCACGCCCAGCTCTCGGGCGAGGCCGCGCAGCCCCAGCAGCTGGACGGCCCGTGGAGCCTGCGGCTCGCGCCGCAACTCGAGGATCATCCCAATGCGTCGGGCCAGCACCCGGCAACCTTCGTGCTCGGCGATTCGACGACCGGCACGGTGGACACCGACCTCGCCGTGAAAGGCGCCGCGGAGCTGCGCCAGGGTTCGAACGTGGTGAAGGGCGACGCCCTGCACTACGACCAGGACACCGACATGGCCAATGCCTACGGCAATGTCGTGGTGGTGCAGAACGGCACGACGTTCTCGGGGCCCGAGGCACATTTGAAGGTCGAGGCGAACGAGGGCTTCATGCCCGCGCCGAAGTACCATTTCACGCTGACGGGCGGCTCGGGCAGCGCCGCGCGCGCCGACCTGCTGGACAGCGAGCGCTCGGTGCTCACGACCGGCACCTACACCGCGTGCCACTGCTCGACCAA
This sequence comes from Paraburkholderia heleia NBRC 101817, assembly GCF_000739775.1. Classification (GTDB taxonomy): domain Bacteria; phylum Pseudomonadota; class Gammaproteobacteria; order Burkholderiales; family Burkholderiaceae; genus Paraburkholderia; species Paraburkholderia heleia. The sequence goes on along the minus strand of NZ_BBJH01000021.1, from coordinate 145,024 downwards.
TCCGGCCTGGTACATCAAGGGCAGCGAGTTCGATTTCGATACCGGCAGCGACGAAGGCGTCGCGCACAACGCCGTGCTGTTCTTCCAGGACGTGCCGATCTTCGCGAGCCCGTGGCTCTCGTTCCCGCTTTCGGGCGACCGCCGCAGCGGCCTGTTGCCGCCGACGTTCTCGGTCAGCTCGACGAACGGCTACGAAATCTCGCTGCCGTATTACTTCAACATCGCGCCGAACCGCGACTTCACGTTCACGCCCGAGATCATCTCGAAGCGCGGCGTGTTCCTGCAGGGCAACTACCGGTATCTCTCGACGAATTACTCGGGGTCGATCACCGGGACCTTCCTGCCGGACGACGCGATCACGAAGACGAACCGCTACGCGCTGTTCATCCAGCACAACCAGAACTTCGGCAACGGCTTCGGCGGTTACGTCTACTACAACAAGGTCTCGGACAATACCTATCCGTCCGACCTGTCGTCGCCGGCCAACCAGTTCCTGAACGGCACGCAGACGCTGTACCAGCAGGAAGCCGGCCTCACGTACAACAACGGGCCGTGGTCCGTGCTGGGCCGCTACCAGCACTGGCAGACGGTCGAGTCTTCGACGCCGCCGTATGGCCGCGAGCCGCAGTTGAACGTGAAGTACGCGAAGTACAACGTCGGCGGCTTCGACTACGGCATGGAAGCCGACTACTCGCGCTTCCGCATCACGGAAGACAACGCGACCGAAGGCGACCGCGTCGTCTTCAACCCGTACGTGTCGTACTCCCTGATGGGGCCGGGTTACTTCGTCACGCCGAAGGTGCAGTGGCACTTCGCGTCGTACAACCTGAGCAACATCGGCCCGGCGGGCACGACCTTCGGCTCGCCTGTCGGCACGCCGAAGAGCTTCACCGAATCGATCCCGACCTTCAGCTTCGACACGGGTCTCGTGTTCGACCGCTCGGTCCACCTGTTCGGCCAGGATTACATCCAGACCCTGGAACCGCGCCTGTACTACGTGTACACGCCGTATCGCAACCAGCAGTTCGCGCCCCTTTTCGATACCGCCGAGTCGGACTTCGGCCTCGCGGAAATCTTTACGCCGAACACCTTCGTCGGCAACGACCGCATTGCCGACGCGAACCGCATTACGGCCGCGCTCACCACGCGCTTCATCGACGCGGCTTCGGGCGACGAGCGCGCGCGCTTCGTGATCGCGCAGCAGTACTACTTCCAGGACCAGCGCGTCACGCTCAACCCGGGCGAGACCACGAGTCAGGCGACGCATTCGGACCTGATTGCGGGCGCCGCCCTGAAAATCGGAGCCGGTTTCGCTTCGGAAACGGCGTTCCAATATAATGCCGACAGCAACCAGCTCACCAAGGCGAGCGTCGGTTTCGGGTACAGCCCGGGAACGAGCCGCGTGTTGAACGTGGCCTACCGCTATACGCGCGCGAATACCACGCTCGACTTCCAGCCGATCAACCAGATTCTGATCTCGGCTCAGTGGCCGTTCTCGCACCGGGTGTACGCGGTGGGCCGCTTCAATTACGATCTGAACGGCCATCGGATCGTCGACGGCCTGGTCGGCATGCAGTACGACGCCGACTGCTGGGTGCTCGGGATCGGCCTGCAGCGTTACGCGAACGGCCTCAATACGTCGGGCGCGCCGAATTCGTCAACGCGGTTTCTCGCGCAGCTTACGCTCAAGGGACTATCGAACGTCGACAACGGGCTGGTGGCCGCGTTCAGGACGGCAGTGCCGGGGTACACGCAACTGCCGGGTCAGGCGCCGCCGGATTCACGCTTCACTGATTATCAATAACGCGTGATCCGGAGCGCATTGCCTTGCGCAAGGCGCGTCGGGGCAACGCGGTGTCGGTTGCATAGAGACGGGCGAAGCGTGCCCGCCAACATTGGAGTATCTGTGGGAATCATGAAAAAGCTTCGCCTGGCAGCGTATGCTGCGAGTCTCTTCGCCGTTGCAGGCGTGTTGCCGGCCGCGCCGGCGCAAGCTCAAGGTCTCCCGGCTGCCGACAACGGCCAGACGGTCGACACGATCGCCGCAGTCGTCAATGACGGCGTGATCACGCAGCGCGAGCTCGACAGCCGCGCCGCAATGATTGCTCACCGGCTGCAGCAGCAAAACGCGCCGGTTCCGCCCGACGAGCAGTTGCGCGCGCAGGTGCTCAACCAGATGGTGCTCGAGCGCATTCAGCTCCAGAAGGCCAAGGAAGACGGCATCACCGTAGACGACGCCGCCGTGCAGCGCACGCTGGAGCGCCTCGCCCAGGCCAACGGCATGGATCTCGCCAGCTATCGCGCGCGCATCGAGGCGGCCGGGGTGCCGTGGACCACGTTCACGCGCGACGCGCGCACCGAACTCACGCTCTCGAAGCTGCGCGAGAAGGAAGTGGACAGCAAGGTCACGGTGTCCGACGCCGAAGTCGCGAACTACATCGCGAGCCAGCGCGGACCGAACGCCGGCCAGTCGAGCGACCTGCATTTCCAGCACATCTTCATCAAGGCGCCGCTGAACGCCTCGGAAACCGACATCGAAGCTGCGCAGGCGAAGGCCAATGCGCTGCTCAAGGAAGCCCAGTCGGGCAGCAAGTTCGAGAGCCTCGCGAAGTCGAACTCGCAGGCGAGCGACGCGGGCAAGGGCGGCGACATGGGCTTCCTGCCGCAATCGAAGCTGCCGCCGGAATTCGTGACCGCCGCTTCCACGCTGCGTCCGGGCGAGGTGAACCCCACGGTGATCCGCACCAATGACGGCTTCGAAATCGTGCGCCTCGTCGAGCGCCGCCAGGGCCAGGGCACGGCCGCCGACGCGCCCAAGCTCGTGCAAACGCACGTGCGCCACATCCTGCTGCGTGTGGGCGACGGCATGTCCGAGCCTCAGGCGCGCCAGAAGCTGCTGGAAATCCGCCAGGAAATCGCGGCGGGCGGCGACTTCGCCAAGTTCGCGCGTACCTACTCGCAGGACGGCTCGGCCTCGCAGGGCGGCGACCTCGGCTGGATCAGCCCGGGTGAAACCGTGCCTGAATTCGAGCGCGCCATGAATACGCTGCAGGACGGCCAGTTGAGCGAGCCGGTACGCACCGAGTACGGCTACCACCTGATCCAGGTGCTGGGGCGCCGCGACGCCGAAGGCTCGATCGCGCAGCAGATGGAACTCGCGCGCCAGGCCATCGGCCAGCGCAAGGCGGAGCAGGCCTACGCCGACTGGCTGCGCCAGCTGCGCGACAGCGCCTACGTCGATTACAAGATTGCGGGCATGACGCCGCCGCACAACTAAGCGTCATCAATGGATCGAGCCATGAACGCCTCCGCATCGTCGTCGCCGGCTCCGCGGAGGGCGGGGCCGGTCCGCATTGCCATCACCACGGGTGAGCCGGCCGGCGTCGGCCCCGAGCTGACCGCCGCCGCGCTGGCGGGCGCTTCGGCGCACTGGCCCGATGCGCAGTTCGTCGTGCTCGGCGACAGCGCGCTGCTCGAAGCGCGCGCGCGGGCCGCGAACGTCGACTGGGCCGCCGTGCTGGCGAACCAGCCCGTGCAGGTCGAACATGTCGCGCTCGCCACGCCCGCCAGGCCCGGCAAGCTCGACGCCGCCAATGGCCGCTATGTGCTGGCGCTGCTCGACCGCGCCATCGACGGCGCACTGGCAGGCGAATTCGACGCCATCGTCACCGCGCCGCTGCAAAAGAGCACCATCAACGACGCCGGCGTGCCCTTCACGGGCCACACCGAATACCTCGCCGAGCGCACGCACACGCCGCGCGTGGTCATGATGCTGGCGGGCACTGGCGCGCGCCCGCTGCGCGTAGCGCTCGCCACGACGCATTTGCCGCTCAAGGACGTTGCGGCGGCGCTCACCGTCGAGGGGCTCGTCGAAACCCTCGGCATCATCGACCATGACTTGCGCCATCATTTCGGCGTGCCGCTGCCGCGTATCCTCGTGACCGGCCTGAACCCGCATGCGGGCGAGAATGGCTACCTGGGGCGCGAGGAGATCGACGTGATTGCGCCGGCGCTGGCAGCCGCCGCCGCGCAAGGCATCGACGCGCGCGGCCCGTACCCCGCCGACACGCTGTTCCAGCCGCGCTACCTCAAGGACGCGGACTGCGTGCTGGCGATGTTCCACGACCAGGGCCTGCCGGTCCTGAAATACGCGACGTTCGGCGAAGGCATCAACGTCACGCTCGGCTTGCCGATCGTGCGCACTTCGGTCGATCATGGCACCGCGCTCGACCTCGCCGGCACCGGCCGTGCGGACGCGGGCAGCCTGATCGCCGCCCTCGACACCGCCGTTTCGATGGCGCGCCACCGGCGCGTCGTCTGATTGATTCCAGAGAAGATGTCCAACAGCAGCAGACAGCACCAGGGCCATTTCGCGCGCAAGCGCTTCGGCCAGAACTTCCTCGTCGACACGGGCGTGATCGATTCGATCGTCGACGTCATCCGCCCGCAGCGCGGCGAGCGCATGGTCGAGATCGGGCCGGGTCTCGGCGCGCTCACCGAGCCGCTCATCGAACGGCTCGCCACGCCCGAATCGCCGCTGCACGCGGTCGAGCTGGACCGCGACCTGATCGCGCGCCTCACGAAGAAGTTCGGCCCGCTGCTCGAACTGCATGCGGGCGACGCGCTCGCGTTCGACTTCGGCTCGCTCGCGGTGCCGGGAGAGAAGCCCTCGCTGCGCATTGTCGGCAACCTGCCGTACAACATTTCGAGCCCGCTGCTGTTTCACCTCGTGACGTTCGCCGACCGCGTGATCGACCAGCACTTCATGCTGCAGAACGAGGTGGTCGAGCGTATGGTGGCGGAGCCCGGCAGCAAGGCGTTCGGCCGTCTCACGGTGATGCTGCAGTACCGCTACGTGATCGACAAGCTGATCGACGTGCCGCCCGAATCGTTCCAGCCGCCGCCCAAGGTGGATTCGGCGATCGTGCGCATGATTCCCTACGCGCCGCACGAACTGCCGAAGGTGAACGACGCCTTGCTCGGCGAACTCGTGACGGCCGCCTTCTCGCAGCGCCGCAAGATGCTGCGCAACACGCTCGGCGATTACCGCGAGCGCCTCGATTTCGACGCGCTAGGCTTCGATCTGGCGCGTCGTGCCGAGGAAGTGCCCGTCGAGGAGTACGTGAGCCTCGCGCAGGCGCTGGAAGGGGCCGGCGGCGCGTGATGCGCGCGCGGTGCGCCGCCTTGCTGGTGTGCCAGCCGCGCCAGCCGTCGCTTACGCTGCCCCGGCGCGCTGCGCCTCGTAGGCCTTGAGCTGGCTGTAGACGACGCACAGCACCGAAAGCTCGTTCGGCGCGTGCTGTGCCGCGCCGCCGCGCTGGATCAGGTCGCCGAGCACGTGATCGGCCTCGATGCGCGCACCGTTCTGCACGTCGCGCAACATCGACGCCGTGAGCGACGAACCCTTGGCGAACAGCATCGCGCGCGAACGCTCGAGGAAGCTGTCGCGCACGGCGTGGCCGTGTCCGGCTGCGATCGCGCGGCATTCTGCGAAGAGCCGCTCGATGATCGCGGCGCCGTCGGGCGTGTCGAGAATCACGCCAATGGGCGCGCGGAAAAGACACGTGCTGCCTGCAAGCGAAGCGAGGAACACCCACTTCTCCCACATCTCCTGAAGGATGTGATCGCTCGCCTTCACATGGAAACCGGCATTGCCGAACTGATCCGCCACGGCTTGCACACGCGCCGGGACGCCGCCGCCGAGTTCGCCGAACGTGATGGCCTGCACGTCGTTCAGATGCACGATCTCGCGCTTGTCGTTGAGCGTGGACGCGATCAGGCACACGCCGCCCAGCACCGCCTGCGTGCCGAAGCGCGCCTGCAGGACTTCGAGATGACGCATGCCGTTGAGCAGCGGCAGGATCAGCGTGTTGGGGCCGACGGCCGCCGCAAACGAATCGATGGCGTTGTCGAGGTCGTAGGCCTTGCAGCTCAGCAGTACGAGATCGAACGGTTGGCCGCCTTGTGACTCGAGCGCTTCGCGCGTGATGGTCTTGACGTCACGCAGCGTGAGATCGCCCGCCGGACTGCGAATGACGAGGCCGGCTTCGCGCAGTTGCGCGGCGCGCGCCTCGCGTACCAGAAATGTCACGTCACGCCCCGCAGCGGCGAGCCGGCCGCCGAAATAGCCACCCGTCGCACCCGCACCGACTACCAGAATTCGCATGTCTGCTCCTCGTTTCTCACGTTCATTGCTTGCGTGCTTTGCTTACGCGCTTTGCTTACGCCTGGCTGGCGAAATTGCCGAAGCAATCTCGGGATGGCGTCCATGCTAGAGCAAATCGGCACATCTTGCCGGCGCCGGCAGGGCTGGCGCGTTTTTGGTACAGTCCATTTTTTGACGACGGCAAAACGGAGTACACCATGCGCCTGCTGCACACGATGATCCGGGTCGGCGACCTCGATCGCTCGATCAAGTTCTATACCGAACTGCTCGGCATGAAACTGCTGCGCCGCGAGGACTATCCCGATGGCAAGTTCACGCTGGCCTTCGTCGGGTACACGGACGAGCGCGACGGCACCGTGATCGAACTGACGCATAACTGGGATACGGCTTCGTACGATCTCGGGACGGGCTTCGGCCATCTGGCGGTCGAGGTGGAGGATGCCTATGCTGCCTGCGCGAAGATCAAGGAGCAGGGCGGCACGGTGGTGCGTGAAGCCGGTCCGATGAAGCATGGGACGACGGTGATCGCGTTCGTGACCGATCCGGACGGGTACAAGATCGAGTTCATTCAGCGCAAACAGTAAGGACGCGGCACAGGCTGGCAATCCAGCCTGTTGCTTCGGGGAATTGCTTCGAACTGCGAATGAATGAGAAATGCAACTGAAATTCGCGGACCTGCAATGGGGATATCACATCCCCGGCACCATCTCGGGCGGATGCTGCTTAAGCTGCTTCCTCGCCTCGCGAAACTCCGGAAAAATCGATTCCACCGTCTGCCAGAACCGTGGGCTGTGATTCATCTCCCGCAAATGCGCGAGCTCATGCGCGACCACATAGTCCACGACGGAGAGCGGAAAATGAATCAACCGCCAGTTCAGGCGAATTCTGCCTTCGCTTGAACAGCTGCCCCAGCGCGTCGCCGCCGAAGAAAGCGCATAAGACCGGAACGAGACACCGAGCTTCCCGGCATACACCTCGAGCCGCTCACCGAATATGCGCGTCGCTTCCCCCTGGAGCCATCCAGTCACGCGGTCCTTGATCTGCTGCGCGTCAGCATGCGGTGGCATCGGCAACGCAAGCACGCGCGTCTCGTGATCGAACACGAGCAAGGAAGCCCCCAGCTTCACCGTAACCGGCTTGCCAAGAAAGGGCAGCTCAGCCCCATCGCGCCATTCCACGCGCGGCAAGGCGCGCTGTTCCGTGCGCGTCTGCCATTCTGCGAGCTTGGCGAAGATCCACCGCTGCTTCTCGGCGATGGCGGTCTCGATATCGGCGATCGTGACCCACCTGGGCGCCGTGATGCCAAGCCCGCTGCCGTCGATCACGAACCCGATCGATTTGCGCGACGAGCGCTTGAGCCGGTAATGCAGCGTGCGCGCACCCAGCACGACAGTACGCAGCCGCGTGCCATCGGGCGCAAGCGGTGCCTTGCCGGGCTTCGCAGGCGAGGGCGGAGTCGCCGTCTGCGGTGTGAGAGAGGGGGACGAAGCATCAGGCGCCACGGCGGGCGCCGGTTCAGCAAAGAGCGGCAAGTCGAGCTGCCGGTTGTCGAGTGCCGCGTTGGGGCGCGGCGTGGGGGACTTCTGCATCGTCAGGCCTGGTGCGGATGGGCGTGCGCGGCGTGTGCGCGGGGCTTCTGGCGCCGCGTTGCGCGGCGCGCCCGGCCGTGCGGCGAGCAGCGCCCACAGCCGCGCTGCAACGCTTCGCGCGCGCCCGAAGAGCACGCTGTGCGCCTCAAATCCGTGCCGCTTTCGCCGCTGCGCCATCCGTTTCGCGATACGCCTCAGGATCGATCCGCCGCATTTCCGTTTCGATCCACGTTTGCACGCGCGTGTTCACTTCGTCGGGCGTGAGTCCGGTCGTCTCGATCGGCTTGCCGATCGACACCGTGACTATACCCGGATATTTGATGAACGAGTTTCGGGGCCAGACGTGGCCCGCGTTGTGCGCGATCGGCACCACGGGCGCACCCGTTTCGATGGCGAAGCGCGGGCCGCCGGTCTTGTACTTGCCCTGCTTGCCCACCGGTATGCGCGTGCCTTCGGGGAACATGATCACCCATGCGCCTTCGGCCATGCGCTGCTTGCCCTGGCGGATCACCGAGGTGAACGCGTTCTTGCCTTCCTTGCGGTTGATGTGAACCATCTTCAGCATGCCCAGCGCCCAGCCGAAGAACGGCACGAACAGCAGTTCGCGCTTGAACACGTAGCACAGCGGCTGCGGCATGAGCGCGGGGAACGCCAGCGTCTCCCATGCGGACTGGTGCTTCGCGAGCAGCACGGCTGGCCCGTTGGGCAGGTTCTCCATGCCCTCGATGCGGTAGCGAATGCCATTGAGGTGGCGCGCAACGAAAAGGGTGGAGCGGCACCAGCCCACGGCCATCCAGTAGCGCCGCGTTGCGTTCATGAACGGGAACGCGATAAAGCACGCCGTCGCGTACGGCATGGTGTAGACGATGAAATAGATGAACAGCAGCAGGGAGCGGAGAAAGCGCATCGGGCGAGCCGGTTGAATGTTCGCGTGTACCGCCTGCGCCTTCACGCAGGGGCGTTCGCGAGAAAGTCGAGCGCGAAAGCGCGCAGGTCGTCGTGGATCATCGTGCCTTCGGGCAAGCCGCCGGCCGCAAGCGTCTTCTCGCCCTTGCCCGAACGCACGAGGTGCGTGCGAAAGCCGAGCGCCGCGCCTGCCTGCAGGTCGCGCAGCGAGTCGCCCACCACCGGGGTATCGGCCGGGTCGATTTCGAAGCGTTCCGCGATCATCTTGAGCATGCCCGGCTGCGGCTTGCGGCACTCGCAGTGGTCCTGCGCCGTGTGCGGGCAGAAGAACACGGCGTCGATGCGGCCGCCCACGGCTGCCGCCTGGCGGTGCATCTTCGCGTGCATGGCGTTGAGCGCGGCCATGTCGAACAGTCCGCGACCGATGCCCGACTGGTTCGACGCCACCGCGACGCGATAGCCCGCCTGGTTCAGACGCGCGATGGCTTCGAGGCTGCCGGGTATCGCGACCCATTCGTCCGGCGATTTGATGAACGCGTCGGAGTCGACGTTGATCACGCCGTCGCGGTCGAGGATCACGAGTTTTCTGGTGGTGCTGGTCGGCATGGCGTCTCGCTCAGTTCCGCTTCCTTGCGCTTATGCAGCCAGCCGCGAGATGTCCGCGACGCTGTTCATCTGGCGATGCAGCGCCTTGAGCAGCGCGAGGCGGTTCGCACGCAGCGCCGGGTCTTCGGCGTTGACCATCACGTCGTTGAAGAACGTGTCCACGGTTTCGCGCAGCGCCGCGAGCGCGGTGAGCGCACCCGTGTATTCGCGCGCGGCGAGTTGCGTTTCCACGCGCGGCGCGACCTGCTCGAGCTGCGCGAAGAGCGCCTTCTCGGCGGATTCGACGAAAAGGGCGATCTGCACGCCGGCGTCTTGCGCATCCTCGGACTTCTTGAGGATGTTCGAGATGCGCTTGTTGGCCGCCGCGAGCGAGGCCGCTTCCGCGAGCGCTGCGAATTCGCGCACCGCATCCAGACGCGAGACGATGTCGTCGAAGCGCGTGGGATTGAGCGCGAGCACTGCGTCCACTTCGGCGGCCGCGAAGCCGCGCTCGCGCAGCAAGCCGCGCAGGCGGTCGATGCAGAACGCGTAGATGGCCTGGGTCGATTCCGTCACGGCCTCGATGCCTGCGAATTGCGCGTAGGTGGCGCGCAGCAACTCGACGAGGTCGAGCGGCAGTTGCTTCTCGACGAGAATGCGCAGCACGCCCAGCGCGTGACGGCGCAGCGCGAACGGATCCTTTTCGCCGGTGGGCGCGAGCCCGATGCCCCAGATCCCGACGAGCGTTTCCAGCTTGTCCGCGAGCGCGACGATCGTGCCCGTCGTGGTGGCGGGCAGGGCGTCGCCGGAGAAGCGCGGCTGATAGTGCTCCGAGCACGCAATCGCCACTTCTTCGGGCTCGCCGTCGTGGCGCGCGTAGTAGGTACCCATCGTGCCTTGCAGCTCGGGGAACTCGCCCACCATGTCGGTCAGCAGGTCGGCCTTCGCGAGGCGCGCGCCGCGTTGCGCGAGCGCGATATCGGCGCCGCACATCGAGGCGATCTGGCCGGCGAGCGCTTCGAGGCGCTCCACGCGCTGCAGCTGCGAGCCGAGCTTGTTGTGATACACCACGTTCGCGAGCAGCGGCACACGGTCGGCCAGCGGCTTCTTCTTGTCCTGCTCGAAGAAGAACTTCGCGTCGGCCAGACGCGGGCGCACCACGCGCTCGTTGCCCTCGACGATCTCGCCGGGCGTTTGCGTCGCGATGTTCGAGACGATCAGGAAGCGCGAGCGCAGGCGGCCCTGGTCGTCAGTGAGCGCGAAATACTTCTGGTTCGTCTGCATCGTGAGGATCAGGCATTCCTGCGGCACCTGCAGGAATTCGTCCTCGAACCTGCACGCGTAGACGACCGGCCATTCGACGAGCGAATTCACTTCGTCGAGCAGCGACTCGGGCATGACGACCTTGTCGCTGCCGGCCTGCTCGATGAGTTGCGCGCGAATCGACTCGCGGCGCTCGGCGTAGCTCGCGATCACGAAACCCTTGTGCTGCAGCGTGTGCGCGTAGTCGTCGGCGTGCTGGATGGCGATCAGGCCTTCGGAAAGGAAGCGGTGGCCGCGCGTCGTGTCGTCGGCGTCGACGCCGAATGCCGTGACCGGCACGATCTGCTCGCCGTGCAGCACCGTCAGGCGATGCACCGGGCGCACGAACTGGACGTTGCTGCCGTCCGGACGCTGGTAGGTCATGACCTTCGGGATCGGCAGCTTGCCGAGCGCTTCGTCGAGCACGGCTTGCAGGCCGTCGGCAAGCGTGGCGCCGGGCGCCGCGTAGCGCAGGAAGAACGCTTCGTTCTTGCCGTCGCTCGCGCGCTCGAGGTCGCTCACGGGGAAGTCGGCGAAGCCGAGCGCCGCGAGCTTCTTCGCGAGCGGCGCGGTGGGCTGGCCGTCCGCGTCGAGCGCGACCGAAACAGGCAGCACTTTTTCGCGCACCTGCTTTTCGGGCGCGACGCTGCGCACGTTCCGGATCGTGACGGCGAGGCGGCGCGGCGTCGCGTAACGTTCGAACGAGAGATCGCCTTCGATCAGGTCGCGCGCGGCGAGGCGCTGCGCGATGCCTTCGGCGAACGCGTCGCCGAGGCGCGCGAGGGCCTTCGGCGGCAGTTCCTCGGTCAGCAGTTCGACGAGGAGAGTGGCGTGATGAGCTTGCGTCATTGTTCTTGAGATCCGGTCATGCCTCGTCGAACTTGCGTTCGACCTTCAGCGGCGGCGCCCAGGCGGGCATCGCGGCGTCCTGTTCGTCGGTGGTGAGGCCCGGCACGCCGTGCACGGGGTTGCCGAGCATCGGGAAGCCGAGCTTCTCGCGCGAGTCGTAGTACGACTGCGCCACGCTGCGCGAAAGCGCGCGAATGCGGCCGATGTACGCTGCGCGCTCCGTCACGGAGATCGCGCCGCGCGCGTCGAGCAGGTTGAACGTGTGGCCGGCCTTGAGCACGAGCTCATAGGCGGGCAGCGCGAGCTGCAGATCGATCATGCGCTTCGCTTCGGCTTCGTACGCGTTGAAGAACGTGAACAGCAGGTCGACGTTCGCGTGCTCGAAGTTGTAGGTCGACTGCTCGACCTCGTTCTGGTGGTAGACGTCGCCATAGGTGAGGCGGCGCATTTCGGGGCCGTTCGGGCCCGGCTCTTCCCACTCGGTCCAGACGAGGTCGTAGACGTTCTCGACCTTCTGCAGATACATCGCGAGACGCTCGAGACCGTAGGTGATTTCTCCGAGCACCGGCTTGCAGTCGAGGCCGCCCACCTGCTGGAAGTAGGTGAACTGCGTGACTTCCATGCCGTTGAGCCACACTTCCCAGCCGAGACCCCAGGCGCCGAGCGTGGGGTTCTCCCAGTCGTCTTCGACGAAGCGCACGTCGTTCTGCTTCAGGTCGAAGCCGAGCGCCTCGAGCGAGCCGAGGTACAGGTCGAGGATGTTCTCCGGCGCGGGCTTGAGCACCACCTGGTACTGGTAATAGTGCTGCAGACGGTTCGGGTTCTCGCCGTAGCGGCCGTCTTTCGGGCGGCGCGAGGGCTGCACGTAGGCCGCGCGCCACGGCTCGGGGCCGATTGCGCGCAGGAAGGTGTGGACGTGCGAGGTGCCGGCGCCGACTTCCATGTCGATCGGCTGGAGCAGTGCGCAGCCCTGCTTGTCCCAGTAAGACTGGAGCGTCAGGATGATTTGCTGAAACGTGAGCATGTGTGCCTGCAGTGTCTTTCGGGCTTTCGGGGGCGGAATGCGGCGGCCGGAGCCAGACGGGCGCGCCGGCGCGGCGGCCAGCCCGGCGGTTCTCCGCCTTGCCCCTTGCCCTTGTGTGGCCCGGGCCGGGAGGCGGCCAGGTGCTAAAACGTTGAATTTTACCGGATTGCCGGAGCCTTGAGACCTGGACGGGGTTCGGGCGGCCGGCAGCGGGGTGGTTGCGTCGTCGGCGCGACGTCGCGCGTGGCTTACTTTCCGTTCGTCGGCTTGCGCGCTTTCGCGCCCTTGAAGGCCGGTCCGAACGCAAAGCCGAGCGCCAGCAGCAGCAACGAAATGGCGATCACCGTGTTGTTGCCGCTCGTGACGTAGGGCGTGAAGCCGCTCGTGCCTTCCACTTTCACGTCGAGCGAGCCCACCGTGAATGTCGGCAAACGCGCGATCACGCGGCCTTTCGCGTCGATGGCGGCGGTGGCGCCCGTGTTGGTCGCGCGCAGCATCGGGCGGCCGGTTTCGAGCGAGCGCATGCGCGCGATCTGCAGATGCTGGTCGAGCGCGATGGTGTCGCCGAACCACGCGAGGTTCGTCGAGTTGATGAGGATGCCCGGCGAGTCCGGGCTCTCGCGCACGGTGCGCGCGATCTCCTCGCCGAAGATGTCCTCGTAGCAGATGTTCACGGCCACCAGCTCGCCGTGCACGCGGAACGGCGGCTGCACGGGCGCCCCGCGCGCGAAGTCGCCGAGCGGGATGTTCATGAGATTGACGAACCAGCGGAAGCCCCACGGCACGAATTCGCCAAACGGCACGAGGTGGTGCTTGTCGTAGCGATAGAGGCCGTTCTGGCCCGGCGTGATGCCGAAGAGGCTGTTGGTGTAGTCGGTCACGCGGCCGTCGGACGTGATCGTGCCGCCCACGGCGCCAAACAGGATGGCCGTGTTGGTGCCGTCGGCGAAGGCGCGGATATCGCGGCCGAACTTCTGGGGAATTTCCTGCACGAGCACCGGCACCGCGGTTTCGGGCGTGACGACGAGATCGGCGGGCTTTTCGGTAATCAGCTTCTGGAACTCGTTGAGGGCGTCGATCATGCCCTGCTCGGAGAACTTCATGTCCTGCTTGACGTTGCCTTGCAGGAGCCGCACGGTGAGCGGCGTGCCGGAGGGTTGCGTCCACGAGACGAGCGAGAGCAGCAGGCCGGCGGCGATCACGGCGAGCGCGAGCAGCGCGGGCGTGGCCACCGCGCCGCGCCGCGGCGACGCGCCGTGCCCCTTCGTGCCGCCTGCACGCAAAACCGCCTGCGCGATGAGCGCCGCGACTAGCGCGAGCACCCAGCCCACGCCATACACGCCCACGATCGGCGCAAAACCGGCGAGCGGACCGTCCACTTGCGCGTAGCCGCTCGAAAGCCAGGGAAAGCCGGTGAACACATAGCCGCGCGCCCATTCGCCGAGCGCCCACGCACTCGCGAATGCGAACGCGCCGTGCCACGTCGGCGAGAACGGCAGCTCGCCGCTGCTTCCCTGCTTCGCGTGTCCGGCGCAAAACGACCAGACGAGTGCGGCGAGCGCCGGATACAGGCCGAGGTAAAGCGAGAACAGCACGAGCGCGGCGCCCGCGAGCACCGCGGGCATGCCGCCGTAGAAGTGCATGCTCACGTAGAGCCACCATACGCCGCTCACGAAGTTGCCGAAGCCGAACGCCCAGCCCGTGAAGAGCGCGCTCTTCCAGCCGGTGGTGCGCGTGAGCCAGAAGTAGAGCAGCGCAAAGATCGCAATGGCGAGCCAGCCGCCGTGCGGCGTGGGCGCGAACGACAGCGTGTTGAGCGCGCCCAGCGCGGCGGCGGCGAGATAGTGCCAGAAGGGCAGCGCGCGGCGTGCGGCGCCATTGGTAGCGAGGGTGGTTTCCGTCGCGCGCGTCTCGCTGTGCGTGCGGGTATCGATCGGGTCGGCCATGCGGTGCTGTGGAATGCGATGGAAAGCGCGCTGAACAGCGCGAGCGCGAATTGCGCGACGAGCGCAACGATAGCACTTTCGTGCGACGGTACCGGGATGCTCTCCTGGGGATGGATCGAAGCGTCGGCGCGCTCGAAGCAAAAACGCCAGCCCGGAGGCTGGCGTCGTCGGCACACAGGCGGCGCGTTCGCGTTGCGTCGGGTTGCCTCAGGTGCCCGGCGGCTGCAGCGCGGCTTCGCGCTGGCCGGCCAACGGGTCGCGCCGCACCAGCAGCATGTGAACCTGGCGCGCGTCGGCGCGCAGCACCTCGAAGATCAGGTCGTCGATGCGCACCTTCTCCCCGCGATGCGGCACGTGCCCGAAGTGATTCGTGACGAAGCCGCCGATCGTATCGACTTCCTCGTCGGAGTAATGGGTGCCGAACGCCTCGTTGAACTGCTCGATTTCGGTGAGCGCGCGCACGCGGAACCGCCCGTCGGGCGACGCGATGATGTTGCCGCTTTCCTCGTCGAAGTCGTACTCGTCCTCGATGTCGCCCACGATCTGCTCCAGCACGTCCTCGATCGTGATGAGACCGGCCACGCCGCCGTATTCGTCCACGACGATGGCGATGTGATTGCGGTTCTGGCGAAAGTCGTGCAGCAGCACGTTCAGGCGCTTGGACTCGGGGATGAACACGGCCGGGCGCAGCATGCCGCGCACGTCGAATTCCTCTTCGGCGTAGTAGCGCAGCAGGTCTTTGGCGAGCAGCACGCCGATCACGTTGTCGCGGTTGCCGTCGTATACCGGGTAGCGCGAGTGCGCTTTCTCCAGCACGAACGGAATGAATTCGTCAGGACTTTCGGCGATGTTGATCGCGTCCATCTGGGCGCGCGGGATCATGATGTCGCGCGCGCATAGCTCGGATACCTGGAACACGCCTTCGATCATCGAAAGCGAATCGGCGTCGATCAGGTTGCGCGCGTGCGCGTCCTGGAGGATTTCGAGAAGCTCGCTGCGAGAGTCGGGTTCGGGCGAGATGAAGTCGGTCAGCCGCTCGAGCAGGGAGCGCTTTTCCTGCGGTTTGTCGGTCTGGCGTCGACTGGGATAAGAGTCGTTCATGGTGGTGCGCCCTTTGCCGCTTGGGGGCAGGGCGCGCTGTTGCGGAGGGTTAAGGATACAACATGCCTGTGGCGCGACCATGTATTGCCGCACGCGGGGCACGCAGCGGCTGATCCATCCTAACGCAGATGCGGCGTGGTCGCCCGGTGGACGAAAAAGCGGCTCGCCGTGAGTCCCGGCTCAAGCGCAGCGCGCAAGCAGCCGCTCCAGCGCGCGGTCGCGCATCCCGCTTTCGCGCAGGGCCTCGACGGTACGACGCACGTAGTCGAGCGTCGTGCCGTAGCGGCCCGATGCGCAGCCGAACACGGTGCGAACCGTGGCTTCGGAAAGCTTGCCGGTGTAAGACGCCACATCGCGCCGCATGACGAATGCGAGCGCCGCGACGCGGCGCCCGTCTGCGAGCACGCAAGGCAGCCAGGCGGGACGGTACGAGCCCATCGGCATCTCGCGCCGCCAGAGCGCTTCGAGGTGCGGCATCACGCCCTCGGCCGCAAGACGGAACGCGACGCCCGCGCACGAGCCGCCGCGGTCGAGCGCGAGCACGAGTCCGGGCTGCTCGGGCGTGCCGCGGTTCACGCGCGACCACAGGTAAAGCCCGCGATGGTAGCCGTGCACACGCGAACGCACGTTCTCCACCGTGGGCAGCCCTGGGTTCCAGATCAGCGAGCCATAGCCGAAGAGCCAGATGTCGCTCGCGCCGTCCCAGCCTCGCGCTTTCAGCGTGCAGGCGAGCGAGGCCTGCAACTCGTCCTCGCTCAGGAGCCGCGACTCGCCGAGCACCGGCGGGTAGCCGGCGCAGGGCACGCCCGCATCGGCTGCCTCGGGCAGTGCTGAGGGTTCGGCGAAACCGGGCGTGCGTGGGTCGTTCATGGCGGGGGCTTACTTGTACGGATCGGGAAAGCCTAGCGAGTTGAGCACCTCGGTCTCGATGCCTTCCATCTCTTCGGCTTCGGCCTCGTCTTCGTGATCGTAGCCCTGCGCGTGCAGCGCGCCGTGTACGAGCAGATGCGCGTAGTGCGCGGCGAGCGGCTTGCCCTGCTCGGCGGCTTCCTTTTCCACCACGGGGCAGCACAGGATCAGATCGCCCGTGACCGGATCGTCCTCGCTTTGCGCATAGGCGAAGGTGAGCACGTTGGTGGCGTAGTCCTTGCCGCGATAAGTGCGGTTGAGCGTGCGGCCCTCCTCGGCGTCGACGAAGCGCACGGCCAGTTCCGCGTCCGCGAAGAGCGCGGCCTTGAGCCATGCCGCCACGGTGGCGCGCGGCAGCGCAGCCTTGTGCTCGGGGAACGCCTTCGCGGCGGGGAACTGCACGGTCAGTTTGAGTTTCGGTGCGCGGGGCATGGGGCTGAAGCTATGAAACGACGCAGGCGGCGGCGTTAGCGCGCGTCGCCGGCGCCTTCGTCCTTTTTCGAATGCGCGTCATAAGCCTCGACGATACGCGCGACGAGCGGATGGCGCACGACGTCCGCACTCGTGAAGTGCGTGACCGCGATGCCGCGCACGTCCTTCAGCACATGCTGCGCCTCGATCAGGCCGCTCTTGTGGCCGCGCGGCAAGTCGATCTGCGTGGTGTCGCCGGTCACGACCGCCTTCGAGCCGAAGCCGATGCGCGTGAGGAACATCTTCATCTGCTCGGGCGTGGTGTTCTGCGCCTCGTCGAGAATGATGAACGCGTGATTGAGCGTGCGCCCGCGCATGTAGGCGAGCGGCGCGATTTCGATCATCTGGCGCTCGAACATCTTCGCCGTCTTGTCGAAGCCGAGCAGATCGTAAAGCGCGTCGTAGAGCGGTCGCAGATACGGATCGACCTTCTGCGACAGATCGCCGGGCAGGAAGCCCAGACGCTCGCCCGCTTCCACGGCCGGGCGCGTGAGCACGATGCGCTTGACCTGGTCGCGCTCGAGCGCGTCCACGGCGCAGGCCACGGCGAGATAGGTCTTGCCGGTGCCCGCGGGCCCGATGCCGAACGTCACGTCGTGCGAGACGATCTGCTTCAGATATTCGCGCTGCGCGGGCGTGCGGCCGCGCAGGTCGGCGCGCCGAGTGTAGAGTTTCGGGCCCAGTTCCTCGACATCGACGCCTTCGCGCGCGGGCTCGTCGAACGGATGATCGGGGTCGCCGCGGAATCTCACATCCCGCGCATCGATCCCGGCGGCTTCGTTGCCGCCGTCCACACTGCCGCGCACGCCGCCGTTGCCGTTGCCGCGCGGATCGTTCGCCGAATTGGCGCCGAAGTTCGCGGGGTGCCGGGCTTCGACGAGCGCGAGTTGAATGTCGTCGACGGAGAGCGGATCGCGCGCCTGGTTGTAGAAGTTCTCGAGCGCCGCGAGCGCGAGCCTCGCGCCACGCCCGCGAATGGTGATGCGATGGCCGCGCCGCGCGAGCGTCACGTCGAGCGCTTGCTCGATCTGGCGCAGGTTTTCGTCGAGCGGGCCGCAGAGGTTGGCGAGCCGCGCGTTGTCGTCGCGCGGCGCGGTGAATTCCAGATGCTGCTGATTGGGCTTCAAGGTGTCTTTGAACTCCTGAATTCCTGGCTGGGTGCGTCGAACCGATTAATGCGCGAGCGTCGAAGCGTCTTCGTGCGCGAGCACGAGTTCGCCGCGCAGCGAGTGCGGGTACGCGTGGTTGATCTTCACGTCGATCATCTGGCCGATCAGGCGAGCGTGCGAAGCGAGCGGCGCCGGGAAGTTTACGACGCGGTTGTTCTGCGTGCGGCCCGAGAGTTCGCCCGGGTCCTTGCGCGAAGGGCCTTCCACGAGAATGCGCTCGACCCGGCCGACCATCGACTGGCTGATGCGCGCCACGTTCTCCTCGATCGTGGCCTGCAGATGCTGCAGGCGCTTGAGTTTCACCTCGCGCGGCGTGTCGTCTTCGAGATTCGCGGCGGGCGTGCCCGGGCGCGGGCTGTAGATGAACGAGAAGCTCGTGTCGTAGCTCATCTCCTCGACGAGCGCCATCATCTTCTGGAAGTCCTCTTCGGTCTCGCCGGGGAAGCCGACGATGAAGTCCGTGGAGAGCGACAGGTCCGGACGGATCGCGCGCAGCTTGCGGATGATCGACTTGTATTCGAGCACGGTGTAGCCGCGCTTCATGGCCATGAGCACGCGGTCCGAGCCGTGCTGCACCGGCAGGTGCAGGTGGCTCACGAGCTTGGGCACCTTCGCGTAGGTGTCGATCAGGCGCTGCGTGAACTCCTTCGGGTGCGAGGTCGTGTAGCGGATGCGCTCGATGCCGGGGATGTCGGCGACGTATTCGATCAACGTGGCGAAGTCGGCCACATCGTGCGCGGCAGCCGTCGAGGCGCCGCCGAATTTGCCACGATAGGCGTTCACGTTCTGGCCGAGCAGCGTGACTTCACGCACGCCCTGGTCGGCGAGGCCCGCGATTTCGGTGAGCACGTCGTCGAGCGGTCGCGAGACTTCCTCGCCGCGCGTGTAGGGCACGACGCAGTAGCTGCAGTATTTCGAGCAGCCTTCCATGATCGAGACGAACGCGCTCGGGCCTTCCACGCGCGCGGGCGGCAGATGGTCGAACTTCTCGATTTCGGGGAAGGTGATGTCCACCTGCGCGCGGCCCGAGGCGCGGCGCGCGTCGATCATCTGCGGCAGGCGGTGCAGCGTTTGCGGGCCGAACACGAGGTCCACATACGGCGCGCGCGCGACGATCGCCGCGCCTTCCTGGCTCGCCACACAGCCGCCTACGCCGATCAGCAGGTTGGGGTTCGCTTCCTTCAGTTCGCGCACGCGGCCGAGGTCGGAGAAGACCTTCTCCTGCGCCTTCTCGCGCACCGAGCAGGTGTTGAAGAGAATGACGTCCGCGTCTTCGGGGGTGTCGGTCTTCACGAGACCTTCGGCGGCGCCGAGTACGTCGACCATCTTGTCGGAGTCGTACTCGTTCATCTGGCAGCCAAAGGTCTTTACATAAACTTTCTTGGTCATCGGGTTTCGCCGTTCGCAGTGGTTGACCTGGGGGCGTCGTCCGCTTGATGCACGCGCGTGATGCGCGGTCTGCACGTCAGGACTACGGTGTGTTGTGGGGGCCGAATCGGGATGCGGGGAGACCGGTGATGAGACCGGCGTCGGCACCCTGTTTCTGGCGATGCGCGCTTTGCAATCCGCGCTTTGCGATCCGCGCTTTGCAATCCGCGCTTTGCAATCCGTTTTGCAACCCGGACGTTCCCCGTTGCCTTTCACTTCTTTTTCGCTTTCTTTTCTTGCCGGCGCATTTGCCAATGCTTGCCCATGCGGACGCGGCTGCGGATCGCTTTCTGCGCAATCCGACATTATATCCGTTTGCGTCTACGGCTTTGCGGCGCGACGGCTGGATCCGTGCAGGGGACGAGCGCCTCCAGTTCGCCCGAAGTCTGCGCGAAGCGCTCGGTGAGGAAATCGAGCAGGACCCTCACGCGCGGCGCGAGAAAGCGGTTGCGGTGATAGAGCGCGTGCAGCGGCGCATCGGGGTAGCGCCACTCGGGCATCACCGTCTTGAGCCGCCCGGCACGCAGATCGTCGGCGACATCCCAGATCGACTTCACCGCGAGTCCGTAACCGCAGAGCGCCCACTGGCGCGCCACTTCGCCATCCGTGGACTCGAGCGCGCCGTCGAGCGGCACCGTGTAGGTCTGCGTTTCCGTGTGCGTTCCGGTCTGCGCTCCGCCGCCGCGCGTGAAGCGCCATTCGTTCACCGGCCCCGCCGCCGAACCGATCACGATGCAGTCGAAACGGGCCAGATCGTTCGGCTCCCGCGGCTCGCCGCAACGCGCGAGGTACTCGGGCGAGGCGCACAGCACGCGGCGGTTCGGCGCGAGCCAGCGCGCCACGAGCGAGCTGTCCTGCGGCGTGCCGAAGCGGATCGCGAGGTCGATGTCTTCGAGCACGAGATTCGAGAGCGAGTCGGTCAACATCAGCGCGAAACGCACGTCGGGATAGCGGCCGTGGAATTCGTCGAGCCAGGTCATCAGCAGATTGCGGCCGAAATCGGAGGTCGCCGAAATGCGCACTTTGCCGCGCACCGCGTTCTGGCCCTCCTGCAAGGCCGCTTTGGCGTCGTCGAGCGAGCGCAGCGCGTGCTCGCTGCAAGTCAGATAGAGGCGGCCTTCGTCGGTGAGGCGCAGCTGCCGCGTGGTGCGGTCGAAAAGACGCGCACGCAACTCCGCTTCGAGGCGCGCGAGCCGGGCGCTGGCCGCCGCGGGCGTGAGCGCGAGCTTGCGGCCCGCCGCGGAAAGGCTGCCGAGGCGCGCAGCCTCCACAAAAAGACGCACATCGCCGAGGTTATCCATCGCGATTATTAGAAAACAATTGAAAATGATTCAAATGCTACGCCAATTATCAAATTCGAGCGTAGCCGCGACAATGCGCGTGTTTTCAGGATAACTGTCTCGGCCCGCACGCCATGCAACTCGATCACGTCACCCTCGTCACGCCCGATCTCGAAGGCGCATGCCGCTTCTTTCGCGACATCGTCGGCCTCGACGAGGGCGCGCGTCCGCCGTTTCGCGTGGACGGCCACTGGCTCTACGCGAACGGCCGGCCGGTCGTTCATCTGGTCGATGCGACCGGGCCCGCCCGGTCGCCAGGCGCAGCGTCGGTGCTCGTGGCGCCGCGCATCGACCATGTGGCGTTTCGCGTGGCGCCGGGCGCCGAGTGGCGCGCGCTCGTCGAGCGGCTGGCCGCGCACCGCGTGCCGTACCAGCTGGCGGAGGCGTCGGCGAGCGCAGAAGTGCAGCTGTTCGTTGCGCTCGCGCCGGGTGTCGTCGTCGAGTTCGTGACGTCGCCGGCGGCCGGCGCGGCGGCTTGATGGTCGCTGGATGTCGCCGAAGCCCGTTTGAATCCAGGCTGATTTTCGGAGATTTCGATGCCTATCCCCTTGCTCGCGCTGGCCATCAGCGCCTTTGCCATCGGCACGACCGAGTTCCTCATCATGGGGCTGTTGCCCGATGTGGCGCGCGATCTGCACGTGACGATCCCTGCCGCGGGCCTGCTCGTGACCGGTTATGCGCTTGGCGTGGCGGCCGGCGCGCCGCTGCTTGCCGCGCTGACGAGCCGCATGCCGCGCAAGCTCGCGCTGCAACTGCTGATGGCCGTGTTCATCGTCGGCAATGTGATGTGCGCGGTCGCCTCGAACTATTCGCTCCTGATGGTCGCTCGCGTCGTCGCGTCGTTCGCGCACGGCTCGTTCTTCGGCATCGGCGCTGTCGTGGCCGCCTCGCTCGTGCCGCAGGAGAAGCGGGCGAGCGCCATCGCGCTGATGTTCACAGGGCTCACGCTCGCCACTGTGCTGGGCGTGCCGTTCGGCACAGCCATTGGCCAGCAGTTCGGCTGGCGCGTGGCGTTCTGGATCGTGAGCGGCCTTGGCGTGATTTCGCTCGCCGGCGTGACGGCTCTGGTGCCCAACCATCACGACAGCGGACCGGCGGGGCTCGGCCACGAAGTGCGCGTGCTGCGCGACCCGCAGGTGTGGCTCGCGCTCGGCATGACGGTGCTGGGCTTTGGCGGTGTGTTCGTCGTGTTCACCTACATCGCGCCGATTCTCGAACAGGTGGGCGGCTTCTCGCCGCGTGGGGTGACGCTGATGCTCGTGCTGTTCGGCGTGGGCCTGACGCTTGGCAACACATTGGGCGGCAAGCTCGCGGATCGCGCGCTGATGCCTTCGCTCATGGGCATTCTCGTGATGCTTGCCGTGGTCATGGCCGTCTTCACGAAGACGAGCCACGCCATGTGGCCCGCCGCGATCACCGTATTCGTGTGGGGCATCGCCGCGTTCGCGACCGTGCCGCCGCTGCAGATGCGCGTGGTCGCGAAGGCGGCGGCGGCGCCGAATCTCGCTTCGACGCTGAACATCGGCGCCTTCAACGTGGGTAACGCAATGGGCGCGTGGATGGGCGGTCTCGCCATCGCGCACGGGGTGGCGCTCGACTCGCTGCCGTGGGTGGCCGCGGCCGTCTCGGTGGCGGCGCTCGTGCTCACATGGGCGGCGGCGCGGCTCGACACGCGCGCCGTACCGCTGCGCGATGCGCGCCTGGAGGCGCGGCAGCAGAATACGTGAGTGTCCGGCGAGGGCAATGCTCCTTATGCGCCAGGCGCGAAAGCAATCCAGGATTTGCGCTCTGCAATACTGATAACAGTGTGAAGATAACTTCGTTGGGCGCGGCAAACGCCGATGCTAGTCTTGCCTCCATTCATGCTCTTGCGCCGCCATGACGCGGCGCTGCCCGGAGGCAGCCATGCATTCACCTCTCGCGCTCGTACGCGATGCACAGCCCAATCTTGCGCACACTGAAGGATCTTGCGAGACGCTGGAGTCTCTCGTGGGGGTGAACCTCGCCCGGCTGCGCGCCGAACGCCAGCTTTCGCTCGATGCGCTCGCACGCGCCTCGGGCGTCTCGCGCGCGATGCTTGCTCAAGTCGAGTCGGCGCGCAGCGTGCCGTCGATCAAGGTGCTGTGCAAGGTCGCGGCGGCGCTGAAGGTCTCGGTTGCGGCGTTCCTGCGGCGGCATGCCGTGAACGGTTTCGAGCATTTGCCCGCCGAGCGGGCGTCGCGCCTCGTTTCCGCCGACGGGCGCTATTCGGCGCGCGCGCTCTATCCGGAAGGCGAGCCCGCCGCCGCCGAATTCCACGAACTGCGCATCGCGCCTCTGCACACCGAGCCCGGCGTGCGCCGCGCGCCCGGCACGACGGTGAACCTCGTGGTGAGCGAGGGCACACTCGAAGTGAGCGTGCACGATCGGCGCCAGCTGCTCGCAACCGGCGACGCGATCGTATTCGACGCCGACCAGCCGTACAGCCTGCGCAACCCGGGCGATACCGGGGCGCGCGTGTTTCGCGTGACACTCAATGCCGAGACGCCGCCGCGCTGGTACGTGCCGGGCGGGGAAGCGGCATCGGCAGCCGAGGCGGTCAGAACGGCCGAGGCGGCCGGGACGGTCGCAACCGGCGCGGCGCAGCCGGCATGAGCCGCGTCGCATCGTCGAGAAAATTCTCGAGTCGTAGTTTTTCGCGCTGCACAGTTGCGCAGCCTGTTGTATCCTTTGCCCGCCGGTTGATCCGGTAATCAGTGCGTCTTCAGGGCGGGGCGAAATTCCCCACCGGCGGTATGCCGGCCGCGCCGCAAGGCAAGGCCGACGAGCCCGCGAGCGCCTGCGCGAGCCTCATGGTGTCGTGCGCAGGGTCAGCAGATCTGGTGCGAAGCCAGAGCCGACGGTCATAGTCCGGATGAAAGAAGATGTGCAGATGGTCATGTTTGCCCATCCGCCGCGGCGTTTCGGCCGATGCGCGAGCGTCCCCCCTTTCCGGGGCGCGCCGCCTGCCTGCCGAATCACGCGTGCCGGGGATTCCTGTCTGTTTGCAATGCCCTGAAACGTTTTTCGCCTAACTCTCGCGAGGAGCGTTTCATATGTCCCTTAGTGCCAGTACCCCTCTCGCTTCATCCCAGGGCGCGCCGCTCGACGCCGCCGCCGATCTCCCGTTCATCGATTCCGAGCCCGTGCCGCCGCGCATCGCCGCCGCGTTGCAGGCCATGCGCGAAGGCCGCCCGGTCGTGCTGCAGGACGACCACGACCGCGAGGACGAGGCCGACCTGATCGTCGCCGCCGAACGCCTCACGGCCGAAACGATGGCGCTTTTCATCCGCGAATGCAGCGGCATCGTGTGCCTGTGTCTGTCCGACGAAAAGGTGCGCGCGCTCGACCTGCCGCCGATGGTGGCACACAACGAGAGCCGCAACCGCACCGCGTTCACGGTCTCGATCGAAGCGCGCGACGGTGTGAGCACGGGCGTTTCGGCCGCCGACCGCGTGACGACGATCCGCGCCGCGATCGCGCCTGACGCGAAGCCTGCGGATATCGTGCGCCCCGGCCACGTGTTCCCGCTGC
This sequence comes from Paraburkholderia heleia NBRC 101817, assembly GCF_000739775.1. GTDB lineage: Bacteria > Pseudomonadota > Gammaproteobacteria > Burkholderiales > Burkholderiaceae > Paraburkholderia > Paraburkholderia heleia. The sequence goes on along the minus strand of NZ_BBJH01000021.1, from coordinate 120,687 downwards.
GCGCGCAGCAGGGCGGCGTACTGGCGCGCCGCGGCCATACCGAAGGCACCGTCGATCTGGCAGTACTCGCGGGCCTCGCGCCCGCCGGTGTGCTGTGCGAACTGATGAACCCGGACGGCACGATGGCGCGCGGCAAGCAGGTCGACGACTTCGCGAAGCTGCACAATCTGCCGGTGCTTTCGATTGCCGAGCTGGCGGCGTTTCGCGAGTCGCTCGCCGTGGCGCGCGAGCGTTGCGCCGAGCCGGCCTGAGGCGCTGAAGGTAGCGGGGTGAGGGACGTGGCGCCGACGGGCGCCGCGTGCCGTTTTCATTGCGGCGTGCGCGACGTTTGCGGCCGGCGCGCCGGTGGGGCGCGCGGCCTTACGACTGCAGGTCGCCGAATTCGCCGCGCACGCCGGCCTCGACGAGCGCCGGCAGTTCTTCCATGTGCGCCATGATGCGCGTGATGCCCATTTCGCGCAGCACGTCGGCGTAGCCCGAAGGAATGTGGCTCGCGCCCACGAACGCAATCGTCCTCATGCCTGCCGCGCGCGCGGCGTTCAAACCCGAAATGCTGTCTTCGACCACGATGCAGCGCGCCGGCTCCACGCCTAGCTGCTGCGCCGCGTGCAGGTAGACATCCGGGTAAGGCTTGGGCCGCGCGACCTGCTCGGCGCTAAAGATGCGCTCGCCGAAGATCGTGTCGAGCCCGGCGCGCCGCACCGAAGCGTGCACGCGCGTGAGCCGGCTGTTCGAGACGACGGCGGCAGGCAGCGTCACCTGGCGCAGGGCGTCGCGCACGCCGTTGATCGGGCTCACCGATTCGGCAATGGCGGCTTCGCAACGATGTTCGATGGTCTCGAGAAAGTCCTCGGGCATCGTGAGGTCGAAGCGCGCGGCGACGTCGGCGAGAAAGCGCGAGGTCTGCTGGCCGAACGCAGCATTCACGGCGGCGTGAAAATCGATGCCGGGAAAGGTGCTGGAGAGCGTATCGAACAGAACGCGGTCGGCGATGACTTCGCTGTCGACGAGCACGCCGTCACAGTCGCAGATGAGATGGTCGATCATGCGTGAAACGAGAGAGGCCGGGCAGCGCGCGGCCAGCGGCCGGTGCGCGCCTTGAGCCAGGCAGGCGGGAAGGTGGAAACCCCCCATCATACGTGCTTTTGCTCTTTGCACGTACCGCCCAGGCGGCCTGCGATGCCTGGCCGTCGTCCGCTGCGTCTGCGCAGCCGGCGTCGGCCCACGCTTTTGCCGCGACGATCGCGCGCTGCCAGCCCGCCAGGCGCCTGGCTGCATCGCCGCGCGGCAACGAGGGCGCGAAGCGGCGCTCGAGGCTCCAGTGCCGCTGGAGCTCGCCGATATCGCGCCGGCCCGCGCGCGCGTTTTCGCGTGCGCCCTCGACCTGATCGAGAATCCAGCGGATTTTCGTGGCCGAGAAGTACGCGTCGATCGGCAGGCCGGTTTTCGCGCGCACCATCGGCTCGAGGCCGCGCGCTTTCCGTTCGCCGCAATAGCCGGCCGTGCGGCGGTCCTGCCAGACGATGGCGTTGTACACGGGCTGACCCGTTGCACGATCCCATACGATGGTCGTTTCGCGCTGGTTCGTGATGCCGATGCCCGCAATCGCGGCAGCCCCGACGCCCGCCTCAGCCGCGATGCCTGCCTGGCTCGACCAGATGTCGCGCGGATCATGCTCGACCCAGCCGGGCCGCGGGTAAAGTTGCGCGAACTCCCTCTGCGCGAGCGCGACGATTGCGCCGCCGCGCTCGACCAGCAGGGCATGGGAACTCGTCGTGCCCTGGTCCAGCGCGGGGATGTAAGACCCGGCGTGCGGCTGAGGCATCCTACAGTCTCCCTGGAAGGTGCGCGGCGGTAAGCGCGTCGACCCCCGCAACGCGGCGCGCGGCATCGAACCCGGCATAGCCCGAACGCGATTTGCGCCCGCTTCGGCGGCACGCAACGCCCAAGGTGTCGCTCGTGCGGCGCGGTGCGACAATACCTGGTCGGGATGCAGTCGTTCCAACCAGTCGAAAACGATAACGAGGCAATCATGCGTGCAATTGCAATGATCGGTGCGGCCGTGCTGCTCGCGGGGTGCGTGGGCGCGCCGCCGGGCCCGGAGGGCGGGGGGCGCGCGCCCTCGCTCGCCGCTTTGCAGCAGATGTGCGGCGGCCAGGAGGTCGATTTCGGTGCGTATGCGCCAGGCGTTTACGCGGCTATTTTCGACGCGTGGGTCGCGAATCGGCGCGGCAGGCTCCCCCAGGACCAGTTTTGCGGCTTCCAGGGTCAGCTCGCGCAGCACTACACCGCGCTCGGCAAGAGCGGCAATGGCGAGGCGCGGAATGAATGGGTGAACTTCCTCAACACGCAGCGCGCGCAGGCGCTGAGCTGGCGCGCGGCGGTCGACCCCACACTGCGAGCCGGGTAGGCGAACAGCCGATCAGTGCCGCGGCAAGGTGTGCACGTGCCCGCGAGCAAGGAGACACGCGTAAAAAAATGGTCACGCGGGCATGAAGCGCGCGGGTCCGCGTGACCATGCACTGCAGGCGCGTACGTCTACTGCCGTGCGCCTGCATCGGGGACGTGCCCGACAAGCCGGGCGGGCGGACGATCCATGCGTCCGCGCAAATCGAAAAAAGGCTATGGAGCCTGTGGCTGCGCGGGTACTCGGCCCGCGGAATCAGGCTACGAACATCGTTTGATGGCGCGCAACGCGGAGTCGCCGATTTCGGTTAGTCGCCATTGCTGAAGGCCGGATGCAAGGCGCTCCAGTTGGACGAGCTGTCGTTCGAGCAAGGCGTCCAGTTCTTCTCGCTCCATGTCGAGCTGATTGGGGGCGTCCTGGACTAGCAGCAGGGTGGCGAATTCATGCGGACTCAGCATCGTTCTCTCCGTGTTGCCGCATCAGAGGTCGCCGGTTGCGGCCCGCAGGGCGGCGCAGCGACAGGAATGCGGTGGTGTGAGCGAAAGCCTGCGACCGGGGAGAGTCGACTGGCTGGAGGGACCGGCCGCCCGGACCGCCTGTGCGCGGCCCAAACGGCACCCAGCCCGGGATCTACCTCGGGGAACTGGAGTGTAGTCAACGCTGCTGCGTTGTACAAACCACGCCCCGAAAATTTTCCCTTTGACATTTGGGCCCGCAGAGAGCGGTGGTGCAAGCCGCCCAGATTCGCGAAATCACTTGAAGTTCGTACCGCATCGCGGCACGCAGCGAGCGCATCCGCTTCAATACGCTACGCATCAAAACACGGTATGCCCGCGGGTATTGCGTTTGCGCCTCGACCAGAGATCGTTACATGACGTAATTCGGAGAGGTCGTCCATTCCCGGAACTGTGGAAAGCGGGTCCGGTCTGTGCTTTGTGACTGCAGCTACGCGAAAGTACAGCTAAGATGGAAATAGGGATGGCTTGTAACGTTCGCCGCGCGTGACTGGCGCAATTCGCCGGGCCTCGGGCTTCCGGCCGGGTGCCGCGCGTCGCGGGCGTAAAACGCCGCTTCGGGAGTAGGACACAATGCGTAACGACAATGAGCCTCGCCATGTGATGCCCTGGCGCATCGAAGACATCGATCTCACACGTATCGACCGTCAACGCGCTGCCGCCAACGAAGACCTGATGTTGCTCCTCGCCGCCTCTTCGTTCATTGAAAGCGGTTCTGACCTTTACACGAGCAACCTGAACGTGTTCTTCAACGGCGACCCCGAGGTCTCCGAGTGGCTCAACCGCGAATGGGAGCCCGAGGAGCTTCAGCATGGGCGCGCGCTGAAGACGTACATCCAGTACGTGTGGCCCGAGTTCGACTGGGACGCGGCGTTTCAGACCTTCATCGAAGAGTATTCGAAGACCTGTTCGTTCGAGGAGTTCGAGAAAACGCGAGCGCTCGAAATGGTCGCGCGCTGCGTCGTCGAAACCGGCACCGCCACGCTCTACCGCGCGATCGGCGAATGTTCGGATGAGCCCGTGCTCAAGGAAATTACCGACAACATTCGCAGCGACGAAGTACGCCACTACAAGCACTTTTTCAGCTACTTCAAGAAGTACAACCAGATAGAAGGACACGGGCGTCTCGCCGTGCTCGGCGCGCTCATGCGCCGCGTGATGGAAATCAAGAACGAGGATTCCGAGATCGCGCTGCGCCATGTGTACGCGGGCCGCTACCCCGAGCGCGTGCGCGACGAAGCCTATAGCCGCGAACTCACCGCGCGCGTGAACAAGCTGGTGCGCCACAATCTTTCCGCCGACATGTGCGTGAAGATGCTGCTCAAGCCGCTCAACCTGCCCGCGAAGATCCGGCCCGGCGTGCACTATCCGCTCGCGAAGATCACGCAACACGTCTTCTTCCGCTAGGGCCTGTTCACGCTGATAACGGGCCCTGGGACAACGGCCCGCGAAAACAAAAAGCCCGCTGCCGGAGCGGGCTTTTTCGTTTCCGGACGCGAAGATCAGCGATCGCGCTGGCCGTTGCCGTCGCGACGCGAATTGCCGCCCGGGCGGCCGCCGAGCAGCGCGCCCGGGTTGCCTTGCGGCTTGCGTTGTTGCGGGCGGCCCAGTGCGCTCTCGTGCGAAACGCCGCGCTGGCTTTCGCGGCGCGTATGCTCGCCGCGCTCGCCTTGTGCGCCGTGATTGGCGCCTTGCTGCTTCACGGGTTTGGCGGTGCGCATGCCGCTGCCGTTCGAGGCGGGCTTGGCCGGGCGCTGGCCGCCGTTGCCGCCACCGTTGGCTGCATGCGAGCGGTTGCCGTCACGGCCGCTTTCCCGGTTGCCCTCGCCGCGGTTGCCGCCGCGCGGCTCACGCGGCTCGCGCGGTTCGCGCGCCTGCGCGGGGCGGCCGCCGTTCGCGGCATCCGCGCCTTTCGACGCACCGCGGCCCTGGCCTTGCCCCTGGCGCGGCGAGCGCCCTTGGGGCTGGCTGCGGCGCTGGATCGGCTCAGGCTTCGCGTTCGGATCCGGCTCGAAGCCGGCAATGACCTCCTGGGGCACCGCGCGCTTGATGAGCTTCTCGATGTCCTTGAGCAGTTGATGCTCGTCCACGCACACGAGCGACACGGCTTCACCCGTCGCGCCCGCGCGGCCGGTGCGGCCGATGCGGTGCACGTAGTCCTCGGGCACGTTCGGCAGATCGTAGTTGACGACGTGCGGAAGTTGATCGATATCGATCCCGCGCGCGGCGATGTCGGTGGCGACGAGCACCTGGAGCGTGCCGTCCTTGAACTCGCTCAAGGCGCGCGTGCGTGCCGACTGGCTCTTGTTGCCGTGAATCGCGAGGGCACTGATGCCGTCCTTCGTGAGCTGTTCGGCGAGGCGGTTCGCGCCGTGCTTGGTGCGCGTGAACACAAGCACCTGAAACCAGTTGTGCTGGCGGATCAGATGCGTGAGCAGGTCGCGCTTGCGGTCGCGGTCGACGGGGTGGATCTTCTGCGCCACGGTTTCGGCCGTGGTATTGCGGCGCGCGACTTCGATGAGTGCGGGCGAGTCGAGCAGGCTGTCGGCGAGCGCCTTGATCTCATCGGCGAAGGTGGCCGAGAAGAGCAGGTTCTGGCGCTTGGGCGGGAGCTTCGCGAGCACGCGCTTGATGTCGTGGATGAAGCCCATGTCGAGCATGCGGTCGGCTTCGTCGAGCACGAGAATGTCGAGCTGCGAAAGATCGATCGTCTTTTGCTGCATGTGATCGAGCAGGCGGCCCGGCGTCGCGACCACGATATCCACGCCGCGCCTGAGCGCGTCGATCTGCGGATGGATGCCGACACCGCCGAACATCACCGTGGACTTGAGCTTCAGATACTTGCCATAGGCGCGCACGCTTTCTTCGACCTGCGCGGCCAGTTCGCGCGTGGGCGTGAGGATCAGCGCGCGCACGACGCGCTTGCCACCCGCTGCCGGCGGCATGTCCGTGAGGCGCTGCAGGATCGGCAGCGTGAAGCCAGCGGTCTTGCCGGTGCCGGTTTGCGCGCCGGCGAGCAGGTCGCCGCCGCCGAGCACGGCGGGAATGGCTTGCGCCTGGATAGGCGTGGGCGTGCTGTACCCCAGTTCGTTGACTGCGCGGACCAGCGGTTCGGACAAGCCGAGAGAATCGAAAGACATAAACACCTGTTGTATTGCAGTAGCGCGGGCGGCGCTTCGCGGCCCGAAGGCGCGCTGCGCAGCCAGGCAGTTGCCGGGTTCGAATGCGCCCGGTGAAGCCGCCTTTTCGCGTTGTTCGGACGGCGCGCCAGTGCGCGCGCCGCGTTTTTTCTTCATGGAACGGACGGGTCTATCGAGACCCGTCGTCTGGCGTCACGTTGCATCGTGCAGCCGCGGACACTGCGGCGGCCGTACGATGTCTTCGCATTGACGCGTCACGCGACGTAGCGCGCGACGCTCACGAATTGACAGACGCTCCCGGCGAGTACGAACAGATGCCAGATTCCATGTCCGTGCCGGATGCGCTCGTCATTGACGAAAAAATAAATGCCGGCGCTGTAAATGACGCCACCGGTCAGCAGCCACGCCGTGCCCGCGGCCGGCAAGGCTTCGACGAGCGGGCGAACCGCCACCACCGCGAGCCAGCCCATCACCACGTAGAGCACCATCGAAAGTACTCTCGTGCGCCGCCCGAGCGTGAGTTCCTGAACGATGCCAAGGACCGCGAGCCCCCAGCTCACGCCGAAGAGCGACCAGCCCCAGGGCCCACGCAGCGTCACCAGCGTGAACGGAGTATAGCTGCCCGCGATGAGCAGATAGATCGCGGCATGGTCGCACTTTTGCAGCACTGCCTTCAGGCGGAGGCCGCGCACGCCGTGATACAGCGTCGAGATCGTGTACAGCGCGCACAACATCGCCCCGTATACCGCAAAGCTCACGACCTTCCAGGCGTCGTGATCCAGCGCCGCGAGCGTCACGAGCGAGACGAGCCCCGCTACCGACAACATCGCGCCCACGAGGTGAGTAATGCTGTTCAGACGCTCACCGGCGTGCATGACGACCACTCCTTGTTCTTCTTGAGCGCAACGCGCGCTTGCGGAACCGTGTTCCACCGCCGTGCGGCGCCGTGCTCGAGCGCAGCGTTCAAAACCAGGCCTGACGGGCCACGGAACCGTTTTCACCACACGGCCCCGGCGCCAAATAGCGAAGGGCGCAGCCCGCGTGTTCGCCGACTGCGCCCTTATCAGGCAACCGCCACTATAACAAAGGAGCGTCAGTCGAGCGGAGACGAGCGCAGGTCGGCAACCTGCTGCGGGGACACCGGCGTGCCCTTGTTGCCCCAGGACATGCGGATGAACGTCACCACCGCCGCAACCTCCTGGTTCGAGAGCGACTGCGCGAACGGCGGCATGCCGTACGGGCGCGGATTGCCCCCCGTGCTCGGCGGATAGCCGCCGTTGAGCACCATGCGGATCGGGTTCACGGCCGAATGCATCTGGATCGACTGGTTGTTCGCAAGCGGCGGGAAGTTCGGCGGCATGCCGAGACCGTTCTCCGCGTGGCACTTCGCACACTGGTCATGGTAGATCTTCTGACCTTGCTGCAAGAGTTCGCCGCCGAACGCTTCGGACGTCTCCATCTGCATCGTTTCGGGCGCTTCCTTCTTCTGCGGGATGGTCTTCAGATACGAGGCCATCGCGTGGATGTCGTCATCCGAGAGGTATTGCAGGCTGTTGTGGATCACATCCGCCATCGGACCGAACACGGCCCCGCGCTCGGAAACGCCGGTCTTCAGGAGGCTTGCGATGTCCTTGATGTCCCAGTCGCCGAGGCCGCCTTCGCTCGATGTGAGCGAAGGCGCGTACCAGTTCTGCAGCGGGATCAGGCCGCCCGCGAAGGCCGCCGAGTTGACCGGGCCACCCACGGCGTTGATGGACGTATGGCACATGCCGCAGTGGCCGAGGCCTTCCACGAGATACGCGCCGCGGTTCCATTCGACCGACTTGGTCGGATCGGGCTTGTATTCGCCCTCGCGGAAGAACAGCGTGCGCCAGCCGATCAGCAGGTTGCGGTTGTTGAACGGGAACTTGAGTTCATGCGGGCGGCTAGGCACGTTGACCGGCGGGACCGAGCGCAAATAGGCGAAGATCGCGTCGGCGTCGGCGCGCGTGACCTTGGTGTAGCTCGCGAACGGGAACGCCGGATAGAGCAGGCTGCCGTCCTTCGAGCGGCCCGTGTGCATGGCGCGATAGAAGTCGTCTGCACTCCACTTGCCGATGCCGTACTGATCGTCGGGCGTGATGTTGGGGGTGTAGAGCGTGCCGAACGGCGTGGCCATCGGCAGGCCGCCCGCGAACATCTGGCCGCCGCGCACGGTGTGGCAGGCGATACAGTCGCCGGCGCGCGCGAGGTACTCGCCCTTCTTGATGAGATCGGCCTGGTCGACGGGCGTTGCGGCCTGCGCGGCGCCATTGTGCAGATAGTGGGTGCCCGACCAGAGCACCGGTACGAGAGCCGCAGCGGCGGCCACGATGACGGCGGAAAGTGCGAACAGGGACTTGCGGTTCATATTGGCTGTCTCCCCCGGCGCCTTATTGCGGTTCGCTGCCGCAGGCAAGCGGCGTCTTGAGTGAGCCAGCCGGCGCCGGCACGGGGTTCTGCGGCGCGCTCTGCGTGGAGAGCCAGGCCGCAACCGCGTTCACGTCTTCGTCGGTGAGACGCGTGGCGATCTCATGCATGCAGTCAGGCGCCTTCGCATGGCGCGAGCCCGAGCGCCATGCGCCGATCTGCGCGCTGATGTAATCCATGTGCAGGCCGACCAGACCCGGAATGGCAGGCTCCATGCCGGTAAGCTTCGCGCCGTGACAGGCCGCGCAGGCGGGCACCTGCTTGGCCGCGTCGCCATGCAGGACGATCTGCTGACCGCGCGCCAGCGTGTCGCTGCCGACCGAAGGTTTCGCGGGCGGTGGGTAGGGCGGCCGCTGCTGCGAGAAGAACGTCGCGATCTCGTGCAGGTAGTCGTCGGAGAGATAGGTGACCAGATAATTCATCGGGGGGTACTTGCGGCGCCCCTCGCGGAAGTTCATTAGCTGGTTGAACAGGTACTCGGCCGGTTTGCCGGCGAGACGCGGGAAATAGTCGTTGTCGGTGCCCTGCCCATGCGCGCCGTGGCACGCGGTGCAGCCCTGCACGCGTGCGGCGATCGTGTCGGGGGCTTTGGGCTGCGGCGCGGAGGCCGCCGTCTGGGCATATGCAGCGCTGAGAACGCCGGTCGTCCCGAGCAAAAGTGCTGCTGCCAAAGGCGCGACGAGCGGAATGAGTGGCCGGAAGATACGTCTTGGGGACACGCGTAACTCCATCTTTATCGTGGACCTGACCAGGCTTCGAACGGCCCGGCTTCCAGGCTGCGCGCGATGAAAACAGAAGACCGGGCGCGCTGCGGCGACGCAGCAGATTCTAGCATCGGGAACTCGTAGTGACCATTTGCCACATGCGCCACAAGCGCCCTCCGATGCCTCGAGGCGCCACCGCGACAGGCTTGCGGCCGATCGTCGCGTCGGTGCCGGTTATGATTCTGCACCTGTTCGCCGATCGGTGACACGGGGTTGTCCCGCACCCGCGCCACACTCGGCGAGCCGTTTGCTGCTGGGCGCATGCATGACCTGATGCCGGGCGCATGGCGCCGCCGCGTGCGCTCTCGTGCGCCGGCTCGATGCCCGCGCATGCAATGCGCGTTGACGCCGCATCGAGCCGGCATTGAACCGAACGGCGCGGCGGCTATCGAAGCAGGCACCCTGGCGGGACGCGAGGTGAAGCGTCTGCGTGCTGTTGTTGCTGTTTTCATGTTGTTTCCTTGCCACTTGTCTCGATGACTCCAATTGCACTTTCCCTATCGTTGCATCAAGCCGACCGATCCACTTCGCGCGAAGTCCGTGCGACCCGCACTGCGCGGGAGGGCGAGGTCCGATGAAAGCTGACTGGCTCTGGATCGGGCAGGTCGCCATGGCGGCCATTGTCAACATTGCCTACGCATTCGCGCTCGGCTCGGCGTTCTACGGCGCGTGGCTCGACAAGGACGGCCGCACGGCCGTCGCGCCCGCGCGCCTCGCATGGCTGCGTGCGCAACGCTCGCTGCGCGCCGCGGCATTCGTGCTCGTGGCGGCGCTCGTCATGTGGATGCTGTACGAGAGCGCGTCGGTCAGCGGCGAGTCGTTGCCCAGCGCGTTCGGCGTGGTCGGCACGGTGCTTTCGCAAACGCACGTCGGCCACGCGTGGACTGTCGCGTTCGTCGGCGCGCTCGTGCTGCTCGGTTGCGCGTTCGCACCTTCGAGTGTGGCGCGCGACGGCGTGCTGTGGCTCGCGCTCGTCGCCATCGCCGCGGGGCGCGCGGGGCTCGGCCATGCCGCCGATGCGGGCTTCGCCTCGGCCGCGCTCGGGCTGCATACCCTTCATTTGCTCAGCGCGAGCGCGTGGAGCGGCATCGTCATGGCGGGGGGGCTTGCCGTGCTGCCGGCGCTCGGCGCATCGACGGCACGCGGCGTACTGATCCGCACGGCGGGCCAGATTTCGAACGTGGCGTTCTTCGCGGTGGGCTTCGTGATCGCGACGGGCGTGTTCGACGCGCTGCGCGGCAGCGGCGGCTCGCTCGACGCCATCGTCGGCAGCACGTGGGGCCGCGTGCTGATGCTCAAGGCCGTGCTCGTTGCGCTCGCGCTCGCGATGGGCGGCTTCAACCGGCTCGTGGCGATGCCCGAGTTGCGGCGCGCGGCGTCGACAGCGGCGGCGCGCCGTTTCGTCAACGTGATCCATCTCGAAGCGATCGTGATGATCGGCGTGCTCGTGACCGCGGCCGCGCTCGCGCACAGCGTGCCGGCCTACGTGTTGCAGGGCTGAAACGTTGTCGCTGCGCCTTATTCGTAGCCGAGCCGGTGACTCAGGATCGGTGCGAAGAAGAGGGCGAGGGCGCAGCCCGTTGCGTTGCCTTCGAGTTCCGCGAGCGCGGCCACGGACGTTGGATTGGCGATCAGCGCGATCAGTTGCGGCGCGCACCACAGCGCCGCGGCGCCGATCGCGGCGTACTCGACCCAGCGAATGCGCCAGCCGCGCGTGAAGGCGATTGCGGCGGCAAGCACGCGCAGGAAGCCGAAGGCGACGAGCGAGCCGACGGCGGCTTGTTGGCGGATCAGATAGTCGGGAAGCGACGCGTCCATGGAGTCTTTTGCAACACCGAGGTTGGATTGCAAAGGATTCAGCAAGGAGCAGACCAGTGGGCGGCGCTCACTGGCGGCGCGTGCATTCGATAAGGGCCGCGCCTTGCGCGGCGCGGCCCTCCATGAACCGGCTGTGTGCGCAAACGACATAAGCCACGCGCGCGTCTCGCGAGCGCGCGCCCCTTCGAGCGCAAAGCCACGCGAAACGTTGCATCGTCGAAACACGCGATGCCCGGCGCGTCACGTTACGCTGCGCGCCGCGCGACCGGCATTCATGTGCGCATCACCATTCGGCGACGCTGCCGTCTTCGTGACGCCACACCGGATTGCGCCAGCGGTGACCAGTCTTCGCCATCTCGCGCACCTTCTCCTCGTTCACGTCGATGCCGAGACCCGGGCCCTGCGGAATCGAGACGAAGCCGTCTTCGTACTTGAAGACTTCGGGATTCCTGATGTAGTCGAGCAGATCGTTGCCCTTGTTGTAGTGGATGCCGAGGCTCTGCTCCTGGATGAACGCGTTGTAGCTCACCGCGTCGATCTGCAGGCAGGTGGCGAGCGCGATTGGGCCGAGCGGGCAATGCAGTGCGAGCGCGACGTCATAGGCTTCGGCCATTGCCGCGATCTTGCGGCACTCGGTGATGCCGCCCGCGTGCGAGGCGTCGGGCTGGATGATGTCCACATAGCCGCCCGCGAGAATGTGCTTGAAATCCCAGCGCGAATACAGGCGCTCGCCCAGCGCGATCGGCGTGCTGGTCTGGTTGACGATGTCGCGCAGTGCTTCGACGTTCTCCGAGAGCACGGGCTCTTCGATGAACATCAGCTTGAACGGATCGAGTTCCTTCGCGAGCACCTTGGCCATGGGCTTGTGCACGCGGCCATGAAAGTCCACGCCGATGCCGACGTTCGGGCCCACGGCCTCGCGCACGGCCGCGACGTTGTTGATGACGCCCTGGACCTTGTCGAAGGTGTCGATGATCTGCAGTTCTTCCGAGCCGTTCATCTTCACGGCCTTGAAGCCGCGTTCGACCACGGCGCGTGCGTTGTTGGCGACGTCGCTCGGACGGTCGCCGCCAATCCACGAATACACCTTGATCCTGTCGCGCACCTGGCCGCCGAGCAGCGCGTGCACGGGCACGCCATGATGCTTGCCCTTGATGTCCCAGAGCGCCTGATCGACGCCCGCAATCGCGCTCATCGAGATCGGGCCGCCGCGGTAGAAGCCCGCGCGATACATCACCTGCCAGTGGTCCTCGATGAGGAGCGGATCCTTGCCGATCAGATAGTCGGCGAGTTCATCGACGGCGGCGGCGACCGTATGCGCGCGCCCTTCGACGATCGGCTCGCCCCAGCCGACGATCCCCTCGTCCGTTTCGATCTTCAGAAAAAGCCAGCGCGGCGGGACGACGAAGGTTTCGAGCCTGGTGATTTTCACGCGGTGTCTCCATGATCTTAAGCGGTAGGGCGCCGCTCGCGCCACGCGCGAGCGGCAACGTCTTCAGGCGCACATGCTACTGCAAACTCGCCTTTAAGTGCTATTAATAGTATTATTTCGCAACACTTCCCAATATCCAGGAGAACGGCGATTCAACGCGATCTGCACGGCACCGTGGCCTACGAACTCGGCAGCGCGATCCTGCGCGGCGACTACCCGCCCGCGACGGTCCTGCCGCGCGAGGCCGAACTCATGGCCACGTTCGACGTGAGCCGCACGGTGCTGCGCGAAGCGCTGCGCACGCTCACCTCGAAAGGACTCGTGGAGTCGCGCCCGCGCGTGGGCACGCGGGTGCGGGCGCGCGAAGCGTGGAATCTGCTCGATGCCGACGTGCTCGACTGGTACGCGCGCGTGGCGCCGCCGCTCGCGTTCGCGCTCAAGCTCCAGGAAATGCGCGAGATGATCGAGCCGTTTGCGGCAGGGCTCGCCGCGAACGCGCGCGACGCCGATGCGCTCGCCTCGATCGCCGCCGCGCACGAGGCCATGGCCGAGGCGCGTAATGTGGACGAATGGGTGCGCGCGGACCTGCGCTTTCATCTCGCCGTGCTGGGCGCTTGCCGCAACGAATTGCTGGTGCCGCTCGGCACGCTGATCGAGCGCACGCTCGAAGGCCAGTTGCGCGTGAATGCGAAGCGCGCCGACGTGTTCAACGCCGCGCTGCCCGACCACACTCTCGTGTACGACGCGATCGCGCAGCGCGATGCCTACGCGGCGAGCCGCGCGATGGCAGCGCTGCTGCGCGTGACGCGCGAGCGCATCGAGCGTTGAAGGGGTATGGCCGATGGGTGTTTTCGCAACGAGTTGCGGAGGGTGTGGGCGTAGTGGCGTAGGCGTAATCGGACGCAAGGAGCGCGGAAATGAAAAAAGCCGCTGTCCTTGCGGACAGCGGCTTTCTTTTGCAACTGGTGGCGAATCAGGGATTCGAACCCCGGACCTGCGGATTATGATTCCGTCGCTCTAACCGACTGAGCTAATTCGCCGAAGAAGGAAATTATCGCGATACAGCCAGAAGCTGTCAACCCCCTTCGTCATCTTTTTTGCAGGGAAGGCGGCCGCCGGGCGAGAAGCCTTGCCCGGCGGCGCTCCCAGCCTCAATCCTGCGCGTAGATATCCGAATCCTTGGTTTCCTTCACGAACAGCATGCCGATCACGAAGGTGCCCAGCGCGATGATGATCGGATACCAGAGGCCCGAGTAGATATCGCCGCGCGCCGCCACGATCGCGAACGCCGTCGCCGGCAGGAAGCCGCCGAACCAGCCGTTGCCGATGTGATAGGGCAGCGACATCGAGGTGTAGCGGATGCGGGTCGGGAACATCTCCACCAGCATCGCCGCGATCGGCCCGTACACCATGGTCACGAAGATCACGAGGATCGTCAGCATCACCACCGTCATCGGCCAGTTGAGCTGCGCGGGGTCGGCCTTCAGCGGGTAGCCCGCCGCTTTCAGCGTGGCCGCGAGCGTCTTGTCGAACAGCGCGCCGGCTTCCTTGGCGTCAGGCGCACGGCCGTCAAACGTGTCGATGGTCGTGTCGCCCACCTTGATCTGCGCGCGCGTGCCTGCCGGGGCCGCCACGTTCTCGTAGTTCAGGCCAGCCTTCGAAAGTGCGCTCTTGGCGATGTCGCACGAACTCGTGAACTTCGAGGTGCCGACCGGGTTGAACTGGAACGAGCATTCGGCCGGATCCGCGATCACGACGATCGGCGCGCGCTGCGTGGCGGCTTCGAGCGCCGGATTCGCGTAGTGCGTGATGGCCTTGAAGATCGGGAAGTACGTGAGCGCCGCGATCAGGCAGCCAGCCATGATGATGGGCTTGCGGCCGATCTTGTCCGACAGCGCGCCGAAGAACAGGAAGAACGGCGTGCCGATCAGCAGCGCCACCGCGATCAGGATGTTGGCGCTGGCGCCGTCCACCTTGAGCGTCTGCGTCAGGAAGAAGAGCGCGTAGAACTGGCCCGTGTACCAGACCACGGCCTGGCCGGCCGTGACGCCGAAGAGGGCGAGCAACACGACCTTGAGGTTCTTCCACTGGCCGAACGCTTCCGTGAGCGGCGCCTTCGAGACCTTGCCTTCCGCCTTGATGCGCTTGAACGCCGGCGATTCGTCGAGCTGCAGACGGATCCACACCGAAACGGCGAGCAGCAGGATCGAGGCGATGAACGGAATGCGCCAGGCCCATGCGGCGAACTGTTCTTCGCCGGTGAAGGTGCGCACGCCGAGGATCACGAGCAGCGAGAGGAACAGGCCGAGCGTGGCCGTCGTCTGGATCCACGAGGTGTAGAAGCCGCGGCGTCCGGGCGGCGCGTGTTCCGCGACGTAGGTCGCGGCGCCGCCATACTCGCCGCCGAGCGCGAGGCCCTGCAGCAGACGCATGGCGATGAAGATCACCGGCGAGGCGATGCCGATCGACGCATAGCCGGGCAGGAAACCGACCACGAAGGTCGAGATACCCATGATGACGATCGTGACGAGGAACGTGTGCTTGCGGCCCACGAGGTCGCCGAGGCGACCGAACACGATCGCGCCGAACGGACGCACGGCAAAGCCGGCGGCGAAGCCGAGCAGCGTGAAGATGAAGCCGGCAGTGGGATTGACGCCGGAAAAGAAGCTCTTGCTGATGAAGGCCGCAAGCGATCCGGCCAGGTAGAAGTCGTACCACTCGAACACGGTGCCGAGCGACGACGCGAAAATCACGCGTTTTTCGTCGCTGGTCATCGGCGCGTGCGAGACTTGTCCGCCAACGGTTGCCATAGATGTCTCCAGTATTGATATGCGTGTGGTCCGCCGGGCAGGCGACTCGTCGACCCGCGGTCCTGCGGAGCATTATTGGAATGGAAACTTACGGGCTTCTGACGCGCGTATGGGTTTTCGAGTGATGTGTCGAGGTGGGTGAAGTGGTCTATGTTCTACGAACGCACAACTAAAATCGCGCATTCTGCTTTGAACATCTTGTAACGAGATGAACTCGACCCGCGTGTGGCGGAGCGGATAAGGGTAAGTCCCATCCCGGTTTTCTGACGCGATCCGTCAGTTTCGCGCGCGCAGCCGCAGTGTCACGCGCACGAGCGTGCCGGCGAGCCGCGGCGTGTCCTGATAGACGTGATCGTCGATGGCGAGCGTGCCGCCGTGCATCGTGGCGATCTCGCGCACGATCGCGAGCCCGAGCCCGCTGCCTTCGCCGTCGCGCCCGAGGATGCGGTAGAAGCGCTCGAGCACGCGCTCGCGCTCGGGGCCCGGAATGCCCATGCCCGTGTCTTCCACCTCGAGGTGGACCACGCCCGCCGCGGGCTCGGGCCGTACGCGCACGGTGATGCGCCCGCCCGCGGGCGTATAGCGGATCGCGTTGTCAATGAGGTTCGAGAGCATCTCGCGCAGCATCACCGGGTTGCCGTCCACTTCGACGCGCGCGGCTTCGCCATCGTCTTCCTCGCTGTCACAGGCCGTTTCGGGGCCTTCGTAGCCGAGGTCCATCTGTTTGGCGAGCGCCGGCTGCACCCAGTCGCGCACGGCGTGGCGCGCCACATCGGCCACGTCCACCGCCGTGAAGACTTGCCCGGACATGCGGTTTTCCGCGCGCGCGAGTGCGAGCAGCTGTGTGACGAGACGCGCGGCGTGCTCGGAGCTCGTCGCGATCTGCTCGAGCGAGCGGTGCACTTCGGCGGGCGCGTTCTGGCGCAGCGCGAGTTCGGCCTGGGTGCGCAAGCCCGCCAGCGGCGTTTTCATCTGATGCGCGGCGTCGGCGATGAAGCGCTTTTGCAGCTCCATGTTCTGTTCGAGCCGCGTGAGCAGGTCGTTGAACGAGGTGACGAGCGGCTCGATTTCGGGCGGCGCGCGGCGCGCTTCGAGCGGCGAAAGATCGTCGGGGCGACGCATGCGGATGTTCGACTGCAGCGCGTGCAAGGGCGCGAGGCCCCGCGAGAGGCCGAACCACACGAGCAGGATCGCGAGCGGCAAGATTACGAACTGCGGCAGGATCACGCCCTTGATGATGTCGTTGGCGAGCTGGCGGCGCTTGTCGAGCGTTTCCGCGACCTGCACGAGCACGGGCTGACCTTGTCGGTCGCCGGCGCCGAGGTGCGCCGGGTCCACGGTCGTATAGGCGACACGGATGTCGATGCCGCGCAGCGTGTCGTCGCGGAATTCGACGAGGCCCGGCGGCGGGCGGTCGTCGTCGTGCGGCAGCGGCATGTCGCGATCGCCGCCGATCAGTTCGCCACGGCTGCCGAGCACCTGATAGAACACGCTGTCGACGTTATCGGCGCGCAGGAAGTCGCGCGCGGAGGCGGGCAGTGTCAGCTCGGCCACGCCGTTGACGGGCTGGATCTGGCGCGCGAGCACATAGGCGTCGGTTTCGAGCGCGTGGTCGAAGGGGCCGTTGGCGATCGACTTCGCCACGAGATACGTGACCGCGATGCTCATCGGCCAGAGCAGCAGCAGCGGTGCGAGCATCCAGTCGAGAATCTCGCCGAAGAGCGAGCGCGGGCGTGCTTCGGCGGCGGCTTCGGCCTCGTCGGGCGGGGCGAACGGATTGGCGTAACGGGCGTCGCGCGCGTCGTCGTCGAGGGCGTCGCCCGTGAATGCCGACGCCCCGGGAGCGGTTTCGCCGCCCACGCCCGCGGCGCCCTTGGGCGGCGCGGCGCGCGCGATGGGAGGACGCCCGGCCATCGTCGCCCCCTTCTACTTGAAGTAGTGGCTGGCGGGCATCGCCGGCGCGGCGTCGGGCGCGCCGGACCCGGTCTGGGCGGGCGGCTGGCCTGCGCCGGCCTGCGTTTCCTTCGCCTCCTTTTCGAGACAGTAGCCGAGCCCGCGCACGGTCACGATGCGCACGCCGCCTGCTTCGATTTTCTTGCGCAGCCGGTGAACGTAGACTTCGATGGCGTTGTTGCTGACTTCCTCGCCCCATTCGCACAGATGGTCGACGAGCTGCTCCTTCGAGACGAGCCGCCCGAGCCGCTGCAGCAGCACTTCGAGCACGCCCAGTTCGCGCGCGGAAAGATCGAGCACCTGGTCGTTGATGCGCGCAATGCGCCCCACCTGGTCGAACGCAAGCGCGCCGTGCCGCACGACGGTCGGGCCGCCGCCCGCACCGCGCCGCGTGAGCGCCCGCACGCGCGCTTCGAGCTCGTTGAGCGCGAAGGGCTTGGCCATGTAGTCGTCGGCGCCGAGGTCGAGGCCTTTTACGCGCTCGTCCACGCTGTCGGCGGCGGTGAGGATCAGCACGGGCAGGTTGGAATTGCGCGCGCGCAAACGGCGCAGCACCTCGAGGCCCGTCATTTTCGGCAGGCCCAGATCGAGGATCAAGAGGTCGAACGACTGCATCGACAAGGCGGTATCGGCATCCACGCCGCTACGCACGTGATCAACGGCATAGCCCGACTGGCGGAGTGATCTGACGAGCCCGTCCGCGAGTATGCTGTCGTCTTCGGCAATGAGGATTCGCATGTTGCGCCAGCGTCGTCTTCGAGGCTTTTTGACCTCGTAGCCCCGCGCCGCGCCGCGTCCTTGAAGGCGCGGTCAGGCGACGCGCGGCGGTCTCCCGAAATTCACGGTTCCGGATAGCCAGAAAGGCTTGCCAAAACCACTGTTTTTTTATACAGTGTCTGCGTTCGTGTGCATTAGCCCGAATGAGGCGTGCGCATGGTCACGAGACGCCGTTCATCATAGCAAAGGACGATTCATGGAAGATAGCAAGAAAGGCTCGGCTGGGCTGACTGCTGAAAAGAGCAAGGCGCTGGCCGCCGCGCTCGCGCAGATCGAAAAGCAGTTCGGCAAGGGGTCGATCATGCGACTCGGCGACGGCGAGGCGGTCGAGGACATCCAGGTCGTCTCCACCGGTTCGCTTGGCCTCGACATCGCACTCGGCGTGGGCGGTTTGCCGCGCGGCCGGGTGGTCGAGATCTACGGTCCGGAATCGTCGGGCAAAACCACGCTCACGCTGCAGGTGATCGCCGAAATGCAGAAGCTCGGCGGCACGGCGGCGTTCATCGACGCGGAACACGCGCTCGACGTGCAATACGCCGCCAAGCTCGGCGTGAACGTGCCCGAACTGCTCATCTCGCAGCCGGACACGGGCGAGCAGGCGCTCGAAATCACCGACGCGCTGGTGCGCTCGGGCTCGATCGACATGATCGTGATCGACTCGGTCGCGGCGCTCGTGCCGAAGGCCGAAATCGAAGGTGAAATGGGCGACTCGCTGCCGGGTCTGCAGGCGCGTCTGATGTCTCAGGCGCTGCGCAAGCTCACCGGCACGATCAAGAAGACGAACTGCATGGTGATCTTCATCAACCAGATCCGCATGAAGATCGGCGTGATGTTCGGCAACCCGGAAACCACCACGGGCGGCAACGCGCTCAAGTTCTACTCGTCGGTGCGTCTGGACATTCGCCGCATCGGTTCGATCAAGAAGAACGACGAAGTGATCGGCAGCGAAACGCGTGTGAAGGTCGTGAAGAACAAGGTCTCGCCGCCGTTCCGCGAAGCCGTGTTCGACATTCTCTACGGCGAGGGTATCTCGCGTCAGGGCGAAATCGTCGACCTCGGCGTGCAGGCCAAGATCGTCGACAAGGCGGGTGCGTGGTACAGCTATAACGGCGAGCGCATTGGCCAGGGCAAGGACAACGCACGCGAATTCCTGCGCGAGAACGCGGACATTGCTCGTGAGATCGAAAACCGTATCCGCGAATCGCTTGGCGTGAGCACGATGCCGGACGGCGTCAACGATTCCGGCGAAGTCGAAGTCGCTGACGAAGAGTAAATCCACCAGGCTCCCGGGTAAGGCAAGCTGATGCGCAAGGGCGGGCCACATACGTCCTCGCCTTCCGGCGAGCAGGCGAACCCGCATACGGGTTCGCCAGTGGGTTCGCCTGCGGACAGGGGCGCGGGGCGGCGCTCCGCCGTCAAGCCCGCCGACTCGCGCGCGAGCCGCTCAGGTCATTTGAGCCGCGACGCCCAGGCGGGTGATCGCGGCTTTGTGCATTCTGACGCCGCGCATTCCTCGCCCGCCGATCTCAGCGACGATGGCGGTGCGGTTTTCGAAGTCCCGTTCGAGGCTTTCTTCAGCGGGGCCGACGAGGCGGCAAACGCACTGCCCGAGCCGCTGTCCGAGACAGCATTCAAGCGATCGTCTCCATACCCGTCGCGCGCGCCTCGCGAAACAGCGCGTGAATCCAGCGCGCCACAAGCCGACCGCGCCGACCGCGCCGACCAATACGAGCGCAGCTCGGCCAGCCGCGCCGCACGCGCCAGCGAGCGAGAAAAAATGTCCAGGGCGAAGGAGCGCCCCGAGCGCTCCCTCAAGGGCCGCGCGCTCGGCTATCTTTCGCGCCGCGAATACAGCCGCGCCGAACTCTCGCGCAAGCTCATGCCGTACACAGAGGACGCCGACGCACTCGAAGTGCTGCTCGATTCGCTCGAACGCGAGGGCTGGCTCTCCGACGCGCGCTTCGCCGAAAGTGTCGTGCACCGGCGCGCGTCGCGCGTGGGGGCAGGGCGTATCGTCAGCGAACTCAAGCGTCATGCGGTGGGCGAAGCGCTCATCGAAGAGGTGAGCTCGCAACTGCGCGAGACCGAGCTCGTGCGTGCCCGCACGGTCTGGCAGAAGAAGTACGGCCAGCTGCCCGAGACACCGGCCGAACGCGCTCGCCAGGCGCGCTTTCTCGCGGCGCGCGGCTTCTCGATGTCGATCATCGGCAAGATCCTCAAGGGAATCGACGAAGACTGCTCCGACAACTGAGCCGGCCGTCTCGAAAAATCCGCGCAGGCAAGTCCCCGCCCGCCCTGTGTGTTCGCGGCTGTCTCAAATACCCGGTATGTTAAAATCGCGAGGTTTTCCAATCCGGTCTTACCTTTAGCATGCCGCTTTCTCCGCCCGTGCCCCGCCAGTTGCGCCATCAGCGCGCCATCCGGGCGGTTGCCTATGAGCGCGAAGACGGCCTGTGGGACATCGACGCGTGCCTGACCGACCACAAGCCACGCGACGTGCCGCTCGCCGCCGGTGTCCGGCCCAATGGTCTGCCGATCCATGAGCTCTGGCTGCGCATTACGATCGATCGCAAGCTCAACGTCGTCGACGCCGAAGCGTCGTCCGACTGGGTGCCGTACGATGGTCAGTGCCAGAACGCCAATCCCGCCTATCGGGCCCTTATCGGGCTCAATCTCCTCGACAACTTCCGCCGTGAAGCGGGCCGGCTCCTCGCCGGCACGGCCGGCTGCACGCACCTCACAGAAATGTTGGGCGTTTTGCCGACCGCTGCGATCCAGGCGTTCGTCGGGGCAGTGTGGGACACATCGAATGGCTCGCCGGGTGAGGCGCCCGGACCGGAACTCGGCAAGACCGCCGGAGGCAATGAGGCCGCCGGTGAAAAGCCGCCCTTCCAGCTTGGCCGCTGCCACGCGCTGCGGTTCGATGGGGAGGCGGTGAAGCAGTTTTATCCGCGCTGGTATGGCCATGCGCCGCGTTCAACAGCACGCGGCGCGGAAACCCCCGGCGTGCGCGACAGCCGGAGCCCGGGCCAAGAGGGCAGGGCCGACGCCGTCTCGCATGAATAACAACAGCGGAATCGAAGTTCACTCCAACTCTCAGACTGAAGGAATCACGCATGAAGATTCACGAGTACCAGGGTAAGGAAATCCTGCGGAAATTCGGAGTCGCGGTCCCGCGCGGCATCCCGGTATTTTCGGTGGATGACGCGGTCAAGGCCGCTCAAGAGCTGGGCGGTCCGGTTTGGGTCGTCAAGGCGCAGATCCACGCGGGTGGCCGCGGCAAGGGCGGTGGCGTGAAGGTTGCCAAGACGCTCGAGCAAGTGCGCGAATACGCGAACCAGATCCTCGGCATGCAGCTCGTCACGCACCAGACCGGTCCGGAAGGCCAGAAGGTCAACCGTCTGCTGATCGAAGAAGGCGCCGACATCAAGCAGGAACTGTATGTCAGCCTCGTCGTCGACCGCGTGTCGCAGAAGATCGTCCTGATGGGTTCGAGCGAAGGCGGCATGGACATCGAAGAAGTGGCCGAAAAGCACCCGGAACTGATCCACAAGGTCATCGTCGAGCCGTCGACGGGGCTGCTCGACGCCCAGGCCGACGACCTCGCCGCGAAGATCGGCGTGCCGGCTGCTTCGATTCCGCAAGCCCGCGCGATCCTGCAAGGCCTGTACAAGGCATTCTGGGAAACCGACGCGTCGCTGGCGGAAATCAACCCGCTGAACGTCTCCGGCGACGGCAAGGTCATTGCGCTCGACGCGAAGTTCAACTTCGACTCCAACGCGCTGGCCCGTCATCCGGAAATCGTCGCTTACCGCGACCTGGACGAAGAAGATCCGGCTGAAATCGAAGCCTCGAAGTTCGACCTCGCGTACATCTCGCTCGACGGCAACATCGGCTGTCTGGTGAACGGCGCAGGCCTCGCAATGGCGACGATGGACACCATCAAGCTGTTCGGCGGCGAGCCGGCCAACTTCCTCGACGTGGGCGGTGGCGCCACGACCGAGAAGGTCACGGAAGCGTTCAAGCTCATGCTGAAGAACCCGGGCCTGAAGGCGATCCTCGTGAACATCTTCGGCGGCATCATGCGCTGCGACGTGATCGCGGAAGGCGTGATCGCCGGTTCGAAGGCCGTGAACCTGAACGTGCCGCTCGTCGTGCGCATGAAGGGCACGAACGAGGACCTCGGCAAGAAGATGCTGGCCGAATCGGGCCTGCCGATCATCTCGGCAGACAGCATGGAAGAAGCCGCGCAGAAGGTCGTCGCGGCCGCCGAAGGCAAGTAATTTTCACCGGACACGAATGGCGTGGTGCCGGCGCGGCCACGGAAATGAATGTGGTAGTGCGCACGACGCCAGACGAACAGAGGTCAATACATGTCGATTCTGATCAACAAAGACACCAAGGTCATCACGCAGGGCATTACCGGCAAGACCGGTCAGTTCCACACCCGCGCCTGCCGTGAGTACGCGAACGGCCGTGAAGCGTTCGTCGCTGGCGTGAACCCGAAGAAGGCCGGCGAAGATTTCGAAGGCATTCCGATCTACGCCAACGTGCGTGAAGCGAAGGACGCTACCGGGGCGACCGTTTCGGTCATCTACGTGCCGCCGGCAGGCGCGGCTGCTGCGATCTGGGAAGCCGTCGAGGCCGACCTCGATCTCGCGATCTGCATCACGGAAGGCATTCCCGTCCGCGACATGATCGAAGTCAAGGACCGGATGCGCCGCGAAGGCCGCAAGACGCTGCTCCTCGGCCCGAACTGCCCCGGCACGATCACGCCGGACGAGCTGAAGATCGGCATCATGCCGGGTCACATCCACCGCAAGGGCCGCATCGGCGTCGTGTCGCGTTCGGGCACGCTGACGTATGAAGCGGTTGCGCAGCTGACCGCGCTCGGCCTCGGCCAGTCGTCGGCAGTCGGTATCGGCGGCGACCCGATCAACGGTCTGAAGCACATCGACGTCATGAAGATGTTCAACGACGATCCCGATACGGACGCCGTGATCATGATCGGCGAGATCGGCGGTCCGGACGAAGCGAACGCCGCTTACTGGATCAAGGACAACATGAAGAAGCCGGTGGTTGGCTTCATCGCGGGCGTCACGGCGCCTCCGGGCAAGCGCATGGGCCACGCCGGCGCGCTGATTTCGGGCGGTGCGGATACGGCCGACGCGAAGCTGGAAATCATGGACGGCTGCGGCATCAAGGTGACGCGCAACCCGTCGGAAATGGGCCGTCTGCTGAAGTCGGTGCTGTAATACGCAAGAATCGCCACTCCCGTGCAGCACGTATGCACGGGAGAGCGGCGTTTTTTGATATGCTTGCGGAATCCTTTCACGAGGTTTCCGAACAGAAGCGAGGGAGCCAGTCATGGCTTCCTCGCTTTTTTATTTGGCTCGCGGTATGAGCCGCCCATCCTGAGTCACGGCTGAGTCTACGTTTCCATGCTCGAGTTTTTCGCGACGCTCCATTGGGGCGCTGTCATCCAGATCATCATCATCGACATCCTGCTCGGCGGCGACAACGCCGTGGTGATCGCGCTCGCCTGCCGCGACCTGCCTTCGCAGCAGCGCATGCGCGGCATTCTGTGGGGCACCGCCGGCGCGATCGCGCTGCGCGTGGTGCTGATCGCATTCGCCGTGGTGCTGCTCAACGTGCCGTTCCTCAAGTTCGCAGGCGGCCTGCTGCTGCTGTGGATCGGCGTTCGGTTGCTCGCGCCCAGTCACCTCGAGCACGCCAACGTGAAGCCTGCCGAGAAGCTGATGGGCGCGATCAAGACGATCGTCGTCGCCGACGCGGTGATGAGCCTCGACAACGTGGTCGCGATTGCGGGCGCAGCCGAAGCGGCCGATCCGCGCCATCGCATCGCCCTGGTGATCTTCGGGTTGATGGTGAGCATTCCGCTCATCGTGTGGGGCAGCCAGCTCGTGCTCAAGCTGCTCGACCGCTATCCGGTCATCGTGACGCTCGGTGCTGCGCTGCTCGGCTGGATCGCGGGCGGGCTCATCGTCAACGACCCCGCCGGAGACCGCTGGCCGCTGCTCGATACGCCCGCCGCCGAATACGGCATGAGCGTGGCGGGGGCAGTCTTCGTCGTCGCGCTCGGGATCTGGCTCAGGCGCCGCAACGCGCAGCGCAGCGCGGCGCAGGGGCCGCAGTCGCACTGAGCGCGTAGGGCTGTGCCATTGCGCCTGGGCCATCTGGCCGACTGCTGCGCGAAGCGAGCCGCCGATACGATCAAGACGCCTGTTCACGACTGTGAGCAGGCGTTTCTTGTTTCAGGAGCCCTGACGATGACCGTATCCGCACTTCCCATGAGAGCGCCGCTGCGCAACAGCCGCGCGTGTTTTGCCAGACTTTTGCGCTTCGCAAGCATTGCCGGGTGCTGGACGGCGCGCGGCTTCACGCTGATCGAACTGATGATCGTGCTCGCGATCGTCGGTGTGATCGCCGCCTACGCCATTCCCGCGTACCAGGACTACCTCGCTCGCAGCCGCGTGGGCGAGGGCCTGTCGCTCGCGGCTTCCGCGCGCCTTGCCGTGGCGGAGAACGCCGCGAGCGGCAACGCGTTCGGCGCGGGCTACACGGTGCCGCCCGCTACGCGCAACGTGCAGTCGCTGCACATCGACGACACGACCGGTCAGATCACGGTTGCATTCACCTCGCGCGTGGCGCCCGAGGGCAGCAACACCATCGTGCTCGTGCCCTCGGTGCCCGACAATGCCGATGCGCCCACGGCGCGCGTCGCGCTCGCGCAGGGCAGCGTGCAGGGCGGCACGCTCACGTGGGAGTGCTTCGCGGCGGGCAAGACGGCCTCGTCCCTTGGCGCGCCCGGCACGGGCCCGTCGCCGGTGGACGCCGCCACGCTGGCGGGCAATCTCGCGCCGCCGGAGTGCCGCGCATAAAGTTTGCGCATCGGTGCGGGGGCAACCGTGAGCACTTGCGAGCCTGGTCGCGCAGCGCATGTTGCTGCGACCCAACCGGCTGCACCCGCACAGCGGGGGAAAAGTTTTGTATAGTGCCCCGTTGCTGAACGCCCCCGCCCAACCATGCCTTCCAATTTTGCGCGTTACCTTACGTTCGTCTTGCTGGCCCTCGCGTTGACGCTGCCCTATGCGGTCGTCAACCACACCTATCCGATTCCGACTTTCTACGCGGAATTCGTTGCACTGACACTTTATGTGCTGATGGGCGCCGCGACGTTGCTGCTCGTTCGTCCGGCGCGCACGGGCGAGGGCTTCGCGTCGCCCACGGTCGCGCTCGTGCCGCTTTTCTTCGGTCTGCTGCTGATCGTGCAGACGTTCGCACTGCCGCTCGCCGAGCCTTCGATGAACTGGCTCGGTGCGGGTTATCTCCTCGCCGCGTTCCTGGCGGCGCATGCGGGCTACACCATCACGCGCGCGCGCCTCATGCAGTCCGCGCTCGTGTGGGGGGCGTTCGCGTTGCAGTTCGGCGGCCTCTTCGCCGTGTTCACCCAGGTGATCCAGCTCTTTCACCTGGAGACGAAGGTCACCCCGCTCGTGGTGGCGTACAACATTACCGTCGATCGCCGGCCGTTCGGCAACATGGCGCAGGCCAATCACCTGGCCACGTATATCGCCTTCGCGATGGCGGGTGCGATGTACCTCGTGCTCACGCGGCGTCTGAACGTCTTGCTCTGGGGCATGCTGACCGCGATCTACTCGGGCGGTCTTGCGCTCACCGTGTCGCGCGGGCCGTGGCTGCAGATGGGCGTCATTTTTGTGGCGGGTCTGTGGATCGCGTTCACGGGCTGCCGCAGCGAAGCAGACGAGGGACGCGGTGCGCTCGCGCAAGGCCTCGCATCGGCTGCGGGGCGCAAGGCCGGCGGCGTGCGCGCCTGGACCCTCCCCGTCGTGCTCGTGCTGATCTTTTTCGGCATGAATGCGTTCGTGCGCTGGGCCAACCTCCACTACGGCCTGGACCTCGCGCAGTCGGCCGCCGAGCGCATGAAGGACGCCAGCCAGATCGCGCCGCGCCTCGCGCTGTGGCGCTACGGTTGGACGATGTTCAAGTCGCATCCGGTGCTGGGCGTCGGCTGGGGCGATTTCCCGGTGCATCAGTTCGAGCTGGTGCGCTCGCTGGGCGGCGTCGAGATCGCCAACAACGCGCACGACATCTTCCTCGATCTGCTCGCGAAAACCGGCCTCGTCGGCCTTGCCATCGTCGTGATTGGACTCGTCGCATGGTTCGTGCGCGGGCTGCGTGCGCCGCACACCGCCGAGCGCGTGTTTGGCTTCATGCTGATTGGCGTGCTCGTCATGCATGCACTCGTCGAATATCCGCAGCAGTACATGTTCTTTCTGCTGCCGGCGATGTTCGTGTTCGGTCTGCTGGAGACGAAGCCGCTGCGTGTCGTGCCGTCGCGCCTCTCGCTCGGCGTGTATGCGGTGGTCGTGTTCGGCGGCGTCGCGGCGCTGTACCCGGTGCTGCGCGACTACAACCGCGCCGAGGTGCTGTATTACGGACAGCACCCGGCGCGCGACTACGGCGACGATCCTTCGCGCCTGTTCGGCGCATGGGGCGACTACGGCATGGCCACGCTGTTGCCGATGAACGCCGCGAGCCTGTCGAGCAAGCTCTACGCGCACCAGCGCGCCATCGCGCTGCTGCCCGGCGAGACGGTGCTGCGCCGCTACGCGGTCTTGCAGGCGCTGGACGGCGATACGGCGGGCGCATTCGATACGGTGGAGCGCCTGCGCATTTTCGCCACGGAACTGCACGACTGGCAGACGCAGCTCGCTTCGCTCTACGGCCTGCTCGACGAGCAGCCGACGCTCGGCGACTTCAAGGCGCAACTCGTGAAGAAGTACGGGACGCCGGCGAAGTCGGTCGAACAGGACGACGAGGACGATTCGGACGATTGAGCCTCGCGGCCCGTGCGCGAAGCGGCGGCGAGCCGGTTCGCCGCCGCGTTCTGTGCCGCTGCTCGCGCAATCAGAACTCGGAGTATTTCGCGGCGCTGCCCTTCGCCTTCTCCACGGGATAGCGCTGCGCGTTCAGCTTGAGCTTTTCCGCTGCCGCATCGACCAGATCGATCCCGGCGGTGTGCGCGACCAGCAGGAGGTAGATGAACACATCCGCGCACTCGTGCTTCAGATGCGTGAGGTGCGCTGGATCGGCGAGTTGTGCGTCGATCTGCGCATCGGTCTTCCACTGGACCGTTTCCAGCAGCTCGCCTGCCTCGATGCTCGTGGAGACGATCAGGTTGCGCAACGTGTGAAACGGCTTCCAGTCGCGCTCGTCGCGGAAGGCCAGAACCTGTGCGAGCAGTTCGTCGAGCGTCATGGCGTCAGCGCTCCGCTACCCAATCCCCCGACTTCCCGCCGTGCTTTTCGAGCACGCGCACATCGGTGATCGTCATGCCGCGGTCTACGGCCTTGCACATGTCATAGACGGTCAGCAGTCCGACCTGCACGGCGGTCAGCGCTTCCATCTCCACGCCCGTGCGGCCGAGCGTTTCCACCTGCGCCGTGCAGTGAACGCCAGGCAGTGCTTCGTCGAGTGCGAAGTCGACCTTCACTCGCGTAATGGCGAGCGGGTGGCACAGCGGAATCAGATCCGAGGTGCGCTTCGCCCCCTGGATCGCGGCGATGCGCGCAACGCCGATCACGTCACCTTTTTTCGCGTGGCCGTCGCGGATCAGCGCGAAGGTTTCCGGCAACATGCGGATCGTGCCGCTCGCGAGCGCAATGCGCTTCGTCTCTGCCTTGCCGCCGACATCGACCATATGGGCGTCGCCGGCTGCGTCAAAATGCGTGAGTTCGGGCATGGTAGTTCTTCCTTGGGGGATACCTATCTTAACAGTGCCGCACGCCGCGATTTCTACGCGTCTTGCCGCGCCGCAAGGGTTGTAAGCCGGGCTACAATCGACCGGTTGGCGCAAGCGAGCAGGCGCTCCGCACCGGGCGCGCCGCCGCGCCACTGTTCCGTATTCCCCGATCCTGTCATCAATGCGTCTGAAACGGCTGCTTGCTGCCTGGTTGTGCGCGTCGCTCGCGGTTTCGCCGCAAGCGTACGCGCAGGCGTCGAATGCCGCCGTGCTCAATCTCGGCGAGGCACGACCGTCGGCCACGCAGCCTGCCCCGGCCCCCTCCAGCCCCGCACCGACTGTGGCCAATGCCGCGCCCCCACTCGTCAGCGGCCCGTTCGACGATGCGGCGGACCCTGTCATCCCAGCCTCGATCGCGCAGGGCGTGTTCGGCACGTACGGCGGCGCGCAGAGCCGCTTTTCGGCCCAGGGCCAGGCCGGCGCGGCGTCCTCGTCTTCGAGTGGCAATACCAGCGTGCGCGCCCCCGCCTGGGTGCCGCAGCTGCCCGACCTCGGCGACGGCTCGGGCGGCGCGCTCACGCCGCAGGCCGAGCGCCGTATCGGCGAGCGCGTGATGCGCGAGATCCGCCGCGACCCCGACTACATCGGCGACTGGCTCGTGCGCGACTACCTCAACTCGGTCGCCGCGCGCCTCGCTGCCGCCGCGAGCGCCCAGTTCATCGGCGGCTATCGGCCCGACTTCGATCTGTTTGCGATCCGCGACGGCCAGATCAATGCGTTCTCGCTGCCGGGCGGCTTCATCGGCGTGAACTCGGGGCTCATCGTCGTCACGCAAACGGAATCCGAACTCGCCTCCGTGATCGGTCACGAAATGGGCCACGTATTGCAGCGGCACATCGCCCGCATGCTTTCGCAGAGCGAGCGCACGGGTCTTGCCGCGCTGGCGGGCGTGCTGTTCGGCATTCTCGCGGGCGTGCTCGCGCATAGCGGGGATCTCGGTGCCGGGATTGCGCTCGGCAGCCAGGCGTATGCGGTGGACAGCCAGCTGCGTTTCTCGCGCGCCGCGGAGCACGAGGCCGATCGCGTGGGCTTCCAGCTGCTCACGGGCGCGGGCTACGACCCGTGGGGCATGGTGGCGTTTTTCGAGCGGCTCGAGCGCGCTTCGATGGAGGACACGGGCGCACCGGCCTATGCGCGCACGCACCCGCTCACCGGCGAGCGCATCGCCGACATGCAGGACCGCGCGCGCCGCGCCGCTTACCGCCAGCCGCACCAGGCGCCCGAGTACGGTTTCGTGCGCGCGCGCGTGCGCCTGCTTCAGGACCGCACGCGCAACGAGTACATCGACGAGGTCTCGCGCCTGCGCTCGGAAATCGAGGACCGCACGGCCCTCAACGTCGCCGCGAACTGGTACGGCATTGCTTACGGGCAGATGCTGCTGGAGCGCTACGACGACGCTACGGCGTCGCTCGCGAACTCGCGCGCGGCGTTCGCACAGTTCGAGGCCGCGGACGGCAGCAAGACACGCAATTCGCCGAGTCTCGACGTGCTTGCCGTGGACATCGCGCGCCGCTCGGGCCGCACCGACGACGCCGTGCGGCTCGCCGAGGCCGCGCACAAGGCCTGGCCGGGCTCCCACGCGGCCACCGATGGGCTGCTGCAGGCGCTGATCGCGGCGCGGCGCTTCAAGGAGGCGCAGACGCTCGCGCGCAGCGAAACCGAGGCCGAACCGCAGCAGGATGCGTGGTGGCTCTATCTGGCGCAGGCGAGTGCCGGACTCGGCGACGCTCTCACGCAGCATCGGGCGATGGCGGAGAAGCTGGCGCTCGACGGCGCCTGGCCCTCGGCCATCCGTCAGCTCAAGGAGGCGCGCGACATGAAGTCGGTGGGCTACTACGACCTGTCGACGATCGAAGCGCGCTTGCACGATTTCGAGGCGCGCTACAAGCAGGAGCGCCAGGACGAGAAGGATGAGGGCCGCGGCTGAGTCTGCACCCAGTCTGCGGATGCAATGAGGGCCGCGGCTGAGTCTGTACTCAGTCTGCCGATGCAGGCGGCGCGCCGCTCGCGCTGTGCTGCGCGGCCTGCGCTTCGCGCCCGGCGCGCGCCGGGCTCGACACGAAGGCAAAGCGCGTGCTCACGTCGGCGCGCCTGACCGGCTGCAGCGGCAGCGCGGCGCCGGCGCGCCAGTGGAACGTGCCGCTGTGGGCGTCGTCCGCGAGCGTGGCGTGGTCGGAGAAGAGATCGAGGTCGTGGTCGTGCAGCAGCGCCGCGCGCGGCGGCGTGCCCGCATCGACGAAAATCACGCTGCCCGCTTCGTCGAGGTAGGCGGCCACGGGCTCGAACGCCTGGCCGCCCTGATCGGTGAGCGTCAACGCGTCATCGCCGCCGTCATGACCGGTGGCGAGACGCACGATCCACGGCGTGTATTCGAGCTCGACGTACACGCGCTGCGGCCCGTTCTGGAAGTACCACTGGCCATGTTCGTCGCGCTCGTAATTGCGGTTGATGAAGCCGAGCAGCGCTTCGTGGCGGATCGCCGTGCCGGGTGCGTTCTGCGCCTGGGCGGCCTCGTCGCGCATGCGCCAGTTGCCGCGCGCGTCGAGCAGCAGCCAGCCCGTGCAATGCGGCACGTCGGGCCAGCGCGCGAGCGCCCGTTTGACGATGTCATCCATGAGAGACGAAAGGCGAGAGGTAAGCGAACACGCGCTGCGAAAGCCAGTCGCTGCGGCCAGGGAACGGTCCCGTCATGAAGCCGACGTGGCCGCCGTGCGCGGGCTGATCGAGTTCGACGGCGGCGCTCACTTCGTGGCGCGCGGGCAGCGCACGGCCCGGCAGGAACGGATCGTTGCGCGCGTTCAGGATGAGCGTGGGGACGGCGATTTCGCCGAGCTTCGGGCGGATCGTCGCCTGGGTGTAGTAGTCATGGGTGTCGCGAAAACCGTGCAGCGGCGCGGTCACGACATTGTCGAATTCGTACATCGTGCGGCTGGCGAGCACGGCTTGCGCGTCGAACAAGCCGGGATACTGTTCCAGTTTCTGGAGCGCCTTCACCTTCAGCGTTTTCAGGAAGCTGCGCGTGTAGACCATGCCGAAGCCCTGCGTCAGCATCTCGCTGCCTGCGTGCACATCGAGCGGCGTGGAGATCGCGGCGGCGGCGGCGACGATCGCGGCGTCTTCGCGACGCTGCGCGAGCCAGTGCAGCAGCACGTTGCCGCCGAGCGACACGCCCGCGACGACGAGCGGCCCTGTGTGGCGGGCGGCGAAGCGGCGCAGCACCCAGTCGACTTCGGCGGAGTCGGCGAGATGGTAGAAGCGCGGCAGCAGGTTCAACGGACCGCTGCAACTGCGAAAGTGGGGGATCGCCGCATGCCAGCCGCGCGCCTGCGCGGCCGCAGCGAGCGCGCGCGCGTAGTGGGAACTCGAGCCGC
Source organism: Paraburkholderia heleia NBRC 101817 (assembly GCF_000739775.1). Classification (GTDB taxonomy): domain Bacteria; phylum Pseudomonadota; class Gammaproteobacteria; order Burkholderiales; family Burkholderiaceae; genus Paraburkholderia; species Paraburkholderia heleia. The sequence continues at coordinate 89,405 of NZ_BBJH01000021.1, read as the reverse complement.
CTTCCAGGCCGTGGAACAGGACGAAAAGCGGGGCGTCGGGGGCGTTGTGCGACTGCGCACCGGCACGCTTGCCGTCGAGCCAGTCCACTTCGATGAAGTCGCCATCCGGCGTGTCCCAGCGCTCGCGCCGGTAGGCGGGCGCGGGCAGGCGCGAGAACAGCGCCGGCACGATGGTCTGGATATGCGCACCGGGCAGCCAGAACGGCGCGCGGTAGTCGTTGTCGTAGTGGGCGCCGAGCAGGGCAGTCTGGGCTTCGAGCGCCGCCGCGACGCGGGCTGCTTCGCCGGGCCTGCTGGTGTCGTCGGTCGTACTCATCACTGCCCCCTGCTTTGCGCCTTTATGTCAGTGCAGCGCGCCCTGGCCGTGGCGCAATCTGGCCGAGAACTGGGTGGCTGTGTCGTCGGGCATGCGGCTCGCGTGAATGTGCGCAATGCGCCACTCGCCGCGCTCGTGAACCATCACGTAGGTCGTGAAGATCATGGCAGGAATCGCACTGGGATCGACCGGGCGGTGCGCTTCCACGATCGCGTAGACCACGGTGCCGAGGCTGTCGTACACGCGGATGTCGAGCGGCTCGATCGACACCGGCGCCGCTTCGAGCTGCGCGGCGAGGCCCGCGCGGATGCTCGGCAGGCCGTGCAGATGCGCGCCTTGCGCCGTGATGCAGCTCACGAACTCTTCATCGATCCACAGACCCATCAAGCTGTCGATGTTGACTTCCGCGACGGCCTGGTAGTACGCGTTGAGGGTGTCCGCGGCGGCTTCGAAGATGTGGGCAAAACGTGGCATGGCTCGTTGGTCTTGTGCGCTCGGTGGCGTCTACCTGGGCGCGGGTTGGCGATTGATCGGTTGCGTCGCTGCACGGCTGTCGCTGCGTGCAGCGTGTTTGCCGCGAGCATGCCGCTTTCGCGAGACAGGCCTGTGACGTGCGCCGATGCGGCGCTTTGGTCCCTCGCGCGCCTCGTTGCCTCTATTGGGCGCGCGCAACGCGCATGGCGTCCGTTGCGTGGCGCACATCCATGGGTGTGCGCGCTGTTTTCAGCGTGGCGGGCGGCACATAGCCGCCCAACGCTGCCGGCGATGCCTGTTGCTTGTCGCTGGCTTAGCGCTGCCCGAGCAGCATGCCGCGCAGATCGCCGAAAACCTGCTCCGGGCTCAGTTCGCGCAGGCAGTTCAGATGCCCGAGCGGACACTCGCGCGCAAAGCAGGGACTGCATTCGAGATGCAGCCATTGTACCTTTGCAAGCTCGGACAAGGGCGGCGTGTGGCGCGGATCCGTCGAACCGTACAGCGCGACGAGCGGCCGGCGCAGCGCGGCGGCCACGTGCATCAGGCCCGAGTCGTTGGTCACCACGGCATTCGCGCGCGAGATCAGTGCGCAGGCCTCGCCGAGCGCGGTCTGCCCGCACAGATTGCGCACGTTCGGCGCGCGATCGGCAATGGCCTGGGCGAGCGGGGCGTCCTTGGGGGAGCCGAGCGCGACGATCTGCGTGTACGGGAACGACTGGCCCACCATCTTCGCGAGCGCCGCGAAATGCTCGGGCGGCCAGCGCTTGGCCGGGCCGTACTCCGCGCCGGGGCAGAAGACGAGCAGCGGTACCCGCGTATCGAGGGTAAAGCGCGCCGACACGCGCGACGCCTCGTTCGGGTCCGACTCGAGGCGCGGCATCGGCAGATCGTCGGGCACGGTCGCGCCGGGCGCGTAGGCGAGCGCGGCGTAGTGCCTGACCATCGGCGCTCGCTCGTCCTTCGGCGGATTCGCATGGCGCACGTTCAAGAGGCCGTAGCGGTTCTCCCCCGTGTAGCCAATGCGCAGCCCGACATTGGCGAGCCACGGGATCAGCGCGGACTTGAGCGAATTGGGCAGGACGTAGGCGGCGTCATAGCGCTCGGCGCGCAAGTCGCCCGCCAGTTGCCAGCGGCGCAGCAGCTGCAGCTTGCCGTGGCCGAGGTCGGTGGCGTAGACGTCGCGGATCTCGGGCATGCGCTCGAGCACGGGCGCAACCCAGGTTGGCGCGAGCGCATCGATCTGAATGCGCGGGTGCAGTTTCACGAGCCGCGAAAAAAGCGGCTGCGCCATCAGTGCGTCACCGATCCAGTTCGGTGCGATTACCAGCGCGCGGCGCATCGGGAGTCAGGGTCCGGAGAGGGTAGAGGTTGCACGTGCGGCTCGCCCGCCTGGGTCCGGCTTGGGGCCGGCCTGGGACGTATTGGGCCGCGCGCGAAACACGGTTGGGAAAATGGCGGCGCGCCGCGCGCCGATGAACGGGCGGCGGCAGCACGTCAAGACGCGCCGCCGCATGCACGGCGGCGCGCCGCGAGTCAGGCGAAACGCGTCAGTGGCCGTGGACGACCTCGCCCGCGCGCAGCTTGTAACGCGTGCTGCAGTACGGGCACTTCGCTTCGCCGTGCGTCACGTCGAGAAACACGCGCGGGTGGTTGCTCCAGCGCGGCATCGACGGATTCGGGCAGTAAGCGGGCAGATCCTTGGCCGACAGTTCGACCAGCGGCATTTCCTTGATTTCGCTCATGAGGACGATTCTCTGTGTAGCTGTGGGGGCCGGGCGTTGGATCGCCCGGACCTTTATGTCTTAAACCTTCGCGAGCCAGTGCGCGTACTTCTCGTTCTTGCCCGCAACGACGTCGAAGAAGGCGGATTGCAGCTTCTCCGTGACGGGGCCGCGCGAGCCGTTGCCGATGGTGCGGTTGTCGAGCTCGCGGATCGGCGTGACTTCGGCGGCGGTGCCGGTGAAGAACGCTTCGTCGCAGGTGTACACCTCGTCGCGCGTGATGCGCTTTTCGATCACCGGAATGCCCATGTCGCGCGCGAGCGTGATGACCGTGTCGCGCGTGATGCCGTCGAGGCACGACGCGAGGTCCGGCGTGTACAGCTTGCCGTGGTTCACGAGGAAGAAGTTTTCGCCCGAGCCTTCCGAGACATAGCCGTCCACGTCGAGCAGGAGCGCTTCGTCGTAGCCGTCGGCGGTGGCTTCCTGGTTGGCGAGGATCGAGTTCACGTACCAGCCCGAAGCCTTGGCGCGCACCATCGACACGTTCACGTGATGGCGCGTGAACGACGACGTCTTCACGCGGATGCCCCTGGCGAGGCCGTCTTCGCCGAGATAGGCGCCCCATGGCCACGCGGCGATGGCCACATGAATGGTGTTGCCCTTGGCCGAAACGCCGAGCTTTTCCGAGCCGACCCAGATGATCGGGCGGATGTAGCACGACTCGAGCTTGTTCGCGCGCACGACTTCGAGCTGCGCGCCGGCGAGCGTCTTCGCGTCGAACGGCACGTCCATCTGGAAGATCTTGGCCGAATTGAGCAGGCGCCTGGTGTGCTCGGCGAGGCGAAAGATGGCGGTGCTGCCGTCGGCGGTCTGATAGGCGCGTACGCCTTCGAAAACACCCATGCCGTAGTGCAGCGTGTGGGTCAGCACGTGAATGTTGGCGTCGCGCCAATCAATCAGCCTGCCGTCCATCCAGATCTTGCCGTCGCGGTCGGCCATTGACATACGATTCTCCAGACAAGTGCAGTAAATATCGGGCTTATAGGGGGCTTCGCCGCGCGCCGCGTGGTTGCGGTTGGCAAAGAGCGCTATTTTAGCGTCATTTGACGCCCCCCAGCGCGCCCGCGGGCGCATGGGGCGGGGTTTTCGGGCGATTTTAGGGTCGTTTCGCGCCGCTTCCGGCCAATTTTTTTTCGCCTGAACGCGTGCTGCGACGCAGCAAATGGCGGGAAGGCCCGCCCGGCGAGCAGCGTCTGCCCAAATACGGGAGATTCGCCTGGACACGTCTCAGATCGTCCTGGCTATCAGCTAAAATACCGATCTCGCAATTCGATGCCGGCTCGTGCCAGCGACGAGCAGCGACATGGCGACCCGGGACAGTCGCACCGGATCCCGCGCCGTGCCGTTGAGCACGCCTTGCCGCGCCAGAATGAGGCCCGCGGCGCCGCATCGCCTTGCCTCCGCCTTCCCACCATCAAGATGACATGCCCATGAACAAGGTTCTGCGTCTTTCCGATCTGATCTCCGAAGGCAAATTGAAGGGCAAGCGCGTATTCATCCGCGCCGACCTGAACGTGCCGCAGGACGACAACGGCAACATCACCGAAGACACCCGCGTACGCGCCTCCGTGCCTGCCATCAAGGCCGCACTCGACGCCGGGGCGGCCGTCATGGTCACCTCCCACCTGGGCCGCCCGACCGAAGGCGAATTCAAGCCCGAAGACTCCCTCGAGCCGGTCGCGAAGCGTCTGGCCGAACTGCTCGGCCGCGACGTGCCGCTGGTCGCGAACTGGGTTGAAAACGGCGTGAACGTCGAGCCGGGCAACGTGGTGCTGCTCGAAAACTGCCGCGTCAACAAGGGCGAGAAGAAGAACTCGGACGAGCTTTCGCAAAAGATGGCGAAGCTCTGCGATATCTATGTGAACGACGCATTCGGCACCGCGCACCGCGCCGAAGCGACGACCTACGGCATCGCGAAGTACGCGGGCGTTGCCTGCGCAGGCCCGCTGCTCGCGGCCGAACTCGACGCGCTCGGCAAGGCGCTCGGCGCGCCCAAGCGCCCGCTGGTGGCGATCGTGGCCGGCTCGAAGGTCTCGACCAAGCTCACCATCCTCAAGTCGCTGGCCGAGAAGGTCGACCAGCTGATCGTCGGCGGCGGCATCGCCAACACGTTCATGCTGGCCGCGGGCCTGAAGATCGGCAAGTCGCTTGCCGAAGCCGATCTGGTGGACGAAGCGAAGGCCATCATCGAAGCGGCGCGCGCACGCGGCGCCTCGGTGCCGATCCCGACCGACGTCGTGACCGCCAAGGAATTCTCGCCGACGGCGAAGGCCGAGACGAAGAACGTGGCCGACGTGGCCGACGACGACATGATTCTCGACATCGGTCCCGTCACCGCCAACGCGCTCGCCGCGCAACTCGCGCAGGCCGGCACGATCGTGTGGAACGGCCCGGTCGGCGTGTTCGAGTTCGACCAGTTCGGCAACGGCACGAAGACGCTCGCCGACGCGATCGCCGGTTCGGGCGCGTTCTCGATCGCCGGCGGCGGCGACACGCTCGCAGCCATCGCGAAGTACCACATCGCCGACAAGGTCAGCTATATCTCCACCGGCGGCGGCGCCTTCCTCGAGTTCCTCGAAGGCAAGAAGCTGCCGGCGGTCGAAGTGCTCGAAACGCGGGCGGCTGGTTAAGTGGCGCCGCGAGTCCCGGGGGCGAAGCCGGCGAGCGCCGCCGCCATGAGCAAACTTCCTCGTGCAAGCGGACAGAAGCCGCGCAGCGCAGCCGGGGCCGCAGCAAAACAGAAGGGGCGCGCAGCGCCCCAGGCAGAAACGGATAAGGCGAAGGCGGACGCGACGCCCGCCGCCGCTGTTGCTGCCGAAACGGACCTTGCGGCGACGCAGTCGACTGCTGAATCGACAGCCGCACAGAATCCGGCAGGGCGCCCAGCCACGCCCGCATCGAATACGACTACGCATGAAAAAAGCGCTGCGACGGCTCGGGTGAGCCCCGCGGCGTCCTCCAAGAAAGCGACGCCGGGCTCACCCGGTGCGCGTTCCGGCGCGTCCGCACCTGCGGCGCAGCCGGCCAGTACTTCTCGCAGCAACGGTTTTCCCAGCGATCCTATCCAGACGAGGAGACTCATGCATCGCGCCACCAAGATTGTCGCCACCATCGGTCCGGCTTCCAGCACGCCGGACATCCTGCTGAAAATGATCCGCGCAGGACTGGACGTGGTGCGCCTCAACTTTTCGCACGGCACCGCCGACGACCATCGTCAGCGTGCTGAAATGGTGCGGGACTGCGCCCGCCAGGCTGGCCGCGAAGTCGCGATCATGGCGGACCTGCAAGGCCCGAAGATTCGCGTCGGCAAATTCGAGAATGGCAAGACGGCGCTCGAGCCGGGCCATCCCTTCATCCTCGACGCCGAATGCGAGCTTGGCAATGACGAGCGCGTCGGTCTCGACTACAAGGACCTGCCGCGCGACCTGAAGCCGGGTGACGTGCTGCTGCTCAACGACGGTCTGATCGTGCTCGACGTTTCGCGCGTGATCGGCAGCGAGATTCATACGGTCGTGCGCGTGGGCGGCGACCTGTCGAACAACAAGGGCATCAACCGCCAGGGCGGCGGCCTCACGGCGCCCGCGCTCACCGCGAAGGACATGGAGGACATCCGCACGGCCATGTCGCTCGGCGCGGACTTCGTCGCCGTGTCGTTCCCGAAGAACGCCACCGACATGGAAATGGCGCGCCAGCTCGCGAACATCGCGGGCGCGCCGTACGGCATCAAGCCGAAGATGATCGCGAAGATCGAGCGTGCCGAAGCGATTCCGGCGCTGCAGGAAATTCTCGATTCGTCGGACGGCGTCATGGTCGCGCGCGGCGACCTGGCCGTGGAAGTGGGCAATGCCGCCGTGCCGGCACTGCAAAAGCGCATGATCCGCATGGCGCGCGACTCGAACAAGCTCGTCATCACGGCCACGCAGATGATGGAGTCGATGATCCACGCGCCGGTGCCCACGCGCGCCGAAGTCTCGGACGTCGCCAATGCCGTGCTCGACGGCACGGACGCGGTGATGCTTTCGGCCGAATCGGCGGCGGGCAAGTACCCGGTGCAGACCATCGAGGCCATGGCCGCGATCTGCCTGGAAGCGGAGAAGTCGGAGCAATCCGAGCTGGACAAGGATTTCCTCGACCGCACTTTTACGCGCATCGACCAGTCGATCGCCATGGGCGCGCTGTTCACGGCCTACCACCTGGGCGCGAAGGCGATCGTCGCGCTCACGGAGTCGGGCTCGACCGCACTCTGGATGTCGCGTCACTGGACCCATGTGCCGATCTTCGCGCTCACGCCGCGCCCGGGCAGCGAACGCGCCATGTCGCTCTACCGCAATGTCACGCCGCTGCACCTCGACACGAGCAGCGACCGCGACACGGCGCTGCAGCAGGCCATCGAGGTGGTGGTGAGCAAGGGTTACGCGTCGCGCGGCGACATGGTCGTGCTGAGCGTGGGCGAGCCGATGGGGCAGCCGGGCGGCACGAATACGCTGAAGATCGTGCGCGTGGGGGACGTGCTGTAACTGCGGTGCTGTAACTCGGTGCCGTCAGTTCGGCCCGTATTCTCACGGCGATTTTTTTTCGCATTATTTTCGCGACTCCCGAAAATAAACGCGGCTGGCGTCGACTGGTATCGCACTGGTATCGGATCGGCGCCAGATCGGTGCCATTTAGCCGTCTTTTCCCCGCAATTGCAGCCCGTACGCCGTGGAAACGGCGCGCGGGCTGTCAACTCTTTTTGCACCTTCTCGCGCTTTTGACGCTCCGATACGCCAATTTCATGCCAGTTACGGGCCTGGCCCCGGGAACGGACGCGCTTCGCGATAAAATCACGCCATCGAGCCCGCGGCAGGTCACGCGGGCGGCGGTTGCCAGGCCGCCCTCGACCGGCTGCGCAAGACAGCCGGCGGCAGAAGCATTTCGTTTCAAATCAAAGGAGTAGCAACAATGCCTCTCGTATCAATGCGTCAACTGCTCGACCATGCGGCTGAACACGGTTATGGTCTGCCGGCGTTCAACGTGAACAACCTGGAACAGGTCCAGGCGATCATGGAAGCGGCGAACCAGGTCGGTTCGCCGGTGATCATGCAGGCATCGGCCGGCGCGCGTAAGTACGCGGGCGAGCCCTTCCTGCGCCACCTGATCGAAGCCGCGGTCGAGTCGTATCCGCATATCCCGGTCGTGATGCACCAGGATCACGGCCAGTCGCCGGCGGTCTGCATGGCGGCGATCCGCAGCGGTTTCACCAGCGTGATGATGGACGGCTCGCTCGAAGCCGACGGCAAGACGGTCGCATCGTACGAGTACAACGTCGAAGTCTCGCGCAAGGTCGTCGAAATGGCGCACTCGATCGGCGTGACGGTCGAAGCGGAACTGGGCGTGCTCGGTTCGCTGGAAACGATGAAGGGCGACAAGGAAGACGGTCACGGCGCCGAAGGCACCATGACGCGCGAGCAGCTCCTGACGGACCCGGAGCAGGCCGCCGATTTCGTGAAGCTCACGCAGTGCGACGCGCTGGCCATCGCCATCGGCACTTCGCACGGCGCGTACAAGTTCTCCAAGAAGCCCACGGGCGACATCCTGTCGATCCAGCGCATCAAGGAAATCCACGCGCGCATTCCGAACACGCACCTCGTGATGCACGGTTCGTCGTCGGTGCCGCAGGAACTGCTGGCCGAGATCCGCGAATTCGGCGGCGACATGAAGGAAACGTACGGCGTGCCGGTGGAGGAGATCCAGGAAGGCATCCGTCATGGCGTGCGCAAGATCAACATCGACACCGACCTGCGTCTGGCGATCACGGGCGCGATCCGTCGCTATATGTACCAGAACCCGTCGAAGTTCGACCCGCGCGACTACCTGAAGCCGGCTCGCGAAGCCGCGAAAAAGGTGTGCGTGGACCGCTTCCTCGCGTTCGGCTGCGAAGGCCAGGCGGGCAAGATCAAGCCGGTCTCGCTCGACAAGATCGCCGGGAAGTACAAGTCAGGTGAACTCGCGCAGATCGTTCGCTAAGCGGGCTTCTGTGGCAGGCGCTCGGTACCGCCGCGCCTGAAATAGTCAAAACGTCGCCGTTTCCGCCTGTTTTGGGGGAACGGCGATGGGCTTTTCCGGGAAATTTGCCGGTTTTTGGTTTACCCTCGCATTACCTCCGGTTTTACGGTTTCCTGGCGCGGTTGGAACCGCGATTGCGGACCGAACCCGCCTCCGTTTCGATTGTCCTTTTTGCGAATCACGACGATGTCTACCCTCTACGAATCCACGCTCCGCTCGCTGCCGCTTCTCGGCCGCGGCAAGGTCCGCGACAACTATGCCGTGGGCAACGACAAGCTGCTGATCGTCACCACCGACCGTCTGTCGGCGTTCGACGTCATCATGGGCGAGCCGATTCCGCGCAAGGGCGAGGTGCTCAACCAGATGGCCGACTTCTGGTTCGAAAAGCTCAAGCACATCGTGCCGAACCACCTCACGGGCGTGGCGCCCGAGACCGTGGTGGCCGCCGACGAAGTCGGTCAGGTCAAGGGCCGCGCCGTGGTGGTGAAGCGTCTTGAACCGATCCTCGTCGAGGCCGTGGTGCGCGGCTATCTGGCCGGCAGCGGCTGGAAGGACTATCAGGCAACGGGCGCCGTGTGCGGCGTCGAACTGCCGCCGGGCCTGCAGAACGCCCAGAAGCTGCCCGAGCCGATCTTCACGCCGGCAGCGAAGGCCGAAATGGGCCACCACGACGAGAACATCACGTTTGATGAAATGGAGCGCCGCATCGGCACCGAGCTGTCGCGCACCATCAAGGAAATTTCGATCAAGCTGTACAAGGAAGCGGCCGACTACGCGGCCACGCGCGGCATCATCATCGCCGACACGAAGTTCGAGTTCGGTCTCGACAACCACGGCCAGCTCTATCTGATGGACGAGGCGCTCACCGCCGACTCGTCGCGCTTCTGGCCGGCCGACCAGTATCAGGTGGGCTCGAACCCGCCGTCGTTCGACAAGCAGTTCGTGCGCGACTGGCTCGAAACCCAGGACTGGAAGAAGGAGCCGCCGGCGCCGAAGTTGCCGGACGAAGTGATCGCCAAAACATCGGCGAAGTATCAGGAGGCGCTCGAGCGTCTCACGGGTCAAAAGCTCGCGTGAGCGAGAAGAGGGAAGAAGGAAGCACAATGAGCGAAGTTCAGACGGCTCACCAGCATGCGGCACCGCTCGTCGGCGTGTTGATGGGCTCCAGCTCCGACTGGGACACGATGAAGCACGCGGTCGCGATCCTGCAGGAGTTCGGCGTCGCGTACGAGGCCAGGGTGGTGTCGGCGCACCGCATGCCCGACGAGATGTTCGAGTACGCGGAAAAAGCGCGCGAGCGCGGCCTGCGCGCGATCATCGCCGGCGCGGGCGGCGCGGCGCACCTGCCGGGCATGCTGGCGGCCAAGACCACGGTGCCCGTGCTGGGCGTGCCGGCGGTCAGCAAGTATCTGAAGGGCGTGGATTCGCTCCACTCGATCGTGCAGATGCCCAAGGGCGTGCCGGTCGCGACCTTCGCCATCGGCGAGGCGGGCGCGGCCAATGCGGCGCTCTTCGCCATCTCGATCCTGAGCGTGACCAACACCGAATACGCGAACAAGCTCGCGGCTTTCCGCGTGCGCCAGAACGAAGCGGCGCACGCCATGGCGCTGCCCCCGCTTTGATCGCCCCGCTTTGATTGTCCCCACGCGCCGCGGCCATCCCGCGGCCGACCACAAAGATGACTCCTGACAATTCACCGGTTTCACCGATTCTGCCCGGCGCCTGGCTGGGCATGGTGGGTGGCGGCCAGCTCGGCCGTATGTTCTGCTTTGCCGCGCAGGCGATGGGCTACCGCGTCGCTGTGCTCGATCCCGACGCGACGAGCCCCGCGGGCACCGTGGCCGACCGCCACATCTGCGCCGCATACGACGACGAAGCGGCGCTCACGGAACTCGCGCGCCTGTGCGCGGCCATCTCGACCGAGTTCGAGAACGTGCCCGCGGCGAGCCTCGACACGCTCGCGAAGTCGACCTTCGTGAGCCCGGCCGGGCGCTGCGTGGCGGTGGCGCAGGACCGCATCGCCGAGAAGCAGTTCATCGCGGCGGCCGGCGTGCCGGTTGCGCCGCACGTGGTGATCGAGTCGTCGCAGGCGCTCGCCGGCATCGACGACAAGGCGCTCGCCGCCGTGCTGCCGGGCATTCTCAAGACCGCGCGCATGGGCTATGACGGCAAAGGCCAGATTCGTGTTTCCAACGCCGATGCAGTGCGCGAGGCACACGCGTCGCTCGGCGGCGTGCCGTGCGTGCTGGAAAAACGCCTGCCGCTGAAGTTCGAGGTGAGCGCGCTGATCGCGCGCGGCGCGAACGGCGCGGCCGCGGTCTATCCGCTCGCACAGAACACGCACCGTAACGGCGTGCTCTCGCACACCATCGTGCCCGCGCCGGACGCCAGCCCGGCGCTCGTGCAGCAGGCCCAGCAGGCGGCGATCCAGATCGCGGCCAGGCTCGGCTATGTGGGCGTGCTGTGCGTGGAATTCTTCATCCTCGAAGACGGCTCGCTCGTCGCCAACGAAATGGCGCCGCGTCCGCACAACTCGGGCCACTATACGACCGACGCGTGCGCGACGAGCCAGTTCGAGCAGCAGGTGCGCGCCATGACGGCCATGCCGCTCGGCGACACGCGCCAGCACTCGCCGGCCGTGATGCTGAACATTCTCGGCGACGTGTGGTTCCCCTGCGCCGTGGGCGAGGCGAAGCCCCAGAAGGGCGCCGCGCCCGTCACGCCGCCGTGGGACCAGGTCGCCGCGATGCCGGCTGCGCGCCTGCACCTGTACGGCAAGGAAGAAGCGCGTGCGGGCCGCAAGATGGGCCACGTGAACTTCACCGCGCCGACGCTCGACGAAGCGCGCACGGCCGCTCGCGACTGCGCGCGCCTGCTGCACATCGTCACGAGCTGAGGTTGGGCCCGAAGTTGAGTCATGCCATGTCCGATCAGCAGAATGCGCCGCACGATGGCGCGCCGCCTGTGAGCGCAGCCGACATCGAGCACGCCGCCGCGCTGCTCGACGCGGGCGAACTGGTCGCCTTTCCGACCGAGACCGTCTACGGTCTGGGCGGCGATGCGGCGAGCCCCGAGGCGGTCGCGCGCATCTATGCGGCCAAAGGGCGGCCGGCGAATCACCCGGTGATCGTGCACTTGCCGCCCGGCGGCGACCCGCAGTACTGGGCCGCAGCGTGGCCGGAAGCGGCGCAAAAGCTCGTCGACGCGTTTTGGCCGGGTCCGCTCACGCTGATCGTGAAACGCCACGAACGCATTCCCGACGCCGTGAGCGGCGGCCAGGATTCGGTGGGACTGCGCTGCCCGTCGCATCCGGTCGCGCAAAAGCTGCTCGCGGCGTTTTCCGCGCGTCGCGGCGGCCATGGCGGCGTGGCGGCGCCGTCGGCGAACCGCTTCGGCCATGTGAGCCCGACCACGGCGCAGCACGTGCGCGACGAATTCGGCGCCGCAGTGCATGTGCTCGACGGCGGCGCATGCGACGTGGGTATCGAATCGACGATTCTCGACCTCTCGCGCGGATTTCCCGCGTTGCTGCGGCCCGGCCACGTGACGCCGCACGACATCGCGCGCGTGCTGGGAGAGGCGCCGCGCTTGCCCGACGGCTCGGACGCCACGGCGCCGCGCGCCTCGGGTACGCTCAAGGCGCACTACGCGCCGCGCACGCCGCTCGCGCTGCTGCCGTTCGAGGCGCTGGAGCCGCTGCTCGCCGCCGCGCGCGATGCGGGCGAAACAGTGGCGCTCGTGGCGCGTGCCTCACGCGCCGGCGTTTGGGCCCAGGCCCAGGGCGTGCATTTCGTCGCCGCGCCGGAAGAGCCGCAGGACTATGCGCGTGAGCTATATGGCTTGCTGCGCGCGCTCGATCGCGCGAATGTCTCGCGCATTCTCATCGAGAAGCTGCCGGGGACGATCGAGTGGATCGCGGTCAACGACCGGCTGGGCCGGGCCGCGGCGGCGTTCGAGGCGCAGCAGTAGGGCTTGGTACGCTTTCCCGTGTTCGATAAGAAACACCCCGCGTGCCTTGCGGCGCACGGGGTGTTGTTTCGTGCACCGGAAGCTCCGGTGCAAGCGACGCGTATCAGCGATCAGGGCGCCTTGCCGATGCCCGCAGCAGCGAGCTGCGTTTCGACGTACGTCGCGAATTGCGAGTGCAGCGCCGTGGTCGGGTGCACGAGGTCCGCGAACATGTAGGTCGTGGGCGCGTTGGCCGTCGTCAGCGTTTGCGGCGAGCAGAACAGCGAGCTGCCGAAGCTTTGACCGTAGGCCGCGGCATACGCGTTGATGGTGGCTTGCGGCGTCGTGGCGGGGTTCAACCCGAGCGTTGCCTGCGGGTTGGCGAGCGCGTAGTTGGTCGCGCTGTTCGTCATGGCCGTGAGGTTGCAGGCTGTACCCGTGTTGGTCACGGTGAAGCCGAGGCTTGCCGCGTTCGCGATCGACTGGTCGAGCCACGAGAACGTATCGACCAGCACGACCTTCTTCGCCTGCACGTCGGCTGCGCTCGCCTGGATCAGCGTCAGGTTGTACATCGCCGAAATGAGCGAGAGCGCCTGGTCGGCCGAGGTCGCGGAGCCGGGCGTCGCGCCGACGGCTGCGTCGGCCTTCAGGGCTGCCGGCGTCTTGCCGATGTCGGGTACCGTGACGAGAGCGATCTTCGGATTGCCGGGGACGATATCCGCGTGGACGAGCGCGCCCAGCGTGCCCGCCGCCGTGATGACCGAGGCGATCGACGAGAAGGCGGCCGGATTCGCCTTATAGAGGCCAAGCGCCACGGCCGCCGGCGCGAGCGCCGTGGCCTGGGCCTGCGTGAAGCCTTCCGCCATCAGGGTCGCAACGGCGCTGGGGCCGTTCGCGGTGACAGCGGCCGAGAAGTTGTTTGCGACGAGTGCCGCGCCGAACAACGCCAGGTTCGTCGGACTGCCGTCCGCGGGCACGTCCAGCAGGTTCAGGATTTCATTCGCGCCGCCTTCCACGAGCACGAGCTGATTCGAGTTGAAGCTGCCGTGCTGCGCCAGATACTGCTGGAGCTGCCACGTGACCGGCTGCTCGCTCGCGGCGGCAATCACGGCGCTGGTATTCGCAACGCCGCCGCCCGTCACCAGCGCGCCGCCCTGCGCGTAGTCGAGCCCGCCCATTGCCGTGAGCGGCAGACCGAAGCCGCCTTCGAAGGCCGGCGACAGCGTGTTGCCGAAGTACTCGGACACATGCTGCGCCCAGACTTCGCCCGGGTTGGTCGTGAAGCGCCCGCCGCCGAAGCCCGGCAGGATCTGCTCCGAATACGTGCCCGCGTCGGTCAGGCTCGTGCCGAACGCCACCACCTGCATGTTGACGCCCGACGGCGGCGGCGTGCTCGCGTTGTTGCTCCCCCCGCCGCTGCCGCCGCCGCAGGCGGCGAGCAGCGCAAAGGCGGCGCTCGCGGCAGCGATCTGGGTGGCGCGCAAGAGCGTACGGTGTCTCGGTCCTTGGTGCTTCATGTTCACTTCATCTCCTCTGTGTGTGGCCTTTGAAGCCATGCTTGCCTACTCATGCAATGGGTGCTCGCGGCACGAGCATCCGTTGTCGATGTTGTTCTCTATCGCCGGCCTGGCATGCACCCCCTTGCATGCTGCTGCCCCAGGGCCAAGGCCGACAGACTACGCAATCTCTCAGCGATCGCGCGACCCGAACTCACCCTCGGTGTTGTTTTCCGGCACGTAGTAGCGCTCGCACCAATCGGGCGGCGCGAACAGCGCGGCGAGACGCGAGCGGGAGTCGGGCATGCGCGCGAAATCCCGCGCCATCGCGAGCCATTCATGAAATGTCGCCTTGAGCGGATTGCACGATGCAAGCGGCTTGACGATGCCGTAGTCGGGCGCGTCGCGCGCGTCTTCCTCGGCATAGCTGCCGAACAGGCGGTCCCAGACCGCGAGCACACCGGCGTAATTGCGATCGATATAGCGTGCGTTGCGTGCGTGATGGACGCGATGCATCGACGGCGTGTTGAACACGTATTCGAGCCAGCCGAGCTTGCCTATTGCCTGGGTATGCACGAAGAACTGGAACGCGAGATTGACGAGCACGATCGCGACGATCTGCTCCGGCGCGAAGCCGAGCATGGCGAGCGGAATCCAGAACACCCACATGCCCGCCACGGGATACATGAGGCTCTGGCGAAACGCCGTGGAAAGGTTCAGGCGCTCCGACGAATGGTGGACGACGTGCGCGGCCCAGAGCCAGCGCACGCGATGGCTCGCGCGGTGAAACACGTAGTAGAGCAGGTCCTGCGCGATAAAGAGTGCGCACCACGCGGCGAGCCCCGGCTGCCACGAAACGAGCCGGAAGTGCCGGTAGACATAGGCATAGACGGGCACCGCGACGAGCCACGCAAGCTTGTCGGCGCCCTGGTGCATGAGCGCGAGCGCGGCGTTGCACAGCGTATCGGGCCAGGCGTAGCGGGCGCTGTCGGGGACGTCGTTCGATGCAGCGAGCGGCCGCGTGCGGGAGAGATGCCACGCCTCCCAGCCGATGCAGGCGAGAAACACGGGAGCGAGGGCGAGCAGCAGCCATTGCGCATCGAACTGCACGAACGTCTCCCTCCTTGTCCCGTGGGCGGCGCTGGCGGGCAGCGCGGCGATTGTCGTCTCATGTCTTGTCGGCCGCGTTGATGCGCGTTCTTATGCGTTCGTACGCGCGCGCGGCTCGATTGCCGTGCGCGTATGACAGATTTTTATGACGCGCCTTCGGCCTTTGCCCGTCAGGGTACACGCCCCGCGCCCAGGACGGGCGGCGCTTTGCTAGAGGAAAACTTCGAGCCGGGCGCGCGGCGGCAGGCTCGGGCGAGATGGACGGGGACAGGTCCGCGGCGCCCGCCCGACATGCACACAGCGTGTTCGCCGTGTGCAATCGGCGTGCGCTCAGCGCGTGGTCAATGCGCGATCAATGCGCGCCGCGTTGCCGGGGCGGCGCCTTGTGCGTGGCCTTCGCGAACTTCGACGCCTTTGCCGCGCGCTTCGGATGCGGCTCGACGTACACGGGCTTTTCTTCGGGCATGCCCTTGTAGACCCATTCGAGCAGTGCGTCGTGCGCGGCGCGTGCGGCCTCGGCGTGCGGGTCGTTGATGAGGCTCACCACGATCCAGCTCTCGCCGTTCTCGGCCGCCACGTAACCGGCGATGGCGCGCACGTCGCGCAGCGTGCCCGTCTTGATATGCGCGTTGCCTTCCACGCCCGCGTTGGTGAGGCGGTTGCGCATCGTGCCGTCCACGCCGACGATCGGCAGCGAGTCGATGAACACCTGGGCGACAGGACTCGCGTTCGCGTTCTGCAGCAGGTTGGCGAGCGAGAGCGCGCTGATGTGCTCTTCGCGCGAGAGGCCGCAACCGTTGTCGAGCACGAGTTCGGGCATGTTCAGGCCGCTGCGCCGCAGGAACGCATTGACGGCCGTGGCGGCCTTGGCCGTCGTCGCGGGCGGTCTGCCCTCGACGGCGCCGAGCGTGAGGAACAGGTTGCGCGCCATCACGTTGTTGCTGAACTTGTTGATGTCGTGCACGACGTCCGCGAGCGGCGGGCTCTGGTGCACGGCGAGAAGACGCGCGCGCGGCGGCACGACCCCTTCGCGCACCGCGCCGGCCGGCGTGGCGAAGAGGCTGCCGCCCGTTTGCTGTCCGGTTTGTTGCCAAAGCGCAAGGAAGCCGTCCGCGAAGAACGTGCTGTGGTCTACGGGCGCGGCCATGTTGAGCGTGCGCTCGCCGCAGCGCATGGCGTAACTGCCCGCGAAGCTCGCCGTGACGACGCCGTTGCCGCCGGGCGAAACCTGCGGGCTCGGCAGCATGCCGCCGCACGCGCCGGCGCGCTCGCGGACCTGGTTGTCGATCTGCCACTGCGCAACGGGCGGCACCACGTCGATCGACACTCCCTCGCGGGAGGGCGAGAACGTGAACGAGACCGACTTGAACGCGTACATCAGCGGATCGGGCCCGACGTTGTAGGGCGCGCTGTCGTCGCCGTCGAACGAGGGCAGGTCGCGCGTGGACGGATCGAACTCGCTCTTGTCGAGCACGAGTGCGCCGTCGATGCGCGCGACGCCCGCCGCGCGAATCTTCTGCACGAGGTCGATCAGCTCTTCGGGCACGAGCTTCGGGTCGCCCGTGCCCTTGATGTAGAGATTGCCGTGCAGCGTGCCGCCCGCATCGACTTCGCCGTCGGTATAGGCGCTCGTTTTCCAGCGATAGTCGGGACCGAGCATGGCGAGGCCGCTCCACGTCGTGACGAGTTTCATCGTCGAGGCGGGCATCATCGGCTGGCCGGCATTCACTGCGACGCTGGGCTGGCGGTCGCCGACCTTTTCGATCACCACGCTGACCGACGAGAGCGGCACGTGCGCGCGCTCGAGGCCCGCCATCACGGTGGGCGGCAGCACGGTGGTCACGTTGACCGTGGGAATGCGCGCGCCTGCGGGCTGCGCGTACGCGGCGGGCACGGCGGCCACGCTCGCGGCGAGCGTGGCACAGGCCAGGGCGAGGGCGAGCGGTCGAGGCATGCGCGGTGTGGCGGCGGCGAGGTGCGTGCGGGCGGTGCGCGCGGCAGGCAGTCTGAACAAAGAGCGTAGGCGGGACAGCGAAGCGGGCGGCATGAAAAGCGTTCGGGCGAGTGCAGGGGCGGTACTTGGGCCGGGCGCGGCGCACGGCAAGCGGAGACTCGCCGGTGCTGCGCGCGGGCGCGAAAATCAGGGCAGCGTGGGATTCGTGGTGCGCGCGTGATGCGCTCGCCTGGATGTACGGCCCAGGCCTGCACGCGCGCATCGCGGCCGGATCACGAGTCTTGCGCCGCAAAAGCGCACATTGTAAAGACCTCGCGCCGCATGCGCCCATTGCTGCAAGAAAACGTTGCATATTGCGTGGCGTGATGCAAACACCGCCCGCCGGCGCATCGCGACCGGCTGCACGCCGCAGCGGCGCGGCGCCCCTGTTCAGGCGCTAGAATGCTCGCATTGTCATCCATTCACGCAGCGCGGCGCCGAGGCGCCGCCCGGCCAACATTACGATGCGCATACTGCTAGTCGAAGATGACCGCATGATCGCCGAGGGCGTGCGCAAGGCCCTGCGCGGCGAAGGCTTCGCGGTCGACTGGGTCGAAGACGGCGAAGCCGCCCTTTCGGCCGCGAGCGCGGATTCTTACGATCTCATGCTGCTCGATCTCGGATTGCCGCGACGCGACGGTCTCGACGTGCTGCGCACACTGCGCGCGCGTGGCGCGGCGCTGCCCGTGCTGATCCTCACCGCGCGCGACGCCGTGGCCGACCGCGTGAAGGGGCTCGACGCCGGCGCGGACGACTACCTCATCAAGCCCTTCGATCTCGACGAACTGGGCGCCCGCATGCGCGCGCTGATCCGCCGCCAGGCGGGCCGCAGCGATTCGACCATCCGCCACGGCTCGATCACGCTCGATCCGGCTTCGCACCAGGTCACCCAGGACGGTTCGCCCGTTGCGCTCTCGGCGCGCGAATTCGCGCTGCTCGAAGCGCTGCTCGCGCGTCCGGGCGCCGTGCTCTCGAAAACCCAGCTCGAAGAGAAGATGTACGGCTGGGGCGAAGAGATCGGCAGCAATACGGTCGAGGTCTATATTCACGCGTTGCGCAAGAAGCTCGGGGCCGATCTGATCCGCAACGTGCGCGGCCTCGGCTACATGATCGCCAAAGACGCATGAGACGCCGCACATGAAGTGCGCAGGAGACCCCTTTAGCCGATGAGTTCCATCCGACGACAACTGCTGTTCTGGCTGCTCGCGATCGTGGTCGCGGGCGTGGGGCTCGCGGGCTGGCTGATCTATCGCCAGGCGCTCGCCGAAGCCAACGAGCTGTTCGACTACCAGTTGCAGGAAATCGCCGAGGCGCTGCCCTCCGAGCCATTCAACGAGATCCTCAGTTCGCGCGACACGGGCGACGAAGGCATCGTGCTGCAGATCTGGAATCGCAACGGCGTGCTCATGTACTACTCGCATCCGCGTGCGCCGCTCGCGCCGCGCGCCGAACTCGGCTTTTCGACGGAGCGCACCGATCGCGGCGACTGGCGCGTGTATGGCGCGATCGTCGGCGACAATGTCGTGCAGCTCGCGCAGCCCGTTTCGGTGCGCAACCGGCTCGCCGCGAACGTCGCGCTGCGCACGCTCTGGCCGCTCATCGTGGTGCTGCCGTTTCTCGGCATCGCGGTCTGGATCATGGTGGGGCGCGGGCTCAGGCCGCTTTCGCGCGTCGCGCGCGCGCTCGATACGCGTCATCCCGAAGCGCTCGACCCGCTGCCCGAAGAGCGTCTGCCGCGCGAAGTCACGCCGCTCGTGCATGCGTTGAACGCGCTGCTCGAGCGCCTCGCGCAGGCCATCGACACGCAAAAGGCCTTCGTCGCCGATGCCGCGCATGAGTTGCGCACGCCGCTGGCAGCCGTGCAGATCCAGGCGCAACTCGTTGCGCGCGCAAAGGATGACGAAACGCGCCGCGAAGCGCTCGCCGATCTGCAGGCGGGCGTGACGCGCGCCACGCGGCTGGCCGAGCAACTGCTCGCACTCGCGCGTTCCGAGCCCGACGGTCATGCGCGCGCGCAGAACATCGATCTGCATGCACTGCTCGATGATTGCGTGCTCAACTATGCGCCGCTCGCGCAGCAGCGCGGCGTCGATCTCGGCATCGAGGAAAGCACGGCGGCGAGCGTGTTCGGCGACGCCGATGCATTGCGCGTCATGTTCAACAACCTGCTCGACAACGCGACCAAATACACGCCCGCGGGCGGGCGTGTGGACGTGAGCCTCGCCCTCGTCGATGGGCGTCCGCGCGTGCGCATCGCGGACAGCGGGCCGGGCATCCCGGAGGACGAGCGCGCGCGCGTGTTCGATCGCTTTTATCGCGTAGGTGCGGGCGCGAATCGCGCGCGCACCGATATCGCCGGCACGGGCCTCGGGCTCGCTATCGTGCGGCGAATCGCGGATCAGCATGACGCGACCATCACACTCGGCGATTCGCCCGCCGGCGGCCTGCTCGTAGACGTGCAGCTGTGACCTTCCATCGCCCGCAAATGCCCGCCGCGCGGGCGTTTGCGCGATTATTGCGATTTCTGCGTACTTAAGACTCCTTTAAGCGACACGGCTTACTCTTCGGTACGTCGAGATGAGTCCCCCGCGCAAGGAGTCCGCAATGAATACCAAAGTGCTTTCCCGCAGTGCCGTGGCAGCCGCCGTGATCGTCGCATTGTCGGCGGGCTACGTAGCAGGGCACCGCGATCTGCCTGCTCCGCAGGTCATTTCGCAGGCGCAGGCCGCCGCGATGATGCCCGCCGAAGCCGCGGCCAAGACCGGCATTCCCGACTTCTCGGGTCTCGTGGAAACCTACGGGCCCGCGGTGGTCAACATCAGCGCCAAGCACGTCGTGAAGCAGACGGCGCTGCGCAGCGGCGGCAGCGGCCCGCAACAACTGCCGATCGATCCGAGCGATCCGTTCTACCAGTTCTTCAAGCACTTCTATGGCGGCGTGCCCGGCATGGGCGGCGGCGACAATGGTCCGCAGGCGGACCAGCCGAGCGCGAGCCTCGGCTCGGGCTTCATCATCAGCCCGGACGGCTACATTCTCACGAACGCGCACGTCGTGGACGGCGCCAACGTCGTGACGGTGAAGCTGACCGACAAGCGCGAATACAAGGCGAAGGTCGTCGGCGCGGACAAGCAGTCGGACGTCGCCGTGCTCAAGATCGACGCGAAGGATCTGCCGACCGTGAAGATCGGCGACCCGCGTCAGAGCAAGGTCGGCCAGTGGGTAGTAGCGATCGGTTCGCCGTACGGCTTCGACAACACGGTGACCTCGGGCATCATCAGCGCGAAATCGCGTTCGCTGCCGGACGAAAACTACACGCCGTTCATCCAGACCGACGTACCGGTCAATCCCGGCAATTCGGGCGGCCCGCTCTTTAATCTGCAGGGCGAAGTCATCGGCATCAACTCGATGATCTACTCGCAAACGGGCGGCTTCCAGGGGCTTTCGTTCGCCATCCCGATCAATGAGGCAATCAAGGTCAAGGACGAACTCGTCAAGACCGGCCATGTGAGCCGTGGGCGTCTCGGCGTCGCGGTGCAATCGATGAACCAGACGCTCGCCAACTCGTTCGGCATGGACAAGCCGCGCGGCGCGCTGGTGAGTTCGGTGGACGCGAGCGGTCCGGCTGCAAAGGCGGGGTTGAAGCCCGGCGACGTGATCCTGTCCGTGAACGGCCAGGCCGTGGACGATTCGTCCGATCTGCCTTCGCTCATCGCGGGCATGAAGCCGGGCACGAAGGCCGATGTTCAGGTGTGGCGCGACAAGAGCACGAAGGACCTCACCGCGACCATCGGCACGCTCGGCGACGCAAAGGTGGCCTCGAACGACGCACCGCAGGCGCAGATGCAAGGGCGCCTTGGTGTCGCGGTGCGCCCGCTCACGCCGGAAGAGAAGAGCAACGGCTCGCTCGACCACGGTCTGCTCGTCGAGCAGTCGGGTGGCGCGGCCGAGAATGCGGGTGTCCAGCCCGGCGACGTGATTCTCGCCGTGAACGGCCGCCCGGTGACGAGCGCCGATCAGCTCAAGCAAATGGTTTCGAAGGCTGGCAACAGCATCGCGCTCCTGATCCAGCGAGACGACGCACAAATTTTTGTGCCCGTCGATCTCGGCTGATCCCTGCTGTCGCGAATCCGGCTCCGTGCGCCGGATTCGCGGCGAGAGCAGGTTTCATCACGTTGTACCTGTGCTGCCGCCGTTGGCCTTTGGCCCCGGCGGCAGCGGTTTTTTGGGCGGTGCACAAATCTTCTGCGCGCGGATCGGGCATATCCCTTGCTGAAGCATGGGATCTGACTAACTGAAAGGAGCGATCGATGAAGAGTTTGCATAACTCGCGCCCCGTCCATGCGACCGCTTACGCGACGATCCTCGCGGCCACGCTCGCTCTCGGCCATGCGGGCGGCGCAGCGGCGCAGCAGACCGAAGCCTCCGGCACTGTCGGCGGCACGACCACCGACAATACGAGCGCCGGCAACACCAATGGCGGCGGCATGCCGCAAGTCCAGCAGCAGGGCGACGTGTCGTTCGTCTCCGGCGGCGTGGGCCTCGACGAATCGAAGGCGCTGCTCAGCGCGGAGCGGGAGTGGCCGCTTGCGCTGCGCTTTACCCAGCGCGGCGGCGAGTACGTCGCGGACGTGCGCGTGCAGATCACCGACTCGCACGGCGCAAACGTGCTCGATACGACTTCACGCGGGCCCTATATGCTCGTCAGGGTGCGTCCGGGCCGCTACAGCGTGCACGTGAGCCATGCGGGCGTTGACAAGACGAGCACCGTGACGGTGGGCTCGAACGGCAGCGCGCGGGCGGCGTTCATCTGGTAAGGCGCTTCGCCGGGCCAGGCCGCGTTTGGGCGCTGGCGCACGCGCGCCGCGCATAAGATTCACGCAGCCTGGCCGAGTTTGGCCGATAATAAAGCCGAGGCAGGGCGCCGCAGGCGCCGCCGACCAACAGGGGAGCCGAACATGGCGGTCGAACCGGATGCGGACCATCGCATCGAACTCGTCGCGAACCGTCACCGCGTACGCGTGATTCATGGCGGCATCACCATTGCCGATACGCTGCGCGCCGTCACCCTTTGCGAAACCG
Organism: Paraburkholderia heleia NBRC 101817; assembly: GCF_000739775.1. Classification (GTDB taxonomy): domain Bacteria; phylum Pseudomonadota; class Gammaproteobacteria; order Burkholderiales; family Burkholderiaceae; genus Paraburkholderia; species Paraburkholderia heleia. The sequence continues at coordinate 67,163 of NZ_BBJH01000021.1, read as the reverse complement.
GCTACCCCGACGTCTTCTACTTTCCGCGCGCCGACGTGAACATGGCGCGGCTCGAACGCTCCGGACAGACCTCGCATTGCCCGTTCAAGGGGGAGGCGACGTATTTCCATTTGCGTACCGAAGACGGGCGCGTCGACGACGCGGCCTGGAGCTACGAAGCGCCGCTCGATGACGCACGCGGCATCGAGGGGTATCTGGCTTTCCACGCGACTCGCGTGGACCGGATCGACCAGACCTCCTGAAAGGCCCGGTAGCTTGCAAAGGGGAGCCGCCATGGAACTGAACGACGCGTTGAGAATTCCGCTCGAACCGGCCGCCGTCTGGACGGCGCTGCAGGACGTGGCGCTCGTGCGGGCGAGCATGGAGCATTGCGAGTCGTTCAGGCGGCTCGGCCCCGGCGAATACGCGATCACGCTCACGGTGCCGCTCGGGCCGCTGCGCGCCCGCTACGAGGTACGCGCTCACATTGCCAACGACACGGCGCAGGTGCCGCTCACGCCCCGGCGTGTGCTGAGCTTTCGCGCCCGCGCGGACGGCATCGGCTCGCTGCGCGGCCAGATCGACGTCGCGCTGCGCCCGGAAGAGCGCGCTACGACGAAGGAGCCGGGTACGGGCAAGGACGTGGACACGCGGATCGACTACTCGGTGTGGGCCACGCTCACGGGACCGCTTTCCGAGCTGCCTGCACGCCAGATCGAGAACGCCCTGCACGAACTCGCCGACGACTTTTTCACGGAGTTCTGCGCCGTGGTTGCGGTCAAGCATGGCCAGGCGCCGAACCGCGTGGCGGGCGAGCAGCCGCGCCGGCAGCATGTGTTCCTGCGGCCGATCAACCTCGCCGGTCTTGCCCGGCGCGCGCATATCCTGCCGCAGCACCATGCGGGCGGCACGCTTTCGGGCCGCGCCGCAAGCACGCTGAATCACGAGCCGCCGCCGCATGCCATGCCGTATTGGGCGTGGGCCGCGATGATTTTTTTCGTCGCGCTGCTTCTGTATGCGGCGCGCTGGTTTACCGCGACCTGACTTTGGCGGAGGGCGGCGTGCCGCCCGCCGAACTGTTCATCGAACCGCTCACGCCCCTCGAAACTCCCGCCGCCAGGCCGACGGCGAATCCTGAATACCTCCACGAAATGCTGGCGCAGCGACGCGGCCGAGCCGAAGCCCGCGCGCTGGGCGATCGCGTCGATCGGCTGATCGGTGCTTTCGAGCAGCTGCTGCGCACGGGCGAGGCGCTCGCCGAGCAGCCGCGCGCCCACCGTCGTTCCTGTCGTCAAGCGGAACTGGCGCGTGAAGGTACGCCGCTCATCAGAGCGCGCTGCGCGAGCGAGTCGAGCGTGTGGGGCGCGTCGAGGTGGGCGCGCATCCAGTCGAGCAGACCCGGCAGCCGCTCGCCGCGCCCGGCCGCCGCGAGCGGCTGCTGCACGTACTGGGCCTGATTGCCCTGGCGGTGAGGCGGCACGACGAGCCGCCGCGCCACGTAGTTCGCGGCACCCGAGCCGCACAGGCGCCGCATGAGATGCAGGCAGCAGTCGAGTCCCGCCGCCGTGCCCGCCGAGGTGAGCAGGTCGCCGTCGTCGATGTAGAGCACGCCGGGATCGAAGCGCACGGCCGGAAAGCACTGCGCGAAGACGTCCGCGGCGGCCCAGTGCGTGGTGCCCGGGCGGCCGATTCTAGCGAAAGTTGTCATCCGGGCCACTGTCGCGCCGGTGCACGCGGCGCCACAATCCCGCCATCGACTTCGCGTCTTCGGACCGGTCGGTTCCTTTCAACCCCAGGAGGCATGGCCATGTCCGCGAATCCGCGCCGGGCGCTCGTCGTGATCGACGTGCAGAACGAATATGTCGGCGGCGATCTGCCGATCGAATACCCCCCCATCGAGACCTCGCTCGCCAATATCGGCCGCGCGATGGACGCCGCGCGCGCGGCCGGCGTGCCGGTCGTGGTGGTGCAGAACTTCGCCCCGGCGGACTCGCCATTGTTCGCGCGCGGCAGCGTGGGCGCCGAACTGCATCCGGCCGTGGCCACGCGCGAGCGCGATCACTACGTCGAAAAATCGCTGCCGAGCGCCTTCGCGGGCACCGATCTCAAAGCCTGGCTGGCCGGTCGCGGCATCGACACGCTCACGGTGGTCGGCTACATGACGCACAACTGCGACGCCTCGACGGTGTTCGAGGCGACCCACGCGGGTCTTGCCGTGGAGCTTCTGGCCGATGCGACTGGTTCGGTGCCGTATGCAAACGAGGCGGGAACGGCTAGCGCCGAGGAGATTCACCGCGTGTTCAGCGCGGTGATGCACACGCGCTTCGCCGCGGTCGTGAGCACGGATGCCTGGCTTGCCGCCGTCGAAAAGGGCGTGCCGCTCGCGCGCGACAATATCCACGCGTCGAATCAACGGGCCCGCGCGAGCCGCGTGCCGGCCTGAACGGTCAAGAAAATGGCGGCCTCGTCAGCGGGCCGCCTCGATCGGTCCGGGATGCGCGCCGCAGTAGTCAGGCGTCCGACTCGCTCGCGTCAACGCGCAGCGACGGGCTGAAGCGCAGCGCGTCGAGCATCGCGTCGACGTGCCGTTCGGCGTTGCTCGCCACGTCGAACACGTCCGGCAGGATCGCCATGTCGCGCAGCGCGCCGCCTATGAACGAATGGAGCACGCGCGAAGCGCGCTTGGGGTCGAGGTCGGCGGGCAACTGGCCCTTCGATATCGCATTGCGCAAACCCTGCTCGATGCTCGCGAGACCTTCGCGCATATCGGTCTGATGGCGCGCCATCACGGGACCCATCTCCTCGACGAACTCGCACTTCAGGAACAGGATCTCGAACACGCGGCGGCGGCGCACGTCGGTTGCCGTATTGCGCAGACACAGAATGCAAAGATCGCGCATGCGACCGAGCGGGTCGGGCTCGCCGGGATCCGTCGATGCCACCTTCAGTTCGTCGAGCGGCAGCACCACGCGGTCGAACATGGCCGTGAACAGGTCGCCCTTGTTCTCGAAATGCCAGTAAATCGCGCCGCGCGTCACGCCCGCGGCCTGGGCGATCTGGGCCAGCGAAGTGCGCGACACGCCCTTCTCGTAAAAGACGTGTTCGGCGGCGTCGAGGATCCGGTTGCGCGTCTCCAGCGCTTCCTCTTTCGTTCGGCGGACCATTTTGTAAAGTGAGTGCGTTGCAGCGGGTTAGGGGGAATAAATGTATTTGGGGTGAGAACCGTAATGTATTGATTTGTAATATAGAGAGGATGCGTGGATCGCCCCTGAAGTACCCACCAACGGTTACGTAACGTCCTTTTACATTCGTTCGCGAATGTATCTATAATAGCACCCCACCACCTGGGTGCCTCAAGTGGTGATGTCCGGTTAATATCCGTCCTTGGCCAAGTGGTCGTAGAAACCCCAATGCACGACGCCCCTCGCGGCGGCGCGCGGCAGTATCGCCCGGACGGATGTGCAGACCGGAACGCGCCTTTCTAGAAGAAGTACCGGGTTTATCCGTCAGGTATTTGCCAGATGCTGGCGTGCGTGGTCGTCCTCCTCGTTGCAGGACGCCGCACGCTTTTATTGTCAGTTATAGACAGAGGTCGCTCCATGCGCGTCGAACGGGTTCCATTCCGCCTAATCAGTGTCGCGACGGCTGCCATCGTGCTCGCAGCCTGCGGGCAAAAGCAGTCGGCGCCGCCGCCGCAAGCCCCCGAAGTGGGTATCGTTACCGTCCAGCCGACCGCCGTGCCGGTCGTCTCCGAGCTTCCCGGCCGTACCAGTGCCTATCTCGTCGCGCAGGTGCGCGCCCGGGTGGACGGCATCGTCCTGCGCCGCGAGTTCACGGAAGGCGCGATCGTGAAGGCCGGTCAGCGGCTCTACAAGATCGATCCCGCGCCGTATATCGCCGCGCTCAACACCGCCAAGGCCACGCTCGCCAAGGCGCAGGCCAACCTCGTCACGCAGAACGCGCTGGTTTCGCGCTACAAGGTTCTGGTGCAGGCCAACGCCGTCAGCAAGCAGGACTACGACAACGCCGTTTCCGCGCAAGGCCAGGCGGCGGCGGACGTCGCCTCCGGCAAGGCCGCCGTCGATACGGCGCAGATCAACCTCGGCTACACCGACGTCGTTTCGCCGGTCACGGGCCAGGTCGGCATCTCGCAGGTCACGCCGGGCGCCTATGTGCAGGCGAGCGCCGCGACGCTCATGTCGACGGTTCAGCAGCTCGACCCGATGTATGTCGACGTCACGCAGTCGAGCCTCGACGGCCTGAAGCTGCGCCGCGCGATCCAGGACGGCCGCCTGTCGACCAACGGCCCGAATGCCGCGAAGGTCTCGCTCGTGCTCGAAGACGGCCGCGTGTACGCGCAGAAGGGCAAGCTCCAGTTCAGCGACGTCACGGTCGATCAGACCACCGGCTCGGTGACGGTGCGCGCGCTCTTCCCGAACGCCGACCGCGTGCTGCTGCCGGGCATGTTCGTGCGCGCGCGCATCGAAGAAGGCATCAACAACAACGCGTTCCTCGTGCCGCAGGTGGGCGTGCTGCACGACCAGAAGGGCCAGGCCTCGGTGTACGTCGTCGGCAAGGACGACAAGGTCGTGCCGACGCCGATCGTCACGTCGGGCACGCAGGGCCAGGACTGGGTCGTGGAGAGCGGCCTGCAGGCCGGCGACCGCGTGATCGTGCAAGGCACCGACAAGGTCAAGCCGGGTGCGCAGGTCAAGCCTGTCGCGGCGCAACTGCCGCCGCCGCCGCCGCCGGGCGCGCCTTCGGCCGACATGGCGACCGCTTCGGGCTATGCGAACGCTGCCAGCGCCGCGTCGGGTCCCGCAGCGGGCAAAGGCGGTGCCTCGGCTGCGCCTGCCGCCTCCGCAGCGCAATAACCGGGAGCCTGCTTCATGGCAAAGTTCTTTATTGATCGCCCGATCTTTGCATGGGTGATCGCCATCATCCTGATGCTGGCGGGCGTGGCCTCGGTGTTCACGCTGCCGGTCGCGCAGTATCCGACCATCGCGCCGCCTTCCATCCAGATCAGCGCGAACTATCCGGGTGCGTCGGCCAAGACGGTGGAAAACACGGTCACGCAGGTGATCGAGCAGCAGATGAGCGGTCTCGACCACTTGCTGTACATCTCGTCGACTTCCGACGACTCGGGCACGGCCACCATCACGCTGACCTTCGCCGCGGGCACCAACCCGGACATCGCGCAGGTGCAGGTGCAGAACAAGCTGCAGCTCGCCACGCCGATCCTGCCGCAGGTGGTGCAGCAGCTCGGTATCAGCGTGACGAAGTCGAGCAGCAGCTTCCTGCTGGTGCTCGCGTTCGTGTCCGAAGACGGCAGCATGACCAAGTACGACCTCGCGAACTACGTGGCGTCGAACGTGAAGGACCCGATCAGCCGTATCGACGGCGTGGGTACGGTCACGCTGTTCGGCTCGCAGTACGCGATGCGCGTCTGGCTCGATCCACACAAGCTCACGAACTTCCAGCTTACGCCAACCGACGTCACAGCCGCGATCACCGCGCAGAACGTGCAGATCGCGGGCGGCCAGCTGGGCGGCACGCCGGCGGTGGCGGGGCAGGCGTTCCAGGCGACCATCACCGAATCGACGCTGCTGCAAACGCCTGAGCAGTTCGGCAACATCCTGCTGAAGGTGAACCAGGACGGCTCGCAGGTGCGCCTGAAGGATGTGGCGCGTATCGGTCTGGGCGGCGAGAACTACAACTTCGACACGAAGTACAACGGTGCGCCGACGGCCGGTCTCGGCATTCAGCTCGCGACGGGCGCCAACGCGCTGCAAACGGCGAAGCTCGTGCGCCAGAAGATCGACGACCTCTCGAAGTACTTCCCGCACGGCCTCGTCGTGAAGTACCCGTACGACACGACGCCGTTCGTGCGCCTGTCGATCGAGGAAGTGATCAAGACGCTGCTGGAAGGCATCGTGCTGGTGTTCCTCGTGATGTACCTGTTCCTGCAGAACCTGCGCGCAACGTTGATTCCGACGATCGCGGTGCCGGTGGTGCTGCTCGGTACGTTCGCGATCATGGCGGCGGTGGGCTTCTCCATCAATACGCTGTCGATGTTCGGCCTCGTGCTCGCCATCGGCCTGCTGGTGGACGACGCGATCGTGGTCGTGGAGAACGTCGAGCGGGTGATGGTGGAAGAGGGGTTGGGGCCGAAGGAAGCCACGCGCAAGGCCATGGGCCAGATCACCGGCGCACTGGTGGGCGTGGCGCTCGTGCTCTCCGCGGTGTTCGTGCCGGTGGCGTTCTCGGGCGGCTCGGTCGGCGCCATCTACCGGCAGTTCTCGCTCACGATCGTGGCGGCGATGGTGCTGTCCGTGCTCGTCGCGTTGATTCTCACGCCGGCGTTGTGCGCGACCATCCTCAAGCCGATCCCGAAGGGCCATCACGAGCAGAAGAAGGGCTTCTTCGGCTGGTTCAACCGCACGTTCGAGACGAGCCGCGACAAGTACCACAGCGGCGTGTACCACGTGATCAAGCGCTCGGGCCGCTGGCTCATCATCTATCTCGTGGTGATCGTCGCGGTGGGCATGCTGTTCGTGCGCCTGCCGAAGTCGTTCCTGCCCGATGAAGACCAGGGCACGATGTTCGTGATCGTGCAGACGCCCGTGGGCTCGACCCAGGAAACGACGGCGCGCACGCTCGCCAACATCCAGAACTGGCTGCTCAAGGACGAAGCCAGCATCGTCGAGTCGGTGTTCACGGTGAACGGCTTCAGCTTCGCGGGCCGCGGCCAGAACTCGGGTCTCGTGTTCGTGCGGATGAAGGACTACAAGCAGCGTCAGCACGCGGACCAGAAGGTCCAGGCGCTGGTGCGGCGCATGTTCATGCACTACGCGGGTTACAAGGACGCGATGGTGTTCCCGGTGAATCCGCCTTCGATTCCTGAACTCGGCACCGCGTCGGGCTTCGACTTCGAACTGCAGGATCGCGCGGGTCTCGGTCACGAGAAGCTGATGGAAGCGCGCAACATGCTGCTCGGCATGGCTGCGAAGGACCCGACGCTCGCACTCGTGCGCCCGAACGGCCTGAACGACACGCCGCAGTTCACGATCGACATCGACCGTGAAAAGGCCGAGGCGCTCGGTGTGACGGCGGCCGCGGTCGACCAGACCTTCTCGATCGCCTGGGCGTCGGCCTACGTGAACAACTTCCTCGATACGGACGGCCGTATCAAGAAGGTGTACGTGATGGGTGACGCACCGTTCCGCATGACGCCGGAAGACTTGAACAACTGGTATGTGCGCAACAGTGCGGGCGGGATGGCGCCGCTCGGCTCGGTCGCGAGCGGCCGCTGGACCTTCGGTTCGCCGAAGCTCGAGCGCTACAACGGCATCTCGGCCGTGGAAATCCAGGGTCAGGCGGGCCAGGGCAAGTCGACCGGCCAGGCCATGACGGCGATGGAGCAGATCGCGGCGAAGCTGCCCGCGGGTATCGGCTACGAATGGACGGGCCTGTCCTACCAGGAACGCCAGTCGGGTTCGCAGGCGCCGATCCTGTACGGCATCTCGATCCTCGTCGTGTTCCTGTGTCTCGCGGCGCTGTATGAAAGCTGGTCGATTCCGTTCGCGGTCATCATGGTGGTGCCGCTCGGCGTGCTCGGCGCGCTGCTGGCGGTGACCTTGCGCGGCCTCGAGAACGACGTGTTCTTCCAGGTGGGTCTCTTGACCACCGTGGGTCTCTCGGCGAAGAACGCGATTCTGATCGTGGAGTTCGCGCGCGAGCTGCAGGCCGAAGGGAAGATGGGACCGATCGAGGCGGCGCTCGAAGCATCGCGACTGCGTCTGCGGCCGATTCTCATGACGTCGATGGCGTTCATTCTCGGCGTGCTGCCGCTCGCGATCAGCAACGGTGCGGGTTCGGCTTCGCAGCACGCGATCGGCACGGGCGTGATCGGCGGGATGATCACGGCCACGTTCCTCGCGATCTTCATGATCCCGATGTTCTTCGTGGTGATTCGCGCGAAGTTCGCGGGCGAGAAGGAAGACGCGGACACGGCGCTTGCACACTACGAAGAGCACCACGCACACGACCACGACGAAGACAACGGCGCGAATGGTGGCGGCGCCGGCGGTCAGGGCGGCACGGGTGGCAACGACCGTGGTCGCGAAGGTGGCAACGGCGGCGGCAACGGCGACGGCCCGGGCAAGGAAGGACATTGAGATGCATAAACTATCCGTAATTGCAGCGGGCGCCGCTGCGTTGGCCGCCGCGCTTCTCGCGGGTTGCACGATGGAGCCGTGGTACCACCGGCCCGAAGCGCCGGTGTCGCAGAGCTTCCCGCAGGGCGGCGTGTACGCGACTCAGCCCGTCGCGGCGGGTCAGGATGGCCAGCCTGCCCCCAGCGCCAACGGCGCCCCGGCGACCGACATCGGCTGGCGCGAGTTCTTCGTCGATCCGCGCCTGCAGCAGCTCGTCGCTATCGCGCTGAAGAACAACCGCGACCTGCGCGTCTCGGTGCTCAACGTCGAGGCGGCGCGCGCGCAGTATCAGATCACGCGCGCCGAGCTGTTCCCGGCGATCAACGGCGTGGCCACGGACTCGCGTACGCGCGTGCCTCGTGACCTGCAGACCACGCCGAACAATCCGTACAGCGTCTACAACGTGGGCGTGCAGGCGTCCTGGGAAATCGACTTCTGGGGGCGCATCCGCAGCCTGAAGGACCAGGCGTTGGCGCAGTACCTCTCGACGGCCTATGCACGCAAGGCGGCGGAGATCACGCTGGTTTCGGAAGTCGCGGACCAGTATCTGACCATGCTCTCCGACGACGACCTGCTCAAGGTCACGCAGGAAACGCTCAAGACGGCGCAGGACTCGTACAACATCACGAAGGCGCAGTTCGAGACGGGCACCGGCACCGAGCTGGATCTGCGTCAGGCGCAAACGGTGGTCGAGAACGCGCAGGCCAACCTGCAGGCGCAACTGCGGGCCCGCGCCCAGGCCGAGAACGCGCTCGTGCTGCTGATCGGCGAGCCGCTGCCGGCGGATCTGGCGCAAGGTCTGCCGCTCGACGGCCAGGCCCTGCTCAACGACATTCCGGCAGGGCTGCCCTCGGATCTGCTCACGCGCCGTCCGGACATCATGCAGGCCGAAGAGACGCTGCTCGCGGCAAACGCCAATATCGGCGCGGCGCGCGCGGCGTTCTTCCCGAAGATCTCGCTCACGGCGGCGTTCGGCACCGAAAGCCTGTCGCTCGGCGGGCTCTTCAAGGCGGGCACGGCGGCGTGGAGTTTCGTGCCGCAGATCACGCTGCCGATCTTCGAAGGCGGTTCGAACATCGCGAATCTGCAACTCGCGAATGTCGAGAAGCGTATCGAGATCGCCAACTACGAGAAGTCGATCCAGTCGGCGTTCCAGGAAGTGGCCGATGGGCTGGCCGCACGCGGCACCTATGACGAGCAGATCGCGGCGCTCGAGCGCAGCACCTTCGCGAACCAGCGCTCGCTCACGCTTTCGGAGTTGCGCTACAGGAACGGCGTGGACAGCTATCTGCCGGTGCTCACCGCGCAGACGAGCCTCTACACGGCGCAGCAGTCGCTCATCACGGCGCGCCTCGCGCGGCTGACCAACCTCGTCGATCTGTATCGCGCGCTGGGTGGCGGCTGGATCGAGCACGCGGGCGAGACGCCGCGCGCGCCCGACGCGCCGGCCGATTACGGCGCGGCCAGCGCGCCAGTGGCGGCTTCGGCCGCAACGGCGGGCTAACGCTCCAGACTTCTGGATCAGAAGCGGGAACGCCACGGGAGACCGTGGCGTTTTTTTTCGCGTATCAGAAGAAGGGCGAAAAGCGGGCAAAAAAAAGGCGCCATGGTTTCCCGTGGCGCCGAACCAGCAAAAGACCCCGCCCGCATGTGTGCAGATGAACACCTGCGGGCGGGACACCTCTCGCGTCAACTCAATACGTTCAAACCCGGTTCGATCCGTTCAGTGAGATCGACTTAGTGCGCGGCGGAGCGCGGCATTTCGTGGCCCGCCTGCGGCGTCTCGCCTGCATCCGGACGGCCTTCGAGATCGTGCCCGGCGCGGCGGATGGCGCGCTCGGCGGCTTTCTCGCTCTTCGCACCGTTGAAGATCAGGTTCAGCACCACCGCCGAAACCGAAGCGAGCAGGATGCCGCTATGAAGCAGCGGCGAAAGCGCGGGCGGCAGCCTGGCGAAGAAGTGCGGCGACACCACCGGCACGAGGCCGAAACCCACGCTCACGGCCACGATGAAGAGGTTGTGCTGGTTCCTCACGAAGTCCACGCGCGAGAGCACCTTGATACCGTTCGCCGCCACCATGCCGAACATCACGATGCCCGCGCCGCCCAGCACGAAGGCGGGCACGGAGGCGACCATCTGCGCCATCTTCGGAAAGAGGCCGAGCAGCACGAGGATCACGCCGCCCATCGCGCACACATAGCGGCTTTTCACGCCCGTCACGCCGATGAGGCCCACGTTCTGCGAGAAAGATGTATGCGGGAACGAGTTGAAAATGCCGCCGATCATCGTGCCGAGACCGTCGACACGCAGGCCGCGCACGAGCGTGGCCTGGTCGACGGGGCGCCCGACCATGTCGCCCACGGCGAGGAACATGCCCGTCGATTCGATGAAGGTCACGAACATCACGATCACCATCGTCGCGATCGGCAGGATGTGGAACTTCGGCATGCCGAAGTGGAACGGCATGACGATGCCGACCCACGGCGCGCTCGCCATGCCTTCGAGGTTCACGCGGCCGAGCGCGAGCGCGATGGCAAAGCCCGCGACGATGCCGAGCAGCACCGAGATATTGGCGATGAAGCCGCGCCCGAACTTGTTGATGAGCAGGATCAGCATCAGCACGAGCAGCGAGAGGCCGAGGTAAATGGGGTTGCCGTAGTCCGGGTTGCCCACGCCGCCCGCGGCCCAGTTGATGCCCACTTCCATCAGCGAGAGGCCGATCACCGCGATCACGGTGCCCACCACGACAGGCGGGAAGAAGCGCAGCAGCTTGCCGATCATCGGCGCGATCACAATGCCGATCGCGCCCGCCGCGATAGTCGAGCCGAAGATGTCGAGAAGGCCGAGCGAGGGATTGGTGCCGATGGCGATCATGGGGCCCACCGAGGCGAACGTGCAGCCCATGATCACGGGCAGGCGGATGCCGAAGATCCACAGGCCGAGCGTCTGGATCAGCGTGGCGATGCCGCAGGCGAACAGGTCGGCGCTGATGAGGAAGGCGACCTGGTCCTTCGGCAGCCCGATCGCGCCGCCGACGATGAGCGGCACGGCCACCGCGCCTGCGTACATCACGAGCACGTGCTGGATGCCGAGTGTCAGCAACTGGCTGAACGGCAGGCGCTCGTCGCAGGGGTGGACCTGCTTCTGCCCGGACCGCTGGGCGGCCTGGTCCTCAATGCCCTTGGCTTGCATGTCGTCTGTCTCCGTCTCTTCGTTTAAGGATATGGCCTCCAAGGTATGCGGTAAGAAAACAGGCAACAAGACCGCTGGAGACTATTCCGTGCTTTCCGGCGACGATATGCGAGCACCGCGATGGCCGGCCGACATAAGGGTGGGATCGGCGCGCGCGGGCCGCGCCCGGCGGCATCATGGCGGCAACGCCGGGCGCCGGTTCGGACCGCGCGCGCCGCGGGGCAACGCGGCAAGCCCCCTGTTTCCGGCGGTCGAGCGCCCGTGCGCGGTAGGCGCCGCGGCGCGGGCATGACGGTGTGGCCCCATGACGGAGCGTGTGCGGGCGGGTCGAGCCCAGGCTGGCGATGTCCAGCCGGTCATGTCACATATGGCCGCGCCGTTATGATCTCTATTTCGAATGCGCCATGTGAGCCGTTTTGCATCGCGCGCGCACGCACCGGGTTAACCCGCGAACGGGCGTTTTTCGCGCTGAAGTCGGCTGTGTTGCGCGCAGGCTCGCGGCAGGTGTGAAAAGCCTGCTTAACGTGCAGCTGGCAGCGTGCCTCGCGCCCTTATGATGATTTTTTCGTCCTCACCCACCTCGCACACCGTTTCCCATGAGTCCATCGCAGACGCGCTTCCTCGGTATCGACCTCGGCACCGGTTCACTCAAGCTTGGCATCATCGATGGCGACGGCGTCGAGCGCGCCGCCGCGAGCGTGGCCTACGCGCTCGAAACACCGCAGCCGGGCTGGGCCGAGATCGCCGTGGAGCGCTGGTGGGACGCGCTCGTCGCGGCCTGCGCGCGGCTGCCCGGGAGCGAGCGCGCCGCGGTGCGCGGCATCGGCTTTTCCGGACAGATGCATGGCGTCGTGCTCACCGACGAAGCAGGCCGCGCGTTGCGCCCCGCGATGCTTTGGCCCGACACGCGCGCACATGCGCTGCTCGATGCCTGGCCCGACGACGCCGGGCATGCGCAGCCCAATCCCGTTGCACCAGGCATGGCGGGGCCGTTGCTGCGCTGGGTCCTGCAGCACGAGCCGCAAGTCGCGCAAGCCGCGCGCTGGGCACTGCAGCCGAAAGACTGGCTGCGCATGGCGCTGGGCGGCGCAGTTACGGCAGATCCGTCGGACGCATGTGCAACGGCGCTCGCCGCACCCGATGGCGAGTGGGACTTCGCGCTGATCGAGCGGCTGGGATTACCGGCGCGATGGTTCGCGCCGCTGGCCGCGTCGCATGAAGCGAGCGGCACCCTTGGCGCGCAAGCCGCACAGGCGCTCGGGCTGCCCGCCGGCATCGTGCTCGCGACGGGCGCGGGCGACACGCCCTGCGCCGCACTCGGCAGCGGCCTGGCCGACGAAGGCGACGCGCTCCTCACGACGGGCACGGGCGGCCAGATCGTCGTCACCGCGCGCAGCGAGCCGCCCGCGCGGCGCGGGCTGCATCGCTACCGCTCGGCCATGGGCGGCTGGTACACCATGGCCGCCATGCAGAACGTGGGCGTGGCGCTGGAAGCGGCACGCGGCTGGCTGGCCTACGACTGGGCTTGTGCTTACGCGGATGCGTTCGCCGAGCCGCCGTCGGCGACGCTCGCGTTCCTGCCTTACCTGAGCGGCGAACGCTCGCCGTGGCTCGACCCGGCGGCGCGCGGCGGCTGGCTCGGCGCTTCGCTTGGCGACTCGCGCGGCACGCTCATGCGCGCGGCGTTCGAGGGCGTCGCGTTCGCATTGCGTGCGGGCCTCGACGCCGTGCGCAGCACCCATGAAGTCGCCGATGAAGACACGCGGGATACGCGCAGTGTGCCGACGCTCAAGCTCGCGGGCGGCGGCTCCGTGGACGCGCGCTGGCAGCAGTTGCTCGCCGACACGCTCGACGCGGACCTTTACGCGATCGACTGTCCGAACGCAGCGGCGCGCGGCGCCGCGATGCTGGGCGGCCTCGCCTGCGGGCACTGGCGCATGAGCGACCTCGCGGCGCTTGCGCCGGCCGCGACCCGGGTGGCGTCGCCGCGCGAGGACGCCGCGCTCGCGCAGCGCTATGCGCGCTTCATCGATCTGTATGGCCGCGTTCGAAGCTGGTTCCCGCCGGCGTCGTGATGCGGCGTATCGACAATCCGCCCGGCCGTTCTTTACCGAGCCGGACGTAACGGCAAAAAGGCGTTGCCACCGCGCGGGGCAACGCCTTTTTCATGGCGCGTACAGCGTGCCCAAGCCTGTTCACATTCATAACGGGCTTGCGAACGTACCTCGCGAATGTGAACAGGCCCTAGCGACGCCCGATCAGACTCGCGCCATAGACGAGCGCGGCGAGCGCGGTGATCCAGAAGCTGGTGGGCCAGTCGCTGTAGAACGCGAGCGTCACGCCGAGCCATGCCTGCACGAGCGCGAGCAGCGCGGCGAGCACGAGGCCGGTTGAGAGGCGCGTGGTGAGATTCTGCGCGGCGGCGGCCGGACCGACCATCAGCGTAAAGACGAGCAGCACGCCGACGATCTGCGTGCACGCGGCCACCGCGAGCGCGGCGATGGCGAGGAACAGCATCGAGACCGCGCGCAGCGACACCCCCTTCGCTTCGGCGAGTTCGGGCTGCAGCGAGGCGAACAAGAGCGGCCGCATGATGGCGGCCAGCGCAGCCAGACTCGCCACGGCGAGGGCGGCCAGCACGCCGAGCGTCTCGCGGTTCACGCCCAGCACGTTGCCGAACAGCAGCGCCGTGACCTGCGTGGCATACGACGTGAAGAAGTGCAGAAACAGCAGGCCGAAGCCGAGTGCGAGCGAAAGAATCACGCCGATCGCGACATCGCGGCCCGCGAGTTTTTCGCCGAGCGCGCCCATCGAAACGCCGGCGGCGAGCGTGAAGCCCACCATGCCCCAGATCGGCGAAACGCCTAGCAGCACGGCGCCCGTCGCGCCCGTGAAACCCACGTGCGAGAGCGCGTGGCCCGCAAAGGTCTGACCGCGCATCACGAGGAAATAGCCCACCACGCCCGCGAGCACCGCGACGATGCCCGACGCCGCGAAGGCGTTCACCATGAAATCGTATTCAAGCATCGTGCGTGTGGCCGTGTGTGTTGTCGTTGTCGTTGCCGTGGTCGTGGCCATGCGCGTGGCCGTGGTCGCCATGGTCATGCTCATGCGCGTGGTCGTGCTTTTCGACTTCCACGTCGCCCGACATCACGAAGATGCGGCCTTTCATGCGCATCACGTCGATCGGCGAGCCGTAGAGGCGCGAGAGCACGGGCGCGGTAATGACTTCATCCACGCTGCCGAGCGCGGCCACGCCGTTGCCGAGATAGAGCACGCGGTCGAGCGCGTTCAGGAGCGGGTTCAGTTCGTGCGCGGAGAACAGCACCGCGATGCCGAGCTCGCGCTGCACGCGGCGCACGAGTTCGACCACGCCGCGCTGGTGGTTGGGGTCGAGGCTGATGAGCGGCTCGTCGAGCAGCAGCAGCTTCGGGTCGCCGAGCAGGCATTGCGCGAGCAGCAGGCGCTGGCGCTCGCCGCCCGACAGCTCAGAAAGCGGGCGATCCGCAAGCGCGCTCGCACCCACGAGATCCAGCACGCGCGCAACGTCGGCGCGCGTGGCGGCGTCGGCGCGCGGCAGGCCCCAGCGGTGGCCGTCGGCGGCCATCGCCACGAAGTCGCGGCCGCGCACGCGGCGGCTCGCGAGCGCCGTGCGTGTCTGCGGCATGTAGCCGATTTTCGCGTTACCGCGCGCGACCGGCTCGCCCAGCACGCGGATCGCGCCGTGCGAGGCCGGCACGAGGCCGAGAATCGCGCGCATGAGCGTGGTTTTGCCCGCGCCGTTCGGCCCGAGCACGCCGATGAACTCGCCCTGGTTCACCGCGAAGTTCGCATCGCGCAGGATCGTGCGTTCGCCGAGCGCGAGCGTCACGCCCGCTAGCGTCAGCACAGGCGTGGGCGCGCGGTGCGCGCCGTTGTGCGGTGCGTTGTGCGATGCCGCGATATCGGTGGGCGAAGGCCCGGCCCCGGTCATGACGTCTGTCCTTGCTGAATACGGTTAGTGTTGCCCTGGCGTTCCCACTGCCAGCGCCTTGTCGAGCGAGTCGAGCTGCGCGAGCATCCACTGCTGGAAGTTCACGCCGGCCGGCTGCGTTTCGGTCACGCTCACGGACGGCACGTTCGACGCTTTCGCCAGCGCCAGCATGCGCCGCGTGAGCGCCTCGGTTGCCTGGCTGTTATAGATCAGCACGCGCACGCGGCGCTCGCGCAGGTCGCGCTCGAACGCGGCGATGTCCGAGGCGCTCGCCTCGGTGTCGTTCATCGCCGCGAGCTGGAAGCGCAGGTTGCGCATGTCGAGGCCGATCGCATCCGACAGGTAGCCGAACACCGGCTCCGTGGCCGTGACGGGCTGTCCCCGGTAGCGCGCGCGCAGCGCCGCGACCTTGGCGTCGACCGGCTGCAGCGAGGCGAGGAAGGTCGCCAGGTTGGCATCGTACACGCTCTTGTGCGCGGGGTCCGCTGCGCCGAGCGCGGCGCTTACGGCGCGCGCCACGGCGGGCATGGTCTTCGGGTCGTACCAGAGGTGCGGATTGTCGCCCGCCTTCTTGCCGACGAGGTCCGCCGCGACGATCGTCGTGCGGCTGGTGCCGCTGGTGCCGGCCCCGGTGGCGCCCAGCAGCTTGCTCATCCACGGGTCGTAATCGGCGCCGTTGTACACCACGACGCGCGCATTCTGGAGCGCGCGGGCGGTCTTCGGGCTGGCCTCGAAAAGGTGCGGGTCCTGGTCGGGGTTGCTCAGGATGCTCGTCACGTCCACGTAATTCCCGCCGATCTGCTTCGCGACGTCGCCGTAGAAGTTCTCCGCCGCAACGACGGCAATCGTGGCGCTGCCGGCCTGCGCCGCCAGGGCCGCGCTCGCGCCGCCGAAAGTGGTGCCCAGCGCGAGTGCCAGCCCGGCCACAAGGCGCGCGAGCGTGAAGCGACGGCGCGCGAGCGTTGCGGCAACCTTGGGCGTGCAGTTGGCGCGGCTGAACGTGATCATGGTTCTATCCTTGTCTATAGGGAGCCTGAAGGCGGACGCGTCGGCGTGACGAAGGCGAGATGATATAACATATCACTCTGATTGGCGAGCCAGCTCGACATCCGGTCAGGGGGCCGGATCTGCAGGCCGCAGCCAGTCGAGGCTTGCGCGCCGCACCATCGAAATCTCGTCCAATCGCGTTTGTTCGCCTTGACAGTCTCCGACTCGTATCCGATCATTCGATCAACGACAGAGCAAATGCTCACATGTCGGGCGATCGCTCAGCGGCTCCCCTGGAGCGCCTGCGCAGCGCGCCCTGCACGAACGAAACTGGAGACAACCTGTGGCACACACCGCGACCCCAGCGGCCGGACGTTTGCAGGACAAGATAGCCGTGCTGACCGGCGCGGCGAGCGGCATTGGCGAGGCGGTCGCCCAGCGCTATCTCGACGAAGGCGCGCGCTGCGTGCTCGTCGACGTGAAGCCCGCCGGGTCCGTCGTCCCAACGCTCGCCGCCGCGTACCCCGAGCGCGTGCTCGCGATCTGCGCCGACGTCACCCGCCGTGAGGACATCGACCGCATCGTGCAGAGCGCGGTCGAACGCTTCGGCCGCATCGACATCCTCTTCAACAACGCGGCGCTTTTCGACATGCGCCCGCTTCTCGACGAATCCTGGGACGTGTACGACCGCCTCTTCGCGGTGAACGTGAAAGGCATGTTCTTTCTCATGCAGGCCGTGGCGCGCCGCATGGTCGAGCAGGGCCAGGGCGGCAAGATCATCAACATGTCGTCGCAGGCGGGCCGCCGCGGCGAAGCGCTCGTCTCGCACTACTGCGCGACCAAGGCCGCCGTGCTGAGCTACACGCAGTCGGCGGCGCTTGCGCTGGCGCCCCATCGCATCAATGTCAACGGCATCGCGCCGGGTGTGGTCGACACGCCCATGTGGGAGCAGGTCGACGCGCTCTTCGCACGCTACGAGCATCGCCCTCTCGGCGAGAAGAAGCGCCTCGTGGGCGAGGCCGTGCCGCTCGGTCGCATGGGCCTGCCCGAAGATCTCACGGGCGCCGCGCTCTTCCTCGCCTCCGCCGACGCCGACTACATCACCGCGCAGACCCTCAACGTCGACGGCGGCAACTGGATGAGCTGACCTTTCCCGCAACCCCCGCCGCAACCCTTGCACAACGCATCACGACAGCAGCACGGCTGCAGCAAGACATAACGCAACGAACAAGGAGACAACGTCATGAAGCCAGCAATGAAGACCGCCGCCAAGTGCATAAGCCGGGCGGTGAGTGTGGGTGCACTCGTCGCCGCGGCGAGCGCCGCGCATGCGCAGACCGTCACGATCGCCATGTTGAACAATCCGGACATGATCGAGCTGAAGAAGCTCTCGCCGGCCTTCGAAAAGGCCAATCCGGGTATCAAGCTGAACTGGGTGATTCTCGAAGAAAACGTGCTGCGCCAGCGCGCGACCACCGACATCACGACCAACAGCGGCCAGTTCGACGTGATGATGATCGGCACCTACGAGGCGCCGCAATGGGGCAAGCGCGGCTGGATCGTGCCGATGACGAACCTGCCTGCCAGCTACGATCTCGACGACGTGGTAAAGACCGCGCGCGACGGCCTCTCGTACAACGGCACGCTCTACGCGCTGCCGTTCTACGTCGAAAGCTCGATGACGTATTACCGCAAGGACCTGTTCGACAAGAAGGGCCTCAAGATGCCCGAGCAGCCGACCTATGACCAGATCAGGGACTTCGCCGACAAGCTCACCGACAAGTCCGCCGGCACCTACGGCATCTGCCTGCGCGGCAAGGCCGGCTGGGGCGAGAACATGGCGTACGTGACGACGGTCGCGAACACCTTCGGCGGCCGCTGGTTCGACGAAAAGTGGCAGGCGCAGCTCACCTCGCCCGAGTGGAAGAAGGCGGTGAACTTCTACGTGGACATGCTGAAGAAGGACGGCCCTCCGGGAGCCAGCTCGAACGGCTTCAACGAAAACCTCACGCTGATGTCCTCGGGCAAGTGCGCGATGTGGATCGACGCCACGGTGGCCGCGGGCATTCTCTACAACAAGCAGCAGTCGCAGGTGGCCGACAAGATCGGCTTCGCGGCCGCGCCGACCGAAGTCACGCCCAACGGCGCGCACTGGCTGTGGTCGTGGGCGCTCGCGGTGCCGAAGTCGTCGAAGTCGCAGGACGCCGCGAAGAAGTTCATCGAATGGGCCACGTCGAAGGAGTATGTCCAGATGGTCGCGCAGGACGAGGGCTGGGCTTCGGTGCCGTCGGGTACGCGGATTTCGACCTATCAGAATCCCGAGTACAAGAAGGCCGCACCGTTCTCCGACTTCGTGCTGAAGGCGATCCAGACCGCCGATCCGAACCATCCGACCGCGAAGCCGGTGCCGTACACGGGTATCCAGTTCGTCGGGATTCCTGAGTTCCAGTCGTTCGGTACCGTCGTGGGCCAGAGCATTGCGGGCGCCGTGGCGGGGCAGATGAGCGTCGATCAGGCGCTTGCCGCCGGCAACGCCGCGGCCAATCGCGCCGTGGCGCAAGCCGGGTATCAGAAGTAGCCGCGAGAAGTCAGGCTGCGCCGTTCAGGCAGCCAGTGTAGTAGCGCGAGCGCGCGCCGGGCCACCCGGCGTGGCGCGCACGCTCGCGACAGCCGATGCCGCGCCGTGCCCCGCACAGGCGCGCAACCGAGAAGGGTGGTCCTCATGCGTCATCTCCATCTCCCCATGCCTATATTCAATCGAGCGCGCACGCCACAGAAACCGCAGCAGGTCGAATCGCGCCGCTCGGCCTCACGCTGGCTCGTGTCGCCGTCCGTGGCAGTGCTGCTGCTGTGGATGACGATCCCGCTCGCGATGACGATCTGGTATTCGTTCACGCGATACAACCTGCTCAACCCCGATCTCAAGGGGTTCGCGGGCTTCGACAACTACAGGTTCCTCGCTACCGACCCCTCGTTCGTGCCGTCGATCGTGCACACCATCGAGTTGATCGTGGCGGTGCTCGTTATCACCGTGGTCGGCGGCGTGCTGATGGCGGTGCTGTTCGACCGCAAGTTCATCGGTCAGGGCGTGGCGCGCCTGTTCGCGATCGCGCCGTTCTTCGTGATGCCCACGGTGAGCGCGCTGATCTGGAAGAACATGATCCTGCATCCGGTGTACGGACTCGTGGCCATCGCGATGCGCTCGATGGGCATGACGCCGATCGACTGGTTCGCCGTTTATCCCCTCACCGCGGTCATCATGATCGTGGCGTGGCAGTGGCTGCCGTTCGCGTTCCTCATTCTCTTCACGGCGATCCAGTCGCTCGACCAGGAGCAGAAGGAAGCCGCGAAGATCGACGGCGCGGGCCCGATCGCCTTGTTCTTCTATATCACGCTGCCGCACCTGCGGCGCGCGATTGCCGTTGTCGTGATGATGGAAACCATCTTCCTGCTCTCGATCTTCGCCGAGATCTACACGACCACGGGCGGCGGTCCCGGCAACGCGACCACCAACCTCACTTACCTGATCTACTCGATGGGCCTGCAGCAGTTCGACGTGGGCATCGCTTCGGCTGGCGGCATTCTCGCTGTCGTCCTCGCGAACATCGTGTCGTTCTTCCTCGTGCGCATGCTCGCGCGCAACCTCAAAGGGGAGTACGAAAAATGAGCCAGATTACCGCTACGCCCGCGCAATCGCCCGACGCGGTCAACCATTCGTCGCCGCTGCAGTTCATCGCGCGCGTGCTGCCGGGGCTCCTGGCCTGGCTGATCGCGCTCGCGCTGTTCTTCCCGATCTTCTGGATGACGATCACGGCGTTCAAGACCGAGCAGCAGGCCTATATCCCGACGATCTTCTTCGTGCCGACGCTCGACAGCTTCAGAGAGGTGTTCGCGCGCAGCAACTACTTCGCGTTCGCGTGGAATTCCGTGCTGATCTCGGCCGGCGTGACGATCGTCTGCCTCCTCCTCGCCGTGCCCGCAGCCTACGCGATGGCGTTCTTCCCGAACAAGCGCACGCAGGGAATCCTGTTGTGGATGCTCTCCACGAAGATGATGCCTTCGGTGGGCGTGCTCGTGCCGATCTATCTGCTGTGGAAGAACTCGGGGCTGCTCGACACCGTGAGCGGACTCGTGATCGTCTACACGCTCATCAATCTGCCGATTGCCGTGTGGATGGCGTACACGTACTTCAACGAGATTCCCAAGGACATTCTCGAAGCCGGGCGCATGGACGGCGCGGCCACCTGGCAGGAAATCGTCTATCTGCTCATGCCGATGGCCGTGCCGGGGCTCGCTTCCACCGCGCTGCTGCTGATCATTCTTTCGTGGAACGAAGCGTTCTGGAGCATCAACCTCTCCAGTTCGAACGCCGCGCCGCTGACGGTGTTCATCGCGTCGTACTCGAGTCCCGAGGGGCTGTTCTGGGCGAAGCTCTCCGCGGCGTCGCTGCTCGCGGTCGCGCCGGTGCTGATCGTCGGCTGGCTTTCGCAGAAGCAACTGGTGCGCGGCCTTACCTTCGGGGCAGTCAAGTAATGGCGAATGCGATGTCCATTCAAGCCCTCATCTGCGATTGCGACGGCGTGCTGATCGACAGCGAAGCCGTGGCGGCCCGCGTGCTGGTGCGCGAACTCGAAGCGCGCTGGCCCGGCGTCGACGCGGCGCCCGTCGTCTTGCCGCTGCTCGGCCAGCGTATCGAGCGCGTGCTGGGCGGTGCGGGCGAAGCGCTCGGGCGCAGCCTCACCGCCGCCGACGTCGATGCGATCCGCGTGGTCGCAGAAGCGCAAGCGCGTGAGGCACCGCTTTTCCCGGGTGTCGTGGCGGCGCTGGAGGCGGTGGCGCTTACCAAGGCCTGCGCGAGCAACAGCTACACGGCGGTGGTGCGCGAGGTGCTGGCGCGCAACGGACTCGACCGATTCTTTGGCGCGCGTGTGTACTGCGCGGATCTCGTCGCCCGGCCGAAGCCCGCGCCCGACGTCTATCTCGCGGCGGCGCAGGGCATGGACGTCGCGCCCGCCGCGTGCCTCGTGGTCGAGGACAGCGTGACGGGCGTGAGTGCGGCGTGCGCCGCCGGCATGACGGTGCTCGGCTTCGTGGGCGGCACGCACGTGGGCGGCGACGCGCATGCGCACGAGTTGCGCGAAGCGGGTGCAATCGAAATCTTCGACGACATGACGACGCTGCCCGCGCGGGTGGCGTACTGGATGAACCAGGTGCAAACGCGTTCGAACTGAACCGGCTTAGGCAGATTTAGACAGCAACGGAGACACATCATGGCAAGCGTGATCCTCAGAGACGTACTGAAGCGTTACGACGACAACGAAGTGCTGCGCGACGTGAACCTCGACATCGGCGACGGCGAATTCGTCGTGTTCGTGGGCCCGAGCGGCTGCGGCAAGACCACGCTCATGCGCATGATCGCGGGGCTGGAGGACATCAGCGGCGGCGACCTGTTGATCGACGGCACGCGCATGAACGACGTCCCGCCGGCCAAGCGCGGCATTGCGATGGTGTTCCAGTCGTATGCGCTGTATCCGCACATGACGCTCTACGACAACATGGCGTTCGGCCTGAAGCTCGCGGGCGCGAAGAAGCCCGAAATCGACGCGGCCGTGAAGAACGCCGCGAAGATCCTGCACATCGACCATCTGCTCGAGCGCAAGCCCAAGCAGCTTTCGGGCGGCCAGCGCCAGCGCGTGGCGATCGGGCGCGCGATCACGCGCAAGCCGAAGGTGTTCCTGTTCGACGAACCGCTCTCGAACCTCGACGCCGCGCTGCGCGTGAAGATGCGCCTCGAATTTGCGCGCCTGCACGACGAACTCAAGACGACGATGATCTACGTGACGCACGATCAGGTCGAAGCGATGACGCTCGCCGACAAGATCGTCGTACTCTCGGCGGGCAATGTCGAACAGGTCGGCAGTCCGAACCGCCTGTATCACGCACCGGCCAATCGCTTCGTGGCGGGCTTCATCGGCTCGCCGAAGATGAATTTCCTCGACGGCACGGTGCAGCAGGTCGGCAGCGACGGCATCGTCGTGCGCTACGAGACGGGCGAGACGCAGAAGGTGGCCGTCGAGCCGGGCAAGGCTCGCGAGGGCGACAAGGTGACGGTGGGCATCCGCCCCGAGCATCTGCACATCATGACGGGCGCGGAAGGCGTGAGCGCGAAGGCGATGACGGTCGAGTCGCTCGGCGACGCCGCCTACCTTTACGCCGAATGCGCGGTTGCGCCCGATGGCCTGATCGCGCGCATTGCGCCGCTGGAGCGGCACGAGCGCGGCGAGGCGTTCAGGGTGGGCTCGACGCCCGACCATTGCCATCTCTTCGACGCGAACGGCCAGGCGTTCGAGCGTCGCTTCGCGCAGCAACTCGCTGCGTGAATTCACTGGCTTGCCGGACGCACCGCCTCGAAGGAGGGTGAGGCGGTGTCTTGTGTGGCGAGGTACCTGAGGTTGCCTTTATTAGCCCGCTTCGTGCGGGCTTTTTTTCACCGTGGGCGTTGGGCGTGGCGACGACGTCAGCGTTCGATCGCGGCGCGCGCGCACAGCTCGTCGGTGACGAGCCCGGAGAGCCAGCCGCCGTTGAGCGCCGCGATCACCGCCTCACGCTTGCGCGCGCCGCCGGCGAAGCCGATGGTCGGGCGGCGTGGCGGCGAATCGAGGTACACGCTCGTCACGCGGCGGCCCGTGGGCGAATCGACGCGCTTGCCCGCCGCGTCGATCGGCAGGCCGAGCATTTCGGCCACGGCGCCCTGGCCCATCAGCTCGCGCACTTCGTCGGAGGTGATGAAGCCGTCCTCATGCAGCGGGCAATGTTCGCCGATATTGCCGATCCCCACGAACGCGACATCGGCCTCGCCCGAAAGCGATTCGACGATGCGATAGAGCCGGTGATTGCACCATTGCGCGCGCTCGGCCTCGCTATCCGCGATGAGCGGTGCGGGCAGCAGAAAGTGCTTGCCACCCGTCTTCTCGGAGATATGCAGCGCGACGTCGTAACGGTTCGACGAACCGTCCTGGGCGATCGCGCCCACCATCGACACCAGCCGGTGCTGAGGCCGCTCCAGCTGTGCGATCTGATCGACCGCGGCCTTGAGCGTACGGCCGCTGCTCACGGCCACCACCATCGGCCGCTCTTCAGTCAGGTAGCGCTCCATCACCTGCGCACCCGCGACCGCGAGCTTGCGGTCGATTTCCTCGGGCGTGTCGTTGTCCACGGGCACCACTTCGCAAACCGAAAGGCCGTAGCGCTTCGAAAGCGCGTCGGCGAGCGCGAGGCAGTCGGCGAGACGATGATCGACGCGCACGCGAATGAGGTTCTTTTCGACCGCGAACGCGACGAGGCGCTGCGCGACCGGGCGCGACACCTGCAGCTTCTCGGCGATTTCGTTCTGGGTGTTGCCGGCCACGTAGTAGAGCCAGGCAGCGCGGGTCGCGAGATCGAGTTTTTCGGTGGACTTGGGCACGGTGACGGTCGGAGCGGGAATCGAGGCCGAAGTTTAGTTGACGGACGCTATTGCACGACTTACGCGAGGCGCTCGCGCGAGGGCTCGAAGAGCGGGCGCACGTGGCGGTACAGCGCACGGTAGGCGCTGAGCCGCTCGCGCAGCGCCGCGTGGCGCGCGGCATCCGGCGTGTACTCGGCCACCACGGGCGGCTTGGTCAGCACCTCGCGCGCGCTGCCGCCCGCCGCGAGCCAGCCAAGGCGCGCCGCGCCGAGCGCCGCGCCCGTCTCGCCGCCGCCGTGCTGGCGCGTGGGCGTATTGAATGCGTCCGCAACCAGCTGCGCCCAGTAGCCGCTGCGCGCGCCGCCGCCCAGCATCGACAGCGCGCCCACTTCGGTACCGGCCGCCGCGAGCGCGTCGAGACCGTCGGTGAGCGCGAGCGTCACGCCCTCGAGTACGGCGTAGCCGAGCAGCGCGCGATCGGTCGCGTGCGTCATGCCGAAGAACACACCCTGCGCATACGGGTCGTTGTGCGGCGTGCGCTCGCCCGAGAGATACGGCAGGAAGAGCGGGGCTTCGGCGACGGCTTGCGTGTTGAGCTGTTCGACTTCGGCGAGCAGCGTGGGCTCGTTGGTGCCCGTGAGCTTGCAGACCCAGCGCAGGC
Organism: Paraburkholderia heleia NBRC 101817; assembly: GCF_000739775.1. Lineage (GTDB taxonomy): Bacteria > Pseudomonadota > Gammaproteobacteria > Burkholderiales > Burkholderiaceae > Paraburkholderia > Paraburkholderia heleia. The sequence goes on along the minus strand of NZ_BBJH01000021.1, from coordinate 42,708 downwards.
AGCTCGCCGCCGAAAGCACGACGCTCATCTGGTGCCAGCGGTCGGGAATCGCGTGGCAGAACGCATGCACGGCCGAAGCGGGATTGGGCCGGAAGCGGTCGCCCACCACGCACAGCACGCCCGAGGTGCCGAGCGAGACGAAGCCGTCGCCGGGCTGCGTGGCGCCGATGCCGATGGCGCTCGTCGCGTTGTCGCCGCCGCCTGCTGCGACCACGACGTCCTCGCGCAGGCCGAATTCGCGCGCGAGCGCGGGCAGGAGCGTGCCGGAGGGCGCGCTGCCTTCGGCGAGCGCGGGCATTTGCGCGCGCGTCATGTTGCAGGCGTCCAGCAGCGCGTCGGACCAGTCGCGTTTGGCCACGTCGAGCCAGAGCGTGCCCGCGGCGTCCGACGGATCGGAGACCTTGCCGCCGGTGAGTTGCAGGCGTAGATAGTCCTTCGGCAGCAGCACACAGGCCGTTGCACGGAAGATCTGCGGCTCGTGGCGCGCGACCCACAGCAGCTTGGGCGCGGTGAAGCCCGGCATGGCGAGATTGCCCGCAATGCGATGCAACTGCGGTGCGCGCGCGGTCAGCTCGGCGCATTCGTCCACCGCGCGCATGTCGTTCCAGAGGATCGCGGGGCGCAGTACGTTGTCGTGCGCGTCGAGCAGCACGGCGCCGTGCATCTGCCCGGAAAGGCCGATGCCGCGCACCTGCGCGAATGCGTGCGGATGCGCCTCGCGCAGCGCGGCGAGCGCGCGGCGCGTGCCGTCCCACCAGTCGGCCGGATTCTGCTCGGACCAGCGCGGGTGGGGCCGCGAGACGGCGAAGGGCGTGCCGGCAGTGCCGACCACGCGGCCGTCGGGCGCGAGCAGCAGGACTTTCACTTCGGAGGTGCCGAGGTCGATGCCGAGATACATAGGCGCGCTGAAGTCGTGAAGAGAGTTGCGCTACTTTAGCCGCGCGCCGGGCGCGACGCCATGCGCGCCGACCCGCAGGGCGCGCGTGGCGCGGGTGGGATGGAGGACGCCGCGGGATGGCTTCAAACGCTGCAGCCGCGCGAGGCGAGCCACTGGTCGACGCGCGTGAGCGCGCCGCGTACCGCGCCGCCCAGGGTCGGATTGCCCGCGAGGCCGCCCCACAGCAGCTTGTCGCCGAGAAAGGCCGAGACGGGGTCGCCGCTGTCGAACATGCGGTGCACGGCGGCTTCGTCCATCACGCCGTCCTGGTAGCGGTAGGGTAGCGTGCCCTTGTGCCAGCGTTCCAGAAAGCGCAGAAAGAGCGCGGGCAGCATGGCCGTGGCGGCGGGCGTCGCGCCCGCGGCGATGCGTTGCGCGAGCGTGGGCGCGATGAAGCCGGGAATCTTCGAGTAGCCGTCGGCGGCCACGCGCTGGTTCGTGTCCTGGATGTACGGATTGCTGAAGCGTTCGAGCACGACGTCGCGATACTTCGCGAGATCGAGCGGGCTGGGCGTGAGGCAGGCAATCACGTCCTCGCTCACGTACTCGCGCGCGAAGGTGCGGATGTCGGCATCGTGGGTGCCTTCGTGGATGAAGTCTAGCCCGACGAGCGTGCCCGCCCACGCAATGCAGCTGTGCGTGGCGTTGAGGATGCGGATCTTCGCTTCCTCGTAGGGCATCACCGATTCGACCATCTCGGCGCCTGCGCGCTCCCAGGCGGGCCGGCCCGCGCAGAAGTGATCCTCGATTACCCACTGGATGAATGCCTCGCCCATCACCGGGCAGGCGTCGTCCACGCCGGTCGCCGCTTTCACGCGCTCGCGCACGTCGGGCGTGGGGCGCGGCGTGATGCGGTCCACCATGGAGTCGGGGCACGCCGTGTTCGCGTCGAACCAGGCGCGCAGATCCATGGCGCCGCGCAGCGCGAGGAATTCGCGCATGCCCGCGTGAAATCGCTTGCCGTTGCTGCGCAGGTTGTCGCAGGTCTGCAGCGTGACGGCGCCGCCGTCGCCGGGGTTCTGTGCCATGCGCGCTTCGAGGATCGCGGCGAGCGCGCCGTAGATCGTCGTGCGGCCGCCCTTCAGGTCGGCGGCGAGGTCGGGGTTCCCGGTGTCGAGGCGGTCGTGCTCGTCGAGGTAGTAGCCGCCTTCGGTCACCGTGAACGCGATGATCTTGCAGTTCGAGTCGGCGCCTGCGTCGATCAGGCTTGCGAGATCGGCGGACCACGGCAGCACGCGCGTGATCGAGCGGATCGTCTCGTACGCGCGCTCGCCCTGCGGGGTGACCGTTTCGAGCGTGTAGGCGCCGTTCTGCGCGGCCAGCGCGTCCATCACGGCGTTCATGTCGGAGCGGATGTTGCCGACGGTGAGCGACCATGCGGCCTCGTCGGGCTTGCGCGTGAGGTTCACGCGATGCAGGTACCACGCCTGATGCGCCCGGTGAAACGACCCGGCGCCGATGTGCAGGATCACGTTCGCATTGCTGCGTTCGGTGTTCATTCGCTGTCTCCTTACTCAAAGCGGCCGATCGGCTCAAGCCTGAGCAATTGCTCTAGTGTTGAACGAATGATCGTATCCGGCCGATCGAAAGTCAAGCGGACGAGGGTGGATTTCGGTGGCGCGCTGCGGCGGGCGATGGCGCGCGTGCCGCGCACGGATGGGCGTCGCCTGCGGGCTGAGCGGGGATGTTGTGGCGCACAAGGGGTCCGGCGGGGAGGAGCCAGCGACGGAAAGAGGCCGCGGCTTCAGCCGCCGATCTGCGCGACCGCCGCGACGGCCTGTGCGCCCGCATCCTGCGCGCAGCAATCCACGACGATGCGCTCCGGCATGGCGCGCAGCCACGTGAGCTGGCGCTTGCAGAGCTGGCGGGTGGCGAATACGCCTTTGTCGCGCATGGTGTCGTAATCGACCTCGCCATCGAGGTACTCCCATACCTGGCGATAACCCACGCAGCGCATGGAGGGCAGGTCGGGGTTCAGGTCGCCGCGCGCGCGCAGCGCCTTCACCTCGTCGATGAGGCCGCCCGCGAGCATCGCGTCGAAGCGCGCTTCGATGCGCGCATGCAGCACGCTGCGATCGGACGGCTCGAGCGCGACTGGCACGAAGCGGTAGCGCGCGGCTTCATCCTCGCGCGTGGAGGGCGTAGCGAGCAGCACCGACATCGGCTGCCCGCTCAGCATGAAGATTTCGAGCGCCCGCTGGATGCGCTGCGAGTCGTTCGGGGCGAGGCGTGCGGCCGTGGCCGGGTCGACTTGCGCGAGGCGGGCATGCATGGCGGGCCAGCCATCGCGCGCGGCTTCGGCGTCGAGCTGCGCGCGCACGGCCGGATCGGCCGAGGGCAGGTCGTTCAGGCCTTGCGTGAGCGCCTTGTAGTAGAGCATCGTCCCGCCCACTAGCAGCGGCACGTTCCCGCGTGCGACGATCTCGCCCGTCACGCGCAGTGCGTCGGCGCGAAAGTCGGCGGCGCTATAGGCATCCAGCGGATCGACGATGTCGATCAGATGATGCGCGGCCGCCGCCCGCTCCGCGGCGGTCGGCTTCGCCGTGCCGATATCCATCTCGCGATACACGAGCGCCGAATCGACGCTCACGATCTCTACGGTGCGCCCGCGCGCCGCCGACTGCGCGGCATAGGCGAGCGCGGCTGCCGTCTTGCCGGAGGCCGTGGGGCCGAGCAGACACGCGACGGGCAGCGCTGCGTCTGCTTGTTTCGCGGGCTGCGTCATTGACCGCGCATGAAGAGCCGATCGAGATCGGCGAGCGTGAGCTGGTACCAGGTCGGCCGGCCGTGGTTGCACTGGTCGGCGCGCTCGGTGGCTTCCATCTGGCGCAGGAGCGCGTTCATTTCGTCGAGCGTGAGACGCCGGTTCGCGCGCACCGCGTGGTGGCAGGCGAGCGTGCCGAGCATCTCGTGCTGGCGCTCGGTGAGCACGCGCGAGCCGCCGTACGCGTGCAGGTCGGCCAGGACGGCGCGCGCGAGCGCCTGGAGATCGGCGTCCTTGAGAAGCGCGGGCACCGCGCGGATCGCGATCGAGGTGGGCGAGAGCACGGCGAGATCGAAGCCCAGCGCTTCGAGCGTGGCCTTTTCTTCCTCGACAGTGCCGGATTCGACGGGATCGGCCGTCATCGAGATCGGGATCAGCAAAGGCTGCACGGCGAGCGAGCGTTCGGCGAGGGCCTGCTTGAACTGCTCGTACAGGATGCGCTCGTGCGCGGCGTGCATGTCGACGATCACGAGGCCGCGCGCGTTCTGCGCGAGCACGTAGATGCCGTGGACCTGGCCGAGCGCGAAGCCGAGCGGATGGTCCTCGCCGGCTTCGAAGGCGGCGTGCGGGGCACTGGCGGCGAACGCGCCGGCTGCGCCGTCTTGCGCCTGCGGCACCGTCGAGCCTTGCGACGTGCCGGCGCCGACATCTTTGCGGCCGAACAAGGCGTCATAAAGCGCGAGCGGCTGCGCGACAGGCAGGCTGCCCTGCGTCATGCGCGACTGGCGCAGCCAGGTGTTGCCGCTGCCCGCGCTTGCACCGCCGCCGCCTGTCTGGCCGAAACCCGGCGCGCGCGAGAGCGCGCCACCCGCGCCGCCGCCGAAGCTGCTCGCCACGCTCGCGGTGCCGAACTTGCTGTCGGCGCCGAAGCCGCCTGCCGCGCCGCCCACCGCGCCGGGCGGTATGCCGGGGCGCGCGGAGCCGGCCGCGCCCGAAGCCAGCCCGACCGAGGCGCCCAGCACCCCGGCGCCAGGCAGTGCCCGCGGCTCGATGAGCGCGGCGGCATGCCCGCCCGAGGTGGTCTCGGGCGAGGCGCCCGCGTGGCGCGCGAGTGCGCGCTGCACGGCATGGAACACGAACTGGTGAATCGAGCGCGAATCGCGGAAACGCACTTCGATCTTCGAGGGATGCACGTTCACGTCGACGGCTTCGGGCGGCAGGTCGAGGAACAACACGTACGATGGATAGCGCTCGCCGTGCAGCACGTCTTCGTAAGCCGAGCGCACCGCGTGCGTGAGCAGCTTGTCGCGCACGAATCGGCCGTTCACGAAGAAATATTGCTGGTCGGCGCGGTTGCGGCTCGCCGTGGGCAGGCCCGCACAACCGTACACGGCGAGCGGCCCGGCGCGCTCGTCGAGCGGCAGATGCGCCGTGGCGAACACTTCGCCGAGGATCTTCGAGACGCGCGTGGCCGGATCGCTCGCGTTCCAGTGCTCGACCGCGCGGCCGTTGTGCAGCACCGAGATCGCGACGTCCGGGCGCGCGAGCGCGCTGCGGCGGATCATCTCGAGGCAATGGCCCAGTTCGGTCTGCTCGCTCTTCAGAAACTTGCGGCGCGCGGGCGTGTTGAAGTACAGCTCGCGCACTTCGATGGTCGTGCCCTGGCCGCCCGCAGCCGGCGAGACCGCGCCGGTGTGCCCCTCGATCTTGACGGCGTGCGGCGCGTCGGCGCTGCGGCTCGTGATCGACATCTCGGCCACCGAGGCGATCGACGCCAGCGCTTCGCCCCGGAACCCGAGCGTCGCGACGCTCTCCAGTTCGGCGAGCGAGCGGATCTTGCTCGTGGCGTGGCGCATGAGCGCGAGCGGGAGTTCGGCTTCGGGAATGCCGCAGCCGTCGTCGGCGATGGAGATGCGCTTGACGCCGCCCTCGTCGAGCAGGATGCGCAGCGTGCTGGCGCCTGCATCGAGTGCGTTTTCGAGCAGTTCCTTGACGACCGAGGCGGGCCGCTCGACCACTTCACCCGCCGCGATCTGGCTGATGAGCTGGTCGGGCAGCGCCTGAATCGCGCGCGCGGGCTGTGCGGCGCCGGCCGTCCTTGCAATGTCCGCGGCGTCGGCGGAGTCCGGCACGGCGCCGGTGGGTTCGGAATTCGAAGACATGCGCGCAATTATAGCGAGTCGGCGCGGCGCGGCCCGATGTGCAACTGCGCCCCTAAAACCGCCATCTAGCGGCGCTTTGTGCGCCAATTCACCGAAATTGGCGGGATTTTTTTCGTGACGGCCTGGCACTTTCGGTATCATGGCGCGGTCAATCTGGCTTCTCGCGCAACGCTGGGCGAACGCGTTTTTTCAGGCGCACGGCCCACGATCAATAAGGGACACTTTTGGATACGCTTCTGCAGTTCGTCAATCTTGTCTTGCACATCGACAAGTTTCTCGGTGTCTTCATCCAGCAATACGGCGGCTGGGTCTACGCGGTGCTGTTCCTGATCGTGTTCTGCGAAACCGGCCTCGTGGTGCTGCCGTTCCTGCCCGGCGACTCGCTGCTCTTCATCGGCGGCGCGTTTGCCGCTACGCATGAAATGAATCTCGGCCTGCTGATCGTCCTGCTGCTCGTCGCGGCGGTCCTCGGCAATACAGTGAACTTTCTGATTGGGCGCGCCATCGGGCCGAAGGTGTTCAATACGCACATTCCCGTGCTCGAACGCTTCCTCGACCGCGCCGCGCTGCAGAAAACGCACGAATTCTACGAGCGCCATGGCGGCAAGACCATCGTGCTCGCGCGCTTCATTCCTGTCGTGCGCACGTTTGCACCGTTCGTGGCGGGCGTCTCGCAAATGCCGATGCGGCGCTTTCAGTTCTTCACGGTCACGGGCGCGCTGTTCTGGGTGTTGCTGCTCGTGCTGCTCGGCTACTTCTTCGGCAACATTCCGTTCATTCGCCAGTACCTCAACGTGATCGTGCTCGTCGGCATCGGCGCGGCGATCGTGCCGGTCGTGATCGGCGGCGTGTGGAAGATGCTGCGCAGGAACTCGCGCGGCGGCGCCGTGCGCAAGCCCAACGGCGGTTGAGCGTCCGGCGCCTTCAGGGCGCGACCCAATGAGAAACGGCATCGCCTGCGAAGGCGATGCCGTTTTGTTATGGCGGGCGCGTCGAACGCGGCGCGCTAGGTGCCCACGCGGCGAATGATCGAGGGCGTTTCGGGTGTCGGGTAGCCGGCCTCCTTGAAGGTCTCGACAATCGCGCGGTTGGTGTCGAAGTACACCTGCCAGTAGGTGTCGTTGCTGGTGTAGGGCCGCACGGCCAGCAGCGGGCCTTCCGGCGTGAACGAGAGAATCTCGACGTCGGGCGGCGGCTCCTGCGAAACGTTCGGAATTTTCGCGATGGCGCCGCGCAGGCGGCTGGCGGCATCGACGGGATCGACGCCGTTGGCGATCTTCGCGGTCAGCTCCACGCGGCGCACGGCCGTTGCGCTGTAGTTCGAGATGGTGTCCGAGAAGATCTTGTTGTTGCCGACGATGTTGACCACGTTGTCCGGCGAGATGAGGGTCGTGCCGAAGATGCCGAGTTCCTTCACGGTGCCCGTCACGCCCCCGGCCGTCACGAAGTCGCCCACCTTGAACGGGCGCAGCACCTGCATGAACACGCCCGCCGCGAAATGCGCGAGCAGGCCGCCCCACGCCGTACCGATGGCGAGGCCGAGACCGGCGAGGAGCGCCGCGAACGAGGTGGTCTGCACGCCGAACACCTGCAGGATCGCGAGGACCAGCAGCAGGTTCAACACGGCGGCGAGGATCGAACTGAGGTAGTGCGCGAGCGTGGGGTCGACGCGCTCGTTGCGCGCGAGCACCTTGCGCAGCACCCCGGCGACAAGGTTGATGGCCCAGCGCCCGATGATCCACAGGACGATCGCCGCCACGACCTTGGTCCCGAAGTCGATGCCCCGGGTCATGATGAATACGCGGATGGTTTCGAGATCCAAAATGCCCTCGCTTGTGTCGTTGGTTGAGTCTGGAAGACGTGCAATTGACATCGGCAGGAGCATGACGGGCGTCGTGGTTCGCGCCGTCTGCCCCTTGGCGCATTTATAGGCGAAGCGGCGAAAGCGTGCATCCAGCGTGCCCGGCGGTCTGAGGGTTGACCCTGCGCGCGGCGAGCGCGGCGAGCGTTCGAGTGATGCGGCATGCGTGGCCGATCGGCTGTATTGTTGCGCGATCGATCCCGACACGAACCGGCACTAGACAGGAGGCCTGCCATGAACCTTCCGAACACCGATCTCCATCTCATCACCGTGAAGCTCGACGAGCTGCGCCCCACGCAGATCACGGTGGGCTTTCGGGAGGTGAACGCCAAGCGCGCGCACTGGCAGGCGCTCGACGAGAAAGGGCGCGCGGCGGCGATCGACTCGCACTGGTTTCCCGCCGTGCTCGGACCGAAGTCGCGCTACTACGTGGTCGATCATCACCACCTCGGCCGCGCGTGGCTCGAAGAATCGGTGGAGAGCGTGCGGGTGACCGTGCTCAAGGATCTCTCGTGGCTCGAGCCCGTCATCTTCTGGCGCATGATGGAGCACAACCAGTGGGTGCATCCGTTCGATGCGGCAGGCGAGCGCTGCGAATTCGAGCAGTTGCCGAGGCAGCTTCTCGGTCTTGCGGACGACCCGTATCGCAGCCTCGCGGGCGAGCTGCGCACGTCGGGAGGTTACGCGAAGGACACGACGCCGTTCAGCGAATTCCTGTGGGCCGACTATCTGCGTCGTAAGGTATCCGAAACGCGCCTGCGCAAGGACTTCGACGCGGCGCTCGCCGATGCGCTATCGCATGCGCACGATCCCGATGCGCGTTATCTGCCGGGCTGGTCGGGCGTGGTGCCTGCCACGCCGGCAGGCGCGCCCGCGGCGGGGCCGGACAAGGCGGGCAAGCCCGCCAAGGTCAAAAAGGGCTGAAGCGGGCGGAGCGCCTGACACATCGGCGGCGCGCGATTCAGGCGTGCGCGGGTTGTGTGCGTACAACGCGCACGCGCATCGCTCATGCGTCAGCTCAGCGGGCGTCGGGCAGCGGCGCCTGCGGCGGCGTGCCTTGCGTGAGGTAGTGGCAGAGCCACTCGCTGGCGGGGCCGCGCGCCGCATCGGTGCGATGGATCAGCGAGATGTTGTAGCTGACCGAGCGCCGGTCCGCGAGCGCGACGCGCACGAGCCGCCCGGCTTCGAGATCGGCTTCCACGAGGTGCCTCGGCATCGATCCCCAACCGAGGCCCGCGAGCAGCAGCCGGTGCTTGGCGCCGAGGTCGCCGAGCTTCCACGCGCGATTGCTGTATACGCCGAAGTTCTGGCCTTCGGTGAGGCGGCTGCGGTCGGTGAGTACCAGTTGCGTGTGCTCGCGTGCATCCGAAATGCGCACGGGATGCGGCGCCTTGGCGAGCGGATGGCAGGGGGCGGCCACGAGCACGAGTTCCACGGTGCCGATCGACTGGGCCTCGATCACGTGCGGCCAGTTGTGGTTCGGCCCGCTGATACCCACCGCGCAGTCGCCGTCGAGCACGAGCTTGAGCACGCCGCCAAGCGCTTCCATGGTGAGATTCAGGGCGACGGTGGGAAACGTGAACGCGAATGCCTGCAGGGCCTCGACGAGGCGCTGCGACGGAAACATCACGTCCACGGCCAGCGAAACTTCGCCCTCGAGCCCCCTCTGCAGGCCGGCCGCCTTGGCGTTAAGCTGACCCATGAGCAGATCGAGGCGGCGCGCGTCGGCGAGGATCGCGCGGCCCGCGGCCGTGAGTTCCGGCTTGCGCTTGCCGCGCTCGAACAGCGCGACGCCCAGCAGCGCCTCGAGATTGGCGATCGTATAGCTGACCACCGACTGCGCGCGGTCGAGCTGGCGCGCCGCCGCCGAGAAGCTGCCGGTTTCGGCGACGGCGATCAGCGCGCGCAACTGCTCGAGGCTAGGGGAGCGGTCTGAGGTGCGGTCCACGAGAAACGGTCCTTTTCGATCTATCGAAAAAGTGGATGATAACGATCCATTCTAGACGATTGTTTGAATAGGTTTGGCCGGGTAAAGTGCACACCTCGAATATTGGAGTCGTATGCCGATGAACGCTACCGTCAAGCCCGCCGGCCGCTATAACGGCGTTGCCATGCTGCTGCACTGGCTGATCGCCGCGCTGATCGTCTGGGGCTTTGCGCTCGGCTGGGTCATGACCGACATTCCCGGCATCACGCCCACCAAACTGCGCTACTTCTCGTGGCACAAGTGGATTGGCGTGACCGTGCTCGCGCTCGTGCTCGTGCGCATTCTGTGGCGCGTCACGCACACCGCACCCGCGCTGCCTGGCTCCATGCATGGCTGGGAGCGGCTTGCGGCGCACCTGGGCCACACCGCGCTTTACGTGCTGATGGTCGCGATTCCGGTGACGGGCTACCTCTATAGCTCGGCGGCCGGCATTCAGGTCGTGTACCTCGGCATCTGGCCGCTGCCCGTGCTGATCGGCCCCGACACCGCGCTCAAGGGCGTGCTGCGCCTCGTGCATATCTCGCTGAACTACGCGTTGCTCGCCGTGGTCGTGCTGCACGTCCTCGCCGTCATCAAGCACCAGTTGATCGACCGCCAGAACATCCTCGCGCGCATGCTGCCGTTCGGCACGCCACGTGACTGACTTCGCGGCGCGCATGCGCCGTATTCATTTCCCGATGTATTCCACCTTGGACCGACTGCCCATGATCCAGCGTCTTGCCCATACCGCTTCCGTCGTCGCGCTCGGCGCGGCGCTTGCCGCCGGCGCGGCTTTTGCCACGACTTTCGCCACGAACGCCAACGCCGCGGCCGAAGCGGCGAAGAACTCCGTGAGCGCCGTGTTCAAGCAAATGAACGTGCCGGTCGAAGGCCGCTTCAACCACTTCACCGCCGACGTTCGCTTCGATCCGGCGAACGTCGCGGCATCGAGCGCGAAGCTCGACGTGGAGGTGGCGAGCTTCGACCTCGGCGCGCCGGAATACAACAAGGAAGTCGCCGGCGACGAGTGGTTCGACGCCTCGCATTTCCCGCACGCGACCTTCGTCTCCACGCAGATCAGGCCCGGCGCGAACGGCGCGTTCACGGTGGCCGGCAAGCTGACGATCAAGGGCAAGACGACGGACGTCGTCTTGCCGGTGCAGTACCGCAAGGACGGCGCCAACCAGGTGTTCGACGGCACGCTGCCCATCAAGCGCCTCGCGTACGGCATCGGCTCGGGCGAGTGGAAGGACACCTCCATCGTCGCCGACGACGTGCAGATCAAGTTTCACATCGTGTCCGCCGCGCACTGACGCGCGGACGGCATCGTTTTTTCACCCCGTTTCTTTCGCACCAGGAATCGATTCATGAAGACCACGATTTTCGCCGCGGCCGTTGCCGCCTCGCTCGCAGCCTTCGTCGCCACGCCCGCGCTCGCAGCCGCGACGACCTATAACCTCGACCCGATGCACACGTATCCGAGCTTCGAAGCCGATCACTTCGGCGGCGTATCGGTGTGGCGCGGCAAGTTCACGAAGAGTTCGGGCACGGTCACGCTCGATCGCGCGGCGAAGACGGGCACGGTGGACGTGACGATCGACGCATCGTCGATCGATACCGGCAACGCGAAGCTCGACCAGCACGTGAGCTCGGCTGAATTCCTCGACACCGCAAAGTACCCGACGGCCACCTACAAGGGCACGTCAATCCGCTTCGACGGCGACAAGCCCGTGGAAGTGATCGGCACGTTCACGCTGCATGGCGTGACGAAGCCGCTGAACCTGAAGATCGACTCGTTCAAGTGTTTCCAGAACCCGATGCTCAAGCGTGAAGTGTGCGGCGCGGACGCATCGGCGCAATTCGACCGCGCGGACTACGGCGTGAACTGGGGCCAGTCGTATGGCTTCAAGACGGCAACGACGCTGCAGATCCAGGTGGAAGGCATCAAGGCGGACTGAGTTTGCACGCGGCATCGGCCGCGCGTCGCTCGATGCGAAGCCCGCGCGCTGTCAGGCGTGCGGGCTTTTTGTTTCTGGCAGCGATAAGGATGACGAAGTATCGTCAGTGAATTGGCGACGTTGCGTGCGTGCCGCGCGGCGAAAGCGCGACATCGACGACGTGCGAATGCCAGATACCGCAGGTGGCCTTCACGGGAACCCAGGCGTACTTGCCGCGGACTTTGGCGAAGGCATGCAGGTGAATCAACGTGTCGATGGACGGGACGGGCGTGAGCGCGTTGCTTGAGGCGGGTGCGGGCGTGGCATCGGCGGGAGCGGGCTGCTCGATCTTCGCCGAGAGCGCGCGCCGGTCGGGCACGAGCAGCGAATCGTAGCGCCGGGCCTTGTGCACCCACTGGTCGAGCGCGGCAACGCAATTGACGACCGCGTCCGGCACGCGAATGCGGCGCAGGTATGCGTAGTCTTCGGGTTGCGGCTGGATCTGCGCCTGAACGCGCAGACTGAGCCAGAAAAGCGCGAGCAGGGCGCAGGCAAGGGTCGTGAGCTTCATGATGACGTGGCCTGTGCAGCGGGGATGGGACGGCGGGGGAGGACGCAGTATACATGCTGGGCGCAGGCTCGCGTGTCGTACGCTGCAAAGCAAAAAGCCCAGTCCGAAGACTGGGCTTTTCCAATTCTTTGGTAGGCCGTACGGGATTCGAACCTGTGACCAACGGATTAAAAGTCCGCTGCTCTACCAGCTGAGCTAACGACCCAAAAGAGAAGCGGGATTATAGCGGCGAGCGGCCAATACGTCAACCTTTGCCGCCATAGAACCGATGGAAGGGCCCGGAGCACGCCGTGCCCCGGGCCTTCCCTGTACGCGAGAGGCGCATTTTGCGGCGCCGGCGATACACCGGCGCACGTCACGCCAAAACCAGCCAGCAGCGCTTATTTGAGCTGTGAAAGCTTGCTCTGCGCCGTCTGGGCGACATCCGAATTGCCGTACTGCGAAACGACCTGCTCGAGCGTGCGTTTGGCCGCAGCCTTTTGCCCCTGCTCGATCTGATTGTTCGCAATGGCCAGCAGCGCCTCGGGGGCGCGCGGATGCTGCGGATATTTGTTGACGACGTTCTGCCACGTCGCGGTCGATCCCTTGTAGTCCTTAAGCGCATAGAGCGCGTTGCCGAGCCAGTACTGCGCGGTCGGCTGGTAAGGACTCTGCGGGAACTTCGCGATGAAGCTGCGGAACGATGCAGCCGCGTTCCTGAAGTCGCCGTTGCGGAACTGCTGCGAAGCGGCGTTGAACGCGTCCATCTCACCCGGCTGCACCGTGCCTTGCACGCCGTCTACCGTCTCCTGTTGCGGCTCGAACTTCTTGAGTCGCGTGTCGAGATCCGTGTAGTAGTCCTTCTGTTGCTTCTGCAGGGTCGCCAACTGGTTCGCCATGTCCTCGTTCTGTCCGCGCAACGTCGCGACCTGCTGGTTGAGCTGGTCGAGACGGTTGGACTGATCGAGGATCGTGCGTTGAGCGGCGGACAGCTGGCCGGACAGGCTGTCCGTTTTCGTGCGCAGGTCGAGAATCGCCTGGCGCGCCTGATCGTCATCGAAGATACCGGCGTGGGCCGGCAGCGCCGCAAAGGCGACGCCAGCCACGCAGGCGGCTGCGGCTGCGCGCAGCGGGGAGAAACGGTGCGACATACGCCCCTTCATCCAATGCTCAATTACTGTTGATACACGAGGTCAGCACGGCGGTTCTGCGCCCACGATGCTTCGTCGTGGCCCGTTGCGACCGGCTTTTCCTTACCGAGGCTCACCGCTTCCATTTGCGAATCGGGCACGCCCATCAGCGAGAGGGCGCGACGGACCGCTTCAGCACGCTTTTGACCCAGCGCCAGGTTGTATTCGCTCGTGCCGCGCTCGTCGGTGTTGCCCTGGATCAGGACGTGACGTTCCGGGTGCGTCTTGAGGTACTGCGCGTGAGCTTGCAGCAGCGACTGGTAGTCGTCCTTGACGGCGTAGCTGTCGAAATCGAAGTACACGCTGCGCTTGGCGAGCGGGCTGTTCGGGTTGTTCAGCTCATCGACGTTCACCTGGGCGACCGCGTTCGGGTTCGGCTGGGTGTTCATCGCACCGGCGTTCGGGTTCGTTTCCTTGACACCCGACTTACACGCTGCCAGTGCACCGATCATCAAAACGGCCAAGGCCAGGCGTACTTTCTTCGACATCATTTTTGCTCTCCTGAAGTGTTATTGCATAAAAGGACCCCAGGACGGCTCGCGTACGCTGCCGCCCTGAACGGACAGGATTTGCCGTGTACGACCGTCGGTCGATACAGCGGCCAGCACGCCACGGCCGTTCACCTGTGTGGCGTAAAGAATGTACTGACCGTTCGCCGCGAAGCTGGGCGATTCGTCATGTGTCGTGTCAGTGAGCGCCGTGGCGACGCCGGATTGCAGATCCTGAATGTACAGCTTAAATCCGCCGCCCGTACGTGAGATGTACGCCAGTTGCTTGCCGTCCGGGCTGACCTTCGGGCTCGTATTGTAGTTGCCGGTGAACGTCACACGCTGTGCCGCTCCGGCGCTTTCGCCCTGGGCCGGCATCTTGTAGATCTGAGGCTGGCCGCCGCGGTCGCTCGTGAAATAAATCCAGCGTCCGTCAGGAGAGTAGTTGGGTTCGGTGTCGATCGTCGTGCCTTGCGTGAGGCGGTGCAGGCCGGAGCCGTCGGCATTGACGGCGAAGATCTGCGTGTTGCCCGTGCGCGACAGTGCTACCGCGAGCGTGCGCCCGTCGGGAGACCAGGCCGGCGCCGAATTGTTGCCCTTCTGGTCCGAAATGATCACGCGGCGACCCGTCGGCAGGTCATGCACGTAGACGATCGGCTTCTTCTTCTCGAAAGATACGTAAGCGACCTTGGTGCCGTCGGGCGACCAGGCCGGCGAGATGATCGGCTCGGGACTCGACAGCGCGATATGCGCGTCTTGTCCATCGGAGTCCGAAACCTGCAACTGGAAGCGGCTGCCCGTCTTGATCACGTACGACAGACGGGTGGCGAACACGCCCCGATCGCCGAGCAGCTTCTGATAGATGTAGTCCGCAACCTTGTGCGCGCTCATGCGCAGACCGCTTGCCGGGCTCGTGAGCACGAGGCCGCCGAGGCTTTCGCCCTTCACGGTGTCGTAGAGCTTGAAGCGCACTTCGTATTGGCCGTTGGCGAGCTTGTTCACGCTGCCCGCCACGAACGCGTTGGCGCCCCTGGCTTTCCAGCTGCCGAGGTCGACGGAGTCGTTTTCCGAGATCGGCGCGCTGCCGGCGTCGATATTGGTGAATTTCCCGCTGCGTTGCAGGTCGGCGCGCACGATAGCCGCGACCTGCTCGGGCGAATTCGCTTCACCGGCAAAGTTAGCCGTGGCGATGGGGAACTGGGTGGAGCCCACGCCGGTGACGAGGACGTTGAGTTGTGCGTTCGCCGCGCCGCCCGCCGTGATCAGGCAGGACGCGACGAGGGTTCGCAGGCCAAGCTTCGTCATCAATGTCATGCTGTGATATTTCCCGAAAAAAGCAATTGTGTCATAACGCGCAACAGCAGACTGACCCGAAAACGTTCGAATCGTTCCTTTTTAGCCACTGTTGCGCGCGGGCTTTCCTCAACCTTTCTGCGCCTTGCGCTCGCCATCAGCCTGCCGGGCGCAAGGTGATCTTGAAGCTCGAAGGCGTCTTGCCGTCGGTATCGACCGGCATCGGATCCGAGCGCTGGACTGCCCGCAACGCGGCGTCGTCCCACGACGAGTTGCCGCTGCTGCGCGTGATCGTCGCCGAAAGCAGCGTGCCGGTCGGCGAGCAACGCACCGCGATCTCCGTCTCGAGACCCGACGTTTCGCCCGACCACACGATATTCGGACGCACACGGCGGCGCACCTTGTCCGCATAGCCCGGCGACGTCGCGTTGCCGCCCGAGCCGCTGCCCGTGCCGCTCTTCGCAAGACCGTTGCCGCTCGTGCCTTCGCCGCCGCCCATCGCGCCTTGCATCTGCGCAATGCGGGCGCGGCGTTCCGCGTCGAGCTTCTTCGCCTGGGCGTCAGCCTGGGCCTTCGCCTTGGCGGCCTTCTCGGCGTCGGCCTTCTTCTGCGCGTCGAGCTTCGCCTGCTTTTGCTGCTCTTCTTCCTGCTGCTGCTTCTTGAGCGCGTCCTGCTGCTGTTGCTGCTGCTTTTGCTTCTCTGCCGCGGCTTGCTGCTGTTGCTGCTGCTTGAGCTTTTCCGCCTTCTGCTGAGCCGCGAGCTGCGCAGCCTGCTGGGCCGCGAGCTGTTGCTGGCGCTTCGCTTCGGCTTCCTGCTGGGCTTTCAGACGCTGCTGCTCGGCCAGTTGTGCCTCGCGCTGCGCTTCCTGCTGCTTACGCTTTTGCTGTTGCAGCGCGATGTCGGCCTCCTCGGTTTGCGGCGGCGGCGGGGCAGGGGCGACCGGCGCGGGCGGCGGCAGCGGCTTCGGTGTCGACAGGTCCGGCACCTCGGTCCACAGTTCCGCCTCTTCACCCGCCGGCGTGCTGTTCTGCCAGTGGATGCCGTGATAGAGGAACAGCCCGAGCAGCACGTGCATGAGCACCGCGAGGGCGATAGCACGTCCCGTGCCACGCTCTCGCGGAGGCTGCAGCGGATACGAATCGTTCTTGCGGATCATTGCGATTTGACGAGCAGTCCGACACGCTTGACGCCGTGCGACTTCAGGTCGGACATCACGTTCATCACCGTCTCGTATTTGACGGACTTGTCGGCGGCGATCACGACGGGCTGGTCGGGATGGCTCTGCTCGCGATCGGCGACGAAGCCGTTGAGATCGGCGCGCGTCATGGTTTGCTGCTGCGTGGCGCCGGAGTCATCCTTATAGCGTACGCTCAGATTGCCGTCGGGGCGAATATTGACGACGACGGGCGGCACCTGCTGCTGCTGCGACGCGCCGCCGACGGTCGGCAGATTGACAATGGACGGCGCCACGAGCGGCGCGGTCACCATGAAGATCACGAGCAGCACCAGCATCACGTCGATGTACGGCACGACGTTGATGTCGGCCATCGCACGGCGCGAGCGGCTGCCTCGCATGCTCGAACGGACTGAGCCTCCCATCTTCGACTCCTGGCTTCCTGAAGATTAGTGGGCCTGACGCTGCAGGATATTCGAAAACTCTTCGATGAAGGTTTCGAAGCGGATCGCCAGACGGTCGATGTCGTGCGCGTAGCTGTTGTACGCGACCACCGCCGGAATGGCGGCGAACAGACCGATCGCCGTCGCCGTCAGCGCCTCGGCGATGCCGGGCGCGACGTTCGCGAGCGTGGCCTGTTGCACGTTCGCGAGACCTCGGAACGCGTTCATGATCCCCCAGACCGTGCCGAAAAGGCCAATGTACGGACTCACCGAGCCGACCGAAGCGAGGAACGAGAGATTCGCCTCGAGCGCGTCCATTTCGCGCTGGAAGGCAGCGCGCATCGCGCGGCGGGCGCCGTCGAGCACGAGGCTCGGATCGTTCAGGCGCTTCTCTTTCGCCTTCAGGAATTCGCGCATGCCCGACTCGAAGATACGCTCGAGCGCGCCGATCGTGTGACGATTGTTGGCTGCGCTCTGGTAGAGCGCCTGCAGGTCGCCGCCTGACCAGAAGTCGCGTTCGAAGCGCTCTGTCTGGGACCGCGCCCGGCGGATCGCAAACCACTTGCGGAAGATGAAAGTCCAGGAAATCAGCGACATGAGCAGAAGAAGCCCCATCACCGCCTGTGCCAGTATGCTCGCATTAAGAACGAGAGAAATGATCGACAGATCTTGTGTAGTGTTCATATAGGTTCGTTGTGACGTCCCGAAAGGGGCGAGCGGCTGCAAGACAACGCAAAACTTCCCGTAGGCGGTTGGGAAGCTCTCGCGCCGTCGCGGCCGAACCCTGCTTGGTCCTGCATTGACCGGCGCGAGTTCACTGGCGTCGTATCAACGGTAATTACTGCACTGCCGTTGACACGGCGTACAGATCTTTCTGGGGTCCACGCTGCAAGGCTTCGTGAACGGGGGCCGGAATGGGTGCGGGCCGCATGGCCGTGCTGTCGACGCAGGCGACACGAATGGTGCCCATGGCGAGCAGCGTGTTTTCGCGCCACGCTTCCTGCATGAAGTCGACCGAGGCGCGGCCCAGCTTCTCGACGCGGCTCACGGTGGTGACGACGTCGTCGAGGCGCGCGGGCGCCCGGTAGTCGAGCGCGGTGCTGCGCACGACGAAGCGCACGCCCGCTACCTCGGCGAGCCGATGCTGATCGACGCCGCAGGCGCGCAGCCATTCGGTGCGCGCGCGCTCGAAGAACTTCAGGTAATTCGCGTAAAACACGATGCCGCCGGCGTCGGTGTCCTCGTAGTAGACGCGCACCGGCCACGTAAAGCCGCGCCCGGCCGGTGACGACGCCGCGTCCGGCTTGCTGGTGGAATTTTCCATGCCGCGCATTCTACCGGAACGCGAGGCCCCTACGTCTTTCGTACGACTGACGCAAGTATTAAATTTGTAAGGTAATTTTAGCCGCGGTGGATACTGGTGCCGGCAAACGTCTGGGCAACCGGCATCAGTTCGATCGTGTTGATGTTGACGTGCGCGGGGCGCGTGGCGATCCAGTAGATCGAATCGGCAATGTCCTCGGCCGTGAGCGGCTGTACGTCCTTGTAAACGCCGGCCGCCCTGGTGTCGTCGCCGCGAAAGCGCACGTTCGAGAATTCGGTGCCGCCGCACAGGCCCGGCTCGATGTCGGTCACGCGCAGTGCCGTGCCCGCGAGATCGGCGCGCAGGTTCAGGCTGAACTGGCGCACGAACGCCTTGGTCGCGCCGTAGACATTGCCGCCCGCATACGGCCAGCGGCCCGCCACCGAGCCGAGATTGAAAATGTGGCCGCGCTTGCGCTCGACCATGCCGGGTAAAAACGCGTGAGTCACCTGCACGAGGCCCGTGCAGTTGGTGTCGATCATGGTTTCCCACTCGTCGAGGTCGGCCTTCTGTGCCGGCTCGACGCCGAGCGCGAGGCCGGCGTTGTTGACCAGCACATCGACGCCGGCGAACGCGGGCGGCAGCGCGCCGGGCGCGGCTTCGACCGCGGCGCGGTCGCGCACGTCGAGTTCGACGGGCAGGAGTGCGTCGCCCAGTTCGGCGGCGAGGGCGTCCAGGCGGTCCTTGCGGCGGGCGGTGGCGACGACGCGATGTCCGCCCTTCACGAAGGCCCGGGCGATGGCGGCGCCGAATCCCGCGGACGCGCCGGTGACGAAAACGATCATGGTGGGTCTCTGGTCGGTAGAAGGCGAGAAAAGCGGAGAGCCTACTTGCAATGCCGCATTGCGGCAAGAAAGGGACAGTACGCGCGCGGCCCGCATGGCCGGGGCCGCCGCCCGCCGCGCCGCAGGCCGCGTGGCGCCCGGGCGCACCGGGGGCGGCCGGTTGCCTATTCCCTGCCGTTCCAATACACTAACGCGCTCAATCCCTGCGTGACTGGCGATAGGGTTCCGGAACGGCGGCATTAGGGATAGCAATGCCTTCGTTATTGGGGACCCAAGGTGGAACGACCCACCGTGAAGCGCGGGGTGCCGTTTTGCCGTTCGCCTGGGCAGCCTGATTTCGCGCGCTTTCGTTAGCGCTGCCGGGGCTGTCCTGCCTCGCGTGTGCGGCACCTCCTTCCGCCACGCCAAGGCTGGCCTCTTCGCCAGCAGCGCCGCGTACCCGCTACGCGTTCCGCGCGAGACCCGGTCAACCTGAACACACTTAACGGAATCCGTATGTTTGACAGAGCCGAAAGCACCATCGCCAATGTCGATCCCGAACTCTTCAAGGCGATCGAACTCGAGAACCGCCGCCAGGAAGAGCACATCGAACTCATCGCGTCGGAAAACTACACTTCGCCCGCGGTCATGGCCGCGCAGGGTTCGCAACTCACCAACAAGTACGCCGAAGGCTACCCCGGTAAGCGCTATTACGGCGGCTGCGAAAACGTGGATATCGTCGAGCAGCTCGCGATCGACCGCGTGAAGCAGCTGTTCGGCGCCGAAGCCGCGAACGTCCAGCCGAACTCGGGCTCGCAGGCCAACCAGGGCGTGTTCTTCGCCGTGCTCAAGCCGGGCGACACCATCATGGGCATGAGCCTCGCCGAAGGCGGCCACCTCACGCACGGCATGGCGCTGAACATGAGCGGCAAGTGGTTCAATGTCGTGAGCTACGGTCTCGACGCCAAGGAAGACATCGACTACGAGGCGCTCGAAAAGCGCGCGCATGAAACGAAGCCGAAGCTGATCATCGCGGGTGCATCGGCATTCGCGCTGCGTATCGACTTCGAGCGCATTGCCAAGGTTGCCAAGGCGGTCGGCGCGTACTTCATGGTCGACATGGCGCACTACGCCGGCCTGATCGCCGCAGGCGTCTATCCGAACCCGGTTCCGCACGCCGACTTCGTCACCACGACCACGCACAAGAGCCTGCGCGGCCCGCGCGGCGGCGTGATCCTGATGAAGGCGGAGTTCGAGAAGCAGATCAATTCGGCCATCTTCCCGGGCATTCAGGGCGGTCCGCTCATGCATGTCATTGCCGGCAAGGCCGTGGCGTTCAAGGAAGCGCTCTCGCCGGAATTCAAGTCCTACCAGCAGCAAGTGGTCGAGAACGCGCGCGTGCTGGCGGAGACGCTGGTCAAGCGTGGTCTGCGTATCGTTTCGGGCCGCACGGAAAGCCACGTGATGCTGGTGGACCTGCGCGCCAAGAACATCACCGGCAAGGCGGCGGAAGCCGTGCTCGGCACCGCGCACATCACGGTGAACAAGAACGCGATCCCGAACGACCCGGAGAAGCCGTTCGTGACGAGCGGCATCCGTCTCGGTTCGCCGGCCATGACGACGCGCGGCTTTGGCGTGAAGGAAGCCGAGCAGGTGGGCAACCTGATCGCCGACGTGCTCGACAATCCGGAGGACGCCGCGACGATCGAGCGCGTGAAGGCGCAGGTCGCCGAGCTGACGAAGCGTTTCCCGGTTTACCGCTAAGCCGCGCGATATCCCATGCGCTGCCCCTTTTGCCGGCATGAAGACACGCAGGTCGTCGACTCGCGCGTGTCCGAAGACGGTGCCGCGATCCGGCGCCGGCGCCGCTGTCCGGCCTGCGACAAGCGTTTCACGACGTATGAGCGGGTCGAGCTGGCGATGCCGGCGGTCGTCAAGAAGGACGGCAGCCGCACGGAATTCGACCGCCGCAAGATCGTGGCGAGCATGCAACTGGCGTTGCGCAAGCGCCCGGTTGCGGCCGATGCGATCGATGCGGCGGTTGCCCGTATCGAGTATCAATTGCTCGGCAGCGGCGAGCGCGAAGTGCGCAGCGAGCGCCTTGGCGAACTCGTCATGGGCGAGTTGCGCGAACTCGACAAGGTCGCGTTCGTACGGTTTGCTTCGGTGTACCGACGCTTCGAGGACGTCTCCGAGTTCGAAGACGTGATCGAGGAATTCCGCCGCGCGGGTGCTGCCAACAACCCCGCGAAAAAGCGCTGAGCGCATTCGCATTTTTCTTCCCCCTGCCAGGCCGCTGTCGTAACGCTTGCATTCTCGCGAGCCGACGCTGCGCGCACCAGCTAGCCGTTCGGCTAATTGTTTCGTTTCGCTTTCGTCCGTAGATTGATGGCAATCCGCTCGAACTAAGGATTGCTCATGAAGTACGGAGGATTCACGCTCATTGAGACGATGGTCGTCATCGTCCTGCTGGCAATCTGCGCAACGGTTTCCACGCCCGTTTTCACCGCGTGGCGTGTACGCGATCAGGTCGACGCGCGCGCCAACGCCATGCTCGGCACGCTCGCCTATGCACGTAACGAGGCGATACGGCGCAAGTCGCGCGTCACCGTTTGCCGCGTCGACGCCGCGCGCAATTGCCTCGCGTCGGCCAAAGTGTGTCCGTCCGGTATCGCCGACTGGTCCTGCGGCTGGGCCGTGATGATCGAGCGCGCCGGAGCCTCTATCCCGCTGCGCATCCAGCCGGCGCTCGAGGCAATTTCCGTGGCGTCGGGGCTCACTGCCATCACGTTTTCGCCGCCGGCGGGGCAGACCATCGGCAGCTTGCGCAACTTCGAGATTGCCCCGCGGGCGCCATCGGCGGCACAGCGCGGCGCGGGCTGGCGTCGCTGCATACGCATCGCGCAGGGGGGCCGGGCACGCATCAGCGACGGCGCATGCTCGGGGGCGCCATGAGCGGCGCGAGCGAGCGCAGCGCGCGCGGGTCGACGCTGCTGGAGGTCGCCATTGCGCTCGGAGTCATGGCGGTGTGCGGGCTCGGCCTGATGAGCACGCAACTCGGGCTGCTCCGCCACGCGCAACTGGCGGCGGCGCGCGAGCGCGCAGCGTTTGCCGCTGACGCCATGGCCGAAGCTGCGCGCGCGGCAGGGGCAACGCCCGTCATGACTGATCGATGGAGGGCGCTGACGGCGAGCGTCGTGCCCGATGGACGGCTAACCACGTCGAGCGCGGGTGGCGACGCATCGATCGCGTCCGTGAGTTGGGCGGCTACGCCGCTCGGTGCAGGGTCGGGATCGACCGCGGTTGCGCGGGTTGCGCCGTGTCGCGATGCCGCGGCGACTGCCGGGCGCGCCTGCATCGCCCTGGCGTTTCTGCGATGAACAAGCGTTTCGCCCACGCGCGCCAGCAGGCCGGCCACACGCTGCTCGAACTGACGATCGCCGTGGCGCTGGGCCTCGTGGTGACGCTTGGTGCGCTCTCGGCTTATCGCACACAGCGTCAGGCCTACGCGCAGGCGAGCGACGCCGCGCGCATCCACGAGGCCGGCATGAATGCGTTGATGCTGATCGGCGAGCAGATCCAGATGGGTGGCTTCGTTGCCGCGGACGCACGCTCGCCGCTGGCCGGCCCAGCGATCTTCGGTTGCGCGGCGGGGCGCCCGACCGGCACCGATACAGCGCTTGGCTGCGAGCCGCTGTCGAGCCGCTCCGACGGGTTGGCCGTGCGCTATCAAGGCGACAGCGTATCGACGTGGCCCGCCGCAAACGGCCAGGCTACTGACTGCCTTGGGCAGGCGGTTGGCGTGGCAGGTGTGGAAATCGTGAACCGTTATTACGCCAATGTGAGCCAGTCGACTCGCGAGAGCGAGCTTTACTGCGTGGGTTCCGGCTATGCCGGTAAGCCGCAGCCGCTCGTCGAGGGCGTCGAGCGTTTGAGCCTGCGCTACTGGACGGCGGGCGCGGCGCAGGCGGCCGAGGCTTCGGCGCTCGCGCGCGATCAGTGGGCGTCGGTCGTGGCGGTCGATCTGTGCGTGCAGGTGCGCGGGGCGGCTTTTGCGCGGCGCATGCGCTATGTCGATTGCGACGGGGCGCAGGCGGTCGGCACGGATGGGCGAGCGCGACAAGCGTTCTGGCGGCACATCGTGCTGCGTAATGTTTTGCCCGCAGCGGTTTTGCCCGCAGCGGTTTTGCACTCAGTGCCATGAGAACGAGCCTGCGCGGGAAACGTCGCACACGTGTCACATGTCGCGGCGTGGCGCTCCCCGTGGTGCTGCTTGTCGTCGCGATGATGCTCGTGACCTCGGCGGCGTGGTTCGAGGCCGCGCTGCTGGCGCAGCGCAACGCCGATGCCGTCGCCGATCATCTGCAGTCCTTCCATGCCGCCGACGCGGCTCTCGTGTTGTGCGCGCGTGAGCTGACGAATGGCGCGCTGACCGTGCCTGCAGGGGCCACGCAATCCGGCGAGCCGCAAGCCTGGCGACGGCAGGACAGCTTCGAGCGGCAGGCGATCGCGCCCGTTGCCGCGTGGCCGGGGTCCGTGCGCGTGCCGCAATGCATCGTCGAGGCCTGGCACATCGAGAGCCGTCCGCTGGTTCGCGCGTATCTCGTCACGGCGCGAGGGTTCGGCGCAGCGGAAGACACGCAAAGCTGGCTGCAGGACCTGTTGGTTTTCGACGCCGCGGGTGACGCGACACGCGTCGAGCATCACTGGCGTCGCGTCGTCGCGAGGCCCTTTTGACGAGGCAAACGGGAGGAAAGGTGAAGAACAACCGGTACAACGCGTTCACACTGCTCGAACTGGTCATCGCGCTGGCGGTGGCCGCTATCGTCGCGGCCTTCGCGCTGCCGGGGTGGAGCGCGCAGATCGCGCGGGGACATCGCATCGACGCTGTGGCCGCGCTCTATCGGGCGGCGCAACTCGTCGATACGCAGAGCGCGTCGATGGCGTCTTTGCCCACGGGATTCGACCAGGCGCCACCGACGGGAACGCCCGTCTACCGCTTGCGCCTCATGCCCGCCGACGATGCCAACGGCGGCTACGCCCTCGTAGCCGATCCGGTGGAAGCCGGGCCGATGCGTGGCGACGCTTGTGGCGCCTTCGTACTCGACGCAACCGGCGCGCGTAGCAACCACGCTGCGGACGGCGGCGCTGTCGCGGCGGCTATCCAGATGTGCTGGGGGGACCGGTGAACGCCCAGGCACGGCGAAACGGCCGGCGGTCAGCCCGTGAGGTCGTCTTCGTCGGACCTGTCGCGGGCAGGCGGGTTCGCCGAGGCGCCGCGCTGGCGTCGCACCTGCTGCCATACCCGATACGCTTCCCAGGCCGTGAAGGCGAGGCCGCCCCACTTGATAACGGGGCGCGCAGCCGAAACGATGCTCGTACCCAGCGGCTTCGCCACGATGAGCGAGATGAGCGAACTGACGAGCGGATATTCCTTGAGCAGGCTGCCGAGACCGGAAGCGACACCGCCGCCGGCACCAGAGCGACCGAATCCGGGTACTACGAAGCGCAGCCAGCTGAAGTTCGTGACCGTCGCGCGGATGTCCACGAGCGCTTCGGCCATTTCGGCGCGTTCCACGCTTGCTCGCACGAGCAGCAGTTCCTTGCGCAACGCGCGCAACTGCGGCGTCGAGAGGTCGTGCGAGCGGCCACGGGGGGGGCGAAAGGCGGTGTCCGGTCGGGGTTGGTTCATGGCGTCGGCTTGCGGCTAGGGGTGGCGCAGGGCATCTCGGTCTTTCTCGAATTCCTCGAGCGTTGCCTGGAAGACGAGCGGCGCGGTGTGCAGCCCGCGACGCGCCTTCAGGCCGCAGAAAATCGCCGCGATCGCATAGACGATCGTGAGACCGGCGAGCGCCTCCCAGCGGTACGTGTCCCAAAAGGCGATGGCAACGAGCGCCGTGAGCGCGATCAGGGCAAGCATCGCGAACATCATCCCCGCGAGGCCGAGGAAGAGCACGCCGATGAGGCGGTCCTTCTCCTCCGCGAGTTCGATGCCGATCAGTTCTAGCCGCGTCTGTAGCATCGCGGACGCGGAGCCGAGCAGTCGGCGCAACGGCCCGTGTTCGTGTCGCTGCGAGTGGGTGTCAGTCGTCATGGCGATGGCAGGTAGCGCAGGCGGATGCCCGGGCAATGCGCAAGAAAAAACGCAAGAAAAAGCAGCGGGCTGGATCGCCCGCCGAGACCACGCAGTGCGGCGGGCCGCGTCGGCAAAAAGCTTTCAGCCACCCGCCGCCAGCGGCTGGTCGCGCGCGCCACGCGGGAGCGCCTGGCGCACCGGCGTGGCGCGGCGAGCGCCGATTTATTTGCGGTTGATCAGCAAGCCGACCAGCACGCCCACGCCGGCGGCGATCCCGATCGACGCCCACGGATGCTCGTGGACATAGTCGTCGGTGGCGCGTGCCGCTTTCTTGCCTTTTTCGACCACGACCACCTGGACGTCGGCGGCCTTCTCTTTCGCCTGCTTCAGACGCGAGAGTGCCGTTTCGCGCAACTCCGAAGCGCGCTCGCCCGTAGCGCTCGCTGCCTGCTTGAGCAGGTCCTCTGCATCCGCGAGGACGGTTTTGATATCGGACATCAGCCTCTCCTTATTGACCTCTGACATTGACTGGCTCCCATCGTGTCACATCACGCGTGAATCGTAACAAAGATACGGGCGCTGGCAAGCGTGACGCGCCGCCACGACCTGTAAATCCGCACGATCCGTTCCCGCAAGCGTGCATGAGCGGGGGTTCTGTATCCCGCTTACAAAAAAATCGCGAGTCGAGAGACATGGATTTGATCCGGCACCTAAAGTTTCCTCCAATCGGTTCAAAATTACAAAAACTCATACCGGTGTGAGGCGATGTTCGTTCGCGGGGCATGACCAGGGCCTGTATGCTTGAGTGTTGTAAACGCCCACTGGATCAGCGGGCCACGCGCACTGTTTCTATCCAGCCTCATTCACCTCGTCCAAAGGAACCGCACCATGAGTCTACGTCTTGGCGATATCGCACCCGACTTCGAGCAGGATTCGAGCATTGGCCGTATCAAGTTTCACGAGTGGCTCGGCAATAGCTGGGGCGTCCTGTTTTCACATCCGGCCGACTTCACGCCGGTGTGCACGACCGAACTTGGTCTGACCGCGAAGCTCAAGGACGAGTTCGAGAAGCGTAACGTGAAGACGATCGCGCTTTCGGTGGATAGCGCCCAGTCGCACAACGAATGGATCAAGGACATCAACGAGACGCAGGCCGCGAACGTCGGCTTCCCGATTCTCGCGGACGGCGACCGCAAGGTGTCCACGCTGTACGACATGATCCATCCCAACGCGAACGAGACGCTCACCGTGCGCTCGCTCTTCGTGATCGATCCGAACAAGAAGGTGCGCCTCATCATCACCTATCCGGCGAGTACGGGGCGCAACTTCGACGAAGTCCTGCGCGTGATCGACTCGCTGCAGCTCACCGACAACTACCAGGTCGCGACGCCCGGCAACTGGAAGCAGGGCGACGACGTCGTGATCGTGCCGTCGCTGAAGGACGAAGAAGTCCTCAAGCAGAAGTTCCCGAAGGGCTACAAGGCCCTGCGTCCGTATTTGCGCATGACGCCGCAGCCGAACAAGTAAGCCGTTCGGCCGACGTCCGCGCGGGACGCGCGCCAAAACAGAAACGCCGCACGAAACGAATCGTGCGGCGTTTTTTATGCGCCGGCGATGCGGGGCCGCGCGGCGATCAGAAGAACGCCTGAATGCCCGTTTGCGCGCGGCCGAGGATCAGCGCGTGGATGTCGTGCGTGCCCTCGTAGGTGTTCACCACTTCGAGGTTCACGAGGTGACGCGCCACGCCGAACTCGTCGGAAATGCCGTTGCCGCCCAGCATGTCGCGGGCGAGACGCGCGATGTCGAGCGACTTGCCACACGAGTTGCGCTTCATGATCGACGTGATCTCGACGGCCGCCGTGCCTTCGTCCTTCATGCGGCCAAGACGCAGGCAACCCTGCAGGCCGAGGGTGATTTCCGTTTGCATGTCGGCGAGCTTCTTCTGAATCAGCTGGTTCGCGGCAAGCGGGCGGCCGAACTGCTTGCGGTCGAGCACGTACTGGCGCGCCGTGTGCCAGCACGATTCGGCGGCACCGAGCGCACCCCAGGCAATGCCATAGCGCGCCGAGTTCAGGCAGGTGAACGGACCGCGCAGGCCCTTCACGTCCGGCATGATGTTTTCTTCCGGCACGAACACTTCGTCGAGCACGATTTCGCCGGTGATCGAGGCGCGCAGACCCACCTTGCCGTGGATGGCCGGCGCCGAGAGACCCTTCCAGCCTTTCTCGAGGATGAAGCCGCGGATGTCGTCCTTGCCGTCTTCCTCGAGCTTTGCCCAGACGACGAACACGTCGGCGATCGGCGAGTTCGTGATCCACATCTTCGCGCCCGAGAGCGAGTAGCCGCCGTTCACCTTCTTCGCGCGCGTGACCATGCTGCCCGGGTCCGAGCCGTGGTTCGGCTCCGTTAGCCCGAAGCATCCGATCCATTCGCCGCTGGCGAGCCTCGGCAGGTACTTCTGCTTTTGCGCCTGCGAGCCGAATTCGAAGATCGGCACCATCACGAGCGACGACTGCACCGACATCATCGAGCGATAGCCCGAGTCGATGCGCTCCACTTCGCGCGCAATCAGGCCATAGGCCACGTAATTGAGGCCGGGGCCGCCATATTGCTCGGGGATCGTCGGCCCGAGCAGGCCGACTTCGCCCATCTCGCGGAAGATCGAGGCGTCCGTCTTTTCGTGGCGGAACGCTTCCAGCACGCGCGGAGCAAGCTTGTCCTGAGCGTACGCGGCGGCGGCGTCGCGCACCATGCGCTCCTCTTCGGTGAGCTGCTGGTCGAGCAGAAGCGGGTCTTCCCAATGGAACTGGGCGTGTGCGGCCATGGTGTCTCTCCTTTCCTCAAATCCGTGAAATGGGCGAATTTGCGCTTGACGGGAGTTCCGCTATGCGGAACAATGTTTTGCAAATTGACTTGAGTGTAGCACCAAGGCGCCCATATCCGCATCCGGAATGACTACGACTTCATCTTTTTCTTCTTCGCTGGCCGAGGGGCCGATCGACGAGCGCAAGTTCGTCGTGGCGCTCGCCCGCGGGCTCGACCTGCTGCGGGCGTTCCGTCCCGGCGAAACACTGCTCGGCAATCGCGACTTCGTGGAGCGCACGGGCCTGCCCAAGGCGACCGTGAACCGGCTCGCGTACACGCTCACCGTGCTCGGCTATCTGCGCTTTGATGAATCGCTTGGCAAATATGCGCTCGACGCCGGGGTGCTGTCACTCGGCTTCGCGCTGCTTTCGGGCACGGACACGCTCGAACTCGCCCGCCCGCATATGCGCGCGTTCGCGCGCGAGGTGGGCGCCGCGGTGTCGCTGGGGTGCCGCGACGGCCTCGACGTGATCTATCTCGAAACGATCCGCAGCGAGACGGCGCTCACGCTCGGCCTCGCGTCGGGCTCACGGCTGTCCATGCTCACGAGCTCGATGGGCCGCGCGTATCTGGCCGTGCAGCCCATCGATGTGCGTATGGCGTTGTTCGCGGAACTGGAGAAGGCAGCGGGCACCGAAGGGCCGGCGTTGGTGGAGGCCGCGAAACGCGAGATCGAGGTGTTCGGCAAGGAGGGGTGCTGCTATTCGTTTCGCGACTGGCACGAAGACGTCAACGCCGTGGCGGTGCCGTTTCGCGAGCCGCGCGAGCGTCGCTGGCTCGTGCTCAGTTGCAGCGGGCCGGCTTCGTCGATGGGGCCCGAGGTGTTTCGCGAGCGCGTGGCGCCGCTTTTGAAGTCGCTGGCGCGTCGTCTTGGCGAAACGGTGTAATGCGCGAGCCGCGAGCCGCAGCAGGCACAAAAAAGCCGACCTTCGGGTCGGCTTCTTCATGATGGCGTAGGCGAGGCTCAGTGGTTCAAGCGGCCGAGCAGCAGGAACTCCATGAGCGCCTTCTGCACGTGAAGGCGGTTTTCGGCCTCATCCCAGACCACGCTCTGCGGGCCGTCGATGACCTCGGCACTCACTTCCTCGCCGCGGTGTGCGGGCAGACAGTGCATGAAAAGCGCATCGGCGTTGGCGCGGGCCATCATCGGCGCGTCCACGCACCAGTCGGCGAAGGCCTGCTTGCGCGCTTCGTTTTCGGCCTCGAAGCCCATGCTGGTCCAGACGTCGGTCGTGACGAGGTCGGCGCCGTCGCAGGCGTCGTGCGGGTCCTCGAACACTTCGTAGAACGGCTTGCTTTCCGGCGCGACCAGCGCCGGATCGAGCGGATAGCCCGGCGGGGTGGAGATGCGCAGCTTGAAGCCGAGGATCTGCGCGGCTTCGATCCACGTGTAGAGCATGTTGTTGGCGTCGCCGACCCACGCCACGGTCTTGCCGCGGATCGGGCCGCGGTGCTCGTAGTACGTGAAGATGTCGGCCAGCACCTGGCAGGGATGGTACTCGTTCGTGAGGCCGTTGATGACCGGCACGCGCGAGCTTTCGGCGAAGCGCTGCAGGATGTCCTGGCCGAACGTGCGGATCATGATGATGTCGACCATGCGCGAGATGACCTGCGCCGAATCTTCGATCGGCTCGCCGCGGCCGAGTTGCGTGTCGCGCGTGTTCATGAACACGGCGTGGCCGCCCAGCTGGAAGATACCCGCTTCGAATGACAGGCGCGTGCGCGTGGAGCTCTTCTCGAAGATCATCGCCAGCGTGCGGTCGTGCAGCGGGTGATAGGTCTCGTAGTTCTTGAACTTGCGCTTCAGGATGCGCGCGCGCTCCAGCACATATTCATATTCGTCAAGGGAGAAATCCTTGAACTGCAGGTAATGGCGTATGGTCCGGGAGGTCATGAAACAAAAAACGGCGCCCGACACGGCCTCGAACTGCAGGATTGGGCCGGCGACGCCGCTGCGGTTGGTGGTAAGTCAAAGCAGCATAAAGGATTTTGCGCATTTTGACGAGTTGCCCAAAATTGGGGCAGGGTGCTTTGACGCACGGCGGGCAGCGCTTTTGCGATGACTTTCGTGACGGGTTCGCGGGCATCGCAAGGGCCCGGATCCAGCCTTTCAAGTGCCTTGTGTGCACTGCGTCAAAACGGTCAGTGCGCTATAATCTCAGAGATTTCTTAGGCACGACAAACGGGCCCTGAACGTGGGCGACGGCAAGGTGGCAGCACCTCGCGGCCGCGGCAGGCAAGCCCGCGGGCGCGGCCTGTGCGCTGACCGGCAGTGCGCCGCGAAGTCGTCCTGTCGATCCCGTTGCGAGACCTGCTTGTGACACGCATCGGCGGCGATTTTCGAGACTTCATGCCAGGCGGGGTGCGCGGCAGCCGTTTCCTGGCCATCGGACTGTCCATGCGTGTGGCGGCGGGCGACCCCCGCGGCCGGTGTTCCGCGGTACCCGCGCGGGCGCAGCGCTCGTGCCGCCGTTACACGCTGCAAACGCACCCAGCAGCTACACACACAGGTACTCCTGCATGGCCGACGAAGCTCCAACTGAATACTTCATTCAAGGCATCACCAGCACGGGGAAGAAGTTTCGTCCGAGTGACTGGTCGGAGCGCCTCGCCGGGGTGATGTCGAGCTTTGGTCCGAAAGCGTCGGCCAATGCTCGCGGCCCGAACGCCTATCTGCGCTACTCGCTCTATGTGCGCCCGACGATGATCGGCGACCTCAAGGTCGTCGTGCTGGATTCGCGCCTGAAGGACGTCGAGCCGATGGCCTTTAATTTTGTGATGAACTTCGCGAAGGACAACGACCTCGTCGTGACCGAGGCGTGCGAACTGCCTCACGACCACGCCACGCAGCAAGCCAACGTGCGCTGACGGCGCGGCGAAGGCCAGGGAAGGGCCCGCTTCGGCGGGTTTTTTATGCCCTGCAGAAACCAGAAAACCCGCCGAAGCGGGTTTTTTGTGGTGCAGCTCAGCGAGTCGATTGCCGGCCGCGGCCGGCGTCCGAGTCTTTACTGCGCGGCTTGCATTGCCTTGACGGCAGCCGCCAGGCGGCTCTTATGGCGAGCGGCCTTGTTCTTGTGAACGATCTTCTTGTCGGCGATGATGTCGAGCGTCTTGCCCGATGCCTTCAGAACTTCGGCAGCCTTTGCCTGGTCGCCGGCGTCGATTGCCTTGCGAACAGCCTTGATGGCGGTGCGGAACTTCGAGCGCAGTGCCGAGTTGTGCGAGTTTGCCTTCACGGCCTGACGGGCGCGCTTGCGTGCTTGTGCGGAGTTTGCCATTGCGATTCCTTGTGATTGCGGAGCGTGGTGCGACCACGCTCTTTGCCTGGATTCGAACGACCGGCAGCGATGCCTGAGACGTTCAAAACGGTATTTGCCGGCTGAGTTTTGCCCAACTGGCCGCGCCTTTTGTGCCAGAGCGGGTTTCCGCTCCCTTTCCAAGACGCGTTTCGAGGCCTCTGCGAGAACCCGAACCAAGAAGTATAGCAGCAGAGTCGTGCGGCTGGCAATCACAGTGCGATAGCGAACAAGTGCTGCCGTACGTGAACGCCTTTCACGTAACACGGTCACAATCAGCGCGCCTTGCCTTTGCCTCCCGCTCGCCTGCGCCGTCGCGCGGGGTTTTGCGCCGACCTTTGCGCTGCGCATCCGCGATGGAGCGGACGACGCCCGTATAATGACCGCCCCATGAATCTATTCCGAGCCCTGCTGACAGTCAGCGGCTTCACGCTGCTGTCGCGCGTGACCGGTCTGGCCCGAGAAACGCTGATTGCGCGCGCCTTCGGTGCGAGCCAGTACACCGACGCTTTCTACGTCGCGTTTCGTATTCCCAACCTGCTGCGCCGCATCTCGGCGGAAGGCGCCTTTTCGCAGGCGTTCGTGCCGATTCTCGCGGAGTTCAAGAACCAGAAGGGCCACGACGCCACGCGCGCGCTCGTCGACGCCACCTCGACCGTGCTCGCGTGGGTGCTCGCGATCCTCTCGCTGCTCGGCATTTTCGGTGCGTCGTTCGTCGTGATCGTGGTCGCTTCGGGCTTGAAGAGCGACGGGCAGGCGTTTCCGCTCGCCGTCACGATGACGCGCATCATGTTCCCCTATATCGTGTTCATCTCGCTGACGTCGCTCGCGTCAGGCGTGCTCAACACGTACAAGCAGTTCTCGCTGCCCGCGTTCGCGCCGGTGCTGCTCAACGTGTCGTTCATCACGGCGGCCGTGGCCTTCGCGCCGCATATGAAGCAGC
Organism: Paraburkholderia heleia NBRC 101817; assembly: GCF_000739775.1. GTDB lineage: Bacteria > Pseudomonadota > Gammaproteobacteria > Burkholderiales > Burkholderiaceae > Paraburkholderia > Paraburkholderia heleia. The sequence continues at coordinate 10,696 of NZ_BBJH01000021.1, read as the reverse complement.
CCGTCTACGCGCTCGCGTGGGCCGTGATCGTGGGCGGCGTGCTGCAGTTCCTCGTGCAGTTGCCGGGCTTGAAGCGCATCGACATGATGCCGCGCATCGGCCTGAATCCGCTCAAGGCGCTCGCGCACAAAGGCGTGAAGCGCGTGCTCGCGAAGATGGTGCCCGCCATGTTCGCCGTCTCGGTCGCGCAGATCAGCCTCATCATCAACACCAATATCGCCTCGCGTCTGGGGCCCGGCGCGGTGTCGTGGATCAACTACGCCGACCGCCTGATGGAGTTCCCGACGGCGCTGCTCGGCGTGGCGCTCGGCACGATCCTGCTGCCCAGCCTCTCGAAGGCGCACGTCGATGCCGATCCGCACGAGTACTCGGCGCTGCTCGACTGGGGCCTGCGCGTGACCTTCCTGCTCGCCGCGCCTTCGGCCGTCGCGCTCTTTTTCTTCGCCGAGCCGCTCACGGCCACGCTCTTTCATTACGGCAAGTTCGACGCCACGTCCGTCGTCATGACGGGCCGCGCGCTCGCCGCGTACGGAGTGGGGCTCGTCGGCCTCATCCTCATCAAGATCCTCGCGCCCGGCTTCTATGCGCGCCAGGACATCAAGACGCCGGTCAAGATCGGTGTGGGCGTGCTCATCGCCACGCAGATCAGCAACTACATCTTCGTGCCGATCTTCTCGCACGCGGGCTTGACGCTCTCGGTCGGCCTCGGCGCCTGCATGAACGCGCTGCTGTTGTTCATCGGGCTGCGCCGCCGCGGCATCTATATGCCGTCGTCCGGCTGGACCACGTTCTTCGTGCAGCTGCTGGGGGCATGTCTCGTGCTGGCCGGGGCGATGCACTGGTGCGCCACCAGCTACGACTGGATCGCGCTGCGTCATGAACCGTTTGCGCGCATCGCCTTGCTCGGTGCGTGCCTCGTCCTGTTCGCGGCGCTATATTTCGGTATGCTTTGGCTCATGGGCTTCAAATACGCGTACTTCAAGAGGCGGGCGAAGTGACCACGATGACTACGCGGGTTCTGGATTATTTCAGCGCGCTCGTTGCCGACGACGAGAGCCTGCCGCTCACCGAGGCGGCGCTGGCGATCGCGCAGGACGCCTATCCCGATCTCGATCTGCAAGGCACGCTCGCCGAGATCGACGAACTCGCGCTGCGCGTGCGCCGCCGCATGCCCGAAGGCGCGGACGTGCGTCAGCGGGTTGCCGTGCTCAACCGCTGCTTCTTTCGCGAGATGGGGTTCGCGGCCAACCTCAACGACTTTCTCGACCCCGAAAACAGCCACCTGAACGCCGTGCTCAAGCGCCGGCGTGGCATCCCCATTTCGCTCGCCGTGTTGTATCTGGAAATGGCGACCCAGCTCGGTCTGCCGGTGAAAGGCGTGTCGTTTCCGGGGCATTTTCTGCTGCGCGTGACGTTGCCCGAAGGCGACGAGATGCTCGATCCCACCACGGGCCGCACGCTCACCGAGTCCGACATGGTGGAGATGCTCGAACCGTTCGTGGCCAACGCCGGCGATTCCGTGGCGCGCGCGCTGCGCATGCTGCTCGAGCCGGCCACACGACGCGAGATCGTCGCGCGCATGCTGCGCAACCTGAAGTCGGTCTATCTGCAGACGGAACGCTGGCAGCGCCTGCTGGCCATCCAGCAGCGGCTCGTGATCCTGCTGCCGCAGAGCATCGAGGAAGTGCGCGACCGAGGCTTCGCTTATGCGCGTCTCGACTATCTGCGCCCGGCGCTCGAAGACCTCGAACACTATCTCGACGAGCGCCCGGACGCGGAAGACGCGACCGTCGTCGAGTCGCAGTTGCATGAGTTGCGCCAGCGCACGCTCGATAACGACTGAAGCCGCGGCCGCCCCGCAAAAGACGGACGCCCGCGATTTTCGTCGCGGGCGTCTTTTTTATCGCGCGGAGGGAAGGCGCGCCGTTACTTCGGCTGCATGCGGATCGCGCCGTCCAGACGGATCACCTCGCCGTTGAGCATCGGATTCTCGACGATCTGCTTGACGAGCATCGCATACTCATCCGGCTTGCCGAGGCGCGGCGGGAACGGAACCATTGCGCCGAGCGCGTCCTGGACCTCTTTGGGCATGCCGAGCAGCATCGGCGTTTCGAAGATGCCGGGGGCGATCGTCATCACGCGGATGCCGCTGCGCGAAAGGTCGCGCGCGATCGGCAGCGTCATTGCGACGACGCCGCCCTTCGACGCGGCGTAGGCGGCCTGGCCGATCTGGCCGTCGTAAGCGGCCACCGAAGCGGTGTTGACGATCACGCCGCGCTCGCCGCCCTCGCTCGGCGCGGTCTGGGCGATGGCGGCCGCCGCGAGGCGGATCATGTTGAAAGTGCCGATCAGATTGACCGAAACGGTCTTAGAGAACGTGTCGAGCGGATGCGGGCCGTCCTTGCCTACGGTTTTCACGGCGGGCGCGATGCCCGCGCAGTTCACGAGGCCGCGCAGCGTCCCGAGCGCGGTTGCCGCGGCCACGGCGCGCGCGCCGTCCTCCTCGTTCGCCACGTTGCACGTCACGAACGCGCCGCCCAGTTCCTTCGCGAGTGCGCCGCCGGCGTCCTCATTGAGGTCGGCGATGACGACCTTGCCGCCTTCGGCCGCGATCAGACGCGCGCTGGCCGCGCCGAGTCCCGACGCGCCGCCGGTGATGAGAAATACGTTGCCGCGGATCTGCATGTTTCGTCTCCTGTGTTGTGGCCGTGCCGTCTCGCGCGCAGGGGAAATTCGCGCGAGACCCGGCAAAAAACAGAACGGGCCGGCTGGCGCCGCGTCCCGAAACCGCTCGGGAGTGCGGCGCCAGCCGGCCCGCAGGCAAACCAGCAAGTGTGCCGATACCGGCTTCGGGTCGGACTTCGACCCGCTTACTTGAGCGCTTCGAATGCGCGCTCGCGAATTTCGTCGACGCTGCCGAGGCCCGAGATGGCGCGATACTGCGGCGCCTTCAGGCCGTTTTCCTCCCCGCGCTTTGCCCAGTCGCTGTAGTAGGCGATGAGCGGCTTGGTCTGCGCAACGTACACGTCCAGACGCTTGCGCACCGTTTCTTCCTTGTCGTCGTCGCGCTGAACGAGCGGTTCGCCCGTCACGTCGTCCGTCATGTCCACTTTCGGCGGATTGAACTTGACGTGATACGTGCGGCCCGAAGCCGGGTGCATGCGGCGGCCGCTCATGCGCGTGATGATCTCGTCGAACGGCACGTCGATCTCGAGCACGTAATCGATCGCCACGCCCGCCTGCTTCATCGCTTCGGCTTGCGGCAGCGTGCGCGGGAAGCCGTCGAACAGGTAGCCGTTCTTGCAGTCGGGCTCCTGAAGGCGCTCCTTCACGAGATTGATGATGAGCTCGTCGGTCACGAGCTCGCCGGCGTCCATGAACCGCTTCGCTTCGAGGCCAAGCGGCGTACCGGCCTTGACGGCCGCGCGCAGCATGTCGCCCGTCGAGATTTGCGGAATGCCGAACTTTTCCTTGATGAAGGTTGCCTGGGTTCCCTTGCCCGCGCCCGGGGCGCCCAACAGGATCAAACGCATGTGAACAATCTCCGATCTGTGTGAATTCTTGCGGCGCGGCGGCTGCCCCGCACGCGCGGCTGGGCGGCATCGTCAGCGTCGTGCGTCTCCTCGCCCGTTCGCTCACGACCATCGAGGCAGTGCTGGCGGGGGCGACGGCACGTTCTACACAGCTTTTCGCCCGGTGTTCATGACTCGCACTGGACACCGGGCGGCGCTGCAAGACGGTGCCGAAAAGCGGGGAAACCCCGACGCACAAAGGCTTTAGACGGCTCGCGCAAACAATTGATTATGCCATGGGATTTTTGCCCCACGGACGGAATTAAGGCCGGTATAACGCCTGCACACGGGCGAGGTCGGCGGGCGTGTCGACGCCCGGGGCGGGTGCCTGCGCCGTCACGAGCACCGCGATGCGCTCGCCGTGCCACATCGCGCGAAGCTGTTCCAGCGCCTCGACCTGCTCGATGGGCGAATGCGCGAGCGAGGGGTAGGTGCGCAGGAATTTCGCGCGGTACGCGTACAGCCCGATGTGGCGATAAACGGTCGCGGGAGCCGGCGGGGCGGGCATTGCGCCGAGATCGAGGCGCGCCGGCGACCAGTGCGGCTGCCATGCGTCGCGGGCCCAGGGAATGGGCGCGCGCGAGAAGTAGAGCGCAACGCCGCGTGAGTCCAGCACGACCTTCACGACGTTCGGGCTGAAGATTTCGTCGGGCGCCGTGATGGGATGGGCGGCGGTGGCGATCGCGCATTCGGGGTGCGCGGCGAGGTGCGACGCAACGTCGCATACGAGCGCGGGGTCGATCAGCGGTTCGTCGCCCTGGACGTTGACCACGATCGTCTCGTCGCTCCAGCCGTAGTGCTCGGCGACCTCGGCGAGGCGGTCGGTGCCCGACGGGTGATCGGCTCGCGTGAGGACGGCCTCGAAACCGTGGGCGCGGGCGGCGTCGAGCACGCTCTGGGCGTCCGAGGCGATCAGCACCTGCTGCGCGCCCGAATCGCGCGCACGCTCGGCCACGCGCACCACCATCGGCTTGCCGCCGATGTCGGCAAGCGGTTTGTTGGGCAGTCGCGTGGAGGCGAGACGCGCCGGGACGACGGCGATGAAGGGTTGCACGGGAGCAGTCATGGCCAGTTGGGGCTAGGGCAGGAAAGCGGATTGGGGAAACCGGTTCGGGAGACCGCCTTGGGGGACGCGCCGGGGGCGGCGCGCGTGGCCCGGCTTCGAGCCGGGAAGACGAGGTGAGCGGCGCAAGCGGTGTGAGTGGCGCAAGCGGCGCAAGTGAGCGCGATCGCGGCCGCCTGGCACCGCCCGCGCGCCTTACGCGGCGCTGGGTCCGTGCGGATCGACCGGCGTACCTTCCACGGTTTGACGCGCTTCGTCGACCAGCATGACCGGAATGCCGTCGCGGATCGGGTAGGCGAGCTTGTCGGCGTTGCAGATCAGCTCCTGCGCGGCGCGGTCATAGCTGAGCGGGCCCTTGCAGATCGGGCAGACCAGGATTTCAAGCAGACGAGCGTCCACGGAGTTTCTCCACAACCAGGGTAATGAGGCGATGATCGAGCGCGGCTTCGACGGGGACGACCCAGATGCGCGCGTCGTTCCAGGCCCCCAATTTTACTGCATCCTTTTCGGTGACCAGGATCGCGTCGGCGCTGACATCGGCGAACGGGTTGGTCGCGTAGGCGTAGTGGTCGGGCAGCGGCAGGGTTTGCGGCGCGAGCCCGGCGGCGCGCAGCGTCGCGAAAAAACGCTCCGGCGAACCGATGCCGGCCGCCGCCACGATGCGCGGCGCGCCCTGCGATCCTTGCTTGAGCGTGCCTTGCCCCGGTGCGGCCAGGTCCGCGGCAAACTGCGCGAGCGGACGGCGCAGCGCCGGATTGGCGAGATGCCAGGCGTCGCCGGGTTCGAGCTTGAGCGCGAACGTATTGGGCCAGGCCGGCAGCGCCCGCTCGAACGGATTGTTCACAAGCGTGGCGTCGCGCCGGCGCGAGAGCGGCTCGCGCAGGGGGCCTGCCGGCAGCAGAAAGCCATTGCCGCCCAGACGATGGTCGAACACCACGATCTCGATGTCGCGCGCAAGGCGGTAGTGCTGCAGGCCGTCGTCGCTCACGATCACGTCGACGTCGCTGTGGGCGCCGCACAACGCCGTGGCCGCCGCCACGCGGTCTGGCGAGACCCAGACGGGCACGCCCGTGCGGCGGGCGATCAGCAGCGGTTCGTCGCCGCAAAGGCGAGCGGGGGTATCCGCGGTGACGGGCGCGGGGCGGCCGATTTTCGCGCCGTAGCCGCGCGAGACCACGCCCGGCGAAAAGCCCGCGGCGCGCAGCGCCTCGACGAGCGCGATCACCGTGGGCGTCTTGCCGGTGCCGCCCACGGTCACGTTGCCGACCACCACCACGGGCACGCCCACGCGCACGCTCTTGAGCCAGCCCGCCGCAAAGGCGGCGCGGCGCGCACCGCTCACGGCGGCGAACACGGTGGCGAGCGGCGTGAGCGCCCACGCGAGCGCGCCGCGGCGTTGCCAGGCGTGCGCAAACTGCGCTTCGAGGCGTTCCTTGAGACTGGAGACAGGGCCGCTCATCGGCAATATGCGCGCGAAGCGCCCCACGCGGCATGCGGGAAGCAGACAGGCAGGGCGGGCATCGGGTCGGTTCTCCGGTTCGAGGTGGGCGACAAGCAAGACGGCAGACGAATGACCTGCGCATGCGAGCGGCCGGTGCTTCGCGTGATGCGGCACAGGCGCTCGTGAACCCGGCACTCTAGCGCGGGTAGGCGTCAAGCGGCAAGCTGCCGGGCGGTACGCAACTGCCGGTTGTGCAAGGCGCGCGAAACGTCGGAAAAATCAACGCCTGTGGATAACTTTGTGGAGAAGTCGGTCCCGCGAAGGCGCAAAGGCCCATTCTTCGGCCTGTCCATCGGCCTGCCAGGATGTCATATCGATAAAAAACGTATATAAATCAACGGCATGAGCCATTTTTTTCAGCGTTTACGGGCCGGCTGCGGTCAGCATGCCGCATGACAGCGCCGATGTGGACACTTCGCGGGGCTTGCAGGCCGGGTTTCATTCGTGCTGGACTACGGCCCCCCGAACGGTCTATCGTCTGTCCGGCCGAGGTTTCTCCATACCCTTTCGCATGCTATCCGACCGCTTCTCCGCTTCCTCCGCGCCTTCGGGCGACGTCGTCGTGCCGGTGTCGGCGCTCAACCGGGCGATTGCCTCGATGCTCGAGCGCACGTTCCCGCTTGCATGGATTTCCGGCGAAGTTTCCAACTTTACGCGCGCCGCGAGCGGCCACTGGTACTTCTCGATCAAGGACGCCCAGGCGCAGATTCGCTGTGTGATGTTCCGCGGCCGGGCCCAGTATGCCGAATTCACGCCGCGCGAAGGCGACCGCATCGAAGTGCGCGCGCTTGTCACGATGTACGAGCCGCGCGGCGAACTCCAGCTGAACGTCGAGGCCGTGCGGCGCACTGGCCAGGGCCGGCTCTACGAGGCTTTCCTGCGGCTGAAGGCGCAACTCGAGGCCGAAGGGCTCTTCGACCCGCAGCGCAAACGCGCGCTGCCCTCGCATCCGCGCGCCATCGGCGTGATTACGTCGATGCAGGCCGCCGCGCTGCGCGACGTGCTGACCACGCTGTGCCGCCGCGCGCCGCATGTGCCGGTGATCGTTTATCCCGCGCCGGTGCAGGGCGCGGGCTCGGCGGAAAAGCTCACCGCGATGCTGGAAACCGCGAACGCGCGCAACGAGGTGGACGTGCTCGTGCTGTGCCGCGGCGGCGGCTCGATCGAGGACCTGTGGTCGTTCAACGACGAAGCGCTTGCACGCGCGATTGCGGTCAGCGCCATTCCGGTGGTGAGCGGCGTGGGGCACGAAACCGATTTCACGATTGCCGATTTCGCCGCCGACGTGCGCGCGCCGACGCCAACCGGCGCGGCTGAACTCGTCAGTCCGCAGCGCACGCTGCTGCTGCGCGACCTCGACCAGCGCCACGCCGCGCTCGCACGCGATTTCGGCCGTCTGCTCGAGCGGCGCGCGCAACAGCTCGACTGGCTGGCGCGCCGGCTCGTTTCCCCCGTCGAACGGCTTGCGCAGCAGCGCACGCACTTGCGCCAGCTGACGATACGGCTCGCTTCGGCGGGCTCGCGTGCCAGCGCCGAGGCGCGTGCACGCCTGAACGTCATGCAGATGCGCTGGCAGCGCGCGCGGCCCGACCCCGCCGCGCAGCGCGCCCAACTGGAGTCGCTCGGACGGCGTCTGGACGGCGCCTTCGCGCGAGCGCGCGAGCGCGAAGCGGCGCGCCTTTCGGAACTCGCGGCGCGGCTCGAGGTGCTGAGCCCGCAGCGCACGTTCGAGCGCGGCTATGCGGCGCTGCTCGACGTGCAAAGCGGCGCAGCCGTGCGCTCGCCCGCCACGCTCAAGCCGGGCAAGCGCCTCACCGTGCATCTTGCCCAGGGCAGCGCCGACGTGGCGCTTGCCGATGTCCAGCCGCGCCTCGCCGACGGTTTCTGATCTGGGCTCGCAGCCGGCCTGTCGGGCCCGTCGCTTGCTGCTCAGCCAGGCACCGGCGCAATCGCCCGATCGCTTCGCCTCGACAATGAATCGTGGCGGCGAACGATTGTTGCAGTCCCGTTGCAGGAAGTTTGCATGCCGATTGTGCGGAGATTGCAACGCGATTGCAGCCGTCTTGCCTGCGCGCGAAGCGGGCAGGCAAAGCGCGGCATGGAACGCGTGGTTCGAGCGTGGCTGCATCGGCGAAAAACCACATGGCGGTTCATTCGGAAAAGCCCCGCGCAAACGATATCCGGCATAAAGGCCGCTCGTTTGCGGGGTTATTCCAACTCGCCTACAATCGAGTGCTCCATGCCGGCGAATTTGTAGAACTTCACGCAGAACTCCCCATAACACGACGAAGGAACCGCATCATGTCATTTACGCTCCCGCCGCTGCCGTTCGCGAAGAACGCCCTCGCTCCGCACATGTCGGAAGAGACGCTCGAGTTCCACTACGGCAAGCACCACCAGGCTTACGTCACGAATCTGAACAACCTGATTCCGGGCACCGAGTTCGAAAAGCTCTCGCTCGAAGAGATCGTCAAGAAGTCGTCGGGTGGCGTGTTCAACAACTCGGCGCAGATCTGGAATCACACGTTCTTCTGGAACAGCCTCTCGCCGCAAGGCGGGGGCGCACCGTCGGGCGCGCTCGGCGACGCGATCAACGCGAAGTGGGGCTCCTACGACGCATTCAAGGAAGCCTTCACGAAGGCGGCCGTGGGCAACTTCGGTTCGGGCTGGACGTGGCTCGTGAAGAAGGCTGACGGCTCGCTCGACATCGTGTCGACCAGCAACGCCGCCACGCCGCTCACGACCGACGCGAAGGCGCTCCTCACGATCGACGTGTGGGAACACGCTTACTACATCGACTACCGCAATGCACGTCCGAAGTTTGTCGAAGCGTTCTGGAACATCGTGAACTGGAACTTCGCAGCGCAGAACTTTGCGTGAGTTGCGTGTGGGTTTCGCGTAGTACGAAGCCCTGTTCGATGTGCCGTGCTGGCTGCGGCACCTGCAAAAGGCCCTCGGTGTGAATCGAGGGCCTTTTTATTTTGCGCGAAGCGTTTTACGCAAACGCACTTACGCAAGTCAGTATGACTCCCGTGAGGTAGAGGCTGGCCTGCCGCGCGGCATCAAACGCGGGCTAGCATGTCTGCCAGAGCCGCACGGTGCGGACAGGGCCGCACCCGGCGATTTCCGACACGGAGGCCAGCGTGGAAAACGATAGCACGTTGTACGTGGGACTGGACGTTCACAAAGATTCGATCACGGTTGCGTACGCGATCGAGATGGGCGAAGTGGAACTGTTCGGCAAAATCGGCACCATGCAAATTGACGTTGATCGGCTGTGCAAGAAGCTGCAACTAAAGGCGCGGCAGATCTGTTTCGTCTACGAAGCGGGTCCGTGCGGATACGGACTGTACCGGCGGCTGGTCGATAAAGGCTTTGACTGCATGGTGTGCGCTCCGTCGCTTATTCCGCGCAAGCCAGGTGATCGCGTCAAGACGGACCGCCGTGACGCGATCAAGCTGGTGCGCTCGCTGCGCGCCGGCGACCTGTCAGCCGTGCATGTGCCGACGGTTGAAGATGAAGCGTTTCGCGACCTGGCCCGCGCCTGGTCGGCTGCCAGAGAAGACCTGAAGGCAGCACGCTGCAGGCTCAAATCCTTTCTGCTGGCCCACGGCGTCCACTACCTCGGCCGTCCCAACTGGGGGCCGACACACAGGCGCTGGTTAAGTACGTTCTCGTTTGACAGCGCCTGGCAGCAACTGGCGTTCAACGAACATCGGCGCTCGATTGAGGATCGGCTCGCGCAATGCGAGCGGCTGGAACTGGCTTTGCGTGAAGCCGTCATCAATTGGCGGTTCTATCCAGTCGTACTTGCTTTGCAAGCGATGCGCGGCATCAACTTCACGTCGGCAATCGGCCTGGTGTCCGAACTGGGTGACCTCACGCGTTTCCAACATCCACGGCAACTGATGGCATGGATTGGCGTGACGCCTTCGGAGCATTCCTCGGGTGGGAAACGACGCCTAGGTAGCATTACCAAGACCGGCAACAGCTATGCACGTAAGCTGCTGGTTGAATCCGCCTGGAGCTATCGACATCCGGCACGCGTGAGCATCGATATCCAGCGCCGGCATGAAGGTCTACCCAAACCGATAATCGATCGTGCCTGGGACGCGCAGCTGAGGCTGTGCAGGCGATATCGCAAGCTCGTCGCCAGAGGGAAGACCGCACACGTCGCCATCATCGCTGTCGCGCGCGAACTGGCTGCCTTCATCTGGGACGTCGGTCGACTGGGGATGACTCTGGCCGCACCGTACAGCGAACAAGCCGCATAAACGGAGGACGTAGCTGACGAAAAGCCAACCAGCATCGGAAGTTTCCTGAAGGCGGCGCAGCCCGGTATTCGAGTAACCCGCGACCGCGTTTGGCAACGACATCAGTCGACTTGCGTAGTAAGGAAGCGGCAGGCTCATGAGACGGACCTCAGTAATGCGGTAGCCAACCCGCGAATATCAGCTTGATCCACCGTCGAGATTTACTGCTACGCCGCCCTCAGGAAATTCGCTCTAACCATGGAGTAGATCTTGAAAACCGATTCCGATTGACACCGGGAGTCATATC
>NZ_BBJH01000022.1 GCF_000739775.1 Paraburkholderia heleia NBRC 101817 | reverse complement strand
AAGATATGATCGGGATTACATATCGTTTGATCCCGTTAAGGATTCGGAAGACTATGCGATGGTGGTTGCAAGTGATCGACTCTATGTGATGAGAAGAAACGGAGATGATGGAAACGCCTATGTGCTGCAATATCCATTAGTGCGTGGCATAGATTTGAATAAGCCTTATCCTCCAGGTGTATCGGGGGCGAGGTTTCTCGCTTTCTCAAAATCGGGTTTTCTTGCTGGTCTTCGCACGCCCTCCGGCGCTGACCGCTTTACCTGTGACGAATCCATCCATGATCCGAAAGTGGCTGAATGACGAAAAATGTAGTCGGTGAAAATATGAAAAACAGACATACCGAAAAGCAGAGTTCAATGAAGGTAACTTTAGTCAAATTATGTGCGTTATTCGCGTTATCTGGAATTTGTATTTTCCCAATGGCCAAGGCGCAAGAACCTGATGTGACCGTACTCCCCGACAATGGCTTCATCCCTTTGGGTCTCAGCGCGAACGGCGAGGTGGTCATTGGCCAAATGGACGCATCCGGTATTTCGACACCGCAAATATGGAGCCGTAGTCGTGGATTCGAAAAAATCACGGACGTAACCAGGGATGCCCCCGTTAGTGTGGAAGTAGTCAGCGCCGATGGCACTGTAGTAGCTGGCCGGATGAAGGATAGCGAAGACATGATGCCGGACCGTCTGTTCGTATGGACGGCACGAAAAGGGGCGAAGATCCTCCCTCCATTTAGCCAATACCGCGATGAGCGGATTGACGCCTTGCTTGGTATCACGCCTGACGGGAAAACCGTCTACTTTTCCAGCCATCAGCAGTTCGCGAATAGAAAGCCGGAAGCAGCCAGGTCGTGGAGCGAATCAGATGGCTACAAGACTGTCTCGCCTGGAAGGCAACTGCACGGCACAGGGATATTCGCCGTAACCGGCGATGGATCTGCGTGGATGACGATGTATAGAGCCGATAGTGGTGAAAGCATACTGGCGCGCATGGTAAATGGCGCTGTTATAAATACCGCAACGTTACCTGCTGGATTCGAAGAGAAGGCCAGTGTCGTACTCACTACCAATCGAGATGGGTCGGTGGTGATATTGCGGACGCGCGACAGCATGGTAACCGGTAAGAATGAGGTGAGCAGCCAGGTATGGGACGGCAACCTTAGGCCGGTGACGCTTTCCGTGCCGGAGGGGTGCCGTAAGCCGAACGCCAATGTCGCAGATGGAAATGGCGTGATATTCGGTGACGTACTTTGTACCAGTTCGTCAGGTAACCGGCGTATGTCTGTCCGTTGGACCTCGACGGGAGCCGAGGATGTCACCGATTGGTTCCGGCGGTCCGGCGTCGCACTGCCGGATTGGAGCAATATTTCCATAAACTCGGTTAGCCATGACGGTCACACCGTCCTTGGCTCGGGTGATCTTCATGGAGAGCTACGTAGCTTTATTGCACGCGTTGACTAATCCAGATCGAGAGACATCATGACGAAACCAGTACGTGAGGGTGACCGCACCAGCCACGGCGGTGTAGTGAAGGAGGCTTCTTCCACTTTTACCATTGACGGGAAGAAAGTCGCGCTGATTGACGATATCGTGAGCTGCCCCGAGCACGGTGACAATCCGATCACCGAACATGGGGAGGGCTACAAGGAGGGCGGCCGCAAATGGGCGGTCGATGGATGCAAGACCGCGTGTGGCAGCGTGGTAAGGGCCAGTAGCGATGGAGTGAATATCCGGTCATGAAATGGGACTCGCCTGAAGTGCCGGAATACAAGTACGGCAAGCCTCCGCCTGCCTGGCTTTACGGGGTGACGTGTGTTGCGGTCTTTGTTATCGGGGCCATCATTACGGTTCTGACGTGGCCCCAAGGCAAGCCGGTCATTTCTGGAGATTTCTTCATCCGGCTGCTGCTGCTGCCGGCGTTGCTGGCAGGTGCTCTCTGCGCGGCGTTTTATATCCCTCATGAAAAGGAGACAAACGACGTAACCTGCTGGAACGCGATGTGCAAGATAGCGCGAGTCCACTGGAAGCGCTGGACTCACGGTCAGGTCGTGATCCTCGGAAGTATTGCGTTGACGCCTGAACCGGAACTGGCTGAGCGGCTACTCGGTCTGGAAGGAAGCGCTCCATCAAATCCGGGAGAGACGCTGTCGCTGACTGTGAACGCGCAGGACGGGAAGTCACGGTTGGAGCATGTGCTTGAACGGTTGCTGAAACCGTTCGCCGGTGATGTCTCGCGCATTTGCAGAAACCATACGCTCGATGTCGTGCTGCAGTCAGGCAACGAGTCGCATCTGGTCGAACTGAAAGCGCTCTGGCAGCGACTGAAGCTGCCTAACCTCGTTCGCATCAAGACAGAGCCGTCAGACGCGAAGGGGACAATAGTTCACGAATGGTTCGAAGACAGGGAGATGCCCGACTTTGTGCTTGTACTCGCGTGCCAGTTGCACGTAAGCGGTGAGAAGCCTTTGTGGTCGGAAGCCGCAGTGGGAATGCTCATGGCGAAAGCCGCCGCCGTCGCGCGATACAACGGAAGGGTCAGGCCACAGGCGCGAATCTTCAGGCCGATTCCTTCCACATCCGACGCCATGCTGGATGCAGTAAGAACGCTGCTCAAGGCGGAGCAGGCTCCCCCGGGCCGGATCAAGCATCTCTGGCTGAGCCGTCTGACGAAGCAGGGGCATAACGCGAGTATCGCGGCGGTCAAGGACGCGGGGTTGACGCTTGCGGTACACAAGGTGGATGACGCCATCGGCAAGCCTGGTCCAGTCAGCACGTTACTGCTTCAGACGCTGGCAGCGCAGATGGTCCAGCACGGGCAGGGTGTGCAGCTGGTCGCGTCGCCGTCTGCAGATGGACTGACATTGAATCTCGTCGGGACACAGGAGGTTCCCGTCAAGGACGCTCCTGATTTCATCTATCCACCCTGCATTATGTCCCTGAGTTTCACTCTTGTTTTTGGATGGGCCTTTCTCGTGTTTCTGGGCGTAGAGACCGGCAACGTCAATCCGACGCTATTCTGGGTTTCCTTCGGGCTGGTGTTTTTGTCTTTTTTTGTACAGATGGGGTTCGCCCTGTGGAAAGTCTGGACGGTTGACGAATGGTTCGGAACGCGCCTGTGATGTTCATAAACCGGAGAAAAAATGCGCGGAATTCGTGGCGCCCGCAGAGAACTATGACGCACCCACGACGCCTGCGGCGGATGCGCATTCTGGTGGTTCCGCGCTTCATCATGTGTACCTGGGCAGGAATGCTCATCATGGCCATCTACACGAACGTGGTGGGATGGTTTGCCGCGCAGGACCTGGGTGATCCGGCATGGATACAGTACCCGCTGATTCTGCTGGGTTTCACTGTGGGCTTGATCGCCGACGACGTGTGGCGGCACTGGCAATTTGGTGTCGCCCACGCGCTGCACTTCGAGGACGTGCTTGACGGGACATGTCCCGATACCGAACACGAAATCTGCGAAGCAGCAGTGTGGCGCTGGTATGTGAAGCAGGGCAAGCCTTGGCGGATCAGCCGCAACCGCGACCGTCCACAGGTGCGCTTGGTCGATGAGTGGCGACGCATGGAGGCATACTACCGGGCGATGAAAGCCGAAGAAATCCGGCTGAGGAAAAATCACAGGCTGTGATTTTTACGCCGCCTCGGACAGCGCGGGCGTGCAGTCATCGTCGGGGCTGGCGATGCGTTGTACGGCGGGGGCGCCAAGCGGGTCGAAGTATCGGCCCAGCCAGCGCCCAATCACAACCGAATCAACACCGCCCCACAAGTCACCAACGCACACGCAACCAAACGCCGTGCCGTGAGCTTCTCGTTCATGAAGAGCCAGCCGATCAGCACGGCGAAAATCGACGAGAGTTCGCGCAGCGCGGAAACCATCGCGATCGGCAAATAACGGAACGCTTCGATCACGAGGCAATACGCCGTGAGCGCGAGCACCCCCGCGAGCATGCCGCGCGCGACCGCGGACTTCGACGTGAACATCTTCGCCGCGCCGCCGCGCAGCTTGCACACCACGAGAAACTGCGGGACGTTCCAGAGCAGATACACCCACATGATGTAGCTGAGGCCATTGCCGGCCAGGCGCGCGCCGAGGCCGTCGATGATCGAATACATCGCGATGAACAGGCCCGTGAGCAGCGCATACGGCACGCTCTCGCCCGAAAAGCGCATGCCGCGGCGCAAGGCGAGCGACATGATGCCAAGCGATACGAGCGCGACGCCCGTAGCCGCGAGCCCATGCAGGTCTTCGTGCGCGAACACGAGCGCGCCCACGAACACGAGCAGCGGAGAAAGCCCGCGCGCGATCGGGTAGATCTGCCCGAAGTCGCCGCTGCGATAGGCGCGGATCAGCGTGAAGCAGTACACGAACTCCAGCACCGCCGACGCGCCGATATACGGCCAGCTCGCCGGCGCGGGCAGCGGCAGCACGCACACGGCGATCGCGCTCACGACGATGTACGGCACCGAGAACATGCCGAGCAGCCAGAGGCGGTCGCCCGAAAGATGGAGGAAGGCGTTCCAGCTTGCGTGCATGAGTGCCGAAAGCAGGACCAGCAGAACGACGAAACTGGCCATCGGGATTGCGAATCGAATGGTTTGTTGGTGGCGCGGCCCGTTGCGGCCGCAATCGTGTGATTATTCCAGCGAACGCGTACGGCCGCCAGAAATAGGGAAAAGCCGCGCGAACCGCGATTGTGTTTCTATCCGGCGCGCGCGGCTTTTGGGGAACGCGTCAGATCACGCGCGCACGCAGTCTCGCGGAGATCAGGTCGATGGCCGTGACGACGACGATCACCATGATGAGAACGGCGCTGGTCTGCTGATAATCGAACGAGCGGATTTCCTCATACAGCACGACGCCGATGCCGCCCGCGCCCACCATGCCCACCACCATCGCCGAACGCACATTCGACTCGAACCGGTAGAGCGCGTAAGAGATCCACAGCGGCATGACCTGGGGCAGCACGCCGTAGACGATCTCGTCGAGCGGCGAGGCGCCCGTCGCGCGCACGCCTTCCACGGGGCGAGGGTCGATGGCTTCCACCGCTTCCGCAAAAAGCTTCGCGAGCACGCCGGTGGTATGCACCCACAAGGCGAGCACGCCCGCGAACGGCCCGAGGCCCACGGCCACGATGAAGAGCATCGCGAACACCATCTCGTTGATGGCGCGGCATGCGTCCATCAAACGACGCACGGGATGCAGCACCCACGCGGGCGCGAGATTGTGCGCCGACATCAACCCGAACGGCACTGCGCAGACGATCGCGAGCGCCGTACCCCACAGCGCCACGGCGAGCGTGACCCACATTTCGTGGGCGTACGTGCGCCATTCCGTGAAGTCCGGCGGGAAGAAGCCGCGCGCGAACGTGCCCATGTTCGCGGAGTCGGAGAACAGGTCGAGCGGGCGCATGTCGGCGCCGCGCCACGCCACGCCGAGCAGCACGAAGACGATGGCCCAGAGTGCGAGCGACGACCAGCTGCGCTTGCCCGCCTGCCTGGCCGCCGCAGCGGCGGCCGCTTTTGGCGCGGCGGCGGCGGTCGATGTCGCCGCCGGCCCGGCAGCGGGCCTTGCGACTTCTGCCTGCGGCACGGCGCGTGAGCTGTCGAAATCCATTGCGCCCATTACTGCTTCGCGGGTGCGGCGAGCGCACCGATCTTCGCGTCGATGGCCGCGATCTGGTTCTTGCGGTCGTCGTCGGAGAGATGCGTGTCGGCCGCGATCTTCTCTTTCTGCTGGAACAGCGCGATCTGGCGGATCGGCAGAAGCTGCGCGTCCGTGGCGGGCGCGAAGCCTGCGTAGCCGGTGATATCGGCCATGATCTTCTTCTCGCGCGGGTCGGTCTTCGCGTAGTGGTAGAAGAAGTCGCGCAGCTTCTGCCTGGTGGCTTCAGGCAGATCCTTGCGATACACGAGCGGATCGGACGGAATGAGCGGCGAGGTCCACAGTACGCGCACCTGGGCAAAGCGGTCCGGGTGCTTTTGTTGCAGCGTGGAAAGCTCGATGGTGTTGTTGGTGGCGATATCCACCTTGTTGTTCACCACGGCAAGGAGGTTCGCTTCGTGGCTCGAAGGCAGCACGGTCTTGAAGTTCGTCGCGTTCACCGAAACGCCGTGCTGCGCGAAGAGGTAATAGCCCGGAATCAGGGTGCCCGAGGTCGAATTGGGGTCGCCCCAGCCGAGCGTGAGATCCTTCGTATTCTTGAACACATCGTCGAGCGTCTTCACGCGGCTGTTCACGTTGGTGATGAGCACCGACTTGTAGCCCGTGTCGCCGTTCGCGTAGAGCACCTTCGCGAAGATCTCGCCATTCGAACGGTCCACGGCTTCCATGGCCGAAGCATTGCCGAAGTAGCCGATCTGCACCTTGTTGAAGCGCATGGCTTCGATGATGCCCGAGTAGTCGGTGGCGAAGAACGCGGTCACGTGCAGGCCCGTCTGCTTGTTCAGGTCGTCGATGAACGGTTGCCAGCGTTGCTTGAGCACCGCCGACGAGTCGGTCGAGATGATGCCGAAGCTGAGGTCTTCCGCGTGAGCGGCCGCGCTGCCGAGCGAGGCAAACGCGACGGCGCCGGCGGCGCACCAGGAGAGCATGGAGCGGAGCAGTTTCATTGGGCGGTCCGTGGTGAGGGGAAGCGTTGCGGGTTGGAAAAAGTGGGCTTGCGTGATCAGGCCGCGCGAGGCTGTGCACCGAAGCGCGTTGCCGCGGACGGCGCAGCATCGGGTTCGAGCAGCTCGCGCACGGCGTTGCCATAAAGCTGTTGCAGCAGGGCGGGCGTGAGCGCCGACGACGCGCCGTCGTACACCACGCGCCCATCGCGCAGCGCAATGGTGCGCGGGCAATACTCCATGGCGATATCCACCTGATGCAGCGAGACGACCACCGTCAAGCCGTGATCGCGGTTGAGCATGCGCATCATGTCCATCACGCGCCGCGACGATGCGGGATCGAGCGAGGCGATGGGTTCGTCGGCGAGAATGAGGCGCGCGCGCTGCACGAGCGCACGGGCGAGCGCCGCGCGCTGCTGCTGGCCGCCCGAGAGATTCGAGGCGCGCTCGGCGGCCTTGTGCGCGATGCCGACTTCGCCGAGCGCAGCAAGCATCAACTCGCGCTCGGCGCGCGGAAAGCGGCCTGTGAGGCGCCGCCACAACGGTAGCCGCGACAGTGCGCCGATCAGCACATTCGTTTCGACCGTGAGGCGATGTACGAGATTGAACTGCTGAAACACAAAGCCGATGTCGCGGCGAATGCGCCGCACTTCGCGCACGATGCGGCCGTCCTGCTGAATAGGACGACCAAGAATTTCGATGCGCGAAGGCTGCGGGTCGGAAGCCGTGAAGCCCGCAATATGGCGTAGCAAGGTCGATTTGCCCGAGCCCGATGCGCCGATCAGCGCAACCATTTCGCCAACGCCTACGCGCAGGTCGATCTCGTCGAGTGCCTTGCGGCCGCTGTCGAAGCTTTTCGAGAGGCGTTCGATGCGTATGGCGTCCATAACGATCCGTCGCTGTGTAGTCGAGGGCTCATTCTAGGAAGCGACTGTGACGGTTGAGTGAAGGTGTCGCGACGTCTAGACGACTACATGTTTTACGATCTCCACGGCGCGGCAAAAATCGTGAGGGATGTGACAAAGGCATGACGCCAAACATCTGTCACGCTCAATATCATGGGAAGCAGCTATATTGATGGGCAGCGTACGTGCTGTCCCTGGTTTTCCTGACTTGTTGCTGACTCATTGTCGACAGGGGTGGCGCTCGCAAGGCAGTTGTAGACAATGCGGCCGCACGCGGCGGCCCCGATCTACGCGACCCGATCCGAACGAGCGGCGAAACCCGGCGCCATATGCAGGCACTGAGCTTCCTACCTGACAGCTTCGAGGAATACGAGGACCTCAAGATGATCCTCGATGCCGGCGCACGCTGGCTCGACATTCGCAGCGAGGGCGAAGTCGAGGTGCGCGGCCGCACGTTTCCTCTGTATGTTGCGGCAGTCGGCTCGCGCGATCCGGCCGCGCCCGGTATTGGCTTTTTCGGCGGCATTCACGGGCTCGAACGCATTGGCTCACAGCTCGTGCTCGACTACATGCGCGCGCTGGTGGGGCGGCTTGCCTGGGACGAACTGCTCCTGCGCCAGCTCGAGTCCGTGCGCATCGTGTTCGCGCCGATCCTCAATCCCGGCGGCATGTGGCTCGCCACGCGAGCGAATCCGAACGGCGTCGATCTCATGCGCAACGCGCCGCAGGATGCCGACGAGCGCGTGCCCTTTCTCGCGGGCGGCCAGCGCCTCGGCTCGTGGCTGCCGTGGTATCGGGGGCGGCGCGGCGCGGCCATGGAGGTCGAAGCGCTCGCGCTGCTGAAGATCGTCGACGAAGAACTCACGCGGCGCCCCCTTTCCTTCGCGCTCGACTGCCATTCCGGTTACGGCTGGACCGACAGCATCTGGTTTCCGTACGCGCGCACGCGCCGCCTCATTCGACACCTGCCCGAAATGTATGTGCTCAAGACGATGTTCGAGCGCGCGCATCCGCATCACGGCTACACTTTCGAGCCGCAGAGCCATCAATATTTGCTGCACGGCGACTTGTGGGACTGCGCGTACGATCGCGCGCCCGGCGGCAACATCTTCCTGCCGCTCACACTCGAATTGGGCTCGTGGCTGTGGATCAAGAAGAACCCGCGCCAGATCTTTTCGCGCCAGGGCATGTTCAACCCGCTCCTTCAG
Organism: Paraburkholderia heleia NBRC 101817; assembly: GCF_000739775.1. Classification (GTDB taxonomy): domain Bacteria; phylum Pseudomonadota; class Gammaproteobacteria; order Burkholderiales; family Burkholderiaceae; genus Paraburkholderia; species Paraburkholderia heleia. Next base: position 165,322 of record NZ_BBJH01000022.1, on the reverse strand, counting down.
CATCGCACCGCGCGTGTATTGCGGCGTCACGCGAACCTGTTCGAGTTCCTGACACGCGCCGCGTATTCCGCGCCGCGCTGGCTGCCCGAGGGCGTGATCCGCGACGAGGTGCTGAAAAGCGCGATCGGGCACTGGTACCGGAAGCCTGGCACATGAGCGAACCGTGGATCCTGCTGCGCGGCCTCACGCGCGAATCGCGCCACTGGGGCGCATTCGCCTTGCTGCTTGCGGAGCGCGATGGCGTGTTGCCTATCGACCTGCCGGGCAACGGCACCGCGGCGCACGTCCGTTCGCCGCTCGCGGTGGCCGACTACGTGGATGCACTGCGAGCCGAAGCGCAGCGGCGCGGGGCACGCGCGCCTTACCGCGTGCTGGCAATGTCGCTGGGCGGCATGGTGGCGACGGCGTGGGCGCTGCGTTATGCCGACGAGATCGGGCGGCTCGTGCTCGTGAACACGAGCATGCGCCCGCATAGCCGCGTGTGCGAGCGCTTGCGGCCCGCGGCGTGGCCCGCGGTCGTGCGCGTGGCGCGACACTGGGATGGCGGCGAGGTGACCGAGACGCTGATCCACGGCCTCACCTGCGCGCGCCGCGACACGCTCGCTGCCGACCTCGAAACGTGGCGTGCGATCCGCGCGAGCGCCCCTGTGAGTCGCGCGAACGCGCTGCGCCAGCTGGCCGCCGCCGCGCGCTTCAAGGCGTGCGCTGCGCCGCGCTGTGCGGTGCTCGTGGTGTCGTCGCGCGGCGACCGGCTCGTGAACCCCGTTTGCTCGGCGCGGCTCGCGCGAGCCTGGGGCGCACCGCACGTGGCGCATCCGTGGGCAGGGCACGATCTGCCGCATGACGATCCGCAATGGCTCGTCGATACGCTGCACGCGGGCCAAATCACGGCAAGCGCCGAGAACGCCGCGGGCCGGGCCGCCGGGCGCGGCTGAGCGGTGCCGCGCCGCGTGCACGCCGCGCGCATCGCCGGTCCGGCGATTGCCCCATAATACGAAAACTCATCCGGCACTTTCAGGACGACTTCCAGACATGAACGACAAACCCGCCATCGGCGCCGCCGTGCCGCGCCTCACGAGCCTTTCGCACGGCGGCGGCTGCGGCTGCAAGATCGCGCCCGGCGTGCTTTCCGCGCTGCTCGCCCGCAGCACGCCGCTCACCACCGCGTTTCCGAACCTGCTGGTCGGCACCGAGACCGCCGACGACGCCGCCGTCTACAAGCTCAACGACGAGCAGGCCATCGTCGCGACCACGGACTTCTTCATGCCGATCGTCGACGACCCGTACGACTTCGGCCGTATCGCCGCGACCAACGCGCTCTCGGACGTCTACGCCATGGGCGGCAAGCCGATCCTCGCGCTGGCGCTCGTGGGCATGCCCATCAACGTGCTGCCGCACGACGTGATCGCGCAGGTGCTGCGCGGCGGCGAGGACGTGTGCGCGGCGGCCGGCATTCCCGTGGCGGGCGGGCATTCGATCGACTCCGTGGAGCCCATTTACGGGCTGGCTGCGCTCGGCGTGGTGCATCCGGAGCGCGTGAAGCGCAACGCGTCGGCACAAGCCGGCGACGTGCTCGTGCTCGGCAAGCCGCTGGGCGTGGGCGTGCTTTCCGCCGCGCTCAAGAAGGAAATGCTCGGCGACGCGGGCTACCAGGCAATGGTGGCCGCCGCGACCCTCCTCAACAAGCCGGGCGCGACGCTGGCGGAGTTGCCGGGCGTGCACGCGATGACCGACGTGACCGGCTTCGGCCTGCTCGGCCACACGCTCGAAATTGCGCGCGGCGCGAATCTCGCCGCGCGCGTGCATTACGCCGGCCTGCCGTGGCTGCCGGGCGTGCAGAAGTTCGTCGATGACGGCGTGTGCACGGGCGCCTCCGGCCGCAACTGGGCCTCGTACGGCGACGCCGTCACGCTCGCGCCCAGCCTGCCCGAAAGCGCGCGCACGCTGCTCACCGACCCGCAAACCTCGGGCGGCCTGCTCGTGGCCTGCGCGCCGGAAAACGTGGAAGACGTGCTGGCGATCTTCCGCGCGGAAGGTTTTGGCGACGCGCGGGCGATCGGCGAACTGAGCGAAGGCCCGGCGCGCGTGGACGTCGCGTGAGGGCCGTATGAGCGGAGAATCGCCGAAAGCCATTTTCTATGCGCTCGCTGCGAACCTGGGCATTGCGGTCTGCAAGTACGCTGCCGCCGCGTTCACGGGCTCGGGATCGATGTTCGCGGAGGCGATTCACTCCACGGCCGACTGCGGCAATCAACTGCTGCTGCTCTTCGGCCTGCGCCAGTCGCGCGAGCCGCCCACGCCACTGCATCCCATGGGCACGGGCCGCGCGATCAACTTCTATTCGCTGCTCGTGGCGCTGCTGCTGTTCTTCGTGGGCGGCGCGTTTTCGGTCTACGAGGGCGTGCATCGGCTGATTGCGCGTGAGCCGTTGCGATTCGTGTACGTGGCGCTCGTCGTGCTCGGTATTTCCGTGGTGCTCGAAGCGTTTTCGCTTTACGGCGCGATTCGTGAGATTCGCAAGGGCGCGCCCACGAAATCGCTGTGGCGCTGGGCGCGCGAAACGCGCGACTCCGACCTGCTCGTCGTGGCGGGCGAGGACATTGCCGCGCTGGCGGGTCTCGCCATTGCGTTCGCCGCCGTGCTGCTCACCGTGATTACGGGCAATCCGGTATGGGACGCGTGCGGCTCGATCGGCGTGGGTATCCTGCTCATGCTGATTGCGTGGTTCATCGCGCGCGAAGTGAAGTCGATGATCGTCGGCGAATCGGCAAGCCCGGAAATGCGGCGCGATATCGAATCGTTCCTGCGCGCGCGGCCCGAGATTCGCAGCATCATCAGCCTCATTACCCTGCAATGGGGCAGGGAGGTGATGGTGGCGGTGCAGTGCGAAATGCTCGACTACGACCATAGCCGCACCATGGTCGAAGCGATCAACGAGATCGAAGCCGATCTGCAGGCGCGCTTTCCCCTCGTGCGCTGGGTATTTTTCGAACCGGATTTCGTGAGCCGGTAATGCACGGGCCCGGCGGTTGCGAAGCCGCCGGGCCCTTTCGCACGTTTCACATCTTCACGCGCGCCAGAACTTTCAATGCCGAAACGGCGTCCACACGGGCGTGGTGTTGTCCCACTGCTCGAGTTCGGAAGGTACGGCCGGATTCATGTTGGACTCCTACGTTTTTCGTCTTGCAATCGAAATGCCGAAGCGTTTCGCGTGCTTATTCGCCAGCCTGCGCAACACGTTGGGCGTTGTTCGCGCGGCTTTCCTGCAGCGCGATGCGTTGCGCTTGCGTGCGGCCGATCAGGCTTTGCTCGGGGTAGCTCGTCTTGTTCAGCGAGGGCAGCGTGCCGTCGCGATACGCGGCAACGATTTCCGCCTTCACTTCGGCACGGGTTTTCGGGGCGCTGTTGTCCTGGGCGAAGGCCGAAGCGCTGGCGGCGAGCGACAGAACGAGCGTGGCGCCAATGGCGGTTGCGAGAGTGCGTTTCATGATCTGCTCCTTTTATACGGGTGCCACGTGGGTCGCGGCGACAGGAGCAAATGTAGTTGCGCAGCCATCTGCGATAAACGGCCGGAACGCGAAAGCAATTGTCGAAAATACGGAACAATCGCTGCGCCGCGCCCGCAAAGCCTTTGCGGGCGCGGCCTCGAGGGTCGGCGTAACGCGGACGGCGTTACGTGACCCAGCCTATGCGGCCCAGCCTATGCGGCCCATTCCGAAATCACGGGCGTTTCGAGCGCCGGCGCGTTTTCGCGCTCTTCGAGCGTGCGCATCGTGCAGGCCTTGTCGAGCGAGGCGCGGCCACTCAGGAGCGGGCAGCGATCGAACACTTCCGCGATCCAGTCCACGAACACGCGCACTTTGGGTGACAGATGGCGGCTGTGCGGATAGACGGCCGAAATCGGCATGGGCAGCGGCTTGTAGTCGGGCAGCACTTCGACGAGGGCGCCCGACTTCAGGTGCGGCAGCACCATGTAGCGCGGGCCCTGAATCAGGCCGAAGCCTTCGATGCCGCAGGTCACGTACGCGTCCGCGTCGTTTACCGAGACCATGCTCTTGAGCTTGACTTCCACTTCCTTGCCGTCGACGAGAAACGCCCAGTCCATCACGCGTCCCGTGCGCGACGAGAAGTAATTCACGGCGCGATGCTCGGCCAGTTCTTCGAGCGTCTGCGGCGTGCCGTGGCGCTCCAGATATGACGGCGCCGCGCACGACACACCTTCGAAAATGCCGATGCGCCGCGCGACCAGCGACGAATCCTGCAGCGCACCCACGCGCACCACGCAATCCACGCCTTCCTGCAGCATGTCCACGGGGCGATCGGATAGCCCGAGTTGCAGGTCGATGTCCGGATAGCGCTGGTGGAACTCGCACAGCGACGGAATCACGATCAGCCGCCCGATCGAGCCGGGCATGTCGATGCGCAGTTTGCCGTGCGGTTTGCGGTTGCGATCCTGGAATGTGGTTTCGGTTTCCTCGACGTCCGCGAGAATGCGCACGCAGCGCTCGTAGTACGCGGCGCCATCGGGCGTGAGCGACAGACGGCGCGTGGTGCGGTGCATGAGGCGCACGCCGAGAAACGCCTCGAGATTCTGAATGATCGTCGTGACCGAAGCGCGCGGCATGTCGAGCGTTTCGGCAGCGCGCGTGAAGCTGTTGGTATCGACGACGCGGGTGAATACCTGCATGGCCTGAAGGCGGTCCATTGCCACTCTCCAAAAAGCTTCGGTCGCACGGCGCGCGGCGTTCGAAAGAAACGCCCGCGCAGAAAGAGGAGACAGATTGTTCAGGTGCGCCGAATTGTGTTGCCGGATTATAGGCATTTATTTGCAAGTCTGCCGAACCCACAATTCGGCTCATTCGAATCTACTCTCGCGCATTGCGCCGATTTGACATGGATGTCTTTAAACGCCCAACGTCCTGGACCTCCGCGGAGCAAGCGCCGCTGGCCGAAGTGCCCGCGGCGCTGCCTGTTACCGCGTCCGCCAGGCCCGGCAAGGTGCGCGCGCTGCTCACGACCGACGTGGCAATCGAAGGCTACGCCCAGCAGATTCCGCTGCGCCTGTACCGCCCCGAAGCCGCGAATGGTCTGCCGGTGCTGCTCTATTTCCACGGCGGCGGCTTCGTGCGCGGATCGATCGAGGAAGCGGATGCGGTGGGGCGTCTTCTCGCAGAACGCTTACCGGCGCTCGTGGTGAGCGTGGGGTATTCGCTCGCGCCGAAGCACCCCTTTCCTGCCGCGCCCGAAGATGCACATCGCGCGGCGCTGTGGGCCCTCACGCGGGCCCGTGCGTTCGGCGGCAATCCGAAGCGCGTGATCGCGGCGGGCCACGACGCGGGCGGCCAGATCGCCAACGTGCTCGCCTTCATGGGCCGCGATCGCGGCGACGTGAAACTCGCGGCGCAGGCATTGTTTGCGCCGATGCTCGACCCGAGCCTCACGCGTCTTGGCGACGAGGCGCGCCTCGGCTCCGATATCACCGCAAGCGAATGCGCGGCGTGCTATCGCGCGTATCTGCCCGATGCGACGCAGCGCATGCATCCGTACGCCGCGCCGCTCGAGTCGCTGCGTCTTGGCGGCTTGCCGCCGACGCTCATCGTGACGGCACAGAACGACGTGCTGCACATCGAAGCGGAGAAGTACGCGAGCCGCCTGATCGACGCGGGCGTGCGCACCCAGGTGGTGCGCTACCCGAGCGTCTCGCACGCGAATCTCGCGGCGCATCCGGCCGCGCTCAGCGAAGCCGTGCGGTTTTTCCAATGTTGCTTCGACGCGGGCGCGTCATAAGCGAAGCGCCCTTGCGGCGGTGCTGCCGAACCAGTGAAGAACAATCAACCATTATTTCTGGAGTCCGACATGTCACTTTTTTCGCAATCCCGAACCCGTATCGCGCTAGCCGTCATTGGCGTGCTGGTGGTCGCGGGCCTCGGCACCCTCGGGGCCATCCGGCTCGATTCGCACCCTGCCGTTGCCGCTGAAGCGCCGCCCGCACCCGAGGTCGATGTCGCGCCGGTGCTCAATCGCACGATCACCGACTGGCAGACCTACTCGGGCCGCATGGCCGCCGTCGAGAAAGTGGAGATACGTCCGCAGGTTTCCGGCACGATCGTCTCCGTGAACTTCCGTGACGGCGCGCTCGTGAAGCAGGGCGAAACGCTGTTTGTGATCGACCCGCGCCCGTATCAGGCGGCTGTCGATCAGGCCGCTGCGCAGCTTGCCGCCGCACAGGCGCGCACGGGCTATGCGCAAAGCGACTGGGAGCGCGCGCAGCGCCTCATTGGCGACAACGCCATCGCGAAGCGCGATTACGACGAGAAGCAGAACGCCTCGCGCGAAGCGAACGCGAACCTCAAGGCTGCGCAGGCCGCGCTCGAAGCCGCGCAGATCAACCTGGGCTACACGCGCATCGTCGCGCCGGTTGCCGGGCGTGTGTCGCGCGCCGAGATCACGGTGGGCAACGTCGTTTCGGCCGGGGCGAGCGCCGCGCCGCTCACGACGCTTGTTTCCGTTTCGCCCATCTACGCCGAATTCGACGCCGACGAGCAGACCTATCTCGACTACATCAGCCGCATCAAGGACGGCTCGAAGGTGCCGGTGGAACTAGGTCTGGCGAACGAGTCGGGTTATTCGCGCACGGGGACGATCGAGTCGGTGGATAACCGTCTCGACACCACGTCGGGCACGATCCGCGTGCGCGCGCGTTTCGACAACGCCGACGGCGCGCTGGTGCCGGGGCTTTACGCACGCATCAAGGTGGGCGGCAGCGCCCCGCACCCGGCGCTGCTCGTGGACGATGCGGCCATTGGCACCGACCAGGACAAGAAGTTTGTTTACGTCGTGGACAACAGCGGCAAGATCGCGTACCGCAACGTGCAAACGGGCGGCCAGCAGGGCAACCTGCGCGTGATTCTGGGCGGCCTGAAGGCGGGCGACCACGTGGTGGTGAACGGCACGCAGCGCGTGCGCCCGGGTGTTGTCGTGCGCTCGCACATGGTGCCGATGAACGGCGACCCCGATGCCGATTCGACCAACACGGTGGCGAACCCCGGCGCCAGGGCAGCGAAAACATCCTGACGAGCGGCGGGCGCAGGCGATCGCGGCCTGCGCCTTTGCTTCCATAAGGATGCCTAAGCAGAAAGATTCGCGTCAAATTGAGCGTCATGAACAAGAGCAACCCATGAACATATCGAAATTCTTCATCGACCGGCCGATCTTCGCGGGCGTGCTGTCCGTGCTGATCCTGCTGGCCGGCGTGATCGCGCTGTTCCAGTTGCCGATCTCCGAGTACCCCGAGGTCGTGCCGCCTTCGGTGGTGGTCCACGCGCAGTATCCGGGTGCGAACCCGAAGGTGATCGCCGAAGCCGTCGCTGCGCCGCTCGAGGAGCAGATCAACGGTGTCGAGAACATGCTGTACATGCAGTCGCAAGCCAATAGCGACGGCAATCTCACGCTGACGGTCACGTTTCGTCTCGGTACCGACCCGGACAAGGCCACGCAGCTCGTGCAGAACCGCGTGAACCAGGCGCTGCCGCGCTTGCCGGAAGACGTGCAGCGTCTCGGCATCACGACCATCAAGAGCTCGCCCACGCTCACGATGGTGGTGCACCTGATCTCGCCGGACAACCGCTACGACATGACGTACCTGCGCAATTACGCGCTGCTCAACGTGAAGGACCGCCTCTCGAACATCCAGGGCGTGGGCGAGGTGCAGCTGTGGGGCTCGGGCGATTACGCCATGCGTATCTGGCTCGACCCGCAGAAGGTGGCGCAGCGCAATCTCACCGCGAACGACGTGGTCAATGCGATTCGCGAGCAGAACGTGCAGGTGGCGGCGGGCGTGATCGGCGCTTCGCCCAGCGTGCCCGGCACGCCGTTCCAGCTCAATGTGAATGCGCGCGGTCGTCTGCGCACGGAAAGCGAGTTTGGCAACATCATCGTCAAGACGAATCCCGATGGCGGCGTGACTTACCTGCGCGATATCGCGCGCATTGAACTGGCAGCCTCCGAATACGGTCTGCGCTCGCTGCTCGACAACAAGCCGGCCGTTGCGCTCGCCATCAACCAGGCGCCGGGTGCGAACTCGCTCGCGATTTCGGACCAGGTGCGCGCGGCAATGAAGGAGCTCAAGCAGGACATGCCGGCGGGCGTGGATTACCGCATCGTCTACGATCCCACGCAATTCGTGCGCTCCAGTATCGAAGCCGTGGTGCATACGCTGCTCGAAGCGATCGCGCTCGTGGTGATCGTGGTGATCGTGTTCCTGCAGACGTGGCGTGCCTCGATCATTCCGTTGATCGCGGTGCCGGTGTCGATCGTCGGGACGTTCTCTCTCCTGCTTGCGTTCGGGTTCTCGATCAACGCGCTATCGCTGTTCGGGATGGTGCTCGCCATCGGCATCGTGGTCGACGATGCCATCGTGGTGGTGGAAAACGTGGAGCGCAATATCGCCAGCGGGTTATCCGCGCGCGATGCGACGTATAAGGCGATGCAGGAAGTGAGCGGGCCGATCATCGCCATTGCGCTCACGCTCGTGGCCGTGTTCGTGCCGCTCGCGTTCATGAGCGGGCTCACGGGCCAGTTCTACAAGCAGTTCGCGATGACCATCGCGATTTCCACCGTGATCTCGGCGTTCAACTCGCTCACGCTTTCGCCGGCGCTTTCGGCGCTGCTGCTGCGCGGTCACGGCGAGAAGGAAGACTGGCTCACGCGCGGGATGAACCTCGTGCTGGGCGGTTTTTTCCGCCGCTTCAACCGGGTGTTCCATCGCGGCTCGGAAAGCTACGGGCGCGGCGTGAATGGCGTGCTGCGCCACAAGGGCGCGATGCTCGCGGTCTATGTGGTGCTGATCGCCGCAACGGTGTTGATGGCGCGCGTGGTGCCGGGCGGCTTCGTGCCCGCGCAGGACAAGGAGTATCTGATCGCCTTCGCGCAACTGCCCAACGGCGCCGCGCTCGATCGCACCGAGAACGTGATTCGCGACATGAGCGCCATTGCACTGAAGCAACCCGGTGTGGAAAGCGCCGTGGCGTTCCCGGGTCTTTCGGTGAACGGTTTCACCAATAGTTCGAGCGCGGGCATTGTGTTCGTCACGCTCAAGCCGTTCAAGGAGCGCAAGGGCAAGGCGCTTTCGGCCGGTGCGATTGCGGGGGCGCTGAACCAGCAGTACGCCGGCATCAAGGATTCGTTCATCGCCGTGTTCCCGCCGCCGCCGGTGCTCGGCCTCGGTACATTGGGCGGCTTCAAGATGCAACTGGAGGATCATGGTGCGCTCGGCTATGAGGCGCTCAACCGCGCGACGCAGGACTTCGTCAAGCGCGCGGCGCAAACGCCGGAGCTGGGCCCGACGTTCACCAACTATCAGATCAACGTGCCGCAGCTGAACGTCGATCTCGACCGCACGAAGGCGAAGCAGCTTGGCGTGCCGGTTACCGACGTGTTCGACACGATGCAGATCTATCTGGGTTCGCTCTACGTGAACGACTTCAACCGTTTCGGACGCGTGTATCAGGTGCGCGTGCAGGCCGATGCGCCGTTCCGCCAGCGGGCCGACGACATCCTGCAACTGAAGACGCGCAACGCCGCGGGCGAAATGGTGCCGCTCTCGTCGCTCGTCACGGTCACGCCCACGTACGGCCCCGAGATGGTGGTGCGCTACAACGGCTACACCGCTGCCGACATCAACGGCGGTCCGGCGCCCGGTTATTCGTCGGGCCAGGCCCAGGCGGCGGCGGAACGCATCGCGGCCGAAGTGCTGCCGCGCGGCGTGAAGTTCGAATGGACCGATCTCACGTACCAGCAGGTGCTGGCGGGCAATGCGGGCATCTGGGTGTTCCCGATCAGCGTGCTGCTCGTGTTCCTCGTGCTGGCCGCGCTCTACGAGAGCTTGACGCTGCCGCTCGCGGTGATCCTGATCGTGCCGATGAGCGTGCTGTGCGCACTGACGGGCGTGTGGCTCACGCAGGGCGACAACAACATCTTCACGCAGATTGGCTTGATGGTGCTGGTGGGGCTCGCTTCGAAGAACGCGATCCTGATCGTCGAATTTGCGCGCGAGCTGGAGCACGACGGGCACACGCCGCTTAGCGCTGCCATCGAGGCGAGCCGCATGCGTCTGCGCCCGATCCTGATGACGTCCATCGCGTTCATCATGGGCGTGGTGCCGCTCGTGCTCTCCAGCGGCGCGGGTTCGGAAATGCGTCATGCAATGGGCGTGGCCGTGTTCTTCGGCATGCTCGGCGTGACCGCTTTCGGCCTGTTGCTGACGCCGGTGTTCTATGTGGTGCTGCGCACGCTCGCGGGCGGCAAGATTCACGTCGCGCAGAAGGACAACGCGCGCAAGCCGCAGTCGATGGTCGACGCGTAAGGCGACAAGGGAAAATGATCAATATGACTAACGAATCCAGCTTGCGCTATCGCGCGAATGCCGCGCCGGAGGGCGGGCAGTTCGGGCGTATCACACGAGTCGCAGCGAGCGTCGCGCTCTTTGCCTGGCTCGCTGCCTGCTCGGTCGAGCCGGCCTACAAGGTGCCTGACGCCGCCGTGCCCGCCGCCTACAAGGAAGCGCCGCAGCAAACGCAGAGCACCAATCCGCACGACGTGGGCACGTGGACGCCCGCGCAGCCCGCCGACGGCACCCATCGCGGCGAATGGTGGACGGTGTTCGGCGACCCGACGCTCGACAAACTCGAGCAGCAGGCGCTCGAAGCGAACCAGGACCTCAAGGCCGCGGCCGCGCGCGTGCAGCAGGCGCGTGCGGTGACGCAGGCCGCGCGCGCCTCGTGGTTCCCGTCGATCGATGCGGGTTTCGGGCCGACCTACGAGCGGGCCTCGCCGGCTTCGCTTTATTACCCGCAAAATTACAATGTGCCCGCTCAAACGCTGTGGCGCGCACAGGCTACGGCAAGCTATGAAGTCGACCTGTTCGGCCGTGTCAGTTCGAACGTTCACGCGGCGCAGGCGGACGCCCAGCAAAGCGAAGCCCTGTTCCTCTCGGTTCAGCTCGCCTTGCAGGCCGATGTCGCGCAGAACTATTTCCAGCTGCGCCAGTTCGACTCCGATGTCGATCTGTACCGCCGCACGGTGGCGCTGCGCGAAGACGCGCTCAAGCTTGTCGAGCGCCGCTTCAAGGAAGGCGACATCAGCGCGCTGGACGTAGCGCAGGCTCGCAACGAGCTCGCGAGCGCGCGTGCCGACGCGGTGGGCGTCGCGCGTCAGCGCGCGGCCTCGGAGCACAGCCTCGCGATCCTGCTCGGCAAGGCGCCCGCGGACTTCACGTTCCCCGAAACGCCGCTCGCGCCCGTGGTCGTGCAGGTGCCTCCGGGTTTGCCTTCCACGCTGCTGGAGCGCCGCCCCGACGTGGCCGCCGCCGAACGCGCCATGGCGGCCGCAAACGCACGCGTGGGTCTCGCGAAGTCGGCGTTCTTCCCGCAGCTCAACATCACCGGTGCGGCCGGCTTCGAGTCGGCCACGCTCGGCGACCTCTTCATGTGGTCGAGCCGCGCGTTCCTGCTCGGGCCGCTCGCGGGTACGGCGCTCACGCTGCCGCTTTTCGACGGCGGCAGGCGCCGGGCGAATCTCGCCCAGTCGCGCGCGAAGTATGAAGAAGATGTGGCGCAATACCGCCAGCAGGTGCTCGTGGCCTTCCGCGAGGTCGAGGACAATCTCTCCGACCTGCGCCTGCTCGACGACCAGATCCGCCAGCAGAACGACGCGGTGAGCGCTTCGCAGCAGTCGGCTCAGCTTTCGCGCACGCAGTACGAGGAAGGCGAGGTCAGCTATCTGAACGTGATCGACAGCGAGCGGACGGTGCTCGTATCGCAATTGCAGGCCAGCCATCTGCAGGGTTCGCAGGCTGTCGCGACCGTCAACCTGATCCGCGCACTGGGCGGCGGCTGGGGCGACGCGAAGCCTGGCGACGGTACGCCGCCACCGCCGGCGCCGCTCGCGGCGCGTTGAACCGCACGTTAAACCCCGCGTAGACCGCGGCAACGCTCGCCGCCTGTGCATATCGCAGGCGGCGATTTCCTTTGCGCAATCGCTTCGTAGACCCGGCCCCGCCGCGCCCCTATCATCGTCTGGATCCACCTGGAGCCAACGCGATGATACGTACCGTGCATACGCGACACGTTGCCGATGGGCGGCGTATTGGCGGTATTCGCACTCCTGATCGGTATTTCCATCGCGCTTCGCGTTCAGGGCATCACATTCGGGAAATATGGGTATGAACGAAGCACAGCGCCCACGCGGGCAGGAACAGGACGCGCGTTTCGCCGCGCTGCTCGAGGCGCTGCGCGCGAGCGCCGCGCAACGCGATCTCGCGGGTGGCCACGCGGCCGCCGAGAAGCAGCGCATTGCCGACGCCGGGCTGCTCACGCTTGCAGTGCCGCGCGAATTCGGCGGACAGTTCGGCAAGGACGGCGTGCGCTGGCGCGACATCTACGCGACGATCCGCGCGCTCGCGCGTGTCGACAGCGCGCTTGCGCATCTGCTTGGCTTTCAGTGCCTGCAGGTGGCGAGCGTCGAATTGTGGGGCAGTGCCGCGCAGCGCGCGAACTGGCTGCAAGGCACCGTCGAGCATCGCTGGTGGTGGGGCAACGCCGTGAATCCCATCGACACGCGGCTCGTCGCGCAGCCAGACAGGGAAGGCGGCTGGCGTCTGCATGGCAAAAAGGGATTCTGTTCGGGCACCTACGGATCGCAGATGATGACCGTGAGCGGGCACGATCCCGCCACGGGCAGCCCGATATTCGCGGTCGTGCCCACCACGCGCGCCGGGATCACGGTGCACGACGACTGGGACCCGATAGGCCAGCGTCAGACCGATAGCGGCACAGTCTCGTTCGAGAATGTGAAAGTGCACGCCGCCGAAGTGCTGCAGCGCCCCGACACCGCGCGCGCCACGCTGCGCACGCTGGTCTCCCAGGGCGTGCTGACAAATCTCTTCGTGGGCCTCGCCGAAGGCGCACTCGACGAAGCGCGCGCCTACGTGCTCGAGAACGGCCGCCCATGGGTCAATTCGGGCGTGCAGCACGTGGCCGACGACCCGTTCCTGCAGCAGCGCTTTGGCGAAATGCGCGTGCAGTCGCTCGCGGCGGCGGTGCTGGCCGATCGTGCGAGCGCGCTGCTCGACGCCGCGTGGGACGAAGGCGAAGCGCTGAGCACGGCGACGCGCGCCGAAGTCTCGCTCGCGATTTCCGAGGCGAAGATCGTCGCGCATCGCGCCGCGTTACAGGGTGGCGAGCAACTTTTCGAGGCGTGCGGCGCGCGCGCCACGGGCGCGGCGCTCGCGCTCGACCGTTTCTGGCGCAATGCTCGCGTGCATACGCTGCACGATCCGCTCGACTACCGCCTGCGCGACGTGGGCCGCTATACGCTCTTGAGAGAAGTGCCGCAGCCGACGCTGTACACTTGAGGGCCCGATCGCGTCACGTGCCGCGACGCGTCAACCCTTGAGGATCGAAGCGTTGGAATTCCGATTACCGACCACGGCAACGGCGCCGTTTTGCCCGTCCGAAGTGCAGGGCAGCATCGAGGTTTCGCCGCGCGCGCCATTCTGGAAGAAGTTCTGGCAATTCGCGGGTCCCGGCCTGCTGGTCTCGATCGGCTATATGGACCCGGGAAACTGGGCCACCGACATCGAGGCGGGCTCGCGCTTCGGTTACAGCCTGTTGTTCGTGGTCGTGCTCTCGAGCCTCGCGGCGATTGCGCTGCAATGCCTCTCCATGCGCCTTGGCATCGTCACGCAGCGCGATCTCGCGGAGCTTTCGCGCGAGCGCTATGCCAGGCCCGTGATGCTCGGTCAGTGGGTGCTCGCCGAGCTTTCGATCATCGCCTGCGATCTGGCCGAGGTGCTGGGCGGCGCGCTCGCGTTCCATTTGCTGCTTGGTGTCTCGCTGATGGTGGGCGTGGTGCTCACGGCGTTCGACACGCTCATCGTGCTCGGCCTGAAGGGCAAGAACTTCCGCTCGCTCGAGGCGATCATGGCCGGCTTGATCGCCACAATCGGTCTTGGCTATGTGATCCAGCTCGCGCTCGTGAAGCCGCACTGGCCCTCGGTGTTCGCGGGCGCGGTGCCGTCGTGGCACGCCATTTCCTCGGCGGAGCCGCTGTATCTGGCGATCGGCATTCTCGGCGCGACCGTCATGCCGCACAACCTCTACCTGCATTCGTCGATCGTGCAGACGCGCGCCGTCAAGCGCGATCGTGCGAGCCTCGCGCAGGCCATCGGCCTATCGCGCCTCGACACGATCGTCTCGCTTCTGATCGCGCTCCTCATCAATGCGGCCATCCTGATTCTGGCCGCGGCGGCGTTTTACGCTAACGGGCACACCGAGGTCACCGATATCGAACAGGCGTACAGGCTGCTTGCGCCTATCGTCGGCACGGGCGCGGCGGCGGTGCTGTTCGCGATCACGCTGCTTGCCTCCGGGCAAAGCTCGACCTTCACGGGGACCGTGGCGGGTCAGGTCATCATGGAAGGCTTCCTGCAGATGAAGATTCCGTGCTACCAGCGTCGGCTCATCACCCGCGTGCTCGCACTGATTCCCGCCTTGGCGGGCGTCGCGCTGCTCGGCAACGGCGCGGTGGGCAAGCTGCTGGTGGCAAGCCAGGTGGTGCTGAGTCTGCAACTGCCGTTCGCGCTCTGGCCGCTCATCCGCATGACGAACGACCGTGCGCTGATGGGCGAGTTCGTGAACCGGCTCCCCACGCGGCTGCTGGCGTGGTTCCTGTTCGTCGTGATCTCGGCGGCGAACCTGTGGCTCGTCTGGCAGACGTTCAGTGGAAACTAGAAGCGGGAAAGATGTAACAGAGGCGCGCGCCACGAAGGCGGCAAATGGAAAGCGCTTCGCCGTCCGGTGCGCTCAGGCACCGGACGGGTTCGCGTCTTGGTCTCGCGTCCGGTTAATCCGGATCTGCTCTCCTACGCTTACGCAGCCTCGGCAATGCCATCCGACGTTACCACTGCCGGAAGGTCGCTCTCGGTCTGCTCGGCGCCCCGTCGCGCTGCAGCCGCCTTTTTCGTCTTGCCGGCTCGCGAAGGAGGCTGGCATGCGCCGCACACGACGTTGTGCTGAAGGTCGTGACGATGCGCGACGAATTTGCCGCCGCAACGGCAGCAAGGCGTCAACTGCAGAATATCGGCATCGAAAAATCGCACCAGGGTCCACGCACGCGTGAGGTCGAGCGCAGGCTCGGCCCCGCTGTGGCGGCAGTGCTCCAGATACAGCCGGAACCCCTTGGTGAGCGCGTCGAGATGCGAACAACGCGCTTCGTTCCTGAGGAACAGGTACGTGTTATAGAACAGCGAAGCGTGGATGTTGGCCAGCCACGTCATGTACCAGTCCGCCGAGAACGGCAGCATACCTTTGGGCGGCGACACGCCACGGATCTCGCGGTACAGGCGGATCATGCGGTCGCGCGAGAGCGTGAGTTCGCTTTCGAGCACCTGCATGCGCGCGCCCAACTCGATCAGTGCGATCGCGCGGAATACTTCCTGAGCGTCTTCGGTGAGGCTGCGCCGCGTAGACATGGACATCACCCTCAGGCGAATTGACCAGCCGGCTGTCCCGCAAGCAGGATGGCCGCATGGGTAGCCGCCACGTCTGCATGCCGGGAAGTCTGCGTGAGCGCGGACAACATCGCATGATCGTCGAAGCGGAAAAAACAGAGAAGCTGGTCGGAAGAGGCCAACCTGACGATCTGCGCGAGCGACAGAGCGCCAAGCAGATCGGCCAGTTCCGACGACAGTCCCAGCCGGAACATGCCGACTGGCTTGTCCTCGCGCAGCATGCGCTGTGCGAGCATCAGATACGACAAATTAATTTCGCGGATAGATTCCAGCGTCTCGCTGCTGCGGTCCATTTCTCTAGTTTCCGAAGCCCCGAATTTAACCCCCCGGCTTTTCGCCGTTGTATCTTTTCTGGTCTTGTGGTCGATCTTCGCTCGTTGGCTCGATCTGACTCTTTGATACAGGTTGTTACATCTCGTAACAACCTTGGAGGGAATTGTATGAGGGCTTATCTCAGAAATCAATCCCTCGGATCAAAAAATAATCGTACTGTCGTAAATTATTTTCGGTAAGTTTTGCTGCAGCCCGAAATCCGCCTGGCGGCAAGCCGCCGCGACTCCGGCCGAGGCGTGCAAACGTGCCGTACGACATTGGTTTGTCAGGGTTTCCGCCAGATCGTCGATGCATGTGCAACGAATCGTCGAAGGATGAAAAACGCCGTCTGATGGAATAAACGTTTAGAAAGAAGCTGGGTTGACAGGTAAAAAATACGGCGCTGCGGATTAATACTTATGACAATTGAGTTGTAACAGATGTTTCGACCCCGACGGCCTGTAACAGGGCAATGTGTAACTGAAATGTTACGGGTGCAGATGGTGGGAGTCACCGTTGGTTTTTGGAAAATATGCGAGCTGGATATTGCGCGAAGATCGCACCTGTGAAACGTTTGCGAGCTGCGTGCCGATGCGCGGATGCCAGTTGTCGAGACGAATGACGCTGATGAGCGCGCTCAGTGCTTCATTTATGTCATGACGTGATGTAAGTGGCATAATGAAAGCCGCATTGCGGGTACGGCGCGTTCGCCCACCCGGCGCCGGAAACGATCGGGGGGAGGGATCATGGCCTCGTTCAACAGGATTCTGCTGTGTTACGACGCAACGCGCGAAGGCCGCCGGGCTTTGCGCGAAGGTGCCGACCTTGCGCGCGAATGCCACGCGCAAACGCATTTGCTGGCCGTGCTCGACCAGGCGCCGCTCCAGTGGGGTACGGACATCGCGGCCGCCGTGCCGTTCGAAGCCGCGGAAGCAGCGGCGCGCGATATTCTGCGGGAGGGCGTGGCGTGCCTGCAGGACAAGGGGCTCGCGGCGACGGGGCACTTCGTAGTGGGCCGGCCGATCGATGTGATCGCGAGCTACTGCGCGGAACTCCAGCCCGATCTCATCGTGGTGGGCCACCACCGGCGCGGGCCGTTCAAGCGCTGGTGGGATGGGCGCGACGACCGACTGCTGCTCGACCGCGTGTCATGCAGCGTGCTGGTCGTCACCGCGCCGGATCCGGAGCCCGCGAAAGCGGCGGCCTGAGCCGCCGCCACAATGCCCGAGCCAGGGCTAGCCGCTGTGCCGCTCAGGCGCTGGGTTGGCCAAGAATCGGCGTGCGCTTGACTTCGGAGATGTAAAGCAGGATCAGCGAGACCCACACGATGCCGTAGAGCAGCATGAAACAGCTCGAACGGATCCTGAGCCAGTCGAGCAGGATGCCGAACAGGATCGGCAGCAGAAAGCCGCCCAGCCCGCCCGCCAGCCCGACAATGCCGGTCACGACGCCCATGTTCGTGGGGAAGTCGTCGGCCACGTACTTGAACGTCGAAGCCATGCCGAACGCGAACACCGCGCCGAGCACGAAGGCGATCGCCACGAAGCCGAACACGGGCATGCTGATATGCAGGGCCGCCTGGCCGTCGATCGTATGGATCACGAAGTCCGTGGGCGGGTACGAAAGAATGAAGAGACAGATCCACGCCACCCACAGACCCCACCACGTGACGGTGTGCGCGCCGAGCTTGTCGGCGAGCACGCCGCCCACGGCCCGCAGGATCGAGCCGGGGAGCGAAAAGCCCGCGGCGAAGGCCGAAGCCATGACGAGCGACATGCCGTATTCGGCCTTCAGGTATTGCGGAATCCACAGCGAGAGCGCCGTGAAGCCGCCGAAGGTGATCGAGTAGTACTGGCACAGCCGCCACACGCGCGGGTTCGCCAGCACCTTGAACGAGTCGAGCAGCGAGCCGCCCGACTTGCCGGCGCCCGGGTCGCGCGCCGAACCGAGCCAGAAAATCACCGCGGTCACGATCAACGCGACGGCGTAGACGCGCGGCACGAAGCGCCAGCCGTAGAGGTTTTCCAGCTGCGGCGTGACGAACAGGTTGACGGCGGCGCCCACCGTGCCCGCGCCGAAAAAGCCCATGGCGAAGCCGCGCTGGCTGGGCGGGAAAAAGCGCGCCACATACGGCGTACCCACCGCGAACGAGGCGCCCACGCAGCCGAGAAAGAGGCCGATGAGCAGGAATTGCCACAGTTCGTTCGCATAACTGACGACATACACGGGCACGGCGCAGACCACGAGCAGCGTGGTCATGACGATGCGCCCGCCAAAGCGGTCGGTCCACGCGCCGAGCGGCAGGCGCATGATCGCGCCCGTCAGCACGGGCGTGGCGGTGAGCAGGCCGAACTCGGTGCTGTTGAGCTGGAGCTCGTCGCGCAACTGCACGCCCAGCACGCCGAACATCATCCACACCACGAAGCACACGAGAAACGCGAGCGTGCTGACGAGCAGGACTGACCATGCCCTCGCGCCGACCCTCTCGGGCTGGGCTGCGCTCGCTGCGGGGCGCGCCGGTTCGCTACGCAGATTCATGTTGCCTCCATCGTGTGGGGGAATCCATCGACTTCACTGGACGAGCGGGCTCGTCGCGGCTTCCAGCGCCGCATTCTCGAGCGTCGCTTCGCAAGCCAGGATCGATACGTACTGCTGTATGGCCTTATGGCGCACGCGCTCGCTGAGAAAGCGCGCGATGTCGGCGCGGACTTCGTCATAGGGCACCGGATCGCCCGGCACGCGCTGGTTCACGCGCACGAGATGAAAGCCGAAGCGCGTGCGCACGAGTCGCGGCAGCACGCCGATGTCGGCGCAGTCGAACAGCGCCGCTTCGAATTCAGGCACCGTGTCGCCGCGCGTGAGCTGGCCGAGGCTGCCCCCCACGCCCGCCGAAGGACAGTTCGAATACTGGTGTGCCAGCGCCTCGAAGGTGTCGGGCGCCTGCTGCAATTCGCGCAGCGTTTCTTCGGCCTTCCGGCGCAGCAGCGCGAGCGGCACGCGGTCGGTAATCGCGAAGAGAATGTGGCTCGCGTACACGAGTTCGTTGCGCACGAAGCGCTTCGCGTGCTGCGTGTAGTAGCGCTCGCAGTCTTCGCGCGTGGGCTCGGGCACGCGCAGCTCACGCTCCAGCAGCGCATCCAGCGCGCTGTCGTCGAGTGCGGCGTCAGGCGCCAGCAGGTCCAGCGCCACCGCGCGCTGGCGCAGCAGTTCGTGCACGACGAGCGTGCGCCGCGCGGCGAGCGCGGGGTCCGGGTCGTCGGCGTGATTGCGGCACTCGGCCTCGATGGCCGCGAGCCCGATCTCGACGTCGTTCACGCGGGCAGGCAGGCCTGGCTGGTCTTGATTGGGGACCGCATTCATCATCGATAGCGCTCCTGGTTCGGGGTCGTTGTGACTTAGCGCCTGCGCACGAGCTGGTACGGACGGATCAGATAGAACACCGAAGCGATTCCGCTCCAGATATGAACCATGCGCGTGAAGGGCGAAACGAGGAAGATCGTGAAGCCGAGCGCGATATGGGTTTGATAGACGAGCGGCACGCCGTCGAGCAGCCCGGCGATATTGGGCCGGAACGTCACTACGCCTTTCACGTAGTCGGTTAGCTGTTCGAACATCACGCCGTCCAGGTGGCGCGCCGAGAGCACCACGGTCGCGAGCCCAAGCGCGAGCTGCGCCCACAGCATGAAGACGATGAGGATGTCCGACGCCTTGCTGTTCACGCGGATGCGCGTGTCGCCGAGCCGCCGCACGATGAGGATCGTGAGCCCGACAATGGCGAAGCTGCCGGCCACGCCGCCCGCGACCATCGCGAGCAACTGGTGCACGGTGGCCGAGATGAACGGCGAAACGAGCCAGTGCGGCGCGAGAAAGCCGACGAAGTGGCCCATCACCACGACGAGAATGCCCCAGTGGAACAGGTTGCTGCCGAGGCGCAGCGCGCCGCGCCGCAGCAGTTGCGAGGAGTCGCTCTTCCACGTGTACTGCTCGCGGTCGAAGCGCACGAGCGAACCGAACAGCAGGACGGCCAGGCAGATATACGGATAAATGCCGAACAGAAACTGATGGAAGTATTGGCCCATGACGGCTCCTCGCTTGCGGTGTTCGAACAACGTGCTTAACTGGCGTGTCGGGTTTTTCAGCGTGGTGCTCGCCGCGGGTGGAACGCCACGGGCGCCAGGGGAGGCACGGCAGCCGGGCGCTCCGCACCCATGAATTGCACAGGTTCGTCGGCCCATGCCGCGTCGAGCGCTTGCAGATGCGCCTTGTCGTGCGGCTTGCCTGCGTCGTCGTCGTGCGCGGCCTCGGGCAGGCCGGTGCCGCCCGCGCCCGCGAGCGGCAGCAGCGCGCCGGTCACGTAGGCGTAGTGGCTGTTGCGCCGGCTCAGCTCCTGCGTGATCGACTGCAGGATCGCGACGGTTTCGCCAAGGAGCGCGCGCGCCTCGTTGGTCTCCAGAATCGAGAGGTATTCGAGGAACACGGGCAGGTAGTCGGGCAACTGGCCGGGCTGCAACAGCATGCCGTGCTTCTCGTAGGTCTGGACGAGGTCGATCATCGCCTGGCCGCGCTCGCGCGACTCGCCGTGCACGTGCTCGAACAGGTGCAGTGATGTTGCGCGGCCACGGTCGAACAACGCGACGTAGTTTTCCTGCAGCGCAAGCAGATCGCGCGAACCGAGATAATCGAGGAAGCGTTCGAGCTTCTCGCGCGCCTGCGCGCCGAACGCGCGCTCGCTGCGCACCAGCGCGCGCAGTTCGCGCACGGCTTCGATGAGCGAAGCATCGGGATACTCGAGCAGTGACGCAACGAGCCGGTACGTCATGGGCTGGGGGCGAGCCGGGAACATGGTCAAATCTCCTGAATGGGGATCTTGCGATGCCCATTCTTCGGCGCGAACAGGCTCGCCTCCGATTTGCCGTCCGAGCAGCCGTTGCCGAACGTGAAGCCGCACGACGAGCGCAAGTCGAAGGCGTTTTCCGCGTATTCGCGGTGCGTGGTGGGAATCACGAAGCGGTCTTCGTAGTTCGCAATCGCGAGATAACGGTACATCTCCTCGACCTGCGCGAGCGAGAGCCCCGCTTGCGAGAGCACCTGCGGCGCGTCCACGCGATCCACGTGACGCGCGCGCATGAACGCGCGCATGGCGAGCAGACGTTCCAGCGCGACCTGGACCGGCTTTTCGTCGCCGGCGGTGAGCAGGTTCGCGAGGTAGCGCAGCGGAATGCGCAGCGCGTGCACGTCGGGTAGCCAGCCGTTCATGCTGAGTTCGCCGCTATTGGCGGCCGCGTTGATGGGCGAGAGCGGCGGCACGTACCAGACCATCGGCAGCGTGCGGTACTCGGGGTGCAGCGGGAAGGCGATGCGCCAGTCGATCGCCATCTTGTAGACGGGCGAGCGCTGCGCGCCGTCGATCCACGCCTGCGGAACGCCATCGCGCGCGGCCTGCTCGATCACGGCGGGATCGAACGGATCGAGGAATACGTCGAGTTGCGCCTGGTAGAGATCCTTCTCGTCGGCGACGCTCGCAGCTTCGCGAATGCGGTCGGCGTCGTAGAGCAGCACGCCGAGATAGCGAATGCGCCCAACGCAGGTCTCCGAGCACACGGTGGGTTGCCCCGCCTCGATACGCGGATAGCAGAAGATGCACTTCTCGGCCTTGCCGCTTTGCCAGTTGAAATAAATCTTCTTGTACGGGCAGCCCGAAACGCACATGCGCCAGCCGCGGCACTTGTCCTGATCGATCAGCACGATGCCGTCTTCCTCGCGCTTGTAGATCGACCCCGAAGGGCATGCCGCCACGCATGCCGGATTCAGGCAGTGCTCGCACAGGCGCGGCAGGTACATCATGAAGGTGTTTTCGAACTGGCCGTAGATCTCCTTCTGCACGTTCTCGAAGTTATAGTCCTTCGACCGCTTCTCGAACTCGCCGCCGAGAATTTCTTCCCAGTTCGGCCCCCACTCGATCTTCTCCATGCGCTCGCCGCTCACGAGCGAGCGCGGCCGCGCAACCGGCGTGGCCTTCGTGTTGCCCGCTTCCTGCAGATGCGCGTAGTCGAATGTGAAGGGCTCGTAGTAGTCGTCGATCTCCGGCAGATGCGGATTCGCGAAGATTTGAGCAAGCAGGCGCCACTTGCCGCCCAGACGCGGCTCGATCTGGCCGTCGGCCTTGCGCACCCAGCCGCCGCGCCAGCGCTCCTGGTTCTCCCATTCCTTCGGGTAGCCGATGCCGGGCTTCGTCTCGACGTTGTTGAACCACGCGTATTCCATCCCCTCGCGGCTCGTCCAGACGTTCTTGCAGGTGACCGAACACGTATGGCAGCCAATGCACTTGTCGAGGTTCAGCACCATCGCGATCTGCGCGCGCACTTTCATGAGCTCTCTCCTTCGCGGACGGCTGCATTTACAGCGGGGTTGACTGCGGCAGGCAGGGGACCAACCGGCGTTTCCTCCGCGTCGAGCCAGTCGACGTTCTTCATCTTGCGCACGATGAGGAATTCATCGCGATTCGAGCCGACCGTGCCGTAGTAGTTGAAGCCGTAAGCGAGCTGCGCATAGCCGCCGATCATGTGCGTGGGCTTGAGTGAAATGCGCGTCACCGAGTTGTGAATGCCGCCGCGCGTGCCCGTTATTTCGGACCCCGGCGTATTCACGATTTTTTCCTGCGCGTGATACATCATCACTATGCCGCGCGGAATACGCTGGCTCACCACGGCGCGCGCGCAAAGCGCACCGTTCGCGTTGAAGCATTCGATCCAGTCGTTGTCGGCCACGCCGATCTGCGCCGCGTCCTGCTCCGAAATCCACACGATCGGGCCGCCGCGCGAGAGCGTGAGCATCAGCAGATTGTCGGTATAGGTGCTGTGAATGCCCCACTTCTGGTGTGGCGTGATGAAGTTCAGCGCGAGTTCGGGGTTGCCGTTCGAGCGCGAGCCGGTCATTTTCTCGTAGCTGCCCGTATCGATAGGCGGCTTGTACACGCACAGCGCCTCGCCGAACGCGCGCATCCACGCATGGTCCTGGTAGAGTTGCTGGCGGCCGCTCAGCGTGCGCCAGGGAATCAGTTCGTGCACGTTCGTATAACCCGCGTTGTACGACACATGCTCCGACTCGATGCCGCTCCACGTCGGCGACGAAATGATCTTGCGCGGCTGCGCCTGGATATCGCGGAAACGGATCTTCTCGTCGGCGCGGGCGTCGGCGAGATGGGCGTGCTCGATGCCGGTGAACCTCGAAAGCGCTTCCCACGCTTTTTTGGCGACCGCGCCGTTCGTTTCGGGCGCGAGCGAGAGAATCGTTTCCGCGGCGTCGAGTGCGGTCTCGATGCGCGGGCGCCCTTTCGCGTCGCCGGCGTCCTCCGACTGGTCGCGGTAGTTCAGCGCGCCGAGTTCGTGGACCTCGTCCTCCGTATTCCAGCTAATGCCTTTGCCACCGTTGCCGAGTTGGTCCATGAGCGGCCCAAGCGAGGTGAAGCGGTGATACGTCTCGGGGTAGTTGCGCTCGAGCGTGACCACGCCCGGCATGGTCTTGCCCGGAACCGGCTCGCATTCGCCGCGCTTCCAGTCGTCCACGCCGAACGGCTGTGCCAGTTCGGCCGCGGCGTCGTGTGCGATGGGCGCGAGCACCACGTCGCGCTCCACGCCGAGATGGCCGACGCTCAGCTCGGAAAAGCGCTTTGCAATGGCCTTGAAGATTTCCCAGTCGCTGCGCGCCTGCCATGCAGGGTCCACCGCAGCGGAAAGCGGATGAATGAACGGGTGCATGTCGGACGTGTTCATGTCGTCCTTCTCGTACCACGTGGCCGTGGGCAGCACGATGTCCGAGTACATGCAGGTGGTAGACATGCGGAAGTCCAGCGTGCAGAGCAAGTCGAGCTTACCCTCGGGCGCCTGCTCATGCCAGACGACTTCTTCGGGACGCGGCACACCGTCCTTCACCACTTCCTCGCCTTGCACTCCGTTCGTCGTGCCAAGCAGATGCTTGAGGAAATACTCGTGCCCCTTGCCCGACGAGCCGAGCAGGTTCGAGCGCCACACGAAGAGGTTGCGCGGAAACACGCTGGGATTGTCGGGGTCCTCGCAGGCGAGCTGCAGGCTGCCGTCTTTCAGGCGGCGCGCGACTTCGGCGCCGGCCTTCGCGGGGCCTTCGAGCGAGCGGCCAAGCTCGAGCGGATTGCTCGTGAGTTGCGGAGCCGAGGGCAGCCAGCCCATGCGCTCGGCGCGCACGTTGTAGTCGATCGGCGCGCCATGGTAGTCGGCCTTGTTCGCGAGCGGCGAAAGCAGATCCGTGGGATTCATCGGATCGTAGCGCCACTGGTCTGTGTGTGCGTAGAAGAACGAGGTAGCGTTCATCTGGCGCGGTGGCCGGTTCCAGTCGAGCGCGAACGCGAGTGCGGTCCAGCCTGTTTGCGGGCGCAATTTCTCCTGGCCCACATAATGCGACCAGCCGCCGCCGGACTTGCCGATGCAGCCGCACATCACGAGCATGTTGATGATGGCGCGATACGCCATGTCCATGTGGAACCAGTGATTGATGCCTGCGCCGATGATTACCATCGAACGGCCTTCGGTCTTGTCGGCGTTTTCGGCGAACTGGCGCGCGACGTTGATGACGTCCGCGCGCTTTACGCCCGTGATCGCTTCCTGCCACGCGGGCGTGTAGGGCACGTCGTCGTCGTAGCTGTGTGCGAGGTCCTTGCCGCCCAGGCCCTGATCGAGGCCGTAGTTCGCCACGAAGAGATCGTAGACGGTGGCCACGAGGCGCTCGCCGGCGGGCGTCGCCACGCGCCGCACGCCGATGCGGCGGCTCAGCACCGGCCCGTGTGAGGTGTGCGGGAAGTGCGGATGCGCGACGTTGCCGAAGTAGGGGAACAGCACGTCCACTACATCGTCGTGCTTTTCCACGAGCGAGAGCGCGGGCTTGAGCGGCGCGCCGTCGACGCTTTCCTCGCGCAGGTTCCACTTGCCGCGATCGGCGCCTTCCTGCTGGCCCCAGCGAAAGCCCACGGAGCCGAGCGGCACCGCGAACGCGTTGGTCGCGCTGTCGATCACCACGGTCTTCCATTCAGGGTTGTTGTCCTGCGCGAGGGCGCCGTCGAAGTCGCAGGCGCGCAGATAGCGGTCGGGCACGTACTGGCCGTCGCGCTCGACGAGCGTGACGAGGCAGGACATGTCGGTGAAGCGGCTGCAATAGTCGGCGAAATAGGCGCTCTTGCCGGCGAGGTGATACTCCTTGAGGATCACATGGCCCATGGCGAGCGCGAGCGCCGCGTCGGTACCTTGCTTCGGATGCAGCCAGATGTCGCCGAACTTCGCGCCTTCGGCGTAGTCGGGGAAGATCGAAACGATCTTCGCGCCGCGATAGCGCGCTTCCACCATGAAGTGCGCGTCGGGCGTGCGCGTTTGCGGCACGTTCGACCCCCACATCACGATGAACGACGAGTTGTACCAGTCGGCGGACTCGGGCACGTCGGTCTGCTCGCCCCATGTTTGCGGCGAGGCGGGCGGCAGGTCGCAGTACCAGTCGTAGAAAGAGAGGCACACGCCGCCGATGAGCGAGA
This sequence comes from Paraburkholderia heleia NBRC 101817, assembly GCF_000739775.1. Lineage (GTDB taxonomy): Bacteria > Pseudomonadota > Gammaproteobacteria > Burkholderiales > Burkholderiaceae > Paraburkholderia > Paraburkholderia heleia. The sequence goes on along the minus strand of NZ_BBJH01000022.1, from coordinate 139,889 downwards.
GATAACGCGAACCGGCCGCGTACGACACCATCGACATCGCGGGAATGGGCGAGAAGCCGATCACGCGGTCGGGGCCGTGACGCTTGATGGTGTGCACGTTCGCGGCGGCCGCGATTTCCAGCACTTCGCTCCAGTCAGCCCGCACGAAGCCGCCAAGACCGCGCCGCGTTTGATAACTTTTGCGCGCGGCGTCGTCGTCGACAATGGCCGCCCACGCCGCAACGGGGTCGAGCGTCCGGCGCTTTTCGCGCCACAGCTTCACGAGCGCGCTGCGCACGAGCGGATACTTCAGGCGATTGGCGCTGTAGAGATACCACGAATAGGATGCGCCGCGTGAGCAGCCGCGCGGTTCGTGGTTGGGCATGTCAGGGCGCGTGCGCGGGTAGTCGGTTTGCTGCGTTTCCCACGCGACGATGCCGCCCTTCACATAGATTTTCCACGAGCATGAACCCGTGCAATTCACGCCGTGTGTGGAGCGCACGATCTTGTCGTGCTGCCAGCGTGTACGGTAGGCCTCCTCCCATTTCCGGTCTTCGTCTGTGACGGCGCCGTGACCGTCCGCGAATTGTGTTCGTGCCGCCGTGAAGTAACGCAGACGATCCAGAAAATGGCTCATGGCATCTCCAGCTTGTATGTGCGTCGGGGACACCCGTATTTAAAAGTAGGAACCAGAAGAAGTAAAGAGGATGAATGTCATTACTTTCGACGTATTTGCGAAGATATATCGTCTTTTCGCACGATTTACCAGGCAGATGGTAAAGCGCCGGTTATGCAAAACGCACGTTATCGCACAGATATGTTTGAAAACACTTCGTGTCTTAAAGATTCGTTTCGATGAAGGAAATGTCCTTGATTTCGTGGGTGAATCGCTCGACGGCGCGCGGAGCTGGTTTTTCCCGATTGCGTCCCCCGGGCCGAAAAAGATTCGCAAATCAGCTGCAAAAAACGCGCGCTTTTTGTAATTTACTGAAATAATTTCCGTCCGGATAATTCGCTGCGCGTCGAATTGCGAGATCGTTGTGTGCGCATGAATCTGGAATGGTTATTTCCGCTCGTTTCACGTGCCCGACATATTGTCAGGCGCACCCGGGCGGTCGCCTTGCGCATCAAGACGCGTGGTCGCGCAATGCCTGAGCGGTCTGCGGATCGGCGGGAAAGAACGCTTCGATTGCTAGTTCGGAAAGCGTGATGTCGACCGGTGTGCCGAACACGGTGGTCGTACTGTAGAACGCCAGTTCGCCAGACACCGTGCGCACGCACAGCGGCACGGCAATGTGATGCGCGATCGGCTCGGCGTTCACGTTCGCCACGCCCGGCGGCGTGGGATATGTCGCGAGTTCCTGGTACAACGCGGCGAGTGCCGGGTCGGCGCTCGCGTCGATCTGACGTTGCAGGCGTGTGAGCAGGTGCGCGCGCCACGCGTGCCAGTTGACGATGCGCGGCGCCATGCCCTCGGGATGCAGCGAAAGCCGCAGCGCATTGACGGGTGCGGCGAGCAGCGCAGGCGAAGCGTCGCCGATGAGCGGCGCGAGCGCGCCGTTCGTGGCGACGATATTCCAGTGGCGGTCCACGGCCACGGCTGGATACGGTTCGTGACCGCGCAGCACGAGATCGACGGCCTCGCGCGCGGCGGCGAGCTGCGGGTCGTCGAGCGCGCGCTCGCGATAGAGCGGCGCATAGCCGGCCGCCACGAGTAGCGCATTGCGTTCCCGCAGCGGCACATCGAGCTGCTCGGCCAGATGCATGACCATCTCGCGGCTCGGCATTGCGCGGCCCGATTCGACGAAGCTCAAATGCCGCGTCGAAATCTCAGCTTCGGTCGCGAGCAGCAACTGGCTCATGCGTCGGCGCATGCGCCAGTCGCGCAGCATTTCGCCGACGCTGCGGCGCCCCGCGCCCGATGGCGCGGCGGGGAGGAGGGAAGCGAGCGTGTTCATGCTGGCGATTCTAGCGAAACGCGTGGGCAAGGCGATTACGTCTGAGGTAAAGAAGCCGCCGGGAACGGATATATGAAAACCTCGGGTTTATCTCCCTGCTGCATTCGTGGACGGCGCTTACCGTACGCCGCGCTATCGCCTAGAATGAAAAGTCTTACGGACTGTGGCGTCGCGCAGAGGAGACCGCCATGAGGGAAACCGTTGCCGCTTATCTGCTCGGACCAGGCGTCATGTTGCTGGTGTGTGCGGCCATGTGGGCCGTGTCGCGCCGCAGCAGGGGCACGCTCGAGGCGCGCCTGACTCGCTGGCTCGACGCGCATCGGCCGCACGGCATGCGTCACAAGCATTGAGCGTGCCAGCGCCGCGCCGGCGTGCGCGTTTGCCTGAGCGCATCGCGAACGGATCGCGACAGGGACCGTCAGATTAATTCAATAGCATTCCGAATCAACTCCCGGGTTAGTTCATTTCGTTTCCGCGCGTGGCGCGCCCGTTGTGCGTGCCGCCTCGTCTGCCACTGTCGCCTCACGTCGAGGGAACTGGGCGTGCGCCTCGCGGTCATTCCGATATTGCATACCGGAGCCCTCCATGACCCGTCCTGCCGATTCCTTCATCATCTTCATCGCCCGCATCGCGCTTGCCATTCTGTTTCTCTGGGGCGGTGCCATGAAGCTGTTGGGATACGCGGGGTTCGTCAGCTACCTGCACTCGAAAGGCGTGCCGTATGCTGCGTATGGCGCGATCGTGGCGACCGCCGTCGAAGTGCTCGGCGGCATTGCGATCGTGCTGGGCGTGCGCACGCGCGCGGTTGCGTTCCTGCTGGCCGTGTACGCTGTCGTTACGGCGATACTCGGCCATGACTTCTGGAACATGACCCAGGCGGCAGCGCAACAGGACGCGGTCATTCATTTCTGGAAGAACGTGGCGATCGCGGGCGGCTTCCTGCTGCTGACCGTGACGGGCGCGGGACGTGCTTCCGTCGATGGTTTGCGTGCGCCGCGCGGCGGCGGCCTGCGAGGCTGACGCCTTCGCGCGGCGCGGCGCGAGTGTCGAATCACAACTACCGGGCAACCGGGCGTAGAGGGAGCAGGCCTTGATACAGAACTTCGACTTCAACGTGGCAGGCAAGACCGGGCAGTTCTGCGCGAGTCTTGCGGAAGACGGCACGCGGCGCGTGTTCATCAGCGACGCGGATTCCGCGAAGACGCTGGTGATCCTCGACGCCTCCGGGCTCATTGGCGCGCTCAAGGCAGAGCTCGAGGAGCCCGACCAGCTGATCGCTCACGCCATCCGCAAGGCGCAGGACGACGGCTTGATCGCCCGCGCAATCGACTCCGGCGCGATCCAGGAGGCGTCGCTGTAGGTCGGCGCGCCAGTTCGCGGTTGCCTCAGCGCGATTCCGGTTCGTTCACGCGCGCCGGCGCGGCGCGGCGCGCGTCCGCATGCGCCGGATCGGTTCTCACGAGCGAGGCGAGCCCGGCCGCCATGAGCAGGAGCGCCGTCGAGACGGCGGTTTCCGCACGCAGGCCGGCGACCACCTGCGCCGCGCCTGCCCCGCCCGCGAGCGCGCCGAACGCCGCCACCCCCACCGCACCGCCCGCCTGACGCGCCGTATTGAGCAGCGCCGAGGCCGTTCCTGCGCGCGCCGGCTCCACGCAGGAGAGCACGGCCGTGGTCATCGCCGGTACGGCCAGACCCATGCCGGACGGAATCAGCAGGAAGGCGAGCAGCACGAAGACGAGCGGCGTCGGGGCGTCCACGCTGATCAGCAAGGCGTAGCCCGCACCCGCGATCAGCGCGCCGATGATCATCGGCCGGCGCGTGCCGTAGTGCGCCACCACATGGCCGCTCACGATGTTCGAGAGCAGGAAGCCGCCGGTGAGCGGGATGAACGCGAGGCCCGCCTGCAACGGCGTTTGGCCCCGTGCATGCTGCAGATAGAGCGCGAGCACGAACACCGTGCCGTAATAGGTGAGATTCACGCAGATGCCGAATAGCACCGCCGCGCTGAACGTGCGGTTACGCAGCATGGCGAGCGGCAGCATGGGGTCGCGCGCGCGCGCTTCGAACGAGACGAATGCAAGACCCGCCACGAACGCGAGCGCAAAGCCGCCCGCCACGGCCCAGTGCGTGAAGCCGAACGGCCGCCATTCGATCACGGCACCCGTAAAGGCCGTGAGCGCCACGATGGCGAGCAGCTGGCCGCGCACGTCGAGGCTGCGCGCGGAGGGCGCGCCGGGGGCGCTGGAATCGTGCGCATGGCGGCGCGGCGCGGGAATCCAGGCGAGCGCGGCCCAGAAGCCTGCCGCGCATAGCGGCAGGTTCACGAGGAAAATGCTGCGCCAGCCGAACGCTGCGATCAGCAGACCGCCCGCCACGGGGCCGGCGGCGATCGAGATGGCGCCGGCGGCGGTCCAGAAACCCACCGCGCGGGCCCTGAGCGCCCGGTCGTGGCGGCACGCTTCGTTGAGCAGCGCGAGCGAATTGGGCAGCATGGCCGCCGCGCCCGCGCCCTGCAGCGCGCGGGCGGCGATCAGCATGACCGGGTGGGACGCGAGCCCGCAGGCCAGCGAGGCGAGGGCGAACAGCACGAGCCCGGCGGCGTATAGGCGGCGCGCCCCGTAGCGCTCGCCGAGCACGCCGCCCGAGAGCATCAGCACGGCGAAGGCGAGCGTATAGGCGTCGACGATCCATTGCAGGCCCGCGACGTTCGCATGGAGATCGGTTGCGATGCGCGCGAGCGCGATATTGACGATGGTGACATCGAGCTGCGTGACGACGAATCCGACGCTGACGGTCGCGACGATACGCGTGAGCGCGAGCGTGAAATGGGCGTGGGGGACGGGGGTGGGGTGTGAGGTATTCATGCGCCCATGGTAGGGCGCTCGCCGGCTTCGACGTTTCAGTGCGAGGTGAATCGTCGAAGCCGGCGGCAAATGGTGCCGGACCGCTGGCGGCCATTCCGTGCGCAGTGAGCGCGCACTGCGTCGCGCTTACGGCTCCCGATGCGCGTCCTTGAAGAACAGCGTCGTGATCGCACCGAGCACGCAAATCGCGGCCACATAGTAAGTGGGCGCGAGCGGCGCGGACTTCATCAGCAGCGCGACGACGATCGGCGTGAGGCCGCCGAACACGGCGTACGCCACGTTGTACGAGAACGAGATGCCCGAGAAGCGCACCACGGGCGGGAACGCATTCACCATCACATAGGGCACCGCGCCGATCGTGCCGACCAGCAGCCCGCAGAGCGCATAAAGCGGCATGAGCATCGAGCGGTCCACGGCGATCTGGCGGAACAGCGTGTAGTACGAGATCGCGAGGGCGATGCCGCCAATGGCCAGCACGCGGCGCGCGCCGAAGCGGTCCGCGAGCGCGCCCGCGCTCACGCAGCCGACCGTGAGGAAGAGCGTCGCGACGCAGTTCGCGAGGAGCGAGGTGGTGGCGTCGAGATGGAATTGCTTCTGCAGCAGCGGCGGCGTCATCAGGATCACGACGACGATGGCGGCCGAAAGCATCCACGTGAGCAGCATCGAGACGATCACCGCGCGGCCGTGATCACGCAGCACGGCCTTGAGCGGAATTTCGCCGGCGAGCGACTTGCGCGCCTTCATCTCCGCGAACACGGGCGTTTCATGCAGCCACTGGCGCAGATACACCGAGAACATGCCGAACAGCCCGCCAATCAGGAACGGAATACGCCAGGCATAGGCGGCGATGTCGCCCGGGGCGTAGTGATGATTGACGGCCGCGGCGATCAGCGAGCCGAGCAGGATGCCGAACGTGAGGCCCGCCGTGAGCGTGCCGCATGCATAGCCGATGTGGCGGCGCGGCACGTGCTCGGAGACGAACACCCACGCGCCCGGCACCTCGCCGCCCACGGCCGCGCCTTGCAGCACGCGCAGCGCGAGCAGCAGCACGGGAGCGAGCACGCCGATCGAAGCAAAGGTGGGCAGGCAGCCCATGGCGAGCGTGGGCAACGCCATCAGCAGCACGGAGAGCGTGAACATGCGCTTGCGGCCGAGCAGGTCGCCGAAGTGCGCCATGACGATGCCGCCGAGCGGCCGCGCGAGGTAGCCCGCCGCGAAGATGCCGAAAGTCTGCAACTGGCGCAGCCAGTCGGGAATCGTTGCAGGGAAGAACAACTGGCCGATAGCCGGCGCGAAGAACACGAAGATGATGAAGTCGTAGAACTCGAGGGCGCCGCCGAGTGCGGCGAGCCCGAGCGTCTTGTAGTCGCTGCGGGTGAGCGCGCGCGCAGCGGCAGGCGTGCGCACGCCAATTTCTGTTGCTTGCATTTCCGAAAAACCAGGGTGTTGTTATGTACGACGTTGTATGTGGCGCGTGTGGACGCCGTGATGGCCGAATTTGCCTGGTGCGCGCGTGGCGCGGGGCGGCGGTCGTCGAATGGGCGGGCGCAAGGGTGGGGCACGGCAACGGCGCGTCCGCGCGGGTGGGCGGACGTGCGACGACTTCAGGCCAGAGCGCGATTCTACAGGAAGCCTGCAAGCCGCCAGACGCGCGGCCCGTCAGGACGCGCACGCGCCGCTGCGGGCAGACGGCGAAGCGCGCTCATTCTGTAGTTCGATAAAAAGAGACGGCGGCACGCATGGCGTGCCGCCGTCTCGTTTGTCTGGTGCAGCGGTGCGCGGCAACCTCAGCGTGCGAGGCCGAGTCCTTGCAGTACGGCGTTGCCTTCACTCGTGAGGCGGATGCGCGCGTCACCGGCGTCGTCCTGCACCTGCTCGACGAGGCCGGCTTCCTGGAGCATCGGAATTTCCGGTTTGGCGTGCGCATCGATCGGCGCATGCAGCAGCAACAGGAGCGTCGCCAGCTCGTGATGGCTCAGCAACCGGCGCAACAAGGTGCGGCGGACGGGCTTCGCGCCGGACGTTGTCTCGCTGTCGGCCTGACTTGTCGCCTGGATTTGCGGGTCTTGCTGTTTCACGGAACCTCCTGCAGCGTTCGTTTCTTCTAGGTGAAGCGATGATGCGGACGAAGACTTAAGCGATTCTTAAAACGCCCGGCGAAAATGTGTCAGCGCGCTACACCGCGCGCATCCCTGCAAGAAAGCTGTAATAGAAGGGCAGGAAGGGCAGCCCCGGCAAAAACGGCCCGTCAAATGTGGCCCGTCAAATGTTCAAGGCGCGCAGATTTTGCTCGCACCCTCGATCCACAGGTTCGAGGCGTGGCGTTTGCCGGCGTAATAGCGGTAGGTCGTCGCGCCGTTGTCGGTGCGGATCTTGATGACGTTCGAGTCGCCGAACTCCAGCATCTGGCCTTGCGGCAGCGGCGAGGTGGTAAAGCTGGCGCCGTGACGCGAGGCTTCCACGGTCAGGCACGAGATCACGTCCTGGACCGACCGGTTGGTTGTGGAATCGATGACCGGCTGGCCAGCGTCCGGGTTGCTCTGAAACCACGCGCACGCGCCGAGCGTGAGCGAAAGGGCAAGGGGCACGGCAAGCTTCTTCATATTTCCAGGTTTCCAACGAAATGGCCAATCATTATATCGGGAGCATGTCGCGTGCCACGACGCTGCCGCAAAACTGTCACGCGCCCGGCATCGGTGTTGCGGCAGTGCGACGTGCGTGCGAAGCCCTACATACTGGCGCGCAAGAACCTACGGAGCGAGATAGACTACTTAAGGGGTGCCGTCTGGAAATCTGACGTGACGTCAGGAGAATACGCATGAACCGCCCATCGGTACGCTTTCCTGTTCGCGCCGCTGGCGCTGGCTCACTCCTCAGGTGGGTCAAGTGGGGATTCGTCGTCGCGTTTCTGGCCGCCCTCGTCATCATCGCGCGCATTGTTCAGATCGAAATCGACACGTCGCGCCTGCAGGCGCGCTACCTCTCCGAACTCACGCGCGACATAGGCTTTACGGTCGAGAACGGGCCGAGCCACAGCATCCGCTTTCCCACCACAAACGGGCCGTACGACGTGCGGCTCGGTTATGCGCAACTGCCCACCTTCGAGAACCGGCTTGCCGAACGCGGTTTCGCGATCGCCGCGCAGGCGCGCGATTCGGATCGCATGATCGCCGTGGCCGACGAGGGGCTTTTCCTCCCGTTCGAAGAAAAGGATCAGGCCGGGATCGTATTGCGCGACGCGTCGGGGGCGACGCTCTTTCATACGCGTTATCCGCAGCGCGCCTACGAGAATTTCGACGCGGTGCCGGCCGTGGTGCGCGACTCGCTGCTTTTCATCGAAGACAAAAACCTGCTGGCCCAGGATCAGCCGAACCGCAACCCCGCCATCGACTGGGGGCGCTTTAGCCGCGCGCTCGTCGACCAGGGGGCGCGTCTCGTGAACCGGCATCAGCAAACGCCGGGCGGCAGCACGCTCGCCACGCAGATCGAGAAGTTCCGGCACTCGGCTGGCGGCCGCACCTCCACGCCGCCGGAGAAGCTGCGCCAGATCGCGTCCGCTTCGCTGCGCGCCTATCTGGACGGCCCGCAGACCATGCCCGCGCGCCAGCAGATTCTCGTGCACTACCTGAATTCGGTGCCGCTTTCCGCCAAGCCGGGCGTGGGCGAAGTCAACGGTCTGGGCGACGGCCTCGCCGCCTGGTATGGGCGCGACTTCCGCGACGTCAATCGCATCCTGCGCGCGCCGCTTACGCCCGAGATGCTCGATGCGCAGGCGCTGGCGTTTCGCCAGGTGCTCTCGCTGCTGATCGCCCAGCGCGCGCCTTCGTACTTCCTGCAAAAGAACAACGAGGCGCTCGCGAAGCTGACCGACAGCTATATCCGCCTGCTCGGCGCCGGCGGCGTGATTACGCCGGCGCTGCGCGACGCCGCGCTCGCCACGCCGCTCACGCTCGACCGCTCGAAGCCATCGCAGCGCGTGCCGGTTTCATTCGTGGAACGCAAGGCGGTGCTGACGCTGCGCACCCAGCTCATGCAGGCGCTGGGGCTGAAGACGCTTTACGACCTCGACCGCCTCGATCTCACGGCCACGGCCACGCTCGTCGACAGCGTGCAGCAGGCCGTAAGCGACCGCCTCGCCGACGCCGCCACGAAGGACGGCGCGCGCCAGGCAGGTCTCGTGGGCTTCGAGATGCTGCGCCCCTCCGACGATCCGTCGAAGATCGCGTATAGCTTCACGCTGTTCGAGCGCAGCAGCGGCGAGAACCTCGTGCGCGTGCAAACGGACAGCGTGAACCAGCCGTTCGACATCAACTCGGGTGCGCGCCTGAATCTGGGGTCGACGGCGAAGCTGCGCACGCTCGTGACCTACCTGCAGATCGTAAGCGCGCTGCACGCGCGCTACGCGGCCGACGACGCGAAGTCGTTGCGCGCGATGCTGCCGCAAGTCGATCCGAGCGACGCGCTCACGCGCTGGGCGATCGACTATCTTTCGAAGACATCCGACCGCTCGCTGCATTCCATGCTGGAAGCGGCCGTCGAGCGCAAGTACTCGGCCAACCCGGGCGAAACGTTCTACACCGGCGGCGGCGCGCAGAGCTTCAACAATTTCGAGTCGAGCGACAACGCGCAGATTCTCACCGTGCACCGCGCGTTCCAGCATTCGGTGAATCTGGTATTCGTGCGGCTGATGCGCGACATCGTCCACTACGAGATGATTCAGACTTCGGGGCCGCCCGCGCAGTGGCTCGACGATCCTGTCACGCGCACGCGTTTTCTCACGCAGTTTGCCGATGGTGAGAGTCAGGTCTACATGAAGCGCTTCTACACGCGCTACGCGGGCAAGAGCAACGACGAAGCGCTGGCGATCCTGCTGCAGCACACGCGCAAGGGTCCGGCGCGCATTGCTACCGTGCTGCGCAGCGTGAAACCCGACGGCAAACTGCCGTGGTTCGATGCCCAGATGCGCGCGCAACTCAAGAACACGAAGTTCCAGTGGCTCGACGACGAAGACCTCGCGCACTACTACGACAAGTACGCCATCGACAAATTCAATCTCAACGACCGCGGCTACATTGCGGGCATTCATCCGCTCGAACTGTGGCTGCTCAATTACTTGCGCGCGCACCCGGATGCGACGCTCGCGCAGGTTCAGCAGGAGAGCCGCGACACGCGCCTTTACACCTACAGCTGGCTCTTCAAGACGAAGTATCACGCTACGCAGAACCGGCGCATTCGCCACATGATCGAACTGCGCGCGTACGACGCGATCGGCAAGTCATGGCGCGCGGTCGGTTATCCGTTCGACAACATCACGCCTTCTTATGGCGCGGCGATCGGTGCGTCGGGGGACCGGCCCGCTGCGCTCGCGCAGCTCATCGGCCTGATTTCGAGCAACGGCGAAAAGCTGCCGACGCACAGCTTCGAGTCGCTCGACTTCGCGCGCGGCACGCCGTACGAGACGCATTTCGTTCATGCGTCCACGCCGCCGCAGGCATTGATTTCGCCCGAAATTTCGCAAGTGGTGCGCGAGCTGCTGACGTCGGTGGTGGAGGGCGGTACGGCCAAGCGCCTCGCCGACGGCATGACGCTCCCCGACGGCAAGACGCTGCCCGTGTACGGCAAGACCGGCACCGGCGACCAGCGCTTCAACGTGTACGCCCCGGGCGCGCGGCTCATCGAATCGCGCAAGGTGAACCGCAGCGCGACCTTCGTGTTCGTGATCGGCAACCGCTTCTACGGCACGCTTACGGCATGGGTGCATGAACCCTATGCGGCGCGCTATACGTTCACGAGTGCGCTCTCCGTGCAACTGCTGAAGTCGCTCGCGCCGGTGTTGCAGCCGCTGCTCGAATCCAGGTCCGCGACGGAGCGCGACGCGAAACCCGATCCTGTCCACGCCGCGCAGCAAATGACGCTCATCGACCCGCAGTCCGGCGAGATGCGCCGGGTAGTGTGGAACGGCAAGGCGCTCGAATTCGACGAGCACTGATCCGGGTTATTCGGAATCCAAAGCAAAACGCGGGGCTGGCGCAGATGCGCCAGCCCCGCGTTCATTTTATATGCGGTCAATATCCGCTGGGCGGCGGAGGCGGCGACCCTGGCGGGGGCGGTGGCAAATAGCGCGGCTGCGGCGCTGTCTGGAACTGCTGCTGGGGCGCCTGGAACGGCTGGGGCTGCGACATCGTCATGTTGCCGGGCGCCGGTATGCGGTTGCCGGTGGCGTACATGCATTGCAGATAAGCGTAGTCGTAACGGCGCTGCACGTCCCACGCGGAACCCTGTGCGTTGCCCATGCCGACCGCACTGCCTGCGAGCAGCCCGGCGCCCGCGCCGATGGCCGCGCCCTGGCCGCCGCCAAATGCGGCGCCCGCGGCCGCGCCGAGCGCCGTGCCGACCACGGCGCTGCCTACGCCTGTGCCGGTGGCGGCCTGGTTCGCGGTGACGCCGCCAACCTGCTGGAAGGCGAACTGGCGGCAGTTCGCGTCGTCGGCGCGGAACTGATCGAAGGTCTTGCCCGTGCCGGGCAGCGCCATCACGCTCGGCCCCGTGGGCGTCACGGCGCATGCGCTCAGCAGCCCCGCCGTGGCGAATAGCGCGAGATACGTGTATTTCATGTGCGGCTCGATATTTTCAAGGTGTTCAGTTCGAAGGCGCCGGCTGGGCGGGAACCGCGCGCCAGCCCGACGAACATTGCTTTACGTAGGGATAGTAGGTTTTCGACTCGTCGCAGTAATACCAGGTGTCGGCGTTTGACTGCTGGTCGCCCGCCGCATCGCCCGGCGCGGCCGGCCCCTGCTGCGGGTCCATGGCGGGGGCGCCAGCCTGCCCCTGCTCGATGTAGTCGGGCGCCTGCGGCGGCGGCGCGACGATGACGGGCGGCGGCGCGTAGTAGTAAGGCACGGGCGCGACCGGGTAGTAATACGGCACGCCGCCGCCGAAATACACGCCGACACGCGCCGCCTGCGCGGCGCCGCACACACCGATAAGCGCGGCCGCGGCGGCCCCGAGAAACAGTTTCGACCTTCTCACACACGATCTCCAGAAACGGGCAGGCCGGAGCAGCGGCGCGCGCCAGCCAGTTATCGAACGCTATGACAATGCCGGAACCAATGCAATTACGCGAGTTGCACCGATTTTTCGAGTTGTTACAGGAGGCGCCGGGCTGGCTGGGCGCAAAGGGCGCCCGAAGGGCGTACGGCGCGCAACGGCGCGCTTCGCGATCCATATTTCACAGAAATGCGGGCCATGAGGCGCGAGCGGGCGTCGCCCGCTTGTAATAATTGGATAGATGTTGGCCTTTCGCCAGATCGACAGGAGGCATGCGGCAAGCATCGCCGGATGTTTTGCAATCCTGATTATGTGCGTAGCGAAGCTTGCCGCCAGTTCTGGGAGCGGCTTGGCCGCGGCGAGTTCGGCCGGGGCGAATGCCGGCGTCTCGGGCGCGCCGGCTAGCGTGCGGCGCGGGCGTGCTCGAGCCGGCGCACGGCTTCGCCCACGTCCTGGCTGAACTGTGCGAGCGCGGCCAGTTCGAGGTTGGGCGGCTGCAGCGCAGACCAGAGCGCGTCCACGAGGCGCTCGGCCGTGGCGTCGATGTCCGTGCGACGGTTGGCGAGCGTCGCGTCCCACAGCACGTGCTCCATCGGGCCGAATACCAGCGAACGCAGTAGCCGCAGCGGCAGGTCGTTGCGGATCTGTCCGCTTTCCTGGCCGCGCGCGAGCACGCGCATGAGCGGCGCCGTATAGCGGCGCTGCATTTCCGTGAGCGCTTCGCTCAGATCGTGGTGCCGCGTGCGGCCTTCCGAGAGCACCAGCTCGCAGATGCCGGTGCCGCTCTCCAGCATCAACTGCAGATGCATGCGCACGATGAATGCGAACTGCTGGCGCACGGTGCCCTCGCGCGGCAGGCCACCTTCGATCGCGGCGATCGATTCGTCATACCAGTCGCCGATCACGCGCGCGCACAACTCCCGTTTGCCCCGAAAGTAGCTGAATACCGTCGCCTCGGACACGCCGAGGCGCTGGGCGATCTCGGCCGTGGTGGCGCGTGCGTACCCTTTTTCCGAGAACACCTCGCGTCCCGCCTGCAGGATCTCGCGCACGCGCTGCTGCGATTTGCGGCCCGCCGGCTGGCGGCGCGACGCGGGCAGGACGGCTTTCCGGGCAACGGCTTCCATTTTGAGCTTGATTCAATTTGCGTCAAAGTGAAATTCATTATCCACGAAAGAAACGCGGCTGGACAAGGATATTTCATCTATACAGAGACTTGAGCATCACTCAGAAATACCTATTGACGTTAACGTAAATCTGGCGTGAAATGTGCGTCCATGGGGCGAAGCTACGCCCGGTTCGAGATTCCCTGGAGACACACATGAGCAACGTACCCGGTTTGCAGTTCCCGCTTGGCGAAGAAGTCGAAATGCTGCGCGACAGCATCGCTGGCTTCGCGGCGAAGGAAATCGCGCCGCGCGCGGGCGAAATCGACCGTACCGACCAGTTCCCGATGGACCTCTGGCGCAAGTTCGGCGACCTTGGCGTGCTCGGCATGACGGTCTCGGAGGAATACGGCGGGGCGAACATGGGCTACACGGCGCACATGGTCGCGATGGAGGAAATCTCGCGCGCGTCCGCATCGGTGGGCCTTTCGTACGGCGCGCATTCGAACCTGTGCGTGAACCAGATCCACCGCAACGGCAGCGAGGGGCAAAAGCGCAAATATCTGCCGAAGCTCGTTTCCGGCGAACACGTCGGCGCGCTCGCCATGAGCGAGCCCAACGCGGGCTCGGACGTCGTGAGCATGAAGCTGCGTGCCGAAAAGAAGGGCGACCGCTACGTACTCAACGGCACGAAGATGTGGATCACCAACGGCCCGGATTGCGACACACTGGTCGTCTACGCGAAAACCGACCCTGAAGCGGGTTCGCGCGGCATTACGGCGTTCATCGTCGAGAAGGGCATGAAGGGCTTTTCGGTGGCGCAGAAGCTCGACAAGCTCGGCATGCGTGGTTCGCACACGGGCGAGCTGGTGTTCCAGGACGTGGAAGTGCCCGAAGAGAACATCCTCGGCCAGCTCAACGGCGGCGTGAAAGTGCTGATGAGCGGTCTCGACTACGAGCGCGCCGTGCTCGCGGGCGGGCCCACCGGCATCATGGCCGCGGTCATGGACGCGGTTGTGCCGTACATCCACGACCGCAAGCAGTTCGGTCAGGCGATCGGCGAATTCCAGCTCATTCAGGGCAAGGTCGCGGACCTCTATACGACCTACCAGGCGTGCCGAGCCTATCTCTATGCGGTGGGCCGCCAACTCGATACGCTCGGCAAGGACCACGTGCGCCAGGTGCGCAAGGACTGCGCGGGCGTGATTCTCTACACGGCGGAAAAGGCGACATGGATGGCCGGCGAAGCGATCCAGATCCTCGGCGGGAACGGCTATATCAACGAATATCCGGTCGGGCGTCTCTGGCGCGACGCGAAGCTCTACGAAATCGGTGCGGGCACGAGCGAGATTCGCCGCATGTTGATCGGCCGCGAGCTGTTCGCGGAAACGATGTAATCCTGAGCCATTCACGGAGGATCGGATGCCGGTCATCGAATCGAAGCTCAATCCGCGTTCGGAAGACTTCAAGGCCAATAGCGCGGCACTCGAAGCGCTCGTCGCGGACCTGCGCGGGAAGGTCCAGAAGCTAACGCTTGGCGGCGGCGCGGCCGCGCGCGACAAGCACCTCTCGCGCGGCAAGCTGCTGCCGCGCGATCGCATCGCGCAACTGCTCGATCCGGGCACGCCGTTTCTGGAGCTCTCGCAGCTCGCGGCCTATGGCATGTACAACGACGACGCGCCGGGCGCGGGCATCATCACGGGCATTGGCCGCATTGCGGGGCAAGAATGCGTGATCGTGTGCAACGACGCCACGGTGAAGGGCGGCACGTACTATCCGGTCACGGTGAAGAAGCACGTGCGCGCGCAGGAAATCGCCGAGGAAAACAACCTGCCGTGCGTGTATCTCGTCGATTCGGGCGGTGCGAACCTGCCGAACCAGGACGAGGTGTTTCCGGACCGCGATCACTTCGGCCGCATCTTTTACAACCAGGCGAATCTCTCTGCGCAGGGCATTCCGCAGATCGCGGTGGTGATGGGCTCGTGCACGGCGGGCGGCGCGTACGTCCCGGCCATGAGCGACGAGTCGATCATCGTGAAGAACCAGGGCACGATTTTCCTCGGCGGGCCGCCGCTCGTGAAAGCGGCGACGGGCGAGGAAGTGAGCGCCGAGGACCTGGGCGGCGGCGACGTCCACACGCGCCTTTCCGGCGTCGTCGACCATCTCGCGCAGAACGATGCGCACGCGCTGGCCATTGCGCGTTCGATCGTCGGCAATCTGAACCGCACGAAAACGCCGCCCGTGGCGCTGCGCGAGCCGCTGCCGCCGCGTTTCGACGCGAAAAGCCTTTACGGCGTGATTCCCGTGGATACACGCAAGCCCTTCGATGTGCGCGAGGTGATCGCCCGCATCGTGGACGACTCGGCGTTCGACGAATTCAAGGCGCGCTACGGCACCACGCTCGTGACCGGCTTCGCGCACATCTGGGGCCACCCGGTCGGCATCGTCGCGAACAACGGCATTCTGTTTTCCGAATCGGCGCTCAAGGGCGCGCACTTCATCGAGCTGTGCTGCCAGCGCAAGATTCCGCTGGTGTTCCTGCAGAACATCACGGGCTTCATGGTGGGCCGCAAGTACGAGAACGAGGGCATCGCGCGCAATGGCGCGAAGATGGTAACGGCAGTGGCCACGGCAAAAGTGCCGAAATTCACGGTCATCATTGGCGGCTCGTTCGGCGCGGGCAATTACGGCATGTGCGGCCGAGCCTATTCGCCGCGCTTCCTGTGGATGTGGCCGAACGCGCGCATTTCGGTGATGGGCGGCGAGCAGGCCGCCTCCGTGCTCGCCACGGTGCGCCGCGACGGCATCGAAGCGAAGGGCGGCACGTGGAGCGCCGAAGAAGAAAACGCGTTCAAGCAGCCGATTCGCGATCAATACGAGCTGCAGGGCCATCCGTATTACGCGAGCGCCCGCCTGTGGGACGATGGCGTGATCGATCCGGCGCAAACGCGCGACGTGCTCGGCCTGGGCCTTTCCGCCGCGATGAACGCGCCGATCGAAGAGACGCGCTTCGGCGTGTTCCGCATGTGATGCATTGAGGACCGGACAATGCAATACGAAACGCTCGCCGTAGAAGTCGTCGGACACGTGGCCACTGTTACGCTCAATCGCCCTGAAGTGCGTAACGCGTTCAACGAAGCGATGATCGCGGATGTTACGGCCGCGTTCGCCGCACTGGGCGCGCGCGACGACGTGCGCGCGATCGTGCTCGCCGGGAACGGCAAGGCCTTTTGTGCAGGCGCGGACCTGAACTGGATGCGCAAGATGGCCGGCTACTCCGACGAGGAGAATCGCGCGGACGCCATGCGTCTCGCGCAGATGCTCTCGGCTGTCTATCGCTGCCCGAAGCCGGTCGTCGCGCGTGTGCATGGCGACGCCTACGCGGGCGGCATAGGTCTCGTGTGTGCGGCGGACATCGTGGTGGCCGTGGAAACCGCGCACTTCTGCCTTTCCGAAGCGCGACTCGGTCTCATGCCCGCCACGATCGCGCCTTACGTGATCCGCGCGCTGGGCGAGCAGGCTTCGCGCCGCTACTTCGTCACGGCCGAAGCGTTCGACTGCGCCACCGCGCAGCGGCTTGGCCTCGTGAGCGAAGCCGTGAGTGCCGAAGCGCTCGACGCCACCGTGCAACGCATCACGGAAACGCTCTGTGCGAACAGCCCGAATGCCGTGCGCGAGTGCAAGCAGCTCGTGCAGGACATCGCGGGCCAGACGATCGACAATGCCTTGATCGAAGATACCGCCGTTCGCATCGCGCGCATTCGCGCGAGCGAGGAGGGGCGCGACGGCGTGTCGTCGTTCCTCGAAAAGCGCACGCCGCGCTGGCGCGATCAATAGATCAATAAGGCAAGAAGCAGGAAACGAAGCGAGGACAGCACATGTTCAACAAGATCCTGATCGCCAACCGCGGCGAAATTGCATGCCGGGTTGCGGCCACCTGCAGGCGGCTCGGCGTGAAGAGCGTGGCCGTGTACTCGGACGCCGACGCGAACGCCAAGCACGTCGCGGCCTGCGACGAAGCCGTGCATATCGGTGAAGCGGCGGCGGCGCAGAGCTATTTGCGCTATGAGCGCATCATCGAAGCCGCGCGCGCCACGAGGGCACAGGCTATCCACCCAGGCTACGGTTTTCTTTCGGAGAACGAAGACTTTGCCCGCGCGTGCGAAGCGGCCGGCATCGTCTTCATCGGGCCGCCGGTCGAGGCGATCGCCGCCATGGGCTCGAAAGCGGCCGCGAAGGCGCTGATGCATGCGGCGGCCGTGCCGCTCGTGCCGGGTTACCACGGCGACGACCAGGACCCCGGGTTCCTGCAGCGCGAAGCCGATGCAATGGGCTACCCCGTGCTGCTCAAGGCGAGCGCGGGCGGCGGCGGCAAGGGCATGCGCGTGGTCGAGCGCAGCGCCGACTTTGCAGCGGCGCTCGCTTCGTGCAAGCGCGAGGCGGCGAGCAGCTTCGGCAACGACCGCGTGCTGATCGAGAAGTACCTCACGCGGCCGCGTCACGTCGAAGTCCAGGTGTTCGCCGACAAACATGGCGGCGCGGTCTACCTGTTCGACCGCGACTGCTCGGTGCAGCGCCGTCATCAGAAAGTGCTCGAAGAAGCGCCCGCGCCGGGCCTCGAAGACGAGGTGCGCCGCGCGATGGGCGAGGCGGCCGTGGCCGCGGCGCGCGCGGTGCATTACGAGGGCGCGGGCACCGTCGAATTCATCATGACGGGCGCCGACTTCTACTTCATGGAGATGAACACGCGTTTGCAGGTCGAGCACCCCGTAACGGAGATGGTCACGGGTCTCGATCTCGTTGAATGGCAGCTGCGCGTGGCGGCGGGCGAGCCGCTGCCGCTCGGGCAGGCGCAGCTTTCGATCACGGGCCATGCACTCGAGGCGCGCATTTACGCGGAAAATCCGGCGCGCGGCTTTCTGCCCTCCACGGGCACGCTCAAGCACTTGCGCATGCCCCAGGGCGTCGAGTTCCGTCTCGGCGATGCGGACCGGCGCGCGAGCGTGCGCATCGACAGCGGCGTGCGCGAAGGCGACACCATTACGCCGTTCTACGATCCGATGATCGCGAAGCTGATCGTGCACGGCGCCACGCGCGAGGACGCGCTTGCGCGTATGAAGCGTGCGCTCGAAGCGTGCGAGGTGGTGGGGCCGCATACGAACGTCGAATTTCTGCAGCGGCTCGTGACCTGTGAGCCATTCGCAGGCGCCGATCTCGACACGGGCCTGATCGAGCGTAACCATGATGCGTTGTTCACGCCGCAGCACAAGCCGGTTCGCGAAGCGCTCGCGCTCGCGTGTGCGGCGCTGCTCGGCCGTGAGGGCGGCGCGGCGCATGGTGCGTCGCCGTGGCATGCGCTTTCGCATTGGCGCCTGAATAGCGGCTTCGCACAGTCGCTCTCCTGGCGCGATGTGGAAAGCGATACGGCGTTCACGGTGGCGCATACGCATGACGGTGGTGAGGAAACCCTCGCCTATGCGGGGCATGTGGGGCGGTACACGTGGTGGCGCGGCGAGGGCGCGGACGAATACGGCGCGACCCTTGGCGAGACGCGCGTGACGGGCCGCGTATTCATCGACGGCGACGTGTTTCATGTGTTCTGCCTCGGCACGGCGATGGCGTTCGAGTGGCAGAACCTGCTCGCGCATGCGGCCGACGCAGAGCACGGGGAGGGCCGCCTGACAGCGCCCATGCCAGGCAAGGTGATCGCGGTGCTGGTCGAGCCGGGCGCCGTGGTTGAGAAGGGCGCGCCGCTCATTGTCATGGAGGCGATGAAGATGGAGCACACGATCGGCGCGCCTGCGGCGGGTAAGGTCACCGAAGTCTTGTATGGCGTAGGCGACCAGGTCGCCGACGGCGCGCAATTGCTCGTGCTCGAAGCGGCTTGAATCGCGCTTGCGGTTGGGAACCGCTCAGCGTTCCTTCGCGTGCGCCGCGAGCAGTTCCCGATGCCGCGCTTCGGTGGCGTCGTCGGCGGGGAACATGCATTCGAGGCGCAATTCCTGTGCGGCAATGTTTTGCGGTGTTCCCACGCTCGTCACCATCGAGAAATAGCGAAGCACTGTGCCGTCGTCGATGAAACTCAGTGGAATGACCGGCATGGTGGGCGTCCCGGCCGAACCGTGGTGCGCTTTCCAGTCGCCCGGCACGCCGGGGTACGCGAGCAATTCGTCGAGCAGCGCGCGTGTTTCGTCGTCGATTACGCGGCCGACCGCTTCGCGATACACGCGCTGCAGAAGGCTTCGCGAAACGTTCTCCCAGTCCGCGAGGAACGGGCGCATGCCCTGAGGATCGAACATCAAACGCAGCAGGTTGCGCGGGCCGGTGCGTGCGGCATTGTCGATAAAGTGGCCGAAGAAGCGCGGCGCGGCGTCATTGGTCATCAGCACGTTCCAGTGCCGGTCCATCACGATGGCCGGAAACGGATCGTGCTGGCGAATGACCCGTTCGAGCGCCCGCACGACATGCTGCATTTCCTGCGCGTTCCAGGGCGCTTCCGAATAGACGGGCGCGTAGCCGGCGGCGAGCAGCAGGGCGTTGCGCTCGCGCAGGGGCACGTCCAGCGTCTGTGCAAGGGTCAGCAGCGTGTCGCGGCCCGGCACGCTGCGTCCGCTTTCAATGAAGCTGATTTGCCGCTGGGAAATCCCGGCGTCCAGCGACAGATCGAGCTGACTCACGCCGCGCGCATCGCGCCAGTAGCGCAGCAAGGTGCCAAGTTCGTTTTGCGGCGCGTGTGGGTCGGGGCGCATAAGGCTCATCGGTTCTTCCAGGTCGGTGCGGACTCGATCGTATCTCGAGGATAGGCGCCCATGCGCGGCTCGCCAATTACATGCCATGTAATCGCGCCGCGCCGCGGGGAATGGCATGCCTTGCGTATGCCGCATGTGGCCCGCCTTCACTCGCGCGCACTTCGCGCAAAAACAGTGCGATGATTGAGTGTGGCTTTTTGGCGGACCTTTCCGGCCGAATACCGGAAACATGTCGCCGAACTGATTCGCCACATGGAGAGATCCGGGGTCGGATGCAGATCCCGCACCCTTCGCCATGGCCGTACTGCCTCTCTACCAGACAGGTGAGGTCATCATGCTTGGTGTTCGTAAAGCTGTGTTCCCGGTGGCGGGAATCGATACAAGCTTTCTGCCGGCAACGAAGGCGAGCCCAAAGGAAATGCTGCCGGTCATCGACAAACCGCTCATTCAATATGCCGTTGAAGAAGCCATTGGCGCAGGGATTACCGAACTGATCTTCGTGACGGGCCGCGGAAAGCGCGTCATCGAAGATCATTTCGACAAGTCCTACGAGGTCGAACACGTGCTGAGGGCGCGCGGCAGGCAGAATCTCGTCGAGCTCGTGCGGAACATCAAGCCGGCCAATGTCGAGTGCGTCTATGTCCGGCAGGCCGAACCGCTCGGCCTCGGGCATGCCGTGCTTTGCGCGGAAAAGCTGATTGGCGACGAACCGTTTGCGGTCGTGCTCGCGGACGATCTGCTCGACGGCAAGCCTTCGGTTCTCGCACAAATGGTCCATATATTCAGCCATTACGATTCCTCGGTTCTCGCCGTGGAAGAATTCGAATCGTGCGAGTCGACGAGTCATGGCGTGATCGACGGCCGGCATTGGGACGAGCGCGTGATCAGTGTGAGCCGCATCATTGAAAAGCCTACGCCCGAACTGGCGCCGTCCAGCTTCGGCGTGGCCGGCCGTTACGTGCTCATGCCGAGCATCTTCGAGCATTTGCGTGCGCTGAAACCCGGTGCGAACGGCGAGATCGAGCTCACGCCCGCCATTCATTCCATGCGCGAAGAGGAGCAGGTGCTGGCCTACGAATTCGTTGGCAAGCGCTACGACTGCGGCACCAAGCTCGGCTATGTTCAGGCGACGGTCGACTTCGCCCTGCGGCATGCGGAATTGCAGAAGACCTTCGATGCGTGGCTGCGCGAGCGCATCGGCGCGGCCCAACCGGACGCGTGGGCAACGGGTCCGATGCTGAATCAACCGGCTTCGGGCGTGGCGGGGCTCGCACATTGAAGACATGCCATTTGCATAGCAGAATTGAACGATACTCCGCGTGCAGCCTCGACAACATGAAATCGTTTTGACTGGGCGGGATCTGACGTGCAACCCGGCTTTCCTGTCACCCAAGGCTGATACGCCGTAGCCGGTGAGCGCGGCGGCGCGCTTGCGCGTCGCCCGCGACTGCGCGTTACTGCGAAGCGCTCTTCGTCTGCGCGAGGCTGCACGAATGGTCGAGCAGGCCTTCCGCAGTGCCGGTCCCGCCGTCGACATCGAGCCCGCTGTTGACGACGAGCCAGCCATCGCGCCTGGCATCGGGGCCTGCGCCCGTCACGAGTATCGTCTGCACGGCCATGGTCTGTTTCGGGCCGAGATCGCGCTCGACCACGCGAAACGGATTATGGCTGTCCGAGAGGCTCGTCACGCGCGTGACGCGGTAGCGCGAGCCGTCGAGCGTAGTCCAGCGCCACGTGCCCGGCGCGATGTCGCCATACGGCGCGAGCGCTTTCGTGATGTCGGTGCGCATGCAATCGACGTGGATATGCAGTTGATTCTGCGTGCGGCGTTCGGAGGAATTGATCTCGAGGCCAAGCTGATTGCCGGCGAGCGGCATGCCGAGCTTCGCCTCCACGAAGCGTCCCGCGCCCCAGGCGCCTACCCAGTATTCGGGCGCGCCGCCATAGAGAATCTCGGGGCTCTCGATGCCGGCCACGCGGTCGGTGGGAATCATGAGGTACTGCGCGCGCCCTGCGATGTCCTTGAGCACGGCATAGCGCTTCTGGAAGTCGACGGTGGTGCAGGGGCCGGGCTGGCCCTTGTCGCGCATGTTCGGCACGCACTGCCCGCCGACGACTTTCCAGAGACCGCTGGAGTCGACCGCGGAGAGGCGCACACAGGCGCCGGTGGCGGCGAGCGCAACGACTGCCGCGGCGACTGCGGCAAGCCGGGACATCCGCATGAAAGGGGCAAGGCGCAAGGATCGCATCGGCTCGAAGTGTCTGGGTTCATTCGATCAAACGCGCCGCGGTGCGAAGCCAGCACGCG
This sequence comes from Paraburkholderia heleia NBRC 101817, assembly GCF_000739775.1. Classification (GTDB taxonomy): domain Bacteria; phylum Pseudomonadota; class Gammaproteobacteria; order Burkholderiales; family Burkholderiaceae; genus Paraburkholderia; species Paraburkholderia heleia. The sequence goes on along the minus strand of NZ_BBJH01000022.1, from coordinate 117,878 downwards.
TCGCGGCGCGACGCAGCGCGCAGTGTAGCGCAATGCCCGTGACACATCGGGCGTTGCATGCGCTTAAATCTCCGGCGCGGGCAGCGTCCCGAGAATCGCTTCGAACGCGAGACCGATCGCGAGCAGCCTGCGGTCGCCGCCGGCCGGTCCGTCGAGTTCGAGCCCGACGGGCAAGCGAGCGTCGACGAGACCTGCCGGCAGCGCGAGGCCCGGAATGCCGGCGTTGCTCGCGGGATCGGTGTTGCGCAGATACGCCTCCATTTCGTCGATCGGCGCCGCTCCGTCGATCGACACACGAGACGAACCGTTCAGTTCGTCGATCGGCACGGCGGCGAGCCGCGTCGTGGGAAAGAGCAGTGCGTCGAGGCCGCTGGCCGCGAAAGTCTGCGCATAGAGTTGCTGCAGGCGCGGCCGCCACACCGTCATCGCGCCGTGATAGTCGGCGCCGCGCGCGTCGGCGAGCACGGCGTCGTAGGCCGCGCGCACGTCGGGGCTCGCAATGCGCGCGGCGACCTCGGCCACGGTTTGCGCGGGTGCGCGGTTCGCAACGAGCCACGCGGCGAGATCTTCGATGGGCTCGTGCAGCGCGATCGCGTAGCTCACGCGGTCGTTCAGCGCGAGCAACTCGCTCATTTCGACCGGTACGAGCGTGACGCCCGCGGCTTCGAGCTTCGCGAGCGCGCCGCGCGCGACGTCTTCGAGTGCGGCTTCGAGACCTTCCCACAGCGGCGCGGGCAGGCCGATGCGCAGATTCGTCACGGCGGCCGGCGAGAGCGGGCCGTGCCCGGTGATCACGGCGTCGAGCAGCGCGACATCGGCTACCGTGCGCCCCATCGGTCCGACCGTGTCGCGCGTATGGCTGATGGGCACGACGGCCTGCGGGTCGTGATAGCGGCGTTGCGTGCCGCCGTCGCCCACGCTCGGGCGCAAGCCGACAATGCCGCACAGCGCGGCGGGAATGCGCGTGGAGCCGCCGGTGTCGGTGCCGAGCCCGGCGGGCACGATGCGCGCCGCCACGGCGGCCGCCGTGCCGCCGGACGAGCCGCCCGGGATTCGTTCGGGATCCCAGGGGTTGCGCACGGGCCCCGCATGCGGCGCGAGATTCGTGCTGGTGATGCCGAATGCCAGTTCGTGCATGTTGGCCTTGCCGAGCAAGATCGCGCCGGCATCGACGAGGCGCTGCACCGAAGGCGCGTGACGCGCGGGCACGAAGCCTTCGAGCGCGGGCGTGGCCGCGGAGGTTTGCAGGCCGCGCGTATTGATGTTGTCTTTCACGACCACGGGCAGCCCGGCGAGCGGCAGACGCGCCCGTTCGTTTGCGCCGAGCGCGTCGATGCGCTGCGCGGCGGCGAGCGCGCCTTCCACGTCGAGCACGGTTAGCGCGTTGAGGTTGGAGAGCGCCTGGGCGCGCGCCAGCAGCGTGGCGACATAGTCGGCGGCCTTCAGCTGCCCGGCCTGGATGGCCTCGACGGCTTGCGTTGCGCTCAGTTCCAGTTGCTGGTCGACAGTCCAGGTCATGCAGCGTTCTCCTCGTACGGCTATGGAGCCATGCCAACAACGCGTGCGTTTTACGTTGTGGCGCTACTTCTTCAAGAGGCGCAGCGCGAAGCGTGCGAGTGTGGGCACGAGCGTCGGCCGCAAGAGGCGCGCGTCGTAGCCGCTCATGCGCGCGTCGTTTTCCCGGAGGCAGAGTGCGATCATCTCGCGCGGATCGAGCGAGTCGCCTAGCACCTCGCGGTTCGCAGGCAGGAAGTTCGAATCGCGCGCGTTGCCGCTGGCGTCGATGCCTCGCGCGATCGCGAGCCGCTCCCATACCAGCATGAACCAGATGGCGGCGACGCGCACGGCGTGCCACGGCCTGCGCCACCAGGGCATGTTCTTGCGATACCACGCGACCCAGTTGACGAAGAAGAGGATGTGGCGCGCCTCTTCCTGGATCACCGGTTCGAAGGTTTCGACGAGATCTGGCGGGAAAAAGCCCGAGCGCTGCGCCGAGCGAAACAGGCCGAACGCGAAGAAGCTGTCGATACACTCGCTATAGCCGGTGAACATCCATGCCCATTCCGCTTTTTTGGGCGGCGGGTATGCGGGTTCAGGCGCAAGTTCAATGCCATAGGCCTGCACGAGATGCGAGAGCACGACCTTGTGGCGCGCTTCCTCGGCGGCATCCATTTCGACCGCCTTGCGCAGCAGCGGATCGCTCAGGGTTTGCGCGTAAGTCAGCACGCGGATCGAGGCGCGGCCTTCGGTCTGCACCGCGATGTCCCAGATCGGCAGCGACGTGAGGCGGCTGAGCACGTCGGGCTCGAGCTTTGGCCAGTCGAGCACGGCGGGGCGGTATGGATCGTGGGTCTCGAGCAGCATCCGGCAGAACATCTTGCGGTGTTCGTCCGATCCGATCTTGATGGGCCCTGGCGCGCCGTGAGTCCAGCGCCGCAGCGCGGCGTCCTGTTCGGAGATGAAGGCTGCGCCTTCGTCCGGATGCGTCAGGGTGTCGGACATGAGCATCTAGCGTGAAGGGGGTATGACTCCTATTCTGTCACAACCGTAAGGAACCATGCGCCCTCACGCGCAGCGGCGCTGCTGGTCGATCCACATGCGCGCCCAGCGGCAGGCGTAGGCGAGCGCGTGCCTTTCTTCGAAGAAGTAATCGAGTTCGTCGAACGAATGCTGCGCGCCCGGCTGCGTGCCAATGGTGAGATTGGCGGCGAAGAGGCCGTTCGGGAGTTGCCGCGCGCTGGGGGCGACGACGTAGCCTTTGTAGCGTAATGGTGTGTTCATGGCCGCGCTTCCTGCTGATCTTCTGCTGATTTGCCCGGGTTCTCGTTCTGGGTGGTGCCCACTCGCGGCGCCGATACGGGTCAGCGTACGGGCCGCCGTTTGTCGATGGAACCAATCATTCGTCGCAAGCAAATCACGTGTGGCCTGGAACGGTCAGCAGAATGATCCGGATGAGGCGAGGGGTGAATCCGGCTTCAATGTGGACCGGACGAAATGCAGCGTCTGTGGGATGGCGCACGCGAAGCGCGCCGCGCGACGCCGCCAATGTGGCTTAGGGAACGTTTGTTTCGCGCCCCGCGCGCTCAGGGCCGTGAGGGTGGGCGACGCGGAGAGGTCGGGCGGCGTGTCAGACAGCGAGGCTCAGGCGCTTTTCGGTGCGCGGCGCATTGGCGGCTGGCGCGCCGCCGGCGCTGTTCAAGGCGCCCGCCAGCGGCGCCGCGTAGTGTTCCTGGCCCTGGCCCTGGCCCTGGCCGCCGAACGCGAGCGCGAACTGCGCCGCCTGGCGGCCGACCGTTGCGAGCTGTTCGGCGACCTTGGCGTCGGAGCATTGCTGCGCGCTCTCGAAACGCGTCTCCAGCGTGTTGATGCCCGCGCCGAATGGCGTCGGCCAGCCGCGCAGCGCGTGCACGATCGAGCGCAGCGAGGTCAGCACCGAGCCCGCGGCCTGCCAGCCGTAGGCCGTGACGATGCAGCCCACCGCGCGGCCGTCCAGGTACGGGCGCTTGTCGGCCCGCAGTTCTTCGAGCGTGTCGAGCGCGTTCTTCACGAGCCCGGACACGCCGCCGTGATAGCCGGGCGTCGCGATGATGACGGCGTCGGCCGCGCGCACGGCTTCGATCAGTTCGAGCTGGGCGTCGGTGCGAACGGGGTCTTCGGGCGCGTAGTGCGGCAGCGTGTGCAGGAACGTGCCGCCGAGCCATTGCGTGCGCGCGCCGGCGTCCTCGGCGCCCCGGAGCGCGAAAGCGAGGGCGCGCTCGGTCGACGAGGCAGCGCGTGTCGTGCCGCCGATGCCCACTACGAGCGGGCGGCGTTGCGAATCGGAAATACTCAAGGGGGACTCCCTGAAATGCAATGAGACCTGGTCCGTGCTCGATCGGGCAATACAGTCACGAGGCCTGGAAGGCTGGAAAAGGTCATCTTAGAGAGCGCGCCGCGCGGCGCGAAACGACTTTTTGTTCTATCCATATGCCGGCGGCGCGACGTTGCGCTGCGCCACACGGCCCGAAATGCATATGCGAAATCATTGGTTGGACGCGCGGAGGGCCATGGCTAAGATGAAGCCGTCTCCTCCATGACATCTCCTTGACATGGGATTCGGCCCCGCACCTCTCCGGTGACGGGGCTGTTTTTTTTCTGGAGACGGGAATGGGCGGCGCCTCGAGGTCTTCGAGGCCGCGATTGCGGCGGCGTCGTGCCGCGTTGTGCATCGTGCCCGGTGTCGTGCCTCGACGCGCTGGCTCACACCGTCAGCACGTTGCCGTCGGGGCCGATTTGCGGCGGAATTTCCGGCAGGACTCCGTTGCCGGGCGCGGTACGCACGGGGGCGCCCGGCGTGGCCGGCAGCGTGGGCGCAGGAGCGCGCATGGCCGGTTCGGCGACCTTGCGGGTGGTGAGCTTGTCGGCAGAGGCAAGCTTGTGCTTCGTGCCGTGATGCGCCTTCTTGCCGGCATTGCCCGCATGCGCCGAAGGCGTGCGCGCTTCCGGCGGATTCCAGATCTCGATGTAGTGTTCCCCGGCGATCGCGGTGGACGCCAGGACGCCCAGCAAGGTCCCCGTGATGAAGAATCGCACGTCGTGTTCTCCGTTTTCGATGTACAGGCCGGGGCCGCGCCATGCGCCGGCGCGCGATGGGGCGGCGTAACCCGGTACGGCGACCGGGCGGCACGAACGGCCGGCTGCACGCACTGTACATTCATACAGGCGCTTATGCAAACGTTTCCCGGCGGGCCGTGGGCGATGTGTTGCATGGGCGCGCCGCGGCCTTGCGGGGCTTGCGCCGGAGCCCGATCCGGCGTGTACAGCAGGCTCAGGCGTCGAGCGCCGCACGGCTTTGCGCGATCGCGCCGTGCGCGTCCGGGCCGTGGGTGCCGAGCCAGCGCCCGTAGCTGCGCGGCGAGAACGCGAGCGTGAGCACGACCATCGCGCTGATCGATACAGCGAGCATCATCCAAGCGCCCGTAAAGCCGCCCGTGAGGTCGCGCACGCGTCCGGCCACGATGGGGGCGAGCGCGGCGATCACGAAGCCCAGACCCTGGACGAAGGCGACGAGGCGCGCGGCCAGGCGGTGGTCCGCGCAATGGTCGAGCGCGGTGACGAGCGTGACAGAGAACGTGCCGCCGAGTCCTGCGCCCGCCGCCGCGACCCACAGCAGCGGCGCGGCCTCGGGCCACGCCGCGAGGCCGGTCACGCCGACGAGCTGGCCGCACAGGCCCAGAACGAGCCACGGGCGCCGGTCCGTGAACGCCGCCGCGGCGAGCGGCAGGAGCAGTGCGCTGGCGGCCTGGAACACGGTCATCGCGGCGAGCAGCGAGCCGCTCGCTTCGACGCTCGCGCCATGCTGCTGATAGTAGGCGGGCAGCCACGCGACGAGACTCGTATAGCCGCCGTTGACGAGCCCGAAGTGCAGGCCGAGCGACCACGCCCGGCGCTTGCGCCAGACCGGGACCGTTGCGGCGTTGGCGTGGCCCTGGGAAGGGACTGTGGCGGCCTGCTGTACGCGCTGCCCTGCGCCGAACCCGCCGTTCAACACGCCCCAGATCGCGAGCGCGGCCAGCGCGGGCAATGCCCAGACGGCGAGCCCCGCCTGCCACGAACCGCTGAAGCGCGCGACGAGCGGGCTCAGGCTCGCGCCGAGGCCGCCGCCGCCCATGATCGACGCCGAGAACAGGCCCATCGCGAGCGGGACCCGCGCGGCGAAGCGCTGCTTCATGACGGCGGGCAGCAGCGCCTGGATGGCCGCGACGCCCGCACCGGCCGCGGCCGCCGTGGCCATGAGCGCGCCGCCGCTGGCGGCGAACGTGCGGGCCGCGCATGCAGCGGCAATCGCCGCGAGCCCGAGCGCGACGCCGCGCATCTCGCCGAGCCGGCGCGCGAGCAGGCCGGTGCCGAAGGCGCCGAACCCCATCGCGACGACGGGCAGGCTCGTGAGCAGCGAAGCGCCATAGAAGCTCAGGCCGGTGTCGTTGCGGATGGTCGTCGTGAGCGGACTGATCGAGGTGAGCAGCGGCCGCAGATTCAGGCCGATCGCGACGATCGCGGCATACCACGCAAGCTCGCTGGCCGATTCGCCGGAGGGCGTCCGGGAATGAATGAAGCGATTTTTAGGGTTCAATTCGGTCAACCTTTTACAGAACTATGGTTGACCATTGTACAGATTGATTGTCAACAATCTGGCGATGCCCGCTATGTCCGGCATGAGCGATCGGGTATGGACGCGGGTCTATATCGCCTCGCCATGCCGCTCGCTACAATGCGACCTGACCCAGTGAACCGACCCAGCTAGCGCGCCTGCTCATGGCCCAATCCTCCCGCCTCGCTCCACCCCGCGACACCGACGAACCGTCCGATGTCGAAGCGCATGTCTATACGTCGATTTCTTCCGCGCTGCTGGAGGGCAAGCTCGCGCCGGGCCAGCAACTGGTGGAGCGCGAATTGGCGGCGGCGTTCGGCTGCACGCGCGGCGCGTTGCGCAAGGTGCTCGCGCGCCTCGGCTACGAGGGCAAGCTCGTGCTCGAACCCAATCGCGGCGCATTCGTGCCGTCGCCCACGGAGGAGGACATACGCGCCGTGTACCGCGCGCGCCAGGTGGCCGAAGCGGGCGTGATGGTGAGTCTGTGCGGCACGCTCGACGCCGCGATGCGGCGCAAGCTCGCGGCCCATGTGCGCAGCGAGAAGAAGGCGTTGCGCGAGGCGCGCGTGGACGAAGCGGTGCGCCTCGCGGGGCAGTTCCACCTGCTGCTGACCGAGCAGGCGGGCGGCGCCGCGCTCGTGGAAGCGCTGGCGCAACTGGTCGCGAAAACGGAGCTCTACAAGGCCTTGTTCGATCCGTCGAAGGCGTCGATGTGCGCGCCCGACGAGCACGCGCAGATCATCGAGGCGCTCGATGCCGGGGACCTCGCGGCGGCGCTCGCCACCATGCGTGCGCATCTGGGCGAACTGGAGGAGCGGGTGGTGCAGCAGGTGCGCGCGCGCGCCGGGCGCGATCTGAAGGCGGTGTTCGCGGATCTCGCGAACGGCTGAACGCAAGGGGCAAACATCAGCCCTGACCCACGCGCCGGCGCAATTCCTTCGAAGCCGCAAGCGGAATGCGCGCATCGTCCCAACTGGCGAGCCATTCGATCTCTTTTGCGGCGAACACCTGGCCATGGTTGCGCAGGGCGTACTGCAATGAGTCGATAACGTGATTGCGGATGATTTCGGGCGTATGCGGGTCGTCGAGGACGATGCGCAAGGCTTCGAGCGTGGCCATTGTGCGGCTCCGGCGAATGTGGCGACCGCAACGTTATCGCACGACAAAAAAGCGTTTGCCGGGCGAGAAAAAATGTCCGGCAAAGCGCGCCTCAGCTTGCGAAGGTACGTTCCCCAAACTAAAAAACTGGATTCCATGGGCCGGCCGCCAGAAGGGATGTCACGCCGGACATTAGCTGCCGGCGCCCTCTACGCGGGTCCGCATGCCGCATTCCCTTGTTACACTGGCGCAGTCGCGCAGGGACAGCTTGCGCACTCGAAGAGGGGAACACGATGGTGCGCTACAGGCACTACAAGGGTGGCATTTACGAACTGGTTTGCGAGGCGACGCTCGAATCGGATCCTTCCGTCACGATGATCGTGTATCGCGCGGCGAACGGTACGATCTGGACACGACCCGCCACCGTGTTCTTCGAACTCGTCGAGCATGAAGGCGGACTCGTGCCGCGCTTCGCGCCTGTCAACTGATACTTTTCACACCCGTCTTTTTCCACGCTTTAGAGGTTTCGCCGAATGCGTTTACTGATTGCGCTGATTCTGCCCTGGCTCCTGTTCTTCACCATTGGGCGTCCGATTGCGGGCATCGTCTGCCTGATCCTGCAGGTCACGCTGATCGGCTGGATTCCTGCCGCGATCTGGGCCGTGTATTCGCTCAGCCAATACAAGACCGACCGGAAAATAGAAGACGCGCTCGGCCGCCGCGGCTAAAACCCGGAGCGGGCGTCTACGCGCCGCTCGCAGGCGGTTTGCGCGTTACAACGGTAACCCGTGCTCACAATTCAATAAGAACTTAACGCCGGTTCTCCTTTCTTACAAACAGAAAGGAGAGTCAGCTATGTTCAAGTTCGTTCTCACGATGGGCGCTATCGTGCTCCTTGCCGGGTGTGCGGTGGCCCCGGGCTACGACTATGGCTACGGCGGCTATGGCCAACCGTACTCCACCGGGTATTACAGCGGCTACGCGCCGGGCTATGCACCGGCATATGGCAGCGTGAATATCGGCGTCTGGGGCGGTGGCGGTCGCGATCATCACGGTGGCGGCTGGCATGGCGGCGATGGCTGGCATGGCGGTCGTCCGGGCGGTCACGGCGGGCCTTGGGGGCCGCCGGGCGGCGGTCATGGAGGCGGCCCCGGCGGCGGTCATGGTGGCGGAGGCCATGGTGGCGGCGGTCACGGTGGCGGTGGACCGGGCGGCGGCCGTTGATGCGGGCTTACCACGCACACCGGCGCGGTTCCGTGACGCTCAAGGTGCCGCGCCGAGCCGAAAATCCGTTTCAAAACGTCAGGCCCGCCACTCTTACGAGTGGCGGGCCTGACGTTTTGCGCGAGAACCCGGCGTCACAGCCGGGGTTGTCGCGGAACTTACTGGCTCGACTGCGACGTACCGTTCGTCGACGGGCCGTAAGCCGTCGCGCGTTGCGCTGCGACCTTGGCTTCGGCAGCCTGAATGTTTTCGGGGTAGTGCATCCAGTCGCTCGGATCGTAGCCGGCAGCGCGCAGTTGCGCGAGATCGGCGCGAACTTCGGCGCGGGTCAAGGGTTGTTGCTGAGGTTGTGCCTGCGCGAACGCGGCGGCGGGCACGGCGACGATGGCGGCGAGCACAGCTGCCTTGAGAAGCGATTTCATGACTAACCTCCGATATCTTTTGTGAGGAGCCATCGCATCGGCGTGGCCCATATCGACAATGTATGCGGGCGGAGGGTAAGGGTAAATACCTAGAAAGTGAATTCAGTGTTCTCCTGGTGACAACAATCGGCTACGAAATTTCCAGAAGCATTGCGCGAGGCGCGTGCAATAAGGCGAGAAGCCCACGGATCGTCTGTCCCTGAAAACTCAGAGGATTATTGCGGAATCTGTAACTCCAATTCGCCCGAATCGGTCTGTATCCGGCCGGGGCACTTGCCTAGAATCCACTCACAGCCAGCCGATGCGGCAAGTCGCAGCGGGCCGGCCGGGCACGACAGGGCATGCACCGTCGTTGCGCATCGACGTTAAATAATTCCGGAGGTTGTCATCATGAAGTCGCTTGTCAAGGCTGTTGCCCTCACCGTTGCCCTGGCTGCTCCGCTGGCCGCTTTCGCTCAGGCCGATCAAGGTCTGACCCGCGAGCAAGTGCGCGAGCAACTCGTCGAATTCCAGCAAACGAGCCGCAATCAGGCCGCAGTCGCCACCCAGACGGCTGCGCCGGTCGCCCAGACGGATGGCTCGTTTGGCGGCGTGAGCAACTCGACGTCGGTGGCGGGCGCTCGCTATGTGTCGGAAGCGGCTCGCACGGGTCCGCAATCGGTGTATTTCGGCGGTCAGTAAGCCCTGTCGTCAGTCGGCAGATAAAAACGGCCCGCGATGTCGATTCGCGGGCCGTTTCGCATCTGGGCTCTGCTTCTCGTGCCGCTACATGGCTTGCGCCTCCGGCACGTCGAGCACGAGATCCGTACGCGCAACGGCCACGCAGGTCAGCACATAGCCCTCAGCTTTTTCCTCGCGGCTCAATCCGGGCCACTCGATCGTGAAGCTCACTTCGCCGCTCACCACGCGGCACAGGCAGGCGCGGCAGGTGCCGTTGCGGCACATGCGCGGCAGACGGATGCCCTCGAACGCCGCCGCTTCGAGCAAGGTCAGCCCGGGCGGCGCTTCGAAGCTGCGCCCGAGCGGCTCCACGCGCACGACGGGCACGCGCGCCGGGTCGTCCTGCAAGCTTTCGCGGCTCGAATCGCTCATGAAAGCGACACCCCGAGCAGCCGCCCCGCGCCCGCCGTGAACGCCGCCGCGGCGAGCCCGATCACGATCTGCCGGAACGCCGAGAACGTTGCGCTGCGCCCGTTGAAGAGCGACGTGAACACCCCGACGAGGGCGAGCCCGCACGCGCTGAGCGCCACCGACTGCGCGATGGCCGTGACGCCGCTTGCCCACAGGAACGGGGCGGTCGGAAACGCCGCGCCGAGCGAGAAGAGGCAAAACGAGACGGCCGCGGCCGACCACGGATTGCCGCCCAGCTCTTTCGGGTCGATGCCGAGCTCCTCGCGTGCGAGCGTATTGAGCGCCTCGTCCTTGTTGCGCATGATCTGGGCGGCCACGCGGTGCGCTTCATCGGGTTCCACGCCCTTCGCCTGATAGATGAGCGCGAGCTCGTGGCGCTCGGCATCCGGCGTGTGCTCGAGTTCGTCGGCTTCCTTCGCGAGCTGCGTGCGCGCCAGCTCGCGCGCGTTGGTCACCGAAAGCCATTCGCCGAGCGCCATGGAGCAGGCGCCCGCCACGAGGCCCGCAAGCCCCGTGAGCAAAATCGTGCGGTTGACGCTGCCGGCGCCCGCCACGCCCATGATCAGGCAGAAGTTCGAGACGAGCCCGTCGTTCGCACCCAGCACCGCTGCGCGCAGATCGTTGCCCGACGTGACGCCCTTGTGCCACGACTCGGCGGCGCCGATCGCTTCGCCGTGGCCATGTTCGGGCTCGCGCTTGCTCGCGGCGATCGCCTGCACGATGGCGGCGTGCTGCTGTTCCTGGGCGGAAAGTTTCTCGGCGCCGGGTTCGCGCGCGTAGCGGTCGCGGTCGGCGTATTCGGCGGCGGCGACGGTGGGCAGCACGAGCGAAGGGCCGAACGTGCGCGTGAGCGCCTGCAGCAGGCGGGTTTTTGCGCTGCGCCGATGCGGCCGGGGCGTGACGCCGTTGGCCGCGAGCTTCTCGCGCCAGACGCTCGCGTGCTCGCGCTCGGAGGCGGCGAGTTCGGCGAAGATGCGGCGGCGCTCGTCGTCTTTCTCGACCGCGGAAAGCGTGTCGTAGACCGCGGCGCTGTCGAGTTCATCGGCGAGATTGCGCCGGAAGCGGTTGATTTCCTGAGCGGAGGCCATGGGGCGCGGTGCGGGAAGCGATTCGCCAAGCTTACCCTGGTGCCGCTGTCGCCAGAAGCCGCGCGTCGCTTCGCACCGCCTGGCCGGTGCGCTCAGCGGCGCTGACGCAGATGCCGATAGACCGTGTTGCGCGCGAGCCCCAGTTCGCGAGCCGCCGCCGAAACATTGCCGCGGTGGCGCGCGAGGGTCGCTTCGATGAGCCGCGTTTGCCAGACGGCGAGGCGCGCGGGTTCGCGTTCCGTGTCGCTCGTCGGGTCTTCAGCCGTCGCATCGGCGGACGGCCGTGCGCAGTCGCTCGCGGGATCGCAATCGTGCATGAGGTCTTCGGGCAGATGCGCCATGTCGATGGCGTCTTCGCCTTCGGCCATGATCGCCGCCGTGCGCAGCGCGCTGGCGAGCTGACGCAGATTGCCCGGCCAGCGGCAGCGCGCGAAGCACGCCCGAACCGCCGGCGTGAGACGCGCGGGTGCGCCCCGCACCTCGCGCCGCACGATCTCGAGCATGCGGGCGACGAGCGCGTCGAGGTCGGTGCGCTCGGCCAGCGCCGGCAGCGTGACGACGAGGCCGTTGATGCGGTAGTAGAGATCTTCGCGGAACGTGCCTTCGGCGATCATCGCGCGCAGGTCGCGGTGCGTCGCGCAGACGATGCGCAAATCCACCGGCACCGCGCGCGTGCCGCCGAGCGGCACGACGGCGCGTTCCTGCAACACGCGCATGAGCCGCACCTGCTGCGCGAGCGGCATGTCGCCGATTTCGTCGAGAAAGAGCGTGCCGCCATGCGCCTGCGCGATCTTGCCGGCGCTGCCGCGGCGCTTCGCGCCCGTGAACGCGCCGTCCTCGTAGCCGAACAGCTCCGCTTCGATCAGCGTGTCGGGCAGGGCGGCGCAGTTGAGCGCGACGAACGGCCCGTCGCGGCGCGGCGAGTCGCGATGCAGCGCACGCGCGAGCCATTCCTTGCCGGTGCCGGTGCGGCCGAGCACGAGCACGGGAATGTCGCGGCCGCGCACGCGCGCCACGCGCTGCAGGGCGGCGGCGAGCCGCGCGTCGCCGGTGTCGAGTTCGGCGAGCGTCGGCTGCGGCGCGGTGTCGGCGGCGTTGGGCCCTTTCGCCTGGACGGGCGCGGGCATGTACGGCGAGCGGGACGTTTCGGCTACGGCGCTGTGCGCGAACGTAGCGACGCCCGACGTAGTCACGCCCGACATACCGACGCCCGACGTGGCCGCGCCGGGCGTGGCGCGCGCGATCACGCGCACGCCGCTTGGCAGCGCGAGCGTGAGCGGCTCGCCGCTCGCGCGCATGAGCTGCTGCATGAACGCCGCGAACGGCTGGCCGAAGAGCGCCGCGAACTCGCGCTGCTGCAGCTCGGCGAGCGGCGCGCCGAACTGGAACAGGGCGCTGCGGTTTGCGCAGAGCAGCGTGCCGTCGGCCAAGAATGCGGCTAATCCTTCGTAGAGCGTACCAATGAATTCCGCGCGCGCATGAAACTGGAGCCGGATGGCATCGGCGAATTCGGTGTTGAACAGATGGTTCTCGATCATCTGCGCCGACATGCGTACGAGCGCGAGCGTGTGCTTGTGGAAGTCGCGCGACTCGCCGCTCACGTCGAGCGCGCCGAGCGTGCGCCCGTATGGATCCGCGATCGGCGCGCACGAACAGGTGAGGATGTGATTGGCGCGCAAGAAGTGCTCGCCCGCATGCACCGTGGTTGGCTGGCCTTCCACGAGCGCCGTGCCGATGGCATTCGTGCCGCGATGCTGCTCGGCCCACGAAACGCCCGGACGCAGCGCGACGCGCTGCGCTTTCTCGACGAAGTCGCTGTCGGCGCAGCTATGGAGGATCACGCCGTTGCGATCGGTGAGCAGCACCATGCTCTGCGTATCGACGATCTGCGCGTGCAAGGCGTCCATGACGGGGCGCGCCTGGTGATAGAGCGTGCGGTTCGTGTCGATCAGCTCGCGCAGGTCGGCGGCGGCCAGCGCGTCGAAATCCGGCGCTTCGGTGGCGCGCAGCCCGAGTGCGCGCGAGCGCGCGTGAGCCTGCGCGATGGCGTCCGCGCGGGCCGCGTCGTGCGGCGTGACGGGGCGTCGGGTCACTCGGTGTCTCCAGTCGTTTTGGGGTGCTACGCTGCGGCGCAGCATGGCAAGGGCGCGAGCGGCGCCTCTGGGCAGTTCATGGTACAGGATACGCGGCGGCTGCCAATTCGGGTTGAAGCGGGGTTCCGGCCGCGACGGTGCCTCAACTGCGCCTTGAGTTTACCGGCGCGGATGCCATGATGAAGGTGAGGGCGCATTCGCGTCGCGCCCCCGCTGAGTAGGGAGTTCGTCATGGTGCACGGCGAATTGAGGATCGTGGCATCAGTGCTCGCCACGTTCGTTGCGCTCTTCGGGCTCGGCTATGCGATTGACGGATTGATCTTCGACGAGAACAACGTCGTGCTCTCCGGAATGGTGACCGTGGCCCTTGGAATCGTCGCGTTCGTGGTGATGCTCACCCTGCACCCGAAAGACCTCGAAGATCTTGATCAGCACCGGCATCGCGAGTCGTGACGCGCCCGGGTGGCGCACATGGTGCGATGCGGCAACCGGCGCAGCGCGTTGGCGCAGGGCCGGGGTGGAGGGCGTTTGCGCGCGCAACGGCATACGCGCATGCTGCACGCGCAAAAAAGGGATCAGGCGAGGACGCCGCCGGCTATTTCAGCTGTGTGACAACGTCGACCTTGCGGGCGGCAGGAAGTCGTCTAAAGTGAATCCAATCAACCTGCGCGAGCGTATCGTTCGCAACGGTTGTTGTTGATCCGCGGGAGCCGGATCGGGGTGTTCCCAGGCACCAGGCTGGGGCAGCCCGAGGACGGTTGAACGCGGCCTGTTCACCCTCCACCAAAGGCGACCCCCATGCAGATCATGTTTCCGAATGAGGTGCCCGAGTACTCGGGCCCAGACCTGACCTTGGCGTTTCCGGCGATGATCGATGGCGAGCGGGTGGAGTGTCTGATCACGGCGGCGGCGCTGGAAGATCACTTCGGGGCGGCTTCACCGCGCGCCGAAGACATGCTCAGCGCGTTCGACCATCATCGCGACCGCATCGAGGCTTGCGCGCGCCGTTTGCTCTCCGAAACACGTGCGCAGTGTCTCGTGCTGCGCAGCGGCTACGTGCGTTTCGTGCAGGCTCACGCCAACGCGTAGTCAACAGGGAAACGCCGGCGAGACGCGCGCGCTTTCCGTTCAACTGAGTCCTCTTGCCGCGCCCGTTGGGGCGCGGCGTTCGTTTACGCGTGTGCCGCCTTGCTGCCAGGGCCAGTTATCAGCGTGAACCGGCTCTAGATCATGCGGCGCAGCGTGTTGTCGCGCAATACCACATGATGCGCGATCGCCGCGAGGGCGTGCAGTCCGACCACCCAATAGAACAGATTGCCGATCAGCTCGTGTGCGTCCTTGAGGAACTTGCGCGCGGCCGGGTCGGGGCCCATGAGCGTGATCTGCAGGTCGAACCCCGCGAGCGTGACCGGATGGCCGCTGGCGTTGATCATCAAAATGCCGAGCAGCGGCTGCACGAAGATGAAAAGGTAGAGCGCGAGATGCACAAGGCGCGAGAGAAACGACAGCAGCGCGTTCGAGTCGATCTGCGCGGGCGCGCCGCGCCAAAGACGCCACGCGAGGCGCAGCACCGCGAGCACGAGCACGAGCGAGCCCGCCCAGAAGTGCACGTTGCTCCAGAACAAGCGGCTGTCCGTGCCCTTGGGGCCGCGCACCTCGATCGCCAGCCAGGCGAGCGCGACGAGCAGGAAGATGATCCAGTGAAAGAAGATGGCGGGCTTCGTGTAGCGTTCGGTTGCGGCGGTGTAGGTTGCCACGTGGCGGCTCCTGTGTGCGGGGAATCTGACGATAGTTCCCTATGATAAGGAGGACCCGCCTTGAGGGGCAGTCATGCGGCTGCGAAGTTTGATGCTGAGGGGGGCGGCGGCGATTCGAAACAAAAAGGGTGGCGCGAAGCCACCCTTTTGCTTTTACGCGTTGCCGAGATAGAAAAACCGGAACAGGAACACGGCGGCGATGATCCAGACGATCAGTTTCACGTCGCGCACACGGCCCGTGAGGAGCTTCAGGCCCGCATACGAGATGAAGCCGAACGCCACGCCGTTGGCGATCGAGTAGGTGAACGGCATGGCAAGCGCCGTGAGGGCGGCGGGCACGACTTCGGTGGCGTCGTCCCAGGGCAGATCGGCGAGTTCGCGCAGCATCAGGCACGAGACGTAGAGCAGCGCCGGCGCGGTGGCGTAGCCCGGCACGACGCCCGCGAGCGGCGCGACGAACAGGCAGGCGAGGAACAGCACGGCCACGGTGAGCGCGGTCATGCCGGTGCGGCCCCCCGCCTGCACGCCCGAGGCGCTTTCGATATACGCCGTGGTCGACGAGGTGCCGAGAATCGAACCTGCGAGAATTGCGGTGCTATCCGCGAGCAGCGCGCGGTTCAGGCGGTGCATCTTGCCGTGCACGAGCAGCCCGGCCCGGTTGGCCACGCCCATCAGCGTGCCGGTCGCATCGAACAGTTCGACGAGGAAGAACACGAGCACCACGTTGAGCACGCCCGTGGAGAGCGCCGCCTTGATGTCGAGCTGGGCGAAGGTCGGCATGATCGACGGCGGCGGGGAGAAGACGCCGTGAAACTGGTTGCCGCCGAAGAAGAACGACAGGATCGTGACGCCCACGATGCCGATCAGGATCGCGCCGCGCACCTTCAGCACATCGAGCGTGACGATCGCGAAGAAGCCGATGATCGCGAGGATCGTGTGCGGATCGTGCAGGTTGCCGAGCTCGACGAGCGTGGCCGGGCTGCCGACCACCACGCCCGAGGTCTTGAGCGAGATGATGGCGAGGAACAGACCGATACCCGCTGTGATCGACACGCGGATCGAATGCGGAATGCCATTGACGATGGCTTCGCGCACGCGCAGCAGCGTGACGATGAAGAACAGGCACCCGGAGATGAACACCGCGCCGAGCGCGGCCTGCCACGTGAAGCCCATGCCCTTCACGACCGTATAGGCGAAATACGCGTTCAGGCCCATGCCGGGCGCGAGCGCGATGGGGTAATTCGCGTAAAGGCCCATGACGAGCGAGGCGAGCGCCGCGACGAGGCAGGTGGCGACGAAGACGCTTTCCTTCGGCATGCCGGCGTCGCCAAGAATGGCCGGGTTCACGAAGATGATGTAAGCCATCGTGAGGAAAGTCGTGATACCGGCGAGCAGTTCGGTGCGCAGGTTGGTGCCTGCTTCTTCGAAACCGAAATAGCGTTTGATGGCGTCCATGAAGATCGGGCCCTTGAGAGTCGAGCGGGTTGTTCGCTGCTTGTTGGTGTGGTGTCTTGCGTGCAGCCGGCGCCGCCAGGTCCTCGACGTGCCCATGCGCGCGCATGCCGCAGCGCGCGGCTACGGGCGCGATTGTAAACAATTGTCCGGCGAACGCAGAAAAGCCGTCGTGAACGTGGAACGGGTACAACAGCGTGCGTTGCGGTGGCAAACGTGAGAGGGCGCGGCGAATTGCGCCCGTGCGGGGACGCGAGGGGCACGACCGCCTGCAGGCGCCGGGCGTTGCATCGTCCGGTGCCGGTTACCGCGGCCGTCCTGCAATCAGGCGATCACTGCTGCATTTGACCGGCGGGAGCGCCATATCCGGCGCGCGCCGCCCGCCGTTGCGCGACGATCGCGCCGGCGCGTTGTGCGTTTTCCGGGTAGTCGATCCAGTCGAGCGGATCGTAGCCCGCCTGCCGCCATTCGATCAGATCCGCGCGAACCTGGGCTCGAGTGAGCGGTTGTGACGGATCGCCCGGTTGGGCCACCGCCGCAGCCGAAGCGAAGCAGCACGCTGCGGCGAGGACGCCGAGCATTACACGCGAAAGGGAGTTCATGGCAAGACCTTTCATATTAGGGATATCCCTAAAATTATAGGCACTATCTCACTAACTCAAAGGGGGATCGAGGGCTTCGCGGGCTACCCGCGAGGCTGCGAAGAGGCGTTGCGGACGTTTGCCGTGCGGTAGTCGGTCGGGCGCTGCCCGGTCCATTTGCGGAACGCCCGATGAAACGCACTCGGCTCCGCAAACCCGACCGCGGCGGCGACATCGGCGACAGAGCGGCCCGGTTCCTGCAGCGCCGCGATCGCGAGGTCGCGGCGCAATTCGTCCTTGATCGACTGGCAACTGTGGCCTTCCTGGCTCAGCCGGCGGCGCAGCGTAGCGGGCGCCATGTTCAGGCGTTGCGCGATGGCGTCGGCATCGGGCCACGCGGTGACGGGCAGGGCGCGCAGCGCGCGTCGCACGCGCGCTGCGTACGAGCCCGGATTGCGGTACTTCACGACGAAGTTGCCGGGTGCGTTGCGCAGAAACGTTCGCGCCGAGCTGGCGGTCTGGATCACGGGCAGTTCGAGAAAGCCCGGTGCGAATTCAAACCACGTGGCCGGCTGATCGAACGCCATTTCGTCGCAGAGCATGAGCTGGTATTCGTGCGCCGCGACCGGCTGCGGGCAGCGAAAGCGCGCCGCGAGAAGCGGAATGCGCCGCCCCACGAGCCAGCACACGAGTCCGTAGACGAGGATGAACCAGGTAGCGTACGCGAACATGGTGGGTGCAGGTTTGCCGGCGCGATGCGAGAGCGTGACGCGCACGCGCGTGGCGCCGATGTCGATCTCGCCCGACAGATCGTCGAGTACGAGCCGCATGAAGTGCACGGCGCGCTGCAGCGCCTGGCGGCCCGTGCTGGCGCCGAGCGCCGCGTGCGTCATGGCGACGAAGCTGCCGCTTTTCATCGCGTGCGAATCCTGGCCGAAGAATTCGTCGTCGAGCGCGCGCGCGATGCCCGACCACAACTGGCCGTATTGCGCCGCGCTCACGCGGGCCTCGGGCGCGAGCAGCACGGCCGGCGCGATGCCGGCGGCCTCCGTGAGCGGCGCGGTTGCGAGGCCGCCTGCGCGCGCCAGCGCCAGCGTCTCGTTCACGAGGCTCATCGAGATCGTGCCTTTTTCGCTCAGTGTCGGGTTTCTTGCCGGCCGCACAGAATCGCATCCCAAAGGGTTGTCACAACCGATATGGTAAATCCGATCAGCGACTTTGAGCGTGGCGGGCATCGAATACGGTCGCCTGCGTGCCTACACTTTTCACAAGCCTTGCAGCCGGGGCCGCATCGCGCCACAGTGTGGAAGGCAAGCGCAAGAGACACAGGAAGGGGACACACATGGACGAGTTCTACACCGACGACCAGCGCATGATCCGCGACGCCGCGCGCGACTTTGCGAGCGGGCAGCTTGCGCCGAATGCGGCGCAATGGGACCGCGACGGCAGGCTGCCCGACGAGGTCGTCAAGCAACTGGGCGAACTGGGTTTTCTCGGCATGATCGTGCCGCAGGAGCAGGGCGGCTCGTACACCGATTACGTGGCCTACGCGCTCGCCATGGAGGAGATCGCGGCCGGCTGCGCCTCGTGCGCGACGCTCGTGAGCGTGCACAATTCGGTGGGCTGCGGGCCGATCCTGCAGTTCGGCACCGACGCGCAAAAGGACCGCTGGCTCGGCAAGCTCGCGAGCGGCGAGCTGATCGGCGCGTTTTGCCTGACCGAGCCGCAGGCAGGCTCCGAGGCGAACAACCTGCGCACGCGCGCCGACCTGCGCGACGGCAAGTGGGTGCTCAACGGCAACAAGCAGTTCGTGACCAACGGCTCGCGCGCGAACATTGCCATCGTGTTCGCCGTGACCGATCCCGACGCCGGCAAGCGCGGCATTTCCGCGTTCATCGTGCCGACCGATACGCCGGGCTTCAACGTCGGGCCGCCCGAGAAAAAGATGGGCATTCGTGCTTCGGACACCTGCCCGATCTCGCTCGTGGACTGCGCGATTCCCGAGGCGAATCTGCTCGGCCAGCGCGGCGAAGGGTTGAAGATCGCGCTTGCGAATCTCGAAGGCGGACGCATTGGCATTGCCGCGCAGGCGCTGGGCATTGCGCGCGCGGCCTTCGATGCGGCGCGTGCCTATGCGCACGAACGCGTGCAGTTCGGCGAGCCGATCATCAAGCATCAGAGCGTGGCCAACCTGCTCGCGGACATGCATACGCGCATCAACGCCGCGCGTCATCTCGTGCATCACGCGGCGCGGCTGCGCTCGCTCGGCAAGCCGTGCCTTTCCGAGGCATCGCAGGCCAAGCTCTATGCTTCCGAAATGGCCGAGGAGGTGTGCTCCCACGCGATTCAGATTCATGGCGGCTACGGCTTCCTGAACGACTATCCGGTGGAGCGCCACTATCGCGACGCACGCATCACGCAGATCTATGAAGGCACGAGCGAAGTACAGAGGATGGTGATCGCACGGCAGCTTTGAAAAGCAGTGAGGATGACGTAGCAACAATAAGCGGGCGCATGAGCACGCCGACAAGGAGACGACGATGACCGGGTTCACCCCTTCCGCGCAGGCCTTCATCGACGCACGCGAGTTGCTGCTGCGTCACCGTACCGACTACGCACGCGCGTACGAAGCTTTCGCGTGGCCGAAGCTCGACCTGTTCAACTGGGCGCTCGACTACTTCGACGTGATGGCGCGCGGCAACGACAACCCGGCGCTCTGGATCGTCGACGACCTCGCGGACGGCGGCACGCGCTATTCGTTTGCGCAGATGTCGGAGCGCTCGTCGCGCATGGCGAATTTTCTGCGCGAGCAGGGCGTTGCGCGCGGCGACCGCTTGCTGTTGATGCTGCCCAATCGCGTCGAACTCTGGGACGTGATGCTGGCGGCGATGAAGCTGGGCGCCATCGTGTTGCCCGCCACGACGCAGCTTTCACCCGACGACGTGCGCGAGCGCGTGGAAACGGGCGGCGCGCGCTACGTCATCGTGGACGCCGCCGAACTCGGCAAATTCGCTGCGCTCGACCCGGACGTGAAGCGCATTGCGGCAGGCGCGGCGCCCGCTGCGTGTGAAGGCTGGATCGATCTTGCGCGCGCGTACGAAGCGAGCCCCGCGTTCGAACCCGACGGCCCGACGCGCGCCAGCGACCCGCTCCTGCTGTATTTCACCTCGGGCACGACTTCGAAGCCCAAGCTCGTCGAGCACACGCACGAGAGCTACCCAGTAGGCCACCTTTCGACGATGTACTGGATCGGCCTCATGCCCGGCGACGTTCACTGGAACATCAGTTCGCCGGGCTGGGCCAAGCACGCGTGGAGCTGCTTCTTCGCACCGTGGAACGCACAGGCCTGCGTGTTCGTCTACAACTACGCGCGCTTCGTGCCGAAAGACACGCTCGCCGCGCTCGTGCAATGCGGTGTGACCACGCTGTGCGCGCCACCCACGGTGTGGCGCATGCTCGTGCAGGAGCCGCTCGCAACGTATGCGGTGAAGCTGCGCGAGATCGTGGGCGCGGGCGAGCCGCTCAATCCCGAGATCATCGAGCGCGTGCGTCACGCGTGGGGCATTACCATCCGCGACGGCTACGGCCAGACCGAAACGACCTGCCAGATCGGCAATCCGCCGGGCCAGCCTGTGGTGGCGGGCTCGATGGGACGGCCGCTGCCGGGCTACCGCGTGGAGCTTGTCGATGCCGACGATCAGCCTGCGAGCGAGGGCGAAATCGCGCTGCCGGTTGGGCGAGATTCGGTGCACCGTCCGCTCGGCCTGATGACGGGCTATGCGAACAACGCGAAGGCGAGCGAGTACGCCATGCGCAACGGCTATTACCACACGTCCGATGTCGCCCTGCGTCGCGACGACGGCTATTACGTCTACGTGGGCCGCGCCGACGACGTGTTCAAGTCGTCCGACTACCGCCTGAGCCCGTTCGAACTGGAAAGCGTGCTGATCGAGCACGAGGCGATCGCCGAGGCGGCCGTCGTGCCGAGTCCGGACGAGCTGCGCCTCTCGGTGCCGAAGGCTTTCGTCATCGTGCGCCAGGGCTTCGAGGCGGGCCCCGAACTCGCACGCGAGGTGTTCCGTTTCTCGCGTGAAAAACTCGCGCCGTACAAGCGCATCCGCCGCCTGCAGTTCAGCGACCTGCCCAAGACCATCTCGGGCAAGATCCGCCGCGTGGAGCTACGCCGGCGCGAAATGGAGCGCAGCGCCGAGCCCCCGCGACAGCCTGACGAGTATTGGGAAGAGGATTTCCCCGAGCTGCGCTGATATTCACACGGAGTCCGAAATGATCGAGTTCGAATACGCGCACGAAGGCGCGGTGGCCCTGCTCACGCTTTCGCGGCCGCCTGCGAATGCCTTTACGGTCGACGGCCTGCATCAGCTCCAGCAGGTCGTCGAGGCGTTCGACCGTGAGCCGCAGGTGCGCGCGGTCGTCATCACCGGCAGCGGGCCGAAGTTTTTCAGCGCGGGCGCCGACCTCAATGCCTTCGCCGGCGGCGATCGCGAGGTCGCACGCACGGCGGCGAGCGCGTTCGGCGCAGCATTCGAGGCGCTGCAGCAGGCGCGGCCCGTGGTCATCGCGGCGATCAACGGCTATGCGATGGGCGGCGGCCTGGAGTGCGCGCTCGCATGCGATATCCGCATTGCCGAGGAGCATGCGCAACTCGCGCTGCCCGAGCCCGCCGTGGGACTGCTGCCCTCCGGCTGCGGCACGCAGACCTTGCCCTGGCTCGTGGGCGAAGGCTGGGCCAAACGCATCATCCTCACGGGCGAGCGCGTGGACGCGCAAACGGCGCTGCGCATCGGTCTCGTGGAGGAAGTCGTCGCAACCGGCGGCGCGCGCGAGGCCGCGCTCGCCATGGCCGCGCGCGTGGCGGGCCTGAGCCCGCAAGCGGTCACCTTCAGCAAGTCGTTGATCCATCAGGCGCGCAATGGCGTGCCGCGCGGCGCCGCGCTCGCCGTCGAGCGTGAGCGCTTCGTCGATCTGTTCGATTCGCCCAACCAGCGCGAAGGCGTCAACGCGTTCCTGGAAAAACGCAAGCCGCGCTGGCATATTGACACGGAGAATTAGGCAATGAATGCAACACCCGCTTGCACGCAGGCTGCAGCAGAAACCGAAAAAGATGTGCTGTTTCGCGTGGTCAATCGTGTGGCGATCGTCACGCTCAACCGGCCGGCTGCGCTCAATGCGCTTTCGCACGCCATGGTGCGCGAACTGGCCGTGCTGCTGGAACGCGTGCGCACGGACGACGACATCGTCGCGCTCGTGCTCGAAGGAGCGGGACCGAAAGGCTTTTGCGCGGGCGGGGACGTGCGCGCGATTTATCGGCTCGCACGCGAAAAAGCGCGCGAAGGCGCGAACGGCTGGCAGCAGTTCTTCGTCGATGAATACCGTCTTGATTACGCGCTGCACAGGTATTCCAAGCCGCTCGTCGCGCTGCTCGACGGCGTGACGATGGGCGGCGGCATGGGTCTCGGCCAGGCGGCCACGCTGCGCGTGGCGACTTCGCGCACGAAAATCGCCATGCCGGAAACGCGTATCGGGCTCTTGCCCGATGTAGGCGCGACGCACTTCCTCGCGAAGATGCCGGTGGAGACGGCGCTATACGTGGGCTTGACCGGCGCGATGCTCAGCGGCGCGGACGCGGTGCATTGCGGCCTTGCTGATGCGTGCGTGCCGGGCGAATGGCTCGATGGCTACGAGGCACGTCTGCTGGCCGCGCAATGGTCGGGCGATATGCAGGCTTCGTTGCGCGAAGTATTCGTCGCGCCGTGTCACGAGGCTAACGAGGGTGTGCTCGCTTCGCTCACGGCGCTCATCGTGCGGCACTTCGACCGCCGCCTGCGTGTCGAGCAGATCGTCGCCTCGCTGCACGCCGACCTCGAACGCGAACACCCGCAGGCCGAACGAGCGTGGCTCGAAGCCACGCTCGAAGCACTCACGCACTATTCGCCCACGATGCTCGAAGTCACGCGCGAAGCGCTGTTGCGCGGCCGCCAGATGACGCTCGCCGAATGCTTCCGCATGGAACTCGGCATCGTTGGCCGTGCGATCGGGGAGGGCGACTTCTGCGAAGGCGTGCGCGCGCATCTCGTCGACAAGGACCGCAAGCCGCGCTGGGCGCCCGCCACGCTCGTCGAAGTGCGGACCGGGCGCGTGCAGCAGTTTCTTGCGTCGCCGTGGCGCGCCGAGGCGCATCCGCTGGCGGACCTCGGCGAATAGCGCTGTAATCGGAGGACTCGCGTGCCGACGGCTCGCGCAGCGCGGCGAGCCCCAGTTCGCGTGCTCGGCGCTGAGCGCTGGTGCACCGTGAGAAGGATGCTGCGTGCGCGCCAACAGTCGCAGCGCGGCGATAGAACCCGCCACGGCGACCCGCAGCGCCCAAGCGGCGAACCCAACGCGACGGTCACGATCTGCCGCAGCAGCGGCGGACATTAACGACTATCATCAATGGATACGATGCCGGGCAACGAGCCGGGCTCGGCCGCGCAGCAGGCCGAGTGCGGGACTGTCAATGCATCCGTCTGGCTCTCGCGCTCCGTCACGAACGCGCCAACCAGCCCATCCCTCGGCTCCCGCTGTTCCCCCGCCACGCCGCGCACGCGACGTCCCGCTCGAACGCACTGCACCTGCACGCTTTTCTGCGGGCGAGGGCACAACCGCCCATCGCCCCGGCCGACAAAACCTCGACGCGCAATCGCGATCGCCGCGACGCGAGCAATGGAAAGAGGATTTTGTCCGATGCACTTCCGTGGCCTCGCATTGAGTCGGACCGGAAGGAGTTGCCGGCGGAGTTTTCCGGCACACCGTAGTACTTGTCAGGAGGTATCGTGAAAACAGCTCTTGTTTCTACGCTCGCGTTGCTAATCTCAGGCGCAATCGCGCCGGTGGCCCATGCCCAGGGTGATGCGCAAGCCACTGACCAGCAGCTTGCCCATGCCGTGCGCGTCGCGGAGGCGCGCAGCGGCGTCGGGATGTCACACGTATTTGTCTTTGCCCACTCAGGACAGATCACGCTGCTGGGATGGGTGCCAGAGCGGGAACATGTCGCGCGCGCCGAACAGAGTGCGATGTCGGTGCCCGGTGTCACCTCGGTGGACAACCGGCTCTCCCCAGATGGAGGCTCGTTGGGCGCACATTGAAATCAAACTGAATCGCCGCGCGCACGACGTTTGAAGCACGCCGCGCGCTGAAGGGCTTCGGTTCTCCCGTCCCGCCAGTTGGGATTGAGTGACCGGCGCTCCGTTTCGCGCAGTCGGTGGCGCGCCAGGCCGGTGCAACTCCATTTGAAAGCGCTGTCAAGGCGCGCTGAGTCAAATCGATCGACTCGACACTCATTCACCTTGCATCGCCTCGTTCACACCTCAGGTAAATCCCTCATAGCCGGTCCGAGGGGCGCTCCCTAACATCCGCGTTGTTACCGCTAACGTTATCGGTGGTTAGAATACATCCGGCCGGGCGTCACATCACCAGGAGACCAGCAATGCGTCCGTTGAGGACTTCGATGCGCATGTTCTGCGCAGCCGTGGCCGTTTGCACGCTCGCATGGACCGCGGGCTGCGCGAACAACCAGACGGTGGCCGCCCACGACGGGCCGCCGCTCGCCGCGGCGCCCGCTGAAGCGCTGCCGCCACTGCGCAGTGTGATGGCCGCGCACTTCAAGGTCGGCGCGGCGATCGAGCCCGATTCGATCGACAGTCCCGCCGACGCGGCGCTCATCGCCGCACAGTTCTCGAGCCTCACCGCGGAGAACAAGATGAAGCCGGGCACGATCGGCGTCGCGCAAGGCCAGTACAACTTCGAGCCCGCCGACCAGATCGTCGCGTTTGCTCAGGCGCACGGCATCGCGGTGCGCGGCCATACGCTCGTTTGGCACTTCAAGGCGGGCGACTGGACCGAAGCGCCGGCCTGGTTCTTCGCCGGCGATCCAAAAGACCCGCACTATCACGACGTCGTGGCGAAGCGGCTCGATCGATATGTAACCGACGTCGTCACACACTTCCGCGGCAAGGTCTATGCATGGGACGTGGTCAACGAAGTGATCAGCGACGACCCGCATCAGGTGTATCGGGAAGACAGTCCGTGGTATCGCGCGCTCGGCAAGGACTACATCGCGATCGCTTTCCGCGCGGCGCGCGCGGCAGACCCGCACGTGAAGCTCTATATCAACGAGTACAACACTGACGATCCAGGCAAGCGCGCGAAGCTGCTCGCGGTGATCCGCGATCTCCGCGCTCAGGGCGTGCCGATCGACGGCGTCGGGCATCAGATGCATATCAGCGTGAACTGGCCGCCGCTGCCGAACATCAGGCAGGCGTTCGACGACGTCGCCGCGCTCGGCCTCGAAAACCAGGTGACCGAGCTCGACGTGAGTCTCTATACCGATCCGGGCGAATGCTGGAGCCATCCGCACGCATGTCTGCCGGACCTCGGCCATCCTGTGCCGAACGACATCATGCGCGCGCAAGCCCGGCGATATCGTGCGGTGTTCGCTCTGTTCGAGCAGGAGCCGAGCATCAAGGCGGTAACGTTCTGGGGCTATTCGGACAAGCATACGTGGCTGACGTCGACGCCGGTGCCGCGCAACAACCTGCCGTTGCCCTTCGATGCGAACCTGAAGCCGAAAGCTGCGCTGTGGACGATCGTCGATTCGTCTTATCAGCCGTAACGTCAAGCTTCATCGATGCAACGCTTACAGATAGCTGCAAACGTAGTCGAGCGTCTCGACCACTTCGATGTCGAAACGGCTCTTGCCCGGCACCGGGAACGACTCGCCGGCGCTGTAGGTCTTCCACTCGTCCGTGCCTTCCAGGCGGATGCGGCACCGGCCTGCCTGCACTTCCATCAGCTCGGCGGCGTCGGTGCCGAAGTTCAGCGTGCCCGGCAGGATCACGCCGAGCGTCTTGCGCGAGCCGTCGGCGAACAGCACGGTGTGCGAGACGCACTTGCCGTCGAAGTAGACGTTGGCGCGTTTGATTACGGAAACCTGGTCGAATTGTGCTGCTGCCGTCATGACGGTCTTCCTCTGTCTTCGTGAATGGAACCGCGCGCCGGGACGACGCGTCGTCCCGGGCGAGGCCGCCATGATACCGGCAGTCGGGAGCGGCGGGCGCATGGCATCGCCATTCGACCTCTTGTCACTTACTCCGGCTTCACCGCCACCGAAGCCTCGGAAGTCAGCATCATGAACGTGAAGCTCTCCTGCAGATACAGCTTCACGCTCTTGTCGTCATGCGACGAATAGCCGATCGACACATCCTGCCCGAGGTGGAACGCGAAATCGCCGCCGCGCGTGCTCAGGATCGCGCCGCCCTCGATGGCCGGCGCCCAGATGATCTCGCCGTTCACCAGACGGCGAATGTGCTCGAGAATCGGATAACCCATGTCGCTCGCTTCGCTCACCGCCGTGTACGCATCGGAGCCGAGCAGCACCGCGTACGGACCGTCCACGCCTTGCAGGCGCAACTGCTCGAGCGCCTTGGCGATGACCGTGGGGTAGTCGGCGATATCGGCCGGCATCGGCAGGATCGGGTTCGACGAGCCTTCGCGGATGCCCGTGATCTGCGCGGCCGTGTAGCCGTCGAAAATCGCGCGGTCTTCCGCGAACGCGAGGCGCGTGGCCGCGTCCTTGGCTGGCTGCCAGTCGGAGTCTTCGGCGCCGCGCTCCACGTCGTCGATGGCGTCGCGCGAAAGTTCGAACGGCACGCGCAATTCCACGATCGCCTTCACTTCGCGCTGGCGCGCGCGGATGCCTTCGAGCGGCGCTTCGATGCCGTTCTGGTGGCCGGTGCCGACTGCCGCGAGCGCCGGGCCGCCGGGGCCCTCGACGTCCACGACGCGGCGGCCCGCGAGCGAGCGCTTGAAGGTGCGCGCCACTTCTTCTTCGATTTGCGACCACGCGGCCGTGGAAATGGGCGCCAGCTCGCGATGGAGGTTATTCATGCCGGGGTGCTCCTTTAAGGGATCCGATGGCGAGCGAGCCGTCCGCGCTCGGCGCGGCGGCAGGCCCGGTTTCTGTTTCTGATGCATTGCCTGTGCCCACCTCGATGGTGGGCGCGGCGCCCGGGTCGACTTCGGCGAGCGCTTCGAGCAGCGTTTGCGACGGCACGAAGAACAGGCCTCCCGTGACGGCGCGGCTGAAGTCGAGCAGACGGTCATAGTTGCCGGGCGGCAGGCCGACGAACATGTTTTCGAGCATCTGTTCGATCGGCTCGGGCGAACGCGCGTAGCCGATGAAGTAGGTGCCGAATTCGGCCGAGCCGGGCCGGCCGAACGGCATGTTGTCGCGCAGGATCTTGATCTCGTTGCCCGCATCGTCTTCGAGCGTGGTGAGCGAGCTGTGCGACCAGCTCGGCTTCACCGCTTCGTCCAGTTCGATGTCCTGCAGCTTGGTGCGGCCGATGATGTGCTCCTGGGCCTCCACCGAAAGCGCGTTCCAGCCTTTCATGTCGTGCAGGTACTTCTGTACGAGCACATAACTGCCGCCGCAGAATTCGGGATCTTCGTTTTCGCCGATCACCGTGAAATGGACGGCTTCGTTGCCCGTCGGGTTCTCGGTGCCGTCGACGAAGCCGATCATCGCGCGCATGTCGAAGTTGCGAAAGCCGTGCACTTCGTCCACGGTCGTGACCGCGCCTTCCAGGCGCGTCATGAGCTGGGTGGCCAGCTCGAAACAGAGATCGGTTTCGTCGGCGCGAATGTGCAGCAGGATGTCGCCGGGCGTGGCGATGGCCTTGCGCTCGCCCGTGCCGAATTCGCGGAACGGGTGCAGGCCGGCCGGGCGCGGCTCGCCGAACAGCTTGTCCCATGCGTCGGACGAAAAGCCGACCACACAGGACAGATTGCCGGCGGGTACGCGCTTGCCGACCGCGCGCACGAGGTTGGCGACATCGGCGCACCAGGCGCGCACGGTGGCGCGGCTCGCGGCGTCTTCGTTGACGGTCGCCACGATGAAGAAGGCGTTGCGCGTGACGGCGCTGGAGACGGACTGCGGTTCCTGCGTGAGAGAGGCCGGCGTCATGATGTGAGGTATCGCTTCTGGGTCCTGAGTCGGGTTTGGGTTCTGCTGCGCCCGCATAGTTTAGCCAAACTCGGGGGAAAAGGCCGTTTGCAGGCGAGAGGGGTGCCGTGCGACGA
Organism: Paraburkholderia heleia NBRC 101817; assembly: GCF_000739775.1. Classification (GTDB taxonomy): domain Bacteria; phylum Pseudomonadota; class Gammaproteobacteria; order Burkholderiales; family Burkholderiaceae; genus Paraburkholderia; species Paraburkholderia heleia. The sequence goes on along the minus strand of NZ_BBJH01000022.1, from coordinate 89,766 downwards.
TAGTCGATGTCATGGCGAGCGGGAGACACACCATGTGGGACCACACCGAGCATGAAGGCTTCGAGATCTGGGTGCTGCCGATTCCGGCGTTCGGGCCGCGTGCGCCCGAGCCGCTGTTCCACTACAGCGGCTACATCTGCCGCCACGGCGCGGACGCCCATGTCGAAGGGCGCAGCGTGCGCTTTCACGACATGATGCGCAACTACACGGGCCCCGACGCCGCGCTCGACGCCGCCTACGCGGACGCCCGCAAGCGCATCGACCGCTTCCATGCCACGGGAAGCTGGGGCGAGAGCCCGGCCTGAGCCGTCAATTGCCCTTTCAGCGCTCGTCCTGCACGATCAGCTTCACGGGCCGCCCTTCGCAGCTCAGCTCGCCCGGCAGCGCGAGCGTTCGCCAGCCCGCCGGCTGGCCGGGGGCGCTGAGGTCGGAAGCGTCGTCGGGGTAGGTCGTGACCACGTTGAAGGGCCACGACCCGCGCCGCAGCCGTTCATGGACGAGCGAGCCCACCCAGATCGGCGCGGGCTCCCCCTCGCTCGCGTGGCCGTCGCCATTGCTGTTTCCTTTGCCGTTTCCATTGCTGCTTCCGTGATGCCGCGGCGTGAGCGCGTAGCCCGAAGGCCAGAAGCGCAGCACGTCGCGGCGGCTGCCCGGCTCCCCCGCGTCGCCGGGCTTCCCGGCGAGGCGCGCGCGGGCGAACACGAGCGGCGAGGGCACGCCATTGTTCAGCTTCGGCAGCAGCGGCAGCGACATCACGTCCACGTTCGGTGCGACAAGCGATAGCACGCTCCTCACCGAGAGCTGCGGACCTTCGGCCCAGCCCGCGTCGCGCAGCGCCGCGCGCAGATCGTCGGCGCTCGCGGCCCACTGGATCGTCATCGGCTCGCGGCGCGCGCCTTTCATGTCGAAGCGATAGCACGCAAACGTCCTCCACAGCGAATCGCTCCACTGCATCTGCGAAAGGACGACAGGCGGCGGCGCAGCGGCGGTGGGCGGCGCGGGCGTGCGCCCGGCCGGTAACGTTTGCAGCAGAACGGCGCCGACCAGCACGATCAGCACGATGAGCGGCATGTATGCGCGTTGCGGCGGCCGCTTGGGGTAGCGCCAGAGCGAGGTGAGCACCACGATCGCCACCCAGATGGCGGCGAAGGCCGCGCCGCCGATGGCGTCCGAGAACAGGAAGCGGTCGAAGTAGAGCCCCGCGAACGCGACGGCCACGACGATCCCGTTGCCGAGCGCGGCAACGAGCGCGGCCTCCAGCATGCTCGCGCGGCGCACGAGCAGGAACATCACGAAGCCGTAGACGATCACCATCGACGACACGCGGTCGCTCGGGAACACGTAGGCCTCGACGGCCTGGCCGCCGCCCGGCGACGTATGGTGGATCGCGAAGCGCAGGATGACGATGAGCAACTGCGAAACGGCCGCCGCGATCATCCAGTAAGCAATCGTGCGCCAACGCCGCTCCAGCACCATCCATATGCCCGCCGTCGCGATGAGCGCCGCGAGCGTCCAGGCGCTGCCGAGCGTTTCGACGCGCGCGAGGGCAGCATCGGCCCATGTGGTGCGAATCGACTGCAGGAACTGGCGCACGGACTGGTCGATCTGCACGAGCGGCGCGCCGCGCAGCACGTTGCCGAGCACATAGGAAAATACGGCAGCGCATACCGGCACGAGGCCCGTGATCACGATGATCGGGCCGAGCGCGGGCTGCGCCGGGTCGAGCAGGCGGGCGATGCGCTTCGAGGCGCGCCCGGGATGCTGCGCCGCCCACTGGGCCGCGCTGCGCCGCGACGCGCCTGCCCAGTTGTCGATGTGCAGCAGCAGCATGCGCACGAAACGCCAGATGAGCCAGACCGCGAGCGCGACGATGCCGATGACGACCACCAGCCGGAACGACACCGCGCCGGCGAGCTGGAGCGAGGCGCCGAACACCACGCCCGGCACGATATGCGCGGGCGCCCACACGAGCGCGGAAATCACGTTCATCATGAAGAAGCGCATGGGCTTCATACCGGCCATGCCCGCGACGATCGGCACGACGGCGCGCAGCGGCGCGATGAAGCGCGCGAGGATCACGCTGCGCGTGCCGTGGCTCACGAAGTAAGCCTGCGCGCGCTCGAGTATGGCGGGATGGCGGCTGAACGGCCACATCTGGGCCAGCGAGCCGCGATAGCGATGGCCGATCCAGAAGCTCACGCCGTCGCCGGCCACGGCGCCCGCAATGGCGCAGACGAAGAGCCAGCCGAGGTTGATCGTGCCGGTGGCTGCGAACGCGCCGGCAATGAACATCGCCGTGCTGCCGGGAATGAACGTGCCGACGAACGCGAGCGATTCGAGGAAAGCGGCGACCACGACAAAGGCGAGCGTCCACGTGGCGTGCGCGGCGAGCAGGTGCAGCAGATGATCGTAGGCGTGCTCCATGAGCGGGGCGGGTTCGTTTGCTGGGGCTCGCGGGAAGTACGCGAGATTGCGCGGGTGCCGGTCCGCACCGGCCGTCGGCCGTCCGCGACTAGCCGCAAGCGGCGTGCGGGACCATCACGCGCAATATAACCGGGCGCGCGCAACTACGTGCAACGCGAGGCCGGGCGGGGCACGGAGAGGGGCGAAGGCGCAGCCGCTTCGCGCAAGGGGCGGCGGCCTCGCGATGGATTCGCCGGGTGCGGCAGCGAGCCCGGGTCCGACCGGGACCGGATTCAGATAACGCCTTTTTCCTTCAACGCGGCCACCTGTTCCGCCGAATAACCGAGCATCGACTGCAGGACCTCCCGCGTGCCTTCGCCCAGTTGCGGAGGCGCGCGTCGCACGGGCAGGCGTTCGCCGTCGAAGCGCCAGGGCGGCGCAAGCACCGGCGTCGTGCCGCTTTCGGTATGCGGATGCGGCTGCTGCGTGACGAGCCCGCCACGCGTGGCGCGCGGCGAAAGCAGCGCCTCGCGCAAGCCCGCCACTTCGCCGCACGGAATGCCCGCGCGCGCGAGCCGTTCGAGCAGCAGTTTGCGCGGACGGCGGCCCAGTTCGTGAGTGAGTTCGGGCACGAGCGTTTCGCGGTTCTGCGCGCGCAGGATGTTGGTCTTGTAGCGCGCGTCGTCGGCGAGGTCGGGGCGCTCGATCACTTCGCGGCAAAAGCGTTCGAACTGGGCGTTGTTGCCCACGGTGACGACGAGCGGACCATCGGCTGCATCGAACACGCCATACGGCACGATCGACGGGTGCGCATTGCCGTAACGCGGCGGGTCCTCGCCGAGCAGCAGCGCTTCGAGGCCGTAGTAAGCGGTAATCATGAGGCCGCAGTCGAACAGCGCCATCTCGACGTGGCGCCCGCGGCCCGTGCGCTCGCGCTCGTAGAGCGCGGCGAGCATCGCCTGCGCGCAATACATGCCCGTGAACAGATCCACGGCCGCCACCCCGAATTTGAGCGGCGGCTGGCGGGCTTCGCCGTTCATCGCCATGAGGCCCGTTTCGCCCTGCACGACGAGGTCGTAGCCGGGGCGTTGCGCTTCGGGCCCCGTGCGGTCGTAGCCCGAAATCGAGCAATAGATGAGACGCGGATTTTCGGCGCTCAACGGCTCATAGCCGAGCCCGAGCTTTTCCGCGCCGCCGAACTTGAAGTTCTGAACGACGATGTCGCTGGTTTTCGCCAGCTCGCGCACGATCTGCTGGCCTTCGGGCGTCTGCAGATCGAGCGTGACCGAACGCTTGTTGCGGTTCACGCTGTTGAAATACGCAGTCTCTGTCTTGCCGACTCGCACACCCCAGTCGCGCGTGTCGTCGCCGCGGTCGGGATGCTCGATCTTGATGACTTCCGCGCCGAGGTCGCCGAGCACCATCGCGCTCCACGGCCCGGCCAGCACGCGCGAAAGGTCGAGCACGCGCACGCCCGCCAGGGGCAAGCTGTCGTTGTCCGTCTGCATCAACGGGTACTCCTGATTCGTTGTTGGGGCAACTGTATGCCGCCGCCCCTCATGTTTCATGCTGCCTCACGCCCCAATGCGATGTAGCGCGCGAGATGATGATCCTCGTCGCCGAGCTGATGATCGATCATCACGAGCCGCTTTGCATAGTGCGCGAGCGGCAGTTCCCACGTCATGCCAATGCCGCCGTGCAGCTGGATCGCTTCTTCGGCCACGCGCGCGCCAATGCGCCCGATCGTGTACTTGGCGGCCGAAAGCGCACGTTCGCGCTGCGCGCGCGGCGCGTCGACCGCCGCTGCCGCGTTGATGACCGCCGAGCGCGCCTGCTCGATTTCGAGCAGCAGGTCCGCCATGCGATGCTGCAACGCCTGGAAGCTGCCGATGGGCGCACCGAACTGCTTGCGCGTGCGCAGGTACTCGAGCGTGAAGTCGCGTGCGACATCCATCGCGCCCACGGCCTCCGATGCAAGCGCGACGATGCCGTATCCGCGTGCGTGTTCGAGCGTCGCGAAGCCGCTGCCTTGCGTGCCGACGAGCGCATCGGCATTGAGCTTCACGTCGTCGAGCGTCACTTCCGCTGCGCGGCCGCCATCGATCTTGCGGTAGCCGCGCAGGCTCACGCCCGCTGCATCGCGCGGCACGAGGAAGAGGGAGATGCCCGCTTCGTCGAATTCGTTACCCGAGGTACGCGCCGGGACGAGCAGCACATCGGCGTGTTCCGCGTGCTGTACGACGCCCTTCGCGCCTTGCAGGACCCAGCCATCGCCGCTTTTCTCCGCGCGCGTCGCCACGCGTGCGTCCTCGTAGTGCGAACCCGGCTCGTCGTGCGCGAGCGCGGCGATTTGCGAGCCGTCGACGAACGAGGCAATGCGCGCGCGCTGCGCCTCGCTGCCCGCGTGGGCGAGCGCGCGGCCGACGATCAGCGTATCGAGGAACGGCTCGACCACGAGTCCGCGCCCGAGCGCTTCGAACACCACCGCGACGTCGAAGCCCGCGCCGCCGAAGCCGCCATCGGCCTCGTCGAACAGTGCGCCGATCACGCCGAGTTCGGCGAAGCGCCGCCACATGTCTGCGCTAAAGCCTGCATCGGAGCGCGCGATTGTATCGCGCGCATGGAAACCGTATTGCTCCGTGATGAAGCGATTGAGTGTATCCGCAAGCATGCGGCGGTCTTCAGTGTGCTGGAAGTCCATGGCGCGCCTTTCAAAGACCGAGAATCATCCTGGAGATGATGTTCTTCTGAATTTCGTTGGAGCCGCCGAAAATCGACAGCTTGCGGTTGTTGAAGTATTGCGCGGCGGCGCTCGCGGCTTCATCGGGGCCGATTGCCTCGCCCGCATATCCCTCTTCGAGCGCTTCCTCGACGAACGGCACCGCATACGGCCCCATCGCGCGGCGCAGCAGCGAGGAGATCTCCTGGCGGATCTCGGTGCCGCGAATCTTCAGCATCGAGCTTTCCGCACCGGGCACGCCGCCGCCCGCCACGGCTGCGATCACGCGCAGGTTCGTCGTCTTCATGTTATCGAGATCGATCTCGACCTTTGCGATGCGCGCCGCAAATTGCGGATCCTCCGCGAGCGGCTTGCCGTTGCGCGTGATCTTCTGCGCGGCGCGCTTCAGGCGCGCGAGCGCCGCCACCGAAAAGCCCACGCCCGCGATATTCGTGCGCTCGTACGTGAGCAGATATTTCGCGTAGGTCCAGCCCCGGTTTTCTTCGCCAACCAGGTTTGCCACCGGCACGCGCACATCGGTGAAAAACACTTCGTTAACCTCATGTTCGCCGTCGAGCGTAACGATGGGGCGAACCTCGATGCCCGGCGTGGTCATGTCGATCAGCAGGAAGCTGATGCCTTCCTGCTTGCGCACGTCGGTGGCGGTGCGCACGAGGCAGAAGATCATGTTCGCGTAGTGGCCGAGCGTGGTCCACGTCTTCTGGCCGTTCACCACGTAGTGGTCGCCGTCACGCACGGCAGTCGTGCGCAGCGAGGCGAGGTCCGAGCCCGCGCCCGGTTCCGAATAGCCCTGGCACCACCAGTCCGAGCCGTCGAGAATGCGCGGCAGCCAGTAGCGCTTTTGCGCCTCGCTGCCGTACTTGATGAGCACGGGCCCGAGCATGTTCACGCCGAACGGCACGATGCGCGGCGCGCCCGCGATCGCGCATTCGTTCTCGAAGATGAACTTCTGCACGGCGGTCCAGCCGGGGCCGCCGTATTCCCGCGGCCAGTGATTCGCGAGCCAGCCTTTTTCGTGGAGGATGGCGTGCCATTGCGCCATGTCGTCGCGCGTGAGGTGCCGGCCGTTGCTCACCTTGCCGGCAATGCGCTGTGGCAGGCGCTCGTTCAGGAACGCGAGCACTTCGCTGCGAAACGCCTCTTCTTCGGCGGTGAATTTGAGGTCCATGTCCGAAAAGCTCCTTATTGCACTTTCAGGCCGATTGATTGAGGCTCGCGAAATTCTCGCCGCGCTCGACCAGTTCGACGAGCAGCGGCGAAGGACGCCAGAACAGCGGATCTTCTTTCGCAAACTCGCGGATATCGGCGAGCACGTTGGCGAGGCCCACGGTATCGGCATACTTCATCGGGCCGCCGCGATAGCGCGGGAAGCCGTAGCCGTAGAGCAGCGCGACATCGACATCGAGGGGGCGCAGGGCAATCTTTTCGTGCACGACGTTCGCGCCTTCGTTGATCATCGCGGCCATGTAGCGGCGCATGATCGCTTCGTCGGTGAAGGTGCGCGGCGTGATGCCCGCGCGTTCGCGCTCAGCGCGGATGATGGACTCGACTTCGGGGTCGGGCGTGCCCGTGCGTGCGCCTTCCGGGTAGAGATAGAAGCCGCGGCCCGTCTTCTGGCCGAACCAGCCGCGCTCGCAAATGCGGTCGGCGATCTGCACGTAGCGCGCCTTCGGGTCGCGCGTGGCGGCGCGGCGCTTGCGCGTGGCCCAGCCGATGTCGCCGCCCGCGAGATCGACGACCTGGTACGGGCCCATCGGAAAGCCGAAGTCGCGCACGGCCTTGTCGATCTGATACGGCGAGGCGCCGTCTTCCATCAGATGATCCGCAGCGGTGCGGAACACCGCGAGAATGCGGTTGCCGATGAAGCCGTCGCACACGCCGGCGCGCACCGGCACCTTGCGCAGCTTCTTCGCCAGCTCGAATGCCGTGGCAACCACATCGGCGCTCACCTGCTTCGGCACCACGATTTCGAGCAGCTTCATGATGTTCGCAGGCGAGAAGAAGTGCAGGCCTACCACGTCCTGCGGGCGTTCGATGCTGGCCGCAATGGCGTCGATGTCGAGATACGAAGTGTTGGACGCGAGCACGGTGCCGGGTTTGCACACGCGGTCGAGTTCGGCGAACACGGCCTGCTTCACGGCCATGTCCTCGAATACGGCTTCGATGACGAGATCGGCGTTCGCGAGCGCATCGTACGAGGTGCTGCCGCCAAAGCGCGCGAGGATCTGCGCTTTCGCTTCGGGCTTCATCCGGCCTTTGGCGATGAGGCCGTCGTAGACCTTTTCCACATGCGCGCGGCCGCGCGCGAGCGAGGCGTCGTCGCGCTCGATCATCGTCACCGGCAGGCCCGCGTCGAGCACGGCCACGGCAATGCCCGCGCCCATCGTGCCGCCGCCGATCACGCCCACGGTTTCGATCGCGCGCGGCTTCGCGCTCTTCGTCTCAGGGGCCTTCTGCACTTCGCGCTCAGCGAAGAACGCGTGCACGAGACCCGCGCGCTGCGGACTCTCGAGGCATTCGAGGAACTGCTTGCGCTCGAAGCGCAGGCCCTCGTCGAACGAAAGATCGAGCGCGGCCTGCACGCACTCGACGATCTTCAGCGGCGAGAAGAGACCGCGCGACTTCTTCGCGGTGTCGGCGCGCGCGGCGTCGATCACGGCTTGCGCAACGCCGCGATCGGCGAGCGCCTGGGCGTCGCGGGTGCGTCGTACCGGTGCATGGCCTGCGAGCAGTTCCTGCGCATAGGCGAGGCCTTCGGCGAGCGTGTCGTCGCTCGCGCCCAGCCGGTCGACGAGACCCAGCTTTTGCGCTTCCTGCGCGCTCGCGTGACGGCCGCTCAGCATCAGCGAGAGCGCCGCTTCGGCGCCGATCAAACGCGGCGTGCGCTGCGTGCCGCCTGCGCCGGGCAGCAGGCCCAGTTGCACTTCGGGCAGGCCGAGCTTCGCGCCCGCCACGGCGAGCCGGTAGTGCGCCGCGAGCGCCACTTCGAGGCCGCCGCCGAGTGCCGCGCCGTGAATGGCGGCGATCACCGGCTTGTGGCAGGCCTCGATGCGGTTGCAGACGTCGGGCAGCGCAGGCGGCTGCGGCGGCTTGCCGAACTCGCGAATGTCCGCGCCGGCAATGAAATTGCGCCCCGCGCCGACGATCAGCACGGCTTGCACGGCGTCGCTCGCCTCGGCGTGCTCGATGGCGGCGGCGAGGCCGCGGCGTACGTCCACACCGAGCGCGTTGACGGGCGGGTTGTCCACGGTGACGAGCAGCACCTTGCCGCGCAGTTCATGAGTGACGGGGGCGGCGTTCACGGGATCGGATGCCATGGCGAGGTTGTCTCCATAATGAGGGCCGGACTGGTGGGCCAGACGGCAGTGTTTCACGTTCTCGTCGATTCTCGGCGCGTCAAGGCCAATTGACAATCCCATCGCCCGTTGACAGACTGTCAAATTATCCTTGACAGTGGATGTGCCATGGACGTCAACGCGCTGACCCTGCTCGTCGAGATTCTCGACGCGGGCAACCTGAGCGAGGCGGCGCGCCGGCTCAAGATGAGCCGCGCGAATGTCAGCTACCACCTCAACCACCTGGAGAAGTCGATCGGCCTGCAGCTCGTGCGCCGCACCACGCGCCGTGTCGAGCCGACCGAAATCGGCCTGAAGCTCTACGAGCACGGCCGCGCGATCCAGAACGCGCTGCACGCCGCGCGCGAATCGGTTTCCACGCTCGGCCAGAGCCTGCAGGGGCGCGTGCGGCTTTCGGTGCCGAGCGGCTACGGGCAGCTCGTGATGTCGGACTGGCTCATCCAGTTCAAGCGGATGTACCCCGGCATCGTGCTCGACGTGATGTTCGAAAATCGCGTGGAGGACCTGCTGCGCGACGAGGTGGATATCGCCGTGCGCGTGATGCACGAGCCGCCGCAGAATCTCGTGGCGCGCGACATGGGGCCGGTGAAGTACATCGCGTGTGCCTGCACGCAGTGGGCTGAGCAGCACGGCATGCCGCAAACACTGGAAGACCTGGCGCGCGCGCCCGTCATCACGGCAACGGTGGTGGGGCGGCAATTGCGCCTTGCGGGTTATCTGAACGAGGACCGGCACGAGGTGCTACTCGAGCCCTCGATCATCTCGGAAAACTTCCTGTTTTTGCGCCAGTCGATTCTCGCGGGACTCGGTGTGGGCATCGTGCCCGACTACGTGATGCACGACGACATTCGCCAGGGCGCTGCCGTCACGTCGCTCGATAGCTGGCGCCTGAGCATTTTCGGCACGCATATGTACATGCTCTATATGCCGAACCGCCACCACACGCGGGCGGCGTCGACCTTCATCGATTACGTGCTGGGCGAGGCCCGCAAGACCGGGCGCGGCGCGGCAGTGTGAGCGGCGCGCTGTTGCGTGCCGATAGTCAGAAGTCCTGTGCGGCATTGGTGTCCGGGTTCGCGCCTTGCGCACCTTCGCCGCCTGCACTGGCGCCGGCGGCATCCGGCCTTCCGCGCGTCACGGACGAAACGGCGACGCGCTGCTGGATCCCGGCCTTGGTGAGCATATGCGCGCTGATGGGCGCGGTGAGAAACAGGAACGCCGGAATCAGCACTTCGTGCAGGCTCGCGAAATTGTTGTGCACACTGAAGTACACGACGGAAGCGAGCACGACGCCGCCCACGCCGAGCGTGGTCGATTTGGTCGGTCCGTGCAGGCGCATGTAGAAGTCGGGCAGGCGTGCGAGTCCTATGGCGCCGATCAGCATGAACGCGCTGCCGAGCAGGAGCAGCACGCAGACAATCGCTTCGATGACGGTTTGCATGACGCACTCGCCCTAGTTCAGTTCGATGATGTCGCCGCGCTGCAGGTACTTCGTGAACGCGACAGTCGCCACGAACCCCATGACCGCGATGAGCAGCGCGATTTCGAAGAAGACCGTCGAGCGCAGCATGATGCCGTAGACGACGATGAGCGCAATCGCGTTGATATTGAGCGTGTCGAGCGCGACGAGCCGGTCGGGCAGCGAAGGCCCGCGCACGAGGCGCACGAGCGTGAGCAGGAACGCGAGCCCGAGGATCGTGAACGACACCGGAATGGCAATGGCTAGCATGCGAATATCTCCATGAGCGGGGCCTCGTAACGGGACTTGATCAAGGCGACGAGCGCGGCTTCGTCTTCGAGGTCGAGCACGTGCACGACGAGGCGCCTGCGGTCGTCGGAAAGCTCGGCGCACAGCGTGCCGGGACTCAGCGAGACGATGCTGATGAGCGCCGCAAGCGCGATTTCGTGGGTGCTGTCGAGCGGCACGTCGATGAACGCCGGGCGCAGGCGCTTCGTCGGGCCAAGCACGAGCAACGCGACTTCGAGATTCGCCACGAGGATGTCGTAGAGCACATGCCCGAGGAGCCGCACGAGCAGCCACGGCTTGCCGAAGCGCACGGGCGTGAGCCACAGCCCTTCGCCCACGCGGTAGGCGATGGCGGTCCCGAGCACGAGCCCGAGGAGCAGGTTGCCCGGCGACACGTCGTTCATCAGCAAGACCCAGCACACGAGCAGCACGACGGTGAGCCAGGGGTGCGGAAAGAGCCGCTTCATGTCAGCTTCCCCCGCCCTGTGACGTTTGCGTGGCCGGCGCGGGCAGGATCGCGTGAACGTAGGCTTCGCGATCGAGCAGCTGCGCGGCGGTGGCGTCGAGATACTGCTTGAGCGGGCCGGCGAACACCGTTGCCGCCACCACGCCCGCGAGCAGCAGCGCACACGCGGCGAGCTTCGCGCGGCTGCCGTGCGGCGCGGCGGCGGGCGCGCCGTCGTAGGCGCGTGCGGCGGGCATCGCCCACAGCAGGCGTGTGCCCGTGCGGCTGAGCGCGACGATCGACAGCAGGCCCGCGGCCAGCACGGCGGGCCACAGCACGACGGCCTGCGCAAGCGGCGTGGCGGCGAGCACCATGGCCTTGCCCAGAAAGCCCGAGAGCGGCGGCAGGCCGACAGCGCCGACGGCTGCAGCGAGATAGAGTCCGCCGGCGATGTTCGAGGGCCAGCGCGCCGGATGCTTTTCAGGCTCCGCTGCCTTGGGCGGCGCTGCGCCTGGTTCGCCGTCCGCCTCGGGCGTGATGGCGGGCGCAGTGGCGTCGTCGAGCGATTCGAGCGAGGCGGGTTCGCGCGTTTCGGGGGCAGCGGGCACGGCCGCAGGTTCGCTTGCTTCGGGCTCCAGTGCATCGGCGAGCATGAACAGCGCGCCCGTGCATAGCGTCGTGCTGATGAGGTAGTACAGCAGCGCGCTCCAGGCGAGCACGGTTTGCAGCGTCACGGCCGCGATCAGCAGGCCGACCGAAACCAGCACGAGAAAGCCGGTCGTGGTCTTGAGGCTCGATACCGCGAGCGCGCCGAGCGCGCCATAGACGATCGTCGCGATGGCGAGCCACCACGCCCATTGATGCAGGAACGCGTCGAGCACGCCGCCTGCCGCGCCGAACACGAGCGCGTCGCAGCGCAGCATCGCGTAGATGCCCACCTTGGTCATGATCGCGAACAGCGCGGCCACCGGCCCGATTGCGCTTCTGTACGCCTGTGGCAACCAGAACGACATGGGGAACACAGCGGCCTTGAGGCCGAATACGAGCATGAGCGTCGCGCCCGCGAACTGGGCGAGGGGCAGCGAAGCGGGGTCCAGGTGCGCGAGCCGTTCGCCCGCGTCGGCCATGTTGAGTGTGCCCGTGAGGCCGTATAGCACGCCCAGCGCGATCAGGAAGAACGACGAGCCCACGAGGTTCAGCAGCATGTAGTGCAGGCCGTTGCGCACGCGGCGGCGGCCGCCGCCATGCAGCAGCAGCGCGTAAGAGGCGATCAGCAGCAGTTCGAAGAAGACGAACAGATTGAAGAGATCGCCGGCGAGAAACGCGCCGTTCAGACCCATTAGTTCGAACTGCACGAGCGCGCGGTAGTAGCGCCCGCGCCGCGCATCGGCGCTCGTGGTGCCGAGCAGGCAGCAGCACGCGAGCAGCGCGGTCAGCACGAGCATGAGTGCGCCGAGCCGGTCGATCTGCAACACGATGCCGAACGGCGCGGGCCACGCGCCGAGCGCATAGCCGGCAATCCGCCCTTGCGCCGCGAACTCGGCGAGCGCCACCGCGATGGGCAGCAGCGCGAGCGTGGCAATCACGTTGATCGCGCGCTGCAGGCGCTTCGCGCGCAGCGGCAGCGCAACGATCGAGCCGGCCGCGAACAGCGGAATCAGAATGGGGAGGATGAGAGCGTGGTTCATTCGCCGCGCATCTCCAGAGCGCTGCGCTGCGGGTTGTCGCCGTCCACATGATCGGTGCCGTCGATCGCGAGCGCGCGCAGCGCGAGCACGACCGTGAAGGCCGTCATGGCGAAGCCGATCACGATCGCCGTGAGCACGAGCGCCTGCGGCACCGGGTCGGCATAGCGCGCGAGCGCCGCGATCACGGGCGGCTTGCCGGTGGAGAGCCGGCCCATGCCGAGCAGGAACAGGTTGATCGCATACGAGAACAGTGTGATACCGAGGATCACGGGCAGCACGCGCGCGCACAGCAGCAGATAGATGCCGCTCGCGCACAGCACCCCGAGCGTAATGGCGAAGGCGGCTTCCATCAGCTTTTCTCCACGGATTGCATGTCCTTGTCGCGCACGCCGAGATGCGAGACGATCGTGAGCGTCGTGCCGACCACGGCGCCGAGCACGCCGAGGTCGAACAGCATGGCCGTGCTCAGTTCGATTTCGCCGATCAGCGGCACCTGCAGATGGCCGAACGCGCTCGTGAGGAAGGGCCGGCCGAGCACGATCGCGCCCACGCCCGTGGCGGCTGCGACGAGAATGCCGAGGCCCGCGAGCGCGCGGTAGTTGATGCGGATGCGCGACTCGGTCCATAGCACGCCGCTCGCCACGTATTGCAGCAGCAGTGCGATGGAGATCACGAGCGAGGCGATAAAGCCGCCGCCCGGCAGATTGTGGCCGCGCAGAAAAATGAAGGCGGCAACGAGCAGGGTGAGCGGCAGCATGAGGCGCGCGAGAATGGCGAGCAGCAGCGGATGCGACTGCGACGACCACGGCAGGCCGCCCGGGCCCGTATCGGGCGACTTCAGGCGCAGTCCGCGCAGCAGCGCCTTCACGGCGAGCCCAGCCACCACCAGCACGCTGATTTCGACCATCGTGTCGAAGCCGCGGAAGTCCACGAGGATCACGTTCACGACGTTATGGCCGCCGCTGCCCGGCAGCGCGTTCGCGAGAAAGAACTGACCGATGCCATCGACGGGTGCGCGCGTCATCACCGCATACGCCACGCCGCCGATCAGTGCGCCGCCCGCGAGTGCGAGCACCGCGTTGCGGGCGCGCGTGCCTCGCGGCTGCTGCGTGCGCTGCACGACAGGCAGAAAGTAGATGGCGAGCACGAGCAGCAGCACGGTGACCACTTCCACGGAGATCTGCGTGAGCGCGAGATCGGGCGCGGAAAAACGTACGAACGCCAGCGTGACGAGCAGTCCACAAGTGCTCAGCATCACGAGCGCATAGAGCGTATTGGCGCGCACGAGCACGACGCCCACTGCCATCAGCGCCATCAGCACGAGGCCGACGAGCGTCATTGCGTCGAGCGGCGCCGAGCGATACGCGCCGTCCAGCGCCGGCAGGGCGAGCAGCGCCGCGCCGGGCACGATCAGCATCGCCGCGATCATCCACGCGAGATAGGAGGGCAATGACCGCGTTTCAAAGCGATTCACCACGAAGCCCGCGGCTTTTTCGAGTTGCTGCACGAAACGGTCGAAGCCTTCGCTCGCGTTCATTTCGGAAAGCATCGAACGATGATGGCGGAACGCATCGCGGCGAAAGAAGAACAGCAGCGCGCCGCCCACGAACGACACGCAGCTCATCAAGAATGGCAGATTGATGCCGTGCCACAAGCTCAGGCTGTACGTGGGCACGGTGCCGCCCAGCGCGAACCACGCCGCGGACTCGAGCATCTTGCCGATGGTCTGCTCCGGCACGAGCCCCACGAGCAGACAGATGACGACGAGAATCTCGACGGGCAGCTTCATGAAACGCGGCGGTTCGTGCGGCGGGTAGTGCGCAAGATCGTGCGGCGTCTCGCCGTCGAAGAACACGCCCCACACGAAGCGCAGGGAGTACGCGACCGAGAGCCCCGCCGCGATGACGGCGAGCGCGGGAATGATCCAGTTGAAGTCGCCGAGGAGTCCTTGTGCAAGCGTTTCGCCGAAGAACATCTCCTTCGAGAGGAAGCCGTTGAGCAGCGGCACGCCCGCCATGGCGAGCGATGCCACGGCGGCCAGCGCGGCGGTATGCGGCATGAAACGGCGCAGGCCGCGCAGGCGGCCCAGATCGCGTGTGCCCGTTTCATGGTCGATGATGCCCGCCGCCATGAAGAGCGAGGCCTTGAATACCGCGTGGTTGAAGGTGTGAAAGAGCGCGGCGACCGTGGAGAGCTGCGTGTCGAGGCCGAACAGCAGCACGATGAGTCCGAGATGGCTGATGGTGGAATATGCGAGCAGCCCCTTGAGGTCGCGCTGCACGAGCGCCATGGCCGCGCCGCCTGTGAGCGTGACGAGGCCGATCAGGCTCGTCACGTAGAAGAACCAGTCGGTGCCTTCGAGCACCGGGTAAAAGCGCGCGATAAGAAAGATACCCGCCTTTACCATGGTCGCCGAATGCAGGTACGCGGAAACGGGCGTGGGCGCCGACATCGCATGCGGTAGCCAGAAGTGGAACGGGAACTGCGCCGACTTCGTGCAGGCCGCGAAGAGAACGAGCAGGAGAATCGCGGGATACAGCGGATCGCGCTGCACGAAGCCCGCATGCGCGAGCACGACATCGAGGTCGTAGCTGCCGCAGACATGGCCGAGCAGCAGCACGGCGGCCAGCAGCGCGAGACCGCCCGCGCCCGTGATGGTGAGCGCCATGCGCGCGCCGCGCCGCGCTTCGGGGCGCGAAGGCCAGAAGCCGATCAGCAGGAACGACACGATGCTCGTGAGTTCCCAGAAGATCACGAGCAGCAGCAGGTTGTCCGACAGCACCACGCCGAGCATCGCGCCCATGAAGAGCAGCAGCAGCGCGTAAAGGCGCGGCAGCGACTCGCTGCCCGCGAGGTAATAGCGCGCGTAGATAAAAACCAGCAGGCCGATCGCTAGCACGAGCAGCGCGAACATGAACGAAAGACCGTCCAGACGCAGCGCGAACGAGAGGCCGAGTTGCGGGATCCAGTCGGCTTGCCAGTGCAGCACGCCATGAGTGGCCATGCCCACGCGTTCGCTGCCCAGCAGTCCCAGGCCGAAGAGCGCGGCCGCGAATGCGACCCATGTGCCGGAGGCGGAGCCGCCGGGGAGCGGCCCCGCGAACGCGACGAGCGCCGCGGCGACGAACGGTAAGACGACGAGCCACCCCAATGCCATTCGACACTCCCCGTGAATCCGGCAAGGCGCCGAGCCGCCGCGCCGCAGTTCACGATCATAGCCGCAAACGGGGACGGAGTTCATTCATGTGGCATCGAGGCGGCCACGGGGTGTCATGCGAAAGCAACGTGCGTCAGGTCCTCCGGCACTGGGGGCTCGTCGGTGATCTTCACATCGGCCAGACGAAGGTTTCGTGAGCGCGCGTCGCTTTGCCGATGTCCACCGTGCGCCGCTCCGTATTGCCGCCATGGCTCGCGGTGACCACATAGCGGCCGTCCGGAATCGAAACGAGCATGAACGGGCCTTGCGTGCGTGTGGAAAGGAGCGGCGTGCCGTGCATGTCGGCGATCTTCACGGGCACGTTCGCGAGATACTCGTTGCCGAGCGCAGATTGGCGCGCGAATTCGAGCGAGAGCGGGTATTGGTGCATCGCCGACTTGAACGCCGCCGACTGGTCGCTGCCGATGCCGCCCGATAGATACGCAATGTCGCCTTTGTGCCGGGCGGGCGGCAGGACGCCGGCCGATGCGGTCGCGACGCCTGCCTCGCCGGCTGCCGGGGTCGCCGCCCACGCGCCCGGCGTGCCGAACACGACGGCGAGCGCGAGCGCCGCGCCGATCCACGGAGTCGAGCGTGCTTTCACTTGTGGTTTCATTTGACACCTCCATCGATTCGTTGACCGGATGCCGGCACGCGTCTCGCGTTGCCGCGTGCGAACGCGTGCCGGACGAATCGAGCGTAGACAGGGGGGCTTAAAAGCCGCTTAAGACCCACGCTTCGCGCGCGCATGCAAGAAGACCGTTCCCCGCACGCGGCGGGAGACGGCCCCCTGTCACTTCGTTACAGCGTGTTGCGATCGCGACTCCACCATCACTGCGCAATCATGCCGGTCAGCACGTAAGCCTGAATCAGCGTCACCACGCCCACGACAGCCGCGAACAACAGGCTGTGACGCACGGTGAAGCGGAACAGCGACGACTCCTTGCCGACGAGGCCGGTTGCCGCGCAGGCCACCGCGATCGACTGCGGCGAAATCATCTTGCCGCTCACGCCGCCCGAGGTGTTGGCTGCGACGAGCAGCGTGTCCGACACGTTGATCTGGTGCGCCGTGGTGTGCTGCAGCGAGCAGAACAGCGCGTTCGACGACGTATCGGAGCCCGTGAGGAACACGCCGAGCCAGCCGAGGAACGGCGAGAAGAACGGGAAGGCGGCGCCGGTGCCCGCAAGCGCGAGCGCGAGCGTGGACGACATGCCCGAGTAGTTCGCGACGAACGCGAAGGCGAGCACGAGACCGATGGAAAGCACGGGGCGGCGCAGTTCGCCGAGCGTCTCGACGAACGCGGCCACGGCGGCGCGCGGCTTCATGCGCAGCAGGATCGCGGCGAGGATCGCCGTGATCATGATCGCGGTGCCCACGGCGGAGAGCCAGTCGAGCTTGAACACGGCCTCATAGGGCTTGGCTGACGCGACGATCGGCGCCGTGCGCACCACGAGCTGGTCGAGCCCCGGCACGTGCAGGCTCAGAATCGTGCCCGCGAGCGGCCCCTTCGCGGCGAAGAGCGCCTTGAACGGCTTGACGCTCCACACGGTCACGATGGCCGTGAGCAGAATGAACGGCGACCATGCGCGCACCGTTTGCGCGACGCTGTACGGCGAAGCCTTGCGGCTCGAAGCGGCCGCACGCGAACCGCCGCCGCCGAATCCGCCCAGCGCGGCGGCACCGCCGCTCACCGTCACGCTTGCGCCTTGCGCGGCCCGGCGCGGCTGCCACACATTGAGGAACGCGGCGAGCGCGACGAGGCTCACGAGCGCCGAGGTGATGTCCGGCAACTCGGGCCCGATGTGGTTCGACGTGAAGTACTGCGTCACGGCGAAGCTGCCGCCCGCCACGAGCGCGGCGGGCCACGTTTCCTTCACGCCGCGCCTGCCGTCCATGATGAAGACGAGCCAGAACGGCACGAAGAGCGAGAGCAGCGGCAACTGGCGGCCCGCCATCGCGCCGATCAGGAACGGATCGATGCCCGTCACCTGGCCCGCGACGATGATGGGAATACCCATCGCGCCGAACGCAACCGGAGCGGTATTGGCGATGAGGCACAGGCCCGCGGCGTAGAGCGGCTCGAAACCGAGGCCGACGAGCAGCGCCGAGGTGATCGCCACGGGCGCGCCGAAGCCCGCCGCGCCTTCGAGGAACGCGCCGAACGAGAAGCCGATCAGCAACAGTTGCAGGCGCTGGTCGTCGGTGATCGAGAGCACCGAGGCGCGGATGATTTCGAACTGGCCCGTCTTCACGACGATCTTGTAGAGGAACACGGCGGTGACGATGATCCACGCGATCGGCCAGATGCCGTAGGCAAAGCCGAAGCCAGCGGAAACGAGCGCCTGGCGCACGGGCATGCCGTACTCGAAGATCGCCACGGCGAGTGCGAGCAGCAGGGTGATCGCGGCGGCGACGTGGCCCTTCATGCGCAGGCCGGCGAGCGCGACGAAGAAGAACAGAATGGGAATGGCGGCGACGAGCGCGGATAGCCACAAACTGCCGAGCGGTGTGTAGATCTGATACCAGGGTTGCATGACGGTCTCCTCCGATGATGCGGGTAGTCGATTGATGTGCGGTCGTCAGGCATGCATTTACGAGTTATTTCGCATGCCTGACGACATGAACGCTATTGCGGCTGGCCGCGTTCGCGCAGCAGGTCGTGCAGGCTGCGCGGCGCGGGCTTGAGCGGCGTGCGATGCTGCGTCCAGCCCATTTGCTGCGCGGGCGCGAGGCCGCGCAGACGCGTCACGGCCCAGCGCAGCGCGCGGTAGGCGCGCGGATGCGCGAACGCGCCGCTCCAGAAGCGCCAGATGAACTGCTCGCTCCTGCTGTGATTCGCGCCCTGGCCGCACAACGGATGCGCGACGTTTTCCTCAGGGGCGCGGTTCGCTTCGGTGCGCAGGCGCACGAGCAGCTGCGGAATCGGAATGCGCACCGGGCAGACTTCGCCGCACGCGCCGCACAGGCTCGAAGCGGTGGGCAATTCGGCGGTCGCGTCGAGCCCGAGCAGATGCGGCGAAATGATCTTGCCGATCGGCCCGGGGTAGGTCGTGCCGTACGCATGCCCGCCGATGCGCGTGTACACCGGGCAGTGGTTCATGCACGCGCCGCAGCGGATGCATTGCAGCGTGGCGCGCAATTGCTCGTCGGCGTAGGCCTGGCTGCGGCCGTTGTCGAGCAGGACGAGATGCACCTCACGCGGGCCGTCTTTCTCGCCTGCGCGGCGCGGGCTGCTGATCAGGTTGAAATACGTCGTGATGGGCTGGCCCGTGGCCGAGCGCGTGAGCAGGCTCGAAAGCGGCACGATGTGCTCGAGCTTTGCCACGACCTTTTCCATGCCCATGATCGCGATATGCACGTCGGGCACCGTGGTGGAAAGGCGGCCGTTGCCTTCGTTTTCCACGAGCCAGAGCGTGCCCGTATCGGCGGCGGCGAAGTTCACGCCGGAGAGGCCGATCTGGGCATCCACGAAGGCGCGGCGCAGCGCGCGGCGGCCCGTTTGAATGAGCGTGTCCACGTCCTCCGTAAAGGGCGTATCGGGGATGTGCGCTTCGAACAGGTGCCCGATGTCGCCCTTCGTCTTGTGAATGGCGGGCATCACGATGTGCGAGGGCTTCTCGCCCGCGAGCTGCACGATGTACTCGCCCATGTCCGATTCGATGCAGTCGACGCCGCGCTGCGCGAGGTAATGGTTGAGCTCGATTTCCTCGCTCGCCATCGACTTGCCCTTGATCACGCGGGTGGCCGCGTGACGTTGTGCGATGGCGTGGACGATGCGGTTCGCCTCGTCGGCGGTCTCGGCCCAATGCACCTGAACGCCGTTCGCGCGCAGCTTCGTTTCCAGTTGCTCGAGGAGTTCGGGCAGGCGTGCGAGCGCATGCTGGCGCACGGCTTCGCCGAGATCGCGCAGGGCTTCGAGTTCGTCCGCCTCAGGGAACTGCGCGGCGCGCTTGCCTTGCAGGAAGTCCATCGCGCCGCGAAAGCTCTTGCGCAACTGCGGGTCGTCGAGCGCCGTGCGCGCGCGCTGGCGAAATTCCGCGGTCGGCACGAAATGGAGCGTGTTTTCCTGAGTAGTCCGCGTGGTCGTGCTCATTCGGCGGCTCCTTGCTGCACACCCGTCTCGCGATCCTCATCGGTCACGACGACGACCCACAGGGCGCGGGGACCGTGCGCGCCATAGGCGGTGGTCTGCTGGATATCCGAGGTCTTCGAAGGACCCGAGATCATCACGAGATTGGTGGGCATGCCGTCACGCCAGCGCTCCGCGGCCACGGCGGCATGCAGGTCGGCGTGCAGCGTGCTCGCGTGAATCAGCGCGACGTGCAGCGGCGGCACGAGCGAGACCGTGCGCGGCGCGTTCGCGTCGGGCACGACCACGAGCGTGCCCGTCGCCGCGAGGCCCGAGCGCGCGACGGTGAAGCCCGCGTCGATGGTGTCGAAGAGTTCGGCCTTCCACTCTTCGATCGGCCGCGTGTAACCGCGCGCCTGCACGGCGGCCGGGAGCGCGGCTTCGAGCGCCTGGCCTTCGGCGCAGGTGCTGTCGAGCAGCAGGTTGCGCACGCCCGCCGCAGCGAGGCGCCCGGCGAGATCGGCAGCCCACGTTGCGGCGCTCGCGCAGATCACCTCGGCCTGCGCGGCTTCGAGCATGCGCTGGAACTGCGCGATGCGTTCGTTCAGCGCGAGCGGGCCGGGTGCCCGGCGCCCGGCGAAATGCGCGTCGATGCGCGCGTCGAGCGCTTCGAGCGTCGTGGAGGGCGCAGCGGGTGCATGGCCGCGCAGCCGTTGCAGCATGCGCGCACGCGCGCTCATCGCATCGACGTTCATGCAGCCTCCCCGCCGGTGCGGCGCCAGAGGAACGAGGCGAGGTGCTCCACGGCGAGCGGCGCGCCCTTGTGCGCCGCCGCGTGGCCGATGTTGAGCAGGCAGCCGCAGTCGGCGGAAACGAGCCGCTCGCAGCCCGTGGCGCAGGCGGCAGCGATCTTGTCGGCGACCATCGCGCCGGAAATGTCCGGGTGCTTGAGCGAGAAAGTGCCGCCGAAGCCGCAGCATTCCGGTTCGCGTGCGTGCTCGATGCGTGTCACGCCCGGCAGCGCATCGACGACTTCGACGCCGTGCACGCGCGTGCCCATCTCGCGCCTCGCGCCGCAGGAGGTGTGCAGCACGACGCGCTCTTCGGGCTGGCGCACGGAACCATGCGCGCCATACGCGTTGAAATCGACGTTCAGCACGCGCACGAGGAATTCGGTGAGTTCGTACACGCGTGCCGAAAGTCCCTCGGCGCGCGCGGCGTTGGCGGCGTCGCTGTCGAACAGCGCGGGCCAGTGGTGACGCATCATGCCCGCGCACGAACCCGAAGGCACGATCACGGGCCATGGCATTTCGAAGAGGCCGAGTTGGGCGAGCGCGACCTCGCGCGCCTGGCGCGGGTTGCCGCTGCTGTACGCAGGCTGGCCGCAGCAGCTCTGGCTGCGCGGGAAATGGACCGTGAGGCCTTCGCGTTCGAGCAGCTTCACCGCGTCGAGGCCGGCTTGCGGCACGAACAGGTCGACGAGGCAGGTGGCGAACAGATAGACGTCGGTGGGGCGCTCGGTGGGGTATTGCCGTGGCTTCATGTCTCGCTCGGTGTCTTTGCGCGCTTTCGTGCTCCTTTCCCGCGGGCCGGGGCCGGGCAGGTTGGGGACAAGCGCTGGTTTGGGCGCATAATTCCTGCTTCTGGCGAATGGTTCAAACTGGTTGGACCACTCGCTGCAAGCGACAACGAGACTCGGGATGACGCGGGGATGACAACGAGGGACAGGGCAGGCCCGCGCGGGCGCGTGGAAACCGTGATGCGTCAGATGGAGACGTCGCTGCTCGACGGCACCTGGCGCGCGGGCGCGAAGCTGCCTTCCGAGCGCGTACTCGCGCTGGAGTACGACGTGGCGCGCAACACGGTGCGCGAGGCGATCCAGCGGCTGGCTGCGCGCGGCCTCGTGCAGAGCCGGCCGGGCGCGGGCGTGTTCGTCACCGACCAGTTGCGCACGGGCTTTGCTTCGCCCTGGGGGCAGCTCGTGGCCGATCATCCGGCCTTGCGCGAAGACATCCTCGAGTTTCGCCGCGTGCTGGAAGGCGCGACGGCGTATTTCGCGGCGCTGCGCGCGAGCGACGAGGATCTCGCGCGCATTCGCGCGCTGATGCAGGAGCTGGAGCGCACGCGCGAAGCGGACGACAAGGCCGCCGAAGCCGACACCGACGCGAAGCTGCACGAAGTAATCGCGCAGGCCTCGCATAACGCGATGTTCCTGCATCTGCACACGAGCGTGCTCGGGGTGCTGCGCGAGCACATCACGATCAACGGCACGGGGCTGCGTGTGCAGAACGAAGACGCGCCGGACCAGTTGCTGCTGCAGCACCGCACGCTGTGCGACGCGATCGTCGCGCGGCGCCCGGAGGAGGCGCGCACGGCGATGCAGACGCACATCGACTTCGTGCGCACGCGGGTGGGAGAGGAGATTGGCTGGCCGGAAAGCGGTCCAACCAGTGGCGATGCGCAGCGTGCCGCGCAGGCGCGCAACACGGCGCGCAAGGTGCCGGGCGGCAGAGGAAAAAAGCCGGCGGCCCGCGCCGGGCGCGCGAACGCTGCTAAAGTCGGCTGATCGTGCCGACGGGCCTCATTCCGGGCAGCACGCAGTAGCCGGCCGCATGAGCAGGAGGAACAGATGAACGAACGCGCCGCCCAAATCGTAGCGTTGAGCGCCGTGACGCTGACTGTCGGCGACATCGCGCGGTCGGTGCCCTTTTACGAGGCGCTCGGCTTCGTGCAGAGGGCTGGGCCGGCGGTGCCGGGCTTTGCGTCGTTCGAACTGGGCGGCGCGGCCGGCGTCTGCTATCTGAACCTGCTGGAGGGGCCGCACGGCCCGGTGAACGGCTGGGGCCGGGTGATTCTCTACGTCGCCGACGTGGACGCCTTCTACGCCCACGCGCTGGCGGCCGGCGCCAGGCCCGAATTCGCGCCGCGCGACGCGCCGTGGGGCGAGCGCTATTTCCATCTTGTCGATCCGGACGGCCACGAACTGAGCTTCGCCAGGCCGCTCACTTGAGCCGTCGCCATGCATTTGAAATATTCGTGACACTCGCTGCGACGATAGTGGCGCGAGTTGCCAGCCTATCGACCAAGGAGAGAGTCGCCATGAATGAACTGGACCGCACGATGGATGCCGAACAACCGGATGCGCAGCAGCAGGATGCCGAACTGCATCGCCGCCGCCGTCTGGATGAAGAGCTCATCGACGCCTACGACGAAGAGCTCGAAATGGAGGTCGACGACCGGCTGCAGGAAAGCGGCCTGCAGATCAGCGACGAGGCGCGTGCGCTGCGCCGCGTCTATTTCCGCGAGCTGATCCGCCTGCAGGGCGAACTCGTCAAGCTGCAGGACTGGATCGTGAGCACGGGGCACCGGCTCGTCGTGATCTTCGAAGGACGCGACGCCGCGGGCAAGGGCGGCGTCATCAAGCGCATCACGCAACGCCTGAACCCGCGCATGTGCCGTGTGGCCGCGCTGCCCGCACCGAACAACCGCGAGCGCACGCAATGGTATTTCCAGCGCTACGTGCAGCATCTGCCGGCGGGCGGCGAGATGGTGCTGTTCGATCGCAGCTGGTACAACCGCGCGGGCGTGGAGCGCGTGATGAACTTCTGCACCGACGACGAATACGAAGAGTTCTTCCGCTCGGTGCCCGAGTTCGAAAAGATGCTGGTGAGGAGCGGCATCCAGATCGTCAAGTACTGGTTCTCGATCACCGACGACGAGCAGGAAGTGCGTTTCCAGAGCCGCATCGACGATCCGCTCAAGCAATGGAAGCTCTCGCCGATGGACCTCGAAAGCCGCCGCCGCTGGGAGGCCTACACGCACGTGAAGGAAGCGATGCTGCAGCGCTCGCACATTCCCGAGGCGCCGTGGTGGGTCGTGCAGGGCGTGGACAAGAAGCGCGCGCGGCTGAACTGCATTCACCACTTGCTGAGCCAGGTGCCGTATCACGAGATCGAGCACCCGCACGTCACGCTGCCGGCGCGCGTGCATCATCCGGATTACATTCGCCAGCCGGTGCCGCAGAACATGATCATTCCGGAGATTTATTGAGAGGTTGACCCGTTCGCAGCGTTCAATTAAAAAGCCGCGCTCCCCTCGCAGGGAGTGCGGCTTATTGCTGGCCGTGCGTGCTCAGAACACGTGCCTGAAAACCCAATAGAGCACGCCCGCCAGCACGATCGAAGCGGGCAGCGTGAGCACCCACGCCATCACGAGGCTGCGCACCGTATTCCATTGCAGGCCCGAGCCGTTCGCGGCCATCGTGCCCGCCACGCCCGAGGAGAGCACGTGCGTGGTCGAGACCGGCAGACCGTACACGTCCGCAGCGCCGATCGTCACCATCGCCACGACCTCCGCGCAGCCGCCCTGGCCATAGCTCAGGTGCTGCTTGCCGATGCGTTCGCCCACCGTCACCACGATGCGCTTCCAGCCCACCATCGTGCCGAGTCCCAGTGCGATCGCCACGGCCACCTTCACCCACGTCGGGATGAATTTCGTCGCGTGGTCGATCTGGATGCGGAAGTTGTTGATGGACTTCAGGTCGTCGGCTGAGAAGGGCACCGCCTTCTGCTTGTCGAGCAGGCGGATCGCCTCGGAAACTACGTACATGTTGTTGCGCACGTTATCGACGACCGATTGCGGCACCGCCGCGAGCGAGCCGTAGCCGCGCACCTGTTCGGCCACCTGGTTCGACAGCGCGGCGAGCGCGGGCACCGTCGTGCTCGACAGCGCGCGGCGGCCGATGAAGCGTTCCACTTCCGCGCGCGGATCGGCGGGCGCGGCCACGCCGTTCGTGTAGCGCTCGAGCGCGCGCGTGGCGTCGTGCGCGACGGCGACGAAGGTCTGCGTCTGCTCGGCCGTGACGGCGCGGTTCAGCGCATAGGCCGTGGGCACCGTGCCGATCAGGATCAGCATGATGAGGCCCATGCCCTTCTGGCCGTCGTTGGAGCCGTGCGCGAACGACACGCCCGTGCAGGTGAGGATGAGCAGCGCGCGGATCCAGAACGGCGGCGGCTCCTTGCCCTTGGGCTCCGAGTAGAGCTCGGGCACGCGCACCACGGCCTTGAGGATGAGCAGCAGGAGGCCGGCCAGCAAAAAGCCGACGATCGGCGAAAAGAGCAGCGACTTGCCCACGCCGAGCGCCTGGCTCCAGTCCACGCCGCTCGTGCCGTTCGCGCCGTGCATGAGCTGGTTCATGAGGCCCACGCCGATGATCGAGCCGATCAGCGTATGCGAGCTCGACGAAGGCAGGCCGAAGTACCACGTGCCGAGGTTCCAGATGATCGCGGCGATGAGCAGTGCGAACACCATGGCGAAACCCGCGCTGCTGCCCACCTGCAGGATCAGCTCCACCGGCAGCAGTTGCAGGATGCCGAAGGCCACCGCGCCGGTGGACGTGAGCACGCCGAGGAAATTCCACGCGCCGGACCATATCACGGCGATATTGGGCGAAAGCGAGTGCGTATAGATCACGGTCGCGACCGCATTCGCGGTATCGTGGAAGCCGTTCACGAACTCGAAGCCGAGTGCGATCAGGAGCGCGATGCCGAGCAGGATCCAGGGCATCGCCGAGCTTTCGCGCACCGGCGAGAGGTCGTCGGCGAGATGCATCCCCACGTACACGGCGCCCGCGGCGATGACGACGAGAAACACGAGCAGGCTGGCGTTGCGCCCGCGCGCGGGGGCGGTGCCAGGTTGCGGTGACAGGGAATATTCTGGCATGGCTGGCGGGCTCCTTGGGGGAGGGAGTGGGCACAGGTTTCGCCTTCGATCCTGAACCGCCCAGGTGTCCGTTTGATGACGGACTCGTGCCAGTCATGTCCGATGCATGGCCGATGTACGCCCGATGTATGCCCGATGTGTGCCCGATAGACCGGCGCTCTATCGAATCGCGAATCGCGCCGTCAGCAAGAGGATTGCGCAGATGCCAAAACGGGTTCTTTCACGGCGTCTCCTGGTGCATCGCTGGGCTCACGCCCGGGCGAAGGCGGCGACGCGCTCACGATCGGCCTCACGCGCCGCATCGACGCGCCCGACGGCTCGTTCGCGGGCGTCGCGCTGCTCGGGGTGCGTCTCGACTATCTCGATCAACTGCTCGAGCGCATCGACCTCGGCCCGGGCGGCTACCTCTTCATCCTGATGCGCGACGGCACGTTGCTCGCGAGCAGGCCGCCTTCGACGCGCGGTGCCGACTCGAGTTACGCGGACCTGCCGAATTTCGCATTCCTTTCGCGTCGCGACGCCGGCACCCAGACGTCGCGCTCGGCAATCGACGGGGTCGAGCGCATCTATACCTTCGCGGTCGTGGCCGAGGGCAAGCTCGTGCGCCTCGCCGTCACCGACCCGCTCACGGGTCTTGCGAACCGCCGTGCGCTCGACAGCCGTCTCGCGGAGGAGTGGCATCACGCGGTGCGCGAATGCGCGCCGCTTTCCGTGCTGTTTTCGACATCGACCACTTCAAGCTCTTCAACGACACCTACGGGCACGCCGCCGGCGACGAGGTGCTGGTGTTCGTGGCCGGGCGCATCGCTGCAGGATCGAGGCGCGCAACCGATCTCGCCGCGCGCTTTGGCGGCGAGGAGTTCGCGGTGGTGCTGCCGGGCACGGGGCTCGACGCCGCGGCGCGCATGGCGGAGAAGATCCGCAAACGCATCGAGTCGGACAATCTCACGCTGAGTGGTACGCACGAGGGGTGCGTGACGGTGAGCGCGGGTGCGAGCTGCAATCCGCCCGAGGGAGGCAGCGGCGCGAAGCTGCTGGCTGCCGCCGACCGCCTGCTCTACGAGGCCAGGGAAGCGGGCCGAAATCAGGTCCGGTCGCAGCAATGGACGGGCGAAGGGGCGCAGCCGCTGGTGGATCCCGAAGCCGGAAGCCGAAGCCGCGATGCGCCCGCTACGCGAGGCTGAGGCGCGCCGGTTTTCGTGCGGCGCGCGACGCCCTCCATGCCGTTCAGCGCGCGGATTTCGACAGCCGGTGGCCGAGACCGAGGTTCGAGACGATCTGCCAGGTATAGACGCGCGAATAGTGCACGCCGAACTGGCGGCCGATCAGCTCGCGCACGCGGCTGTTGGTCCACGCATCGCTCGCAAAGCCGTGCTCTCGGGCGGAGCCGTGCAGGGCGCTCGCGATCCAGCCTAGCGCGGCTTGATCGAGCACCGAAGGACGGCCACCCACGCTCATCTGCTGGAGAGCGGCGAGTCCGCCGTCTTCGACGATGGACTTGTAGCGCCTCACCGTCTGGGCGGAAAGGTGGAGTGAGTCGGCGACGCTATTCACGGTCGCGCCTTCCATCAACATCTGGCCGGCGGCCATTCTTCTCGCGACGCTGGGCAGGTTCTCGGTTCGGGTAAGCATGTGTTCACTCGTCGACGAAAGATTCCGGACACGCGGCATTGCGGATGTGCCGCTCCTGTAACCCTTCCTGCAAGCGGGTCTTGTCGCTTGCCATGGACCCGGCGCCGGTGCGGTGACGCGGGGGCCATGACGGACGGCGAAATCGACGCCCGGTGAAGGGCGCTTGTTGCGAAACGCCTTGGTGTTCCGCAGCGGATATTAATAATTGTTTTTGTAGGGAATGTGTATAGCTAGCGGAAAAATAGTCTGCTTGACTTGTGGATAATCCTGAACTAATGGGAAAAAACAACCGGTTCGCGCCGGTCAACAATGGGCGCGGCCATTTCGCATCGCCCCCGCAATGCGAAGTTTGCTCCTGTTGCAGCCGGTTAACCCGACTTGATTGCTCAAACATTGAAAAGCAACACTTCGCCTTGTTTTGTATGACTAAATCCGTATTCAGCATATATTGAACTGGATCAATCTTATCCAATATGAATTAAATGACGGCAGTGGCGCCTTTTAGATGTTTGTTAGCGTTTTCGGTCTGCGCGGTAAAAATTGGCGCGGCCGGCGCGGGTGATGACGGCCATGGGGCAATTTCAGCGAGCGATTTGATTTTTTTGTGCAGAATGTTTTCGCAAACATTTCGAATCGATTGCCATGCGCAATGCGGATTGGATTCAAACAAGGAGGCTTCATGTCCACGCGCTATCGTTCTTCCGCGCCGCTGCCCGGCGCCGTGCTCGTGCTTGCCCTCGGTGTTTCGCCGCCCGTGCCGCTGTATGCGCAGACGGCATCCGATGCCGCGCCTGAGAGTGCGCCCAACGCCGCGCTGCAGATCGGCGAGGTGCAGACCACGGCGACGGTCGTGAGCATCGACGCGGCCACCAATTCCGTCACGCTGCGCGGCGCGCGACGCAACCTCGTGACGGTCTCGGTCGATCCCGCGGTCGGCGACGTGAGCAAGCTCAAGCCCGGCGATCATGTGAACATCCTCTACAAGGAGGCGCTGCTGCTGCGTGCCGAAAAGGTTGCCACGAGGGGCATACGCTCGCGCGTCGATACGGTCGCCACCACGCCCGCTTCCGGCGGCGTGACGGCGACGGCGCGCAGCGTGCAGGTGATCGCGACGGTGGAGAAGATCGACCGCAAGAGCCGCAAGGTCGCATTGCGCGGACCGACCCGTACGGTCGTGGTAGTGGCGCCGCCGGACGTGCCGCTCGAGTCGATCAAGGTGGGCGACAGCATTCGCGCCGACTACGTGGGCGCGACCGCCGTGCACGTCACGCGCGACGGCCAGAACCTGCAGTGAGGCGGTGACACCGGGGCGGCATGGCTAGTCGGCCCGATTGCGGTCGCGCACGAGGATCGATACGTAGACCGCCGTGCAGACGATGATGACGGCCACGCCGGCAATCACCTTCTGGTGGTCGAAGTTGATGAGGCCGACCACCGCGATGGCGATGCCGGCGGCAGAGCCGAGCGTGCCCATTGCAGCCACGAAAATGCGCACTTTGCTCCAGACGCGATGGCGCCGCTCGGGACCTGCGCCTTCCATAAACCGATGCAGTCGATCAAACATGGCGGCTCTTCCGGATTGGGTAGACAGTCATGCGGGCGCGAATGAGTGGACGCCCCTGACCAGATCAAGTATAGCCAGCCCGTTAATCCGCGTTCTTTCAATTGCCCGCGCCTCGTGCGCCGGAATTCGCGATCGTTTTTTTGCAGGCGTTTAAGTTTGTCTTAATTTTGGCTCGCCATGATGGAGCGGTCGGGTCGATTCGATAGTTCGATTCGCGGTTGTTCTTCACGTCCCCTGTTGGCCGCCGATTCACTCGGCGGCTTTTTTTTGTCTGCTTTCGACGTTTGCTAGCGAGCCGCGCGCATTCAAGCCTTATTTGTGATTCGTCGCGAGGGCGCCCGCGCTGTTTGCGCCGCCAAAGAGCTGTGTCAGATATTGCTGGTTGTTGTTCATGATCGACATGAGGTTATTGAGCGCAGTGAACTGGCGGTTGAATTTCGCAGTGAGCCCGGTTGCACGCACATCGAGCATCGACGACTGCTTTTTGATGTCGTCAAGCTCCTTGTTGATGGCCGTGCTGCGCCGCTCGATGATGCCGCTCGACTGAACGTAGGGCGTGATGGCGCTGTTGAGCCTGGCGGTCATGCCGTCGCTGCCGAACAGCGCGGCAATCGCACTGTTACCCGGTTGCAGCGCCTTCTTGAACGTCTCGTCGTCGATTTCCAGCTTGCCGCTCTTGTCGAGCTTGATGCCGATCTCGCCCAGCGAATGGGTCACGCCGTCGCTGCCCTTCACGCCCGCCGAAACGACCGCCGGCAAACTCGCCGCGAGGGTGCGCGCGATCGAGTCGCCGAGCAGTGCGCCCGCTTGCGCGCTCGTCGAACCGGTCGCGGCCGTGTAGGAGGTCAGCCCGTTGAGGGCATCCACGTAGCTGTTGTACGCCTTAACGAAGGCGCGAATGGATGTGCCTGTCGCTTCGGTGTCGGGAGCGATGGTGAGCGTTTGCTTCGTGCCCACCGAGGCGCTGGTGAGCTTGATCGTGATGTCGCTCACCACGCCCTCGAGCGTGTTGCTCGCGCTTGTGACGCGCGTGCCGTCGATGCGCAGCTCGGCGTCGCCGGCCGGTTCGACTTCGCGCATCTGCGAGGAAGCGAGGCGGGTATCGACGCCCGGGCCCGCCTGGACGTCGATCGCGTTGACCGCGCCGGTCTTGTTCGCGGTCAGCACGAGGTGCTGACCGTCGGCGCCGTTGACGATCGAAGCCGTGACGCCGGGATTGTCCTTCGCCTGATTGATCGCCGCGACGACGTCGGTGAGCTTGTTGCTGCCCGCGGCGATCGTCAGATGCATGGACTTGCCGCCCATCGAAAGGTCGAGGCTGCCTTCCCCTAGCGTCTCGCCCGCATCGAATCCGTCCGAGGCGAGCTTGTGCGCCGTCGCGAGGCGATCGACCTCGACCGTGAAGCTGCCCGCCACGGCGTTCTTGCCGGGCACTGCGCTCAAGCCCTTGTCCTTCTCGCTCGCCGTGGCGGTGAAGCGTTGCAGCGCGGCGCCGTCCTTGAACGGCTCGAGCGCGCTCTGGAGTGAAGCGAGGGCCGACTTCAGCGTGCCCAGGGCCGAGAGCGTCGTGTTGCTGGCGCTCTGCTTCGCGCTGAGGATAGCGCTCGGCCCAGCGATTTTTGCATTGACGAGCGCCTTGACGAGCTGGTTGACGTCGAGCGTGGAGTTCGTCGCGCCGCTGATGATGGACTGGGCGGCGTCGCTCAACGCGCTGTTCGCGCTGGCGGTCGTGGAGTTCGTGATCGTGCTTGCCATGAAAGAAGTCCGTTCGTTCTGGTGCGTCGAGTCGACGGAACGCGCGAATGCGCGGCCATGCTTTCATTACGGCAAGCTTTCATGAAACTTGATGAAAGAAATGAAAAGATTTTGAAAAGTGCGCGACCTGCACGGCGGCGGTCGCTGGGCGCCGGGCGACCGCTTCAACCGTGCTCGGGGAAGCCTGAGCGGCCTTGCGTGAGGTCGGTCAGTGCGTGGCGCGCGGCGTCCACGGCGGTGGCGGGCAGCTGGATCGTGAGGCGGACCGTCATGGCGTACTGGCTCTCCACGAGCGTGAAGTGCGCCTGGTCGATCCAGTGACGCACGCGGGTTTCGTCGGGATAGCCAAGTTCGACGGTGAGTTGCGCCTGCGCGATGCGCTCGACGCGCGCGGCCCCCTGCAAGGCGCTCGCAATGGCGTCGGTATAGGCGCGCACGAGGCCGCCCGCGCCGAGCTTCACGCCGCCGTAGTAGCGCACCACCGCGGCGAGCACGCCGTCCAGGTCGTGATGGCGCAGCACTTCGAGGATCGGGCGCCCGGCGGTGCCGGAGGGTTCGCCGTCATCGGACATGCCGGACTGGCCGCCCGCGAGCAGCGCCCAGCAAACGTGCGTGGCGGCGGGGTGTTCGTCGCGCAGACGGCGGATTTCGGCCATGGCCGCTTCGCGGTCGGCAACAGGAATGGCGTGCGCGATGAAGCGGCTCTTGCGGATCTCGAGTTCCGCGGTGACGGGATGGGCAAGCGTAAAGGTCGGCACAAGCGGTTGGCAAAAGCGGGCGGGCCCTGCAGGCGAAACTCCCATGTTAACCGATGCGCACAGGCCGGCTTTCGACGTCCGTCCCCAAATCTTGCCGGTTTATGTAATGGATCTTTGCGCGAGAGGCTAGTGACGTTCCGGCTTTGAGCCCGGATAATGCACGACATGACGGATCTAGCTCTGGCTGGAGCGAAGCCGAACTCCTCATTCGGTGATCCGTCATAGTCCTTTCTCTCGCGGCGCCGCTGCTGCAGACGCGATTCCCCACAGGCATTGAAGCCAAAAAAATCCCCGGCCGGACCGTGTCGCGACCGGGGGTCACAAGGCTCGCCTGTTCTCAAGAGGCCATTCCACCTTACGTCCGCAAAATTGCGTCCGCAATCGGAAAAAAACCCTGGTGCGCCTGGCGCCCGAAAAGCCCTGGTGTTCTGATCCGCGCGCAAAAAAATCCCGGCCATCTCTGGCCGGGCAATGAGAATACACCGTGCGCTCCGGGGAACGAAACGCCCATCAACGTTACCCGCGGCCCGTGCGGCCGGCAACGCTTGCGCATTACCTGCGTTTACTGACGTCTGCCTTTCCGGCCGCGCCCCAAGCGTGGCGCGGCCGGCTGGATCCGCCGTCCGGCGGGCGTTGCGGTCAAACTGATTCGCATCCCGAACGATATTCGCGCGCCCGAACGCGCGTGCCGGAGTAAGGAGCCGAAATGCGCCGAGGCCGGTCTCCCTTGGGAAGACCGGCCTCGGTGTACCGCTTCAGGTGCCTGCCTCGATCAATAACGGGGGGGCGGCGGACGGCGGTCGTCGTCGCGGTAGTGCGGGGGACCCGGATCGTGCGGGTGACGGTGCATCCACTCGTCGTGGTCCCAATAGCGATGGCCGTCGTAGTAACGGTTCTCGTGCCAGCCGATCGAGATGTGCGCGTCCACCGGCATCATGCGCGGTTGACCGTATTGCGGCGCCGCTTCGGCACGCAGCCCATACGGCGCAGTTTGGGCGAAGGCGCTCGATGCGCCCATCAATGCGCCGCCGGCGATCAGTGCCGCGCCGATGGCGCGGGCGGGGGTCTTCCAGCTCTTCGAATTCATGAGTTACCTCCTCTTCGGTTGCGTCGTCAGTCACGCGGCATCGGGATGCCTTTGTGTTGTGACCACGATTCAAAGCTTATCGGCCCGAAGCGGAGGAATACGTGACCACTTGTAAGCTTTCGTTTCATACGATTCTTCATGAAAGAAAGTCCGATCTGACAATGGGTCCTTGATGCAGAAAGGAATAAGTGGCGCACCTGACAATCGGCAGCCAGCCACAGGGGGTCGGGTTGTCAACCGACGTTACATTCGGGCAGCGCGGGGCCGCCCGAATGCGTCACATGTACCGGCCAGCAAGTCCCGATGGCGTTCTTACCGCGGCGTTTTCGGTGCGGACGGCGCGCCCGCCACGTCGATTGCGCTTTGTGAACCTAGTTGCGCGCGCAACTCATATTTCTGGATCTTGCCCGTGGCCGTGCGCGGCAGCTCACCGAATCGCACGATGCGCGGTACCTTGAAGTGCGCAAGAAAGAGGCGGCAGTGCGCGATGATTTCCTCGGCCGTGGCGCTCGCGCCCGGCCGCAGTTCGACGAACGCGCAAGGCACTTCGCCCCACTTCGGGTCGGGCATCGCCACGACGGCGGCGAGCGCGACGGCCGGATGGCGATACAGCGTGTCTTCCACCTCGATGCTCGAAATGTTCTCGCCGCCCGAGATGATGATGTCCTTGCTGCGGTCGGTAATGCGCACGTAGCCGTCGGGCGTCATCACGCCGAGGTCGCCCGTGTGGAACCAGCCGCCGCGGAACGCCTCTTCGGTCGCGCGCTCGTTCTTCAGGTAGCCCTTCATGCAGATGTTGCCGCGGAACATGATCTCGCCGAGCGTTTCGCCGTCGGCGGCCACGGGTTCCATCGTCTGCGCATGGCGCACGCTCACGCCGCTTTGCAGGTGGTAGCGCACGCCCTGGCGCGCGGCGAGGCGCGCCTGCTCCTCATCGGGGAGCGTCTGCCAGCGCGCCTGCACCGCACACACGGCAGCGGGACCGTACACCTCGGTCAGGCCATAGACATGCGTGAGTTCGATGCCGATTGCCTTCATCTTTGCGATCACGGCCGGCGCGGGCGGCGCGCCGGCCACCATCGTGTGCACCGTGTGATCGATGCCGGCGCGATACTCCGCGGGGGCGTCGGCGAGCGCGCCCTGCACGATCGGCGCGCCACAATAGTGCGTGACGCGCTCGCTGCGAATGAGGTCGAACACGAGCTTCGCGTCGAACTTGCGCAAGCACACGTTCACGCCCGCGCGCGCGGCGACCGTCCAGGCAAAGCACCAGCCGTTGCAGTGAAAGAGCGGCAGCGTCCAGAGGTACACGGCGTGCTTGGGCATGTCCCATTCGAGGATGTTGCTGACCGCGTTGAGGTACGCGCCGCGATGGTGATAGACCACGCCCTTGGGGTCGCCCGTCGTGCCCGAGGTGTAGTTCAGCGCGATAGCGTCCCATTCGTCGCGCGGCGGCTCCCAGGCGAACTCCGGATCGCCTTGTTCGAGGAACGCCTCGTAGTCGGTGGCGCGCGGGAAGGACTCGGGGGCGGCGGCCGCGATGTCGGCCACGCTGATGATCTTGAGGTTGGGGAATTCGAGCGCCGCGCGCTGCGCGAGCGCCGCGAATTCGGTATCGACGATCAACGCCTTCGCTTCGCCATGGCGCAGCATGAACAGCATGGTTGCGACATCGAGTCGCGTGTTGAGCGTGTTGAGCACCGCGCCGAGCATGGGTACGCCGAAGTGCGCCTCGACCATCGCGGGGATGTTGGGCAGCAGCGCCGCTACCGTGTCGCCGCGGCCGATGCCCGCCTGCGCGAGCGCGCTCGCGAGCCGCCGCGTGCGGGCATAGGTCTCGCGCCAGTTGCGCCGGACCTCGCCGTGGACGACGGCCAGGCGGTCGCCATAGACTTCGGCTGCGCGGGCGATGAAATCGACCGGCGTGAGCGGCACATAATTGGCTTCGCGTTGCGCGAGCCCTTCTTCGTAGGGGTGCAACATGGCGGTGTCTCCGAACAGTTATTGGTTTGTCGATAGGATTCGCGCTAACGTAGCAGGGCCGCGCGCGCCAGTCTGTCGCCGGCGCGACAGAGCGGGCCGCGACGCACGGTCCGTTCGGCAAGAGTGACCCAAAGATCGACCCAAAGATTGACCTAACCCAGGAAAGCGCGATGTCGCAATCCATTATGCCCCCGGACGGAACCCCGCCCGCCCGCGATTCATGGCGCGAAGGCGAGCGCATCGACGCCGCGAGCGCCGCGCGTCTGGCTGCGCTGTTCGAGCGCTGCGCGTGGTTCCGCGCGCTTGCGCCCGAGCATCGCGAGTGGGTGCTGGCGTCGTCGCATGCGCAGGGCTATGCCGCGGGCGCGATCGTCGCCGCGCGCGAGGCGCCCTCGGACTGGTGGCTCGGCGTGAGTTCCGGCCTCGTGAAGCTGGCGATCTTCAATGCGTCGGGGCGCGGTTGCACGTTTTCGGGCGTGCCGCATGGCGGCTGGTTCGGCGAGGGGAGCGTGATCAAGCGCGAGCCGCGCAAGTACGACGTGATCGCGCTGCAGCCCTCGCTCGTCATGGCCGTCGCCACCGAGACGTTCCACCGGCTCATGGACTGCAGCCTGCCGTTCAACCGCTTCGTGATCCATCAGCTCAACAACCGCATGGGCGAATTCATCGCGTTGATCCAGAACAGCCGCTTGCTCGACGTCGATGCGCGCGTCGCGCAGTCGCTCGCGCAGATGTTCAATCCCGATCTCTACCCCGAGACGGGGCGTGCGCTCGACATCTCGCAGGAAGAGATCGGCATGCTGGCGGGCGCGTCGCGTCAACGGATCAACCAGGCCCTGCAGACGCTCGAGCGCCAGGGGCTCGTCGCGCTCTCCTATAACCGCGTGGATGTGGTCGATCTCGACGGGCTGCGCGCGTTTGGCCGCGACCAGATCTGAGGATCGCAGAACTCCTTATCAATCTTGCGAGGAATGGAAGACTGTCTCCCTCGCTCGCCGGTTTTTACGCGTGGCCGCGCTGCGTAGACTCTGCTCATCGAATTCATACGGAGAGCATGGTGAAAAACGCGATGCGGCGCGCGGCGCTGGTTTCGATGATCGCAATCGTTCCGGCGGTGTCGTTTGCCCAGTCCAGCGGCACGCATAACGGTCCGGTGACGCGCGCCCAGGTGCTTCAGGACTTGATGGATCTGGAGTCGGTGGGCTACCGCCCGGCTTCGGCGAACGACGCCACGTATCCGGAAGATGTGCAGAGCGCCATGCGCCGGCTTGCCGAAAAGCGCGCCAACGAAGCGCGTCTGGCGCGGGAGCAGGTCGCGCAATCGGGCTACGGTGCACCGCCCGCGCCCAATGCAGAAGCGAGCGCGCCCGCCGCCGTGTCCGGCAGCGAGCCGCCGCCCGGTTATCGTGACACTTATCGCCACCATTGATTGCGGCGCTAACGGCGCCCTGGGCCGGCTTGAGTGCCGCTCGCACCCCTGGCGCTTTCGGGCCCGGCCGCGACATCGGGCGGCACGCCGAGCAACTGGAGCGTGCCCGCCGTCACCCCCGAGAACACCGGCCCCGCAACCGTGCCGCCATAGAAGGCCCTGCCCGCCGGATCGTCGATCATGACCGCGACGATCACGCGCGGCGCGCTCATCGGCGCCATGCCGACGAACAGCGCCCGATAGCGGTTCTTCGCGTAGCCCGCGCCGATCTGCTTGCGCGCGGTGCCGGTCTTGCCGCCCACCCGATAGCCGTCCACATTGGCGGCGCGCCCCGTGCCGCCGTCGCTCGTCGCCATTTCCAGCATCTTGCGCATGGCGGCGGCCGTGGCCGGCGTCGTGACCGCGCGCGCCGCCGACGCGGCGCCGCCTGACGCATCGCGCAGGAGGCTGGCCGGGTGCAGCGTGCCGTCGCCGGCGTAGGCCGTGTAGATCTGCGCCATCTGCAAAAGCGACGCGGACAGGCCGTAGCCATATGCCATCGTCGCCTGCTCGATGGGGCGCCAGCGCGCCCACGGCCGCACGCGGCCAGGCGCCGCGCCCGGGAACGTGACGCCGGGCCTTTGCCCGAGCCCGTACTCCTGATACTTGTCCCAGATCGTTTGCGCGGGAAGATTCAGCGCGAGCTTGGCGAGCGCAATGTTGCTCGACTTCTGGATTGCCTCCGCCACGGTCATGCGGCCGTGATTCGAGGTGTCGTGGATCGTCGCGGGGCCGATGCGGTACGTGCCCGGCGCGGTGTCGATGAGGGTGTTCGCGTTGACCTTGCGCAGGTCCATTGCCAGTGAAACGACCACGGGCTTGATGGTCGAGCCGGGCTCGAACGTGTCGACCACGGCGCGGTTGCGCAACTGTTTGCCCGTGAGCCGCGCGCGGTCGTTCGGGTCGAACGACGGCCAGTTCGCGAGCGCGAGGATTTCGCCGTTCTGCGCGTCGAGCACGACGACGCTTCCCGCTTCCGCGTGATGCTTCGCGACGGCGGCCTTGAGCTGGGAGTACGCGAGCTGCTGCACGCGGCGGTCGATGGTGAGCTGCACAGTGTCACCGTTGCGCGGCTGCACGCGCTCGCCCGGCTCGGAAACGACGCGCCCGAGCCGGTCGCGGATCACCTCGCGCTGGCCCGGCGTGCCGCGCAGGCGCGCGTTCGCGGCAAGCTCCACGCCTTCCTGGCCGGCGTCTTCGATGTCGGTGAAGCCCACCACGTGCGCGGCCGATTCGCCTTCGGGGTAGTAGCGTTTCGAATCGGCGATCAGGGTGATGCCGCCTATGGCCGTCTCGTCGATGTGCGCGGCGGTCTCGGCGTCCACCTGGCGCTTGAGCAGCACGAAGGAGCGGTCGCCGGCAATGCGCCGCTCGAGTTCCGCGAGCGGCATGTCGAGCAGTCGCGCGAGCGGCGCCTGCGCGGCGGCGTCGAGGAGCCGCGGATTCACCCAGACTTCGAAAGTAGCGAGGCTCACGGCCAGCAGCGCGCCGTTGCGGTCGACAATGCGCCCGCGCATGGCGTCGAGTTCCAGCGTGCGCTGGTAGCGCTTTTGGCCCTGCTTCACATAAAAGCCGTGATTGGCGACCTGAATCCAGAACGCGCGCCCGGCCAGCGCCGCAAAGGCCGCGAAGGTGACGAACACGATGAACTTCGAGCGCCACGCGGGCAGGCGCGGCGCAAGCATCGGGTGACGGGTCGCGGCGGCGTGCGGATCGCGCGGCGGTTTCCTGGAACGGATCATCGGCAAGGCGGGGTGGCGGGCAGAGTCATATTGTAAACATGATGTAATTGAATTGAAATGATCGGCGCGGGCGGTGCGGGCGGCGCAGGGGCAGCGAAGGAGGCGCAAAGCGAACCGGGCCGCGAATGCGGCCCGGCGGGAAGCCACGCAAACCGGCGTCGAGCCGGTGTGGCGACAGCGTTACGCGTGTGCGGGCAAGCGGAAGCTCGCGATCGACTCGCGCAGCGCGCTCACCTGGTCCTTGAGCGAATGGGCGGCGGCGGCGGCCTCCTCCACGAGCGCCGCGTTTTGCTGCGTCACCTGGTCCATCTCGCCCACGGCGCGGTTGACCTGCTCGATGCCGGCGCTCTGCTCGCGCGAAGCATTGCTGATCTCTTCGAGGATCTCGTGCACGCGCCGCACCGACTGCACGATCTCGGTCATCGTCGAGCCCGCGTGGGTCACGAGATGCTGGCCCTCGGTCACGGTGCCCGTCGACTTTTCGATCAGCGCCTTGATCTCCTTGGCCGCGGTGGCGGAGCGTTGCGCGAGGCTGCGCACCTCGGCGGCCACCACCGCGAAGCCGCGGCCCTGTTCGCCCGCGCGCGCCGCCTCGACGGCTGCGTTCAGGGCGAGGATGTTGGTCTGGAACGCAATGCCGTCGATCACGCCGATGATGTCGCCGATCTGCTGCGAGCTCGTCGTGATGTCGCCCATCGTGCGCACCACGTCGTCGACTACGGCGCTGCCGCGCGTCGCGACGTCGGCGGCCTGACTCGCGAGCGATGCCGCATGCTGGGCGCTATCCGCGTTCTGGCGCACGTTCGCCGTCATCTGATCCATGCTCGATGCGGTCTGCACGAGCGCCGCCGCCTGTTCCTCGGTGCGTTGCGAGAGATCCGTGTTGCCCGCCGCAATCTCGTTCGCGCCCACGTTGATGTTTTCGGCGCCGCTGCGCACGCGCGAGACGGTTTGCACGAGCGCCGTCTGCATCGTCGCGAGCGCGCGCATCAGGCTGGTCTCGTTCGTGCCCTGCACCTGCAGGTGCAAGGTGAGGTCGCCCTCGGCGATGCGATTGGCCGCGTCCACCGCGCCCTCCAGCTCGCCGCCGATGCTGCGGCGCACGCTGCGCACCACGAGCACCATCACCGCGGTGGCGGCGCCGGCCAGCAGGAACGTCACGCCGAGCCAGCGCAGCAGGCTGCCGTAGAACTCGGCGCGCACGTCGTCCATGTACATGCCCGTCACGATCACCCAGTCCCACGGCACGAAGCGGTGGCCGAAGCTCAGCTTGGGTACGGGTTCGCTGTGGCCGGGCTTGGCCCACAGGTAGTCGAGGAAGCCGCCGTCCGGGCCGCTCGCGGCGTTCACGAGCCCGGTGAAGATATGGGTGCCGGCGGGGTCGGTGAAGTCGCTCATGTTCTTGCCGTCAAGCTCGGGCTTGATCGGGTGCATCAGCATGACGGACTGCGAGTTGTTGACGCTCAGGTAGCCGTCGGTGCCGTAGCGGATCGAGCCGATCACGGCGAGCGCCTGCTTCTGCGCATCGGCTTCGGGCATGACGTTGCGTTGCGAGAGGCCGTAGTAGTAGTTGGCGATGCTCATCGCTTCGTCGACGAGCGCGATGAGCTGCGCGCGCCGCTCGCGGATCATCGACTCGCGGCTTTGCCAGGCGCCAAAGGCGACGATCAACAGCAGGCCGATCCAGAGGATCGCGATCATCGAGCGGAGCTTCTTGTTGAGTGTCATGTTTTGCATGGTCGGTCGGGGGATTTCACAGGGCGAGAGCGATACGACTGGCGATGCGTTGCCGCCAGACTGTGTTTACGGCCGGCGCAAACGTGCGCGAGACCCAGGAGGAACCCTGCTTAGGCAGCTTTCGTCATACAAAACCACGAGCTTTGATCTCACTCGTATGACACGCCGTTGAAACACCGGCGAACGCGCGACAAAAGCCACAAATTTCACAGTAACTGCATGATTTGCCACGCTTTGCAGGGATCGACTGCGGATAGGAATCATTTCCGATATAGTCGCGACTTTGCCCCCGGCCGGCCTGACTTCGAGGCCTGCGACGAGGCCGGGATGAAGGACCTTTCCTAACGATGCGACGCACACGGCGCAACTCCCGCTGCCGCCCGCATGACGTCCACTGGAGCAACAAGAATGAACGCACGCGAACCCGCCCTGGTCCCCGCCGCTGTTGCCACATCGCGCAGCGCGCGGCTGCGCCGGATGCTGACCAGCAACGAACTCGAATTCCTGATGGAAGCGCACAACGGCCTTTCCGCGCGCATTGCGCGCGAGGCGGGCTTCAAGGCGATCTGGGGTTCGGGCCTCTCGATCTCCGCGCAGTTCGGCGTGCGCGACAACAACGAGGCGAGCTGGACCCAGGTGGTCGACAACCTCGAGTTCATGGCCGACGCGAGCGACCTGCCCATCCTGCTCGACGGCGACACCGGCTACGGCAACTTCAACAACGTGCGCCGTCTCGTGCGCAAGCTGGAGCAGCGCGGCATTGCGGGCGTGTGCATCGAAGACAAGCAGTTCCCGAAGACCAACAGCTTCATCAAGGGCGAGGCGCAGCCGCTCGCCGGGATCGCCGAGTTCTGCGGCAAGATCAAGGCCGGCAAGGACTCGCAGACCGACGAGCACTTCTCGATCGTCGCGCGCGTCGAGGCGCTGATCGCGGGCTGGGGCATGGACGAAGCGCTCAAGCGCGCCGAGGCGTATCGCCAGGCCGGCGCGGATGCGATCCTCATCCACAGCAAGCTCTCGAAGCCTGACGAGATCCTCACGTTCGCGCGGGAGTGGGCGGGCCGCGGCCCGCTCGTGATCGTGCCGACCAAGTACTACAGCACGCCGACCGAGGTGTTCCGCAAGGCGGGCATCAGCACGGTGATCTGGGCGAACCACCAGATCCGCGCGGCCGTTTCGGCCATGCAGGCCGTGACCAGGACGATTTACGAAACGCAGACGCTCGTCGATGTCGAAGACCGCATTGCTACGGTTAACGAAATTTTCCGCCTGCAGGACGCCGACGAATATTCGGAAGCCGAAGACCGCTACCTCGGCGCTTCGTCGCGCGGCGCGGGCTCGGCGATCGTGCTGGCCGCGAGCCGCGGCTCGGGCCTCGACGTCTACACGGAAGACAAGCCCAAGGTCATGCTGCCGGTGGCGGGCAAGCCGCTCCTGCGCTGGCTCGTCGACGCGTTCAAGAAGCAGTCGGTCAACGACATCACCGTGGTGGGCGGCTACAAGGCCGAAGCCATCGACACGGCGGGCATCAAGCTCGTGCGCAACGAGCGCTTCGCGCAGACGAACGAACTCGCCTCGCTCGCGTGCGCCGTTGGCGCGCTCGACAACGACACGGTGATCTCGTACGGCGACCTGGTGTTCCGCAGCTACATCCTGCACGATCTCGTGGAAAGCACAGCCGACTTCAGCGTCGTGGTGGATTCGTCGCCTGAGTCGGAGAACAAGAGCACGCGCGACTTCGCATGGTGCTCGGCCGCCGACGAGCGCGATCTGTTCGGCAACAAGGTGTTCCTCGTGCGCGTGGCAAGTGAACCGGCTGCGAACGGCGCGGCCCCGCACGGCCGCTGGATCGGCCTCGTGAACGTGCGCGGCGCAGGCCGCGCGAAGCTGGCGAAGAAGCTCGCGCAACTGCAAACGCGCGCCGACTTCGACACGCTCGACATGCCGGCGCTGCTCAACGCGCTGATCGCAGATGGCGAGAAAATCGAAGTGCAATACGTGCACGGCCACTGGCGCGGCGTGAACGACCTCGAAGACTTCCGCCGCGCGGGAGATTTCGCCCAGGGTGTCTATACGCATGCGCAAACGCCGCTGGGCGCGCAGGGGCAGGCATGATCGAAGCCGCACAGTTTGTCGAAGCGGCGCGCTCGCGCGGCTTCGAGTGGTATGCAGGCGTGCCGTGCTCGTATCTCACGCCGTTCATCAACTACGTGCTGCAGGACGACTCGCTGCACTACGTGAGCGCGGCCAACGAAGGCGATGCGGTCGCGCTCATCGCGGGCGTGGCGCTCGCGGGCAAGCGCGGCATCACGATGATGCAGAATTCGGGCCTCGGCAACGCCGTGAGCCCGCTCACGTCGCTGACGTGGACGTTCCGCCTGCCGCAACTGCTGATCGTCACGTGGCGCGGCCAGCCGGGTGTGCCCGACGAGCCGCAGCATGCGCTGATGGGCCCCATCACGCCGCAGATGCTGGAAACGATGGAAATTCCGTGGGAGACGTTTCCCACGGAAGCCGGCCAGATCGCGGCGGCGCTCGATCGCGCCATCGAGCACATGGACAAAACGGGCCGCCCGTACGCACTCGTCATGCAGAAGGGCAGCGTGGCGCCGTACGAACTGAAGGGCGGCGGCGCGATGCCGGCGCAGCACGCGCTGCCCGTCGCGCAGGCCAGATGGACCGGACGGACGCCTGATCGACTGCCCACGCGCCAGCAGGCGCTCGAGCGCGTGATCGCCGCGACGCCTGCCGGGTCGACGGTGGTCGTCGCCTCGACCGGCTTTTGCGGCCGCGAACTCTACGCGCTGGACGACCGCTCGAACCAGCTTTACATGGTCGGCTCGATGGGCTGCGTCACGCCGTTCGCGCTCGGCCTCGCGCTTGCGCGGCCCGACCTGAACGTGGTCGCGCTCGACGGCGACGGCGCGGCGCTCATGCGCATGGGCGTGTTCGCCACGCTCGGCGCCTATGGCCCCGCGAACCTCACGCACGTGCTGCTCGACAACGGCGCGCACGATTCGACGGGTGGCCAGGCCACCGTGTCGGGGCAGGTGTCGTTCGCGAACGTGGCCGCCGCATGCGGTTACGCCGACGCCGTGGAAGGCGACGATCTCGCGATGCTCGACAACGTGCTCGCCGCCGCGCGCGAACGCGCGAAGGGCGCTTCGGGTGTCGAAGGCACACGCTTCGTACGCCTGACGATTCGCCGCGGCACGCCAGACGGCCTGCCGCGCCCAACCATCACGCCGCCCGATGTCAAGGCGCGCCTCATGCGCCACATCGGCGCCAATGCCGACACGTCAGCTGAATAAGGACCTACCGATGCTGCTGCTCAATCCCGGCCCGGTCACGCTCACCGAACGCGTGCGCCGCAGCCTCCTCCAGGAAGACCTGTGCCATCGCGAAAGCGAGTTCTTCGACGTGCAGGAAGAGGCGCGCACGCGTCTTTTGGGCGTCTACGATCTCGACCCGGCGCTGTGGCAGGCCGTGCTCATGACGGGCTCCGGCACGGCTGCGGTCGAAAGCATGATCGCGACGCTCGTGCCGGCGGACGGCAAGCTGCTGATCGTCGAAAACGGCGTGTATGGCGAGCGCATCACCGCGATCGCCAAGCAGTATGGCATCGCGCACGAGGTCGTCGGGCACGACTGGATGCAGGCGCCGGACCTCGCGCGCATCATGGCCGCGCTCGACGCCGACAAGTCGGTCACGCACGTCGCGATCATTCATCACGAAACGACCACGGGCCGCCTGAACGATCTGCGCGCACTGGGCGAAGCGTGCCGCGCGCGCGGCGTGCAGATGCTCGTGGACGGCG
Source organism: Paraburkholderia heleia NBRC 101817 (assembly GCF_000739775.1). Classification (GTDB taxonomy): domain Bacteria; phylum Pseudomonadota; class Gammaproteobacteria; order Burkholderiales; family Burkholderiaceae; genus Paraburkholderia; species Paraburkholderia heleia. The sequence continues at coordinate 46,857 of NZ_BBJH01000022.1, read as the reverse complement.
TGAGCAGCTTCGGTTCCGAAGCGATCGATTTCGGCGACGCAAGCATTGCGGCGGTGGCGGCGACGGCGAACAAGTGCCTGCACGGCGTGCCGGGCGCGGCCTTCGTGGTGGTGCGCCGCGCAGCGCTCGCGCCGGCGCATAGCCGCACGTACTATCTCGATCTCAAGCGTCTCGCCACACTCCAGGATCAGCGCAATACGCCGTTCACGCCTTCCGTGCACGCGTATTACGCGCTCGTCGAGGCGCTGCGCGAACTCGCGGACGAAGGCGGCTGGCAGGCGCGTCACGCGCGCTATGCTGCGCTTTCCGGGCAGGTGTGCGCAGGGCTCGCGGCGCGTGGCATGGAGAGCGTGCTGCCGAAGGACGAATCGTCGGTGGTGCTGCGCGCGTTCCGCTTGCCCGCGGGCGTCGATTATCCGGCGCTGCATGACGCGCTCAAGGCGCGCGGCTTCGTGATCTATGCGGGGCAGGGCGGCTTGTCGGCAGAACTGTTCCGCATTTCGACGATGGGCGATATTCACGCCGCCGACGTCGAGCGTTTGCTTGCAGCGTTCGATGAAGTGACGCGTTGAACGTAAGCATGACGGGCTTGCGGTTTCGAGCCCGTCCACGAAAAAAGGCCTTGCAACGATCACCGATCACTCGCTGCAAGGCCTTGTGTTTTGTTTCGTGCGCCCGTCTGCGGATCAGTTCGCGGCCCGCTCGCGCGTGCCGATCGTGCTGGCCGCCTTCGCCTGCTTCGCGGGCTTGCGCCGCGCACGCGCTTTCTTGAGCCAGATGAGCACGCCGGTCACGCTGAGCATCGCGACGGCAATGCCGGTAACGCTGATGGCGATGCGTCCCGGCAGCCCGGCGATGCGCCCTGAATGCAACGGAAACTGCGCCTGCATGAAGATATCGCCTGCGCTGCCGCGGCCCGGAATCTGCCGGCCGAGCACCTGGCCCGTGCGTGCGTTCATGATGAGCCAGGCATTGCCGAGGCCCGCGTCGCCGTGATCGTTGCCCGCCGTGTAGTAGCCCACGCCATATATGCCGGAGGTCGGCAGCCCGAAGAGTCCGCCGGGCGGCGCCGTGATGCCTTCGCGTCGGCCCATGTCGGCGGCTTCGGCCACGATGCGAACGCGCGCAGCCGCTGCTTCGGCAGGCGTGAGCGCAGGGCCCGGCGCGACGAGGCGGAACGGGTCCGGCGCGAGCGTCGAGAACACCGACACCACGGGGCGCACGACCTGCGCGCCGAGGTTCATCGAAATCGATGTCACGGCCACGACGATCAGGAGTCCCCAGAGCCACACGCCGCCCGAGCGGTGCAGATCGAACGTGAGCGCATAGCCGCCGCGCTTCACCCGAAAGGCGAGCGACTTGCGCCAGCTTTTCAGGCTCGGAAACGCGAGCACGATCGCGATGAAGCCGTCGAGCAGCCATACGATCCCCACCACGCCCATCGTCCATGCGCCGAAGTCGATGCCCATCTTCGTCGGCATGAACAGCGTGTAGTGGAGCTGGTAGAGGAAGGGGATCAGGTTCTGGCGTGCCAGCGATGCTTTGCCCCACATGCGGCGCCCCTGCTCCCCGCCCGTTACGGGATCGAGCGCGACCTGATTGAACCCGAGCGCATAGGGTGCCTGGCTTGCGGGGTTCAGGCGCGGCGCCACCTGCGCGATCCACGTATGGCCGGGCTCGACGGCAAGCGGCATGAAGGTCACGACCGCGTGCGGTTGCGCGGCCTCGAGACGCTTCGCGAGTTCGAGCGCAGGCAGCGGCGTGCCCGGCGTCGCACTGCGGAAGAACGACGGGTTCAGCAGCGCGTCGAGTTCGTGGTCCCACGCGATCACCGCGCCGGTGAGTCCGGCGAGGAACAGGAAGGCTGCGGTGCCAAGACCGAACCAGCGGTGCAGGCGTACCAGCAGCGGTCTCATGCGAAACCTCGGCGCGCCGGCCGGCGCGCGGGGGCGAACGCGATCACGAGTGGGCTCACGGCAATCCTGAAAGATATTGCAAATGGGAATCGTTTGCATTCTACGGATCAGCCGTCGAAGGCGCAAGCTTTGCGAAAGGCGGGGATGGGAGGCGGAAGAAGCGCTCGGCGCGCAGGAGCGGACGCGGCGCCTGCCAACCGTCGCCGCGAGCGCCGCTACGGCCGTGAGACGAGATGCCCGGCCGTGGCGACCGGGCGTGCGATCACACGGGATCCTTGTCCGGCGGCCCTTCGGGCTGCTGCGGTTCGTCGTTGTGATGGCCCGGTGCCGGCGGGCTGAGCGGGTCGCGTTCGGGGTCCCGCGTCGGATCGGCGAGCGGATCGGGAAGCGGATTCGTGTGCGAGCAGATCATCGCGAGGTCCTCTTGCGCTAAAGCGGGCGGCCGTGTGGCGCGCGTCAGCTTATAGCGTAGGCGATCGATTGCATGCCAGGCATTCGCAATTGAACAATCGCAGCGCGCGAGTGCGCGCGAATCAGAGCCCGTTGAGATCGGCCGGCGTGTCGACGTCGCGCAGAATGCCCGGGTCGTCGACTTCGACGCGCGTAAGCGGCTGGGTGCTCAGCAGGGCACGTGCGCCCGCGTCGCCATCGAGCGCGACGAGCGCCGCGCGATGCGCGTAGCCGAAGCCCACCGGATGTCCGCGCTGCCCGCGATAGAACGGCGCGACGAGCGACGCGCCGCCGTCCAGTGCGCGCGCTACGGCTTCGATCGATTCGACGGCAATGCAGGGCATGTCGGCAAGCGCCACGATCCAGCTTTCCGCTTCATGATCGGTTTCCACGCCGGCAGCGAGGCTCGCGCCCATGCCGCGCGCGGCGTCGGGCGCGAACACCACGTCGCAGCCCGCGTCGTTGAGCACATGCGCGAGCGCTTCCGCCCCGGGGCGCACGACGGCGATGACTTTGGGTACGACGCGCAGCAGCCGCTGCGCGGATTCGCGCGCGACGCACGTGCCTTCCGGGAGGGGAGCGAGGAGCTTGTTGCGCAGTCCGTTGGGATCGAAGCGCGAACCGGTGCCGGCGGCGAGCAACACGCCGGTGGCGAACGAAGCATAGGCCATGGGTGTGGTACGCCGCGAAGAGGGTGAGCAGTGATTGTGCGGCGCAAGCGCGCGTGAGGCAAGCCCCGAGGGCGGCATATGCCTTGCTTATCCTCCCTGTGCGGACCGCGCATGCACTATGCGGGTGCAGCCTGCGTTGCAGGCCGCATCGTGCCGGTCACCTCGTGTGCCGGTCACGCAAGCGAATTCATCTGCGGAACGACCTTGTCGAGCGTGATCGGCAAATCGCGCACGCGCACGCCCGTGGCGTGATACACGGCGTTCGCAATGGCCGCCGGCACGCCGGTAATACCGATTTCGCCGATGCCGCGCACGCCGAGCGGATTGAAGCGCAGATCGGGTTCGCCGACGAACAGCACGTCCAGCTCGCCGATGTCCGCGTTCACGGGCACGTGGTATTCGGCGAGGTTATTGTTCGCGATGCGGCCCATGCGCGTGTCGAAGAGTCCCTCTTCGTGCAGGGCCGTGCCCACGCCCCATACCATGCCGCCCATCAACTGGCTGCGCGCCGTTTTTTCGTTGAGCACGCGTCCCACGTCGTACGCGCCGACGATGTGCGCCACGCGCATCGTGCCGGTATCGGCATCGACGTGCACTTCGGCGAACACGGCGCCGAAAGAGTGAAACGCATACTGCTGCTTCTCCGCGCCTGGCTTCGTCGCGGCCTGCGCCTCGAGCGGCTGGCCGCCTGCGCGTGCGATGACGGCCGCCGCCGGATCGCGGCGCGAACTGTCGCTGCGGCTCACGACCCAGCCGTCCTGTACGGTCACGTCCTCGGCGGCGAGTCCGTAGACGGGCGAGCCGCGATCGGCGCGCGCGAGCGCGACGAGCTTGTCGCGCACGGCTGTGCATGCAGCCTCCACGGCGGGCGAGACACTCGCCGCCGACTGCGAGCCGCCCGAAACCGGCGCGCCCGGCAAGGTCGAATCGCCCAGCGCGAAGCGGATGCGGTTGGGCGGGAAGCCGAGCGCGTCGGCGGCCACCTGGGTCATCACCGTGTAAGTGCCGGTGCCGATGTCCTGAGTGCCCGACGCGACCATCGCGTTGCCGTCGGGCAGGATGCGCGCCACCGCAGCGGCTTCGCTGCGATTCGCGGGATACGTCGCGCTCGCCATGCCAAGGCCGATGAGCGTGTTGCCGCGGCGCATGGCGCGCGGCGTGGCGATGCGCCGCGACCAGTCGAAGCGTTGTGCGCCCGCCTCGTAACATTGGCGCAGCGCTTTCGACGACCACGGCTTGCCGTCCTGCGGCTCGCTTTGCGCGTAGTTCTTCAGGCGCAGCGCAACCGGGTCCATTTTTAGTTGCCATGCCAGCTCGTCCATGGCCGATTCGAGTGCGAACGAGCCCGTCGTTTCACCGGGCGCGCGCATGAAGGTCGGTGTGCCGACGTTCAGGGGTACGACACGATGGCTCGTGCTGCAATTGGGCACGGCGTACATCATGCGCGTGACGAGGCCGGACATCTCGAGCCAGTCTTCGAACGTGGACGTGTGAGCGAGCGTGTCGTGGCGCAGCCCCGTGAGCGTGCCGTCCGCGTGTGCGGCGAGCGCGAGATGCTGTTCCGTGTGCGGGCGCGAGCCGACCGGGCCGAACATTTGAGGACGCGCGAGCGCGAGCCGCACGGGGCGTCCCGTCTGCTTCGCGGCCATCGCGCACAGGCTCACGTGCGACCACGACGAGCCCTTGCAGCCGAAGCCGCCGCCGAGAAACGGCGAGATCACGCGCACGTTGTCGGGCGCGATGCCGAACACGGCCGCCACCGCATTGCGCGCGCCGCTCACGCCCTGGGTGGCGTCGTAGAGCGTGAGGTCCGGGCCGTCCCAGTGCGCCATCGTCGCATGCGGTTCCATCGGGTTGTGAAACTGCGTGGGCGTGGTGTAGACGGCCTCGAAGCGCACCGCGCCCTCATGCAGCCCGGCCTCGACGTTGCCGCGCGTCGATTCGACCGGGCGGCCCATCGGGCTTGGCGGCGCGTGCGCGTCGCCTTTTGCGCGGTTGAAGTCGAGCGTGGCCTGTGTCGGTGCGTAGGCGATGTCGACGTGGCGTGCGGCATCGGTGGCCTGTTCCAGCGTGTCGGCTACCACGACCGCAACCGGTTCGTTGCTGTAACGCACGACATTGTCCTGCAGCAGCGTGAGGTGCCGTCCCGCCGGCGGCTTGAGCGGCGAGCGCCCGCCGTTGGGCAGCCGCATCGCGCTCTGGTACGTCATGACCAGCAGCACGCCGGGCATGGACTGCGCGCGGCTGGTATCGATCGACGTAATCGTGCCGCTCGCAATCGTGCTGGTAACGAGCACGGCGTGGGCGAGCCGCGTTTCGGGGAAATCGCTCGCGTAGAGCGCGCCGCCCGTGACCTTGAGCATGCCGTCGATGCGGTCCATCGGTTGTCCGGTCAGCGTGCTCATGCAAAATCTCCGGTGTTTTGCGCTTGCGTGCCGGCGGCAGCGAGTATCGTCGAGCGGACGATCGCGCGCTGCGCGAGCCCGACCTTGAACGCATTGCCGCTCAGCGGCTTTGCCTGCGCGAGTTCCGCCGCAGCCGCCTCGCGCAGCGTCGACTCGTTGAGTGTTTTGCCCGCGAGATGCTGCTCCACCACGCTCGCGCGCCAGGGCCGATGCGCGACGCCGCCCAGCGCGATGCGCGCCGTGCGTATGCGGTGGCCGTCGAGTTGCAACGCGCTGGCGACCGAGACGAGCGCGAAGGCATAGCTCGCGCGGTCGCGGACCTTGAGGTAGTGTGCGTGTTCGCTGAACAACGGTGGCGGCAGGTCGACCGAGGTGATCAGTTCACCTGACTGAAGCGTCGTGTCGAGATCGGGCCGATCGCCGGGCAGGCGATGAAATGACGCGAAAGCAATGGTGCGCGCGCCGTTCGGACCGCTCACCTGCACGGTGGCGTCGAGCGCCGCGAGCGCAACGCTCATGTCGGACGGATTGACGGCCACGCATTGTGCGCTTGCGCCGAGGATCGCATGCATGCGGTTGAAGCCGCCGGTCGCCGCACAGCCGCTGCCGGGCGAGCGCTTGTTGCACTGGGTGAACGCGGTGTCGTAAAAGTACGGGCAGCGTGTGCGTTGCATGAGATTGCCGCCCACAGTCGCCATATTGCGCAGTTGCGGCGAAGCGCCGGCGAGCAGCGCCTGCGAGAGCAGCGGGTAGCGCGTGCGCACGAGCGTGTGATTGGCCGCGTCGCTGTTGCGCACGAGCGCGCCGATGCGCAGGCCGCCGTTGGGCAGCGTTGCGACTTGATCGAGCGCTTCGATGCGCGTGATATCGATGAGCATGACCGGATGCGCGACGCCGCCCTTCATGAGATCGAGCAGATTCGTGCCGCCGCCAATGAACACGGCACCGGGACGCTGCGCGGCGGCAATCGCGCCGTTCACGTCGGCCGCGCGCTGGTACGAGATGGCATCCATTTGTGTGCCTCCGTGCTCAGGCGCCGGCCGTGTGCGCGTCGCGCACGGCGGCCACGATGTTGACATAGGCGCCGCAGCGGCAGATGTTGCCGCTCATGCGCTCGCGTATTTCGGCATCGCTCAGTTGCGCTGGGCGTGTGCGCACGTCGGGCGTGGCGGCGCTCGCTGCGCCTGCCGCGAATTCGGAGAGGCAGGCCGTTGCGGAACACAACTGGCCCGGCGTACAGAAACCGCACTGGAAGGCGTCGTGCTCGATAAAGGCGCGCTGCACGGGACTCAACGTGGCCACGCCCGCGAGCCCTTCGACCGTGGTGATGCGCTGGCCTTCGTGCATCACCGCGAGCGTGAGGCAACTGTTGATGCGCCTTCCTTCGACGAGCACCGTGCATGCGCCGCACTGGCCGCGATCGCAGCCCTTCTTCGTGCCGGTGAGGCTCGCATGGTCGCGCAACGCATCGAGCAGCGTGACGCGCGGTTCGATATGCAGCGCGTATGCGCGGCCGTTGATGTCGAGCCTGACCGGTTGCGCGGGTGCGGGCGGCGGCGCAACGGCTGGGGCGCTGGCCGGCGGCGCATTTTGCGCGTGCAGATGAGGCGTCGCGCTCAACGCGGCAGCGGCGGCCGCCGATTGCAGGAAGCGCCGGCGTGTGACGTCGGCGGGCGCGCGAGAGGGGCAGGCCTGAGAGGCGTCGTCGCAATCGCTCGGCGCATCGAGGGGACGTTCGTTGGACATGGCGATCTGCGGACTCCAGGATGAAGACGGAACATGATCCGGGACTTCGGGCGCCGGCCGCACGGGGTTGCGCTGGGCTTCGTCGCGCAGCGGCGCGCTTCTTTCGTGAAGCAATTCCGATGCCGCGGTTGCTCGGCCGGGCATCGCAGAACTGCAAATTGCACTTCTCGAACCCGAAAGTAAAGCGCTTACGTGTGAATTTTTCGCTGCATATTGCTTGATGGCGCAACGCTGTCGCATCGCTGACGCCAGCCCGGCGCGAAGCTGGCGCTGTGGACAGAAACGCAATGCAGCAGGAGGGACAAGCGTATTGAAAGCGGGTTGCGCGGCGAGTCGTACCGCGCAACGCAACGCTATGTGCGATCTTCCTGAAGGTAGCGATGCACGAACGCGATCGCCATGCTGCCTTCGCCAACAGCAGAGGCCACCCGCTTGACCGGGCTCAGCCGCACGTCGCCGCAGGCAAAGATGCCGGGTACGCTCGATTCGAGCAGGTAAGGATCGCGCCGGTGCGACCAGCGCCCGGCTTTCACGGCATCGTCGCCGGTCAGCACGTAGCCGCGAGTGTCGCAGGCGATTTCCGGCGGCAGCCAGCCCGTTTCCGCGTCTGCGCCGATGAACACGAACAGACCGCCACATTCGCGGCGGCTTACGCTTTCGCTGGCCGTATCGAGCACGTCGATGGCGTCGAGATGCGTTTGCCCATACACGCCGACGACTTCCGAATTCAGTTCGACACGGACGTTCCCCTTTCCCGCCAACTGCTCGACGAGATAGCGCGACATCCTGTTTTCGAGCGAGTCGCCGCGCACGATGAGCGTCACGGCGCGCGCATGATTCGCGAAGTACAGCGCGGCCTGTCCCGAAGAATTGCCGCCGCCGATCAGATACACGTCGAGTCCGTGCGTGCCGCTCGCCTCGCTGCGCGCGGCGCCGTAATAGATGCCTTTGCCGATGAAGCGGTCGAAGCCTTCGATCGCAAGCCGCCGCCAGGTGACGCCCGTCGCGAGAATGAGCGTGTGCGCGCGCACCACGTCGCCGCCGTCGAGGTGGACTTCGCGCGCGGCGGTATCGACGCGCGCAACCGCGCGCGTAACGAGAATTTCGGCGCCGAGGCGTCTTGCCTGCTGCAGCGCGCGGCTCGCCAGCTCGTCGCCGGAAATGCCGCCGGGAAAGCCCAGATAATTTTCGATGCGCGAAGAGGTGCCGGCCTGACCACCCGGCGCTTCGCGCTCGATCACTATGGTACGGAGTCCTTCTGATGCGCCATAGACAGCAGCGGCAAGACCAGCCGGGCCGCCGCCGATGATCAGCGTGTCGTATTGGGCGAGACGCGGCTGGGTTTGCAGCCCCAGGCGCTCCGCCACGTCGCGCGCCGCGGGACGGATCAGCAGGGTGCCATCGGCGAGGCGCAAGGCGGGGCAGTGCTGTTCCTCGGGGCAGGGGCCGTTCCAGTGTGTTTCGAGTTCGGGCGCGTCGGGCGTCATCCACTCGCAGCTGATCTGGTTGCGCGCGAGAAACTGGCGCAGGTTGGCGCAAGCTGGGTCCCAGCGCGCGCCAACGAGCGTGACGCGCGTTTTCGGCGGCTCCGCGGAAAGGCCCTGCAAGCCGCCTATGCGTTCGCGCGCGAGCGCGCCCATACGCGTGGCGACGTCGGGGGAGGCCGCCGCAAGCGCGTAGTAATGCTGCGCGTCCACGCGCATGACGCGCGAGGGCATGGCTGCGCGGTACGCACCCGGAAACGGCGAGCTGAGCGCGAGCGGCACCTCGCCGAAGATCGTGCCGGGCAAGCGCCAGCCAAGCGTGCGCTCGATGCCGTCGAACAGCTTGACGACCTCCATCTTGCCGGACAGCACGGCATAGAGCGCGCGCTCGCCGCCTTCGTGCACGGCATACTCGCCGGGACTCAAGTGCAGGTCCGCGGAGGTTTGGGCGAGGCGTTCGAGTTCGGCTTCGGGGAGCGTGGAAAAAAGCGGGATCGCGCGGATTTCGTCTGTGGTCAGCATGGCTTCGCAAGTCGCGGGCAAGCAGGAAACGACGATGGGACAGCGGCGCGGGGACCGAGCCTTCGTGCTGCGGCGCGGCCGTTCTTTTTGACATCTCATGCAGTATAGGCGGCGCGCAGGCGGACAATCGCCGGATCAATCGACTGACGATTGGGCGCGAATCATTCGAGAGGATCGCTAACCATGCTGCCGGTGCTCAGCGCAGCCACGGCCTCGCGTAGCCACACGAGCGCGGGATCGGCGTGATTGCGCGGATGCCAGGCCGCATGCATCGAAAAGCCGCGTGCCTCGAACGGCAGCTCGAACAGGTCCACGCGGTCCTGGTAGCGTGCGATGAGCCGGTAAGGCAGCGTCGCCACGTAGTCCGTGCGCGCGAGCACCTCGGGCACGAGCGTGAAGTGCTGCACCGAGTGCGCCACGCGGCGGCGTCGGCCAAGGGCTTCGAGATGTTCGTCCATGAAGCCGAAGAAGCTCGCTCCGCTCGTCGAGACGAGCACGTGCCCGAGCGCGCAATAGCCGTCCAGGTCGAACGGGGCCGCGCTGCGAGGGTGCCGTTTGCGCTGCGCCACGACGAAGCGTTCGTCGTAGAGTTTTCTGGACTTGAGCGTTGGCGGCACCTGTTGCGCGGAGCCGAGCAGCAAATCGATTTCGCCGCGCTCGAAGCGCTCCGCGAGCGAACCGGATTCAATCGCGATGAACGCCAGCTGCAACCCAGGCCCGGCCAGACGCGGCCATTCGGTCATTAGCGGCAGGCCGAGTACGGCCACGCACTGGTCGCTCGCGGCGACCACGAAGCGCCGCGTGCCCGTGAGCGGGTCGAAGGCGCTCTCGCGGCGCACCACCGTTTCGAGTGTCTTGAGCGCCGCGTGCAGCGGCGCCATCAGTTCGAGTGCGCGGGCCGTGGGCGTCATGCCGCGGCCATTGGCGGCGGGAATGAGCAGCGGGTCGTCGAAGAGCTGGCGCAGCCGCGCGAGCTGCGCCGAAACGGCCGGCTGCGTGAGATTCAGGCGCATGGCGGCGCGCGTCACGTTCGACTCGGCGAGCAGGGCGTCGAGCGACACGAGCAGGATCAAGTCGATGCCGGAGAGATCAATCACGTTGATGGGTGGAATATCGGCAATTGATTTCAAGAATACGTCTGGCTCGCCTAGAGTTCAATCCGTCAGATGAACACCCTTTCCATCAGGAGACGCCATGAAAGCCTGGATACTCGATCAACCCGGCCGCCCGCTCGCATTGCGCGACGTGCCGCAACCCGAAGCGCGCCGCGGCGCGCTGCTGGTGGGCGTGGAGGCCGTGCCGCTCCTGAGCTATACGCGCCAGTACGTGCAGGGCAAGCTGCCCTACGGCTACCCGCCGGGGTCCTTTTCGCCGGGGACCAACGGCATCGGCCGGGTGCTTGCGGTCGGCGCAGGCGTGTACGGCTACCGCGTCGGCCAGCGCGTGGCGCTGAGCCCCTACTGGATCGCCGACGAGGCGCTGCGCGAGCCCGCCCAGGCGTTGCTCGGCCTTACGGCAATCAGCCCGGACAGCGCACCCATGCTCGGCGATTTTCCGCACGGCACGCTGCGCGAGGCGGTCGAGTTTCCCGCCTCGACGGTGTTCCCGCTCGACGGCCTCGATCACGTGCCCTCGGCGCAGCTCGCGGCGCTCGGCAAGCTCGTGGTGCCGTTCGGCGGCCTGCGGCGCGGCCGGCTCGCGGCTGGCGAAACCGTGGTGATCAACGGCGCGGCCGGCGCGTTCGGCTCGGCAGCCGTACTCGACGCGCTCGCACTCGGCGCGGGCCGTGTGGTGGCGCTCGGGCGGCGCGCGGCGGCGCTGGCGCCGCTCGCGAAGCTCGGTGGCGGCCGCGTGGTCACCGTCGCGCTCAGTGGCGAGACGGCGCGCGACGTGGAGGCCATCCGCGCCGCTGCACATGGCGGCGCCGATCTCGCCTTCGACATGGTGGGCCACGCCACCGACCCGGGTGCCACGCTCGCCGCGCTGCGCAGCCTGCGCCGCAACGGCCGCATGGTGCTGATGGGCAGCATGGAGGTGGAGTTGCCGATCAAGTATGGCGAGATGCTCATCAACAACTGGGAGCTGATGGGGCACTTCATGTACAGCGGTGCGGACTACCGTGCGCTGATCGCGCTCGTGCAGTCGGGGCAACTGCCGCTCGACGCGATCGAAGTGCAACGTCACGCGTTCGACGCGCTGGAGACCGCGATCGACGCAGCGGAAAAGGCGGAAGGGCTGACCTGCGTGACGGTTTGCACGTCGTCAGGCGTTTGAGCACGCCATCAACCAATCGGCCCGCAAGCGCGACTGACGCTTGCGGGCCGATTACGTTGCGAGCGCAACGAGATTCAGTCGATGCCGTGGAACACGGCGTCGTCCGGGCCGAGGTAGGCAGGCGGACGCCACACGGCGTCGCGCATCGAGTGCTGCACGAGATTTTCGACGCCCAGCAGCACCGCGAAGATCGCCATGCGCACCGGAATGCCGTTGTCGGTCTGGCGGAAGATCGCGAGGCGCGGGTCGTGGTTCAGATCGGTCGAGAGATCGTTGGCGCCCGGGCGGCTGTCGCGCGGCAGGGGGTGCATCACGAGCGTTTCGGCGCTGCAGCACTCGTCCATCAGCGCCTGGTTGATCTGGAATTCGGGCGTGTAGCCTTCGAACGACTCGTCGGCGAAGCGCTCCTTCTGGATGCGCGTGGCGTACACCACATCCGCGCCGCGCAGGCCTGCGCGCAGGTCGTGCGTCTGCTCGACCACATGGCCGTTGGTCGAGATCTTGTCGACGATGTACGCCGGCATTTCGAGCTGCGCTGGCGAAATGAGCGTGAACTTGATGCCGCGATAGAGCGCGAGCAGCTTCACGAGCGAGTGCACCGTGCGGCCGTACTTGAGGTCGCCCACGAGTGCGATATGCGCGCCGTCGACGATCTTGCCCAGACGCGAGAACTCGCGCTGGATCGTGTAGAGGTCGAGCAGCGCCTGGCTCGGGTGCTCGCCGGGACCGTCGCCGCCGTTGATCACGGGGATGTTCACGGCGCGCGCGAATTCGGCCACCGAGCCTTGATCAGGATGCCGAATCACCATCGCATCCACGTAGCCGGCCATCACACGGCTCGTGTCGTAGATCGATTCGCCCTTGGCCATCGAGGAGAACGTGAAGCCGGTCGTGTCGCACACCGAACCGCCCAGGCGGCAGAACGCGGCGCCGAAGCTCACGCGCGTACGCGTGCTGGCCTCGAAGAACAGGTTGCCGAGCACCGCGCCTTCTAGCACGCGCGAGATTTTCCGGCGGCGCGCGATAGGCTGCATGATGTCGGCCACGCGGAACAGGGCTTCGACGGACTCTCGCGAGAACTGGTCCACGGAGAGCAGTTGCGGCTTGCCCTGGAACTGCATCTGGCTGGCGAGCGAACGCGAATCTACGCTTTGCGTATAGTCTTCGCGCGGTTCGCCATTACCGACGATTTCCGAGACGAAGCGCTCGACGATCTCCGGCATGGCGCGCGATTCCTGCGACTCCTCGGGCAGCAGCCACGTGTCGAGCGCACGACGCGACACGCCGATGCGGCTCGCAAATGCGTCGCGGGTCATGTTCAGACGCCGCATGGCGTCACGGAGGAAGGCTTGTTGCGGAACGCTCATGCTGGCACCCGTGAGTTCTGGTTAATGTACGCGGTGCGTATATTAGTTCGATGGCACGAGAAGTCAAGTGCTTTTGTCGGATGAGCACTCGGGAGACCATGCTGCGCGAGTGAGCGCGCACCGCGCGCAGCATGGGGCCTGCAGGCGCGCGCCCGCAACAGCGCGATCCCGGTTACACTGCGCGACATGCTGCGTAACCCGCTCCGCCACGACCTGCCGAATCCCACCGCCGCCACGCGCGCGGTGTCGTCGCACGCGCAGGCCGCTTCGGTGCGGGTGAAAGCCAAATCCAAAAAACAGCCGCTCATCTGACCGGAGTCCGCTGTTCCGTCAGATGTGCGACGGAACAGCCAGTCGAAGGCACCCTGCCTCGCGCTTCACTCCCGGCTTGCTTCCCTCCTGCGCACCGCTGAACGGACCTTCCATACGGTCGAGTTCAAGGGAAAATCATGTCTGAGTTTTCGGGTATCTGGATTCCGCTCGTCACGCCGTTCAACGACGGTGCAGTCGATCATGCTGCGCTCGACGCGCTCGTGCGCCACTACGCCGAGGCCGGCGTGGCCGGCTTCGTTGCGCTCGGCACGACAGGCGAGCCCGCTGCGCTGAGCGACGTGGAAGCGGACGAGGTGCTCACCACCGTGCTGGCGTCGGCGGGCGGGCTGCCGGTCGTGGCGGGCGTGAGCGGCAATCACACGGCGGCCGTCTGCGAGCGGATCGCGGCGCTCAACGAGCAGCCCATCGCCGGCGTGCTGGCGGCCGCGCCTTACTACATCCGGCCTGCGCAGGCGGGTGTGATCGGCCACTTCGCGGCGCTCGCGGAGGCGAGCCGCAAGCCCTTGATCGTCTACGACATCCCCGCGCGCACGGGTGTGCGCATCGAGCTGCCGAGCCTGCTCGAACTCGCGGCGCACGAGCGTATCGTCGCGGTGAAGGACTGCGGCGGCTCGCTCGACAAGACGCTTGCGCTGATTCTCGACGGCCGTTTGCAGGTGCTCTGCGGCGAGGATATCGACATGTTCGGCGCAATGTGCGCGGGTGCGAGCGGGGCGATTGCGGCGTCGGCGCATTGGCGGCCGGAGCGTTTCGTGGGCATGGCGCGCGCGTTGCAGGAAGGGCGTCTCGCCGATGCGCGCGCGATCTGGCAAACGCTCGTGCCACTCGTGCGCGCGGCGTTCGCGGAGCCGAATCCCGGGCCGGTGAAGGCGGGGCTGGCTGCGTGCGGGCTGATCCGCAATGAACTGCGCGCGCCGATGACGCGTGTGAGCGGCGAACTGGAAGCGTCGCTGGCGCGCCTCGTGGTTTGAGGCTGCCCGTGCGGGAAGGTGCGGGAAGGGCGCGTGGCGCAATGAGAGGCGGGCAGGGGAAGTGCGTCGTGCGCCGCCGCGTGTGTGCCGCCCGAAAGCGGTGCGCCTAGCGCGCCGCGCGTGCGTTCGCGGCGCCGGACGCGCGGCGGCGGCGCGAGCGAGGGCGTTCGATTGTTGCGGGTTCGCCGTTCAGCAGAATGCGGCGGCCGGGCACGTGCTGCGCAACGAGGCGGGCGATGTCGAGCGCCGTGCTCTCGGCGGGCACGACCTGGCGGCGTGCGCTGTCGTCGAGCGGCGTCGTCCATTCGACGAGCCGGTAGGCGCGGCCCCACGGATGCTGGAGCGGCGTGGAGACCCGGCACGACGCGACCGTCGAAGCGGCGCCCTCGCGCAGCAGGGATTGCAGGTGCACCAGCACATCGTCTTCAACCATGACCTCGCTCCTTCCCAGGCTTGCCGTGCAAAAAAATGCCGCCGATGTTCCGGCGGCTCAACAGGGGTTGAGGCTATGGTTGCAGCAAAGAATTAAACCAGGCTTAAGAGGGATGCACGAGTGCGGCCGGGTTGGCCAATGGGTGCAGCGGTGCGGACCCTCTGCGGGCGCGCACCGTTCAGAAAATCGTGACGGGGGGAGCGGCCGGCCTGGTTGGGGTCGGCTCAAAGACAAGCTGGCAGTCCGCGATTAGCGGGCTGCGTAGTGGGCGCGTAGTTGGCGATTAGTGCGGCTTCGTGCCATTTTGCCGCAATGTCGCACGCGTCTTGCGCGCGGCGAAAAGCGGCAGATAGTCCTGGATACGCGCTTGCGCTCGATATTCATTGAGCGTGTCGGCGTAGATGCGCGCGACCGTTTCCTCCGGCGTGTTGGTTTCTTCGGCAATGGTATGGACGATCTCGGAAGCATCGGCGGTCTTCGGCATGACTTGGCTCCGGTCAGCGAGGAGGGGTTGGAAGGCGGGTTTGTATTCAAGGACATCCGGGCGCGGGATACCAATTGAATCCGCCTATCGCGCAAAAAAGCGCTGTACGCGGGCCGCCGGCGTGATCTGTCTGAGCTTTGGCGCCCGTTTGCGCGAGCCCCGTATTTTCAGGACTTCCAGCGCAAAACGGCCACGGCGGGACGGAACGTCTGCGCCGTGGCCGCCTGGTGGCATGCGGCCATGGGCCGCATGCAATCTGCTTATGTCATCTTTACGCCGCGCTTTCGAGCGACGGGTAGTCCGTGTAGCCCGTTTCGCCGCGCGCGTAATACGTCGACGGATTGGGGGCGTTCAGCGGTGCGTTCAATTCGAAACGGCGCGGCAGATCGGGGTTCGCGATGAAGAGCTGACCCCACGCGACTGCGTCGGCTTCGCCTGCCGCGAGCACGGCCTGTGCCGATTCCAGCGAGAACTTTTCGTTCGCGATGAACGGACCGCCGAATTCGGCTTTCAGCTGAGGCCCGAGACGGTTCTCGCCAAGCGATTCGCGCGCGAACAGGAACGCGATCTTGCGCTTGCCGAGCTCGCGCGCCACATAGCCGAACGTCGCCGCCGGATTCGAATCGCCCATCGTATGAGCGTCGCCGCGAGGTGCGATATGCATGCCCACGCGATCCGCGCCCCACACGTCGATACACGCGTCGGTGATTTCGAGCAGCAGGCGCGCGCGATTTTCGATCGGGCCGCCATAGGCGTCGGTGCGCTGGTTGGTGCTGTCCTGCAGGAACTGGTCGAGCAGATAGCCGTTCGCGCCGTGAATTTCCACGCCGTCGAAACCGGCCGCCTTCGCGTTGACGGCGCCCTGGCGGAATGCGGCGATCACGCCGGCGATCTCTTCGGTTTCCAGCGCGCGCGGCGTGACGAAACCACGCTGCGGACGCACGAGGCTCACGTTGCCTTGCGGCGCGATAGCGCTGGGCGCCACCGGCAGTTCGCCGTTCAGGAACACAGGGTCGGACACACGGCCCACGTGCCACAGCTGCATGAAGATGCGCCCGCCCGCGGCATGCACCGCA
This sequence comes from Paraburkholderia heleia NBRC 101817, assembly GCF_000739775.1. Lineage (GTDB taxonomy): Bacteria > Pseudomonadota > Gammaproteobacteria > Burkholderiales > Burkholderiaceae > Paraburkholderia > Paraburkholderia heleia. Next base: position 30,725 of record NZ_BBJH01000022.1, on the reverse strand, counting down.
TCGGTCACGATCTTCCAGCCTTGCACTTGCTCTTGCGACCAGATGCCCGGCGTTTCGGCATAGCCGACGCCTTGCGGCGTCACCGAGGTCGCCTCGCTGATGATGAGTCCGGCTGTTGCGCGCTCGGCGTAGTACTTCGCCATGAGTTCGTTGGGCACGCGCACTTCGCCTGCGCGTTGACGCGTGAGCGGGGCCATGATGATGCGGTTCGGCAGCGTGAGGGCGCCGATCTGGATGGGGTCGAAAAGCGTTGCCATGTAGGGTCACCTTGTCTGCGGGCGCGGCCCGCGGGCTGAAAAGCGATACGGGAATCGAAACGGACGATGCATGTTCAGCAGAGGTTTCGTCGCTGAAGAATCACAACCGCGGAATCACAACCGAGCGTTCATATGGGCGATAAACGCCTCGATGACCGGCTCGTTGCGCTTGAAGAACACCCACTGCCCCACGCGTTTGGACGTGACGAGCCCGGCCTTCTGCAACACGGCCAGATGCGCGGACACCGTGGATTGCGAAAGCTCGCAATGCGCGTCGATCTTGCCCGCGCAAACGCCGTTTTCGAGCGGCAGCTCCTGGTCGCCAAAGTGCAACTGCGGCTCGCGCAGGCATGCAAGAATCTCGCGGCGCACCGGATTGGAGAGCGCCTTGCAGATCGCGTCGACGTCTAGAGCGGGAGTGGTAGGGGGTTTCTTCATCGCGGTTGCATCGTAACTGTCCGAATCATATATCGGAATTCTACGATATGGGCGATGACACTTATTTCAATAGGGTTGTCGGCACTGATCCGGTGAATAAAGTATCGACATACAAAGAAGTCCGCCTCATGGTCGGGGTGTTTTTCAACACAATAGATCCAGAGCGGTCACCCAGCCTCAGGGAATCGGGCGGCCGGTTTGTGAACTCGCCGGCCGCATGGACCAGATCAGAACAGGTAGCCGACGCGGAGGTTGCCCTGCTGCGCCGATGCGTGCGTGGTGTTGATTACCGTGTCGTAGCTGAACGAGACATCGAGATTTTTCAGCGGATGCAGCGTGACGCTGGCGCCCGCCGTGAGATATCCGCGCGGCAGGTTCGTGCCCGGCGCGGCGAACACTGTGCCGTCTTGCGCCGCCACGTTAATCGCGCGATTCGCGTCGAGCAGCTCGCGTGCATAGCCCAAACGCAGTTCCGCGTTGACCGGCTTCAATGCATCGCCGAATGCCCGGTCGACAGTCACACCCACATACGGTTGCAGGCTGTGTACGTTATCCGTGCCGACATTCAGATCCTGCCCGCCGGCGCCGCTTTCGCCAAAACCATTCGCATGGAAGTACGCATAGTGCAGCCCGGCGCGTGGGGTCACCGTCACGCTACCGAACGTCATCGGCAGGCTCGCCTGGGCGCCCGTGCTGAACTCCTGGCCCATGTGATCGCCTTCAGCCGTGGTGGCGGCGCCGAATGGCCGCTTCTGCGACAGGAAGTCGAGCCCCGCACCCAACGTAGCGGCAAGGTTCACCGGTCCGACATTGCGGGTACCGTACAGCGCCGCGCGTAGCGTATCGGTCGTGCCGGAATCGCCTGTGTTCTGCTCGTTGATGTCCGTGTGGTCGTAGCCGATCGCCACGCCTGCCGTGCCCGCGCCGAAGCGCTTGTCGAGGCCCGCAAGGAACCCATAGCGGTTGGCCTGGAAGCCGGGTTCGCCATGGGTGCCGCCGACCTTCGTCCAGCTTCCTGTCGCGTTGATCCAGCCATAGGGCTGCGCGGCCGTGGCCCGCGAGACCTGAACCATACGATCGAGCAGCGCCGTGCCCTGCGCCTGCGCGCCAAGAATGGCCGACGTGCCCACGGCTGTGTAGATGCTGGTGTTGGTCGGCGCGATCACCAACGGGTCCGCCGGGGTGAATGGCGCACTCAGCACGAGATCGACTGCATTGGCACCGTAGTCGAGCGATGGCGTCAGGGCGCCGAGGTTCGATGCGCCAGCGCTCGTGACACTGGCGAACTTGCCACTGATGCTGTTGGCCGACACCAGCGTGTAGGTCTTCGCCGAGTAAGTGCCCGGATCGTACGTAATCGCCAGCGTGCCGGCGAGCGCCGCGCTGCCGCCCACCTTCAGTTGCGAGGCCTGCGTCGGGCTGACCTCGATCGCAAGCGTCGCGTTGCTGGCCTGCGTGTAGTTTCCACCTACAGTCAGCGTGCCAATCGAGCCGCCCGGCATCACCACGCCCTGGTTGCTCACGTCGCCCGCCACCGTACCATGACCGCGCAGCGTACCCGCTGCATCAACGGAAACATTCCCGCCCAGCAACGCCGAAGGCGTATTGATGTCGCCCACTTCAAGCAGGCCAGCATTCACCTCGGTCGTGCCGGTGAACGACGAACTGTTGCCGTCCAGGATCAACGTGCCGCTACCTTGCTTGACAAGCGTACCTGACCCGCTAAACGTACCGGAGAAACTGCCGATCGCGCTGGAGAGCGTCAGCGACTGGCTGCCGAGTTTCACGCTACCCGTGCCCGAGAGATTCTGGATCGTTGCACCGGCCGTCGTTGCCGAGATATCCAGGGTGCCGTTGGCTGTGACGCTGCTCGATTGTGCGATGCTGCCTGTCCCGGACAGGAGTAACGCGCTGTCGCGATCGATGGTCGTGACACCCGCGTAGGTATTCGTTCCCGACAGCGTTTCATTGCTGCCCGACAGGGTAAGGCCACTGGCTCCCGATATCGCGCCCCCGAACGACCCGGAACCCGTTAGCACCAACCCGGCAGCACCCACCGAGACCGAACCTGTCCCCGACAAGCCGCCCATCGACCCGGAAATCTGGAGATTGCCAAAATTCACGACATTGCCTAGCGCAATATTGTTCCCACTCGACAGGATGAGCGTTGCAGCGTTGCCGATTGTCGTGGTACCCGTGTAGGTGTTCACGTTCGTAAGCGTTTCGGTACCCCCGCCAATCGTTAATCCACCGCTGCCGGAGATTACGCCGGAGAAGGTGCTGTTAGCGTTCGAGAGCGTCAGCGTCTGGCCGCCCAGTACGACATTTCCGCTACCCGACAAGCTCTGGATCGATGTACCGCTGGTACCGGAAATATCCAGCGTGCCACCGTCGGCGACGCTGGAATTTGCCACACTGCCGGTACCGGATAGTGCGAGGGTCGCGCCGCCGTTGATGCGCGTGCTGCCCGTGTACGTATTCGCGGCCGACAGCGTGAGCGTACCGCCGCTTTGCTGCACCGTGCCGTTGCCTGAAATGGCACCGCCAAACGTTACGTTATCCGAACGATTGAATGCGAGTGTCCCATTGTTGGTCACGCTGCCCGAGATTGAGCCGGTTGCGCCACCACTGCCGATCTGGAGCGTACCGTTGCTGATTGTCGTGCCGCCCGTATAGGTGTTGGCACCCGAGAGCGTCAGCGTGCCCGTGCCGCTTTGCGTCACCGAACCACTGCCGGAAATAATGCCGCCGTAACTCGAATTGGCTGACTGACCGAAAATCAGCGCACTGCTATTGGCAATGTTGCCGGTCAGGCTCGACGTGTCCCCCGTAAACTCGAGAGTGCCGCTGCTGATCGTCGTCGTACCCGCGTAGGCATTGGCGCCCGAGAGCGTCACCGTGCCTGTGCCGCTTTGCGTCACTGAACCGTTGCCGGAAATGACGCCGCTATAACTCGAATTGGCCGACTGACCGAAAATCAGTGCGCCACTATTGGTGATGTTGCCGTTAAGGCCCGACGTATCGCCGGTGAATCGGAGCGTACCGCTGCCGATCGTCGTCGTGCCTGCGTAGGTATTCGTCCCCGAAAGCGTGAGCGCCCCCGTGCCGTTTTGTGTAACGGAACCATTGCCAGAAATCGCCCCCGAAAACGCCAGGCTATCCGAATGATCGAAAGCCAGCGTACCGTTGTTCGTTACGCTACCCGCTAGCGATGCGCCCGCGCCGCCGTTTCCGATCTGCAACGTACCGCCCGCGGCAATGCTCGTGCCGCCCGTGTACGTGTTAGTGCCGGTGAGGATCGTCGTACCGCTACCGTTCTGGCTAACCCTGCCGCTTCCGCTGACATTGACTGAGATCGTGGATGTGTTCGTCTGATTGAAATTGATTTGGCCATTGTTCACGAGGCTGCTCAGCCCGGTGATCGTGCCGCCGGTCGAGCCGTTGACCGTAGCATCGCCCAGGTTGAACGTCCCGTTGTTGTTGATGGTGAACGATGCGCCGGTCAGGTTCAGCGTACTGCCGCCACCCAGATTGAAGATGCCGGCGCCGCCTGCGCCAGCAATGCCAAAATTGCCGGAGCTACCTGCATATCCGCCAAGGACGAGCGATCCCGTAACGCTGACTGTCGAATTGCCCGTTACAGTCACCGTACCCATACCGCCTGCACCGCCGCTGCTGCCTGTCGACACACCACCGCCACCGCCGTCGCCGCCCACGAGCAGGGTGGTTGCGGAAAGCGTGGCGCCACTGTTGACGTTGACTGTGCCGGCACCGCCCGCACCACCTGTACCGGAGTCGGAGCCAACACCGCCACCCCCCCCTCCCACCTGGACGGTGGCCGCAGAAACGTTTGCGTTGCTGTCAATGGTGACCGTACCTGCACCGCCCGTACCACCAGACCCGGACTCACCACCAGAACCGCCTCCACCGCCGCCAACGAGGATACCTGACGTCAGCGTCAAGCCGACGCCGGCACCGGTAACAGCGAGAGAGCCGGCGGTACCTGTACCGCCGTTGCCGCCGCCGCCGCCGCCGCCGCCACCCCCGCCGCCGCCGATTCCGGCATAGCGGTAACTGTTGGATTGGCTTGAGCCAGTGGAAATCGTGTCCGGGCTTGTTGCCGTCGTGATGGTCCCGGCCCCGCTACCGGCATTGCTACCTATGCCACTCGATCCATTGCCGCCGATGGCCCCACCTGAATCCCCACCACCGCCATTCCCGGTTGTATCACCGCTGCCACCGGCAGAGCCGCCACCGTTGCCGCCGATGTAGCCCAAACTGGTAGCGTAGATGCCAAAGTTACCGCCACCGCCTCCCCCGAAGCCGCCACCGCCACCGCCACCGTAAACACCAGCACTGCCGTTGCCGCCGCCACCGCCGCCGCCGAGCCCGCCGGCGCCGCCGGGGTTGCCGCTGGCGCCGGCGCTTCCGCCGCTTCCCCCGCTACCGACGAGCAGGGACACTTGTGCATACGCCCCGGCCGTTGGGGCCAGCATTGCGCACAACAGCAGGCCGATGGCCACTACTGCCTTGCCCGATGTCTTTCCGCGTGCACGAGCCCGCTCCGATGCAACCTGCCACACCCCATGTGTGGCGTTCCAAACCACCCGGTACGCCTGATTCATTTTTATATGTCCCCGATACCTGCCACATATGCCGTTACGCCGCTAAGTTCGTTTTAAGAATTCAGAAAGAGGACGGTAACGTATGGGCTGGGTCGAGGTAAATACTGCAAATGCAGTAGTTACCCGCGCGGCTTCACGCGGGCTGCATCTCGATCAGCGCCCGCATTTCGTGCGGATCGAACGGCTTGTGCATGACGCGATAGCCACTCGACGAAGCGGCATTGATGCCCTCGGTCGAGGTATCGCCGGTGATGATGATTGCCGGTATCGCGCGCCCGATCGAGTCGGATACCGCCCGGATGACATCGACACCCGTCACGTGCCTCGCCAGCCTGTAATCGGTCACGACCAGTTCCAGCACGGAGCCATGTGACCCGGCTGCCGACATTGCCTGCTCCAGGGAATGCGCCGCGACCACGGTATGGCCCCAGGCACCAAGCAGGGTCTGCATGCTGGCCAGCACGTCACGATCGTCGTCCACGACCAGGATCGTCTTCTTTCGGCCGTCGGAGACCGCCGGTGTCTGTTGCGCTTGCGCGCCGGTTCCAGACGGACGAATGCTTTGCATGACCGGCAGCCTGATGGAAAAGAACGAGCCGCGTCCAAGCCGCGAGCGCACCTGGACAGTCGCACCGAGCAGGGCGGCCGTTCGCTGCACGATGGCCAGACCGAGCCCCAGGCCCTGTTCCCGGTCACGCGCCGCATTGTCGACCTGATAGAACTCCCTGAAGATGCTGGGCAGTTGATCGGATGCGATTCCGATACCGGTGTCGAACACCTGGATTTCTACGTTTGCATCGCGGCGTCGGCAAGCGACGAGGATGGCGCCATGGTTCGTGTAACGCACCGCGTTCGACACCAGGTTGGTCAGGATATTGCGCAGGAGAACTGCATCAGTATTCAGCCATATCGCGGTAGGGCGAATTCTGAGTGTCAGCCCTTTCGCTGAAGCGGCGTTGAGAAACTGGCTTTCCAGCGCGTCCAGTTCCTGCTGAAGCGGGAAGCAGCGCGGCTCGACTTCGATCACCCCCGCATCGAGTCGCGAGATATCCAGCAATACGGTCAGCAACTGGCACATGCCTTTCAATGCCGTCTGAAGCCGTTCGGCAATGTCATTGAGTGCCGCACGCTCGATGGTCGGTGCCCCGGCCATGGCACTCAGCGTCGCGATGTAGAGGCCCAGCGCATGGGCGGGCTGGCGCAGGTCGTGGCTGGCGGCAGCCAGGAATTGCGATTTGCTTCGATTGGCGACCTCGGCTCGCTCCTTTTCCTCGGTCAGTTGCCGGATCAGGCCAACGTTCTCGAAACGTAGCAGCACGGCGTCGCGCACGGTACGTTGCAGGGTGCGGCTAAAGGCGATGTTCACCCCCAGCAGGAACAGTGAAAGGAATCCCAGCACGGAAAAGAGCGGCGTGCCGTAGACGAAGGAGCGAACGGCAAACGGCAGCACGGTCGGTAATGCAAAGCCGAGATAGGTCGGCCACCAGGAGGACAGCGAAGCAACCGATCCTCCCGTCATGCCAGCCAGCACAATGCAGATAAGTACCGTCACGACGGTGTTGTCCGGCGCAAAGAACAGAATCCCCATGGAACCCCACAGGAAGCCGGACATGGCCGAAAAGAACATGTATCGCCGGACGCGGCGCATAGCTGTCGCGACAGGGTGCTCAGGCGCCCGACGATCGCGCCACACCATCACGATGCGCATGCCGGTCAGTACGTAGATGGCAGCCGCCCACGCCAGCAGATCGCGTTGCAGAACCTCGTGCCACAGCAGAAATACCGTCAGGCTGACCACGGCGATATTGCCGAAAAGGATGGGCGGCGACTGGCGATACAGCGTGTTGACCAGTGCCAGGCGCACGTTGCCGCCATATTCGTGAGGTATCCTGTTTGCCATCTTGAACGCGCGCGTCTGATCTTGTGTAAGGTCCGTTCCCGGGAAATCCGTTACGCCGTGTGATGCGCCCGCATCGGCGCCCTCTCGGCATTGTCGCAAAAGAACAAGGCGTCGAGTGGCCCGGAAAACGGTGAAAGAAAAATGAAAAGAATCGTGCTTGCTGAAGATCACGCCATGATCCGCGACGGTATGAAGCTACTGCTAATGACGAGGAGTAGCTGGTGCGTGGTGGGCGAGACGGGAGACGGGCGGAGAGTCAGTCAGCTCGTGCGCGATACACAGGCGGACCTGTTATTGCTGGATCTCGATTTGCCGGGCTGCCGCGGTATCGAGCTGGCGCAACAGATCAGAGGCGAATTCCCGCAGACCAGAATTCTGGTCGTGACGGGCAACCAGAGTGCTTCCGCAGTCAGGTCTGCCGTTGCGGCCGGCGTAGACGGATACGCGCTCAAACATGACGATGCCGGCGAACTTCTTCATGCGATTTCCCTGGTGCTGTCCGGCATCCGGTATGTGAGCAAGGCGCTCGCGCATACGCTGGAGATCGCGCACGACAGCGTTGCACAATCGATCACGGCGCGGGAAAGGGAAATCCTCGTGCTGATCGCCAAGGGACATTCCAGCCCGGAAATCGCCAGGATACTGGATCTGAGCGTGCTGACGGTACGCAAACACCGGCAGAATCTGATGTCGAAATTGTCGTTGCACAACGTTGCCGAATTGACTGCCTACGCCATCCGGGATGGACTGGCCATGACACCGCCGGTTTCGTGACGCGCACGCGCCAACCCGGCGGCTCACAGCGATTCGAACTGCGATCCTGTTCGTGCGCGCATTCTTCGTGCGGAACTACGCGCACAGCCGTAGCACCCCGCATGTGTCGCGCTGCTGATGGACAGCGAACCCGCCTTTGGCGATGCCAGCAGTGACGCAAGGACAATCACGTCTTCAGCGGGAATTGCATGCTCGGCGAATTCGGCGACGACGCGTTCGTGTTCACCGCAACGAATTCTTCGGCTCGTAGCGCGAACCTCCTCCGGGGGCGGCGTTTGCCCGCACGCCCCTTCATGCGTCCCAAGGCAGTCCGTTGCGTCGGACCATTTTGTTACACCTCTTACGGTAGCTCGCCTATGGCGTTACAAGGCCCTTTCACTTTGGCCGCTATACTCGGTTCCGTCTCAAAAACATAAGAGAACAACTATGTCGAAGAAAATCATCCAGTTGGTTGCCGTCGCTGCGCTGACTGCTGCGGCCTCCCTGCCGGCGCTCGCCGGCGATATGAACAACGCACTGGGTGGCGCGCTCGGCGGCGTCGCCGGCGCGGCTTTGGGCGGCGCCGTAGGCGGCAGCACCGGCGCGGTGATCGGCGGCGCGGTGGGCGGCGGCGCGGGTGGCGCGGTCACCTCGAATCGCCGCGAGCGCACGGGCGCCATCATCGGCGGCGCGCTCGGCGGCGGCGCAGGCACAGCGGCGGGCAATGCCATGGGCGGCCGCACGGGCGGCCTGATCGGTGCGGCGGTGGGCGGCGGTGCGGGCTCGGCACTCGGCGGCAATATTTCGCGTTCGAACTCCTACGCCGACGACTATTCGCGCGGCTATCACGGCAAGCACCACAAGCACCGTCATTACGACTAAGCACGGCTTGCGGGGCGGTCCGGCTGCGCGCCGCCTCAATCCTGCCGCGCTTTGCGTCGCCATGAGCCATGCGGCAGTTCCTTGTCGCGTTCGGCAGCGCCGAGCGCGGCGCGCAGCTGCGCATGGTTCAGTGGAATGCAATAGGCCGGTTTCGCGCGCTCGAAGCGCCAGCTATCGGCAAGCGCGCCCGCGTCGAGCACGTCGAAATCGAGTTGTGCGTGCAACGCGGCCACGAGCGCCTTCGCCGCCTCGTCGTTTCCCGCGACGGGCAGCGCACGCCGTCCGCCTTCGACAGGCGGCCGTTCTTCGCGCGGCAGATCGTACGCAAGAATCGCACTGAACGCCTTGACCACCCGTGCGCCCTTCAGCTGCCGCGCAACGCGCTCGCTCGTGGCCTCGCGGTGTTCGTCGAACGCAGCGATGGCGCCGTCGCGCGCAGGATAGTAGTTCATCGTGTCGATGACGACTTTGCCGGCGAGCGTGTTGACCGGTATCTCGCCGAGCGCGCCCAGCGGCAGCGCCGCGATCACGATCTCGCCGAACGCCGCGGCTTGCTCCAGCGTGCCGATCCCGCAGCCGAGCGCCGCCGCCTCTCCCGCGCGTGCCTTCGGATCGCGCGACGAGAGCATCACCTCATGCCCCGCCTGCGCGAGCAGTTTGCCGAGCGTCGAGCCGATCTCGCCCGCGCCGAAAATGCCGACAGCCAATCGATGTTCGTTCATGGGAAGCTCCGTGGTTTGCAATGGAGGCCCCAGCGTAGCGCCGAAACTTCCATGCGATAATCCGCCGTTCAGGTGAAGCACTTGAAATAGCGGGTTTCCAATCGTGGATAAATTGACCAGCATGACCGTGTTCGTGAAGACGGCCGAATCCGGTTCGTTCACGGCGGCGGCGCGTATGCTTGCGATGACGCCGCAGATGGCGGGCAAGCACGTCGATGCGCTGGAAAAGACGCTAGGTGTGCGCCTGCTGCAGCGCTCGACGCGCAAGCATGCGCTCACGGAGGCCGGCCGCGCTTATTTCGAAGCCTGCCGGCGCGTGCTCGAAGAGGCGGCCGCCGCGGAGGCCGTCGCGCTCGCGCAGACCGCCCACCCGCAAGGCACGCTGCGCGTGACGGCACCCGTCGCGTTCGGCGCCTTCCGGCTTGCGCATGAAATCAAGGCCTTTCTCGCGGATTGCCCGGACGTGAAAGTCGATCTCGTGCTGAGCGACCGGCAGTTCGACCTCTTGCAGGACGGATTCGATGTCGCGTTTCGTATCGGCGCGCTGCCCGACTCGCAACGGGTCGCGCGGCCGCTCGCGCCCTATCGGCTCGTGCCGTGCGCCGCGCCGGCCTATCTCGCCGCACACGGAACGCCGGCGCACCCGCGCGAACTCGCGCAGCACGTGTGCCTCGATTACGCGTTCGACAGCTTCCCGGCGCCCCGGACGTGGATCTTCAAGGATGGCGACACGCAGATCGACATCGAGCCGCGCGGCCAGCTGCGCAGCAACGACACCCGCGCGCTGATCGCGGCGGCGGAGGCCGGAGCGGGAATCGTGCTGGCGGGCGAGCCGAGCCTCGCGCCGTCGATGGCGGCGGGGCGGCTCGTGCCGCTGCTCGAAGCGTATGCCGCGCCGGTGCGGCCCATGCATCTGCTTTACGCGGATCGCCGCGCCCAGGCCCCGAAGCAGCGCGCGTTCGTGGCGTGGGCGCTGGCGTGCTTTGGCGAGGCGGGAAGCGTGACCGGCGCGCGGGCGCCGGCGTCGCCGCGTGTTCGTCGTTCGGCGCGCAAGCCGCGCGGAACGACGTAGCGCGATTAGCTCTCGCTACGGAAGGCGGCGTTCAGCGTCGCGCCGGGGGCCGCGCCTTCGAAGCCGTCGAAACGCCCTTCGGTGAGCCGTTGCGCCGCGTGCATGAAAGCGCCCCACGCGGTGCGGGCGAGCGCGCCGCCCACGCTCACGCGCCGCACGCCGAGCGCGGCCAGTTCGTCGAGCGTGAAAGCCGACTTCGCCCCGATCAGCACGTTCACCGATTTTGGCGCGACAGCGCTGACGACGGCCGCGATCTGCTCGCGTGTCTGAATGCCGGGTGCATAGAGGCAATCCGCGCCTGCCTGCGCATAGGCCTGCAAGCGCGCGATGGCATCGTCGAGATTGGGCACGCCCGCCACGAAGTTCTCCGCGCGGCCGACGAGCACGGTGTCGCCGCCGCACGCGTCGATGGCGCGCCGCGCCGCGCGCATGCGCTCGACGGCAACCTCGATCGGCAGCAGCGGCGTTGCGTCGTCGCCGGTCGAGTCTTCCACGGAAAGCCCGGCGACGCCGGTCTCGACGGCGAGGCGCACGCTTGCTTCGACGCCTGCGGGATCCGCGCCGAAGCCGCTTTCGAAGTCGGCGTTCACAGGCAGGTCGGTGGCCGCGACGATTTCGCGCAGGTGCGCGAGGATCGCGTCGCGCGGCAGGGTGTTGTCGGCGTGGCCGCGCGACCATGCAAAGCCGGAGCTGGTGGTCGCGAGCGCCTTGAAGCCGAGGCTCTGGAGATAGCGCGCGCTGCCCACGTCCCACGGGTTCGGCAGCACGAAGCAACCGGCGGCGTGCAGCGCGCGAAATTCGGCGCGTTTCTCGGCAACAGTGCGGGCGGGTCCTGACATGGCAAGTTTCCTCCAGGCTCGTGGATAGGCTGCGGAGTGTCTGCGCGGGAGCGCGCATCCCCTGGCGCCGGTCATCGATTGTGACCGAATTCCTGGATTGCCGATTCGAACGGCGCTCGCTTGCGCCGCGATCGGCACGAAGATAAGGATGGCGAATTAAATGGGCGCCTACGAAGGCGATGGCGTGCAACAGCGCGAAACGAGGAAAAGAAGGGCACAGCCGTTATGATATGCGTTCCTTTTATTTTGCCGTCCAGCCGCGATGTCCAAAACCAGCGCTCCGAAAGCCACGCCGCCCCGCATGTCCGATGTCGCCCGTCTCGCGGGCGTTTCGAAAATGACGGTGTCCCGCGTGATGGCGGGGCGCAGCGCGTCGGAGGCGACCCGCGAGCGGGTGCGGCGCGCCATCGACGAGCTGGGCTACGTGGCCGACGCGGCGGCCGGCGCGCTTTCCTCGGGGCGCTCGTCGTTCGTCGCGGTGCTCGTGCCTTCGCTTTCCAGCTCCAACTTCTCGGACACCGTGAGCGGCCTCACCGCCGTGCTCGAACCGCAAGGGCTCGAACTGCTGATCGGCGACACCGACTACTTCCTCGATCGCGAGGAGCGTCTCGTGCGCCAGATGCTGCGCCATCAGCCGCGCTGCATCGCGCTCACGGGCGCGCAGCATACGGACGCCACGCGCACGCTGCTGCAGCGCTCGGGCGTACCGGTCGTCGAGATGTGGGACCTGCCAACGGAGCCGATCGACATGGCCGTGGGCTTTTCCAACGTGAGCGCCGCGCGCGAGATGGTGCGCTATCTCGCGGACAAGGGGCATCGCCGCATCGGCTTTCTCGGCGGCGCGGGCGACCTGGACCGGCGCGGTCTGGACCGCCTCCGGGGTTTTCAGATGGAGATGAAGGCGCTCGGGCTCGAAAGGCACCGCGTCGTGCAACTCGGCGACTCGCCGGTCACGATGAGCCACGGCGCGCCCGCCATGGCCGAGCTGCTCGCGCGCTGGCCCGACACGCAGGCGGTGATGTGCGTGAGCGACATGTCCGCGTTCGGCGCGATCATGGAGTGCCAGCGGCGCGGCCTGAGCGTGCCCCGCGACATGGCGGTTGCCGGCTTCGGCAACTTCGAGATCGCGGCGTGCTGCCATCCGGCGATCACCACGATCTCGGTCGATGCCTACGGCATTGGTCAGCGCACCGGCGAGGCGATCGTCGCCGCCCTTGCGGCGGCGGATGGCGCGGGCGCGTCGCATCCCGCGAAAACGCGCATTCAGTACACCGTCGTGCCGCGCGAGAGCGCTTGAGCATCCGGCGCGAGCGTGCGATTTGCGCCTGCGTCTTCAAAGACCCTTGGCGATACGCTGCGCCATCTCGACCACTGCGATGGCAAGCCGCTTTTCGCGGCGCGCGTCCAGCCGCTCCAGCGGCAGGCTCGCGCTGACCGCCACACGCTTGCCAAGCGCCGTCACGCCGACGAACGCCGCGAAGCATGCGATGCCCGCCGTCACTTCTTCCCGCTCGTGCGCGAGGCCCGAGCGGCGTATCGCGGCGAGCGCCGCCAGCAGGTCCTGCTTGCGCGTGATGGTGTTGGCCGTCACGGCGGGAAGCTGGCGCGGCAGGATGGCGTTGACCTCGTCGTCGGCCAGGCTGGCGAGCAGCGCCTTGCCCAGCGCACTGCAGTGCGCGGGCAGCCGCGAGCCGAGATCGGAGACGAGACGCACGGGCCGCGCGGGGTCCTCGCGCGCGAGATACACGACTTCTGCGCCGTCGAGCACCGCTAGCTGAACGACTTCGTTATGCGTCGCGACGAAGACGGTCGCTTCCTGGCGGAACACTTCCTGGAGCCGATCGTGCCGCACGTAGGCACTGCCTAGCTCGAACAACGTGACGCCGACGATATAGCCGTCGGCGCGCTTTTCGATCCAGCGCCGGCGCTCGAGCGAATCGAGCATCAGGTAGAGCGTGCTGCGCGAGAGGCCGGTGGCCTGCGCGATTGCCGCCGCGCGCATCGGACCTTGAGCGTGGGCGAGCACGTCGAGAATGTCATGTATGCGCCGTAGCGCCGGGACTTCGTAGGGTGAGGACATGGAGCCGCGCGTCGGGTCTGTCGACCCAAATGTCATCCAACAGGCTGGAAATACTAACACCATGTTGGATATGCGCATGAGTGCATCGACATTTCCCGGCGGCATCGTTCCTTGGTATCGTGGCACACACGAATCAACAGGAACGGTTTGAACGCCACGGCGCGCGAGGCGCGCCGCACGTTCGGGAGAGTCGCGGAAGATGAAGTATTCGAATCTGGTCGAGCGTTTGCAGGGCCGTCGCACGACGGCGTGGGAGATCCATCACGCAGCGGTGCAGGCCGCGGCGCGTGGCGAGGACGTGATCGTGCTGAGCGTGGGTGACCCGGACTTCGGCACGCCCGCGCCCATCGTCGAGCGCGCCGTGGCCGCGCTGCGCGAAGGCGATACGCACTACTCGGCCATCATGGGCCGCGAGCCGCTGCGCGAGGCGATTGCACGCGAACATACGCAGCAGAGCGGGCGCGCGGTCGGCGCGCAGAACGTGATTCTCTGCGCAGGCGCGCAGAACGGCCTGTTCGCATCGTCGCTCTGTTTGCTGGAGGCCGGCGACGAAGTGCTCGTGCCCGAGCCGATGTACCTGACCTACGAGGCCGCGATCCGCGTGTCGGGCGCGACGCTCGTGCCGGTGCCCGTCGATCCCGGCAACGGCTTTCATCTCGACTGCGATGCGCTCGAAGCAGCCGTCACGCCGCGCACGCGCGCGATCTTCTTCGCGACGCCGTGCAACCCGACCGGCGCGGTGATGCCGCGCGCGCACCTCGAACGCGTCGCGCAACTGGCAAGGCGCCACGACCTGTGGGTGCTCTCCGACGAGGTCTACGCCGACCTCACGTTCGAGCGCGAGCACGTGAGCATTGCCGCGCTCGACGGCATGGCGGAGCGCACGGTCACGCTCGGCAGTCTGTCGAAGTCGCATGCCATGCCGGGCTGGCGCCTCGGCTGGGTGATCGCGCCGGAAACCATGATCGCGCATCTGGCGCGGCTTGCGCTCTGCATGCTCTATGGGCTGCCCGGTTTCATCCAGGAGGCGGCGATCACGGCGCTCGACAACCGCGCGCAGATCGTCGCGCAAATGCGCGAGATCTATCGCCGCCGGCGCGACATCGTCTACGAGCGGCTCGCGGGCGTGCCGGGTCTCAAGTGCCTCTTGCCGGAAGCAGGCATGTTCATGATGATCGACATCCGCGGCACGGGCCTCGACACGCAGGCGTTCACCTGGCAGCTGTTCGAGACGCAGAAGGTTTCCGTGCTCGACGCAAGCGCGTTCGGCGAAACCGCAAATGGCTATGTGCGGCTTGGTTTCGTCGTGGACGAACCGAGGCTCGTCGAGGCCTGCAAGCGTATCGCGGCGTTCGCACGGGAGCGCGCCGCAGCCGCGACGCGCTAGCGGGTCGCGAAGTAGAGGCGCGTGGGCTCGAACAGGTTGGCGGGCAATGCGTCCCGCGCGAACCACGCCCACGTGTCGCGTCCCCATGCGCTTTTGCGCAGGCCGAGCAGCCACGTATCGCCGTTGCGTACGACGACGCCCACGCCGAGCACGGTGACGGGGTTCATCTCATCAGTCATGCTTTGCCGATATTGATCTGGAATCCGAATCATTGGCGAGGCTGTCCGCGGGCTGCACGCCGTTCTGCTTTTGCGCAGCGCGCAGCAAACGCGGGTAGATTCAGCGTTCGCCGTCGAAGAGATCGTTGAGCATCTCGTCAAAGGCGGCCTGGGCGTCCTCGAGTTCCTGGAGCGCCATGTCGAAGGTCTGCAGCGCGAACTGCGACGGCTTGCCGTCGCCTTCCGGCGGAAACTGCGACTGCAGCGAGGTGAACGCCGACTTGACGCGCTGGGTCGCGCTCAAGACGCGTTCCATGGCGGCGGCTTCCTCGGCTCGTGCCTGTTCTGGGGTCATCGAAAGCTCCGTTCTTGCGTGAATGGGGTTGAGTGTGTTCAGGGCAGGGGCAGTCCGCCCTCGGCCTTCACTTCGCGCAGCGACAGCGCCGATTCGACCGAGGTGACACCGGGCAAGCTGCGCAGCTGGTCGCGCATGAAGGTGCCGTAGTCGTCGAGATCGCGGGCCACCACCTGCAAAATATAGTCCGCCGTGCCGGCTACGTTGTGGCACGACAGAATGCGCTCGATCGCCAGCACCTCGCGCTCGAAGCGGTCGGCGAGCGCGCGGTCGTGCACGGCGAAGCGCACCGAGACGAATCCCACCACGCCATAACCGAGCGAGCGGCGCGAGAGCACGGCCCGGTAACGCTCGATATAGCCCTCCTGTTCGAGGCGCTTGAGGCGCCGCGCGCACGGCGTTTCGCTCAGGCCCACCGTTTCGGCGAGCCGTGCGTTCGGCATGCGTCCGTCGGTTTGCAGCGCGCCGAGTATCGCCCGGTCGAGTTTGTCGAGGTCGCTCATGATGGTTAGGGGAAATGTGGCGCAGATTCTGAAATCTTAGCGTATTACGCCAATGTGTGGCTGGAGCGGTATGAAAATCGCCAGAAGTCGCTCTGCGTGTAGCGGCAAGATAGAGCCTCTTTCACACGAGGCCAACATGATTTCCGCCCATCTGCTGTTGATGTTCATTGTCGCCCTGATTATTGTCTGCGCGCTGCCCGGCGCCGACATGGCGCTCGTGATGCAGACCAGCATGAGCCGTGGCACACGCAGCGGCTTCGCGGCGGCCTGCGGCCTCGGACTCGCCCGCGCGACCCACGTGACGCTCTCGGCCTGCGGTCTCGCGGCCTTGCTGCGCAACGCGCCGTGGCTTTATGAAGTCGTGCGATACGCGGGGGCGGCTTACCTCACGTGGATCGCGGTGCAGATTTTCCGCGCGCCGGCGTTCGCGATGCCCGTGCAGGAGGCCGTGGCCGTAGTGCGGCCGCGCCGCGCCGATTTCGCCAAGGGGCTGCTCACGAACCTGCTGAACCCGAAGGCGCTGCTGTTCTGCTCGGTGCTGCTGCCGCAGTTCATCCGGCCCGAGGCGGGCTCGGTCTGGCTGCAGGTGTCCGTACTGGGCGTGCTGCTCGTTGCCGTGTGCGCGGTCTTCGACGTGATCTATGTGCTGGGTGCGGCGCGCATCGCCGTATGGCTGCGCCGCCATCCGCTCGCGCAGACGGTCCAGAAGTGGGCGTTTTCGTCCGCGTTGATCGGCTTCGCGCTGCGGCTCTCGCTCGATTGACGCCGCCGTCAGGACCGGCGATTGCCAGAAAGCGTGCGGCGCCTTGTGCTGCGCACGCTTTCTTGTCGCTCGCGTTTAGCGGCTCGCGTTAGCGCCCGCCAAGATAATCCAGCTTGCCCAGTTCCACGCCGTTGTGACGCAGGATGTCGTAGGCCGTGGTGACATGGAAGAAGAAGTTGGGCAGCACGAAGCCCAGCAGATAGCTCTGGCCCGTGAACTCGATCGGCCCGCTGCGCATCTTGAGCGTAATGCTGCGCGCTTCCGTGCCGTCGATCTGCTCCGGCTTGAACCCGTTCAGATAGTCGATGGTCTTCTGGATACGGGCGTGCAATTCGTCGAAAGTGACCTCGACGTCCTCGAATTTCGGAGCTTCCACACCGGCGAGGCGCGCCGCGCAGCCCTTTGCGGTGTCGGTGGCGATGTGGATCTGACGCATGAGCGGCAGCATGTCGGGGAAGAGCCGCGCGCCCGTCAGCACGGAGGGGTCGATCTGCTTTTCCGCTGCATGTGCCTGAGCCTTGCCGATGATGTTTTGCAGATTGGTGAGGCCGCGCACGAGCACGGGCACCGATGCTTGATACATGGAAATGGACATGGGGTTTCCTCGTTTCCTGGAATGCGCGCGATGCGCTCCGCTTTGGAGCTGACCGGGCGGCCCATTATGCGCTATCGCGTCGCCTGCTGCCATCGGCCAAACAGCCGGCATCGGCGCAACGGCCGGACATTCCGCCAGGTGCGTAAATTACCTGGGATTACAGAGCAAACATTCCGTACGAAACCTTGAGATTGCGAAAGCTAGCGGCGCAGGAGCGCGGGCCGGCGCGCGATGTGCGCAAGTGCATGTCTGCAAACCAATGCGCGCAATTGCCCCCGACAATATTTGATTGTGGTTTAATAGCCCGGCACCAACCAACCATTGCGCATCGTGCTGCACGATGCGCTCAACCATGAACGCAGAAAAGGCAGCCGCACGCCGCATTGCGCGCCGCATGACAGAAGGCATTGCTTGTCGCCCCGGCGCGCCGCGGTGGCGCGCGCGCGCGTTGCGCGTTTCGCTGCTGGCACTCGCTGCGGGCAGTGCTGCGCAGGCCGCATTCGCGCAAGATCCACAGCTTCTCGATACGCGCGTCACGCAGGAGTCGGTGACGGACACGATCTGCCGTCCGGGCTACGCCGACACCGTGGCGCCGCCGTTCGACGAGACCATGGCGCTGAAGGACCGCATGCTCGCGGCGCGCGGTATCGGCGCCGACGACGGCGTGGGTTACGCGCTCGACCGGCGCGTGCCGATCGTACTCGGCGGGGCGCCGGACGCCACGGCCAACTTCGACCTCATCCCATGGGGCGGCCATGCCGGCGAGCGCCGCAAGTCGCTGCTCACGGTGCGCCTGAAGCGCTGCGTATGCGCGGGACGCATGACGCTGGCCCAGGCGCAGGCCGCGATCACCGGCAACTGGGTGCATCAGTACAATCGCCTCACGCGCATGGATTGTGGCGGGTCGGCCGACGAGACGACCTCGGCAAGCCGCGACGACGGGTCCTGAAGCGCCGTTTCGCGCGCACCTTTCCTGCCTCGGGCACGCCGATTGCGGTCCGGTTCAGGCATGCACGGCGGCCAATCCGACGGCAATCGGTAACCATCCGCCGCTAGACAATATGCCGCAGCGCACCGCTCAGCAAATGCGACTATGCTGACATTCATCAACAAGAGGGAGTCACAACAATGCTTACGTCCAGCTTTTTACTGCTTGGCGTCGTTGCCGTGCTCGGCCAGGTAGCGTGGACCCGCGCTCGTGCGAGCCTGCAGCCCGTGCGCGTACGCGCGACGCAACCCCGCCGGTTCCGCTAAACGCTGCACGTCGGACTCGAATACCACGCGAGGTAGGCCGTCATGCACCTGACTGTCTGGAATGTTCCGGAAACCTGCAGCGAGCAGGATGTGCGCAGCTTTTTCGAGCGCGAACTCGGCAAGTACGCCAAGGGCATTACCGTTTATGACGCGGGCACGCCCAACGCGCATGCGGACCTCGAACTCGACTCCGAAGTGCCGTACGTGGCCGATGCCGTGGCGCGCGAACTTCAGTTCCGCCGTCTCGCGGGCGTCGCGCTGAGGGTGAGTGCGACACCGTTCGAAGACGAGGAGCCGCCGCAAGGCAACTGACCCGTTCGGGCCGCGCTTCAGCGGCCGTCGTCGGCAGTGTCGTACGGTGTATAGGGCAGCGCCCGCTTGTGGCGCGTCGACTCGTAAAAGCGAAAGATCGTCTCGTATGCACGTTCGCTCACCGGTTGGCCTTCCAGAAAGTCGTCGATCTCCTCATAGCCGATCCCGTAGGCGTCTTCGTCGGGATGCAGCGGGCGCAACGTTTCCAGATCCGCAGTGGGCGTTTTCTCCACCAGCGTGGCCGGAGCGCCCAGCGCCCGCGCAAGCGCGCGCACGCGCCGCTTGTTCAGGCCCGCGAGCGGCAGCACGTCGGCGCCGCCGTCGCCGAACTTCGTGAAAAAGCCCATTAGCGATTCCGCCGCGTGATCCGTGCCGATCACGAGTCCCGCTCGCGCACCGGCCACCGCGTACTGCGCAATCATCCGCTCGCGCGCCTTGATGTTGCCGTGAACCTTGTCCTGCACGCTCTCGTCGGCGAAGGCGAGGCCGCCCGCTGTGAGCGAGGCGAGCAGCGCGTCGGCGGCGGGGCGCATGTCGACGGTCAGGATGTCGTCTGCGGCGATGAAGTCGAGCGCAGCGGCGGCGTCCGCTTCGTCGCGCTGGCTGCCGTAGGGCAGACGCATCGCGACGAACCGTGCCGCCGTGCGGCCCTGCGCGCGCAGGCTTTGCACGCACAGTTGCGCGAGGCGCCCGGCCGTTGCAGAGTCGACGCCGCCGCTGATGCCCAGCACGAGCGTCTGCAGCCCGCTTGCCTCGAGGCGCTCCCCGAGGAAGCGCACACGACGCTCGATCTCGGCGTGTGCGTCGAAGCGCTCCGCGACGTTCAGTTCGGCGATGATGCGTTGCTGGCGGGCGAGGCGGTCGGTTGCGGGTCTGGCGTCCGATTGGGCGGGCATGGGCGGTCCTCAAATTGGCTGTGTACGCGACGTATGCGCTTAGCCTGCGTTGTCTGGTCTAATGTCGGGTGGTCGTGGCGCGGTCAGCGACGCCGCAAGACACGGCGCCCGACGTATCCGACTTCAGACAAGACACACAATCGGCCGGACTCACGATGAACGACAATTTTTCGCGGCGCATGGGCGCTCGCGTACGCGGTGGCGTCCGGGGCGACGCCCCGAAACTCCCCCATCATAAAACGCAGTGGTTGGGCGCGCCGGCGCGCCGCGCAATCGTGATCGCACTCTCCACCTGGTTTTACGCTTCGTGGGCGGCAAGCGCCGCTTACGCCTCCGACGCCGCGACGGCTTCAGGCGCGCACGTTGCCTCGGGCGCCGTGCACGGCGCGCCGAAGCCGGCCGCTTTGGGCGTGCCCCCTGCATCGGCGGCTTCGTCGGCTTCCGCGGCCTCGGCCGCGCTGGCCGCCTCAGCGCCTCCCGAACTCGTGCTGCCCGTTCACCGGATGCTCACGCCGGAGGAGGCCGCCGAGGAAACCCGCGGCGCGCTCGAAATGCGCAAGCGCTTCGCGCGCGATGTCAACCGGCGCCTGCATGTGCCGCTGGCCGAGCAGCGCGCATACGGCCAGCGCCTGCAGGCCGCGCTCGAAGAGAAGAACCTCGGCGCGCTGGCGGGCGAGTACGTCATCCTCGTCGATCGCAGCGCGAATGTGCAGGCGCTCTTCATCTACTTCCGCGCCATGCCCGACGAGCCCTGGCTCATGATCGGCGCTTCGCCGGTCGCGACGGGACGCCCCGGCGAGTTCGACCACTTCCTCACGCCGCTCGGCGTGTTCGAGCACACGCCGCTGAATATGGACTTCCGCGCGGAAGGCACCATGAACCAGAACAACATCCGCGGCTATGGCCGGCGCGACATGCGCATCTACGACCTCGGCTGGGTGGACGGCGAACGCGGCTGGGGCAAAGGCGGATATTCGCAGATGCGCTTCCAGATGCACGCCACCGACCCCGACCGCCTCGAGCCGCTGCTCGGCATCCGCCACTCGAAGGGCTGCGTGCGGATTCCCGCGACGCTCAACGCGTTCATCGACCACTACGGCATCATCGACGCCGAATACCAGGCGCTCGTCGATGCGGGCAAGTCGCTCTGGGTCCTCCACTCGGACCGCGAGATCACGCCGTGGGCGGGACGCTTCATCGTCGTTGTCGATTCGGAGCGCAAGACGCGTCCGGCGTGGTCGCCCGCACCCGGCGGCAAGGCACGCGCGAAAGTGCCGGCCGGCGCCGACACCGCTGACTGAGCGCGCGCTTCGGCGAAGGCGCGCCAGCGCATGCGCATGCGCTACGCGCGCCGCGCGAGCAGCACGCCTGCGAGCGCGACGCCGAAGCCCCCCATCTGCATGGGCGTGAGCGTTTCGCCGAAGAGCAGCCAGCTTTCGAGCGCCGCGAGCGGTGGCGCGAGAAAGAGCAGCGCGGTGGCGCGGGCGGCGTCGCCGTGGCGCACCATCCACACGAGCAGTGTCACGCCCGCGCCCGAGAGCATCGCTATGCCCCAGGCCAGCGAGAACCACAGGGTCGGCGTGGCGATCCAGCGTGTCTCGCCGAGCGCGAGTGCGAGCGCGGCGGCGACGATGGCCGCGCCGAGGTTCTGCACGGCGCTCGCGCTGCGAATGTCGGCTTGCGCGAGCGAAGTCTTCTGGTAAAGCGTGCCCGCCGTGATCGATCCGACCGATACCACTGCGACCACCACCACGAGCAGCGGGTTCGCGTGAGCGTGCGTGGGCGCGCCAGTGGCAGCGGCAGCGGCGTCGGCGATGGCGCCGCCGGCGGCGTGCATGGCGGCATACAACTTCGGGCTCAGCACGAGCACGACGCCGGCGAGGCCGAGCGACATGCCCGACCAGCGCCGCGGCGGCAGGCGTTCGCCGAACATGCGTGCCGCGACGGCAGCTGTCAGGAGCGGCTGGAGCGCGCCGAGGAGCGCCATCACGCCCGCGCTCAAGCCCTGCGCGACCGCCCAGTAGCCCGCGCCCAGATAGACGCCCTGCAGGAGCGCGCCGGCGAAGAGATGCTTGCCGATTTCACGTCCGCGCGGCCAGGGCGCGCGCATCACCAGCGCCACGATCGTGAACAGCGCCGCCGTGCCCGCAAAGCGCGCGAGCAGGAACAGGTTGGGATCGGCGTAGGGCGCAATGGCGCGCGCGACGACGAAACCCGTCGACCAGAGGACGACGAAAAGAGTGGGTGCGAAGATGGCGAACATCGGTGTCGAAGAGGGTGCGCTGACGTTGCGCGCTGAGAAACACGAAAGGCTCGGAGTATCGCGCGACGTGCAGGTTGCGGTCTTGTTCAGGACTGCACTGGCCAGGACGTGCATCGCTCGACGAGCGGAACGCAACTAACCGCCGAGCCTGTGCGATGTCGGCTAATGCAAACATCGCCGGGCCGGAAACGGAAAGCGGAAACGCTAGCGGCCGCTAGCTCGCAAACAACACCGCCGTCACGCCGATCAAGCCGCCGCAGACCGCACAGGCGAGCAGCAGCGCGCGCGTGCGCCGATGCTCGCGGCGCCAGGCATCGAGCGCTGCCTGCTGCGCGGCCTGTCCGGCAGCGGGACCGTGGCCGCCCTTCGCGTGATGTTCGAGGAAGCGGAACACCATCTGCGGCACGCGCGGTGCGATTTGCGCGAGGTGGGGCAACTCCTGCGAGAGTCGCCTGATCCAGCCATGGTGGCCGATATCTTGCCGGGCGATGTCGGCGAGCGTGTGCCGCGCGATGCCCCATGCGTCGACGCCCGGATGAATCGAGCGGGCCAGCTGCTCGGCCTGGCCGAACGCGCGCTGCGCCGCCACGAGGCGCGGCGAGACTTCGCCTCCGAACGGCTGCACCGAGTGCAGCAGATGATGGAACAGTGCCCCGGCGCTGCGCTCGTCAGTGTCGCTTGCGAAATGCGCTTCGCTGCGCGTGCGCAATTCGGCCTCGATCTGTTCGGTGCGTGCGTGTGCGGGCACATGACCTGCCACGTGATGCAGTGTGGCGAGCCGGCCGTAGTCCTGTTCGAACAATGCGGTCGCGCCGTGCACGAAGAATTCGCGTTCAGGCGAAGACAGGCTCGTCATCAGCGCCGCGCCCGCGAGCACGAGGCGGCCGCGCGTCTCGGGTTCGACGCTCACCGCGACCCGGCTCGCGTCGAGGGCCGCGTGGAAGAACCCGTGTTCGAACGCCTGGCGCGTGACCACCTCGATCAGATGCGCCGCGACTTGCGTGACATTGATGTGGTGCTCGGCAAGCCCGGCGAGATCGGTCGCGCGCACGGTGTCGATGTGCTGCACCGCGATCGTCTGAAGGGTGCAGAGGTCCCAGATCACGTCGGGCACGACGATGCGCGGGTCGTCGCCAAGCTGATGGCCGCTCTGGCTCAGGTTCGCGGCCTGGGCGCGCAGGTCGAAGCGGCGATGCAGGTCGTCTCGCAGCGCCTGCGCGAGCGCATGCAGTTGCAGTTTGCGTGCGACGCGCGAAAAGCGCTCTATCCAGCGGGCCACGGCGCACAGGAGCGCGGCGTCGTCGTCGACTGCCTGGACCTGTTTTGCGCGCAGCACGCGCAGCGTGATCGTCTGGTGGCCGTTCACCGGCAGCGCGAGCCGTGCGATGTGCGTCTGCTCGCACCAGCCGTTATGGGCCGGCCTGGGGTCGAGCCACGTGAACACCGTTTCGGGCGGCTTGCCAAGCGCGGCGCGCAGCGTGGCGCCGAGCGCCTCGCCCGCGAGGGGTTCTTCGAAATGCCCGATGGCATCGATCGCATCGTGCAGGGTCACGCCCGCGAGCTCGGGGCGGGTGGCGAGCGTTTGCGCGAAGGCCGCGGCGAGCGGCGCGAGACGCGGCAGCGAACCATGCAGGCGCGAGGCGAGACGCGGGTCGCCGTGCAGGTTCGAGGCGAGCGTGAGGAACCAGTGCAGCTTGTGATGCTCGGGAGCTGCGAGCCAGATCAGCCTGAAGCCATAACGCAGTGCACAAAACAGCAGACGCAATTGACGAAGTCGTGAACGCATGAATTCCAGTGGTCGGCAAAGCGAGCGTCGCGTGAGCGCGCGGTCTCCACGAGATTAGCAGGGATGCGCGCGCGATGGCAGGACCGGCTCGTTCTGCGCATGCGTACTACAATACGGCGGCTTTTCCGGATCCACGCCGGACTCACTTTATTCCCAGCGTTTTTTCGACGCACGACCCGCGCCCATCGAGATGCTCGCAGAACAACGTCACCAATACATCCTCTCGCAAGTGAACCGGACAGGCGCGCTTTCCGTGGCGGATCTCGTGCGCGAACTGCGCGTCTCGCGCGAGACGATCCGGCGCGACCTCAATACGCTCGCGGAGCGCGGGCTGCTCGTCACGACCCATGGCGGCGCGCTCTCGAGCGATCGCCGCGAGCCCGATCTCGACGTGCGCGAGGCCGCCAACGCGAGCGCCAAGCGCGCGATCGGCGAGCGCGCGGCGGAGTTCGTGCCCGACGGCGCCTCGGTCATCATCGATTCGGGCAGCACCACGCATGCGCTCGCGCGCGCGCTCACGGACCGCCATCGGCTCACGGTCTATACCAACGACTGGCGCATCGCGCTGTTGCTCGGGCGCCGCAACGAAAACCGCGTCACGCTGCTGGGCGGCGAGCTGTCCGACCACGAGGAAGCGACCTTCGGCCTCGACACCGTGCAACAGCTCGCCCAGTACCACGCCGACTTCGCGTTCGTCGGGGCGGGCGGCATTACGGCCGACGGCTGGCTCACCGACTACTCGCGCATGGTCGCCGAGGTGCGCAGCTGCATGCTCGCGGCCACGGCATGCGCGATCGTCGTCGCCGACCACTCGAAGTTCGGGCGCGTCACGCCCGTGCGCATCAACGGCTTCGAGCAGGCGCGCTACGTCATCACCGAGCTTGCGCCCGAAAAGAGCGTTGCTCGCGCCATCGCGGCGCGCGGCCCCGAACTCGTCATCGCCTGAGTCTGCCTGCAGCGCGGCGCGCTCCGCGTTTGCTTTTTGCCCGTCTACACGTTCGCATGCCTGCCGCCAACTCGTGAGCGGCGGAATCTGCGCGCTTATGTGGCTTGTCGAATATTGGCGAATTGTGGAATTTGTTGACAAACGCCACAATCGTCATGCGCATGTCATCAAAACCTGTGATTCTTGCGGGGCCCGTCCAGGTGGGCCGGTAAGCGAGGCGGGCGGCAGCTTCGCGGCTTCGCCGGGCTGGACGGTTCAGGCGGAAAGTTCCGGATTGTAAACAATCTGCAATCCGTGATACGAGTCTACCGCCAGACGGGCTATGACAGGCGGCGCAGTCCGCCGAAGTCCGGATTGTTCAGCTCAGTTCGATCCATTCAATCACAAACGCATCGGGTATCCCGAGCATCTGGTTTTGCCTTCGGAGAGTGACATGAACCACACGAATTCCCATCGCGCGGGTTTTGCACGCAAGCTGTTGCCGATCGCGGCCGCCGCGGCGCTGCTGGGCGCAGCCGCGAGCGCGCACGCCGCCGACGCCGTCGTGCTGTACACGGCCGACGGCCTCGAAAATCTCTACAAGGACGTGCTGCCGGCCTTCGAGAAGAAGGAAGGCGTCAAGGTCAACATCGTGACGGCGGGCAGCGGCGAAGTCGTGAACCGCGCGAACGTCGAGAAGGACTCGCCGAAGGCCGACGTGATCGTCACGCTGCCGCCGTTCATCCAGCAGGCGCAGCAAAGCGGCCTGCTCCAGCCGTACCAGAGCGTGAACTACAAGAACGTGCCGACGATCGCGAAGGCCACCGACGGTTCGTGGGCGACGTTCGTGAACAACTACTTCTCGTTCGCGATCAACCCCGATGTCGTGAAGAACGAGCCGAAGACGTTTGCTGACCTGCTGCACCCGGACTACTCGGGCAAGGTCGCGTACTCGAACCCGGCCACGGCCGGCGACGGCATGGCCGTGATCATCCTCACGACCTCGCTGATGGGCGAAGACAAGGCGTTCGACTACCTCAAGAAGCTCGAGCAGAGCGCGAAGTTCCACACCAAGGGCACGGGCTACCTCGACGTGCTGCTCTCGCGCAACGAAATCTCGGTGGCCAACGGCGACCTGCAGATGGATCTCGACGACGCCGCCAACGGCGGCCTCTCGCTCAAGCCGATCTTTCTCGCGGCCGACGCTGGCGGTCGTCCCACGACGTTCCAGTTGCCGTACGCAATCGGCCTGATCAAGAACGGCCCGAATCAGGCGGAAGGCAAGAAGCTGATCGACTACCTGATGTCGACGGACGTACAGTCGAAGGTGCCGGACATCTTCGGCATTCCGGCCCGCACGGACGTGGCGCTCACGGGCAAGAACGGCGAAGCGGTCAAGCAGGCCATCCAGGGCGTGAAGCTGATTCCGGTGGACTGGAACCAGGTGATGGCGAAGAAGGCCGACTGGACTACGCGCTGGAAGAACGAAGTGATCGGCACGTCGGGCAAGCAGATCGAAGTCGTGAAGCCGAAGTAAGCAACCGTACCTGCAACTTTGTATGGGACCGGAGTGAGGGCTCTGCATGGGACCGGAGTCAGGACTAAAGCCCTGACTCCGGTCGGCAGCTCGAGCGCCAACTCTGGCCGACAGGAGATGAACCCGGTGAATACCGCAAGCCTCGCGCCGGCCGGCATGGCCCGCGCGCTGCCGGATGTGTCCGGACTGACTGACGCCACGGACGCCTCAGGCGTGGCGGGCGTGCAGATCGACCACCTGAGCGTGCGCTTCGGTGCGCGCACTGTCCTCGACGATCTGTCGCTCACGATCCGCCGCGGCGAACTGCTGACCGTGCTGGGCCGCAGCGGCTGCGGCAAGACGACTTTACTGCGTTTCATCGCCGGGTTCATCGAAGCCGATGGACTCGCGGGCTCGCTCACCGTGGCGGGCCACGACCTGACCCATGTGCCGCCGCATCAGCGCAACCTGGGTCTGCTGTTCCAGAGCTATGCGCTCTTTCCGCATCTCTCGGTGTTCGAGAACGTCGCGTTCGGGTTGAAGGCGCGGCGCGTGCCGTCGCGCGACATCGCGCGGCGCGTGGCCGACGCGCTCAAGCTCGTGCAGCTCGGCGACGCGGGGCACATCATGCCCGCGCAACTCTCCGGCGGCATGCAGCAGCGCGTGGCGCTCGCGCGTGCGCTCGTGATCGAGCCGGACGTGCTCCTGCTCGACGAGCCGCTCTCGGCACTCGACGCCAATCTGCGCGCTTCGGTGCGCTCCGAATTGAAGGCACTGCACGAGCGCCTGCCCGATCTCACGATCGTCTGCGTGACGCACGATCAGGATGACGCGCTCGTGCTCTCCGACCGCACGCTGCTGATGCGCGATGGCCGCATCGCGCAGCTCGGCACGCCGCAGGAACTCTACGACACGCCGGGCGACGCCTACGTGGCCCGCTATCTGGGCGCGGCGAACCTGCTGCCGCCGAACGTCGCGTTCCCGGTAGGCGACGCGCGCCACGACGTGCGCGACAGGCTCGCGTGCCTGCGCCCCGAAAGCCTGCGCATCGTGCCGCTCGGCGAAGGCGCGCTGCACGGCACGATCGAATCGGTCGAGTGGTATGGCTCGGTGCTCTCGGTGCCGGTGCTGCTCGACGCGATGCCGAACGAACCGGTGCTCGTCACCATGCAGCGCGGCCACGGCGCGACGCCGGCGAAAGGCATGCGCGTGTCCCTGCGTTACGAGGCTGACGATGTCGTCCTTATCAACCCCTGATTCCGCTCAGGCTCTGCCCGGCGCCGACGCGCACGCGGCTGCCGTGCGCCGCCGCGAACGGCGCGCGCAGTGGCATATCGCGTTTCTGCTCGTGTTCGTGCTCGGGCCGCTCGTGGTCTATCCGCTCGTGCGGCTCGTGCTGCTGAGTCTTTCGGGCGCGCATGGCTTGAGCTTCCACGCGTACGAAGCGTTCTTCGGCAATCCCGAGTCGCGCGGCGTGATCGCCACGACGTTATGGATCCTGTTCCTGAGCGCCGGTCTGGCCTCCGTGCTCGGCGTCGCGCTGGCCGCGCTGCTGTTCTTCAAACCGTTTCCGGGTGCACAGCTCGTCACGCGTTTTCTGGAACTGTTCGTGGCGTTCCCGTCGTTTCTCGTCGCATTCACGCTGATTTTTCTGTACGGCTCGCAGGGCTCCGTGAGCATCGGGCTGCAACGGCTCTTTCATTTGCAGGCGCCTCCGCTCGACTTCCTGTTCGGCATCGGCGGCGTGGTGCTCGCGGAGGTGGTGTTCTATGCGCCGTTCGTCGTGCGCCCGACGCTCGCCGCGTTCGCGCTGCTCGACATGCGCCTGATCGAAGCCGCACGCAGTCTCGGTGCGAACGGCCGGATGGTCGCCCTGCGCGTGATCCTGCCGCTCGCGTGGCCGGGGATCGCGGCGGGCACGATCCTGTGCTTTTTGCTGACGTTCAACGAGTTCGGCATTCTGCTCGTGCTCGGCAGCGCGCACCTCATCACGCTGCCGGTGGCGATTTACAGTTCGGCCACGGTCGACCTCGATCTGCCGACGGCCGCCGCAGGCGCCGTGGTCATGCTCGCGATGTCGCTTTCCCTGTATGCGCTGTATCGGCGCGTGAATCGCCGCAGTCATGGAGGCGTGCGCAATGTCAACTAGTCCCGCCGCCGGTTCCGACCGTATCGCGCTGCCGCCCAGGCATCTTCGTGCGCGGCCTGTCGAGCGCAGTCTCTTCTCGCGCATCGCCAGCGCGGTACTGCTTGGCTTCGCGGCGCTGCTGTGCTTCTGGCTTTTCGTGTTGCCGGTGATCGTCGTCGCGTTGTCGAGCGTCGCGTCGCACTGGTCGGGCACGATCCTGCCCGACGGTTTCAGCACGCGCTGGTTCGAGCGCCTCGGCTCGACCGACTTCGATGCGCTCGCAACGAGTCTCGAAATCGGCTTCGGCGTGGCGGTGCTCGGCACGGCGCTGGGTCTGTGGCTCGCACTCGCGCTCGAAGGGCGCGACCGGCGCGGTCTGGGCGCGGTCGTCGACACGCTCGCGATGGTGCCCAACGGCGTGCCGAGCGTGGTGCTCGGCCTCGCGGTGCTGATCGCCTATCACAAGGCGCCTGTGGATCTGTCGAGTTCGGCTGCGATCGTCGTGTTCGTGCAGCTCGCTCTGGTACTGCCGTTTTGCTACCGATGCGCTGCGGCCGCGCTGCGTCCCGAGCTGACTGTGCTGCGCGAAGCGGCAGCGAGTCTCGGAGCGCCGCCTTCGATGGTGCTGCGCCGCGTGGTGCTGCCACAGCTCGTGCCGGCCATCCGCGCGAGTCTCGCGCTCGGCTTCGCGCTGTCGCTCGGCGAGTTGGGCGCGACGCTCACGGTGTATCCGCCGGGATTTGCGACGGTGCCGATCGTCGTGGTGGGGGCAGTCGAGCGCGGTTACTACCTGCCGGCTTCGGCGCTCTCGCTGGTCCTGTTGCTCGTCTCGCTGGCCGCGCTGCTGCTGATCGCAGCACGTGTGCCGCGCCGGCGGGCGGACTGAGCGGATGGATGCCATGCGGTTCGATGCGCCGCAGGCGTGCAACAGACAGGCAGGGCAGGACGTGCAAGATTCGATGAGCGATGAGTGCGCAAGCAACGGGAACGCGAGCGATCCTGGTCGCGATCCTCAGGCGTTGTCCGACATGACGCCGCTTGCCATGGTGCGCCAGCATTCGCTCACAGCGCTGGTGCGCGACGAGATCGAGCGGCGTATCGCGGCAGGCATGCTCGCGCCCGGGGACAAACTCAACGAAGCCGACTGGGCGGCACGCCTCGCCGTCTCGCGCGGACCCGTGCGCGAAGCGTTTCGCGCGCTGGAGCAGGCAGGCCTTGTGCGCAACGAGAAACATCGGGGTGTGTTCGTGCGCAGCGTCGGCGCGGCCGAGGCCCAGGAACTGGGCGTAGTGTGCGCGGCGTTGCGCGAAGCGGCGTGCCGGATGCTGGCGCCGCGCATCGACGCGGCGCAGGTCGCCGAGTTGCGCGAGCACCTCAACGCGATGCGCGACGCGGTAGTCGCCGAGAGCGGCGAGGCTTTTCTACAGGCGCGCGACGCTTTTCGCGCGTCGCTCTTCGCAGCGGCTGGCAACGCCAGGCTGCGCGAGACCTATGAGGGCGCCGTGCGCGAATTGCGGCTCTCGCCGCGGCGTGCGGCGCCGGCGCACAATGCGCTGGATGCATCGTATGCGGGGCATCGGGCGCTGTTGAGCGCGCTCGCATCGCGCGACGCCGATGAATCGGCCAGGCGCATGCGCGAGTCCTGCGGCGACTGAGAGCAGAAGGAACGATGGGCGGTGCGCTCGTGCGGGCCGTCGCCGAATTCACCTGGCAGAGGAGTTGAAGAAGATGGCACTGAGCCTCGCGGAAATTCGTGAGCTGTTCGAGACATACGGCGCGTTGGCGTATAGCGGCGAACCGGTCACGCAACTGGAGCACGCGCTGCAAAGCGGCGCGCTGGCGGAAGAAGACGGTGCGAACGAAGAGTTGACCGCTGCGGCGTTCCTGCACGATCTGGGTCACCTGCTCAATCGTCAGGGCGAAACGCCGACCGAACGCGGCATCGACGATCTGCACCAGTACTATGCGCTGCCGTTCCTGCGGCCCGTGTTGCCCGATAGCGTCCTGGAGCCGATCCGCTTGCACGTCGATGCGAAGCGCTACCTCTGCGCCGTCGATAAGGCGTATTTTGGCTGCCTCTCCGCAGACTCGGTGCGCAGCCTCGAATTGCAGGGTGGCATTTTCAATGCGGATGAGGCGCGCGATTTCGCTGCGCGACCCCACGCCGAAGACGCGGTGCGCCTGCGCCGCTGGGACGACCTCGCGAAGGTGGCCGGCAAGCCAACGCCGGATCTCGACCACTATCTGCAACTCGTCGAGCGCGTCATGCAACGCCACGTTTGAGGCGATTGCGCTTACGCGTTTTCCGAATTTCAC
>NZ_BBJH01000023.1 GCF_000739775.1 Paraburkholderia heleia NBRC 101817 | reverse complement strand
GCACACGCGACGGGACGAACGGGAGCCATCGTGGCGATGGCCGTGACGGCGCTGGCCGTCGCTTCTGCGGCAATCGAAGTCATGCGTGCCGAACTACCCGGCTTCTCGCATTTACTCTTCGATTCGCTCGCAGTGCTAAGCGGTCTTTGCGCGGTGCTCGGCATTATCTATACCTGCACGGCGAGCGCGCTGGTCGGCCGTTTCTTCGCGCGCGAAGTGGCAACGCCGCAGCACTTTCCGGCCATTACGCTTGCCAAGCCGCTGCACGGCGACGAATGGCACCTCGAGGAGCACCTCGCCAGCTTTTTCGAGCAGGACTATCCTGGGCAAGTCCAGTATCTGTTCGGCGTGCACGATGCGCGTGACGAAGCGCTCAACGCCATCGAGCGCCTGCGTGCGCGTTATCCCGATGCGCACATCACGGTCGTCGCCGACGCGCGGCTGTACGGTCCCAACCGCAAGATCGCGAATCTCGTGAACATGCTCGAACAGGCGGAGCACGACGTGCTGTGCTTCGCCGATAGCGACGTGCTCGTCGACAGGAATTATCTGCGTCAGGTGGTCGGGGCGCTGCAGCAACCGGGCGTTGGCCTCGTGACCGCGGTTTATCGCGGCCTGTGCGCACCGGGATTCTGGCCGCGCGTGGCATCGGCCCTCACGAACTATCATTTTCTGCCCGGCGTCGTCACGGGGCTCGCAATCGGGCGCGCGCGGCCGTGCTTCGGTCAGTCCATCGCCATGACGCGGGAAATGCTCGAACGCATTGGCGGTCTGGCGCAGTTCGCGCATCACCTTGCCGAAGATCACGCGATCGGCGAAGCGGTGCGCCGCGCCGGCGCGGAAGTTTGCGTGCCGCCTATTCTCGTGCGGCACGCATGCGTGGAGAATACGTTCGCCCAACTCTTCGCGCACGAACTGCGCTGGAGCCGCACGGTTCGCGCAGCGGACCGCTCGGGGCATCTGGGCGCCGTGCTGATGCATCCATTCGCGCTCGCCTTGCTTGCCGTGGTGTTGTCCGGCGGCGCAGCGAGCGCGTGGATACTGGCCGCCGTGGCGCTGTGCGTGCGCGCGTGGCTGATGTGGAGGACCGATCGCGCAACCGGCGACAAGTCCGGCGGACTGTTATGCTTACCCCTTTGGGAAATGGTCCAGTTCGCGATCTATGTCGCGAGCTTTTGTTCGTCCGGCGTCGTTTGGCGCGGCACGCGCTTTCGCGTCGACAGGAATGGCATGCTTTCGCCAGTCCGCGAGACCTGAGCGTCACAGTAGATTGGGGGCACAATGAGACGGGAGCATCCACCAGAGAGCACCCGCAGATGAAGCACATGGGACGTATCGCCGCCCTGGTCGGTCTTGCGATCGCCGTGTGGCTCGTTTGGCGCGAACATCCTGCGGCAGTGCTGCAACTGTTGCGCGGCGCGGGCATGGGACTCGTGCTGGCGGCCATCGTGCATATCCTGCCGATGTGCGCGAATGCATGGGACTGGCGCAGCCTGATTCGCGCGGCGCAGCGCCCGTCGTTCGCAACGATGCTCAAACTCGTATGGATTCGCGAGTCGATCAACGGCTTGCTGCCCGTTGCGCGCGTGGGCGGGGAACTCGTGTCGTTCCGGCTGCTTGGCCGTGCGGGCGTACGGCCTGCCACGGCGGTGGCGAGCCTCATCGCCGACATGCAGCTCACGCTGATCAGTCAGGTGCTCTTTGCGTTGCTTGCAGCCGGCTATCTGCTCGAACATTCCTCTTCCGATACCGCGCGGTTCGTGGGGCGGCTCGCATGGGGCCTCGCGGGCTTCATCCCGCTGCTCGTGCTCTTTGCGCTCGTGCAGCATGCGCGGCCGTTCGAGCGCGCGGCACGCACGCTCAACCGCGTCACGAGCGGCAAGGTCGTCGATCTCGTGGGCAAGTCCGTGCGCGTCGATCTATCCCTCAAGCTGATCTGGCGGCAAACCGGCGTGATCGTGCGCTACGTGCTCGTTTGGCAGACGCTGCAATGCCTCGGCTATGCACTCGAAATCTGGATCGCGTTGCGCGTGCTCGGCACGGACGCGACGTTCGTGCAGGCGTTCGTGATCGAAGCGCTGATCCAGATGCTGAGCAGCATCGCGTTTCTGGTGCCAGCCGGGCTTGGCGTACAGGAGGGCGGTTTCGTCGTGATCGGCGGCTTGCTGGGGTTCGATGCGCCCACTTGCCTCGCGCTCGCGGGCGCAAGACGCGTGCGCGATCTGATGTTCTATGTGCCCGGCCTGCTTGCCTGGCAGGCGGCCGAGTATGGCCGGCCGTCAAGACGCCGGACTGAAGGTGCGGCGACGCGCGCCCGCACGGAATAATCCCGGAAGTGACCGGTTCCTGAAGCCCGCGCCGGGGTGTTGCGTAGCGAGCCGTGTCGGACAGGCTAAAGGAGTGTCTCCATGAATCGCTTCTTATATGGGAAGCAGGCTGCAATGGTGGCCGGGCTGATTTCGCTGATGAGCGGCGTGCCCGCACAAGCGGAATCGATCGACGCGCCAGGCGCACAACCGGTTCTGAGCACGATCGCAACGGGTGTCCAGATCTACGCCTGTGAGTACGGTGCGGATCACACACTCGGCTGGGTCTTCAAGCAACCGCATGCAACGCTCTACGACGCGCACGGCGCCGCAGTGATCGAGCATTCGGCCGGACCTGCGTGGCAAGCGCGCGACGGCAGCCGCATCGAGGGGAAAGTCGTTGCGCAAAAGCCCAGCGATACGCCTGATAGCGTCCCGCAACTTTTGCTTGAGACGCATTCCACCGGATCGCAGGGCATGCTCACAGCCGTGCGCTACGTGCGGCGGGTAAGGACGGTTGGAGGCGTGAAGCCGGCTGCGTCGTGCTCGACCGAGCACGAGTCGGGTAGCTCGCCTTATATCGCGACTTATATTTTCTACAAATAACGCACAAGACCGGTCAATGAATGGTCTCTTTGCGAATATCCGTTTCCGGTTAATTGGGATTGCGAAGTAAGGAATATACGCTGTGGCTTCAGTTGGGAAACGAGCGTAGTCAGACGCAAGACGCTGCCGCGTGGATGCTGGAGCGGGAGACGAGTCTCGAACTCGCGACCTCAACCTTGGCAAGGTTGCGCTCTACCAACTGAGCTACTCCCGCATGTCTGGCTCCCCGACCTGGGCTCGAACCAGGGACCTACGGATTAACAGTCCGGCGCTCTACCGACTGAGCTATCGGGGAATCAAGGAGGCCGGATTGTACAGGAGATTTTTTGATCGTGCAGCTTTTTCCTGACAAATCCCGAAGAGATATATTGGAGCGAATTGGGGTTGGAAATCTAACGGTTTACGGTGTATTACTTGCGATAAACCGGTATTGCCGCCCGTGGCCGACACCGCCGCGCCGGAGCGCGAAGCCCCCGCGTACGTGAAGGCCTGGGCAAATCAGCCGGCAGGCCGACCACCGATTGCGGCGTTCACCGCGCGGACGTCAGGGCACGCAGCTTCGCGCGCAGCGGGTCGATGGCAAACTCGCGCGCCCTGCGCAATACGCGACGAAGCTGCCCCGCGGCAAGGGGAAACTCAACGAGCCTGCCGCGCCAGGTGAGTATGACGAAATGCGACTCATACCAGCTTTTGTGATTTGACCAACGCTCCTTGTAGCTCGAGAAGTACGGACGGAAATCGAAATCACGGCCGTTCTCGAGCGCCCATCGCGCCATGCTGTCGACAAGCAGGTTGCCGACGGAACGGGCGGCATAGGCCTCGTCATACGTCGTGATGAAATACTCGAGTCTGTGCGGCCCGGTCAAATTGACGGATGCCGCAATGGGTACGCCGTCCAGTTTGACGAACGAGACCAGTGGAGTGGTAGCGAGATCGGTCCGCACGGCGAGTTCGATGAAAAAGTCGCGTACGTCGTCATTCATCAGATAAGGGGCGTCGAGGCCGCGAGCGAGCGCCCAGCTGCGCTTTTTCGCAAAGAGCCATGTGAGTACTGCTCGTGCGTCGTCGACGTTCTTACACCAGCCGTATTCAACCGAGCCGTCCTCCGAAAGCCTCCTTGCGAGGCGCCGCAATGGGCGCCGCAGCGAGTCGGGCCTCGTGGCGATGAAGGCGTCGAAAGTGGGGAAACGCGACAACTCCATGGAGTACCCGGACAGCAGGCGCCAGCGCTCCGGAAGGGCGCGCAAGACCCACGACAGAGGTGCACGCGAGAGCGCCGCGTGAAGCGGGCTATCGCGTTCGACGAACCGTATCTCCAGCACGTCGGCGTCGACGCCGCGCAACGCATCGACGGCGGCGTCGTAGAAGCGCCAGTCGCCTCGATCGGATACGAGCGGGCCGCCATATTCCTCGTTGCTTCCGCAGCCAAGTGCGCGCGCGACCCGGCATGGGCCTTCGCGCGCTATGCACAGCGGCCAAAGCGCGACGAGCGCGGTGCCGTCGTAGACGAGCGCGACATTGACCGCCGCGCCGCGGGCAAACGCCTTGGCCGCGGCGAGTTCACAGTACGTAAACTCGAGTGTCGCCGGGCACGCCGTGCAGACGGCTTCCCAGGAAGGGCGCAGTTTCAGGAAGTCCGCGTGGGTGCTGCATCCGCAGACCTCGTGTCGAATACTACCCGTTTCCGCGCGGTCGGCGAGTTCGGGAAGGAAAGCAGTCTCGGTCGGTGAGTTTCGCATTATGTTGTCCCGGTAGTCCGATACGGCGGCGCGTCAATTTCGTATTTTCCTTATCGATCTGGACTCCGAATAAAATACATATGATCATCGGAGGCATATCCCTATGATCCATCGAAACAGGACGCGCAACGCGCGAAAGTATTCCGATTGCTTGAAATTGGCGGCGGACGACTAATGCGTGGTGCCGGTGTGGTAGGAGGAATGCGGACTTGCGGTAAAACGCACCGCACCATCTCATGAATGCGTTCGGCCTTCGGCACGAGTTGCCGCTCGACTAGTCCTTGAATGATCAACCAGGCGGAGACCCGACCGACGGCGAAGCCCGCGATTGCGACGACCGAAAGATTTTTATGTGATTGGACGCGTTCGGTTCTGATCAGGAGATGGCGGACCAGAGCATGCTGGCGATCGCCACGACGTAGAACACCGCCGTGATGATTGCCGCCACGCGCAGTGGCCGGCCGACTGCCGAACTGCTGAGGATGACCAGGCTTATCCCTATGCCGATCAGTGCGAGCACGAAGAGTCGCGGCAGCAGGCTCCAGCCATCCAGCCCAACCTTGAAGATCGACCAGATCAGGGCGGCGACGAACATGCCGAAATACCACCATAGTCCCGCTGAGCGGTTCCAAAGCATGAGGATGCCAGCGCCGATCAGTGCGATACCGGCAACGAAGTAGTAAGGCGCGTGGCCCATCCAGGGTATCCACCCGCCCAGCACTGCGAACGCTGCGCCGACGAGGATGATCCATTCTGCGGTCTCGGCAGGAGACCTCCAGCGGCGGTAAGACATAAAAGCCCCCCCTGAAACAGACAAACCGGGCGTTGCAGCGAGCATTGCTGAAGTCTGAAGCCGACTCATCGACTCATCGCTTAAGAAGCTCAAAGCAAAGTCCCGTGTCGATGCTAAGCAGCCGACATGCCCAGGTCAAGCGTGATAGCCCCTTGAAGTTGTAAGAGCCTGGGAACCTGTTCGCATTCAATTTTTTTGCGCGCGAAAGAAATGCAAGTCGATGGTATTGCCATAGTCGACATTACCGGGCCGATGCGATTTTCCCGGCAAGAGTTGCAGCGCGAGGCTGCATGCAAAGAAGCATGCGTCAACATTACCTCCGGCGCTTGCGGTGTGCCGTTTTTCCTATATCGCCAACGACGCTTTGGATCTGAAAAATATTTGGTTCGTTCGCGCCTGTCATGCAGATAGGCTGCGTACTTCGCCAGCGCGTAGATTCAGCGGCAACGCAAGGGCAACGAGAAAGGAAGGAAATCCGACAATGAAAAGCAGCATCTGGGGCGCGGTGCCAGGCGCACTGTTGACAGCACTTCTGGTGGTGGCATCGACCACCGCGCATGCGGATCGTCTGGACGACATCAAGCGGGCGGGCGTGTTGCGTGTGGCTGCATTCGACAGCAACCCGCCGTTCGGCTTCGTCGATCCGAAAGACAATCAGATCGTTGGGCTCGACGTGGACTATGCGCGCGCCGTCGCCAGGCGTCTCGGCGTGAAGCTCGAAATTCAGCCCACCAATCCCGCCAATCGCGTCGCATTCCTGAAGTCGGGAAAGGTCGATCTGGTCTTCGCCAACTTTACGATTACCGACGAACGCAGGAAGGAGGTGGATTTCAGCACGCCATACTTCGCGTCCGGTACCCAGTTCATTGCAAGGAAGGGTGTATTGAAGTCTTTGGAGCAGATCGATGGTTTGCGTATCGGCGCAGATAAAGGTACGACCAACGAGCAGCAGGTGCGCGCGAAATTCCCGAACGCAACCATCGTCGCTTACGATGACACGCCGTTCGCTTTCGCTGCGCTGCGCACGGGCAACGTGCAGGCCATCACGCAGGACGGTCCGAAGCTCGTCGCGTTGCTTGCGCGCGCGCCGGACAAGGCGAGCTATGAGATTTCCCCGTTCACGATCTCGAACGACTACGAAGGCGTTGGTGTGCCCAAAGGCGAAACGCGTCTGCTCGATGTGGTGAACAGCACGCTGACGCATCTGGAAAACGACGGTGAAGCTGCGCAGATATACAACAAGTGGTTCGGCCCGAAGAGTGCGGCTCCGTTGCCCCGTCTCTTCAAGATCGGCGATCCGCAAAAGAACAGTTGAGCGCGGCGCCCGCTTCATGCATAACTGGCTTGAACCGAAGTATCTCGCGTGGCTCGAACAAGGCTTCTTTGTAACGCTAATGCTCTCTGCCAGCGCGGCGTCGTGCGCAACGCCGCTGGGCTTTCTGCTTGCGGTTGCGCGCACGGCCCGCAATCGCGCGATTGCACGCGCTGCGGCGCTCTACGTGTTCGTCTTCCGCAATTCTCCACTGCTTGTTCAATTGCTGTTCTGGTACTTCGGCGTCGCGGCCATGTTGCCGTCCAGCTGGATGACCTGGCTTAACACGCCCCACCTCGCGACGTTTGGCCCGCTCACGCTGCGCTGGCCGAGTTTCGAACTGTTCGCCGGATGGGTCGGATTGACCTGCTACACCACGGCGTTCATCGGCGAGGAGTTCCTGGCCGGCATGCGCGGCGTGAACCACGCACAGTGGCACGCGGCTGCGACGCTTGGCATGCGCCGCTACTCCACCTTGCGTTACGTGATCCTGCCGCAGGCGTTGCGCATTGCGACGCCGCCGCTCGCTGGTCAATACATGAACGTGATCAAAAACTCGTCGCTGACGATGGCGATAGGCGTTGGCGAACTCTCGTACATGTCGCGGCAGGTCGATAGCGAAAGCTTCAGGACCTTCCAGGCATTCGGCACCGCGACCGTATTCTATGTGCTGGCCATCGCTGTCATCGAAGTCGCGCTGGTGCTCTGGCAACGCGCCGGCCTGCACAGTTTGCTGCGAGGCCGTGCGTGAACGAGTTCGCGTGGTTACCCACCTTGCGTTATCTGATGATCGGCGCGTTTCCGGCGGGCCCCCTGGGAGGCGTTGCGCTGACGGTCGCGCTCTCGGCGGTGTCGGCGTTGCTCGCGGCCCTGATCGGTTTCGCGCTTGGCGTTGCGCTCGCCATGACACGCGGAGTCGTCCGTCTCGCGCTCACCGCGGTGGTCGCGTTCTTTCGCGCGATACCCGTGCTGATGCTGATCTTCTGGACCTTCTTCCTGATGCCGATCCTGCTGCACATCGACGTGCCTGGTCTTGCGACCGTCGTATGTGCGCTGGCGCTGATCGGTGGTGCG
Organism: Paraburkholderia heleia NBRC 101817; assembly: GCF_000739775.1. Lineage (GTDB taxonomy): Bacteria > Pseudomonadota > Gammaproteobacteria > Burkholderiales > Burkholderiaceae > Paraburkholderia > Paraburkholderia heleia. The sequence continues at coordinate 158,934 of NZ_BBJH01000023.1, read as the reverse complement.
TATCTGTCGCATTCGGTTTATGCGGGCATCACGTCGATCGGCGCAGGGCAGGGACAGGCAGCGCTTTCGCTTGGCTTCACGCGCTGGCAGGCATTACGCGAAATCATCCTGCCGCAAGCGGCGCGGGTGATGATGCCGTCGTTCGTCAACCAGTGGGTGGCGTTGATCAAGGATACGTCGCTCGCGTATATCGTTGGCGTGCCGGAATTCACGTTCCTCGCCAATCAGCTCAACAACCGTCTGCTGATCTATCCCGCGCAACTCTTCCTGTTCGTCGGGCTCGTCTATCTGCTGCTGTGCGGTGCGTTACAGTGGATGGCCAATGCGCTGCTCGCGCGCCATGAGCCGGGCTTTTGACCGATCGGTACCGACCCATTGCGTGCTGCCGGGTCGCCGGGCGCGTACCGCAGCGGTCGTCAGGCGTCGAGGCGCGATGCCGGGCATGCGACTATGTGCAATTATTGCGTTTTCAACCGTTGCTGTCGTGTCGTGAGCGCCGCCATCCCGCTGGCGCATCCAGGGCCCGGCACATTCGATCACCTGGCGGCAGGAGGCATTCATGCAAGGTAGCCAACTCACTGTATTCGCGGCTAACCGGAGTCATCGCGTACGGCACCTCCCGGTCGTGGACTGGATACTCGAGGAGGCCAAATGCGCCGGCATTCAAGGCGCAACGGTTGTCGAGATAGCAGAGGGCGTCGATGCGAAGGGAAAATATCATGCGGCGCGCTTTTTTGAGCTTGCGGAACAGTCGGTCGCCGTCACGTTCATTGCCGAAGACGCCCACATCGACGATCTGCTTGAAAGGCTCGATGTCGGCGGCGTTCGCCTTTTTTATACGCGTGCGCGAATCGAATACGCCACGCTTGGGACGAAAGAAGAGAGTTGATGGACTTCGACAAGGTCGCGGCGGGTGCTGCAATCGCGAATCCCGCTCACGGCGCATACCTGGGCCGATGACAACCGGCGCGCTGCGACGCAGCATACGCCGGCGTCGGGCGGTTGCACTACAATTGACCAACGGTACTAACCAAACGTCCTTCCGGCGCGGGGCGGCGCCAGGCGGCCCCGCGGTCGCCGCGACTGCCCAGCGGCCCCCGTGCGAGTGGGCGGAGGAACCCATGAACGGCTATCAGCTTACGTTTTATACCGAACATAACCGTCGTCACGACCATCGGACGGTATGTGAGTGGCTGCTGCACGAAGCGAGCCGGTTGGGCATCCATGGCGTCTCGGTCATCAATTGTGCGGAGGGCACGGGGCACGCGGGCGCGCATCATGGGGCGCATCTGCTGAATCTCGCCGACCAACCGGTGCAGGTCATCCTCGCCGTCACCGAGGATGAGGCGCAGCGCATGCTCGACGCGGTAGAGGCTGGGCGCGTCCATGTCTTCTACACGAAATCTCCCGTCGAATTCGGAGTGCTAGGCGGGGAGGAACCGCCGAAGGCGAAAAAGCACCTGTCGATACCCGGTCATAACCGGCCCTAGACGGCACCGTGTTGCCGCTCGAGGGCCAGCACGTCTTCAACGTATCCAGCCAGGGCCGTCGCGCATGCGGGCCCGCCGATTCGTGACCCAATGACGATTGTGTCGAAGTGATTCCGGTCTGATGACATGTTCATTGCCGTCACTGTCATTGTGCTAATGGATTGAAGGTTCGTCCGACGTGGCTGCCTTGCGCCGGCTCGCGCGAAGCTCGAAGCGGGCAAGCCAGAAGCCGGGCAACATCGGCAGCCAGAAGGTGAAACCGCGCAGCAGCAGCGTTGCCGCAAGTGCTGCCTCGAGCGGCACGCCGAGTAGCTTCAACATGCCGACTGAAGCCGCCTCGAACGTGCCGAGGCCGACTGGCACCGGCCCGATGGTCGCCGCCATGGACGCGACGGCAAAGCTCGCGAACGCCACGACGAATCGCGTCTGAGCGCCCACTGCACCCAACGCGACCCACAGGGTGCCTGCATCGAGAAGAAAGATCGCGAGCTGCAGGGCGACCGTGCGCACGAGTACGCGCGGGTTTAGCAGCAGATCGAGTGGAACGTCGTTGAACGATTCGATCAGGCGCGACAGATGCAGCCATTTGCCGAGCGCGGCGACACGCGGATCGCGGTTCCAGCGATGCAACGCGATGAGAAACGCGGGCACGAGCAGGAGCACCAGCAGGAATACCGCGACGCCGATGAGGAGTGCGGCGCCCGCGGCGTGACGTAGCCACAGGATTGCGGCGCTCGCGAGTACCACGATCAAGAAGGCGATGTCGCGAGAGAGGAGGCTCGACAACAGTGCCGTCAATGCGATCGAACGCGGGACGCCGTTGCGCAGCAGCCCGCGTATCGCCATCAGGCTACCTCCGAGCCCCGCGCTCGGCAGAGCCTGGTCGGTAAACACCTTGACGACGCCAAGGCGTATGAGCACGCGCATCGGTAATGCATAGCCCGAATCCTGAAGCGGTTGGCGCCAGACGAGCGCAGCGCACACGTAGGTTGCGATCTGCGCTGCGAGCGCGATCAGCAGCCAGCCTGGACGCGCTGCACGTGCGAGCGCGAGACTGCGCTCGAGCGAACTGGCGTGGACGACCATGAGCACGAGCGCGAGCAGACAGAGGAGGCCCATTGCCCAGGCGGCCTGTGCGCGCCTTCGCGCGGGCGCAGCGAGCATCGTCCGGGCACTGGGGGCCGCACGTTGCGCGAGGGGCGCGTCGGCTTGCGCCACGGATGATTCGCCATCCGGGTGCGGAGTGGATGGGCCAGCATTCATCGAAACCTGTCTCAAGGAATGGGCATCGGCGCAACGCGTAGCGATCGCGCGCCAGCAAAGGGATTCTCGGCGAGCAGCATCGCTCAGGCTTGATGCACGTCAATCTATCGGAGGCTGCCCGGCCTCATGGCCGGTGTAATCCTGAATGGCCGGCAGCATGCGCGGGTGGCGCTCGAGATGGTTTCGGCGAGCCGGATCAACCGTTCAGCACCGAGACGGGGACGCCACTTGTCTTGACGAACGACGTGAGCATGCAGTTGCGGATCAATCTGCCGAACAACAGGGTGAAGAGGGTGAAGAGGACTCGCGCCGCGCGGGCAGGATTGCGGATGCACGCATCGACCTGGTCGCTTTTGCCGTGGCCGATCACGCACCACAAACAGAGATGTTCGCAATTGTTGGTGAGCAACCGGTAGTCCTGCTCGCCGAGTCGCGATACCGCGCGGCGGGCGATCTCGACGCCCGTGTATTGCGAGTGGGGGTGCGGTACGACCTTGAAGCCGGATCCCGCCGCGAATCGATCGATGGAGATGACCTCGATCGGGCCACGGCCAAGACAGCGCGAAAGGCCGGCGTAGTGAATGACGCGGCCATGGCCGATGTAGATGCCGTGATGCATATAACCGGGGCGCTTCGTGGCGAGGTGGGCGCCGACCTGGAGATCGCGCGCAAACACGGCGTCAGGAAAACAGGATTCCTCGTGCTGGTCCATGACTTTGCTCCCGGACATTGCGGCGGCGCCTGGCACAACCGGGACAGCGTCCCTGAAGCCGGCCTTGTGCGCCGCGCGATCACCGAACACATTCGCTTTCGCCACGCCTCAAGTATTGGTTTTGGCCCGAGCGGCAACAATCAGCCCTGGCTGAGATTGATGTGTGATCTGTGCACGGCATGTCAGAAATGGCTGACACGGGAGCGGATGAAATGCCGATGCGGATTGCCGCACAGGCGTCGCTCGACCGACGGGATGTGCGAAGGGCAGCGCCGAGATGAGGGCGCAATTCGGCATTTGATGCAGATCAGTCGCCGGGGTGCGCTTCGTGCCACGCTCGCATGGACGGTCCGCTTTGGGCCAGTTCAATGGAGGCGACGATGAAGACCGATTTGCAGCTCAAGCATGACGTGGAAGCGGAACTGGAGTGGGAGCCCGCGGTAAGCGCTTCGTGTATCGGGGTCGAGGTGAAGGACGGCGTCGTGACGCTCGCCGGGCATCTCTCGAGCCTTGGCGAGAAGATTGCCGCCGAACAGGCGGTTCGCCGCGTCGGCGGCGTGCGCGCGCTAGTGGTCGAACTGGGTGTGCGTCTACCGGGCGAGGACGTTCGCACCGACGAGGACATCGCGAACATCGCGCGTTCCGTTTTGCGCTGGACAGCCGGGCTGAGCGCCGAAGCCGTGCAGGTGGAGGTGGAGCACGGCCATGTCGTGCTCAGGGGCGAGGTGGACTGGCCGTGGCAGAGTCAGACAGCGGTGCGCGCTATCACCCAGTTGCGCGGTGTCGCGGACGTGGCGGATCACATCGAGGTCCATCACAAGGTGGCGCCGGAGAAGATCAGCAACGACATCCTGGACGCCATGCGCCGGCATGCTGACCGCGAGGCGCGCCATATTCAGGTTACCGTGCACGACGGCACGGTCCGGCTGTCCGGAAAGGTTCACTCGTTCGCCGAACGCGCGGTGGCGCGAGGCGCAGCGTGGGCCGCGCCTGGCGTGCGCGCCGTGGTGGACGATCTGACAGTGGATTGACTCGGCGCGTTGCCGCGTGGTGTGCGTGCCGCCCGGCAAGCCGTGCTTGCGGCACGCACGATCGCGAGGCGCAGGAAGTTCGTGCGAGGCGGGCGCGGTGCGTTCGGCGCTCAACGCACCGCGCGGGTGCGCGAAGGGGCGTATTTCGTGTGCGGCAAAGGAAATCCCGCGGCGCGCGCGAGCAGTGCGCGGCCACGCGGATGTACACCAATGGCTGCGAGGACGAAGAACGATCCCGGCAGCGCGAGGATGGTCAGGAAGATCAGTCGCTTGTACATGTGAGGTCTCGCGAAGGTGCAACCACGATGAAGCGAGCTTAGGTTGAAGGCGGGTCCCGCGGTTGACCTGTATCAGGGGAAATCAAGCTCAAGTTGATGTCGTGCGCCTTCACTTTCATTCCGTCACGCGCAAAGGCGGGCAACACGGCACGGTGGTACGACGCGCGAGCGCCGGGAAATCGAACTGGACGTTCGTACCCTGATGTGCATTCACGAGCACTACGCGGGTCTGCCTCGTGCCCGCCGTGTACGCGGCGATCTGGTACCTGCCGGCCGGCAGCGACACGTAAAGGAACGGACCGAGCGTGCGCGTATTGAGCACCGCTGCGCCGGAAGGCCCGACGATCTCGACATCCACATCGGAAAGGTATTGGCCGCCTTGCGTGAGGAACGTCATCCGCAGGCTGTACTGGCCGGCGACGCTGCGCAGCGCCGCGGCTTCGTCACTGCCCACGCCGCCGGTGATGTAGGCGACACCGTTCTGGACGGTCCGCGTCGCAGCGGTGTCCGCCCCGGCGGCGGCGGTCTGCGCCGTGTAAAGGCCGGCGCAACTCGTAGCCGCCACGAGGGCGACGGTCAGGGTAAGGCCATGGGCAAGTTTCATGGATCTCTCCTCGCGGAAGAAGCGGCGGGTTTTGCCTCGGCAACAGCATCCCGCGCCCAGCGCCGCCGCATCTGATGCAAATCAAGCCATGCGGTCCCTCGACGGGCGTTGTCTCTTGATGCAAATCAATGGTGTGACGCAATGCAACCGGAAGATAGGCGTCAGGTAACGCGACGTGGCGCGGGATAGCCCGCGGGTCAGGAGGCAGAGCATGTACGAGAAGATTCTGGTTGCATTCGACGGTAGCGATACCGCGAAGCGGGCACTCGCCGAGGCGTTGCGCGTGGCGCAGCTCACGGGCGGCCGGCTGTGCGTGGCGCACGTGATCGACGTCGTGGCGCCGTTCGGCATGGGGCTCACCTACGTTCCGGTGGACCTGCTCGCCTCGTATCGCGAGGAGGCCAAAACGCGGCTCGAAGCAGCACGCTCCGAAGCGAAGGCGGCGGGCGTGAACTGCGAGACGGAACTGCTCGAAGTGGCGGGCGTCACGCAAAGCGTTGCGGACTGTCTGCAAGCGAGCGCAGCGCGCTTCGGTGCGCAACTCGTTGTGCTCGGCACGCATGGGCGGCGCGGCGTCAGGCGCGCCTTTCTGGGCAGCGTGGCGGAGGAGTTCGTGCGCAACGCGCCGTGCCCCGTGCTGCTCGTGCGCGGCGAGCCGGCATGAGCCGCAGCGACCGGCTGTATCGAACGCACCCTGTGCAGATGTCGACCCGTCAATACGCGGAGCAACCCATGGCAAGCGCTTCCTCTCCCGTTGTCTCGCTCGCGCACGTCACGCGCGCCGACCTTGCGCGCGTGGGCGGCAAGAATGCGTCGCTCGGCGAGTTGATCGCCAACCTCGCGCCCCACGGCGTCAAGGTGCCGCCAGGCTTCGCGACCACGGCGCAGGCGTATCGCGACTTCATCGAAGCGAACCATCTCCACGAGGTGATCACCGCCGCTCTCGGCGACCTGGCGGCCCAACGCAGCACGCTCGAGCAAACGGGTGCGTTGATCCGCTCCGCGGTCCTGCGGGGCGCATGGCCGCCCGCTATCGCCGATGGCATCCGGACCGCGTACGCGGATCTGTGCCGGCAGACTGGCAACGAAAAACTGAGCGTCGCCGTGCGTTCGAGCGCAACGGCCGAAGACCTGCCCGAGGCGAGCTTCGCGGGGCAGTTCGAAACGTTGCTGAACGTCTGCGGCGCCGAGGCGGTGCTCGACGCGTGCCGGCGTTGCTACGCATCGCTGTACACCGACCGGGCGATCAGCTATCGCCAGGCAAAGGGTTTTGACGCGCTCGAGGTTGCGGTGTCGGTGGGCGTGCAGCAGATGGTGCGCGCCGATCTGGGCGGCGCGGGCGTCATGTTTTCGATCGACACGGAAACGGGCTTCGACCGCGTCGTGCTGATCAACGCCGCCTGGGGGCTGGGCGAAAACGTGGTGCAGGGCGCGGTCGACCCCGACGAGTACGAAGTGTTCAAGCCGTTACTGGACGATCCGTCGCTCACGCCGGTCGTCAGCAAGACGCGCGGCGCGAAGGCAGTCAAGATGGTCTGCACGCGCAGCCGGAGGCAGCCGACGAAGAACGTCCGTACCTCGCGCGCGGAACGCACGGCCTGGGTGCTGCGCGATGACGAGATCCTGCATCTGTCGCGCTGGGCATGCCTGATCGAAGCACACTACGGCTGCCCGATGGACATGGAGTGGGCGAAGGACGGCGCCACAGGCGAGATCTTCGTCGTGCAGGCGCGTCCGGAAACGGTGCAGTCGCGTCGCGACGCGGGCGCGCTCAAGAGCTGGCGCATCGGCAAGACGGGCCCGAAGCTGCTCTCGGGCGTGAGTGTCGGGGAGGCGATCGGCGCCGGCAAGGTTTGCGTGATCGAGCAGCCGCGCGACATGGCGCGCTTCGTGGACGGCGCCGTGCTGGTCGCGCAGACCACTGACCCGGACTGGGTGCCGATCATGCGGCGCGCTTCGGCGATCGTCACCGATCACGGCGGCCGCACTTCGCACGCGGCGATCGTGAGCCGCGAACTCGGCCTGCCGGCGATCGTCGGCACCGGCAACGCCACGCGCGTGCTGCGCAACCGCCAGGAGGTCACGGTGAGTTGCGCGCAGGGCGAGGAGGGCATGGTGTACGAGGGCATCGCCGAATTTCACGCCGACGAGATCGACTTCTCGCACCTGCCGCCTACGCGCACGGACATCATGCTCAATCTCGCAAATCCGGCGGCGGCGTTTCGCTGGTGGCGCATCCCGGCCGACGGCGTGGGGCTCGCCAGGATGGAGTTCGTGATCAGCAACCAGATCCGCGTGCATCCCATGGCGCTCGTCCACTTCGACAAGCTGAAGGACGAACGGGCGAAGCGTACCATCCGCGATCTGACCGCCGGCTATGAAGACCGCACGGAGTATTTTGTCGAGCATCTCGCCCGTGCGCTCGGGCGCATCGCGGCGGCGCAGTATCCGCGTCCCGTCATCGTACGCATGAGCGACTTCAAGACCAACGAATACGCGAATCTCGTGGGCGGCGCGCAGTTCGAGCCGAAGGAAGCCAACCCGATGCTCGGCTTTCGCGGCGCCTCGCGCTATTACTCGCCGCTCTACCGTGAAGGCTTCGCACTCGAATGCCGCGCGATCCGACGCCTGCGCGAGGCGATGGGGTTCTCCAACGTCGTCGTGATGATTCCGTTCTGCCGAACGCCCGAGGAGGCCGACCGCGTGCTGGCGGTCATGAAGGAGAACGGCCTCGAGCGCGGCGGTAATGGTCTGGAGGTCTATGTGATGTGCGAGATTCCGTCCAATGTCGTGCTTGCGCGTCAGTTCGCGCAACGCTTCGACGGTTTTTCGATCGGCAGCAACGATCTTACGCAGCTCACGCTCGGCGTGGACCGCGACTCGGCGCAACTCTCCGGGCTTTTCGACGAGCAAAGCGAGGCGGTCAAGTGGATGGTGCGCAAGGTGATCGCAGAGGCGCACCAGGCCGGGGCCAAGGTCGGCTTGTGCGGCGAGGCGCCCGCGCATCACCCGGAGTTTGCAGCGTACCTCGTGGAGTGCGGCATCGACTCGATCTCGGTGAGTCCCGACAGTTTCGTCGCGGTCAAGCGTCGCGTCGCGGACAGCGAGCCGTCGCTCGATGCGGAGGCCGGCACGCCCGTGACGCTGGCAGAGCGTTTGCCGATGTGACCGGCGGCACGTGTATCCGTGCGTGCCGCCGCCACGCACGGTACCGCGCACGGCACGTACGTGTATCGTGGTTCGTGCAGCGTCGTGGTTCGTGCAGCGCAAGACGACAGCGACGGTCTCGCCTGGCAGTCCTCTTCTTCACCGGGACGCCGCGGCGTTATCCGTCGTCGTGACAGGCGGGGCCGCGGGTTCGACGGGGATGGTCCGGTCATCGGCGTCAGGCTCCCCGCATTTTGCGAGCAGTGCGGCGCGCGTACGCTCATGCAAGTCGACCATCGCGCGGAAATCGGCGGCGTGCGCGCAGATCGGTTCCAGCAGTTCGACCTCGATATCGCTGCGCTCCGGTATCCAGTGCCCGTCGCGCAGCGCGGTGCGCGCGCCGCGCACGGCGACGGGGAGCACCGGACGGCCTGCCAGTACAGCCGCGCGAAACGCCCCCAGCCGGAACACCCGCAGCCCGGCGGCGGCCACGAACGTTCCCTCGGGGAAGAACAGCAGCGTTTCGCCAGCGCGGGCGCATTCGACAAGCGTCGCTTCGTCGGCGAGGCTGCGGCCATAGTCCTCGCGTGCGACGAAGCGGGTGCCCAGCGCGCGCAACAGGCGGCCGACGAACGGACGGCGCGAGAGGTCCCGCTTCGCGACGAAATGCACCGGCTCAGGCAACGCGGCGAGCAGCACGACCACATCGAGATAGCTGGTGTGATTGGCGGCCAGCACGGGATGCGTTGCGGCATCGAAGTGCGCGGCGCCACGCAGCGTGGTGCGCAGGCCGACTGCGCGCAGGACGAGGCGGCACGCGCGAGCCGCCGTGCGCCAGCGGCGCGCGGGTTCTCGATCCAGCGTGACCGCTATCCAGACTGCCGGAAACGCAAGTCCGACGAGCGACCAGCACCAGGTTCCACGGGCAACGCGGCGCAGCCATGCGCCGGCCGCCCGTGTGAGCGGAACCGCATTGGCACAGGCGAGCGCGAATGTCTGACGCCAGGGCGCGAACGCGTGTGCCGGCTTCTCAGGCGGTGCGCCGTGGCGCAGGCGCTCGATTGTGGCGGCGCGACGGATCTTGCCGCCCGGCGTTCTGAGAATGCTTTGGGGCGCGACGAGCATGATCCGCTCGGCGGGCGCGCCGCATAGCCGGCGGGCGACGGCGTTGACCCGGGTCTGAAGCTCGGCGCGCCCGGCGGCCTCGCGCATCGAGGTTTCGACGATCAGGACGAGGCGCTCGGTGCCCGCCCGGGGATCCGGTTCGCCGCAGGCCGCCACGCCGCCCGGTTCGACGCCGCTCAACTGCGCGAGCGCGTATTCCAGTTCGTCGGGGAAGATGTGGCGGCCGGCGCGAATGATGAGATCCTTCGTGCGTCCGGTCACAAAGAGCTCGCCGTCTGCGAGATACCCCAGATCCCCGCTGTCGAGCCATCCGTCGTGCGTGAGGCGCGCGGTCTGGCCGGCATTGCGATAGTAGCCGGCCGTCGCGCTCGCGCCGCGAAACTCGATATGTCCGATGCGGCGTTCGGCCAGCGGCTGGCGGTTGTCGTCGACGATGCGCAGCCCGGTTTGCGCGAGCGGATAGCCGCACGCCACGAGCGCCAGCGGATCGTCCTCCGCACGCGCCGCCAAGGCTTCGCCGCGGATGCTCAGCGCCTCGCGCTGCACGAGGTCGATGCGCAGGCCGCGTGACGGCGCAGGGAACGTGACGGCAAGCGTGTTCTCGGCGAGGCCGTAGACCGGCGTAATGGCGCGCGCGTCGAACCCGAACGGTGCGAAACGATCGGCGAACGCCCGCAGCGTGCCCGGATTCACCGGCTCGGAGCCGCAGAACGCAAACCTCAACGACCTGAGATCGAGCCCGGCGATCTGGCGCCCGGGCACGCGCCGCGCACACCAGTCGTAGGCAAAGTTGGGCGCGGCGGTGATCGTCGCGCGGTGCTGGGAGATCGTTTCCAGCCAGATGGCGGGACGCGCGAGAAACGCGAGGGGCGACATCGCGACGAGCGGAAAGCCGAAGTAAAGCGGAGCGAGCCACGCGCCGATGAGGCCCATGTCGTGATAAAGCGGCAGCCAGCTCACCAACTTGTCGGCCGGTTGCACCTTCATACGCTCGCCCATTGCGCGGATGTTTGAAAGCAGGTTGGCGTGGCTCAGCATCACGCCCTTGGGCTCGCCTGTGCTGCCCGAGGTGTACTGGAGCAAAGCAAGATCGTGAGTGGCGGTCCTGATGAACGGGGGTTGCGCGTATTGTTCGGATTGCGTCGGCACGAGGGCCGCGCTGGAGACGAGTTGATGTAGCGTCGGGACCTTCAGCCTGAGCATGTGCGCAACCGTGACCAGCGACGCCGAAGCGACGAGCGCCGAGACTTGCGCGTTGGCAAGGATCGAAGCGTGGCGTTCGACGTGTTCCTCGAGCTGGGCGAGGCTCGTGGGCGGATAGATCGGCACGGCAACGGACCCGCACAGCATCAGCGCTGCGAAGGCGACGAAATAGTCGGTGCCGGTTGGCAGCATGAGCGCGACTCTCGCGCCAGGGTCGACACCGAGCGCGCGCAAGGCGTTGGCCGCGTGCGAGGCGCGCTGAAAGAGCGCGCCATAGGTGAGCGTGACGGGCGCGCCATTCTCGACCAGCGTGAGATGCACACGGTCAGGATGCCGGCGTGCGTGCCATTGGAGCACGTCGGCAAGCGTGCGGGCCTGCCCGGGGAGCGCCAGCGGGGGTTCGCTGCGCACCTCGGACAGCGCCTGTGCTGGCGGCGCGGCCTCGTGCGGCGCGGCCGCGGCGCCTCGTTCGATTGCCTTGAGCAGGTCTGCAGGCGTGACGGCTGCAAACGCGTCGGGCGGCAAGCGTACGGCGAAAGTCTGCTCGATCCGTTCGGCCAGTTCGGCGCGCGCGAGGCTGTCAAAGCCGAGATCGCGTTCGAGCTGCGTCATCATCGAAACGCGCACGGCATGCGGTGCGTCGGTGTGCAACTCGGCGGCGAGTGTATCGACGAGACACAGAAGGCGCGCCGCGCGGGTGTCGTCAGTCAGCGTATTCATGAAGAGCCGTAGCGGAAGCGATGCGGGGCAGGATCGTTTAGCGCGGTGCGCACGGAGTCAATCGAAGCCATGGAAGGCTCGCGCGCGCGGGCAGGCCGGCTTCTGATTCAAATCAAGAGAAACCCGATCCGCCTTCGCGCCTTCGCCGCCGACCCGCGCCCTAAAAACTTCTGATGCAGGTCAATTACGCGAGTAGCGCCCCTATTAGATTGGACGAGGAATCCGACCTGCCGTGCGAAGACGCGAGTGGCAGATCCGGCAACAGCGCTTGATCGATCAGGAGATGGAAATGAGAGACACCCCTCAGCATGCGCAACTCGCGCCAATGTCCATGATGAGCTTGGGGATGCGTATGGTGCAGCTCGGTCTGGAGGAACTCCAGGCCGCGTTGGGGTTGCAGGCGCAGTGCGTCGAGCGCGACCGTGCCGCCGCACAACGTGCCTGCGAGGCCCTTCTCGAGGCGCGTCCCTACGATGCGGGGGCGTTCGTGCAGACCTGGCAAACCTTGATGCGCGAGTACATCGCGGCGAGCACGGCCCTGTGCGAGCACAGCCAGGATCTGGCTGCGCGCAGCCAGACGGCGTTTGGGGCCTTGCTTCGGGAGGCGGTGCTCGATTTCGAAAAGGCTTGCGAGCGTGTGCAGGCACAGGCTCCGCGCCCGGCGGGCGCGCTGCCGCCCGCCGCCGACTGGATGACGTATCTCGGCCAGTTCGTGGGCGTGCGCCCGAACGGCGAGGCGGTCCCTGCCAGGCCCGCAAGCCGTTGCGCGTCGGCGCGTGCCTGATCGTCTGGACGCCGATCCGATATACGAGACCCGCGCGTGCACACCATGAAAACCGATGCGCCGCTGAAGCAGGACGTGCCGAACAGTGACGCCTCGAACGACAATGCGGCCTCTGCACGGCGCGCCATCGGGCGCGTGAGCGCGTTGCGCGGCGCAGTGCTCGACGTCGTGTTCGAGACCGGGCCGCTGCCGTCTGTCGAAGACGCGCTGTCGATCGTTTGCGACGACGGGTCTCGCCTCATTGCGGAAGTCGAGGCGCATCTCGGTGCTACGGCGCTGCGCGCGCTCGCCTTGCAGTCCACGGCGGGTCTACGGCGCGGCGCGCGCGTCGAAGCCCTGGGCGGCCCCCTCGCGGTTCCCGTGGGCGACGCGGTGCTCGGCCGTTTGCTCGACGTGAGCGGGACGGCGCGTGACGGCGGAGCGCCGCTCGACGCCGGTGCCCCGCGCCGCCCCATTCACCGCGCGGCGCCGCCGCTTGCGTCCCTGCGCGGCAGCGCCGGGACGTTCACCACCGGCATCAAGGTGATCGATCTGCTCGCGCCGCTCGCGCAAGGCGGCAAGGCCGCGATGTTCGGCGGCGCGGGCGTCGGCAAGACCGTACTGTTGATGGAGTTGATACACGCGATGGTCGAGCGCTATCAGGGCATCTCGGTGTTTGCCGGGGTGGGCGAGCGTTCGCGCGAGGGCCACGAAATGCTCGCGGACATGCGGGCCTCGGAGGTCCTCGCACGCACCGTGCTGGTGTATGGCCAGATGAACGAGCCGCCGGGCGCGCGCTGGCGCGTGCCGCTCACGGCGCTCACGATCGCCGAGCACTTTCGCGACGAGAAGCGCCAGAACGTGCTGCTGATGATCGACAACGTGTTTCGCTTCGTGCAGGCGGGCGCCGAGGTGTCGGCGTCGCTCGGGCGCATGCCTTCGCGGGTCGGCTATCAGCCGACGCTCGCGAGCGAAGTGGCCGCGTTGCAGGAGCGCATCGTCTCGGTGGGCGATGCGGCGGTGACGGCCGTCGAAGCGGTCTACGTACCCGCCGACGATTTCACCGACCCCGCCGTGACGACCATCGCGGCGCACGTGGACAGCATGATCGTGCTCTCGCGCGCCATGGCTGCGGAGGGCATGTATCCGGCCATCGATCCGATCGCTTCGTCGTCGGTGCTGCTCGATCCGCTCGTCGTGGGCGCGGAGCACGCGGCGGTCGCGATCGAAGTGCGCCGGCTCATCGAGCATCATCGTGAACTGCAGGACGTAATCGCGCTGCTCGGCGTCGAGGAACTGGGCGCCGAAGACCGGCTGCTCGTGCAGCGCGCGCGCCGCCTGCAGCGCTTTCTCACGCAGCCGTTCGCCGTGACGCAGGCGTTCTCGGGACAACCGGGCCGCTCGGTCTCGATCGCCGACACGCTGGCGGGCTGCAAGGCGATACTCGCAGGCGACTGTGACGACTGGCAGGAGCGTTCGCTCTTCATGGTCGGCACGCTCGACGAAGCGCGCGAGAAAGAGCGCGCCTCCGCAACAGCGGCCACACCGGCCGCCCTTGCATAAGGGAGCAAGCATGGATGCCGCGCCGCTCGACCTGACGATCGCCACGCCGCTCGACGTGGTGGTGAATCATGAGGCCGCCGGTTCGGTGCGCGCCGAGGACGAGAGCGGCTCGTTCGGTATTCGGCCTGCCCACGCGGACTTCATCACGATGCTCGTGCCTTCGGTGGTGCGCTGGGTCGCGCCGGACGGGTCGCGGCACTACTGCGCGGTGGATGGCGGACTCATGACGGTGTCCGGCGGACGCCGGGTGGCCGTTGCTTGCCGCGAGGCGATCGTCGGCGATTGCCTCGAGCGGCTCGAGCACGAAGTCGCCCGCGTGCGCGCGGCGCAGCTCGATGCCGAGCGGCGCGTGCGCGTGGAGACCGTGCGCCTGCATGCGCAGGCCGTGCGGCAGATGCTGCGCTATCTGCGCGGCCCAGTCGTGCCGGATGGGCACGAGATCGCGGTGGCGCAGGAGCGTGGGCGATGAACGACCCGTCACCCGAGCCCAACCATATGGCGCGCGCCGCGCGCGATGCCGCCGGGCGCGAAGCGCGTGGCCGTGCGCAACCCGAGCCGTCGCTCGGCAGCCGGCTCGGGCAGATCGGCATTCTTGGCTGGACCATCGTGCTGCCCACGCTGGCGGGCCTCGCGATCGGCCACATGCTCGACCGGCTGTTCGGCACGCGCGTGTTCTTCTCGGCGCCGATGCTCATGCTCGGCGCGGCAGCGGGCCTCTGGTTCGCGTGGAAGTGGATGCATCGACAGGAACGGGGTGATAAGGATGACTGAGCACTCGACGATCTGGGCATGCGTGGCGGGTCTTGCCGCCGGCATCGCGGCCGGTGCGGCGCACTTCGCCGCGCTGAGCTGGAACGCGCGGTATTTTGCGGCGGGCAGAATCGGTCTCGCGCTTGGCGCGCAGGGCGTGCGCTGCGTGCTGACCGCGTTGCTCCTGTTCGCACTCGCGCGCGCAGGCATTCCCGCGCTGCTCTCGGGCATGGCCGGGCTGCTGCTTGCGCGCCATGCCGTGCTGCGCGCGGCGGTGCAGGCACGATGAAAGCCTCGCCTCTCGCCACGACGCCGCTCTGGCACCTGGGCGCGCTGTCGATCGCGGCGCCGGTCGTGGTCACGTGGATCATCATGGCCTGCATGGCCGCCGCCGCGGTGCTGCTCACGCGGCGGCTCACGCTCACACCTTCGAAGACGCAGACCGTGCTGGAACTGCTCGTCACGACGCTCGACAGCCAGATTCGCGACACCATCGAAGGCGACCCCGCCCCGTACCGCGCCCTGATCGGCACGCTCTTCGTATTCGTGCTGGCGGCGAACTGGTCGTCGCTGCTGCCCGGCGTCGAACCGCCGACCGCGCATCTCGAAACCGATGCGGCGCTCGCGCTGATCGTGCTTGCGGCGACCGTCTTTCACGGCCTGCGCACGCGCGGCCTGCGCGGCTACCTGGCGACTTTTGCCGAACCGACCTGGGTGATGATTCCGCTGAACGTCGTCGAGCAGCTCACGCGCACCTTCTCGCTCGTCGTGCGCCTCTTCGGCAACGTGATGAGCGGCGTGTTCGTAGTCGGCATCGTGCTATCGCTCGCGGGGCTGCTCGTGCCCATTCCGCTCATGGCGCTCGATCTCCTCACCGGCGCCGTGCAGGCCTATATCTTCGCGGTGCTGGCAATGGTATTCGTCGGCGCCGCGGCGGGCGGCGAGCGCGCGGGCCCCGGCCATCGCGCACAGGAAAACAAGCCATGAACCTCATCGAAATCGTCAGTATCGCGGCGGCCGCGCTCGCGGTGTCGTTCGGCGCCATCGGTCCCGCCCTTGCGGAAGGCCGCGCTGTCGCCGCCGCAATGGACGCCATCGCGCGCCAGCCCGATTCCGCGGGCACCGTCTCGCGCACGCTGTTCGTCGGCCTCGCGATGATCGAAACGATGGCGATCTATTGCCTCGTGATCGCGCTGTTGCTGCTGTTCGCCAATCCGTTCGTCAAGTAGCGGGCGAGTGCCATGCATATCGACTGGTCGACGCTCGCGCTGCAGACAGTCAATGCCCTCGTGCTGGTCTGGCTGCTCGGGCGCTTTTTGTTCCGCCCCGTGGCGGATATCGTTGCTGCCCGCCAGAAAGCGGCGCAGGCGCTGCTTGCGGATGCGCAGGCGTGCCGCCAGGCGGCGCAGACCGAGCAGGACGCCGCACGCGAGGAGACCGCGCGGCTCGCCGCCTCGCGCGACGCAGCGCTGCAGGCCGCCGAGGCGGACGCCGAACTGCACAAGGCCGCCCTGCTCGCACATGCACGTGCCGAAGCCGCGCGACTGCGCGCGCATGCCGGGCGCGAGATCGCCCGCGCGCGCGCCGCGCAGTCGCGCGCCATCGAGGACGACGCGGTGCGGCTCGCCGTGGAGATTGCGGGGCGCCTGCTCGACCGCATGCCGCCGCAGGCGCGTGTGCAGGGTTTCATCCGCGCTACGGCGGAGGCCCTGGCGAAGCTGCCGCCCGAAACGCGCGCCGAATTCGGCGCGCAAGGCGAGCCGCTCGCCGTGGCCGCGCCGCGCGCACTGAGCGCCGCCGAGCAGCAGGCTTGCGAGGAGGCGTTCGGTGCGGCCCTCGGGCGCCGCGTCAAACTGCGCGTGCGCGCCGACCCCACGCTGATCGCCGGGCTCGAACTCACGGGCGCGCACGCGGCGGTGCGCAACCATCTGCGTCACGATCTCGACGCCATTCGCGAAACACTGCTGGAGCATGACGGTGTGCGCGGCTGAGTCCGGAACGCAGAACTGGCTTGCGCGAGCGCAAGACGCACTCGCGCGCGTGCACCTTTCGCCCCAGGCACAGACCAACGGCAGCGTGGCGAGCGTGGCCGACGGCGTTGCACGCATCGCCGGGCTCGCCGATGTCGCGCTCGACGAAACCGTGCGCTTCGCGAGCGGCGCGACGGGCTATGTCCGGACCCTCGACGCCGATTTCGCAAACGTGGTGCTGCTCGAAGGCGCGGCGGCCGTGGCAGCCGGCGAGCGCGTCGAGCGCACCGGCGCCGTGGTTCACATACCCGTGGGCGAGGGGCTGCTCGGGCGCGTGATCGATCCGCTCGGACGGCCGCTGGACGGCGGCGAGCCGCTCGCCGCCGAGGCGTGGCTGCCGGTGGAGCGCCCGGCGCCCGCCATCGTCGAGCGGGATGCCGTGAGCGAGCCGCTCGAAACAGGCGTGCTGATCGTCGACGCGCTGTTCGCGATCGGGCGCGGCCAGCGCGAACTCATCATCGGCGACCGGGCGACGGGCAAGACCTCGCTCGCCGTCGACGCGATCGTCAACCAGCGCTCGAGCGACGTCATCTGCGTGTACATCGCGGTGGGCCAGCGCGCCACGGCGGTGCAGCGCGTGATCGACGCCGTGCGCGCGCGCGGCGCGCCGCAGCGGTGCGTGTTCGTGGCGGCGCCTTCGTCGGCTTCGCCCGGCATGCAATGGATCGCGCCGTTCGCGGGCTTCTCGGTCGCGGAGTATTTCCGCGGCCGTGGCCAGCACGCGCTCGTCGTGATCGACGATCTTTCGAAGCACGCGGCCACGCACCGCGAGCTGGCGCTGCTCACCGGCGAGCCGCCCGGGCGCGAGGCATACCCCGGCGACATCTTCTATCTGCACGCACGACTGCTAGAGCGTGCGGCGAAGCTGAACCCGCAACTGGGCGGCGGCTCGCTCACCGCGCTGCCGATTGCCGAGACCGACGCGGGCAATCTCTCCGCCTACATTCCGACCAACCTGATCTCGATCACCGACGGCCAGCTCGTGATGGACGCGGCGCTCTTCGCATCGAACCAGCGGCCGGCCGTCAACGTGGGGCTGAGCGTGAGCCGCGTGGGCGGCAAGGCGCAAGTGCAGGCGCTACGGCAGGTAGCGGGGCGGCTGAGGATCGACTATGCGCAGTTCCTCGAACTGGAGATGTTCGCGCGTTTCGGCGGCCTGACCGACGCGCGCGTCAATGCGCAGATCGCGCGTGGCGAACGGATTCGCGCATTGCTCGCGCAGCCGCGCTTGAGCCCGCTTGGCACCGCCGCGCAGGTCGCGCTGCTCGGCGCACTCGCCGAAGGCGAATTCGATGCGTTGCCTGTCAGTGCCGTCGCACAGATCCGCGAGCGTTTAACGCAAAGCGGCGCGCACACGACAGATAATGATTCGGAACGCGAACTGTCCCAAGGCGTTGCCGCGTTGCGCGAGCGGGTGCGCGAACATATCGCCGGCATGGTGGCCGGCGCGGGCAGTGTCGCGCGCGGCAAGGGGGCTGCATGAGCGGCAAGCTCGGCGAGATCGAAGCGCGAATTGGCGCGACCCATCAACTCGAAGCGGTGGTCGGCGCCATGCGTGGGATTGCCGCGGCGCGCTCGCACGACGCGCACGCGAGGCTCGCGGGAATCCGCGCTTGCGCGGCGGCGGCCGGGGCCGCGATCGGGGACGTCCTCGCCTTCAGCCCGTCGGGCGCGTCGACTGGCACGATGAAAGAGGACGACGAGCGCGCCGAGGTGCGTATCGTCATCGGCGCGGAGCAGGGCTTCGTTGGCGGCCTCAACGACCGGATTGCGGAGGCGGCGCTGCGCCTCCCTCGCGGCCTCCCCGGCCATTGCCTGCTGGTCGGCACACGGCTCGTGAGCGCGTGTGCGGAGCGTGGCCTCGTAAAGGCCTGGTCTGCCCCGATGGCCGCGCACCCGGCAGCCGTTCCTCATCTCGCGTCCCGGGTGTCCGATGCGCTCTATGCACGACTTGCCGATGGGGCGCGCGCGACACGGGTAACGATCACGCACGCGCTGCCAGGCGAGTCGCGGCTGCGCATCGCGCAGCGCACGCTCATTCCATTCGATTTCGCGCGCTTTCACGTGACGCCGCGCGCGCTGCCGCCGCTTGTCAACGTGCCGCCCGTGCGGCTTCTGGCGAGGCTCGTCGAACTTTACGTATCGCTCGAACTGTGCGAAGCGTTGATGCTCGCGTTCGCCGCCGAGAACGAGGCACGCGTGCGCGCAATGCTCGCGGCGCGCACGAACGTGCAAGCGCGGCTGGCCAGTCTTTCGCAACAGTATCGGGCGATGCGCCAGGACGAGATCACCGCGGAAATCGTCGAGCTGACCACGGGACGTCAGGCGGCGCGCCGCGCGATGGATTGATCGACATCAGCCGCGCGGCGTTGCGCCGAGCGATGCTTGAAGCGGCGCAATGAGCAGCACGCTCGACAGGAGGCGGTGATGAAAACCGATGAAGTATTGAGAGATGAGGTGGCATGCGAACTCGCGTGGGATCCCGAGGTGGATGTCTCGCGTGTCGATGTCGGCGTTAAGGACCGTATCGTAACGATTTCGGGCACGGTGCCCGGCTACGCGCAAAAAATGGCCGTCCGGCGAGCTGTCGAGCGCGTGGCCGGGTGCCGCGCAGTCGTCATCGAACTTGCGGTTGAGCGGCCACCAAGGGTTCAGCATTCGGACGTCGATCTCGCCGAAGCCATCATGGTTGCGCTGCGCTGGCAGGCGGGTCTCGCCGAGAACCAGGTTCACGTCGAGGTGGAGCGCGGCTGCGTGACGCTCGTTGGCGACGTGGACTGGGGCTATCAGCGCAATCTGGCCGAGAAAGTGGTGAGCCGCATGCGCGGCGTGATGGGCGTGGTCAACCGGATTGCCGTGCGCAACAGCGACGCCGTGGCTCACGTCGGCGAGCATATTTCGGCCGCGCTCGCACGCCGCGCGCAGCGGGAGTTCGCGGGCATTCATGTCGCGGTCGACGACGGCGTAGTGACGCTGAGCGGCAAGGTGTCGTCGCTGCGCGACCGGCGAGCGGCATGTGGCGCCGCCTGGGCGACGCGCGGCGTGCGCCGCGTCGTGGACGAGCTGGTCGTCGAGTGAACTGGGGGACCGGCAGGGGATCCCCGCATGATTGACATGTGTCAATCGGCTAGCGGCTGGCGCGCGCACGATGAAGCCTGTTCGTGCAGCGGTTTTTTGAAAGGAGCCACCGCCATGCAGAAACATCTGATCGTGGTCGCGCATCCCGTGGAAGACAGCTTCACGATGAGCGTGACCTGTGCCTACCTGGGGGAGCTGGTTCGCATCGGCCATGACGTGCGTGTCCACGACCTGTACCGCATGGGGTTCAATCCCGTGCTGTCCGCCGAGGAATTGACCGAAGGAAGCGACGTGCACGTGCGCATGGCAGACGTCGTGATCGCGCAGAAAGACGTGCTTGCGGCGGACGTCGTGACGGTCGTCTATCCCCTCTGGTGGATGGCGATGCCGGCGATGATGAAGGGCTATATCGACCGCGTGTTTAGCCGGGGCTTCGCGTACGAGACCCAGCCGGACGGCGTGCACGGCTTGCTGTCGGGGCGTCGCGCCGTCGTGGTGACGATCTCGGCCGCGCCACTGGCCTCGTTCGTGCAGGATGGCCGGTGGCAAGCGATGCAGTTGCTGCAGGACACGCACGTTTTCCGCGCATCCGGTTTCGATGTGATCGGGCATCTGCATTTCGACGAAGTCGGCCCGGCAATGCCTCCCGCCACGGCCTCCGCCAACCTCGCGCGGGTGCGTGAATTCGTCCGCGGGCATTTCGCTTCGGTACCGGCGGCGTGAATCCCGGGTGAAGCGAAACGGCGGCGGAACGTAATGAGGAGTGGACTGCAATGAAATCGGATCTGGAAATCAAAGGTGACGTAGAAGCTGAGATCGCATGCGACCTGTCGATCCAGCCGGCGTCGATCGGCGTTGAGGTGTCGAACGGCGTCGTGACGCTCTCGGGGCATCCGGCGAGCTACGCGGCGAAGCTCGCCGCGCAAAGGGCGACTGCCCGGGTGGCCGGCGTGCGCGGGATCGCCGTGGAGATGGCGGTGCGCGTTCCGCGTCACGAAGCGCGCAGCGACGAGGACATCGCGAACACGGCGCGCGCGATCCTCGAATGGACCGTCGGCGTCAACCATCAGGACGTCCAGGTCGAAGTCGAGAAGGGGTGCGTCACACTGCTCGGCGAGTGCGAGTGGGGCTATCAGAGTCACGCCGCGCAACAGGCAATAGCGCATCTGCTCGGCGTAACCGGCGTGAACAACAAGATTCGCATTCGCGGCGCGACCTCGGCCGAAGACATCGCACGCGGAATTCGCGACGCCATTGGGCGGCACGGCGAGCGCGAAGCGAAGCACGTCGAGATCAAGATCGACGGCGGCACGGTCACCCTGACCGGCAAGGTTGCTTCGTACGCCGAACGCAAGCTCGTCTACGGCGCGGCCAAGGCGACGCCGGGCGTGCACACGATCGTCAACCTTCTGAACGTCGATTGAGACAGGGAACCCCGCCATGTATCGCTTCTTTCGTCGATTCGAGCGGCTGGCGTTCGGGATCGTGACGGCCTCGGCCATCGTCTGTGCAGGCGTGCTCGTCGTCCACCGGTTCGGTGACGCGCTGGGCGCGGACTTCTTGCCCCAGCATGCCCAGAGCGCGAGCGTCCCGTTCGCGCTCGTGTGTGAAGACGGGAGCTATGTTGGCTCGTGTGAAGAATTGCTTGCCGTATGGAAGGATGTGCAATGAACGCTGCCACGCTTTGTACACGCGAGGTCGCCACCTGCGACCCGCACACATCCATCGTCGAAGCCGCGGCGAGAATGCGCGCGCTGCACGCAGGCGATCTGGTGGTGGTGCAGGAAAAGGAGGGCGTGCGCGTGCCCCTCGGCGTGCTGACCGATCGGGACATCGTGCTGGCCGTGGTGAGCCCGGACGCGGAGGCGGGCGAGCTGTACGCCGGCGACGTGATGTCGACGCCCGCGTGGATCGCAGAAGGCGCCGACGACGTCTGGCTGCTCGCGAGGCGCATGCGCCTGCATGGCGTGCGCCGGCTGCCCGTGGTCGGCGAAGACGGCGGGCTGATCGGCATCGTTTCGCTCGACGATCTGCTGCATGCGGCCGCGAGCCTGCTCGACGAGCTGCGTCTTGTCGCGGCGCGCCAACCGCATCTCGAAGAGAAGCGCCGCGCATAGCGCGGTGCGGTTCGCATCGACGAAACTGAATGGAGGCGGCCTTGAACGCACCATCACGAATTCTCGTGGTCTTCTATTCGCGCAGCGAGACGACGGCGGAGCTTGCCGGGCGGCTCGCCGCCGAACTCGAAGGGGATTACGAACGGCTGCGCGAGGTTGAGTTACGGCGCCGTGCGGGCCCTTTGGGTTTCCTGCTTTCGATCCTCGACGTGGTCCGCCGGCGCCCCGCCCACCTGCTGCCGATGACGCATGCGCCGGCCGATTACGACGTCGTCCTCATCGGTACGCCGGTGTGGGCGGCGCGCGCCTCGGCGCCGGTTGCGACGTGGCTTTCGCTGCACTGGGACCAGATGCGCACGGTGGCATTCTTCTGCACGATGGGCGCACGCGGCAGCGAAGACGCATTCGAGCAGATGACGCAGCTCGCGCGGCGTGCGCCGATCGCGACCTGTGCTGTCTCCGCGCAAGACATGCGCACCGACGCGGTAGTCGAGAAGGTTTCCCGCTTCGTGCAGGCGATCAAGGAGGCACTCGCCGCGCGCGAGCGTGAGACAGCGGCCAGATGAACCGTGCGTAGGAGCAAGGTAGGCCGGAGCAGCGTTTTGAATTTCATGTGCCCGCTTCTGCGCCTGTGTGCATCAACGTGCCAGATCGGGATAGAGCCGGGCGCACACGGCGACGAGCACGGCGAGCGTAAGCGCGAGCACCGCGGCGTCCAGTATGAGCCCGGGGCCTGCAGCGCTCGCGAAGCCCGGCAACAGTAGCCGCCGCAGTGCATCGACCTGATAGGTCAGCGGGTTGGACTGGGAGATGATCTGCAGCGCGCGTGGCATCAACGAAGTGGGATAGATCGCATTGCTTGCGAAAAAGAGCGGCATCGTCAGGACTTGTCCGACACCCATAAAGCGTTCTCGCGTCTTCACGATGCAGGCGATGATGAGCGAGAAGCTAGAAAAGACGGCCGCGCCGAGCACGACGAAGAACGCCACACCTGCCATCGAAAGCGGGTCGATGCGCAGATGCACGCCGATCGCGAGCGCGAGCAGCATGATGACCGCGGCCTGCACGAGCGCGCGCACGCCGCCGCCAAGCGACTTTCCGAGCACGAGGGTTTTCGCCGCGAACGAAACCAGCGGCGCGCGGCGGGCACAAGTGTTCGGCTTCCTCGAGGTAATGCGTGGTGAGCAAGATTGCGGCGTTGAAGCGCGACTTCAGCCGCTCGACCTGCTCCCAGACCGACTGTCGTGCGACGGGATCGAGCCCGACCGTCGGTTCGTCGAGAAAGAGCACGCGCGGGCGGTGCCGGGTGGATTGAGCGATTTCGAGCCGGCGGACCATGCCGCCCGAGTAGGTCTTTACGAGCCGGTGTGCGGCTTCCTTCAACCCCATGAAGGCGAGGGCACGGCCAATGCGCTCCGCTCGCCCGGCGCGTGGAGGCGGTCGGTGGCGGCGGAGGGAACTGCTTGCATGGTGGCAGCCGCGACCCGGTGTCGGTTGATCTGGCTCAAGGAGGCGCTGGACCAGGCGGCGCACCTGCGTGGCTTGGGCGCCGGTGACGTGTTCGCCCTGGATCAGGCCGATTTGACCGCGGCCGCCACCCGGGCCGCCTCTGCGCGTCCGAAAGCCGCCTGCAGCGCCGGGTGCACGTCGTTGCGCCAGCGTTCGCCCGTAAACAGCCCGTAATGATCGCAACCCTCGACGTCGAGCCGTTGGCGCGCTGCTGCCGCAATGCCGCTGCACATCGCCAGGGCCGCATGCGTCTGTCCGGCGCCGGTGACGGCATCGTGCGTGCCTTCGACGGTCAGCAGTTCGACGTCCCGCAGCGCCGCAGGGTCGACGAGCGTACCGCCTACACGCCATGCGTGCTGTGCGAGCATGGCGCGATGGAACACGATGTCCACGGTATCGAGAAAATATTCGGCCGGCATGTCGAGCAGCGCGGTGTACTCGATCAACGCGCGGCGCGCGTCGGCAAACGCGCGGGTGTCGCCGCGCGAGGTAGCTTGCGCGTAGCGATCGACCAGCGCAACGTAACGGTGCGGATAGACAACCGCGATTTCAGCCTGCTGCAGGTAGGTCGGAAACACGTGCCGGCCTTGCCCGGCGAACCCGGCCGGCACGATGTCGATCAGGTGTCGCTGGCACCAGCCGAGCGAATGCGACTCGGCCGCGAGACCGAGCGCGCTCGGATGGATACGCGTGTCCAGCGGGCCGCCAATGAGCGTGATGCTCGCGGGCGGCGCGCAGCCGCGCTGCGCGCGCAGCGCCAGTGCCCCGAGCGCGGGAAACGTGGACTGGCAGACGGCGACGATGTGCAGCGGCCGCTTGTTCCCGGCAAGCCGGTCGATGAATGCGTCGAGCATTGCCACGTACTCGTCGAGGCCGAAACGGCCGGCGGCGAGCGGCACGTCGCGCGCGTTGATCCAGTCGGTGAGATAGACGTCGCCGTCGGCGAGGAGGGCCTCGACGGTCTCCCGCATCATGACGGCCGCATGACCGGCCAGCGGTGTACACAGCAGGACCGCGCGCGTGGCACGCGCGCGCGAAAAGCACCGCAGGTCGCAGAACGGCGTATGCGCGACGATATGTTCGTCAACATCGCAATGCCTCCCATCGAGCGCGATGGAGCGGATCGCGAACGGTGGCGGCGCCTCCGCGAGGCCGAGCAGGGGTTCGAACAGGTCCGCATAGCAGGACGAGGCGGCATGCGCCAGCGGCGGCGCGGGCCACACATCGCATGCATGCCGCGCGTACTGCGCCGCAGCGTGCCATGCGCGCATCCATTCACGCTGTTGTTCGACAAGGGCATACCACATTGTTGACCTCGGGCCAGCTGATTCCGGCTAGCGGAATTCCAGGATTTCGCGAGCCGACGAGCGCATCGTACGCGCAAGCGGCGGAAGCGGCCTCGTAAGCGAACGCGTGTCCAGCACGTCCGCTCTTTCCCGCCATCCGCGTCGCGCCTGATTGGCGTTGTAGCGGCGCCCAGACGGGCTCGATTACAGCATGGACGGCTGGGTCGCAGGAGCGTTGATCCAGGTCAGCGTGTGTCCTCCCAGAGGAGGAGAGCAGGTGATTGATCGAAGTCAATGGGCGAAGCGGCGCAGACACGATGATCCAGGCAAAGGGGGCGCTTGGTGCGCACCGCGATGTAAAGAACTGGAACGGCATGGAAGAAGCCCAACGCGATGGTGCCCGGCACGCGATGCCGGCGCGCGTAGGCGATCCCGGGAGAGACAGATGCAAACCCTGCAGGTCGAGATTCCCGTTGATTACGTGAAACTGGGCGGAATCCTCGAGATTCCCGGCGACGCGCGCGGCGTCGTGGTGTTCGTGCACGGCAGCGGCAGCAGCCGCTTCAGCCCGCGAAACGCTCGCGTGGCAGCCGGTTTGCAGCGCAAGGGTTTTGCGACCCTGCTGTTCGATCTGCTGACGCAGGACGAGCAACGGCATGACGACGTCGACGCCACGTACCGCTTCAACATCGCGCTGCTGGCGCGCCGGCTCGTCGCGACGCTTGTATGGCTGCGTCAATGGGCGGATGTCGCAACGCTGCCTGTCGGGCTCTTCGGAGCGAGCACGGGCGCCGCGGCCGCGCTCGTCGCGGCGGCGCAGACTGACAACGTGCGTGCCGTCGTGTCGAGGGGCGGGCGGCCGGACCTCGCGAGGACCGCGCTCGCCTCGGTCGCTGCGCCAACGCTGCTGATCGTCGGCGAACGCGACACGGACGTCATCCGCCTGAACCAGAGAGCCGCCGGGCAGCTGACCTGCGAGCACAGCATGGCGATCGTGGCCGGCGCGACCCATCTCTTCGAGGAACCCGGCGCGCTCGAAGAAGTGACGCAGCTGGCTGCCGGCTGGTTTGAACGCTGGCTGGCCAAAGCGCCGCTCTGAACGCGCAGCGCTGCTGCGCCGCGTGCAGGCCCGCAGTTCGAGCTTCGCCGGCATGGAGAGGACTGGCGGTTCAACGCATACAGGACATCGACCATGAGTGACATATTTCGTAATCGCACTGACGCCGGCAAACAGCTTGCCGCGGCATTGCATCGTTATGCCGGCCACACAGACGTCGTCGTGCTGGCGCTGCCGCGCGGCGGCGTGCCGGTTGGCTATGAAGTGGCGCGGGCCTTGCGCTGCCCGCTCGATGTGCTTCTCGTGCGCAAGCTCGGCGCGCCCCATAACCCCGAGCTGGCGATGGGGGCCATCGCGACCGGCGAGGCGATCTACCTCAACGATTCGGTGCTGCGCGCACTGCATGTGAGCGAGGAACAGGTTCTGGACGCCATCGCACGCGAACGCATCGAGCTGCGCCGTCGCGAGCTGGTCTACCGGGGCCAACGGCCACCTGCTGCCGTGCAGGGCAAGACCGTCATCGTCGTGGATGACGGCATGGCGACGGGATCGACCATGCATGCCGCCCTCGACGCGCTGCGCACGCGGCACCCGAAGCAGATCGTCGTCGCCGTGCCCGTGTGCCCAGCCGGAGCCGAAGCCCGCTTCGACCCGGTCGCGGACGACTTCGTCTATGTGATGCGGCCGGACTGGTTCATGGGTATCGGGCAGTTTTATGCCGATTTCACGCAGACAAGCGACGACGAGGTGCGAACCTGTCTCGACGCCGCGCGGGAATGGCAGCAGCAGGCCTTGCCCGGCGATGCTGACGGTGCGCGCACCGCTGCGCCAGGAAACGACGCGGCCTGATCATGCGGGTTTCCTCGCACCGGCGTTTTCGTATCCCGCCTGGAGAGACTTCATCATGCAACCATCGAAAACACCATTCCTTACGGTCCGATCGCTTGGGCAGCGTCTGAACGGCAATAGTACGGACTACGATTCGCTTATGGAAATGGTTCGCGGCCGCGATCTGGTCCTGCTCGGCGAGGCGACCCACGGTACCGCCGAGTTCTACCGCATGCGTGCGGAAATCACGCTGCGCCTCATCGCCGGGTACGGTTTCGACACTGTCGCCATTGAAGGCGACTGGCCTGACGCGTGGCGCATCAACCGGTTCGTGCAGGACGAGGGGGCTGACGACGCTACGACGGCGCTCGATGACTTCGAGCGCTTCCCCGAGTGGATGTGGCGCAATCGGGAAGTTCGCGACTTCATTGCTGCGTTGCGCGAAATCAACGCGACGCGGGCCCAGCAGCAGCGCGTAGGCGTGTACGGTCTCGATCTGTACAGCCTCTACCGGTCTGCCGACGCGGTGATCCGCTATCTGGAAGACGTGGATCCAGGCGAAGCCGCGCAGGCGCGCGAGCGTTATGCGGCGCTGGACCACGTGCGCGAGCCGCAGGCCTATGGCTACGCGGTGGCGCTTGGCGCGCGGCCCGCCGCGCACGCCGGCGCGGTGCGGCAGCTTCTGCAACTGCGTGCCGACCAGTTCGATTACCTCTCGCGCGACGGCACCGACGCGCTCGACGCGCAGTTCTTCGCCGAGCAGAACGCGCAGGTGGTGGTCAACGCCGAGGCCTACTACCGCGGCATGTTCAGCAGCCGGCTGAACACGTGGAACCTGCGCGACGCCCATATGGCCAATACGCTATTCGCGCTGGCCCGTTACCGCGTGCGGCGCGGCGGCAGCGGCAAGGTGGTCGTCTGGGCGCACAACTCGCATCTTGGCGATGCCCGCGCCACCGAGTCACGGCGCCGCGGCGAGTGGAATCTGGGCCAGATCGTGCGCGAGAGCGCGCAGCATCGGGCGTTGCTGGTGGGCTTCACGACTTACACCGGGCACGTGTCGGCGGCTTCGCGCTGGGACGGCGAGGTCGAGCAGAAATGGGTGCGCCCTGCGCTGCAGGGAAGCTGGGAGCATTTGTTTCACGCCACGGGCTACGACCGCTTCTTCCTGCCGATGCAGGACGACACCTCGCGCGCCCTCGACGAGCCCCTGCTCGAGCGTGCGATCGGTGTGCTGTATCTTCCGCAGACGGAACGGCAAAGTCACTATTTCGAAGCCAAACTCGCCTCGCAGTTCGATGCGCTTTTTCACCTCGATGAAACCAGCGCGGTCGAGCCGCTCGAACCTGCGGCAGGCTGGCACAGGCGGGAAGGGAGCACCGAGACGCCTCTGGTATAGACGACGTCGCGCCGCTCGATGTCCCGCACTGGCGTGGTCGAACTCTGTATCCAGGGCCGGAATGCGGACGTCCCGGGTCATTCAGCGGGTTCGTAACCCGAACCGGCTGGCCGGGCGATCATGCAGTCCGTGGTGAGCAGCAGGGAAGCAATCGATACCGCGTTCTGCAATGCGGTGCGCGTGACCTTCAGCGGATCGACGACGCCCGCCGCCATCATGTCGCCAAAGGTGCCGCGCGCGGCGTCGTAGCCCCACGCATCCTGCCCGGCGCTCACGGTGTGCACGACCACCTGGGCATCGGCGCCGGCGTTTTCGGCAATCTGGCCGAGCGGCGCCGCCAGCGCGTCATGGACGATCTTCGCGCCGGCCCGCCCGGTTTCGTCGGCGCCGAAGTCTTCCAGAACCGATCTCGCGCGCAGCAGCGCGACGCCGCCCCCCGGCACGATGCCTTCCTCGACTGCCGCACGCGTGGCATGGAGCGCATCCTCGAAGCGGTTCTTGCGTTCGTGCAGCGCCGTTTCCGTGGCCGCGCCGACGCGGATGACGGCCACGCCGCCCGCGAGCCGCGTAAGGCGGCGCGTGAGCGCGTCGCGTTCGTTGCCGGGGCCGAGTTGATCGACGCGCGCGCGCAGCGCGCCAATGCGCTCTTCGAGGCGGGTCCGGTCGCCGCGTGCCTCGACGATTGTCGTGGTGTCGCGTGCGATCTCGACACGCCGCGCGGTGCCCAGATCGTCGAGCGTCGCATGCTCGAGCGTGCGGCCCGTTTGCGGCGAGATGACGGTGGCGCCGGTCAGCGTGGCAAGGTCGTTCAGCGTCTCGCTGCGCCGCTCGCCGAACTCGGGCGAGCGCACCGCGCATGACTTCAGCGTCCCGCGCAGATGGTTGACCACGAGCGTGGCCAGGGCCTCGCCCTCGATTTCGTTGGCCACCACGAGCAGCGGCTTGCCCGTCGCGCTGAGCGCTTCGAGCAACGGCAGCATCTGCGCAATCGAGCTGATGGTCGCGTCGCATAGCAGGATGCGCGGCTCCTCGAGCACGACTTCACGCGCGTCGTCGCCGACAAAGAGCGGTGAGGCGTAGCCGTGCCCGATCAACGAACCTTCGACCGTCTCCAGTTCGTCCTCGAGCTTCGAGCCGTCCTCGATGCTGATCGCGCCGTCCCGTCCCACTCGCTCGACGGCCTGGGCGACGATAGCGCCGATGCTCGCGTCGCCGCTTGCCGAAATCGTGGCGATATGGCGCACCTCGTCGGTACCTGCGCATGGGCGCGCCAGCTCGCGCAGCCTCGCGACGACACGCTGGCCGGCGGCCTCGATTGCGCGGCGCAGCGCCATCGGGTCGAAGCCCGCCGCGACATACTTGTTGCCCTCGACCATGATGGCCTGGGCGAGCGTGGTTGCCGTGGTCGTACCGTCGCCCGCGAGTTCGCTGGTCCGTGTGGCGACTTCGCGCAGGAGGCGCACACCCATCTCCTCGAACGAATCGGGCACGGTGACCGAACCGGCCACGACGACACCCGAGTTCGCGATGAGCGGCGTGTCGCCGCTGCGTTCGACGATGACGTTGCGCCCGCCTGGGCCGAGCGTGACTTTCACAGCCTCGGCGAGCGCGTTGACGCCGTCGAGAAGGCGCTGGCGAGCGGCCTGGTGGAATACGAGCGTTTTGCCTGTCACGACGGACCTCGCTGTTCGGGAGCGCGGGAACGGGGTTCAGCGCAAAGGCTCGCCGTCGCGCAGCGTGCGTTTGCCTCAGACCCTCGTGTATCGCCCAACACTACGGCGCTCAGGACGACGTCAATTGACGTGCATCAACGCTTCGGGACTTCGCGAGGAAAGAATGGAGCATCGGATGGAGGGGGACGGCTCGGCTTGAGCGCGGCTCTCACATCGATGAAGGGTCGAGGATGCGATTTCGCTCGCGCGATGGAGGCGAACATGATCAAGAACGTGGGTACCGCTGAGAGCATTCGTTTAGAAGTTCTGCGCAGAGTTCAGGAAAGCGCTGATCTTGGCGACAGCTGCCGTGATTGCGACATCCCGGTTCCGCGCAAGGTCGATCCAGCGCAGAACGGTGGCTGCAATTGGGTCATCGACGAGCTTCGCGGGGTTGCGCAGGAGTGCGTTGCGCCTTTGAAAGCGGTGATTGCGGAAATGATGCGCGAATATGATCTGGGATGAG
Source organism: Paraburkholderia heleia NBRC 101817 (assembly GCF_000739775.1). Taxonomy (GTDB): domain Bacteria; phylum Pseudomonadota; class Gammaproteobacteria; order Burkholderiales; family Burkholderiaceae; genus Paraburkholderia; species Paraburkholderia heleia. The sequence continues at coordinate 128,803 of NZ_BBJH01000023.1, read as the reverse complement.
ATCGCGTACGCCGGGGAATACGGCGCCACATGACAATCGCCGGCACCAGGAACACGGTATCGGCGCGCCGGATCGTGGCTGCCCGCGTCGCTGCCGAGGTGCCTCAGGCCAGCATGTGCGCCGCGCGATCATCCGGAGTGTTTTGCTGAGCCTCGGCCGCCCGCAACGGCACCAGGAGCACAGGGCAGTGAGCGAGGCGCAGGACGCGTTCCGCCACACTGCCGAGCACGAGCCTGCGTACGCCGCGGCGGCCGTGCGTGCCCATGGCGATCAGGTCCGCATGCCAGTCCTCGGCGATGCGCACGATGCACTCGGCAACGCCCTCAGCGCCCAGTTCGACTTCGGCCGCGTGCGGCGTGCCTTTCATCGCGTCTTTTGTCATGCGCGCCTGGGCGTCGGCGCAGACGATCCGGCTTTGTTCGATGCACGCGTCCCTCGCGATCGAAGGATCAAAGCCCGGTACCTCGAACGCGATAACGGGGACGTCGATCACGTAAAGGGGCAGCAGCTCCGCGCCGGTGCCCTGCGCGAGGTTGATCGCGGCATCGAGCGCGGCGAAGGCGGTCTCGCTACCGTCGAGCGGGACGAGAATGCGGTTGTACATGGTGTCCTCCTGGCGCAATGCGGGTGAGTGGCTCAACTCAATCGTGTCTTCGCAGGCAGGTCATGGCTTGACGCATGTCAAGCGGCACGCGCCGATGCGCCGCAAAATCGATTGGCCGGTGCCGGACGGGCGCTCGTGACCGTCCGCGCAGGCCGGTATTGCCTGACTTGCCTTAACCGGAGGTGACATGCCCAGCGTTCTTCTCGTGCCGTTGCCGCGCCTCAGGTGCGCATCATGATCCGTTCCGAATTCAGAATCGTGCTCGCCACGATTGCCATTTTCGCGGCGCTTGTCGGACTTTATCTGGTGCTCGACGGTCTCGTGTTCGACGCATGGGCGACGTTTCGCTACGGAGCCGCTACGCTGATCATCTGCGTGGCCGGGTTCGTTCTGCTGCTCAACGCGGGGCCATGAAACCCGGCTGGCCGATCTGCCCGGGGTGTTGCGGAACACGCCGCAACCCTTCGGTGTGGAGACCCATTCCCTCTAGCCGGCGTACCAGGCCGGCGTATACATCGTCATCCATGTCCGGCGTCCGGGACAAAATCCAGATGGGGCTGCCATCCTCCTCGCAACGCACGGTGTAACGGTAATCGGGGTCCACGTAGACCGTGAGGACCACCACGTTGAAGGGCCACAAGATCGTCACCCGCCACTTTCCGCCGCCGCTGCCGGGCACCACGCTCGCGACCAGCGTGCCGCCCGTCACCGGCTGATCGAAGCCGTAGCGCCTGCCGAAGTAGTTGTCGTCGATCCTGCCGTCCTTGCGCAGTTCCCAGTCCGCGTAGCTGCCGACGTATTCACGTTCGTTCAGGTAAGGCACCGTGGCGATCGTGTACCAACGGCCCATGTAACGCGTCAGGTCCACTGGCACGGGCTGCAATGCGGGAAGCGAGGTTTGGCTGGGGACTGCATCGGAGGCGTTGCCCGATGTGCGGGTTGCGCAAGCCACGAGGAGAAAAACGACTGCGGCCACGGCCGCCGGGCGCAGGAGCCATGCTGTGGCTGGCCTGGCTCCTGTCGCGGCGCGTGCTATCTTCCGTCGATCAGGCGAGTCGCGGTGCGGTGGCATCATATTCGGGTTGCGTCCGTCGTGCGATGGATACCCGCGATGCAAACGCGCGCAGAGGCGGCTGACCACGTCACGCACGTTGCGCGCTCCAGAAAAGGGGGCTGCGTCTCACGATCGGCCTACCGTCAGGTAGATCTGCGCGACACGGCTGCAGGCCGGATCGGTACACGCGTCGCATGGCCGGAGCGCATGCCGGGGCGGGAGGGCCGCCACACGACCGCGCTTCGAGCACAGTGTGACGGGTGCACCCACCTTGCGTCAGTCGGCCCTCGCATGTCGCTTCAGTCGCGCGCCGCGTCCCAGGCCGTGCAAAGGGTAACGAACTCGCACATGCGCAAGACTCGCCGCCATAGACGGCACAGCATTGGCTTGCGGGGCGACGAACGCAGCGTGCGCATGGCGTGCCGATGTCGAGCTTGCGGCGCGACGTAGTCTGGGACTTGCCGTGGCGCCTACGGGCCGCCAGGGCAACGGCATGTGGGCGTCGAACACCAGACGGCCGGGCTGCAACCTCGTGTGATCGCGCGCGGTCACCTGCTTCACGAGTCCGATCAGATCGACTGCGCGCGCGAGGCGCGCAGCATTGAGACGCCCCGACGCGAAAAGAGGGAGATCGGCGCCAGCCGGCAGCGCGTGACAAACTTCGATATGGCAGACGCCGCTCGTTTCGTTCAGCGTCATGAGCACGTCATAGTGCCGGCGGTGGTGTCGACCACCGCGGTAGCGAAAGCAGAACTTCGCGGGATCGTCGCCGCTGGCGGCAGCCGTGATCTTCGGCATGGTGGGGAGGGTTCGCACGGTCGTGGGCTCCAGTGATGGCTGACTTGCTGAAATGCCGGCGATTCGCGCCGGCCATTTCGTCTATTCGACCGCCGTGCTGGCTGGCCGCGTTTGACCTGTGTCAACGCCTTCGCAGCCGCGCTGCCGTCGAAGCGCCCGTGCCGGATCGACATTGGTACCGACACGGGCCCGTGCGAAAAGCAGCCCTTGCACGCGGCGCTCACCGGCATCGTCATCGCGGCGCCCGTCAACGGGCTTGCATCGAGCCGACGGTGAGGCGCGTCGTGCTTGTGGTGCATCGCTTACGTGGAGATTCCGATTTTCCTACATCACTCTCGGACGGCGCTGATTGGATCCCTTGCGGGTAAGGACAATACTGAAGGCATCGGCTCGGCGATTCGCGTCGGACCGTCAGTCAGCGTGATGAAGGAAGGGGACAGCGATGAACGAGCACCGTGCATCTTTGCGCTCACTTGTAGACAAATGGCTTGCCCCGACGCCGTCGATGCCGGGATGCGTGACGAATTTCGGTCATATCGCGTCGTCGCATTTGCGCTATGTGCGCCTCGTAGGGGGGGCGCCAAGCGCGCCGCGGGCCATCATCTTCTTCCGTCATGACGATGGCTCGTGGTACGTATTTCCGCCTTTCCGTGCGCGCCCGGCGATGGGACTGTGCTACTGCAGCAGATGAGCGGCGCCGCCTTTTGCCGCGGTTCAGCGCCCATCGATGTCGACGTCGCCCATGACGGTTTTCTCGCGACGGTGCGGCGGGCGACTTGCCTTCGCGCAGTCGTTCAGTGAGACATCAATACCGGCAATGTCATCGAAGAAAGAATCGCGCGCGTGACGCCACCAAGGACGAACTCGTGAAACCTCGCGTGACCGTAGGCACCCGCGACGAGCAGGTCGTATTCGCCATCGCTCGCGAATTCGAGCAGGGCTTCGCCTGTCGATATCGCCGATGAACGAGCGAAGCGCGCAATGTCCACGGGGGGCGCAACGTGTCGCTGGAGCATCGCTGCGACGTCAGCGCACGATGCTTCGGTCGGCCCCGGCTTGAACGCCGTGGAGACGGCAGCGACCGTGACACGCGTCGCGCACGCGAGAAGCGGAATCGCGTCGCGAATGGCGCGAGCTGCCTCGCGGCTGCCATTCCAGGCGATCAGCACCCGGTCGCCAACGGCCTCGAAGGAGCCGGTTTCCGGTATCAACAGAACGGGGCTGCCGGCACCGAGCAGAACCGTCTCCATGAAATTGTCCGCCACATAGGACTCAGGGTCCTTCGGTCCGGATTGCCCAAGTATCACCAGGTCCGAGGTACGGCTGGCCTGCATGACCGTGGTGACGGGAAAGCCGTCCGGTGCAGTCCATACGCCTCGCACCTGGGCACGCGTCAGTTCTGTGCGAAACAGCCGTTCTGTCTCGCCTCGTTTCTGCGTGAGAAATTTGCGGTGAGCGTCGTAGAGGTCGGCCGCGCCCGTCATGGCGTAGAAGCCCACTGGATGCGGATCGAACAGGGTAAACACGCCGTCCAGAAAGGCATCGAATTTTCGGGCGAGCTTCAGCGCGAACGAGAGCCGCGTATGGGCGCCTGTGCTCGTGTCGAGGTGGACCATCACGGTCTTGTAGGTCATCGTGGATCTCCAGCCGCAGCAAAACGTCACCGATAACGAGTTCCTGGCGCGTGCGAGCAGCCCGCAAGCCCGATAGGTGGATAAATAACTGGATATACGAAGTGATTAATCGGCTAGCGCAGTCCAGCAGGCGCACCGGTGCGTAGATGCGCCCCGATACCGCCAGGATAGACCGGAATGGAGACCGGCATGCGCCGGCCGCCTCGGCATCCAGTTCGGAACTCGCGGATCCTGTGTGAAGGCTAGGGCGGGCCACGAAGCGCAGATTGATATAGGTCAAGCGACGATCGGTGCCTCCTTCTAATGTCTATGCAACGAGAGGGTCGGGTGCGCGAGCGCCCATGCGATGCATGGTGCGCCAGGCGCGCGGCTATCAGGAGCCGGGCTATCCGTTTCACTTCATTGAGGAGCAATTCTGAGCCGCCTTCCGATATCCCCGTCGGCATGAGGAGGCAGGCATGACCTGCGATGAAATCCGGCCTGCAGCGCAAACGCAAACGCAGACTTCAGGCCGCCGAGCCTTGCATAACGAGGGGTACGGCAAATGAGTGTCGGCTGGCACAAGGCAGGACTCGGGGGCGTCGACTCGCACGACGGAGCCGCTGCACAGCACGCGTGGACACACGCTCGCTGGGTTTTGCTTGCGGGCTGCCTGATTGCCATTCCGGCCTTCTACGTCGAACTGCTCGCGACGACAGGTTCGATGCTGCTGACCGCGCGCGTACTCTACGGTGCCGCGGCGGTGGCGTGCGCAGCCGCCGTTGCGCGGACTGCGTGGTCGAGCCGCAAACCCGCACGGTTTCTGGATCGCAATGCCTTCGATGTGGCGATCGCTTGTGGCGCGCTCGTCAGCATGATCGGCGGAGCGAATCCCTGGTCTTCCCTCGAATGGGTGCTCAGACTCGCGTTCATGGCGATGATTGCGCTACGTATCGTCGTGGCCCTGCGCACCTGTTTCGAACCCAATCGCCTCGCGCTGCTTCCGCTCGCGGGCGCGACCGTTCTGTTGCTTGGCGGCGCAGGGTTTTATGCGCTGGAGCCGCGGGTGCACAGTTATGCCGAAGGGCTGTGGCTCGCATTCGAAAGCAGCGCCACAGTGGGCTATGGCGACATCGCGCCGACAACGCCCGCCTCACGTGTTTTTGCCGTGTTCGTCGTGCTGCTCGGCTACGGCATGCTTTCACTGGCATTCGCCGGCATTGCCGCGTGGCTCATCGGCAAGGAAGAGCGGCGCCTCAGGCGCGAGATGCATCGGGATATCAAGGCGCTGCATGCGGAAATCATTTCGCTGCAGCGCGAGCTGGAAGGGCTGCGGGATACGCTCGCGCCGAGCCGCAACGGTGCGCAACGAGGAGACAACGCGGGCCGTCAGAGCGGAGCCGGTTGATCGCACGAGGCGGGGCGTGCAACCGCATCGTCCACGCTTCGTCCCGCCTGTCCGGCGCTCGCATGCTTGATTCAGATCAATCGCCACCTTTCCCGGCCAACGCACAGTAGTGCGGTTGACGCCGCCGGCCATACCGCCCACGGACGGCCTGACGAACGAAGAGTGCGCCCATCATGACCGATTCCGCTGTTAGCGACGCCGAGCCCTTGCATGTGAGCCGGGCCATTCAACGGACGCCCGCGCGCGCCATGGAGTGCCGGCAGCCGGACGACTCGCCTTCCGATCAGTGGAACCGCGCGGCCCACGCGAGTCTGGCCGTGGCGACCTTCGGCCTTTCGCCGCTCGCGCTCATGCTGGCCGCGTTCGACTGGGCGGGGCACCTCGCGGTCTCACCGGGAAAATGCTTCGACCTTGCGACGCACGGATGGCTTGCGGCAACGTTTCTATCGCGGTTGCGCCCCGCCGGTGACGAAGCGCAGGAGGACGGGATGACGGTGTACGCCGGTCGCGCCGACCCGCGTTTTACCGCCGCCGCATGGTCGCACTGGCCGTTCCAGATGTACCGTGACGCGTTTCTGGCGGTCGAGCGCTGGTGGTGCGAAGCGACGCGCGGGGTTCCGGGCGTCGAGCGGCACCACGAGGAACTGGTTGGCTTCGCGGCGCGCCAATGGCTCGACGCGTGTTCGCCGGGCAACTTCATCGCGACCAATCCCGAGGTGTTGCAGGCCACGGTGCGCAGCGGCGGCGCCAACCTTGCTGCGGGCCTGCGCAACTGGCTCGACGACGCGAACGCCATGGCCGACACCCTGCGGGGCACGCGCGCACGCGTGGCACAGCCCTGGATTCCGGGGCGCGACGTCGCAGTGACGCCAGGGCGGGTCGTCTGGCGCAACGCGCTGTGCGAACTGCTGCAGTATGCGCCCGCGACACCGGATGTCACGCGCGAGCCGATTCTGATCGTGCCGTCCTGGATCATGAAGTACTACATCCTCGACCTGCAACCGCACAACTCGCTGATCCGGTTTCTGGTCGAACAGGGCTACACGGTGTTCGCGCTATCGTGGCGCAACCCAGGCCCACAGGCGCGAGATCTCGGCCTCGACGACTACCTGCGCGACGGCTTCCTCGCGGCGCTCGAAGCGGTTCGCGCCCGCTGCGGCGAGCCGGTCCACGCGCTCGGCTACTGCCTCGGCGGAACGCTGCTCGCGATCGGGGCGGCGGCGCTCGCACGCGACGGGCGGCGCGACATGCTGCGCTCCATCACGTTGCTGGCCGCGCTCACCGATTTCAGCGAGCCGGGCGAACTCGGCTTGTTCATCGACGCAAGCGAACTCGCCGCGCTCGACGCGCTGATGTGGCGGCAGGGCTATCTGGACGGCGCGCAAATGTCGGCGGCGTTCCAGTTGCTCAACGCGCGCGACCTGATCTGGTCCCGCATGATGAGCGAGTATCTGCTGGGCCGGCGCACAAAGCCGAACGACCTCATGTCGTGGAACGCCGACACGACGCGCATGCCGTACCGCATGCACAGCGAATATCTCACCCATCTCTTTCTCGACAACGATCTCGCGGCGGGGCGCTATTGCGTGGATGGACAGCCCATCGCGCTCTCGGACATCCAAACGCCGATGTTCGTCGTCGGGACCGAGCGCGATCACGTTTCGCCGTGGCGCTCGGTCTACAAGCTGCATCTGCTCACGCACAACGCGCTCACGTTCGTCCTCACGTCGGGCGGCCATAACGCCGGCATCGTGTCCGAGCCCGGCCACCCGGGGCGCTACTTCCGGTGCGCGACGCGCGAATGGGGCGCGCCGTACCGCAGCGGCCACGAGTACATGAGCGACACACCCGTGATCGACGGTTCGTGGTGGACCTGCTGGTGCGACTGGCTGCGCGGGCACTCGACGGGCGAGGTTCCGGCGCGCACGCCGGAAGCCGGGATTGGGCCGGCGCCCGGCGAATACGTGCTCGAAACATGAACGCACGCTGCCAGTCAGGCCACGAGCGGCCCGAGGTCGAACGCAGCCGGGTAAGCAGGGTATTGCCATGGAACATCATGCCGAAGTACTGAGAGGACTGCGCTGGTACCCGCGCATGCCGGGCTGGCGCGACGTGGCGGCCGTGGTGCTGGTGTTCGGCACGATCGTGCTGCTGGGCGAGGGCGCGCGCCAGATGACGGGCCCGCTGGCGGGCGGGCACGGAGCCGTCATCTCGCTCTCGCCCGCGGCGCTGCCAGGCTATACGCTGCGCACCGTGCTGCGCATGATGATCGCGCTCGCCGCTTCGTTCATCTTTACGTTCACGTACGCGACGCTCGCGGCAAGAAGCCGCCGGGCGCGGCGCATCCTCATCCCGCTGCTCGACGTGCTGCAGTCGGTGCCGATACTCGGCTACCTGTCGTTCACGGTCGTGTTCTTCATGTCGCTCTTTCCGGGCAACGTGCTGGGCGCCGAACTGGCCTCGATTTTCGCGATCTTCACGAGCCAGGCGTGGAACATGGCGTTCAGCTTCTATCAGGCGCTGCGCACCGTGCCCTCGGATCTGGACGAGGCGAGCCGCAGCTTCCGTCTGTCCGGCTGGCAACGTTTCTGGCGGCTCGAAGTCCCGTTCGCGATGCCGGGGCTCGTCTGGAACGCGATGATGTCGATGTCGGGCGGCTGGTTCTTCGTGGTGGCTTCGGAGGCGATCTCGGTGGGCGACGTACAGGTGGCGCTGCCCGGCGTGGGGTCGTGGATGGCGCAGGCGATCATGAAGCACGATCTCGTGGCAGTGGGCTGGGCGATACTCGCCATGAGCCTCGCGATCGTGCTCTACGACCAGTTGCTGTTTCGCCCGCTGGTGGCGTGGGCCGACCGGTTTCGTTATGGCGATATCGCGGTGCAGGCTTGCCCGCGCAGCTGGTTGCTCGACCTCTTTCATCGCTCACCGTGGATGCAGCATGCGTGCCGCCCGGCTGGCGCGGCGCTCGCGCGCGCCGCGCACCTGCGTCTGTCGCCCGGGGCAGGCTGGCGCGGTTTCGAGCTGGCGAAGGGGCCGTTTTCGCGGCGCGCGGGCGAAGCGCTCTGGTTCGTACTGTGCGCCGCGGCCGTGACAGCCGCGGCCATTGCCGTGCTGCGCTATGCCGCGCCGGCTCTCGCATGGGCCGACGTGGTCGATGCAGTGCGCAACGGCTTGCTCACTTTGCTGCGAGTCGCGGTACTCATTGCGCTTGCCTCCGTGATCTGGGTTCCGGTGGGCGTGGCGGTGGGGCTTCGCCCGAGGCTCGCGGCCTGGGTCCAGCCGGCGGCACAATTCCTGGCTGCCTTCCCCGCCAATCTGCTGTTTCCCGTCGTCGCATTCTGCATCGTGCGCTTCGGGCTCGCCCCGCAGATCTGGCTGTGCCCGTTGATGATCCTCGGCACGCAGTGGTACATCCTCTTCAATGTGATAGCCGGCGCCACGGCGTTGCCGAGCGATTTGCGCGAGGCGGCGACGAGCCTGCGGCTGCGGCGGCGCGCGCGCTGGCTGCAGGTGCTGCTGCCCGGCATCTTCCCGTATTACGTGACGGGCGCGCTGACGGCGAGCGGCGGTGCGTGGAACGCGAGCATCGTGGCCGAAACCGTCAACTGGGGCACGACCCGCCTCAGTGCAGGCGGCCTCGGCGCCTATATCGCGCAGATGACGGCACGGGGAGACTACCCGCGCATTGCGCTTGGCATCGCTGTCATGTCGATCATGGTCGTCGCCGCCAACCGTTTGATTTGGCGGCCGCTCTATGCTTTTGCCGAACGCCGTACGCGGCTTGCCTGAACGCCTCGCCATGGAAATCGCCCCGATGCCCGGTCCCGCCCGCTCCTCTGCGATGGCAGTCGATGACGCGCCTCATGCCAACACCGCTGCGCCGGTGCTCGAACTGGATCACGTGGGCATGGCGTTCGCGCGGCCCTCCGGCGAGCCGCTGCCGGTGCTGGTGGATATCGACGTGACGCTGCGCAAAGGCGAAATCCTCGGTCTGCTCGGGCGCTCGGGATCGGGCAAATCGACGCTCTTGCGCGTTGCAGCCGGCCTCGCGCTGCCCACGTCGGGCCGCGTACTGTACCGATGCGCGCCGCTCGCGGGGCCCGCGGAGGGTATCGCCGTGGTGTTCCAGACCTTCGCGCTCTACCCGTGGCTCACGGTGCTCGCCAACGTCGAGCTGGGACTGGATGCATCCGGACTCCCGCCCGCTGTGGTGCGCGAGCGCGCGATGTCCGCGATCGAGATGACCGGGCTCGACGGCTTCGAATCCGCGTTTCCGCGCGAACTATCAGGCGGCATGCGCCAGCGTGTGGGTTTTGCGCGGGCGCTGGTGAGCGGGCCGAAACTGCTGCTGATGGACGAACCGTTTTCGGCGCTCGACGTGCTCACCGCCGAAACGCTGCGCAGCGACTTTCTCGACCTCTGGACCCAGCGGCAAACCCCGATCGAGGCGGTGCTCGTGGTCACGCACAACATCGAGGAAGCGGTGCTGATGTGCGACCGCATCCATGTTCTGGGCGGCCATCCGGGCCATATCGTGGCGACGCTGAATGTGCCGCTGTCGCGCCCGCGCAACCGGCTCGACCCGGCGTTTCGCGCCATCGTCGACACGCTGTACGGAATCCTGACCGCGAGGCTCGCCGAATCCGCCAGCGGCTCAGACGCGGTGCGCGGCGCGTTCGGGCTGCGACTGCCGGCGGTGTCGAGCCATCGTCTCGTCGGGTTCCTCGACGCGCTCGCGGCAGCCACGCGCGACGGCCACACAGAACTGGCCTCGATGGCCACGTCGCTGATGCTCAAGCCCGACGAACTCTTTCCCATTGCCGCGGCGCTGCACCTGCTGGCATTCGCAGAGCTGCAGGAGCGCACGATCAAGCTCACGGCGGCCGGACGCATGTTCGCCCACGCCGCCGACAGCGAACGCAAAAAGCTCTTTCGCGAACACGTGGTGCAGTTCGTGCCGCTCATTGCCCACATCCGCGAGGTTCTTGACGAACGGGAAGGGCACCGCGCGCCGCGTGCGCGCTTCGAACTGGAACTCGAGGACCACCTGCACCGCGCCGATGCCGAAACGACCCTGCGCAGCGCGATCGACTGGGGCCGGTACGCCGGCTTGTTCAGCTACGACGATCACACGCGCACGTTCGGCGATTGAAACTGCCGGCCTGGCGGGTGCTTGATCGATGTCAAATCTTGCGGCCTCCCCGCCGCTCATCATAAGAAAGGCGTTAATACCGTCACGACCGCGCCCGCGGTCGTTCCGAAATTTCTCGGAGGGAACATGAAAGCACTGGTCTACAACGGTCCGGGCAAGTTCGCGGTCGAATCGCGGCCGATGCCCGTCTTGCAGGATCCTGGCGACGCGATCGTCAAGATGTCGAAAACGACGATCTGCGGCACCGATCTCCACATTCTCAAGGGCGACGTGCCGAGTTGCGAGCCCGGCCGCATTCTCGGCCACGAAGGGGTGGGTGTCGTCCATGAAATCGGCGGCGGCGTCTCGACGCTGAAAGTCGGCGATCACGTGCTCGTCTCGTGCATCTCGAGCTGCGGGCAGTGCGAGTACTGCCGGCGCGGCATGTATTCGCACTGCAAGACGGGCGGCTGGATACTCGGTAATCGCATCGACGGCACGCAGGCCGAATACGTGCGGACGCCGCACGCGCAAACGAGCCTGTACCGGATTCCCGACGGCCTCGACGAGGCCGCGCTCGTGATGCTCTCGGACATCCTGCCGACGGGCTTCGAGTGCGGGGTGCTCAACGGCAAGGTCGAGCCCGGCAGCACGGTTGCCATCGTCGGTTCGGGGCCGATCGGGCTGGCCGCGCTGCTCACCGCGCAGTTCTATTCGCCCGCCCGGATCATCATGATCGACATGGACGCCAACCGTCTGGAATGCGCGAAGAAGTTCGGCGCGACGGCGTGTATCGATCCGCGCGCGGGCGACGCCGTCGCGGCGGTGATGAAGCTCACGGACGGCGTGGGCGTGGATTGCGCGATGGAGGCCGTCGGCGTGCCTGCGACGTTCGAACTGTGCCAGCAGATCGTGGCGCCGGGCGGCACGATTGCGAACATCGGCGTGCATGGCGTGCCGGCGTCGCTTTTCCTCGACAAGCTCTGGGACCGCAACGTGGCGATCACGACGCGTCTCGTCGACACGGTGAGCACACCCATGCTGCTCAAGACCGTGTGCGCCGGACGCATCGATCCGAACCGGCTGATCACGCATCGGTTTGCGTTCGACGACATGCCCAAGGCCTATGAGACGTTTTCGCACGCCGCGAGCACGCAGGCGTTGAAAGTCATCATCGAGATGTGATTCGCCATGGGCAACCGGGGCCTTTCCGCCGCAGAGCGTCCCGCACCTCGCGTGCGCCGGCTCGTCGAAAGCCAGAGCTATGTTCAGGCCGACGAGGACGCGGCGTTTCTGCGACGTCCGGAAATGTGCGGCGTGCGCCTTCAGCTCGACTACTGGAAAACCGAAGAGCGGCTGCAGCGATCCGGTATCGCGCATACCGTGGTCGTCTACGGCAGTACGCGCGTCGCCAGCCCGGCGCAAGCGCGCAAGCGGCTCGCCGCGGCGCGCCGTCTGGCCCTGGCCGGCACCGATGCCGAACAGCAGCGCGAACTGCGCGTGGCGCAAGCGCTCCTGCAGCGCAGCATCTACTACGACATCGCGCGCAAGTTCGGTACGCTGGTCGGCCATGCGCCGGGCACCAGCAAGCTCCCGAGGCTTACGGTCGTGACGGGCGGCGGCCCCGGCATCATGGAAGCGGCCAACCGTGGTGCGTTCGATGCAGGCGCGCCCACGGTGGGGATGAATATCGCCTTGCCGCGCGAACAGTTACCCAACGCGTATCTGACGCCGGAACTGTGCTTCCGCTTCCACTACTTCGCCATTCGCAAGCTGCATTTTCTGGAGCGCGCGAAGGCAGCCGTGTTCTTTCCCGGCGGATACGGAACCTGCGACGAACTCTTCGAAGTCCTGACGCTCCTGCAAACGGGCAAGATCGCGCCGATCCCCGTTGTGCTCGTGGGACAGACGTGGTGGCGCAGCGTAATCGACTTCGACGCAATGGCCGAGGCCGGCATGATCGACCCGGACGATCTTGCGCTCTTTCGCTTTTGCGAATCGGCCGAGGAAATCTGGGATGCAATTCGCAACTGGTATGGAGAAACGGGCTGAGGCGACATGTCTGTCAGTCCGACGCAAGGAGAGAGAAATGAACTGGCTCACTGATTACTTCGCGCAACGCACGCCTGAACTGTGCCTCTCGCTCGCGGCATGGCCGCCTCTGCGCCTCGGGCCCGAAGGTCCAGTGCCGCAATCCCTGCGCTGCCTGCCGTATCCGGGCGCAACGCTGGTTTACCGGCCCGCGGAACGGATTTCCCACGGCGGACAGACCATCGAATTGCCGGCATGCTACGAGATGCGCAGCCCCACGGCTTTGCAGGCGACCGAGTGGGCACGCAATGCGGATGGCGCCGCTTTCTTCGAATCGGTGAAGATCTTTGCGCCGTCGTGCTACAACCCCGACTTCCTCGTCACGATCAACGACTCGCTCTCGTTTGTTCCGGTGTTTTCGGCCGATAGCGCTCCCGGCTTTTTTGGCTCGTGCATGGCGCGAGCACCCGCCGCGGCAGAAATATTGCACATGGAACTGCCATGGTCCTTCCAGGGTTACATCACGATCTAGCTCGTTCGCAAGCGCCCATGCGCGGGAGTGCATCAGCATGAACATCATCTTTTCCGACCGGCCGCCGCACTATGACGCCGACCGGCTCGCATTGACCTTTCCCGCCACGGCCGGCGACATGCACGTCGAATGTGCGATCACGGCCGAGGCGCTCGAGGATCATTTCGGCGCCGCCTCCCTGCGCGAGACGGATTTGCGCGGCGCGTTTCTTGCCCACCGGGCCGCGATAGAAAGGGCGGCGGCCCGCATGATCGAGGCGACGCAGTCCGAAGCGATCACGCTCCACAGCGGCTACTTTCGCATGTACAGGGATTCGGACAATGCCGTGAAAGCCCGGTCGCAGTAGGGCCGCACGCTTGATTCAAGTCAATGTGCGCAGCGCGGCAGTCTTTAAATTGAGTCATATTGGGGCGTTGGCCCTTAATGGAGGACCTCATGCAAGCATCAAACATCATGACGACGGACGTCATCACCGTGCGCCCCAATACGTCGATCTTCGAGGCAGCGACGCTGCTCACCGAACATCATATCAGCGGCATTCCGGTAGTCGACGATGGCGGAGCGGTTGTCGGCATACTCAGCGAAAGCGATCTGCTACATCGTGTGGAAACGGGCACCGGCAAGCCGCAGCGAAGCTGGTTTGGCGAATTTCTCCATTCGACACGCAAGCTAGCGGGCGAGTACCTCAAGGAAAACGCGGTGAAGGTCGGCGATGTCATGACGAGCAATGTCGTTTCGGTTGCGCCTTCCACGCCGCTCAGCGAAATCGCTGACGTGCTCGAACGCCTGCATATCAAGCGTGTGCCCGTGCTCGATCAGGGAAAGCTGGTGGGTATCGTAAGCCGTGCGAACCTGATACGCGCGTTGGCGAGCGCCGCGCGGCCCGATCAGGCGGCCATGGCTTCGGACGAAGCCATCCATCGCAACGTGATGCACGCGCTGGATGGGCATCGCTGGGCAATGGCGGCGGAGAACGTCGTCGTCAAGGAGGGGGTCGTCCACTTCTGGGGTACGGTGAATTCGGAGGAGGAGCGCAAGGCGATCCTCGTCTCCGCGGAGCGTGTGCCTGGCGTCAAGGGTGTCGAGGACCATCTCGGATACCCGGTCGTGTTCGCGCCGATGTAAGGAACGGGGAATTCAGGCGCGGTGAAGGCTGGGCCAGCAATACGACTGGCCCGGTTTTCTTTCTGCCTCGCTGTTTGTCGCGGCGCTTCTTGCTTGTTCTTGCTTGAGGAGGGAATCCGCGGCGATTGCTTCGAGCAAACGTGACTCACAAACGTGACCCACGCGCGGCTGACCGTACAGCCGCTCAGGCTGGTACGTGCGCGTTGCGCTTCGCCTGCTTGTCCTGGTCGGACGCCGCCGCGTGCGCAGCCGGTACGAGCAACACGGGACAGCGCGCGCACCGCAGCACGCGCTCCGCAACGCTGCCCAGCATCAGGCGTCGCACACCACGGCGCCCGTGTGTGCCCATGACGATCAGATCGGCATGCCAGTCGGCAGCCGCCTGCTGGATGCATTGTGCGACATCTTCCGCTGGGAACTCGACTTCAACCGAGCGCGATGAGCCTTTCACGCCTTGTTGCGCCATACGCGCATCGGCATCGGCACGAATCATCCGTCCCTCCTCGATATACGCATCGCGCACGATCGAAGGATCGTAGCCGGGCACGTCGTACGCGATGATGGGCAGGTCGACCACGTAGAGCGCCTGCAGCTGCGCGCCGGTGTCGAGCGCCAGTCTGATCGCGGCGTCGAGAGCGTGTGAGGCGGTCTTGCTGCCGTCGAGGGCGACCAGAATGCGCGAGTACATGGTAAGGCTCCAGGGGAAGCTGAACGGAATCGAGGCGAGGTCCGTCAATGAGACATGAGCACCGGCAGTGTCATCGAGGCAAGGATGGAACGCGTGGCGCCGCCCAGTACGAGTTCCTGCAGGCGCGCGTGCCCGTAGGCACCCATCACGAGCAGATCGTAGCCGCCGTCGGCCGCATAACTGAGCAGCGCATCGCCTGTGGATTCGGCTGTGTCGCGCTTGAACCGGGTGATATCGACCGTCGTCGCGCCATGGCGCGCAAGCATGGCCGCGAGGTCGGCACACGACGCCTGCGACTCGGCGGGCGTAAAGGTCGTGGAAGCGGCCACGATGGTCACGTGGGCGGCCCGCGCAATGAAGGGCATGGCGTCGTGAACCGCGCGCGCGGCCTCGCGGCTTCCGTTCCAGGCTACTAGCACGCGTTCGCCGACCGACTCGAAACTGCCTGTATATGGCATCAGCAGCACAGGGCCGCCCGCGCCCAGAAGCACGGTCTCCGGAAAGTGTTCGGCAATATAAGATTCCGGATCTTCCTGATCGGTTTGCCCGAGGATGACGAGATCGGCAGTCCGGCTGCGCTGCATGACCGCCATGACGGGATTGCCCTCTGGAGCCATCCAGGCGCCGTCGACCTGCGCTCGCGCCAGTTCGGCGCGAAAGAGCCGTTCGATCGCGCCGCGTTGTTCGCGGCGCAGCTTGCGGTGCGTCTCGTAATAGTCGGCTGTGCCGGCCATCACGTAAAACTCGCGCGGGTTCGGCTCGAATGCCGCAAAGAGCCCATCCAGATGCGCGCCGAACCGGCGGGCCAGCTTCAGCGCAAGCGAGAGTCGCGCGCTCGCGCGCGCGCCCGTATCCATATGCACCATGATCGTCTTGTAGCTCATCGTGATCTCTCCAGCGAACGGGGTGGTCGCGCCGCCCCTCGGGGCGGAGAACGTGATTCGAGTCTAAGAATGGAGGGCTCGCGGCAGTTGACTTGAATCAATCATCTGTTCACGGACAAGCAGGGCGCGCGCGCATTGCGGGAGAAAGGAGACATTGAGGCAGATCAATCAGAAAACGTGCTTACTGCCTAAATTGGGTACAGCGCGACTCATCGCAGGGTTGTGCGCCACGAAGGGCTAAAGGAGGCAATGCAATGAGCAATCTGACACGTTATGACCCGTTTCCCATGGAGCCTGTTTCGGACCTCTTCCAGGGGTTGTTTCGGCCGATGCGCGGGATGCTCGCCGCGGAGGAAAACGAACTCTCGGCGATCAAACTCGATGTCACGGAGAACGAGAAGGCTTACACGGTAAAAGCCGAACTGCCGGGTGTGGACAAGAAGGACATTGACGTCAAGATCGACGGGAATGTGGTTTCGATTCATGCAAAGGTCGAGCGCAAGACCGAGCAGAAGGAAGGCGAGCGCGTCATTCGCCGCGAGCGCTACAGCGGGTCTTTCGCTCGCACGTTCTCGCTTGCCAGCGACATCGACGAAACCACCGCCAATGCGCAGTATCAGGACGGCGTGCTCTCGCTCACGCTGCCGAAAAAGGCGGCCGCCGAGCAGAAGCGGCTGCAGATCCAGTGAGCGCCTGAGGTCTTCGGGACGGGGGAGAAGGCGCGTCGATCGGGCATGAAAGCACGGCGCGCGCCATGGCGGCGCAGGGGCATTGACCCCGCGCCCTTTTTTTGCGCTGATGCAGCCCGGCTTGCGCACGGCGCAATGCGTAGCGGGGACATGAGCGAGAGGGGGACAAAAATGAAACGACCGACTGCCGCGGCCGCCAGCAGGCAGCACGTTGCGCCTTATTCACGCCTCTATGTCCTGTTCACCGGAATGGAGCGCGTAGCCTCGCTGCTCGACTGCGTAGCGGGCTGGGCAGTTCGTGGCGCGCACGTACGGCTTGCGGGCCTGGCACCTTCGGCTTCGCTGACGGATTCGGATCAGCGGGCCGCGCAGAACTTCTCCCATCGGATCACCCTGGCCGCGACGCTCGAAGCCGCTCGCGAATTGCTGGCGCTACGCGGAATCGAGGCGGACTGTGAATTCCTCGGCGCGGAGCCGGACAGCGCAGCGCGCAACGAGGCGCTTGCACGCGCGGTCCGCGGCTGGCAGGCAGACTTGACGATCGGGGCGCCGGCCAATCCGGTCGCTCTCGCGGGCGAAACGGCCTGCCCGGTGCTTTTGCTGCCGACGCCCACCGCGCGCCACTGTTCGGTGCCGCCGCGGCGTGTTTTCGTGGCGGCCGATGCAAGCGCGGCGTCGGCTTGCGGCGTGCGTGAAGCGGCGAGGCTGGCCGCACCTGGCACGGCAGTGCGCGTGGGATACCTCGCGTGCGATCCGGCGGCCGCGCAGCATCCAGAGGACTTCGACGCGGTCGTTCTCGAAGCCGAGCACGATGGCGAGTCGACGGCGCACGCGATCATTCAGGCGGCACTGCAGTGGCGCGCGGACCTGCTGGTGCTCGGCACGCGCGGCGGCCATGAAGGCGGGCGGTGGCGCTACGCGAGCGTCGCCGCCGACGTGGCGCAGCGCACGGTGCTGCCGCTGCTCCTCGTGCCGCAGGGCGCGAAAACGCCGATGCTGGCGTGAGGACAGACCCAGGACGCGGCCACTCATCGTGCCGCTATGGTCTTTGTTCAGTTGAACTGGATACGTACATGGAAGTGCCATCGAAACCTTTCCACCGCCTCATGGCCGCCGCCGAAGGCGGAAGTGGCCTCGCTGCGCTTGCGAAATTTGCTTGCCGCCTTGCAGATCGCGATTCGGCCCTCAGTCTCGTCGAAGTCATCGCCGATCCGGCCTCGCTGATCCCCGCGCTCAAGTCGGGCCTGCCGGACAGCGCCGAGACACATGCCGCGATGCTGCGCCGGGCAAAACTCCACTTGTGCGACGCCGCAGCCGCGTTAGCACTCGAGCGACGCAAACCGGACGTGCAACTGCTCGATCTCTCGGTACTGCATACGACCGCGCCTGTCGCCGCTGCGCGCGCCGCCAACTCTCTCGACGCCGATCTGGTGGCGCTTGCCGCACATCACCCCGGGCAGCACTGGGCGTGCAGGCTCGACCCGGAGGAAATCGCATACGCGACACGCCGCACGTTGCTGTACGTGCCGTCGCAGTTGCTTGCCTTGGAGGAACCCCCTCTTTCCCGCGCGCTGATTGCCGTCGACGGAAGCGCGAGTGCCTACGGCGCCCTTCGACTCGCAGTTGGGTGCATACCGGCCGAGGTGGAATTGCGCGTGATCTACGTCGTCGAGCGCACGCTCCGTGTGGGAGGGCGAGAACTCGACCATCTGTTCGAGGACGACCGTGCCAGTACGCTTGCCCATGCACGAGCGCTCGTGACGTCCCGCGGCGCCCGGGTATCGCTTGCGGCGCTGGCGACGGACGTCGAACTCGACGACGTCGCCAGCACGATATTGCGCGAGGTGCGTAGCTGGGGAGCCGATCTGCTCGTCATCGGGCTGCAGGGGCGGCGCATGCGGACACAGGCGCTGCCCGGCAGCGTTGCCTCGCACGCCCTGCGCGCCGCCCCGTGCCCGGTTCTCGTTGCCGCGCCGGCGAAGTGCGCAACACATCGGGCGATGGCGACGCGCGCATCGCACGGGGCAGGTGATGGCAGTAAAACGCCGGTCCGCTCTCGCAGCAGCGCGCGTGAGCGCCGCGTCACGCAGACCTTCGGTAGCGCACCGCGGTGAGCCGTGCGAGTCAGGTTGATATGCATCAATTTGCTTCGGCTACCCGGTCTTATCCTGAATTCAACCGCAGGTCCAGTCAATCGCCGCCACGCCCCAGGGGGAACGCAATCATGTCACTTACCGGCCATATCGATTCGGACGCCTGGAGCGTCCAGGCACTCACGTCGCCGGCCCCGCAAGGCGGTTTTCGCTGCGAAGTCAGTGTCACGCACGGCCCGCAGACGCAGTGCTTCTCCCACGCCTTTGCGCATCACCGTGTGTTCGAAACCGAGCGGGAAGCTGTGCTCGAAGGGCTGCGCGAAGGGATGGTGTGGATCGACCTGAAAATCCGTCACGCGTTTGAAGTGTAGTCAGGCGTGGTCAATGGCGGCGGCAAGCCTTCGGGCAGCAACAACGCGGATTTCTGAAGGGGCGCGGTGATGGGACTCGGGATGCAAATCGTTTATCTGGGTTTCCCCGGTTCCGCTGCCCTCGAGGCGGAAGCCGGCGTTCAGCTGCTGCGCCTCGAGCGGTTCAGCGGCGTGCTGGCAGGTTGTCATCTCGCGATCGAGCGGATGCGCCACTTGCAGCCTGGAAGCCAACAGCCGGCCTATGACGTTCGTCTCGACCTCGTTTCGGCTTCGAGGGAACTCGCGCCGCTGGACCATTGCGAGGGCGACGACCCGGTGGCCGCCATGCGTGCGGCATTCGACGCGGCCGAGCGTCAACTCGGTTCCGCTGCGCCCGCAAGCGCCGTTTTTCGAAGCGGTGCTGGGCGCCGCGATCACTGAGCACCGTGGCGCCCGAAGAGGAAGCCCTCGATCAGACTTCGTCAGCGAAGAGGCCATCCTCGGCATCGGGCACGCTCTCGTCGACACATTGCACGTGCCAACGTCCTTCGAGTGGCCCGGCGTTCAGGCGCTCGCGCCATCTGACGCTACCGCATTCGCCTTCATACGGGCCTTCGCTCGCCTCAAGGTTCAGGCCTTCGAGTGTGCAGACCTCGCCCCGGTCCTGACACGCGAACAGGCTGGTGCCGCCCGGGGATGGAAGGCATTGCCCCCATTCGGGCAGACTCACGCCCGCGTGGCCTTCGCGGGACCATTTCCTTGCTTCGGTGTCGATCCAGACGATCGCGTAAGCGCAAGGGTCGAGCTGGTCGAAACTGTCGAGATGGACGGTAACACGCATGAGGATGCTCCTTGCCTTTAGACATCCGGTGCCATTACTGGCTCAGTACCCATTGAACGAGCGTACGTGCATCCTGGGCCGAGAGCGGGCCGCCGCGGTCGCCGGGCAGGGGCATGGGCATGTCGCCCCAGTGCGCCTTGCCGCCGTGCCTGAGCTTGTCTTCAAGCAGGGTGCTGGCGTTCGGTTTGTCGCGGTAACGCTCGGCGATCTGGTGAAACGACGGCGCGAGAAATGGCGCGTCGGACGTGTGGCAGAACATGCAGTGCTGCTGATCCACGAGCTCAGTGGGTTCGGCGAGCTGCGCATGCGCAGCGACGGCATACAACGAGACGGCGCAGACCGCTGCGGCGTGAAAAAGGATCTTCCTCATCCCGTCATGCAAAGACGGAATCACCATGGCGCAAGCGGCTGGCGTGGGAGTGCGTGACATCGAATCTCTCCTCGAATGCGGCCGGGGAGCGGAAGACTGCCGGCCCGATCCATGGTGTCATCGGCGCCCTTTTTCCCGTTGACATGTGTCAATCGCCAGGCGATTCCGGTGGCGGTCGATCGCATCTGGATCTCCTAAAAAAGCGCGGCGCCGGATACCGGGCGCCGCAACCATACGCGCACTTCAGCGACGAGGCTTGCTGTGCCTACACCGTTGAGCGACCGCAACGCCGCCTTTCGCTTCACACGCGCGCAAGTCCCTCCAGGTCGACGATGCGGATCTGCTTGCCGTTCGGCTCGACGAGGCCTTCGCGCTGAAAGCGCGAGAACATCCGGCTCACGGTTTCGAGCTTCATGCCGAGAAAACAGCCGATCTCCTCCCGGCTCATCTTCAGGTTGAATTGCGCGCCGGAGTAGCCGCGCGCCTCGAAGCGCGCTGCGAGATCGAGCAGAAACGCGGCGAGGCGCTGTTCGGCAGTCATCGTACCGAGCAGCATCATCAGGCTGGATTCGCGCACGATTTCGCCGCTCATCAGTTGATAAAGATGGCGCTGCATGCGCCGGCTCTCGCGGCAGAACGTTTCGAGCTGGCCGAACGGCAGAATGCAAACCGTGCTGTCTTCGAGCGCAATGGCATCGCAGCTGTGCGTCCCGGAACAAACGCCGTCGAGCCCGAGCGGCTCGCCCGGAATCTGGAAACCGGTGACCTGCTCGCGTCCGTCGCGATGCATGACGACCGTCTTGAACGATCCGGTCCGCACGGCGTAGAGGCTCTGGAAGGCGTCGTGCGCGCGAAACAGCGTTTCGCCGCGGTGCACATGGCGTGTGGTGAGAACCACGGTGTCGAGTTGCTGGAGTTCCGTGGACGTGAGGTCCGGCGGCATGCAGCCCGCACGCAGCGAGCAGGTCGAGCAGCGCGTTGCCGGCTGGCGCGGCGCGCTCTCGCGCACGGCGGGCTGCAGCGGCACGACGCGCCAGCGTGCGGACGGCGGGGTGGACAGTGAGGTTTCGCAGGCGGGCTCGGCATACATGATCGTCTCCAGTTCAGCGCGCGGGGGTGACGCGCTGTTTCACTAACGCTTCAATGGCTTCGCAGGCGGCTTCAAACTCGGACGTCTTGTCGAAGAAGAAATGGGCTCCCGCCTTTTGGCAGGCTGCGCGAAACGGTGCGCCGGAGTGATTCGTCAGCACGACCGTCACAACCGATGGCTGCTCGCGGCCAAGCAGGGTGAGCAATTCGATGCCGCTGCCGCTCGCGAGCCTCAGATCGACCACCGCGACGTCCGCACCGCTTTGAGCGATGCCGGTCAGGGCGCTAGCCGCATCCTCGGCTTCGCCAATCACGGTCACATCGGGAATGGCCGACAACGCTTCGGCGATTTTCCTGCGCACCGCGGTCGCATCCTCGACGAGGAAGACCTGCAGGCGCTGGCGGACAGGACTGGCTTTCATGTAGCCAGTATCGTCAACGCCATCTCGGAAAAATATCGGCGGTGATGGAAAGTGACGTACGCGGAACGGAAGACGTGTAGGGCGATTCCTACAGTCATGCGGCGATCGGCCGCGACGCCCGAGGGTCAGGCTTCGTCGGGATCGTCGATGAGCTTGTGCCGCATCGCGTAGCGCACGAGCGCGGCTTCGTGCGGCATCTGCATCTTTTCGAGGATGCGCACCTTATAGGTGCTGACGGTTTTCGCGCTCACGCAGAGTTCCTGCGCGATTTCGGTAATGGTCTGTCCGGACGCGAGCCGGCGGAACACTTCGAACTCGCGGTCGGAAAGCCGTTGATGGGGCAGCGTGTCGGCCGGCTCGTTCAGGCTCTGGGCGAAGCGTTCGGCCATCGTCATGCTGACATACACGCCACCGGCGGCGATCTTCGTCACGGCGCTAACCAGCTCCGTGCTGGCGCATTCCTTGGTGAGGTAGCCGGAAGCGCCCGCCTTGAAGGCGCGTACCGCGTATTGCTGCTCGGCGTGCATGGTCAGCACGAGAATGCGCAACCCGGGCTTTTCGTCCTTGATCTGCTTGACGAGATCCACGCCGCTGCGCCCTGGCATCGAGAGATCCAGCACGAGGACCTGGGCGGGGTGCTCGCGCACGAGCGCGAGCGTGGTCGCGCTGTCGCAGCCTTCCCCGATGACTTCGAACTGGGCGTCGAGTGCGCTTTCCAGTATGCGGCGCAGACCGTCGCGCATGAGCGCATGGTCGTCGGCGATGATCACCTTGATCATGATGCGGCCTCTTCGGGCAGGAGAGCATGGAGGGCGAACGTGATCGTCATGGTAAAGCCCTTTCCGGGCGCGGTAGCAATGGAAACGGTGCCGTCGAGCATGTGAGCTCGCTCGCGAATGCCGAGCAGGCCAAACGACTTGTCCCGCAAAGCGTTGGCCTGCGTGCTGGCGGGATCTGCGGGGGCGCCGGTCGCGCCAAGCCCGTCGTCGGCGATGCGCAGGACGCAGCTTGGTCCGTCCACCTTGAGCGAAATTTCGACGAGGCTCGCGTCGGCATGACGGGCGACATTGGTCAGGGCTTCCTGAACAATGCGAAAGAGTGCGGAGGAAGCGGTGTTCGAAAACATTGTGGCGTCCGCGTTCAGATCGCGTTCCACGGCAATACCGTAGCGGTTCGTGAAGTCGTTCGCCAGCCACTCGATGGCCGGCACGAGGCCGAGATCGTCCAGCATGACCGGCCGCAGGTCGGCCGCGATGCGCCGCAAGGCTCCCACCGTCGAGTCGATCAGGTTGCGCATGCCGGCGAGGCGCGCCGGGACGTCGCTGGCGTCATTCTCCCCAAGCCGGCGCTCGAGCGCGGAGAGATCGATCTTGAGCGCGGTGAGCTGCTGGCCGAGGTCGTCGTGAAGCTCGCGCGCGATGCGTGTCTTTTCGGCCTCCCGCACGTTCTGCAGATTGGCCGACAGTTCCCGGAGTTCTTCGCGCGAACGCGTGAGCGCGTCCTCCGCGCGCACGCGTTCAGTGATGTCGCGCAGCATGACCGTGAACAGCTTGCCCGAGTCGTCACGGATCTGCGAAATCGATGCCTCGATGGGAAACTCCTCGCCGTTGGCCCGCAGCCCGTGGAGCACCCGTTGCGGGCGGCCCATCTGGCGCTCGGTGACGCCGGTCTCGCCAAACTGTTCGACATGCTGCGCGTGCGCGGCCCGGAACCGCTCGGGAATGAAACGCGAGAGCGGCGAGCCGATCGCTTCCATGGCGGACAGGCCGAACACCTGTTCGGCGGCCGGATTGAAAATTACTACGCGCTGGGTATCGTCGACGGTGACGATCGCTTCCATCGACGAGCGGATGATCCCCATCATGCGGGCTTCGTTGAGCCGCGCGTTGCCTGCGACCTTCGTGGGCGCCAGGTTTGCACGCATGAGGCGTTGCACGAAAAACGCGAGCGCGGCGGCCCCGAGCGCCCCCGCGAGCAGAATGGCCGTGGCGCAGGCTGCTGCCCCCGTAAGCGCAGGACCTGCGTCGGCACTGACGTCGAGCACGAGCGTTGCGCCGCCAAACACGAACGGATCGTTCCGCCGGAACCGCTTGCCGGGCAACACCTCGTCTTCTTCGCCGCGCTCACTCGTGTAGAGGTCCAAAGGAGGCGTGCCGATCCGGGCGCGGAACACAAGCCCAGGATCGGCGGCAGCGAGCGGTGCGAAGAGCCGCCCTGGGTCCAGCAAGGCAACCGCGAAGCCGATGACCTTCTGCACGTTGCCTGGTGCATCGGGTCCCGTCTCGTAAACGGGCAGCCAGAGCGTGAGAAGCGGTGGCGCGTTGGCCAGCGCCGGCAGCGCCGCGAGTGCGGCGTTGCCGGTTTCGGCAGCGTAGCGTCGTGCGGCGCGCGTCGCCTCGGTCTGCGCAAACGCGTTTGCGGGAAGATTGGCGCTCAGGCCGGCCCATTGCGTCGCGACTGCTGCGCCTGCCGCCGGGTTGGCGTACTGGGTGACATAGCCGAGCGCGGTGATCGCCGAACGGGAGTTGTCCAGATCGATAGCGGAGACAAAGTGCTTCCAGGCTGCCCGATCGGGGCCGGGCGTCTGCGCGAGCAAGGCGCGTGCGCCGCGCAAGATGGCCTCGTCGGCAATCAGCGCCTGCCTGAGCGTTTCGTGCAGCGCCGCCGCTCGCCGGGTGAACCGCTGTTCCGCCGCCGCTTGCCACTGTCGCGTAACGAACGTTGCAATGACGCCAGCCAGCGCGAAGGCCACGATGAACGCCAGCGCGGCCGATACGGCCGGTTCGCGCAGACGCTGGACAATGGCGGGCCACGCGCCTTGTCCAGCGCGCATACGCCGGTCAGCACCCGCGCTCATGCCGACTATCCGGGAAGCAATGCTTGCGCGAGATCACTGCGTAGGCCATTCGCATATGAAGGATCGACTCCAATGGGGGTGACGCCGACACCCCGTGCACGAGGGATGCACGCCCATTTTATGAGCCACTCGAAGCCGTGTCTCAAAAAAGTTTGGCGCTTGTCCTCCAGGCGCGCGCGGGACGCGCCGGGCCAGCAGTTCAGGGCGCCGCGCCTGCCGCCGGCGCGGGCGCCGGTTCCTCGGCGGGGCTCGGCGTGCAGGGGTAAGGCCGCACGGCTTCCTCGGCGAGTTCGAACGACTGCCCGTATTCCGGCACGCAGCAATCCCAGTGCAGCGTCTCCACGATGCGCCGGCGCAAGGCATCCGCCGCCGCGGGCTCGCCGTGCGTGACAAACGTGCGCACGGGCGGGCACGTCATACCGGCAAGCCAGCGCAGGGTTTCCCGGTAATCGCTATGCGCGGACAGGGAGGTGATCGAGGAGATCTCGGCGCGCACGCGCACGTAGTCGCCATGCAGCTTGATGGCTGGCGCGTGAGCCTCGAGCGCGGCGCCGCGCGTGCCGGGCGCCTGGTAGCCGACGAGCGCGATCGTGTTGCGCGGGTCCGAAGCGTAGAGGCTCAGGTGATGCAGAACGCGGCCGCCGGTGGCCATGCCGCTGCCTGCGATGACGACCATGGGGCCGCTGCGTCCGGCAATGGCCTTCGACTCGTCCACCGTTCGCGCCATGAACGCCGCATGATCGATGGCATGCACCTGCGAGACCGTCAGCCGATGGTCGCTCATGTGACGCCGGTAGAGGTCCGTCACGCTGATCGCCATCGGACTGTCCAGGTAGACCGGAACATTCGCCATGCGGCCCGACAGTTTCAATCGCGCGATGTAGTAAAGGACTTCCTGTGCGCGTCCCACGGCGAAGCAGGGCATCACCACGATCCCGCCACGCGCAAAGGTGCGCGAAAACATCTCGGCGAGCTCGTCTTCGGGGTTGAGCGCGTCGTGCAGCCGGTCGCCATAGGTCGA
Source organism: Paraburkholderia heleia NBRC 101817 (assembly GCF_000739775.1). GTDB lineage: Bacteria > Pseudomonadota > Gammaproteobacteria > Burkholderiales > Burkholderiaceae > Paraburkholderia > Paraburkholderia heleia. The sequence continues at coordinate 103,203 of NZ_BBJH01000023.1, read as the reverse complement.
TTCGACCACCAGGTAGTCGGCATGCACCGGCGGGGATGGCGCACGCACGATCGGATCGTCCGGGCGCCCGAGGTCGCCGGAAAACGCAATGACCGTATGCCCGTTGCACAGCACGACGCTGGCCGCCCCGAGGATATGGCCGGCTGGCAGCAGCCGGAAGCTCAGTTGCTCGCCGAGCGCGACGGGTTCATCGAATGGGCGCGGCGCGATGAGCCGCAGCGCCTGTTCGGCGTCTTCCAGTGTGTAGAGCGGCAGCGCAGGATGGTGTTTGGAGAAGCCGTGACGGTTCGCAAACGCCGCGTCTTCCTCCTGTAGCCGTGCGCTGTCGCGCAGCATGACGCCGCACAGGTCCGCGGTGCCGGGCGTGCAGTACACCGGGCCGCGATAACCGCTGCGTGCAAGGACTGGCAGGTAGCCGCAATGGTCGATATGAGCGTGCGTGAGGATGACGGCATCGAGCGAGCCGGCGGGGAAGGGCAGCGGATCCCAGTTGCGCAGGCGCAGGTTCTTGGTGCCCTGGAACAGCCCGCAGTCGATCAGCACCCGCTTGTCCCCCGCTTCGAGCAGGTAACGCGACCCGGTGACCGTCTGGGCCGCGCCCAGAAACGTCAGCTTCATCATGCTCTCCTCGCTTCACGCGCGACCTGCGCGCCCGACATCGATTGGAGCGCACGCCTGCCCGCCGCCTTTGACTTGAATCAGACGAAGCGGCATTGACGCGGACCCGTCTCGACTTGAGGTAGATCAATCGAAACGAGGCCCGGGCCCTTACCCTGGAGTCGGTGGCACGCGGTCGCGAGCCGATCTTCGGGCGGGGGAGACAAAAATGTCGCGCAGGTTGTCCTACGGCTGGGCGCTTGGCCTGACGCTGTTGATTGCATCGCTTCCGGCTTGCACTACGTACCGGGAGACGGGCCGCGACGCCAACGCCGCCTTCCGCCGGTCCGAGACCGAGCTGCAAGCGCGACGAGAACAGAGTGCAATCCAATGCGCAACGCCCGACGACTGTGCGCAGGCCTGGGCCCGCGCCAGGGCCTTCGTCCAACGGCACTCGCCCACGCCAGTCGAACGTACGACAGACGAAACGATCGAGACACGCATGCCGCATGAATTCGGCATCGCGTACTTCTGGGCGGTACGGCAAATGGCGGCGGACGGAACGACGACGATACGGCTCAAGGGCATGTGCCGCGGCATGTACAGCACCGGCAACGGGCCCGGCTGGCTCTATGCGCGCTGCGCCGAACAGATCCTGCAGGCGCAACTCGAATTCGTGCGCGAAATGGGGAGTGTCAGATAGCGCGTGCGGGTGTTGGCTAACGTCCAGCGCACATGTGCTTTGGCTCTTTGGCTGAATGTTCAGGGCGGCCGTAGCGAATTCGCCGGGCTCGCGCCAGCCACGTCACACCATACGTCACATCGATATGCCGCATGGCAAGGCAAATTCCTTGCCGCGTCCGGATCTGTTGCAGGCTCGAGAATCCAGACGATTTGCCTGGGACGAGGACCTACGCCACGACTTCGCTCAGCGGGCGGCGCGGTGACGGCGCGTCCGGCGTGCCGTGTCCGATGCGCAGCAGAAGCTGCGGACAAGCGGATTCCGGCATGCCGAGCAGCGTGCCTAGCTGCGCGCGCAGTTCGGCCACTTCGATGGGCTGGTTCAGATAGGAGGCGCACAGTCCGTGCACTGTCAGCACGAGCAGCACCCGCTCGAGCGCCTCGCCCGCGGCAAGCCAGGCCTGCGCGTCGTCGACGCTCGTCGCGATGCACAGCAGCAGGGGCGAGCCGGCCGCGAGCTCCCGATGGGTCGCCGCCACGCCGCCACCCATGTCGAAGGTACGGATCGCGGAGGCGACGAGCGGGGTTGCGAAGTCGAGCAGGGAGCCAAGTCCGGCCGCATAGGCCGGCATGCCGTCGCCAGTGCGGCGCGGATGGATCCATTTCGCGAGTTCGCGGCGGAACCTCGGATCGGCGAACTGCCGCCGGTCGGCTTGCGCGATGAGGTCGGCGATCGCCTCGCGCTTCGCGGCTTCGGTTGCGCATGCAACGTCAACCCCCTCGGCGCGGGCCGCTTCGACCAGTTCGTGTTCGACGGCTGCCGGGACCGGCGCGGGAGAAAACGGGTGGCGCGTGGTGACCCGCAGCGAAATGGCATTGAGCAGCGGAACCAGGTCCGCGCCCACAGGCCGCTCACGAAGCAGGCGCACATCGGCGAGCAGGTCGGGATCGAGGCTCGTTGGAAAGAGCGTGATGGCATAGCCGATGCCGAGACTCGCGAGCGCCACGCGCAGGTTGAAGAGCGCCGCGCCGCAACTGATGATCAGCTCCCGATCGAAAGGATCGACGACCGGCAGCGCCCGCAGGCGGTCGGCGCACAACAGGATCCGGTCGTGGGCGGGCACGAAACGCCACGGCTGGCTGTTGTGGCTCGACGGGGCGAGCGTGGCGTGGCGCACGGCGTAACGCAACGCGTAGTCGTCGAGCTTGTCGAGCGGGGTGGCGCTGGCGGCAGCGTCGTTGGGATGATCGAGCATGGTGGTTTCCCGCCTCTTCGAAGGCGCGGTGCGCCAGGTGGAATCAGTGCGACATGAGGACCGGAACCGTCATCGCTTGCAGCAGCGTGCGTGTCACGCCGCCCAGGACGCATTCATGCACGCGCGAGTGCGCGTAAGCACCTGCCACGATCAGGTCGGCGTGCAGGTCGCCGGCGCGGCTGAGCAGTGCCGCTCCGGTCAGGATTTGAGGATCGCTCAAGCTTTCGTGAAACGATGCCTGCACGCCGTGCAGATCGAGCCACGCGGCGGCGTCGATAGCCTCGTTTTCGGCGCGCGCGCGCTGCGCGCCACGGTGAGAGGCAATCACTTCGATCGAAACAGACTGGGCGCGCTGCAACAGGGGGAGCGCGTCGGAGACGGCGCGCGCCGCTTCACGGCTGCCGTCCCACGCTACCAGGATGTTCTGCGCGAATGCCGTGAAAGTGCCGGAATGCGGCACCACGATGGCCGGCCGCCCGGCCGTCATCAGCAGGTCCGCCACGAAGCCGCCGGCGCTCTGCGCGACCCATGCCTCGTCTTCTGGTTGTCCCAGTACGAGCAGGTCGGCGTGGCGCGCGTGCATCGTCGCGATCGCGCTATCGCAAGGCTGCGGCGCGCGCCATTCGACGGTGCGGCCCGCGCGCTCCGCAGCGAGCAGAAAGCGTTCGTGCGTCCGTGCGAGGCGCGCCTGCGGCGTTGGCTCGCCCCCGGATGTGTCCCGGTACGCATGCGACCAATACAGTCCGGTGAGATGCGCATCGAAGCGTTCCGCCAGATCGAGCGAGAGCGCGAGGCGCACCGCGCATCGTTCCGAGTCGTCCAGATGGACGAGCAGGCTCTTGTAGCACATGGCGATTTTCCTTAAACCTGAGCATGTGCGCCGCGCAACGCAGGCGCACGCTACGTCAAATGCGTGCTCAATGCGACATCAATACTGGAACAGGCATTGACCCGAGAATGGTTTGCGTGACGCCGCCGAGCACGAGTTCCTTCCAGCGCAGGTGACCGTACGCCCCCATCACGAGCAGGTCACTACCGAGCTTGTTCACGCGCGAAAGCAGGGCTTCGGCAACCGATACCGTGGGGGGCGTGTGCAGCTGGGTAATTTCCACGTCGATGCCGTGGCGCGCGAGGACGAGGGCAATGTCGGCGCCCGGTATGCGGCCTTCCCGCTCGGCGTTGAGCGTGACGATTGTGGTGTGCGCGGCAAGCCGCATGAAGGGCAGGGCGTCGTACAGCGCGCGTGTGGCCGACTGACCTGCGTCCCACGCCACGACAATCCGTTCGCCCAAAGTGGCAAACGTCCCGGCATAGGGCACCCACAGGACCGGCCGTCCCGCTGCCAGCGTCACCTGAACCTGCAGGCGGTTACTGCGCGAAGCGTCCGGATCGTTTGGATCGCTTTGACCCACCACGATGAGATCCGCGAACGGAGCGAGGGCGAGCAACGCGTTCCTGGCATGATCCGTGGCAGCCCGCCAGGTGCCTTTGAGGTTCGCCTGGGAGAGCCCGTTGAGGAACTGGTGCTCCAGCGCCCGGCGCTTGCCTTCCCGGGTCCGCATGCGATACGCCGCGTCGAACGTGACCGACCATGCGCTTTCGTGGTCGGTCGTGACGGGTGCGAATAGTGCATTGACATGGGCGCCGTGCTGCCGCGCGACAAGCAACGCGAGATCAAGGCAAGCGCTCGCGCGTTCGCTGCCGTCCAGATGAACAAGAATGCTGCGGTACTCCATGATCGGCGCTCCACGATTGAGAAAACCGCGAACAAGGGTGGCGTGGGATGAGTCTAGGTCCCGACAAGGGGTCACCATTGATTTGAGTCAACCCTTCGCGCATCGCGCTGCTTTCCGCCAGGAAAGCCTCCGATTGATGCATGTCAATCGCGGGCGAATACGCGTTTTTATAGTGATGCGACGGTTCGATCGCGCCGATCCGCGGCCGGTGGCCTGTCTGCGAGGAGAAACATGATGCGCAAGGAGCGGATTGCGTTTGTGAGCGGCGGGATGGGAGGCCTTGGCGCCGCCATCAGCCGGAAGCTGTACGACGCCGGCATGACCGTGGTGGTATCCCATTCGGAGCAGAACGATCACGTGGCGACATGGTTGCACAGCGAACGCGAGGCGGGGCGCACGTTCCATGCGTTCGGGCTCGACGTGGCCAGCTACGACTCGTGCGAGGAGTGCGCACGAAAGGTAATCGCGGAGTTCGGCGGCGTCGATGTGCTCATCAACAACGCCGGCATCACGCGCGATGCGAGTTTCATGAAGCTCTCGAAGCCCGAGTGGGATGCGGTGATGCACACGGATCTCGACAGCATGTTCAATCTCACGAAGCCATTCTTGCCGGGCATGTACGAACGGCGGTTCGGCCGCATTGTGAACATTGGTTCCGTGAACGGTCAGCGCGGGTCTTTCGGGCAGACGAACTACGCGGCCGCAAAGGCCGGCATTCATGGTTTTACGATGTCGCTCGCGCTCGAAGTTGCGAAACGCGGCGTGACCGTGAATACGGTATCGCCGGGCTACCTTGCCACTGCGATGGTGGAAGCCGTGCCGCAGGACATCATGGATACACGCATCCTGCCGCAGATCCCCGTGGGGCGCCTCGGCCGGCCGGAGGAAGTGGCGTCGCTGGTTGCGTATCTGTGCTCGGACGATGGCGCGTTCGCGACAGGGGCCAATTTCGCTGTCAACGGCGGCATGCACATGGAATAGGAAGAACGCGCGGCAGGCGCGCCCCGGACCGCGGGGAGCAGGAGCCGCCCCCAGGGCCCGTTATTGCCGTGAACCGGCCCTAGTGCGCGCCGGCCGCGACGAGGGCGTCGCGCAGTGCGGCGGCGAAGCGCTGGAACGCATGCAGCGAGCCTGCCACGCTCTGATACTTCTCGCGGCCGATCTGGCCGTCGAGCGTGACGAGCAGGCCGGCAGTGCGCGCAAGCGCGAGCAGGGTTTCCGGGTCGTCGGCGGCGCTGGCGTTGGGGAGCGTCGCGGCGGTCAGCGAGCGGATTTCGACGGTGGACATGTCAACGCTCCTTGCAACGGATGGAGTCGGGCGGCAGCGGTGGTACGTCTTCAGTATGTGACACCGTCGCGCGCGCTCCAATGAGCGGGCGCTGAAACTGGCGTAAGCATTTTTTCTTGATGTGTAGGCAAACGCCTACGTAAGGGGCGAGCGTGGTCGAGATCGTGACACTCACGCTGAATCCTGCCGTCGACGTCTCGACGGCGGTGGAACGGGTCGTCGATACGCACAAGCTGCGCTGCGAGGCCGCGCGACGTTATCCGGGCGGCGGCGGGCTCAATGTCGCCCGCGTGATCCAGCGGCTCGACGGCCGGGAGTCGAGTTGCCTTGCGGTCTACCTGGCAGGCGGCTCAGCGGGGAATTTGCTCGAACAGATGCTGACTGCGGAGCGTGTGCCCGGCCGACGGCTGCGCATTGCGGGCGAGACGCGCGAAAGCTTCTCGGTTACCGAGCGCTCGACCGGCCGCGAATTCCGCTTCGTCCTGCCCGGGCCGCACATCAGCGCCGATGAGTGGTCGGCCACGCTCGCCTTGCTCGATGCGCTGATGCCCGCGCCGCGCTATCTCGTGCTGAGCGGCAGCCTGCCGCCCGGATTGCCGCCCAAGGCCTACGCGGACCTGGCCCGCTGGGCGAACCTGCGCGGCACGCGCGTGGTGCTCGACACCTCGGGCCTGCCGCTCGCGCTCGCACTCGATGCAGGTGTCTATCTCGTCAAGCCCAGCCTCGGCGAACTGGCAGCGCTCGCGGAGCAACCGCTCGCGGATGAGGCGGCATGGCTGTGCGCTGCGCGGCGGCTCGTCGAGGAGCGCCGCGCGCAGATCGTTGCGTTGACGATAGGGGAACGCGGCGCGCTGCTCGTCACATCAGACGAAACGATTCGTGTGCCAGCGCTGTCCGTAGCCGTTTCGAGCGCAACGGGCGCCGGGGATAGCTTCCTCGCGGGGCTGCTCGTCGCGCTGCGCCGCGGCGAGAGGCTGCGGGACGCCGCGCGCCTCGCACAGGCAGCGGCCTCCGCGACGCTGCTGTCGAGCGGCACGGCGCTGTGCGACCCGGACGAGGTGAAGCGGCTCTACGTCAGCACGCAGGAGGTGGCGTGACGCGGCCCCACACGCAGCCTCCCACGCAGCCCCCGCCACGCATCCCGTCACCGGAAAGTGTGCCCCGCGCCTCGGGCATGAATGCCGTGTAGCGCCCGATCTCGTTCATTTGACTCACGTCAACAGGATGCGGAACGCCTGCCCGAGAATCGGCTCAGGCTCACGCTGGGATCCGGCGTGGCAGTTTTGACATCATTCTCGACCCAGGGCCGCACAGTCATGGCTAAACGGTTCGTCATGCCAGGTATCCTGCGCCTCGCATTCAAGCTGCTCGTGAACGACAGCGCCAAATTCACGGCGCTGCTCATCGGCATTACGTTCGCCGTGTTTCTCATGGTCGAGATGATGTCGATGTTCGCCGGCATTCTGAATCGCTCGTCGTCCACCGTCATCAACGTGGGCGCGAAGATCTGGGTGATGGACCCCGCCGTGCAGACGATCGCCAGCAGCATCGGCATGCCCGACTACGTGCTCGACGCCGTGCGCAGCATCGACGGCGTGAAGTACGCCGTGCCGCTCTACTCAGGCGTGGCGCTCGTCAAGCTGCGCGACGGCACCTACCAGGCCACGACGGTCATCGGGCTGGACGACACCACGCTCTATGGCTGGCCGCGCATGAAGCGCGGGCGCATCGAGGACATCTATGCGGAGAACGGCTTCATCGCCGTGCAGGACGCCGAGTTCTACAAGCTCGGCAACCCCGCGCCCGGCACCGACTTCGAGCTGAACGACCACCGCGCCGTCATTGTCGGCGTCGCGACGGTGGCGAGCAGCGGGCTCTTCGGCACGCCTACGCTCTACACCACGTACAGCCGCGCGATCCAGTACATCCCGTCCACGCGCTACACCACGTCGTACATCCTCGTCGAGCCGAAGTCGGCGCGCGACATCGCGCACATCAAGGCCGTCGTGGCTTCGCTCGGCTACGTCGCCTATACGAAACAGGAGTTCATGCAGCGCATCGCCAACTTCTACAAGTACGAGACGAGTCTCGGCACCAACATTCTCCTGATGACGGCGATCAGCTTCGTCGTCGGACTGTCGATTTCGGGGCAGACGTTTTACACGTTCATCCTCGAAAACCTCGAAAAGTTCGGCGCGCTCAAGGCGATCGGCGCGAAGCGCCGCGAACTCGTTGCCATGATCCTGTTTCAGGCCGCATTCACGGCGCTCACGGGCTATGGTCTGGGCGTAGGCCTGTGCGCCGCCTCCATCTCGCTCGCCCGCCTGCGCATCCGCGACTACGCGGCGATGATCACGTATCGCGACCTCGCCCTCGCGTTCGCGATGGTCGTCGTGATCGCCTCGCTCTCGAGCTATCTCGGCGTGCGCCGCGTGCTGCGCATCGAACCGTTCGACATCTTCCGGGGCTGATGCGATGCCAGACTCGATTGCCATCGAAGCACGCGCGCTCGACAAATGGTTCGGCGAGGGCGCGGCGCGTACCCAGGCGCTGCAAAGCGTGTCGATGCAGGCGCACTTTGGCGAAATGGTGCTCATCGTCGGGCCGTCGGGCAGCGGCAAGACCACGCTGCTCAGTGTCATCTCCGGCATTTTGCGGCCCGACGGCGGATCGGTTTCGATCGACGGCGTGGACCTCTGGGCGCAGCCCGACGACGGCCTCGCCGATTTCCGGCTCAACCGCATCGGCTTCGTGTTTCGGGACTATCACCTGTTCCCGCGCCTCACGACGGCCGAGAACGTGGCAATTCCGCTGATTCTCAAGCGCCGTCCATGGGACGAATCGCTGGCCGAGGCCGTGCGCTATCTGGACGTGGTGGGCCTTGCGAACCGCGCGGCGCTGCCGCCCGTGAAGCTTTCCGGCGGCGAGCAACAGCGCGTGGCGATCGCGCGCGCGATCGTGAGCCAGCCCGACATTCTCGTGCTCGACGAGCCGACGGCCTCGCTCGACGGCGACACGGGGCGCAATATCATCGAGTTCGTCAAGCGCCAGGTGCTCAATGCCCGCCGCTGCATCGTGATCGTCACGCACGACGCCCGCATTTTCGAGTACGCCGACCGCATCCTGCGCATGGAGGATGGCAAGCTCAAAGGCATCGAGGCAGGAGGCGCGCGATGAAGCATCGCATCCTGTTCGCCGCGGCCATTGCGGGCTTCATTGCGAGCGTCGTTGCCGCGTGGGTCTTCGGCATCCAGCAGGCGCCGCAGCCGCCCGTCTTCCAGCCGGCGGCCAACCCTTATGAGCACGGCGTCTACGCCACGGGCATCGTGGAAAGCGACCAGCCCGCGGGCGCGAACGTCAACATCTACCCGGACGTGGGCGGCGCGGTCACGCGTCTTGCCGTGCACGACGGCGACCGTGTGAAAGCCGGCGATGTCCTGCTGACCATCGACGACTCGGTGCAGCGCGCCAACGCGCAGCAACTCGCGGCGCAAGCCGACGCCGCGCAGGCGCTGCTCGAAGAGCTGCAGGCGCAGCCGCGGCCGGAAACACGCGATGTCGCGGACGCCCAGGTCAGCGCGGCGCAGGCCAGCCTGAAAATGGCCGAGGACACCTACGCGAAACAGAAGCAGGCATGGGACATCGACCCGAAAGCGGTGAGCCGCGACGTGCTCGACAATGCGGAGAACGGCGTTCGGGTGGCGCGCGCGAATCTCGGGGTCGTGACGCGCCAGGACCGCCTCACGCGCGCCGGCGCATGGGTGTATGACGTGCGCAACCAGCAGGGGCAGGTCGACGCGTTGCGCAAGGCCGCGGCTTCCGCCGACGCGTTGCTTGCGCGCACCGGCCGACGGCGTGGTCCTCGCCGTGAACACGGCGCAGGGCTCCTATCTATCGCAACAGGGCGTGTACGACACCTATACGCAGGGCATGGCCCCGGCGATCGTGCTTGGCACCGCGCCGGAGCGTCTCGCGGTGCGCTGCTACGTGGACGAGATACTCATCGCACGGCTGCCGGAGCCAGCCCGGCTCAAGGCGCGCATGTCGGTGCGAGGCGCGAGCATCGACGCCGACCTGCAGTTCGAGCGCATCCAGCCCTACGTCACGCCGAAGATCGAACTCTCCGACCAGCGCACCGAGCGCGTGGACCTGCGTGTGCTGCCGGTCATCTTTCGCGTGGTCCCGAAGGCAGGGCTCCGTCTCTATGCTGGACAGATCGTCGATGTCTACATTTCGGCTCGCTGACACTGCGCCCGCGCACGCCCAGGATGGACAGGATCGCGCTGCCCGGCGTGGTGCACGCTTCGCAGCCAGTCTGTGCGCCTTGCTTTGCGCAGCGGCACTCGGCGGGTGCGCGGTCGGGCCCGACTTCTCGCGGCCGCCGCCGCCGAAAGTCGACGCCTTCCTGCCCGGCGGGAGCCCGTCTGCCTTCGCGGCGGCGGGAGCGACGCAGACTCTGCGGGCGGACGTGAGCGTGCGCGACGACTGGTGGACCCAGTTCGGCAGTCTCGCCATCGACTCCGCCGTGGACGACGCGCTCACCGACAACGCCACGCTCGACCAGGCGCAAGCCTCGCTGCGCCGCGCCGAGGACCAGTTGCGCGCCGGCGCAGGCGTTTTCTATCCTCAGGCCAGTGCCGAAGCGGGCGCGTCACGCGAACGCTATTCGCCGCTGCACGTGGGGTCGCAGGCGGCGCCGTCGATCTTCAATCTGTTTACGCTTTCCGCCTCGATCAGCTACGCCATTGACCTGTGGGGCGGCAACCGCCGCTACGTGGAAGGCCTCGCGGCCGAGCGCGACGCGCAGCGCTACGCGCTGGAGGCGGCGTGGCTGACGATCGAATCGAACGTGGTCAACGCAATGATCGCGCGCGCAGCCTGGTGCGACGAAATCGATGCGACGCAGGAGATGATCGGCCTCGTCAGTGAGCAGGTACGCATTGCCGAGGTGCGCGCGCGCGTCGGCACAGCCGCCTACGCAGCGGTGCTCACCCTGCAGAACGAGCAGGCCGCCCTGGAGGCCACGCTGCCAGTGCTTGAGCAAAAGCGGGCGCAGGCGGGCGACCTGCTGGCTTCGCTCGCAGGCGCGCTGCCCGCGCAATGGCGCGCGCCCGAACTCTCGCTGCGCGATGTCACGCTGCCTGCGGATCTGCCGCAAACCGTGCCGTCGCAGCTCGTGCGCCAGCGTCCCGACGTGCTGCAGGCCGAAGCCCTGTTGCACGCGACGAGCGCGCAGATCGGCGTCGCGACGGCGGCGATGCTGCCCAACATCACGCTTTCCGCCGCGGGCGGACTTTCGGGCGCCTCACCGGCATCGATTGCGCAGCGCATGGGGCAGTCGTGGAGCCTCGCAGCGGACGTGGCTGCACCGCTCTTTCAGGGCGGCACGCTGTGGTACGGCCGCAAGGCCGCTCAGGAAGCCTACGCGGCCTCGCGCGCGCAGTATCGCCAAACCGTGCTTGCGGCCTTCGCCCAGGTCGCGGATGTGCTCTACGCGCTCGAATACGACGCCGGCGCGCTCGACGCGCAGTCGCGCGCGCTCTCCGCGGCGCAGGAGGCGCTACGGCTGCTGCGCGCCGACTATCGCGCGGGGACCGTGGATTATCTGCAGATCCTGGTCGCCGACGGCCAGTTGCATCAGGCGCAGATCGCATGGCTGGAAGCCGCTGCGCAGCGCCTGCAGGACACCGTGGCGTTGTACGCGGCGCTCGGCGGCGGGTGGCGCGACGAGCCGGCGAACGGCGAGGGCATGGCGGGAACGCATTGACGGCGGTGGACGTGGCACCGACGTTCCTTGACACAAGTCAAGCGCATAGCGCCGGCCGATTCGAAGATGGAAAGATGCGACGCGATCCGCTGGGCGACAGCCCGCGAGGGGAAAGACATGTACGAAAAAATCCTGGTAGCTTACGACGGCAGCGAAACCTCGCAGCAGGCGCTCGCCGAAGCGCTGAAGCTGGCGGGCCTGACCGGCGCCCGGCTGCGCGTCGTGCACGCGCTCGACATCGTCGCGCCAATGGGGGTCGGCATGGGGCTCACCTACGTGCCGGCCGGGATGATCCAGGCGTATCGCGAAGACGCCATGAAGCAGCTCGAGGAAGCCCGCGCGCAAGCGACATCGGCTGGCGTGCGCTGCGAGACCGAACTGCTCGATGTGCAGGACATGAACGACAACGTGGCGCAGTGTCTGCAGCGCTGTGCGTCAAGCCATGGCGCGCAGCTGGCCGTACTCGGCACGCATGGCAGGCGCGGCATCCAGCGGGCGCTACTCGGCAGTGTCGCGGAGCAGTTCGTGCGGACGGCGCCATGCCCGGTTCTGCTCGTCCGCGGCGCAGACAAGTCATGCGCGACGCCTGGCCCACGCGGAGCGAACGCATGAAGAACAAGTTCGATTTGAGCAGCATCGTGCTGTTCGTCGGCGTCATGATGCTGCTAGCCGCACAGTTGCTCTGGTTTGCCCCGGCGACGCCGGCGATCGCCTACAGCGATTTTCAGCGCCTGCTCGCCGCGCACGAAATCGACAACCTCGTCATCACGCCCACGCGCATCAGCGGGGAATTGCGCTCGGACGAGGCGAAGGCAACGCTCCCTGCCTCCGACGCCGCCGCGTTCCCCGCCGGCAAGCCGCCTTATCCGTTCACGGCTATACGCGTTGCCGACGAGTCGCTGCCCGCGCGTCTTGCCGCCGCTGGCGTACATTACCGCGGGGGGCTCGACAGCATCTGGGGCGACCTGCTGCTCGCCTGGATCGCCCCGCTGGTGCTCTTCGTGATCGCGTGGCAATTCATGCTGCGGCGCAGCGGGGGCGCGAGAGACTTCATGAGCATCGGCAAAAGCCGTGCGCAGATCTATCTGCAGCAGGCGACCGGCACGACCTTCAACGACATTGCCGGGATCGACGAAGCCAAGAAGGAGCTGCAGCAGATCGTCTCGTTCCTTTGCCATCCTGAGCGATATCGACGGCTCGGGGGAAAGATACCCAAAGGCATCCTGATCGTCGGCGCGCCTGGAACGGGCAAGACCTTGCTCGCGAAGGCCCTCGCGGGCGAGGCCGGCGTGCCGTTCTTCTCGATCAGCGGCTCGTCTTTTGTGGAGATGTTCGTGGGCGTCGGCGCGGCGCGCGTGCGCGATCTGTTCGAGCAGGCGCAGCGTCAGGCGCCGTGCATCGTTTTTATCGACGAACTCGACGCGCTCGGCAAGGTGCGCGGCGCGAATCCGGTCTCAGGCAACGACGAGCGCGAGCAGACGCTCAACCAGCTGCTGGTGGAAATGGACGGATTTCAGCCTAACGCCGGCGTAATCCTGCTCGCGGCGACCAACCGGCCCGAGACGCTCGATCCGGCGCTGCTGCGTCCGGGGCGGTTCGACCGCCACATCGCGATCGATCGCCCGGACCTGAACGGGCGCCGGCAGATTCTTTCCGTGCACGCGCGCGGGGTGCCGCTCGCGCCCGATGTCGACCTCGGGGAGCTGGCCGCGCGCACGCCCGGCTGCGTGGGCGCCGATCTCGCGAACATCGTGAATGAAGCGGCGCTTCACGCGGCCGAAGCCGACCGTGCGAACGTGACCATGGCGGACTTCGACGAAGCCATCGACCGGGCGCTGGCGGGTTCCGAGCGCAAGAGCCGGGTGATGAATGCGCAGGAGAAGGTGACCATTGCGTACCACGAGGCGGGTCATGCGCTCGTTGCCCAGAGCCGCGCGCATTGCGACCCGGTCAAGAAAGTGTCGATGATCCCGCGCGGCGTGGCGGCGCTCGGCTACACACAGCAGGTCCCGACCGAGGACCGTTACGTGCTCAGGCGCAGCGAACTGCTCGACCGTCTGGACGTACTGATTGGCGGCAGGGTGTCGGAAGAGCTCGTGTTCGGCGACGTCTCCACCGGCGCGGAAAACGACCTCGAGAGGGCCACCACGATGGCCTGGCACATGGTGGCCCGTTATGGCATGAGCGAGCTCCTCGGCCTCGCGAATTGCGCCGACGATGGCGCCGTGAGGCCGGCACCGGCGGGTGCCGATGGGCCGCATCCGGCTGCGCGCACGGCCCAGCTCGTCGACGACGAGGTGCGTCGGCTGCTGAAGGAAGCCCATGAGCGCGTGACGCGCACATTAGCCGAGCAGCGCGCCGCGCTGGACCGGATTGCCGCACGCCTGCTCGAACGGGAAGTGATCGAGCACGACGAACTGCTCGCGCTGATCGCGGGTACACAACCTGAAGACGAAAAGGCGCTCAATCGAGAGATCACGCAGCCCGCTACGGCTGCGCTCACGCAGCTTCCGGCGGGCGGCACACTGGCCACGCCCGCGCTGGCGGCGGACACATCACGGCAAGCGTATCCGCCTCAGTGTTCGCCTTCGCGATAGTCGCGGGCAGTGGCACGCTCCCCGCTCCGACGCGCGCAAGTCTTCGCGAGCACGCTGTTTCGATACGGCGCACCGGCTCGCGAGCGATGTCTGTGCTTTGCCGGCTAGCGGCCGGTGCTCGACGCAACCCGAAGCCCGGGCAACTCGCCCCAGCCGAGAGGCGCGTAGACCGTTCCGCCCGCCAGTTCGACCAGTTCCATGAATCGCCGCAGCGTGACACCGGCCACGATGTGAATGGTGGGGCCGCCGAGGTAGCTCTCGGTGCGCAGCCACGACGCCTGTTTCGCATTGACTTCCTGCACGCTGTACGGGTGCGCGTGCTCTCCCTCTTCGGGGCTCAGCAGCGGCCCGTCGAAGCCGACTTTGAGGATCTGGCCGGCTTCGTCGGCGTAGGGTAAGCCGGCCTCGCGCATATACGGTGCGCGCTCCCAGTGCTCACCCCATTGCTGGTCGAGCGGGATGCGCGTGAACCAGGCCCAGGGCGTGCGGACGTAACAAAGCCGGTATTCGGTTTGGACAGCGCTCAAATCGACACGTGTGGACATGGTTGCTTCCTCCGCCGGCCTGGCGCCGCCATGACTCGATCCGGTCTGCCGGTCAATTGAGCGCAGGCCTGCCGACGGTCTGCGCAAGGAGCGGCACCTCGTCTTCGTTCAGGCGCAGCGCGTCGGCGAGCAGCCTTTGGTTGATCCAGCCTCGCACCACAGTGGCGAACCCCTCGGATGCACAGTACAGCGAAACATTCTGGCAAATCGCTCCTGCGGCAATGGCAGCGAAAAGCTCGCGCTGCTGCGGCGGCGTACCGAGCACCTGTGAGCCTCGCAAGACGTACACGAGATCGAGCGGCGCCTTGCCGACAAAGTCCTGATAGCCGGTCATGTTGCGCGCGTCGGCGAGATGCCTGAGCACGAGATGATGAAGCGCCGGATCATAGCGATAGACGCCCTGCGGGAGCGCAACATAAATATCGATTTCGTGAAAGCCATGCGCCGATGGCGCCGTATGCCCGCCGGTATCGGGGCGGTTGACGCCGTTTGCGGCCCAGAGCAGGGCGCCGAGCGTGTCGAGCGTCATGGGCACATCTGCGTAGACGCGCGTGCTCTTGCGATGGGCGAGGGCGGTCATGAGAGGCGCACCGGCGTCGAGGCGAGGGCGCGGCAGGGCGATGAACTCGTGCGACTCGCCGCTCGCGGGGGCGGGCGGGAGCAGCGGCGTCGGTTCGTAGGCGATGCGTTCAAGCTCAGTCATGATGTTCTCCAGGTGCTCAGAATCAGGCGGTGCGTGTGCCGGCGAGATCGTCGGCATTGGCGCGGGCCGGCGCGCCGGTTGGCAGCACGTTGCGGCCGTGGGTCTCGTTGATGATTTCCGCAGCGGACAGGTAGAACGCGACGAGTGCGGTGAACAGCCCGGCATAACCGCCCGCGTGGTGAATCAGGGGCGATCCGGTCCACTCGCTCGCGGCCAGCAGGAAGAACGTGATCCACAGCGCAAGGAAGAGAAGTTGCAGGGCCCGCGAGGCGCGCCAGGTGGCTACCCACATGTAAAGCGTAAAGACACCCCAGAGAAGCAGATACCAGCCCACGAAAGCGGGCACGACGTGCTCGTGCAGGTACATGAGGTACAGCGCCAACGACCACCAGAACGCGCCGTAGGCGATGAATGCCGTGGCGCCGAAGGTGTTGCCGCGAGGAATTTCGATGAGCCCTGCGATCGCTTGCGCGGTACCGCCAAACGCAAGGGCGCTGGCGAGCACGAGGCCCAGCGCGTCGCCGCCAAACCATCCGGCGTTGATCATGCTGAGCAGCCACGTGGTGAGGGCGAATCCGGCAAGGCCGAGGGATGCGGGATTGGGCGCGGAAGTTTTCATGGTGAATAGGTCCTGTTCATGCAGCCCTGCTGCAAATCGGCGGCCATCACGACCCGTGTCTCTCGTGTCGTGCCGCTTCAGTCTCATGGCTCGCCCGCGAACGCGGTTGACTCAGATCAACCAGTATTTGGGGCACGCGAAAGCAGCCGCCATCGCGCCGTCCGTCGATACGCAATCGATTGACGGAGGTCAGTTGAGACGGGCGCCCGCTGCGTAGGGTGGATGCGTCGCCATGACATGACACGACACGGATCAAAGGGGGCATCCATGGCAAAGCCCGTTTATCGAAAGATTCTGCTGGCAGTGGACGGTAATGATTCTGCCCGGCGCGCTACGCAGGAAGCCGTGGCGTTCGCAGCGCTTGCGCCCGCCCGCGTACATGCTGTGTTCGTCGTGCACAAATGGGGTCTCGCGCCCTACTCCGGCTACTTCGATCCCGAGGCGCTCGGCAGGGTGCTAAATGAGGACGGCCGCCTTGCGCTTGAAGAGGTTAGGCGGGCGGCAATGGATCGCGGTGTTCCGTGCTCAGTGGAGATCTGCGAAACGACCGGCAAGTCCGACTCGATCGCGCAATGCCTGCAGCGCTGCGTGAAAACGCAGGAAGCGGATCTTGTCGTGATCGGCACCCACGGCAGGCACGGCGTAGGCAGGGCAGTGCTGGGCAGTGTCGCAGAGGCCTTGCTTCGAATATCGTCCTGTCCCGTTCTGATCGTGCACGGTTAGCACGCGTGCCGAACGGGCGTTCTGCGCGCCTTGTCTGTCAATCGTAAGCTTCGGGCACGCATATTGCGCTCGCAGCCGGTTGCGCTCTCGCCAGCAATCAGGATCACCCTCTTTCGTGAAGTCGATGGCTGCTCCGCAACGCCGCGAGCAATCGTTTCAATTCGATCAGATTCGATTAGATTAGAACAAGCTCCGACGACGGAGACCGTGTGGCACCGGACTCCCTTTGCTTTTTTCGGCCCTCGAGGTGAAAAAATGGACGCTCCTACGGTTACGGCGACGGCGGCGCAAGAGAACGACCTCGCGCGGATTGCGCGTATGCTGGGTGCTCTCCGGCGCGGCGATGCGTCGGCGCGATTGCCTGACGACTGGGAGGGCCCGTCAGGTGAGGCCGCGGGAGAATTCAACCGGCTTGCCGCGCAATGCGGCAGGATGTCCGTCCAGCTCCGGGATGCGACGATTACGACGGACAACATCGGGCAGCGTCTGTCTGTCGAAGGACTCGACGGCTTCTGGTTCGATCACGCCGCCACTATCAATACGGTCATCCAGCGCGGCGAATCTGCCGCGGCGTGCGCAAAGACGATCCTTCGCGCGGTCAGTGCGCTCAAGGATGGCGAAACAGTCGAACTGCCTCCCGAGTGGTCCGGTGTGCACGGCAGGCTCGCCCAGGTCTTCAACGAACTCGCTGACCAGAACGTATGCATGTTCGAAGAGCTCGCGCGTCTGAGCCGGGTCGTCGGCAAGGACGGGCGTCTCAATGAGCGTGCCGTATTGCCGTTTGCCCGAGGGTTCTGGCGCGGCTCGGTCGACGCCATCAATTCGCTGATCGGCGACCTGGTGCACCCCACGAGTGAAGTCGCCCGTGTGATCGGAGCAGTGGCGCAGGGCGACCTCTCCAAGAACATGGCACTCGAAGCCGATGGCCGCGCGTTGCAGGGGGAATTTCTGCGCACGGCGCGCACCATCAACACGATGGTCGACCAGCTTCGGTCGTTTGCCTCGGAAGTGACGCGTGTCGCCCGTGAAGTCGGCACCGAGGGGCGGCTCGGCGGACAAGCCGACGTCCAGGGCGTTGCGGGCACCTGGAAGGATCTCACCGACAACGTCAACTTCATGGCGGGCAATCTGACGAGTCAGGTCCGAAACATCGCGGAGGTCACAAAAGCCGTTGCGGCCGGCGACCTTTCAAAGAAGATCACGGTCGATGTGAAAGGCGAGATCCTCGAACTGAAGAACACCGTCAACACGATGGTGGACCAGCTCCGTTCCTTCGCCTCCGAGGTAACGCGCGTCGCCCGTGAAGTCGGCACCGAAGGCAAGCTCGGCGGCCAGGCGGACGTGCAGGGCGTGGCCGGTACGTGGAAGGACCTCACCGACTCCGTCAATTCGATGGGCAGCAATCTCACCGCGCAGGTGCGCAACATTGCTGACGTGACCACTGCCGTCGCCGCCGGGGACCTCTCCAGGAAGATCACGGTCGATGTGAAAGGCGAGATTCTGGAGTTGAAGAACACCATCAACACGATGGTGGATCAGCTCCGGTCCTTCGCCTCGGAGGTGACGCGCGTCGCCCGCGAAGTCGGCACCGAAGGCAAGCTCGGCGGCCAGGCGGACGTGCAGGGCGTGGCCGGTACGTGGAAGGACCTCACCGACTCCGTCAATTCGATGGGCAGCAATCTCACCGCGCAGGTGCGCAACATCGCGGAGGTGACCACGGCTGTCGCCGCTGGAGATCTTTCCAAGAAGATCACCGTCGACGTCAAGGGCGAAATCCTTGAGCTGAAAAACACGATCAACACCATGGTCGACCAGCTCGGATCCTTCGCTTCGGAAGTGACACGCGTGGCGCGCGAGGTGGGCACCGACGGCAAGCTCGGCAGTCAGGCGAATGTGCAGGGCGTGGCGGGCACGTGGAAGGACCTCACGGACTCCGTGAATTCCATGGGCAGCAACCTCACCGCGCAGGTGCGCAACATTGCCGACGTGACCACGGCGGTCGCTGCAGGTGATTTATCGAAGAAGATCACCGTCGACGTGAAAGGGGAAATTCTCGAGCTGAAAAACACGATCAATACGATGGTGGACCAGCTTCGTTCGTTTGCGTCCGAAGTCACGCGCGTCGCGCGCGAGGTCGGTACCGAAGGCAAGCTCGGCGGCCAGGCCGATGTGCAAGGCGTGGCCGGTACGTGGAAGGACCTGACCGACAACGTGAATTTCATGGCGGGCAACCTCACGAGCCAGGTGCGCAACATCGCGGACGTGACCAGAGCCGTGGCGGCCGGCGACCTTTCCAAGAAGATCACCGTGGACGTCAAGGGCGAAATCCTCGAACTGAAGAATACGATCAATACGATGGTCGACCAGTTGCGCTCGTTTGCGTCGGAGGTCACGCGTGTCGCGCGCGAGGTCGGCACGGAAGGCAAACTCGGAGGGCAGGCGGACGTGCAAGGCGCGGCCGGCACCTGGAAGGACCTGACCGATAACGTGAACTTCATGGCGGGCAACCTGACGAGCCAGGTACGCGGCATCGCCCGGGTCGTGACGGCTGTCGCCAATGGCGATCTCGACCGCAAGCTGACCGTCGAAGCCAAGGGCGAAATTGCTGCGCTCGCCGGCACGATCAACAGCATGACCGACACGCTCGCGACATTCGCCGACCAGGTGACGACGGTGGCGCGCGAGGTGGGCGTGGAGGGCAAGCTGGGCGGTCAGGCGAAGGTGCCGGGCGCCTCCGGCACCTGGAAAGGACTCACGGAGAACGTCAACCGGCTTGCCGCGAACCTGACCACCCAGGTGCGCGCGATTGCCGAAGTCGCGACTGCCGTGACCCAGGGCGATCTGACCCGCTCGATTACCGTGGAGGCCCGGGGCGAAGTTGCGGCACTCAAGGATACGATCAACGAGATGATCCGCAACCTGAAGGACACTACGCAGGTCAATACGGAGCAGGACTGGCTCAAGACCAACCTCGCGAAATTCAGCCGCATGCTGCAGGGCCAGAAAGACCTCGTGGCGGTTGGAGAGCTGATCCTCTCCGAACTCGCCCCCGTGGTCGGCGTGCATCGGGCCGAGTTCTACGTGCTCGATAGCGCTTGCACGCCGCCATCGCTGCGCCTGACGGCGAGCTATGCAGCGGGCGGCCGCGCGACCCACGGCAAGCTGGTCCGTCCCGGCGAGGGGCTGATTGGCCAGTGCGCAGTCGACAGGCGCAAGATCCTCCTCGAGCCGCCCGCAACGGAACCCTTCCAGATTACATCAGGCCTTCTGAGCGTGACGCCTCACAATGTGCTGGTGCTTCCGGTCGTCTTCGAGGCGAAGGTCAAGGGGGTGCTCGAGCTGGCGTCGGTCGAGCGCCTCAACCCCACGCATCAGGCTTTTCTCGATCAGCTTACGGAGAGTATCGGCATCGTGATCAACACGATTGAGGCCAATACCCGTACCGAAGACCTGCTAAGGCAGTCCCAGACGCTTGCACATGAGTTACAGAGCCGGCAGGAGGAGCTTCAGCAGACCAACCAGCAGTTGCAGGAAAAGGCGCACCTTCTCGCGCACCAGAATGAAGAGGTCGAACGCAAGAATGCCGAGGTCGAGCAGGCGCGGCAGGCACTTGAAGAAAAGGCGAGGCAGCTGGCCCTCACGTCCAAATACAAGTCCGAGTTTCTCGCCAACACGTCCCATGAACTGCGAACGCCACTCAACAGTTTGCTGATTCTCTCCGACAACCTGTGCAGGAACGCGGATGGCAACCTCTCGCAGAAGCAGGTCGATTTTGCGAAAACCATTCATTCCTCGGGCAACGATCTGCTGATGCTGATTAATGACATCCTCGATCTTGCGAAGATCGAGTCGGGTACCGTTGTCGTGGAGATCACCGAACATCGCATCGAAGACCTTTCCGTCTACGTCGAGCGCACGTTCCGTCACATCGCGGAAGCACGCAAGGTCGACTTCATGGTCCATACGGGCGCCCAGTTGCCTGCGTCCATCTATACCGATCCGAAACGCCTGCAGCAGATTCTCAAGAATCTGCTGTCGAACGCGTTCAAGTTCACGCACGAAGGGCGTGTCACCTTGTCGATCGAAGAGGCTCTCGATGGCTGGAGCCCGGATCATGAAGGCCTGAATCGCGCACACCAGGTCATCGCATTTTCGGTGTCCGATACCGGTGTCGGTATCTCGGCGGAGAAGCAGCAGATCATTTTCGAGGCGTTCCAGCAGGCTGACGGCAGCACGAGCCGGAAATATGGCGGTACGGGCCTCGGTCTCGCAATCAGCCGCGAACTCGCCAAACTGCTGGGCGGGGAGATCAGGCTGGTTAGTTCGCCGAACAAAGGAAGCACCTTCACACTATACGTCCCGTTCGGGAGCGATCCCGGCAAAGCCGTGCGCAGGGCCGCGATGCGCGACGACTCGCGCGGCTCGATGCCTGTCACGGAACCCCCGGCGTACGGGCCGGCCACAGCGGATCCCGCAGTGCGCGAGCTCGTAACGGCCGCGGTGGAAGAAGCTGCGAACCTCGTCGAATCCACGCAGGACGATCGAAACAGCATTGCCCATGGCGATCGCGTACTGCTGATCGTCGAGAACGATCGCGCATTCGCGGATTATTTGCTCGACGCCGCGCGTGAGAAAGGCTTCAAGGGTCTGGTTACGCCATTGGGTTCGGCTGCATTGACGCTCGCAGATCAGTTCAGGCCCGATGCGGTCACGCTGGATCTTTTCCTGCCCGACATGGAAGGCTGGCGCGTCCTGTCACGCCTGAAGCACGACCTCGCGACGCGTCACGTGCCGACCTGCGTGATTTCCACGGACGAGTCGCGTGAACGCGCATTTAACTCGGGAGCGTTCGGCTTTCTGCCCAAGCCGATCCAGTCGCGTGAGCAACTCGACGACGCGCTGAGCGCCCTGATGACCTATGTGGCGGTAGACGTTCGCCGTCTACTGGTCGCGTTGGCCCCGACGCCGCAGCGCGAGACGTTTCTCAGGTTGCTTGCGAGCGACCGGGTGACAGTCGAATCGTGCGAAACGGGCGCAGAAGTGTTGAGCCGTCTGCCTGCGTGCCACCTAGACGGACTGGTCGTCGATCTCGAAGGGTTGAGCGGCATGTCGCCAGAATGGCTCGATGAGGCGCTCATCAGGCGACCCTCTTTCGCACCGCTGCCCGTCGTCGTGATCGGGGATCGGGAAGCGCTGCGGGCGCAGCAGTGGCTGCGACCTTCCGAGCGCTACGTTGTCATGCCCGTCGCGGGTTCCGACCGCCTTCTGGATGCGACAGTCGCGGCATTACATGTCGGTTCAACTGGACTCGGCACGGAAGCCCAGGCGCAGATCAGCAGCTTGCGCGAATCGGAACTCGCACTGCACGGCAAAAAGGTGCTGATCGTAGACGACGACATGCGCAACATATTCGCGCTGGCAACCGTCGTCGAAGATTATGGAATGCGCCATGTGTGGGCGGACAACGGCCGTGATGCGATCCGGCTGGTCGCGACGGACCCCGCAATCGACGCAGTGCTGATGGATATCATGATGCCCGAGATGGACGGCCTCATGACGATACGCGAGATCCGCAAATTGCCGGCTGGCCGCTCGTTGCCTATCGTTGCCGTCACGGCCAAGGCGATGAAGGGCGACCGGGAACGCTGCATCGCAGCCGGTGCGTGGGACTACCTGTCGAAGCCAGTCGACCGCGGTAATCTGCTCGCGGTCCTGCACGCGTGGCTACACGCATAGGAACGACCATGGAAACGCATTCGCAGGAGGAAGGCGACCGGGTCAACATCCTCGTCGTCGACGACATTCCGGAGCAGCGCTTCGTACTTCGCAGCGTTCTCGAAGAACTCGGGGAGAACATCGTTGCGGTGTCGTCCGGGCGTGCCGCGCTTCGAGCCATACTCGAGCAGGAATTCGCCGCGATCCTGCTTGACGTCAACATGCCAGGCATGGACGGCTTCGAGACAGCGTCGATGATGCGCTCGTATCGAAGAACGGCCCGTACGCCGATCATTTTTATCACGGCGTACGTCGACGACAACGAGATGACGCGTGGTTATGCGCTCGGCGCCGTCGACTATATTTCATCGCCGGTGGTTCCCGAAATTCTGCGCGCGAAGGTGCGTGTTTTCGTAGACATGTACCGGATGCGAAACCAGCTGATCGCACATGCTGCCGAGCGCGAAGCCCTCGCGAAGGCCGAGGTGCAACGCGCCGCTGCCGAGCAGGCTCGATTCAGAGCGGATTTTCTCGCTCGCGCAAGCCAGGCGCTGACGCGTTCGCTGGAAGTCGACGATACGGTAGCCAGGATAGTCGAACTGCCGGTGCCTACGCTAGCCGATGCGGCTGTGCTCGTTTTTACCCCAGGGGAGGGGCAAGCACCGCAAACCATCGCATGCGTGGCGAATTCCGCATGGGGGGAGCCGCGTTGGGGCGCCGCCGCTACGCTGCAACATCGGGTGTTATCCTTGCCAGAACTCGACATGCTGGTCCGCGAGGCCTTGTCGACAGGGCAGCCGGCCCGCCTGCCGATCGACGGGCGCCCCATCCTCGCATGCACCCAGGAGGACGGCACGTGCTGCGAGGTGCCACTGGATCTGAGGGAGATGACGGCTTATCCATTGTTGACGGGGGCGGCGCAACCCTGCACCATCGTGCTGGGCATCCACAGGACGAGCGAACGCAATGACGACGCATCGGTCACGCACGAATTCGTCAGCCGTGCAGCGATAGCGCTGGAGAATGCCTTGCTCTTTTCGGCGATTCGGGACGGCGACCAGCGCAAGAACGAATTTCTGGCGATGCTTGCGCATGAACTGCGCAATCCGCTCGCGCCGATTGTCAACGCAGTGGCCGTCATGCGACGCGCGAGACCGACAGATTCCCAGGTGTTGCGCTGGGGCAGCGAGATTATCGGAACGCAGGCGGAGCATCTCGTGCGCATCGTGGACGACCTGCTCGATGTTTCGCGAATTGCTCGCGGCGTCGTCACACTGCGCACGGAGCCCGTGCTTCTTTCCAGCGTCATTGATCGCGCAGTCGAAACCAGCGGGCCGAACTATACCGCGCGATCCCAGACGCTGACCCGTGACGAGCCGGGCGTGGCCATTGTCATCGATGGGGACATCGTCCGCCTGTCGCAGGTCGTAGCGAACCTGCTCAACAACGCATCGAAATTTACGCCACCCGGCGGCAGCGTGCACATCTCGACGGCGCATGACGGCGCGATGGCTTCGATTGTCGTCTCCGACGAGGGCGACGGTATCGATCCGGTGTTCCTGCCTCACGTCTTTGACCTCTTTGCGCAGGGACAGACATCGCTGGACCGCGCGCAGGGCGGCCTGGGCATAGGACTGACGCTCGTGCGCCACCTGACCGAAATGCACCGGGGGTCCGTTCAGTGCCAGAGTGATGGGCGGGGGAAAGGCAGCAGATTCACGGTGCGCTTGCCAGCGCGGCTCGTCGTCGACGAGGCAATCGAAAGCCGGCCGAACGTCGTCCCAATTCGACGGGCCCAGGGCATGCGCGTACTGATCGTCGACGACATGGCCGCGACAGCCGAAAGCCTCGAAGCATTCCTGCGCATATATGGGCACCAGGTCGAGCGCGCGGCGGATGGCGCTGCGGCCCTCACGCAGGCCAAGGTTTTTTTGCCCGACGTGGTGCTGCTCGACATCGGCTTGCCTGGCATGAACGGCTTCGACGTGGCACATCGCCTGCGAACCGATGACGCGTTGCCGCAGAGTCTGATCATTGCAATAAGCGGCTACAGCCAGGAAGAACATCGGCTTCGTGCCGCCGATGCCGGCATCGATCACTACCTGGTGAAGCCGGCGGATCTGAACGCGCTGATCGGCATTATTGAAGAATACGGAAACGCGAGGGCTGCGGGCAACGGCGCGGCTGCTTGAGTCTTTGCCTCGCGCTGTCCCGACGGCGGCCTTCCATGCATCGGGTCTAAACGTATCGTGTTCGTGAAACCCATGTGAGGCTCATGCCGGCTTCCGCGGGGCCGGATTTGTCGTCGTCTGCATCATGCCGATCCGGCAACGGGCTGCGCGTCGGGCGCCGTCGGCCTGAGCGCGGAGATTAAAAAAAAGGAGGCCCCGCTCACAAGGTCGGGGCCTTCGAAAGGTGATGCTGGCGAATAGCCCGGAATCGACAGGACTGCCGCTCAGTGAATCACCTGCGTGAAGCGGGCATGGCTCGGTGCGGGTTGATCACATCGCGAGGCGCATGTTCTCACTTTACGCGAGAAATTCTTAAGGCTGCCTTATTGTTCCGAACGACGAGGGCACTTTATTTCATCGACTGAAAGGCCGCTCGTTTCGAAATCGGATCGCGGCTCGCGTACTCCGATCTTGCATTGTCGGTACGCGAAGGACGTACGGAAAGGCAGGGATGATTTCAGGCGCCCCGCCCATGAAAAAGACGTCGCTCAGGCGGCCCGCCGGGCCGTGGCAGCGGGCGCGCCCGCCTGGTCCGTTTTCGAAGTCTTCGGAGCGCCGCTCTCGGCGACTGGCCTGGGAAAGCGAAAGCGCACGGTCAGACCGTGGCCGTCCGGGCCGCTGTCGAGCGCGACGACAGCCTGATGTTGCCCGGCAATGTGCCTGACGATCGACAGCCCGAGACCACTGCCGGAGGCGCCGTGTCCGTTTCCGCGATAAAAGCGCTCCCACACCCGCTCGCGATCTTCCACGGGGATACCGGGTCCTGTATCGCATACCGAGAGCGTCGGCGAACCGTCCTCGCATTGCACAACGACATCGACACGCGCACCCGAGCCAGCATATCGGATGGCGTTGTCGACCAGATTGTTGAGCAGGATACGAAGACCGTCCTCGTTGCCGCGAACCTGCACGGGCGAAGCGGCGACGAGGCCGAGGTCAATTTCGTTTGCCTGCGCCAGACGTGCCCGCTCGCCAACAACCGAACGCGCCAATGAGGTGAGATCCATAACGGACATGGGCGGAGGCAACGAATCCGGGCCGAGGCGGGCGAGCGCCAGGAGTTGTTCGGCGAGATGCGCAAGACGTGCGGTGCCTGTGCGAATCTGTGCGATGATGAGCTCGCGTTCTTCTGCGTTGAGCGCCTTCGGCAACAGGTCCGCTTGCAGCCCGAGGCCCATGATTGGCGTTCGAAGTTCGTGTGCAGCGTCTGCAATGAAATCGCGCTGAGCCGCAAATGCGTCGTCGAGGCGCTGCAGCAGATCGTTGAGCGCATCAACCAGCGGTTTGACTTCGCCGGGCATCGCTGTGGTGTCGATGGTCTGCATATTGTTCGCGTCCCTTCGCTTGAGATTTGCAGCGATATTCCGCAGCGGCCTCAGGCCGTAGCCGATCCCGAACCACAGAAAGAGGGCAAGCACGGGGATTAGCGACAGCACTGGCCAGAACAGGTGCATCGCGATCTCGGCCACCGCTTCCCAACGCGCGCGCCTTGCCTGCGCGACGCGCACGAGCATGTCGCCGTCCTTCGTGACATAGGTGTGCCAGAGCTGCCCCCCGACGATGATGTCTGCGAAACCCGCCCCGGAAGGCGGCGGAAGAGGCGAGTCAATGTCCGTGCTGAATACGGACGTGCTGCCGCGCCAGACCTGGAGAAGCACGGCATGAGACTGTTCTCCGGAGAGACGGTCCTCGTTCGCGCCCTGCAAACCTCGCAGCGACAGGTGTCCGTCGGGCTCGACCACGACGTGCTGGGCGACGGCCTTTAGCTGATCGTTGAGCAGTTCGTCCAGTTCCGCCAGTGCCCCACGATAGGTGGCCGCGCTCGCAAGCAGTCCGGTGAGCAACGTGGCAGGGAGCAGCCACCAGAGCAGGCGCCGGCGTAGCGAATTCAATCGATCTCTCCCATCTGGTAGCCGACTCCACGGACGTTCCGGATCGCCTGTGTGCCAAGTTTGCGGCGCAGGTTGTGGATATGGACCTGGATTGTGTTGCTGCCGATCTCCTCGTTCCAGCCGTACATGCGCTCTTCGAGCTGCTCGCGCGACACGACGATATCGGGATCCTGCATCAGCTCCTGCAGCAGCGCGAACTCGCGCGTCGTCATCGGTATCTCCACTTCCCGCAGCCAGACCCGATGCTGCGCCGGGTCGAGCCGAAGCGGACCGACGTGCAGACTGGTTCGTGTATGCCCGGCCTGGCGCCGGCGTACCACGCGCATGCGCGCGAGCAGTTCATCGAGCGCGAACGGCTTGACGATGTAGTCGTCGGCACCGCCGTCGAGGCCCGCGACACGGTCCGGTACGGCGTCCCGGGCGGTGATGATGATCACCGGCGTGTCGTCTTTGCGCTGACGCAGTCGCGCGAGCAGGGCGAGCCCGTCCTGTTTCGGCAGCCCAAGATCGAGCAGGACGAGCCCATACGGGGTGGTCCGCAAGGCAAGCGCCGCGGCGTCGCCGTCCTGGGCCCAGTCAACTGCGAAGCCCTCGCGTTGCAGTCCCCGCTGCAGCCCGTTGCCAATCAGTGTGTCGTCCTCTACGAGAAGTATCCGCATCGAATCGCTCATCCTTGCCGGTGCCGGTGATGCCCGTACAGCGAATCCCACGTCGCCTTCGAGATGCGATGACCCGCCTGCGGTGTAGCCGCGGACGTGCCGCCGCAAGCTGTCGCGGCGTTACCGGCCGCAGGGTTGCGCGCGGTAACGCGAGCCTCCGGCGCCTGGATATCGGCAGGATACTGTGTTCTGCCCGGCTTGTAGCCTGCATGTTGGCGCTGCTCAGCGTGCGATGCGATTAATGGTGTTCGTACAGCGGCAATGTGCTGTGGCGCGAGGTGCGGCCGTCGCCTGACTGTGAAGCGCCGCCAGTGCTGCCGCCCATTCCGGACGTCGACAGGCCGCCTGCGGCTTTTTCGGCCGCAACGCGTGCTTCGGCTGCCTGAATGTCACCTGGATAGGTTGTCTCGTCGCGCCTCGCGGGGTGGTAGCCGGCTTTTTCGAGTTGCACCAGCTCGGCACGCACTTCTGCGCGGGTCGGATGGGGGCTCGTTTGCGCAAGGGAAAGGAGCGGCGCGACCAGCATCCCGATGCTGGCGATCCCGATGATCGTCGTCTTCATACAAGCCTCCGGACGGTAGAGGGATGGATAGACCTGCACCCTGATTCTGGAGAGGGAAACTTATGTACGAGTTAACGCGAACATTCGGCGGTCATCGATCATGATCAGGTTTGCTTATAAAGCCGGGAATCGCGCAAACGCGCGCGCCCATCACCCCCGATCGCGTGGACAGGAAGAGAGCGCCCCTGCGCCAAGCCAGAATCAAATAAAGCGTTCCTGCACCGGCCCGAACCTTAAGGTTGGGATAAGGCTGCACGCCCGACAATGTCGGCAGGAGACGGGAGAGTAGTGTGAAGTGGCTATTGGTTGGAGACGACGAATCGAGTGCGCTGCCCATCATTGAACTGATGCAACGCTCGGGACATGACCTCGACTGGGCGAGCAGCGCATATGAAGCGGAGCTCGGCTTGTTGCATCTCGTTCACGAACTCGTGCTCATCGATTTCGGAAGCATCAACCTGAATCCGTTGCGCTTGCTGCGAGGCTACCGCCGCCATGGAGGCACGGCGGTCGTCATCGCGGTATTGCCTCAGGATCAGTTTGATCGCCCCGAAATCGTGATTGAGGAGGGGGCCGACCACTATCTGATGCAGCCCTTTGAGGCGCAGGACCTTGGCTCGAGGGTGCGCGAGTTGATGTGTCGCTCACTGCACGAGCGTGGGGCGATGTCGATGGGGAAACTCGGCATCGACATTGCCGGGCATCGGGTGACGCGCGACGGTATGCCGGTGACACTGCGGCATAGCGAGTACCGGCTGCTGATCGCACTTGCCAATGAACCAACGAGGGTCTTCACGCGCTCGGAGCTCGCCTTTCACCTTTATGGACGCAGACGGCCCGTTGCGGTGCGTGCCGTCGATCTGGTCGTCAATGATTTGCGCGACAAGCTCGGTGCCCAGTCGATCATGACGGTCAGGGGCGTTGGCTATCGGATGCCCTGTTTCCTGTGACCGCCATGCCTCGTGTTCGAGAGAACCGGGACGTCTGCGAAATACGCTCGAGTCCCAATCAGGCGCGTGGAATGCGCGCCCAGTACGGTCACGGTACAGGGGCGGCTCATTTGCCCAATCGGGCAAATCGCGCGGCGTCGCCAACCTGGCGAGCTGCGGGGCGCCGTGGATCCGCTTCTCGCCCGGCATCGGTCGCCGCCGTCTTTATGCCGAACGCGACGAGCAGCATCTCCAGGAGAAGACGAGCACGTCCGTCCCCCAGCGAATACAGAATGGACCTTGACTCCCTGCGTGTCTGGACAAGTCCTGACTTGCGGAGCTCGGCCAGCTGCTGCGAAAGCGCAGGTTGCCGGATGTCCAGCTGTTCCTCCAGTTCGCCCACCGATCGCTCGCCCTGAGCGATCTGGCAGAGCAATTGAAGCCGGTTCGCGTTGCCGAGCACGCGCATGATTTCCGCTGCTTCGGCCGCCCGCTCCTTGAGTGCTTCGAACTCGCCGGATGAGACACTCATCACAATTTCCGCTCCCGAAAGTACCAGGTCGCGCCGTCCTGCTCGCCTTGCATGACGTCATAGAGCGAGGTCGGTGCCAGTTCCAGCAGCGGCATGCCCTCCTGCCAGCCTTCCGGCGTGGAAGCGCCACAGCTGTCCGCGGTCTGCAGGGCGCGCACGAGGCGCAGCTGTTCGTCCACCGAGCGCCCGACGTTCAGCGGGTACCAGGTAATGGCCCGGATCACCCCCTGCGGATCGATCACGTAACTGGCCCGGATGGCGGCCGCGTCGGGCGCCAGTGGGTCGAGCATACCGTAGGCCGTGGCGATCGCCATGGACGGATCCTCGATGATGGGAAACGTCACCTTGACGCCAAAATGCGTATGAATATCGCGCAGCCATGCGAGGTGTGAGTACAGGCTGTCGATGGACAGGCCCAGGAGCCGGCAACCGATTGAGTCGAAGCTGCCCTGCGCCTGAGCAAGGCGGACGAACTCGCTCGTGCATACCGGCGTGAAATCGGCGGGATGGGCAAACAGAAGGAGCCAGCTGCCGCGGTATTCCGCAAGCGAGCGTTCGCCGCAGGTGGTTCTGGCACGGAACTCGGGGGCTGGATCTCCGATCCGTAGCGCGCGGGGTGCTGCTGCTACAGGGTCGCTCATGGTGGCACCTGATTTATCACAAGCTTGCAATGGACACTTTCAAATTCAATTATTGCATATTCATGAAAGTACGTGATGTGTAACAGTCCTTGTTGGGCCTGGAATTCATTCGATACCGTCATGCGACATTGCGCCACGCCTATTACGTACTGAAAAAAATTACTCGATTACATAGAATTAGCAAGTGTTAAGGCTTGCAGCATTTTATAAGCTTCGCCCTTCAGGGGGTTTCGATCTCCTGTATCGAAGTGCCATCGCCCCGAGCTTTCGTTGCCTGTCGACGGGCGGTTCGGGGACCGGGGATTCGGCTCGTTCAGCTTTTAGCGGAGCATTACATGATCAACGATACCGTGGTTGAGCTGTCGCGGTTGCAGTTCGCCGCCACTGCGCTCTATCACTTTCTCTTTGTCCCACTCACGTTGGGACTCACCTTTCTTCTTGCGGTGATGGAGACCGTCTACGTCATTACCGGCAAGAAGATCTACCGGGAGATTACCCAATTCTGGAGCGGTCTGTTTCTGATCAATTTCGCCCTCGGGGTGGCGACCGGCCTGACCATGGAGTTCGAGTTCGGCACGAACTGGTCGTTTTACTCGGGCTTCGTGGGCGATATCTTCGGTGCGCCACTCGCCATCGAAGGGCTGATGGCCTTCTTCATGGAGTCCACGTTTATTGGCCTGATGGCGTTCGGCTGGGGGCGCTTGACGAAGGCGCAGCACCTGATCGTCACCTATCTCGTGGCACTCGGTTCGAACTTCTCGGCGCTCTGGATTCTCGTCGCGAACGGCTTTATGCAGAACCCCCAGGGGGCGGCGTTCAATCCGGTGACCATGCGCATGGAGCTAACGAGCCTCGGGGCGCTGATTTTCAGCGAGGACGCCCAGACGAAGTTCGTCCACACGAGTATTGCAGGCTACGTCACGGCCGCCATCTTCGTGACTGGCATTAGCGCGTACTACATGCTCCGCGGCCGGCATATGGAGATCGCGAAGCGTTCGTTCCGCATGGCGAGCCTGTTCGGCGTGCTCTCGGTGGCGGGCGTGATCACGCTTGGCGACGCGCTGGGTTTCGTTGGCGGCCACGCGCAGCCCTCGAAGCTGGCGGCCATGGAAGCGATGTGGCAGACGGAAAAGGCGCCGGCGCCGTTCAATGTGGCCACCTGGCCTGTGCAGGGCGAGCAGCGTAATGCCTGGAGCATCCGGATCCCCTATGTCCTGACACCGCTCCTCACGCACACGTTCGACACGATCGTCCCCGGCATCGACCGCATCGAGGCCGATGCCGCGCGGCGCATCCGCAACGGCATTCCCGCAGTCGAGGCGCTCAAGGTGCTGAGTTCGGACCCAGGCAACGCTGCGGCGCTTGCCCAGTTCAACGCCCACAAGGACGACCTTGGCTACGGCTTTCTCGTGAAACGCTATGCGAGCGGGCAGGATGTCGCGAACGCGACGGATGAGGACATCGCGCGTGCGTCGCGGGACGCCATCCCGAACGTCTTCACGATTTTCTGGGTATTCCGCGCGATGGTCGCCTGCGGCTTGCTCATGCTTGCGTACTTCGTGATATCGGTGATCTTCTCGCTGCGCGGCGACATCACGCGCCACCGCTGGTTCCTCAGGCTCGCCCCGTGGATGATTCCCGTCCCGTTCATCGCCTGCGAGATGGGCTGGATTACCGCCGAGGTGGGCCGCCAGCCGTGGACGGTGTTCGGCGTCCTCCCGACCTGGATGTCCGCGTCGACGCACAGCGTGGGCTACATGATCTTCTCGCTGGCAGGATTCGTCCTGATCTATACGGTTTTCGCGGCCGTCGAGATCTTTTTGATGACCCGGGCGATACGCAAGGGACCCGAAAGCCATCATGGGGACGGCGAGGCAGCCTTCCTCGAACCAGCCGCGCTGCCCGCCACAACTGTCAAGGAGCACTAATGGAACTCTATCTATTTTTCAAGGTGCTCTGGTGGCTGCTCCTCGGCGTGCTGCTGATGGGACTGGCGATCATGGTGGGCATGGACATGGGCGTTGGCGCGCTGCTGCGCTACGTGGGCCGGACCGACACTGAACGGCGTATCGCGCTCAATACGATAGCGCCGCACTGGGACGGCAACCAGGTCTGGTTCATTCTCGGGGGCGGTGCGATCTTCGCCGCCTTTCCGCTGATCTACGCCACTGCGTTTTCGGGACTCTACATCGTCATGCTGTTGTTGCTATGGACGATGATCGTGCGGCCCCTCGGGTTCGAATACCGCAGCAAGCTTCCAACGCCCGCATGGCGCAACGCGTGGGACTGGGCACTGGTGGTGAGCGGCGCCGTACCCATGATCGTGTACGGCGCCGGCATGGGCAACATGCTGCTGGGCGTGCCGTTTCACTTCGGCTGGGATTTGACATCGTTCTATACCGGCAGCTTCCTGAGTCTGCTCAATCCTTTCGCCGTGATGTGCGGGGTCCTGTCACTCTCACTGTCGATCTGGATGGGTGGCGCGATGCTCATGGGGCGTACCGAGCGCGGCGCACTTTGGGACAGGGCAAGGCGCGCGGCGACGGTGGGCGGCGTCATTGCAATCGTTCTCTTCACAATCGGTGGAATCTGGGCGAGCCATCTGGGCGGCTACCGTATCGAACATGCTCCCCTGCCGGGTGTTGCGCAGACCCCGCTGCAGCAGAGTGTGACGCGAGCCGAGGGCGCCTGGTTCGACAACTTCCACCTGCACCCCGCGCTGTGGATCGTGCCGGCCCTTGGCTACGCCGGCATGGCCCTCGGTTTGCTTGCCATTCGTGCGGGCCGGGCGTCGCTCGCCTGGTGGCTTGGCGCGCTGGCCTGGATCGGGGTGATCGGTACCGCTGGCGTGAGCCTCTTCCCGTTCCTCATGCCGTCGTCCAGTGACCCGTCGCAGAGCCTGACCGTCTGGAATGCAGTTTCGAGCCGCAACACGCTCATGTGGATGAGCGGCTGGACGGCAGTGTTCATGCCGGCGATCATCGCTTACACGAGTTGGGCGTTCTATGTCATGCGCGGAAAGGTCAAGGCCGAGCACGTCGAATCGAATCCACACGCATATTGAAGGAGTGAGTCATGAAAATCCTGCGACACTTTTTGCTCTTCATGGCCGCTGCGGTGATCGCGATCGTACTCGGCGTAGTGGTCGGCGACTACGGTGCCTGGTACTTTTCCTGGATGATCGGAACGGCAACGATCGTGCTGTTTGCCGTGGCCGGCGGCGTGCTGTTCGACACGCAGGAAAAGGAACGAGCCTGAGCGGCGCAGTGTAGCGGATCAGGCGGGAGTGCGACGGCCGCTCAATGGCTCCCTGCCTTCGCGCGAGGATCCTTCCATGAAGATTTCCCTGGGTGCGCTTGTGGGGCGCTGGAGCCGCTCGGCAACGATGGCGTTCTACGATACCGTCGCGCTTTCGTCGGTCGATGTGGTCTACATCGGCGTCGCGATTCACGGCACGCTCGCCGGCTTGCAGGAGAGAGACTGTCTTGCCCTTGCGCACGAGCTTGCGTTGGGCGGCAAGGAGGTCGTGCTCTCCGTGCACGCCGGTTCGGCCAACCGGGATGCCGACTGCGTTCACACGTGGATCGAGGACACAGACCTGCCGGTCGAAGTTGGCGACGCGTGGACGTTGCGACTGCTTGCCGGAAAGGTGCCGCTGGTGATCGGCGCGGGCGTGCCTTGTACGGGCGGAGCCGACCTGAAACGGCTGCTTGATCTGGGGGCGCGGCGCTGGGTGTTGCCGGCGGTATGCAAGGGCGAGGTCATCCAGAATCTTGCGCATGCAGGCGACGGGAACGCCGACTGCGAAATCGAATTGCCGGTGCTCTCGCCGCGACCGTTTTCGCGCTGGAACTGTCGCGTCGAAAGCTGCAGCTACGAAGGGTGGGCACGGCACGCGATGCCGGGTTGCGATCGCGACGCGTCGTCGGCGCACCTCGTGCCGGACTGGGCGTCAGATCTGGACACGTTACGGGCATTGGGCGTAGCAATTCTGCGTTTGACGCCGAGAGCGGCCGGCACCGTGGGCCTGTCTCAGACACTGGCAGACCTGTTGCGAGGGGAAGTCGACGCGCGGGACGCATTCGCAACGTACGCCGCTTCGCTACGGCGTGGCCGCATGCGTGTGCCCCCCGGTTTAATCGAGTGATCACGCCTCACGCGGCGAGTCCGTGCCGGCATCAGGTTATTTCATGCTGTTCCTGTTGCGTGTCGAAAAGTACCCCTCCGGCTGTCGCAAACAGCACGATCAACGCCGTGCCGATCAGCCACGAAAAATACCAGAGACCGTAGTTGCCGACGATGACACCTACCGCTATGGCGGCAATCGCGATCGCAAGGAACAATATGAACTGTAGAACGGTTTTCATCGTGTCTCCGCGTTGTCGTGTATCGATAAGGGCGATGGTGGCGCGCCGCCGCATTCGCGCTATCTCCGGAAAGATTATAGGCGCCGCTGTATCTACCAGGTAATCATCGATGTCTTACCCAGACGTATCACCAGGAAAAATCGTCGATCGCTGGCTGGCCCGGCGCGCGGGCGCCATTCGCGCGGGCGTGGGCCGAACTGTGGCACTCGGCATGGGATCGGGTCTGCTGGTGATGGTGCAGGCAGCGTTGCTCGCCGCTGTCCTGAGCGCCGTGGTGATGGACCGGGCGGGGCTCGACCGGATATGGCCGGTCCTTGCGCTCATGCTGCCGGTGATGGGCCTGCGCTTCGTCCTGGTCCGGCTGGCAGAGCGCACGGCATTTGCCGGTGCTGCCTGCATGCGGCAGGCGCTGCGCGGCGAGCTGCTGCGCAAGTTGCAGGCACTCGGGCCGACGTGGCTGCGCGGCGAGGCGAGCGGGGCCCTCGCGACCCATCTCGTCCAGGGTGTGGAAGCGCTCGAGGGCTACTATGCGAGATGGTTGCCCGCACGCGCGCTGACGGTCCTGTTACCGTTCGCCATCCTGATGGTCGTGTTTCCGGTGGACTGGACCTCCGGGCTCGTCCTGCTGGTCACGGCGCCGCTGATCCCGCTGTTCATGATCCTGCTCGGCAAGGCCGCCGCCGAAGCGAACCAGCGCCAGTGGAAACTGCTCGCGCGACTGGGAGCACGATTCCTCGATTCGCTTCAAGGCATCACGACGCTGAAGCTGTTCAATGCAGGCCGGCGTGAGGCTGCCGTCATCGCGCGGCTGTCCGAGACTTATCGCGCGAGCACCATGAAGGTGCTCAGGGTCGCCTTTCTTTCTTCGGTCGTGCTGGAGTTCCTCGCGACGCTGGGCATCGCGGTCGTCGCGGTGCTGATCGGCTTTCATCTTCTTTACGGGAAAATTCCGCTTTTGCGCGGTTTATTTGTCTTGCTGCTGGCGCCCGAGTTCTACTTGCCGCTGCGCACGCTGGGCAGCCGGTATCACGAGCGGCTCGACGCGATCGCGGCCGCGGAGCGCATCATGGAAATACTCGAGCTGCCCGAACCGGCAAACGCTGGTGCGCGGCTGCCGCTGCCTGCCGCGAACGGCTACCTGATCCGCTTCGATAATGTTTCCCACTCCTGGTCGCCTGGGCGCGTCGCACTCGATGGCCTGCAGTTCGTCGCCGAAGCGGGGCGCATCACGGCACTGGTCGGCCCCAGCGGCGCGGGCAAGAGCACGGTGCTGAGCCTGCTGCTGGGCTTCGCGACCGCTGCCGCCGGAACCATTTCTGTTAACGGGCAGTTGCTGGACGAGACAGATCTCGACGACTGGCGCGCGCGCGTCGCGTGGGTGCCGCAACGAGCGCATGTGTTTGCGGGCACGGTACGGGACAATCTCCTGATTGCCCGGCCAGACGCGGACTTCGACGCCCTGCGTGCGGCCGCGTTAGACGCGGGCGCCGACGAGTTCATTCAGTCGCTGCCGCACGGTTACGACACGCGCCTCGGTGAGCGCGGGGTGGGGCTGTCAGGCGGACAGATTCAGCGACTCGCCCTGGCCCGCGCATTTCTGAAGGATGCACCCGTGCTCCTGCTCGATGAACCCACAGCAAGCCTGGACGTTCGCACCCAGGCGAGCCTTCACAATGCGCTGCGGCGCCTCGCCCGCGGCCGGACAGTCGTGCTGGTCGCGCACCGGCTTGCAACAGCGGCGCTTGCCGACACGATCGTTGTCATGGATAACGGCAAGGCCGTGCAATCGGGAACGCATGCACAGCTTGCGGTTGAGGACGGTGTCTACCGGCGGCTTATCGAGGCCGAAGCTGCTGGCCAGGAGTCGCGCGCGGAGGTCCATGCATGAAATCGTCTGCCCGTACCGCCGCGCCTGCGCCGCACGATCGCGCTGCCATGCGTGCCGATCTCCTGCGCCTCATCGCACTGCTTCGCCCTTACTGGTGGTGGATGGCAGCCGGCGCCGCGTTGTCGCTCGGGACAGTACTCGCCAACGTCGCACTGATGGCGGTTGCTGGCTGGTTCATTGCATCGATGGCGCTGGCCGGCGTGACCCATCTTGCATTCGATTACTTCACTCCGGCTGCGCTAATCCGCGCCTGCGCGATCATCCGGACAGGGGGGCGTTACCTCGAGCGTGTCGTGACGCACGAAGCCACGCTACGGCTGCTCGCGCGCTTGCGCGTGTGGCTCTACGGCCGCATCGAGCCGCTTGCACCGGCGGGTCTCGAGCGCCTGCGCGGCGCTGACCTGGCGACGCGCATTCAGTCCGATATCGACAGTCTCAGCAACCTCTATCTTCGTGCCATTGTCCCCCTGGTGACGGGGGGCGTCGGGACGCTAGCGATCGTCGCGGTCCTCTCCGCATTCAGTGTGCCGGTTGCGGCAGTCACCTTGCTGTTTTTGCTGCTGGCGGGAATTGCATTGCCGGCCATCGGCTTCGCCACGACACGCGAACCAGCCCGTGCCAGCGTCGTTTTGCGCGCCGAATTGCAGGAGGTTATCGTCGACAGCCTGCAGGGACTCGGCGAGCTACAGGTCTATGGCGCAGCGTCCGCGTACGCCCAAAAGGTTGATCGGCTTTCCGCGCGGTTAGTCGGGCACCAGGCGAAGCTCAGCCGTGCCAAAGGGTTCTCGGAGGGGATGCTCGCCGTCTGCGTTTCGGCAGCGACGTGGTGCGCGCTGCTGCTGGCCATACCGCGGATGCTGTCCTCTTCTCTGGCGCCCGCGGACGTCGCCATGCTCGCGTTTCTCGTGCTCGCCAGTTTCGAAGCGGTCATGCCGATTTCCCCGGCGCTCCAGCTTTTAGGCGAAAGCCTCGCCGCCGCCCGCCGGATCTTCGAACTCGCGGACGCGACGCCGGCGGTGCAGGATCGTGCGGAGCCCGTCGCGCTAGCAACGGGCAACGATTTAGTGGTGCGCGACTTGAGCTTCCGGTACGGCGATGAACTTCCGTGGGTTCTGCGTAATCTCTCATTCGAACTTCCGGCTGGCCACCGTGTTGCAATCGTTGGCGCGAGCGGCGCAGGCAAGAGCACCCTCGTGCAATTGCTGCTTCGTTTCCGGGACTATTCGACCGGATGCATCGAACTGGGCGGGCTTGATTTGCGCGATTGCGCTGCCGAAGCGGTGCGCGACCGTATTGCCGTCGTTTCTCAGGACACGTATCTCTTCAATGACACGATCCGGGCGAATCTGCTGATCGCACGCCCGGATGCCGATCAGGCGAGCCTGGAAGCGGCATGCCGTGACGCGCAACTGCACGAGTTCATCGGCACGCTGCCACAGGGCTATGACACGCAGGTCGGGGAAGCCGGCACGCGGCTGTCGGGTGGCCAGGCACGGCGGCTCGCCATCGCCCGAGCGCTGCTGCGTGACGCCCCGATCCTCGTGCTGGACGAGCCGACAGAGGGGCTGGATACCGTAACCGAGCAGGCCTTGATGAGCGCTGTCGTCAAACTGATGGCGGGGCGCAGCGTCGTTCTCATTACACACAAGCTAGCGGGCCTCACGGGTCAGTTCGACAGGATCCTCGTGCTGGACGAGGGCCTCGAACCCGCTGTGTGCGGGGCGAGGGAAGCCGGCTGACCGTCATGCCAGGTCCGCGCCGAACTCGTTGCCCGGCAACCCTTGCTGCAGGACGTTGCCCATCGGCGCGTCGTTTCTACGAGACCGGTCCACATCCTGCTGCACTGTTCTGGTTGTCCTCAGTGATGGCCGTACTCCGCATTCCACGCGTGATGCGAGACGTGGTCACCGGATTGCGACGTGCTCGTTGCGGTGCCGCCATAACTGCTGTCAGCCTTCGACGCCATCGCGCCCCGCGCAGCCACGCGGGCCTCGGCAGCCTGGATATCCGCAGGATATTTCGTGTTGCTTGGCTTGTAGCCGGCCTGGTCGAGCTGAACCAGTTGTCCCTCAACCTGCGCGCGGGTTACCGGATCACTGGTTGACTCTGCAAACGAAATCGCTGGGGCGGCGATTGCAAGCGACAGGGCAAGCGCCTTGATGATGGTATTCATGAGAAGTCCCTCCGTGGTTGGCCCTTCGGGGTGTGCTGGCATTTCGGTCTTCCAGCAATTGCAGTTTGAAACTGCAGACTTAAGGCACGGTTAACGGCGGGCGAGAACCCGCCGCCGGTACGAGGTGATCGATGCCACAACCATAAGCCAGCCTTAAGCCAGACAGCGGTACATTGACTTTCGAATACCTCGTGGAGCCAGCTGCTCAAACGTCGCACATTGGGTAGGGGGACCTGAGGGTCGATCACGCAGTGTATGGCACAACCGAAAACCGCTGACCGGAATGATCGGCGGCGCTCCAATGCACAGTCACGTGGATCGATGGGAAATCGCTATCGGACAGGAGGCTTTCCATGCTCAAA
The DNA here is from genome assembly GCF_000739775.1 of Paraburkholderia heleia NBRC 101817. GTDB lineage: Bacteria > Pseudomonadota > Gammaproteobacteria > Burkholderiales > Burkholderiaceae > Paraburkholderia > Paraburkholderia heleia. Next base: position 64,740 of record NZ_BBJH01000023.1, on the reverse strand, counting down.
AGGAACGTGTTTCAGGCATTGGTAACTGCAGGTCTTTTCGCTGTTGCGCCCTCTGCGCTGCCAGTCGAACCGACCGCGGTAACGGTTCACCTTTCAGACGGCGGGAAGGCCGGGGCCGGGATGTCGTTGACCCTCGTGCCGTCGACCGTGCCGGCAGGGCCGGTTGAATTTACGATCACGAATGACTCGCGTACCTTGAAGCACGAATTCCTGATCTTGCCGTGGTCCAAAGACGGCAACGCACTACCGTACGATCAGAAGACACAACAGGTCAACGAGGATCGCCTGAGCAAACTGCAGGGCGTGGAGGACCTCAACCCTCGCGAGACCGTCACGACACGCCTTGTACTCGAGCCTGGCCGATATATCGCATTCTGTAACGAACCGGGACACTTTCGCGATGCAATGCGTGCCACATTAATCGTCAGTTCGACAAAATGATCGCGTTGGGCAACGTGCCTGCGCTCTGTCCCATGTTTCACCGTCGATGCTCCGATCGAGAGCGCGCGCCGACGGAATGAATGGCCCGATCGATCCCGGGAAGTTCTTGCTGCAGTTCTCGCGCTTGCCCTCGCGCCACGCAGCGAGGGCAAGCGCGAGAACAAGCGTACGGGAAGCATTGTGTAAAATATCGCAAGGGTGTTAGCTGCATGACGCAGCGGGACAGGTTTATCGCGCTGGTCGGGCCGCCACGCAGGATCTGACACGCCCATGCGACTCAACGACTTCTCACGCCCGCTCGCCCGGCCACGGCATATCGCAAAGAGAGCCTTTACTGCGCTCGAACACTTTCTTCACGTCGAAGCGGCGAGTGGCATCATCCTGCTCGTCGCTGCGGCAATGGCGCTCATCTGGGCAAATTCGCCGCTGGCGCATAGCTATCGTGAATTCTTCGAGTCGCCGCTAACAATCGGCGCGGCCGGATTCCTTTTCTCTCAACCGGTGCATTTCTGGATCAACGATGCGTTGATGACCATCTTTTTTCTGGTTGTGGGTATGGAAATCCGCAGGGAAATCCACGCCGGTTCGTTGAGCGATTTCAGGCAGGCCGCATTGCCCCTGGCCGCGGCGGTGGGCGGCGTGACAGTGCCTGCATTCGTCTATCTTGCTGTAAACCGCAGTTCGGGTATGGCTCACGGATGGGCTGTGCCGACTGCGACCGACATCGCATTCGCGGTCGGTGTGCTTGCGCTGCTCGGGCGATCGATACCGGGCAACGTTCGCGTTTTCCTGCTGACGCTTGCGATTGTCGACGACATCATTGCGGTATTGATCATCGCTGTGTTCTATTCCGCACAACTCGACTACAGCGGATTCGCGCTTGCAGGAGCGGGCATTGTTGCCGTTGCCGTCATGCGGCGGCTTGATATCGGCAGAGCGACGGCCTATATCCTTCCGGGCGCCGTCATCTGGACAGGGTTGTTCATCAGCGGGGTACACCCGACGCTTGCGGGTGTCGTGCTCGGGCTGATGACACCGGTCGTGGCATCTCGCGGACATGAACGCGTACTGGTCGAGCTTTCAGAGGTGGCATATCACGTAAAAGAAGCGGATGTCACGAATACCCAGGCGTTCGACCGGCTGGAGGGGCCGCTGCAAACCCTGCGTGTTGCACAACGAGATCTTCTCCCGCCAGTCGTGAGAGTGCAGTGGGCGCTTCATCCGTGGGTTGCGTACGGCATCATGCCGCTTTTTGCGCTTGCCAATGCGGGAGTATCGCTCGACGGATCGGATTTTACTGGCCGCGACACGTCTGGCGTCATATTCGGAGTCGCACTGGCACTCGTGATCGGCAAGCCGCTTGGCGTTTTTCTGACCAGCTGGAGTCTGGTCAAGCTGAGGCTTTGCCGTTTGCCTACCGGGATGTCCTGGCGTGGTGTCAGCCTTGTTGCGTTGCTGGCAGGCATCGGCTTCACGATGTCCATCTTCATTGCGTCGCTCGCGTTCCCGGAGCAGCGCACACTGGATGCGGCGAAGCTCGGCGTACTGATGGGCTCACTCGTTGCAGGGTGCGCCGGACTCGGGTGGGGACTGTATTGCGCCTGGCAGAGCCGCCGGGAACATGCCGATTTGCGCACATGAAATTGCCGTGCTAATTTTTCATGAAATTTAACATGAAAAATTTCACGGACGTTTCATTCATGTTCACCGAATCGACTCGTCATATCGAAAGCTATTACGCATGTCGCTATGCCCAGAGCCGGGCGCTGCCCGAGCGTCCGGCGCTGGCGGGCGATTGCGACGCCGACGTGCTGGTCGTGGGCGCGGGCTTCAGCGGCCTGCACACGGCGCTGCGGCTTGCGCTGGCCGGCCGGCGCGTCGCGGTCGTCGAGGCGAGCCGCGTGGCGTGGGCGGCCTCGGGTCGCAATGGCGGTCAGGCGCTGCCCGGCTGGTCGTGCGACATGCTCCCATTCGAACAGGCGCTGGGTCTGGAGGGCGCGAGGGCGCTGTGGGACAGCATGCGCTGGGCCGCCGCCGAAGTGCGCGAGTTGCCCGCGCGGCACGGCTTCGACGTCGACTACCGGCCTGGCAGCCTGTGGGCGGCGGTGCGGCGCTCGCGCGTCGCCATGCTCGAAGCCGCGCGCGACGAGGCCGCGCAGAAGTGGGGCTACGAACGCCTGCGCCTGATTGCCGGGCCTGAGATGGCGGAGTGGATCGGCAGCCACCGCTATCGCGCGGCGCTCTACGATCCCGAGGGGGGCCATCTCGACCCGCTCAAGCTTGCGCTCGGCCTCGCCGACGCCATCGAGCGCGCGGGCGGCGCCATCTTCGAGCAAAGCCGCGTGCTCGCGTATCGCGAAACGCCGGGCGGCTACGTGGCGAGCACGCGGGAAGGCACGGTACGCTGGTACTCGCCTGCAATGCCTACATCGATCGGCTCGACAGCGAACTGGCCAGCCGTGTGCTGCCCGTGGGCACCTGGCAGATCGCCACGCGCCGGCTCGACCCTGCGCTTGCCCGCCTGCTTTTGCCGCATAACAGTTGCGTGATCGACAATCAGTTCGTGCCGGACTACTTTCGCCTGAGCCCGGACAATCGACTGCTTTTTGGCGGCGCGTGCACGTATCTCGGCGGCATCCCAAAGGACATCGGCGCCGCAATCCGCCCGAGTCTCGAGCGTGCGTTTCCGCAGTTGCGCGACATCGAATTCGATTACGCGTGGGGCGGTCATATCGACATCAGCATCCGCCGCACACCCGACGTCGGTCACGAACGCGATCGCTACTGGCTGCAGGGTTTTTCCGGGCACGGCATCCTGCCGACGCTCGCGGCGGCGCGTGCCGTTACCGACGCCATCCTCGGCGAGCCGCACTTGCTCTCGCTCTATGAGCGCATTCATAATCCGCGCTTTCCGGGCGGCGAGCGCTTCGCCGCGCCGCTCGAGGCGCTCGGCAAGCTGTGGTATCGCCTGCGCGACGTCGTGTGACAGAGAGAACCGCATGAACCAGCAGGACGAAATAGAAGGGCTCGCGATCCTCATTCGCGATCTGCGCAAGCACAAGAAGGTGACGCTCGCCGAACTCGCGCAAAGGATCGGCCGTTCGGTGGGCTTTCTTTCGCAGGTCGAGCGCGGGCTTTCGCGGCCCACGGTGGCGGATCTCACGGCCATCGGCGAGGCGCTGCAGACGCCCACCACATACTTCTATAGCGTGAGCATGCCGCGCGAGCTGCCGTGGGTCACGCGGCCAGGCGAGCGGCGCACGCTCTACTATGGCGGCGGCATTACGGACGTGCTCGTTTCGCCCAGCATGTCGTCGGGTTTCTCGATGCTGGATAGCCGGCTCGACCCCGGCGCGACGAGCGGCGAGCGCCCTGTGGACGACAGCGACGAGCAGGGCTGCTTCGTGCTCGAAGGCGAGTTGACGATCTGGGTGGAGGGCAGCGCCGAGCCCGTGACGCTGCGGGCCAACGACAGCTTCCAGTTGCCGGCGCTATGCCGCTTTCGCTACGCCAATCTCACCGATGCGCCCGCGCGCGTGCTATGGGTTTTCACGTGAGCCCGGCCGTCGCGATCGAACGCCGCGGGTCGGAAGGTAATCAGCATCACTGATCAATCTGTTGCCCGGCTATGCGGTTTCCTTTTGCGCAGACGGTACCAAAGGCCAAAGGCGTTGACGCTGCCTTACGTTGCGCAATTGAAAGGCACGCAGGCGATCTGGCCGGCCGCCATCCCTGACTCGGGAAGACGGCCGCGAACCGGCGTCGCGACCCAAACGGCCCGCTCGACCTGCCGGCCGGCTCGCCGGAAGGCATGCGGGCGGCGTCGCCAAGGGCGGCGGCAGGCATGCGGCTGCTCCCGGCGAGGCATTTTTTTCTGACTTGGTCATAACCGGAAATATTGCCGGTTTTCGTTATGCCTCAGGGGGTATCTGCACGAATTGTTCCTGTATAAACTCGATTAAACTCGCCATAATGTCGTTTTTGTGCATTTTTGCCAATTTTTAACGTGTTTTTGTCTACACACTGACTCCGTGTTGTGCTATTGATTCGGCTTTCGCCGTCATGCACGCGCAGCGCAAAACACGTGCCGGGCGGGCGATCCGCGCGTTTCCACATGCAACGCGATTTGCCTGTTTTGCCCGCGTGAGGTAGGGTATGCAGGTTTTCTCAACTCAACACAGGTAGCAGATGAACAAACAGGAACTCATTGACGCAGTCGCCGCCAGCACGGGCGAGACCAAGGCAGCCACGGGCGCAGCCATCGACGCGATCCTCGACGTCGTCACGCGTGCTGTCACCTCGGGTGACTCCGTGCAACTCGTCGGCTTCGGCTCGTTCTCGACTGGCCAGCGTGCCGCCCGTGTGGGCCGCAACCCTGCCACGGGCGCGGAGATCCAGATTGCCGCCGCCAAGACGGTGAAGTTCACCGCTGGCAAGGCATTCAAGGACGCCGTCAACGCGTCGTGATGCCAGGGCCGCCGCCATGGCGGATGCGCGCGGCTGGCTCGCTGGCGCGCGCGCAGCATCACGCCAGTGCGGCGGCCCGCACTCGGGCAGGTGGCGTCGCGCCGCTGGCCTGAGTGTATGAAACGAGGGCGCGAGGCCCTCGGCAAGCCGGCATGATTACATGCCGGCCGCTTTTTCTTCCCTGTTTTTCTTACGGTATCCGAAGCGTTGCTCGCGCATCGCGCTTCAGGCATCGCGCGCGGCGTCGGCTTCCAGCGACGTGCGGCTCGTTTCGTTGCGGCGGCGCTTGACCTCGTACATCGCGGCGTCCGCTTCACGCAGCATCGCTTCCACGCTTTCGCCTTCCTCGCAGCCCGCAAAGCCCATTGAAAAACTCAGCTTCGGTCCGCCGTAGAACTGGTTGTTCAGCTCCACCAGTTTGGTGATGCTGTCCACCATGGTTTGCGCATCGCGCACGTCGGCGCCGGACATCAGCACGGCAAATTCGTCGCCGCCGATGCGCGCGGCCTGCCAGGGCTTCTGGATCGCTTTGGCGAGCACTTCACCGGCGCGGCGCAGCAACGCGTCGCCGGCGGCGTGGCCGAGCTGGTCGTTCACCATCTTCAGGTTGTCCATATCGACGACGATCGCGCTCACCGGGAACGGCCCCTTGCGGTGCAGACGATTGAGTTCGTCCACATAGAACGAGCGGTTCTTGAGCTTCGTGAGCACGTCGTGCTTGCCGAGGAATTCGAGGTAGGCCTCGGCTTTCTTGCGCGCCGTGATGTCGGTGAGCGCGAGCAGCACGAGGTCCCACTGCGCTTCGTGGCCCGGGAACACGGAAAACTGCAGGTGGACGTTGACCTCGCTGCCGTCGAGCGCGTAGTTCACCACCTCGCGCTGCTGAAAGAGGCGGCCTTCCCAGAGATCGAGCAACTGCTCGCGAAAGTGCGGACGCATTTCGTCGCGGAATACCTCCGGCAGGCGCGCGAGCAGCGTAGCCTTGTCCGGTGCGCGAAACATGCCCAGTGTGTAGTGGTTCACGTCGAGCACCTGGATCTCGCTCATGCAGCGCTCGACAAACTCGGGGTGTACGTCGGTGAAAGTGCGAAAGTCGACGATGCCCTGCTCGCGTACCTCGTTGAGCAGCTCGCGAATGGCTGAGAAGTTTTCGACCCACAGCGAAACCGGCGAGTGTTCGAATACGCCGAGCGCGTATTGCTCGCTCACGGCCGCCCGGTGGCGCGCTTCTTCGAGCGCCGAGACGTCTTCGATCGCCACGAGCACGCGGCTCCAGTCGGCTTCGTGGCCCGGCAGGATCACGCCGCGCAACAGGATGTCCATGCGCCGGCCGCGCAGCGTGTAGTTCACGCTCTTGCTCTCGAACGTCGTGTGGCCGGCCCACATCTGTTCGAGCTCGCCCACGTGCGCCTGGAACATGTCGTCGCGCAGCACCTGCGGAAGATGTGCGGCGAGTTCTTCATAGTCGCGCGCACCGTAAAGATCGAGCGTATGGCGGTTAACCTTGAGCACGCGGATGCAGGCCGAGCATTCGGCCACGCGGCGCGGATCGTCTTCGAGGAACTGGCGCAGGCTGGTCACGCCTTGTGCACGCCAGCTGTCGAAGAGCGCGCGCAACTGGCTATAGTCTTCGAGCCACAGCGAAGTGGGCGTCACGTCGAAGAAGTCGAGCAGATCGACGCCCATGTTGGCGAAACTGGCCGCAGTGGCCGGGGTGCCTTGTTGCATGTCGGTTGGATGTAAGGGAACGGGGTGCGGCGGGCCTGGCCGCACGAATAACCGAATCCTGGCACATCTTGGGGCCCGAGTGGGCGTCGACGAAGCCGATGTCGCGTCGCCGCGGCATCGTGGGTGGCCGATCCGTTCTCCCATGAGCCAACGTGCATAACGGCCGGCCCGGCGCAAAACTTGAGCGGTTAACGTCGTGTGGCGTTACGTTGCGCATCGATGGGCGGCGCGACGCGTTTAGTCGGACGTTTCGATCGAATCGACGCGATCCGGGTAGAACGCCAGATGGTTCCTGATTACCGATACCGCTTCATGCGGCGTTTCATAGCTCCATATCGCGTTCACGGCTCGCGCGCCGCCTGGCGTGATCGAGTAGTACGAAGCCTCGCCTTTGTACGGGCACCAGCTTTTGTGTTCCGTGCGGGAGAGCAGCGACATGTCGGCGTCCTCGCGCGGTATGTAGAACACGACCGGATAGCTCGCCTCGCGCAGCGTGAGCGCACGGAGCGTGTCGGCGACCACGCGGCCGCCTGCTTTCACCACCACGCGCGCGTGCGCCGGCTCGACCGTGATCGGGTGATCGGGGCCGGGAATCCTGACGGTCTGTGTGTCCATGGCTGGGGTCCTCGCAAAAAGGGGAATACGGGTGTGTAGCCGAATACATCATAGGCAATTGCAGATTAACCGGCAGGGGTGCGCGGCAGTCGAGCCGGATCCAGGAGGCTCGCCGGACGATTATTCGTGTAAGAGATATTTTCTATTTATTCGCGTGAGTGATATTAGCGAAATATTCCCCACAGGCATATAATCAGTTTATGTCTCAGAGGAATATGCCATGAAGATCATCGTCCAGACGCCAGGCGGGCTTGGCGAGATTCTGCAATCGGCCCGCAAGGCGCGCGGCATGACCCAGGCGCAGGCCGCGGCGCATCTCGGCATCGGCCAGCCGCGCCTTTCCGCGCTCGAAACCACGGGTGCCGCCAGCCTCTCGCTCGAGCAGATGCTCGCGCTTTTCGCGCTCTACGGGCTGGAACTCTGCGTGCAGTCACGCGAGGCGGCCGCCAGCGCGGCGGAGTGGTGAGCATGGGCCGCAAATCGCATTCGCGCGCGCTGTCGATCTGGGCCAACGGCGAGCGCGTGGGCACGTGGGTCATGACGTCCGCCGGCGACGCCGAGTTGCGTTATGACGACGCGTGGAAGCGCTCGGCCGTCGGCCGGCCGCTTTCGCTCTCGCTGCCGTTCGGCATCGGGGACGTGCCGTTGCGCGGCGAGCGCGTCCAGCACTTTTTTGACAATCTCCTGCCTGACAGCGAGCCCATCCGTCGCCGCATCGCCGCGCGGTTTCGCACCGATACGCTCGAGGCCTTCGACCTGCTCAAGGCCATTGGGCGCGACTGCGTGGGCGCGGTGCAACTGCTGGGCGAGGACGAAACGCCGGGACGCGTCGACCGCATCGAAGGCACCGCGTTGAGCGATGCCGTCATCGAGCGCCTGCTGCTCGAAACGGCCGGCGCGCTGCTCGGTGGCGCGCTCGAGACCGACGATCTGCGCATTTCGCTGGCAGGCGCGCAGGAGAAGACCGCGCTCTTGCGTCACCGCGGCAGATGGCTGCTGCCGCGCGGCGCCACGCCCACCACCCATATTCTCAAACTGCCACTGGGGCTGATCGGCCATCGCAAGGTGGACTTCAATACCTCAGTGGAAAACGAATGGCTTTGCCTGGCATTGCTGAGGGCCTACGGTTTGCCCGCTTCGCAGGCGCAGGTCATCCAGTTCGGCGCGCAAAAGGTGCTCAGCGTGGAGCGCTTCGATCGTACGCGCTCGCGCACCGGTGGCTTGCTGCGCCTGCCGCAGGAGGACTTCTGCCAGGCGCTCGGCGTGCCGCCGCATCGCAAGTACGAAGCGCATGGCGGTCCCGGCGTGCGCGAGATTGCGGGTCTCCTGCGCCAGTCGCAGCGGGCGCGCGAGGACCTCGAAACGTTTCTGGTTGCGCAAATCGTTTTCTGGATGCTCGCGGCGCCGGACGGCCACGCGAAGAACTTCAGCATCCGCCTGTTGCCGGCCGGGCGCTTTCAGCTCGCGCCGCTCTACGACGTCATGTCGATCTGGCCCGTGGAGGGCGACGGCGGCAATCAATGGTCGTGGCACAAGGCGTCGCTCGCCATGGCGGTGTGGGGCAAGGCGCGCCACTACCGCATGCGCGACGTGAAGCGCACGCATTTCGACGCCACCGCGCGACTGTGCCATTACGGGCCGGATGCGGGACCGCTGATCGAGCGCGTGCTGGCGCGTACGCCCGGTGCGATAGAGGAGGTCGCGGCCACACTGCCGGCAGGCTTTCCCGGGCGCGTGGCCGAGCGGCTTTTCGACGGCGTGCGGTTCTCAGCGGAGCGGCTCGCGGCGCAGTGATGCTTCGCTTCAGCGCACGCAGGCTGCACGCCGCGCAACCGCCGCGGCGCTGACCAGCGCATCGGAGCGCACGCCCGCATCGATCACGACCGCACCGAAGCGTTGAGCGAGCGGCACATCGCTTCAAGCCTTTTGCTTCTTCGCGGGCAGCCACGTTTGGGGCTCGGCGTACATTTCCTTGACCAGTTGCTTCACGAGATCGACATAGACGGAGTTGTCGTTCACGCGGTGATTCAGGATGATCGGCGAAGTCGCGTGGTCGCTGTCGATCAGCCGGTAGTGCACGTCCTGACGCAACTGCCGCGCCGAAGCGGGGATCACGCATACGCCGAACTCGGCCGCGACGAGACCCAGCGCCGTCTGGATTTCCCGCACTTCCAGCACTTCACCCGGTTGCACGCCGTCGCCGTGCAACACGTTCAATACCTGATCGGCGAAACTGGGGCGCGGCTCCCTGGGATAAACAATCAGTTTCTGCCCGGCCAGTTGCTCGATGGGGATGGGCGTCGATTCCTGCGCCATCTCGCTGCCGATCGGCACCACCACCGCAAGGGGTTCTTCGCGCAGGACGATACCGGCCACGTTGGGGTCGCTGTGACGCACGCGTCCGAAACCGATGTCGATGCGGCCTTCCTTCAACGCCTCGATTTGCTGCACCGACATCAGCTCGACCATCTGGATGTCGAGTTCCGGCGCATTCTGGCGCAGCTTGCGCATCAACGGCGGCAGTCCCGAATACAGAACGGAGGCGACGAAGCCGATCGACAACACGGTGCGGTGATGCAGTCCTACGTGTTTGGCGCTCGCCTGCAGTTGTTCGACGCGCCCAAGGATCTGCATGGCCTGCTCGTAGACAAGGCGCCCCGCATCGGTCGTGCGCACCGGTCGCGTATTGCGAATCAGAAGGGGCACGCCGATCTCCTGTTCGAGCAATTGAATCTGCCGGCTCAGCGGCGGTTGAGCGATGCAAAGCTGTTCAGCGGCGCGCGTGAAATTGCGCTCGCGGACAACGGCAACGAAGTAACGAAGCTGGCGGAGATCCATGTTTTCTTCCCACATGAGGCATCAAATTATCAATACTCTGAGCATATGATGCGCCGCAATATTCCCCTGTTTATGGGCGATTTAGAGGTTTCCATATTATAAAGGTATGGAATTGGACGCAAATAGTATTGGATCTCGCGGATGCGCGGCGGGTATAAATCCACCATACCTTCTTCATTTCACGCATTCGACATGACTTCCGCCACGATCGAACGTATCGAAACCCGCCTCGTCGATCTGCCGACGATTCGCCCTCACAAGCTGTCCGTCGCGACGATGTACGGGCAAACCCTGATGCTGGTGAAGGTGTATTGCAGCGACGGCGTGACCGGCATCGGTGAAGGTACGACGATTGCCGGCATGGCCTACGGTCCCGAAAGCCCGGAAGCGATGAAGCTGGCGATCGACGCCTACTTCGCGCCGGCGATGATCGGCCAGGACGCCACGCGAATCCAGGCGCTCATGGCGCATCTGGGCAAGCTCGTGAAGGTCAATCACTTCGCCAAGTGCGCGCTGGAAACCGCGCTGCTCGACGCGCAGGGCAAGCGTCTTGGCGTGCCGGTGAGCGAACTGCTGGGCGGCCGCCGCCGCGAGCGCCTGCCGGTAGCATGGACGCTCGCTTCGGGCGATACCTCCAAAGACATCGCCGAAGCCGAAACCATGCTCGAAGTGCGCCGCCACAAGATCTTCAAGCTGAAGATCGGCGCAAAGGACCTCAAGACCGACATCAAGCACGTGGCCGACATCAAGAAGGCCGTGGGCGATCGTGCCGCCGTGCGCGTGGACGTCAACATGGCCTGGAGCGAGACGCAGGCGGCATGGGCGATTCCCGCGCTGGCGGAAACCGGCTGCGAACTGATTGAGCAGCCGGTCGCTTCGCCGGCGGCGCTAGCACGCCTCATGCGCCGTTTCCCGGTGGCGTTGATGGCCGACGAAATCCTGCAGGGACCAGAAAGCGCGTTCGAGATCGCGAAAAACGAGGGCGCCGACGTGTTCGCCATCAAGATCGAACAGAGCGGCGGACTGTTCGCGGCGCAGCGTGTGGCCACGATTGCCGACGCCGCGGGTATCGAACTGTACGGCGGCACGATGCTCGAAGGCGCGTTCAGCACGGTGGCGTCGGCGCACCTGTTTGCGAGCTTCGCCAACCTGCAGTGGGGCACGGAACTGTTCGGCCCCTTGCTGATCACCGAAGAAATTCTGACGACGCCGCTGGACTACAGCAACTTCGAGTTGACGGTGCCGGGCGGCCCGGGTCTGGGCATCGAACTGGACGAAGCGAAGATCAAACGCTTCACCCGCGATGGCCTCATGAAAGTCACGAAGTCATCTGCGCAGTAATCTGGATAACCGACAAACGGAATTTGACGATGCTTTTCCATGTACGCATGGATGTGAACATCCCGGCCGACATGCCGACCAATATCGCCAACGAGATCAAGGCGCGCGAAAAGGCCTATTCGCAGGAGCTGCAGCGCAGCGGCAAGTGGCGCCATATCTGGCGACTGGTGGGCGAGTACGCGAACTACAGCATCTTCGATGTAGAGAGCCATGCGGAGCTGCACGACATTCTCACCGCGTTGCCGCTTTTCCCGTACATGAAGATTTCGGTGACGCCATTGTGTCGCCACCCGTCCTCCGTCAGGGACAACGACGCTTGAGCTGATTCCCCCTCAATACCAGCAAGCACCAGGAGACAAAGATGAGCGCAAAAGTATTCGACACGAAGGAAGTGCAGGACCTGCTGAAGGCCGCTGCGAATCTCGATGGCGGCAACGGCAACGCACGTTTCCAGCAGATCGTCCATCGACTGCTGGGCGACCTGTTCAAGGCCATCGACGATCTCGGCATCACGCCCGATGAAGTATGGGCCGGCGTGAACTATCTGAACAAGCTCGGCCAGGACGGCGAAGCGGCGCTGCTCGCCGCCGGTCTCGGCCTCGAGAAGTACCTCGACATCCGCATGGACGCCGCCGACAAGGCAGTGGGCCTCGAAGGCGGCACGCCGCGCACCATCGAAGGGCCGCTGTATGTTGCAGGCGCGCCGGTGCGCGAAAGCGTGTCGAGAATCGACATCAACGCCGACGCCGATGCGGGGCCGCTCGTCATTCACGGCACGGTCACCGACCTGGACGGCAAACCGCTCGCGGGCGCCGTGGTCGAATGCTGGCACGCCAATTCGAAGGGCTTCTATTCGCACTTCGACCCGACCGGCGCGCAGGACGACTTCAACCTGCGCGGCGCGATCAAGACCGGCGCGGACGGCAAGTACGAATTCCGCACGCTCATGCCGGTGGGCTACGGCTGCCCGCCGCAAGGCTCGACCCAGCGGCTGCTGGACGGCCTTGGCCGCCACGGCAACCGTCCTGCGCACGTGCACTTCTTCGTTACGGCGGACAATCGCCGCAAGCTCACCACGCAGTTCAACATCGAAGGCGATCCGCTGATCTGGGATGACTTCGCCTACGCGACGCGTGAAGAACTGATTCCGCCGGTGGTGGAGAAGACCGGCGGCACGGCGCTCGGCCTGAAAGCCGACGCGTACAAGGACATCGAGTTCAATTTCACGCTCACGCCGCTGGTTCAGGGCAAGGACAACCAGCTCGTCCACCGTCTGCGCGCCGCAGCCACGGCGTAACCGTCCCGGATGGCGGCGGCGCAACGCCGCCGCCCCTCGTTTCACCGCGATTATCATTCGACACCGATGCAGGAACTCCGTACCGCGTGTGGAGTATGCATAGGAGAGCTAATATGTCAGCCATCATCGACAAGGCCAGTGACCTGGATCACCTGCTGTCCACCGCCGTGCAGGACGACAAGCAAACCGGTGTGTTCCGTTGCCGCCGCGACATCTTCACCAATGCCGACCTGTTCGAACTGGAGATGAAATACATCTTCGAGAAGAACTGGGTGTACCTCGCGCACGAAAGCCAGATTCCTGAAAACAACGACTACTACACCACGTGGCTCGGACGTCAGCCGGTAGTCATCACGCGCGACAAGACCGGCACGCTGAACGCCGTGATCAACGCCTGCGCGCACAAAGGCGCCATGCTGTGCCGGCGCAAGCATGGCAACAAGGGCAGCTTCACCTGCCCGTTCCACGGCTGGACGTTCTCCAACACCGGCAAGCTGCTCAAGGTGAAAGATGAAAAGACCACCGAATATCCCGTGCAATTCAACCAGCAGGGCTCGCATGACCTGAAGAAAGTCGCGCGCTTCGAGAACTACCGGGGCTTTCTGTTCGGCAGCCTCAATGCCGACGTGCAGCCACTGGAAGACTACCTCGGCGAAGCGAAGATCATCATCGACCAGATTGTCGACCAGTCGCCAAACGGCCTCGAAGTGCTGCGCGGCAATTCCTCGTATGTCTACGACGGCAACTGGAAGATGCAAATGGAGAACGGCTGCGACGGTTACCACGTCAGCACGGTGCACTGGAATTACGCCGCAACCATGGGACGGCGCAAGGAAGACGGCACCCAGGCGGTGGACGCCAATAGCTGGAGCAAGTCCGTGGCGGGTGTCTACGGCTTCGACCATGGCCACATTCTATTGTGGACCAACACGATGAACCCCGAAGTGCGGCCGGTCTACAAGCATCGCGGCGAAATCAAGGCGCGCGTGGGGGACGTGCAGGCCGATTTCATCGTCAATCAGACGAGAAACCTGTGCCTCTACCCGAACGTGTTTCTGATGGACCAGTTCAGCACGCAGATTCGCGTTGTGCGCCCGATCAGCGTGGACAAGACCGAAGTGAACATCTTCTGCTTCGGGCCGAAGGGCGAGAGCGCTGAAGATCGTGCGACACGTATTCGCCAGTACGAAGACTTCTTCAACGTCACGGGCATGGGCACCGCCGATGATCTGGAAGAGTTCCGTGCCTGCCAGGCGGGTTACGCCGGCACCACGGCAATGTGGAACGATCTCTCCCGCGGCGCGCCGCTGTGGGTCGAAGGTGCGGACGACAACGCGAAGAAAATGGGCCTCAAACCGGTCATTTCCGGCGAACGCAGTGAAGACGAAGGGTTGTTCGTGGTCCAGCACGAGTACTGGGCGCACACCATGCGCGACGCCCTCGAGCAAGAACTGAATCACGAACAGGCGGGAGCGCAGGCATGAGCCACGATTACCAGAAAATCTGCGCCGCGCTGTACCGCGAAGCGCGCCTGCTCGACGAGCGCCAGTGGGATGCATGGCTCGCCTGCTACGCAGAAGACGTCACGTACTGGATGCCAGCGTGGGACGACGATGACCAGCTCACCGACGACCACGAATCCCAGATCTCGCTGATGTACTACCCGGATCGCGGCGGCCTGGAAGACCGCGTGTTTCGCATCAAGACCGAACGCAGCGGCGCTTCGATGCCGGAGCCGCGCACGAGCCATAGCGTCACGAACGTGGAAGTGCTCGCGGACCGCGGCGACGAAGTGGAGGTGCGCTACAACTTCCACACGCTCAGCCATCGCTACAAGACCACGGATAGCTTCTTCGGCACGATGTTCGTTACCTTGCGCAGGGCCGGCGACGACTTCCTGATTGCCTGCAAAAAGATCGTGCTGAAGAACGACTATATCCGGCAGGTGCTCGACGTTTATCACGTGTGAAATCACGTTTGACATCGAACTCAAGTTTCAACATGGGATAGAAGGAGACACCATGTCCAGCTACAAGATTGCACTGAATTTCGAAGACGGTGTCACGCGCTTCATCGAATGCAAGGCGGGCGAGAAGGTTCTCGATGCAGCCTTTCGCGCGCGCATCAACCTGCCGATGGATTGCTCGGACGGCGTGTGCGGCACCTGCAAGTGCCGCGCGGAAAGCGGCAGCTACGACCTGGGCGAGGACTATATCGAAGACGCGCTGAGCGAAGACGAAAAGGAAAGCGGTCTCGTGCTCACCTGCCAGATGGTGCCGGAAAGCGATTGCGTGATCGCGATTCCCGCGTCTTCCACGGTGTGCAAAACCGGGCAGAGCAGGTTTGCGGCCACGGTGGCGAAGGTCGAGCAGCACAACGACGCGGCGGTCGTGCTCGAACTGGACGTCGATACGACGGGCCCCGTGTTCCTGCCGGGCCAGTACGTCAACATCGACGTGCCGGGAAGCGGCCAGCATCGTTCGTATTCCTTCTCTTCCGCACCGGGCGAATCGAAAATCAGCTTCCTGATCAAGAAAATTCCGGGCGGCGTGATGAGCACCTGGCTCGAAGCGGCACAACCGGGCACGAAGCTCGATTTGACAGGGCCGCTCGGCAGCTTCTATCTGCGTGACGTACGGCGGCCTCTGCTGTTCCTCGCAGGAGGAACGGGGCTCGCGCCGTTCCTCTCGATGCTGGAGGTGCTCGCGCGCACCAATGCTCAGCAGAAGGTGCACCTCATTTACGGCGTGACGCGCGACCTCGACCTTGTGCTCGTCGAAGCCATCGAAGCATACGCGGCGAAGCTGCCGAACTTCAGTTTCGCTACCGTTATCGCCGATGCGGATTCGAAGCACCCGCGAAAAGGCTGGGTCACGCAGCATATTCCCGCCGACGCCTTGAACGATGGCGACGTCGACGTATATCTGTGCGGTCCGCCGCCGATGGTGGACGCCGTGCGCAAGTATTTCGACGACGAAGGCGTAAAGCCCTACAGCTTCCACTACGAGAAATTCACCCCCAACGCAGTCCCGAAGGCGGCATGATCATGCAACGATTCGCAGGCAAAGTCGTCGTCGTCACCGGTGCGGCGCAGGGAATCGGCCGCGGCGTGGCGCTGCGCGCGGCGGCCGAAGGCGGCAAGGTGGTGTTCGTCGATCGCGCGGATTTCGTCGCCGAAGTCGCGGCCGAGGCGCAGGGCGCGCAGACGGCGGGATTCGTCGCCGACCTCGAAACGTATGAAGGCGCGAAGGCGGCAATGGATTTCGCCGCGCAGAAGTTCGGTGGCATCGACATTCTCGTCAACGGGGTGGGCGGGGCCATCCGCATGCGTCCGTTCGCGCAATTCGAGCCGGCGCAGATCGATGCCGAAATTCGCCGCTCGCTCATGCCCACGCTATATACGTGCCATGCCGTGCTGCCGCATTTGCTCGAGCGCGGGCGCGGAACCATCGTGAACGTGTCGTCGAACGCCACGCGCGGTATTCGCCGCGTGCCGTATTCGGCGGCGAAGGGCGGCGTGAATGCGCTGACGCAATCGCTGGCCATGGAATACGCGGAGCACAATATCCGCGTGGTCGCCACGGCGCCGGGCGGCACCGAAGCGCCGCCGCGCCGCGTTCCGCGCAATGCCGCCGGCGACAGCGAGCAGGAAAAGGCCTGGATGGGCGAAGCGGTGCGGCAGGTCACCGAATCGACCTTCTTCAAGCGCTACGGCAGTCTCGAAGAGCAGGTCGCACCGATCCTGTTTCTTGCTTCGGACGAGGCGAGCTATATCACCGGCTCGATCTTGCCCGTCGCCGGCGGCGATACGGGCTGAGCGCCATCGACGCATGAACGCATGGTGACAGTGGGCGCGCGCAGGCGGGCGAGGTGATATGCTCGAAAGCGCCCGATTCCCGCCCCCGCGCTCCCCATGAACATCGAACCCGCTATCGTCAAAGCCTTCGCGCCCACGGGCACGTTGCGCGCCTCCATCAATCTCGGCAATCCGATACTCGCGAATCGCGATGTAGCGTCGGGCGAACCGTTTGGCGTTTCCGTCGATCTCGCGCGCGCTTTCGCGCAGCATTTGAGTGTGCCGCTCGAACTTGTCGTATTCGACACAGCGGGCAAGTCGGTCGAAGCCGTGAGCGATGAACGTGCGGACTTCGGCTTCTTTGCCATCGATCCAAAGCGCGGCGAGACGATCGCGTTCACCGCGCCTTATGTGTTGATCGAAGGCTTCTATCTGGTTCGCAACGATTCGCCGGTGCGCACCCATGCCGACGTCGATCAACCGCATAACCGCGTGGCCGTTGGCAAGGGCAGTGCTTACGACCTCTTTCTCACGCGGGAATTGAAGCATGCGGAAATCGTGCGCGCACCGACTTCGCCTGCCGTCGTGCGGACCTTCCTCGAACAACAGCTCGAAGTGGCCGCGGGCGTGAAACAGCAACTCGAGGCCGACGCCGCGAAGGCCGGCGGCTTGCGTCTGCTCGACGAACGCTTCATGGTGATTCGCCAGGCCATGGGCGTCGCGAAGCGCCGCGGTCCGCAGGCCGCCGAAGCGCTTGGCGCGTTTATCGAAACGATGAAGGCATCGGGATTCGTCGCAGAGGCATTGGAGCGCCACGCAATAGCGGGCGCATCGGTTGCGCCGGCCGCCTGAACGAATCACGTCAAGCCAAAAGAGAGAGCGCATTAGAAGAACAATCAACACGCTCCGACGGCCGATTACTCCCGGGATTCTCGATGCGGATAATCGGCCATTCTCGCCGGATTTAATACGTTACATCGAAAGCATTATGTAATTTATCCGGAGACATTCACGCCCCGCACATTCCTCGGCGCACGTCGAGCCTTGCCGGGCGCGGTTGTGCCATCGACGCCACGTCGTTCGAATTTCGACACCATTTTTATTTTCGACACCCTATGATGCGGGTGTTCGATTCGCACCGCGCTCGCCACACGATTTCCATTTTGTCGTTGCATTTTCAACACCGATGAATTGCATGATTCGCAATAATCATCGGCGAATAGTTTTTTGCTTCTGAATCTGCACCGAAGTGGAATGGACGCATACGTGACTGCACGTCGATGGTGCCGGCTGCCTGATTTCGATGCATTAACCCACCGCCCAATCCGGAGCTTGAAAACATGAAAAAATCGCTACTCGCCGCGGCACTCCTGAGCGCCTTTGCTATTTCCGCGCACGCGCAAAGCAGCGTGACCCTCTACGGTCTGATCGATACCGGTATCGTCTACACGAACAACCAGTTCGGCCACAGCAACTGGCAGATGAACAGTAGTTCCACGCAGAACACGGTGTTCGGGCTCAAGGGTTCGGAGGACCTGGGCGGCGGTCTGCACGCGATCTTCAAGCTCGAGCAAGGCTTCCTGCTCAACAACGGCGCACAGGCGTTCTCGGGTCTCGGCTTCGGTTCGCAGGCGTGGGTGGGCCTGCAAAGCGATCCGTACGGCACGCTCACGTTCGGCCGCCAGTTCGACGTGATGAACGACCTCGTAGGCCCGCTCACGGCGGAATTCAACACGTGGGGCGGCAACCTCGCGGCCCACCCGTTCGAGAACGACAACCTCGCCGCGAATTCGGTGGTCGTCAACAACTCTGTCAAGTACGCGAGCCCGACCTTGTACGGCGTGACGTTCGAGACGATGTACTCGTTCAGCAACAAGGCCGGCGACTTCGCCAACAACCGCTCGTACGGTTTCGCCGTTTCGTATAGCCAGGGTCCGCTGAACCTCGCGGCCGGCTACCTGCAGTTCAACAACGCGGGCAACGGCAGCGGCGCGGTCACTTCCGGCGACACCAGCGCGAACTTCCTGGCGGAGCGCCAACGCGTCTGGTCGCTCGGCGGCAACTACACGTACGGTCCGGCCACGGTGGGTCTGGTCTGGAGCCATTCTCAGATCGACAACGCCGCAGGCGTCTACTCGTTCGGCACGGGCACCTATCTCGGCGCGAACGACAACTCCGCCGGCTCGCTCGCCGGTTCGCTGCGTCTCGACAACTTCGAAGCGAACGTGAAATACGCGCTCACGCCGGCATGGAGCGTTTCGGGTGCGTACACGTACACGCACGGCGCCTACAACGGCACGAACCCGGGCTGGAACACGGCCATGCTGCAAACGGACTACGCGATCAGCAAGCGCACCGACTTCTACCTCGAAGGCGTGTACCAGAACGTGCACGGCGCACCGCAAGGCTCCGTGCTTTCGCACGCCATGATCAACACGCTCTCGCCTTCGTCGACCGATACGCAGGTCGCCGTGACGGTGGGCATGCGTCACGCATTCTAAGTCGATTCGGCGATGACTCCGGCGGGCACCTGTCCCCGCCGGACGCTTCCTCCTGCGCGGCGGGCTTTCCCGAAAACGGGAGCCCGCCGCGTTGTCACAACTGCGCCCGCTCAATCGTGCTTCCGCCGAATCCATATAGTTGAAATCTTCAACTATTTGGCTATACTGGCGTCCAGCTAGCGTACGGATGGGAGCACGCATTTGTATTCAGATTTCCTCACCTTCAGGCTCGATCAAACGAGCGCGCTGCTGATGGAGCGCGCCAACGCGGTCTATCGCGAGCGCTGGGATCTCGACGTGCGTGCCATGCGCGTGCTGCGCATCATCCGCGCCGAGCCGGGCATCACGCCCAAGGCCGTATCGCAGCGCGCGCTCATCGAAAAAACGCTGCTTTCCAAAACGCTCGGCGAACTCGAATCGCGTGGCCTGATTGGCCGCGGCACGCATGCGCAGGACCGGCGCAGCGTCGTGCTGCGCGTCACGCCCGAGGGCGCGAAGGTGGCGAATGCCTCCGAAAAAGCCGGCTCGAAGCTCGAATCCGAACTCGCCGCCGTGCTCACCGAACACGAGCGCAAGACGCTCGACCTGTTGCTCGCCAAGCTTGCGCAGAGCCTGATCGACGGTGTTTGAGATCGCGTCGCGCACGCCGCACATTGCACAATGAAATACGCATGAGGGAGTCGTCCATGCCGAATCTGGTCGAAACCGCGGCACCCGCCATCGACGCGCTGTTGCCTGAATTCGAAGCGCTCTACAAGCATCTGCACCAGCATCCTGAACTCTCGACGCAGGAGCGCACGGCGGCGCTCGCGCCAGTGCTCGACCCCACCTTGCGCGCCGGCCTCGAAGCGATGCTGTGCGCGGCCGCCGCGTGGCTTGGCCGCGCAAGCGAGGCGGCGTGAGCGGGGCACTCGGGGCCCACGTGGGCGCGCATCTCAACGCTCACGCGGCCTATACGGCACTCGACCTGATCGGCACGTTCGCCTTCGCGATCTCCGGCGCCGTGGCCGCGCGGCAGCGGCGGCTCGATCTGTTCGGCATCGTCGTCGTGAGCTTCATGGTGGCGTGCGGCGGCGGCATCATCCGCGATCTGTGCATCGGCGCGGTGCCGCCCGCCGGGCTCGCGAACTGGGCCTATCTCGCGGTCACGCTGCTGGCTACGGGACTGACCATTGCGGCGTATCCGCAGGTGCGGCGGCTGCGTCATCCCGTGCTGCTGTTCGATGCGATCGGTCTTGGACTCTTTGCGGCGGCGGGTGCGCAGAAGGCGCTCGCATATAGCCAGAGCGCGGAGCCGGCCATCATCCTCGGCATCGTGAGCGCGGTGGGAGGCGGCGTGATGCGCGACGTGCTGCTCTCGCGCGTGCCCGCCATTCTCGAGCGCGAGATCTATGCTTCGGCCGCACTGCTCGGGGCCTGCGTGCAGGTGGGGCTCACGTATGTGGGCTGGTCGGCGTTCTGGACGCCCTGGGTGGCCGTGATTTCCTGCGTGGCATTGCGGCTGGCCTCGCTCTATTTCGGCTGGCGTTTGCCGGTTTTTCACGCTGTGCGCGCCAACCATCGGCAGCCGGCGCAGGGCGGCGACGCCGCAAAGCTCGGCGGCAAGGCAGATTCGCGGCACGACGCGCGCTAGCGTCGGTCACCTTACGCCGCCGGATCGAACGCCTGCGCGATGCGCCGCGCATGGCGCGGCGCGGCTCGGCACGCAATATGCGCGACGCCACCGGCGCCGTCGCGCCGGTGCAACTCTGTACGTCGTTTGCCGACCAGCCAAAATACGGCTTTTCTCACCACGCGCTATGCTTTTTGGTGCGCGATGCGGCCGGCGTGAGACCTGGGACGCCGGCTGGTCCGCACGTTCAACCACGCGATCCGCCCCGGCATGGACCGGACCAGGAAAGAAGACTCCACGAGGGAGCCATAGTGAAAACGACGCTGGGCGCAGTGGTGCTGCTCGCCGCCAGTTCGGCCGTGAGCGCACAATCGAGTGTCACGATGTATGGCCGCGTGGATGGCGGCATCGAATACCTCAATCACATCGCGAACGGTAACGGCGGCAGTTCGACCCGCTGGAGCGCCGAAGGTGGCGACTGGGGCACCAGCATGTTCGGCCTCAAAGGCACCGAGGACCTGGGCGGCGGCAGCGCCGCGATCTTCAACCTCGAAACCGCCGTGCAGATCATGAACGGCACCACGGGCGGCGGCCGGCTCTGGTCGCGCCGCGCGTACGTGGGTTTGAAGAACGACACATGGGGGCAACTGCAAGCCGGCCGTAATCTCTTCATCGACAGCGACGGTGTGTGGGCATTCGATCCGTTCGTGCAGCAGGCGGTGTCGTCGGCCTCGCTCGTGCGTGGGCGCAACTGGCAGCAAACGAGCAACAACGTCGAATATCACAGCCCGGTGTGGAACGGCCTCGACGTGCAGGGCCAGTATTCGTTCGGCAACCAGCCAGGCAACTTCAACGCCGGCGCCGAAGGCGAGTTCGGCCGCTCGGACGGCATCATGCTCTCGTATCATTCGCCGCTTTTCGATTTGCGCGGCATCTACGACGAACTGCGCGATTCGAGCGGGCGCTTTTCCAACATCTTCACGGCCTCGCGCGAATATTTCGTGGGCGGCAACCTGCGCGTGCACAAGTTCAAGATCCAGGCTGCGTACACGCATTACTCCGCACCCGATTCGCCGCCCGGCATCTCCGATACCGCCGACCACTACTGGCTGGGCGCGACCTACGAGGCCACACCGAAGTGGGCGGTGACCGCCGCGGGTTTCTATATTCACGTGGGCGAGGGCGGTGGCGACGCCTCGCACGACCCCGCGAGCCACGCCATGCTTTACGCGCTCGGCGCGACGTACAACCTGAGTGCGCGCACGTTCCTGTACGGCACGGTCGCTTATGTGGACAACAGCAAGGACGGTACGTTCTCCGTGTTCGCCACGCCGCGCGACTCGAGCACGCCGACCAGCCCCATGGCTGGTCAATCGCAAACGGGCGCCTACGTCGGGATGATGCACGTGTTCTGACGCCACGTTTTTTTCGCCATCGCAGACGGCATTCTTCGAGGAAGGTTGAGATCATGGCCAGACTATCGAAACCGCTGGGCTTCATCGGCGTCATCTCCGTACTGTTCACATTGCTCACGGCGGTGTATCTGCTGGCTGGCGGCGCGTGGCTCGTTTCGCTTGGCGGCTCGCCGTACTACGTTGTGACGGGCGTGCTGCTGCTCGTCTTCGCGTGGCTGCTGTGGCGCGCGAGCCCCTCTGCGTTCGTGCTCTACGCGATCGTGCTGATCGGTACGGCGATATGGGGCCTCTGGGAGTCGGGGCCGGACTTCTGGGCGCTCGTGCCGCGCTCGGGCGTGCTGGTGGTGTTCGGCATCTGGCTGCTCGTGTTCATGAGCTGGCACCTGGAGCGCCCGCGCCAGTTCGGCGTGATTTCGCTCGTGGTCGGGCTGCTCGTGTGGGGCGGCGTGCTCGTCTATGCGCATTTCAACGACCCGCAGCAGATCAACGGCTCGCTCGCGGCGGTCAGAGCCACGCCCGCGCCGAACGTCGACGGCATCGAGCCGTCCGAGTGGCCTGCCTATGGACGCGACCAGCAAGGCACGCGCTATTCGCCGCTGCAGCAGATCACGCCCGAGAACGTGCATAACCTCCAGGTGGCCTGGACCTTCCGCACCGGCGACACGAAAGGCCCCAACGATCCGGTCGAGATCACCAACGAGGTCACGCCGATCAAGATCGGCGATCTGCTTTACCTGTGCTCGCCGCACCAGATCCTGTTCGCACTCGACGCGCAAACGGGCGAACTCAAATGGAAGTTCGATCCGAAGCTTCAGGCCGACCCCTCGTTCCAGCACGTGACCTGCCGGGGCGTGTCGTTCGTGGATCTTTCGGCGGCATCCGTGAACGCCGCGGCGGCGGACCTGGGAGCGACGGCAACGACGCCCGTGGCCGCGTCGGCCGCTGCGGCGGCTTCGGGCGCCGAGGCGGCTGCGCCAGCCAGTGATCCCGCATCGGCCACGCAAGCCGCTGCGCCCGCGAGCGAACCCGTAGCCGCAGCAACACCTGCCGCCGCGAACGGTACGTGCATGCGCCGCATCCTGCTGCCCGTGAACGATGGCCACCTCTATGCACTCGATGCGCTGACGGGCGAACGCTGCACGGGCTTCGGCAACAACGGCGACCTCGATCTCCAGCACGCCATGCCGGTCACGACGCCGGGCATGTACGAGCCCACTTCGCCGCCCATCGTGACGAACAAGGTGATCGTCGTGGCGGGCGCGGTGGAAGACAACTTCTCGAACCGCGAGCCCTCGGGCGTGATTCGCGGCTTCGACGTGCGCACAGGTGAACTGCTGTGGGTATTCGATCCGGGCGCGGCTGACCCGAACAAGATTCCGGGGCCGGGCGAGCACTACACGTGGAATTCGCCGAACTCGTGGGCGCCGGCCGCCTACGATGCGAAGCTCGACATCGTTTATCTGCCCATGGGCGTGAAGACGCCGGACATCTGGGGCGGCGACCGCACGCCCGACCTCGAGCGTTACGCAACGGGCCTGCTCGCGCTGCACGCGTCGACCGGCAAGCTCGCCTGGTTCTACCAGACGGTGCACCACGACCTGTGGGACATGGACCAGCCCTCGCAGCCCACACTGGCCGACATCACCGACAAGGACGGCAAGACCGTGCCGGTGGTCTATGCGCCTGCGAAGACGGGCAACCTGTTCGTACTCGACCGCCGCACGGGCGCGCTCGTCGTGCCCGCGCCCGAAATGCCGGTGCCGCAGGGCGCGGCGCCTGGCGACCACGTCTCGGCCACGCAGCCGTTCTCGCAGCTCACGTTCCGGCCGACGAAGAATCTCACCGACGCCGACATGTGGGGCGCCACGATGTACGACCAGCTCATCTGCCGCGTGATGTTCCACCAGTTGCGCTATGAAGGCACGTTCACGCCGCCTTCGCTGCAAGGCTCGCTCATTTTCCCGGGCAACCTCGGCATGTTCGAGTGGGGCGGCCTCGCCATCGACACCGACCGGCAGATCGCGGTGGCGAACCCCATTGCGCTGCCGTTCGTTTCGCGGCTCATTCCGCGCGGGGTGGGCAATCCGATCGAGCCGCAGCCGGGCGCAAAGGGCAGCGGCACGGAGGCGGGTGTCCAGCCGCAATATGGCGTGCCTTACGGCGTGACGCTCAATCCGTTCATGTCGCCGATCGGGCTGCCGTGCAAGCAGCCGGCATGGGGTTATATCTCCGTCGTCGACCTGAAGACCAACCAGATCGTCTGGAAAAAGCGCATCGGCACGACGCGTGACAGCTCGCCGATTCCCGTGGCCTTCCGCACGGGCATGCCGATGCTGGGCGGCCCGATGGTGACGGCGGGCGGCGTGATCTTCATCGGCGCGACGGCGGACAACTATCTGCGCGCCTTCGACGTGAACAACGGCAACCGGCTCTGGCAAGCGCGATTGCCCGCGGGAGGCCAGGCCACGCCGATGACGTACGCGGTGAACGGCCGCCAGTTCGTCGTGATCGCGGCGGGCGGGCACGGCTCGTTCGGCACGAAGCTCGGCGATTACGTGATTGCCTACGCGCTGCCGAAGCAATGAGTCACGCGCGGCCGCCCGGCAGCACAGGGCCGCCGCGGCTTACGGGATTCCCGCGCGGCGGCAGGCGACAAGCACGGCACCTGCCGCCATTCATGCAGCATGCGACGCACCGCTCGTGCGCCTCACCCGCTTTTCCCTCATGAATCGAACATTGCGCGCGGCGCGCGCCTGGGCGGTGTTGTCTGCGGCAACCTTCGGCACGTTGCACACCATAAGCGCATACGCGCAAAGCTCGGTCACGTTGTACGGGGCACTCGACACGAGCATCGAGGTGACGAACCCGGGCGCGGGGTGGGTCGCGCGCATGGACTCGGGCGCGTATCGCGGCTCGCGATTCGGGCTGCGCGGCGTGGAGGATATCGGCGCCGGCATCAAGATACTGTTCGAGCTGGAAAACGGCTTCGGCTCCAACGACGGCACCTTCGCCGTAGCCAACACGATCTTCAATCGCCAGGCGTGGATAGGACTCGGCACGCGGTGGGGCACGGTGCGCGTGGGGCGGCAATACTCGCCGATCTATATTCCCTTCAAGGGACAGCTGGACGCGTTCGGTGCGGGCACGATCGCCTCGGGCCTCAACAATCTTTCGAAGATCACGCCTTACGAAAGCAACGCGATCACGTATCTGTCTCCCGACATCTACGGTTTCTCGACCACGCTGATGGCCTCGCTGCGCGATGCGTCCACGGGTATCAACGGGCTGGCCGGCAACATCGAAACCGCCGAGTGGCGGCGCGGACCATTTCGCGTGTCCTATGCGCATCAGCAGCAAAACGGCGATGGCGCGCTGCGAGCCAATCTGGGAGGCATGTCGTACGTGCTCGGGCCGGTGACCGGATTTCTCGCGTACTTCAACGGCGATGGCGGCACGCCGCGCAACCACAACAACGGCGTCTCGATCTCGGCGCGCTATGCGGTCACCTCGCGGTTTCGCGCATCGCTCGGTTACGCCTGGGTGCATGATCTCTCGGGCGCCGACAACGACGCCGACCAGTTCAGCGCCGCGTGCGAGTATGACCTCTCGAAACGCGTACTGCTCTACGCGAGCGCAGGGTGGCTGCGCAATCGCGGTGAGGCGACGTACACGCTGCGCGGTGTGAACGTGACCGGCCTGCCGCCGTCCTGGCCGGGCGCGCCTGTGCGCGGTGTGCAGTTTGGCATGATCGACCGCTTTTAAAGCGCACCCGTTGTGCCGGATTCGACTCGCTGAATCTCGTTCTCGATCGCGTGCCGACTGGCATTGTCGGCCGCGACGGCGTCGGCAAAAGCATGTTCGCGCAACGGGCGCGGCTTGCCCGGGCCGCTTGGCGGCGTTTGCAGTGCGGGGATCGGGTTGCCTAGTCGAAGGCCGTGCAGAGGCGCTCGATCGGTGCCGCGATCAGTATGCAGATCGAGAAAGCGAGACCGAAGGTGAAGGCCACGGAAGTGGCCGCGCCGCACCATGCGATGAAGCGCCTGGCGTCGCGCTTTTCGGGCGCGACGTTGGCAATCTTGCGCCAGGCGCGGCCCGCAGCGTAGGTGATGGCGAGCGCGAGCATGAGCGCGCAGACCGAGGCGACGCCGAGGATCCACTGCGTGCCGTGCCAGCCTGGCATCGGATCTTGCGCGACGGCGTCGGCGCAGGCCGTGGAAACGAGCGTGACGCCGAGCGCCAGATGCAGCAGCCAGATGAGCGGCACCGCACACAGACCGAGCCAGCCGGCGGCGCGCTGTGCGCGCGTCGGCTCAAGGTGTGAGCCGGCACCGGGTGGCTGCCTGGATGTATGGGCGGACGCCATGGGTTCCTCCTGCGAGGCGGCACGGATTGGTGGCGCAGGAGGCGTGCCTGGTGGAGTGCCGAGCAGGCTGCGAATCTGGCGCGCACGTCGAATCGTGGCGTGCAGCCGATGAATCTCCCACAACAGTTCAAGTACAGGCAACTGCGGGCATTCGTCCCAGATTTCGGCAGGCGGGCAGCGGTGAGCGGCGGGCGGTAAACGGTCGGCGTGGCGTGCACGCACGCGGCGACGGCGACGCAGGGCCAGAAAGTGCAGCCCCCGGCGCACTTCTAAAAAGGCCCGCCTTGATGCAGGCGACCGGCCCGAAAGACCTGCTGCCAGTAGGGCGCGGCTGGCTTCAGGTGTCTCGAAGTTAACGCACGGAAACGCAAAAACGAATATCTGAACAGGCTAAAGCTTTCCAATTCATTGCCGTTTACTTTCGTATTCGAATTTTCACCTGACGATTCAATTGGCATCATGGGCTCCTGGAAGCATCAATGAGAGCACTTCGATTGCGTCCCTGTGACAGTGTTCCAGATTGCGTGCCCCGCCCGAGCCGGCGCGCGCGGTTCTCATCGAGTTCGCTCATTCATAACCAATCACCACCAGCAGAGGAAAACAAGTAGTGAAGAACAGCAAACTCAATACGCCGATTACGAAGGTCGCACTGGGTGCAGTTTTGTGCGCAGCGCTTGTTGCATGCGGGGGCGGCAACAGTAGCGGTAGTGGCTCGCCCTCTACCTCCACCAGCACCACGACCGGCGTAGCGGCAATCGGCTCGGCCATCGTTGGCGGCACGGTGTCGTTCACATGCGCTTCGGGGGCAACAGCATCGGCCACGACGGGTTCGGACGGTACATATTCTGCAAGGCTGAAGACCGCGGATTATCCTTGCGTCGTGCAGGTTGCGGGAGGTCAGGCCAACGGCATAGCACTGGCATCGTCGCTTCACTCAGCCGCAGCTTCACCCGGCACCACAAACGTGACGCCGCTGACCGATCTGATCGTTGGCGTGCTCGGTAACGGCAATGCATCGGCGCTTGATGGCGCTGCGTCGGGCGTCCTGTCGAGTGCTATCACGGCCGGAAATCTGTCGAGCGCGCTGGCGAAAGTCCAGGCGGCAATCGCAACGCTGCCGGGCAGTCTGACGCTTGCCAATGGCTTCAATCCGCTGAACTCACAATTCAGCGTGGGCGATGCCAATGACGCGCTGCTGGATCAATATGCAACGGCCCTTCAGGCTGCTGGTCTGTCGCAACAAGATGCCGCAACGAAGGCTGCTTCGGGCTCGGCACTGACCCAGAAAACCTATTCGGCGACGGCCTACACGACACCTGGTTTTACCGCAATGACGATGGGTGCGTCGGTGAACCTTGACGGTACGTTCGGCATCTCACTGGACGATCCAAATCGCGGCTCGTTCTCGGCACAAGCCAGGATCGATTCGACCGGCGAAGCAACGTCGTTTGTCAATGCAGGCAAATTCTCGGGCATCGTTAGTCAACTAGGCAATCGGATCGGTGAGCTTTGTACGGGAAGCACAGCAGCGACGCAGCTCACCCAGTACGCGTATGCATCGGGTGAACTGACAGCTGTGACCGATCCGGCCGAACTCAACGGGAAAACCTTCGTCGAGTATGAAAATTGTGGTCTGTCCGGGACCACGACGGTCGATTCGAGCGGTACGTATACCTTCAGGGAAGCCGGATCGAACCAGAGTGATCCCGGCATGCCTAATTTCTTCAGCCATGCGTTCACCAGCAGCGGATATATCGACGGCAATGGTTCGAACACAGCCACCGTTCGCGCCAATGCCTACAAATACGTCGATCAGAATGGCCATACCACCTATGTGTACGTGGAGGTATCGAGCAAGACCGGCAGTACGCAAGCCATCATCGACGGCAATTCGAACTTCGTCCTGATCGGCGTTCAGCAACAGCCGATATAATCGCCCGCCAGATAGCCGCCTACCGCTGAACCGAGGTAGGCGGCTATTGCGCGGATAGCGAAAGTGGCCTAAGTACGGATTTAGTCTCCCCCCATTTCACAAACTTGCGGGCCGCCATGCCTTTCAGCCGCTCGTTCGAAATTGCGTGCAGGGTTGCCCATGCGAGGTCCGTCCAGTCGGCATCGAACTGCGGGCGCATTGACTGAAGCGATGCACGAGCGGCGCGAACAGGGCTGGCACGCGCAAACGATCGAACAGATCAGTTCTTAACCCTGGTAATACATCTCGAAAAAATGCTTACAGTATTCGCACGGTGTAAGGTATGCGGTTTCACTCGAAGCTACGCAGAGGTGAAGGCCCATAGTTGTTCCTGCGGGGAAACCAATAACGCACAAGCTAACGAAGTTCACGTTAAGAGAATACATTCTTGCAATAAGCTTTGGCTCCGCGCAGCTCGCCTTACATTGACCAGCCTGTGTTTTATTTAACTTATGACAAAGCGTTACCCTGCCGTAGCCCTTCATGCGGTCACGCAGAAGACCTGCGATGGTGGAGTAATTGCCGCCGCAAATTCTGTTTGTAGCATCAAGCAGAGCCGCTGAAAACGCTACGTAAACGTTATCTTGACCGTCAATCGCGACAGCTATGACTCCCTCTGTTGTAATTCCCCTGGATTTCACAAAGGCAAAGACAATATTCGCGAGTGCGTCGGTACGGTCGTTAGGGCCGGGAAATGGCGCGTAATCTTCACTGGTTTTTTTCCCGACATACGACGTGTCGAGAGAATATGTCCTGTCCATGGATGCTCCTGACTCGATCAAGTTTTGGAAGCGAGGGGAGGGCCGCGAGACAAGAAAGACGGAAGCACGATCTGCACCTCGCGCGTTGCATTCCTTGCTACGAATCGTGAGACAGTCTCGAAATCATACATCGATTTTTTTCGGATTTTCGACTATTTTGCGTACCTAATCGTTTAGGAAAACTTCGATTCAAACTGGCTATCTATTTCGCATACCCACCTATGATGGCGCCGATTCAACGCATGCGCTCAAGTGATTACGAGGGCCGACTGCGGCAACTCCATCATAGAGAACGCCTTACTTTTTGTGGTGGGCGGGTGGGCCAATATCCGTCCACTGACAACCGGAGCACCAAGCTGTCGGCAACCCAGTGACAAGCACGCGCCACCGCACCAACACATCCGAAAAAAACAGGCGCAAGATCTCGATGCGGTGCCACGGAATTGGCAAACGGCAGGCGATGTAGTTCCGTACGGTGCGCGTGCAGCACCGGAGTTGTAGGCTATCAATTCGTTAGTTTTTTATTTTACATAACATAAAAACTAGTCGTTGCAGAGGCTAACTTTTAGCTGGCGTTACACCTGTGGGAGCCAAGTCCCACAAGCGTTAGCGGGTAGCGCCAGCAGGCGAAAACCCTTGGAAAATTTTTCCCAAGCCCCCAGCCAAATGGTCCGCACGTCCTGAGTTTTCGCACGCTCGTAAGCAGCAGCGGCGATCACTTCCATCGGGTCAATCGAGCACGCCTCCGCGATCTTGAGAGCGGTGGTTTCGTCGAAATGGCTGCGACCTGCGCGGTAGCCGCTGATTGTCGAAGCGCGAATGTTGAGCGCCTTCGCCAGCGCGTAGTCCGATTCAACGTGAAGGCATCGCTTCGCGTCATCGAGATAATCGACGGTTCCTTTCACTTTGTAACCCCTTGAAAATTAACATCAACCTTGCGGCGTAGAGTAGTTCGATATTCGAGAATATGCAACGTTCGAGGGTTACGAATCGTTCGAGAGTCTTGACATAGTTTTAGGCCTCGAACTATGCTTCGCCAGTCGCCCCGGCAACTGGCCCTCAACCCCGCCAGTGCTGGATTTGCTACCCGGCCGCCGGGGCGATGTTTCTCAAAAACATCGTTCTCGGGGTTGAATCGGGGGTAGCCAAATGTCTGTGTCTCAGCAACACATCGTTACACGTCTCACCACTTCGCAACGGCCTGATGTGCGAAATAAGGGTCTGGTTGTCCCCGATGCTGAGAGGGGTGCTGGCGAAATTCGCCACCACAAGCAATCCGGCGAACAGCTAGGCTCAGCCGCTGAATTCCGTATCACCCAGGCGGATTTCCTTCAAAGCGCGGAACAGCTCATTCGCGAGCACAGCCGAAAAGAGGCTTTCATCGGCGCGGTACGCGTCGCGCGCGGTAGGCAGGGCGGTCATCAACGCAATATGCATCGCCTCACGCTTGGATGGATCGTCAACGGCCGCGGTCAGCGCAACATCAAGCACGTTCATCATGACCTCGCCGAACGACTCAATTACAGCCTGAGCGACCTCTGTCACGTCCTTCATCGTAGCGGGACGGTCCGAAATCAAATCCTTGTTTCGCAGCACAGCTTTTACTCCGGTTCGGGTGAAACGCATATTTTGCGTCAAGATCGGCCGCGTCACGCCCACAAGTGCTGGTGTCCGGGGGGCAGAAAGCCTGTCGCGCCAATTCATCCCTCCGCGCTCGGCGGCTACACCATTGAAGGCCCGTTCTATCGTCGCCAGTCGCGCCTTGGACAGGCTATCGACCGCTTCTTCTACTGGCTCGGCGCCTAACCGCTATGCGTACGTCAACCGCGTTCGGGGAAATCGGATATCGCGTGGAGGATGGCGATATCGGCTATGCGGGCGATACGCACCTGTCGTTCAAGCCGCAGGCGGCGCCGAGCGTCGCGCATATCCGCGTCACGGCACGCGGTGACGCGGAGCTCTCCCGCATCAAATCCATTCTCACCACCACAACGAAGACAGCGCACGGCGCGGGACAAAGCACGACCCCGCGCCGTTTGAACGTGACGCCTGACGCCTACTGGGCTGCAATCTCCCGCGCGGTGCGGGGCTTCGCGTAATGGTCGGCGCCAACGACGTATGGGCCGCTGGGCTCGTCGCGCCGTTCCCGCGTCGCTGGCAGGCGAACATGATGCGTGAGTGGGATCGCCGCCGCTCGACATTCAACCCGAAGAAGGCCACGGCCGAGAACGACGCGCAGCGCTTTGCCAATGTTGGACTGCGCGAGACTGTCGCGGCTCTTGCTGGCCATGCTGTGAGCGATGAACTGCCGCTCGACGCGCTCGACCATGACGTGATCGCACATGCGCGCGAGTGCGCCGAACAGGCGCGCGTGCGCTTGCTGTCGCTTGAGGCATGGCAGGAAGCAGGGCGCTGCGCCGCGCGAGCCGCGGGCATGTCGGTGCTCGAGCTGACACCACTGGAAGCGCTCGAAGCACGCGCGATGCTCGCCGACTTCTGCGTATCGCGCGGAGTGGCGGCCGCCGCTGGCCGCATTACCGACGAAGGCGCGGTGCGTCGCATGATCGCGCCGAAGTGGTGGACGATGCGCATGCGCCGCGCGCACGCGCGAGCCGTCGAAGCGGCCGCAATCGACTTCGGCCTCGTGAACCGTCTGCGGGATGTGTACGTGTCCAATGAAGGGCTCGCCGCGCGCGAAGCGCAGAATGCGCGCAACGCCGCGATGCTCGAAACGACGGTCGCGCATAACCTCGACACTGACCAGGAATTCACGCTCGCCGAGCTGTCGGCAAAGGGACCCGCAAACAAGGCCGTGCGCCGCGCCGAGCTGATGACGCGCATTGCAGGTTTCGAGCGCATCGCGATTGCCTCGGCCCATGCAGGCCTATTCCTGACAATCACCTGCCCGTCGAAAATGCACGCGTTCAAGCTGGTCGGGCCGGAAGGCCGCGAAAAGGCTATCCGCAACAAGAACTACGACGGCACGAAGCCCGACGAAGCACAAGCGTATCTGCGCGGCGTGTGGGCTTGCATTCGCGCAGCGCTCGCACGACGCGGAATCAAGCTCTACGGCTTTCGTATCGCCGAACCGCAACACGACGGTACGCCCCATTGGCATCTGCTCGTTTTCTACCCCCCGCAGCACGACAAGACCGTTGAATCGACTGTACGCCGTTACGCGCTCGCAATGGACGGCGACGAAGCCGGCGCGCAAAAGAAGCGCTGCGACTTCAAGCGCATGGACGCGGCACTTGGCACGGCCGCCGCCTATATCGCGAAGTACGTCGCGAAGAACATCGACGGCTACAAGCTCGACAAGGATTTGATTGGTAATGACGCGCTCGAAACGTCCGCGCGCGTGGAAGCGTGGGCATCGCGCTGGCGCATTCGCCAGTTCCAGCAGATTGGCGGCCCGCCGGTGACGATCTGGCGCGAGCTGCGGCGCGTCGAATCCGTTCCGGCCGATGCGCCCGCGCATGTGCGCGCGGCGCATAACGCCGTGAACCGCGTCGCGAAGTTCGAAGGGCGCGAGAACGCGTCCGTTGCATGGGATCACTACGTCAACGCGCAAGGCGGCGTGCATTGCGGCCGCGATTACCTGGTGCGTCTCGCGACATTCCGCGACGGCTCACGCACGGCCTACGGCGAGGAAGCCGCCGCGAAACCAGTCGGCATTGAGTATTTCGAAGTCGCCAAGGTCCGCGACGCGATTGGCAACTGGATTGACGTGATGCCGCGCACGGTCACGATTGATTCGAAGCGCTTCCGTTGGGAAGTGGTGCGCGCCGCAACGCGCGCGGAGGTTGTAGGTTTTGAGCGCGCGCAGCGCGCGCCTCGGACCTGTGTGAATAACTGTACGCGACCGGCCTCGAAGCCGGCATTTGACCACCACGCGGCCGCGCCGACCGATACAGATTCCGACGCCGTGGCCCTGAATTTCGCCGGGGGCGGCGCTATTTGTACTGACGGGAGACCGGAATGACGACCATGAAAATCGATTGTCCTTGCTGCGACGGCGAAATCGACGCGAGGCACACGGAAGGCCTGTCCGACACGATGCGCCGCATGTATTTCGTCTGCGATGACTGCGGCTATCGCACGCCGGCCGGATTCGAAATCCTGTTCTCGCTGTCGGCGTCAGCGAAGCCGCGCGCCGACATTGCGCTCGAAGTGCGGCCTTCGCCGATGCTGCGCGGAGGCGTCAATGCGCGCACGACTGCGGCGCTCGCGAGGGCGGCATGAGATTCACCATCAAATGTCCGCACTGCGGGGCGCGCGGCATCGCACGGTCGATTGAGAAGGTGTCGCCAACGTCCTGGCTTCTCGATTTCCAGTGTGACGACGTGACGTGCGGTCACACCTACCGCACGCAGCTCGATATGTATCCGCCGGAAACGCCGATACCGCGCCGCGAGCGGCGCGATACGGCCGCACTCCAGTTCGACGAATAGGCGGACGGACGCAATGCAATCAGGCCGATATCAAGTCGATATTGGCACTCTGTTTTCATCATGCTCGGGGAGCAAATGGCAAAAATCGTTGTAGTCGGAAATTCGAAGGGCGGCACGGGCAAATCGACGAGCTCGTTACAGTTCTCGATCGGGCTCGCGCGCGAAGGCGCGCGCGTCTGGATGGTTGACGGCGACCGACAGGAAACAAGCCTGACCGCGATCACCATGCGGGCCGAGAGCGGGTGGCCGCCGATTGCCGCGTCGGCCTACGCCAACGGCGCCACGCTGCGCGCCCAGGTGCTCCAGCAGCGCGACGCATACGATTTCGTCGTGATCGACGCGGGCGGCCGTGATTCGAGCGCGCTGCGCGCGGCGCTCACGGTCTGCGATGCCGTCGTCATTCCCTGCCTGCCGCGCACTTTCGACGTGTGGGCTATGCAAGACATGGTGCAGCTCGTCGACGAGGCGCGCGCCGTCCACGATCTGAAAGCCTTCGCGTTCCTGAATTCAGCGGACGCCAACGGCGCCGACAACCGCGATGCGGCCGCCGCGATCTCGGATTTCAAAGAAGTCGAGCTGCTGCCGTACCGCCTCGGGCGCCGCAAAGCCTTCGCGAACGCGAGCGGCGCCGGCCTGCACGTCGAAGAAATGCCGCGGCGTGACACCGTGGCCTGTGCCGAAGTCGACCGGCTCACGGCTGCGGTGTTTGGTGCGTAAGGCAATATCGAAAAGAAATCTATTCGATACCCGTTCGATATCTAGTAGATACCTAGTCGATATCGACTAGGTATCGGAAAGGGAAGGGCGAAAATATGACGATCACGAAACGGCCCGCGAGCGGCGGCTATGCGGAGAGCGCAGATAACTTTATCTCGCGCGCACCAGACGCTGCGCACGAACAGACGGCCGAGCCAGCGCGGCGAAGGAAAGAGGTGATTAGCCTAGGCGTCGATGGGACGCTGCTCAGTCGGCTCGACGCGCACGCCGTCAAACTCGGGCTCTCTCGCGCCGCCGCGATCAATCTTGCAATGGCACGATTCCTCGACGCCGAATAGGCGCTGGGCCACCACCACCAATCCTCGATGCGCAATAATCGTGGCATTCGTGACTTCATGAACTGCGCATGCGCCTCTACCACTACACGAAAGCGTCTTATGCCTTGGAAACATTACGCACTGGACATTTGAAGGTTGCGACGCTCAAGAACCTGAATGATCCGTTCGAATTGCTTTCGCTAACCTTCGAAACAAAGGACGAGCGAAAAATTCAGCGTAAATTGAAGGAATTCTTGGAGCCCCAAGTCGGGCTTTTGTGCCTTAGCAGGTCAAGTTCAGAGCCTGTCATGTGGAGTCATTACGCAGATTGCCATCGGGGAATGGTTCTGGCGTTCGACACAGGCCCCGAGGGCGTACATCCGGTCTCGTATCGCAAGACGCGCAAACCATACAGCCTCGATGTAGCTCGCCATGCAGCGCCGCAGCTTGAGCCGGTGCTCCTCGAAACTTTGGTAACGAAGTCGAGTTCGTGGGCCTACGAGCAAGAGTGGAGGAAGTTCATTTTTGCCAAAGACTGGATCCCAAAGGATGGGCCGAACATGGGGGCGCAGGGGCCTGTAAAACTACAGTTCTACGATTTCCAGAAAGACATGAAACTGGTGGGAGTGCTCATAGGTCCCGACTGCTCGACTACCGTCAGTGACGTGAAGGCGGCTTTGGCGGCCGGCCAGTTATCGGCATCCGTTACAAAGACACGGCGGGCTTTTAAATCCTTTGGCGTGGTGCGAGATCGATCCGGAAAACGCGCGTCTCCGTGAAAAGAGCGCGGCGCGGCCTAGCACTTCCTCTGACCCACTGACTCACGCTTTCGCCCGAAGACGGCGGCCGCAATGCCGACGCGCGCATGGTGCCTGGACTACCAGCGGGAGCGTACGTGCCCCAATTCATCGGCCGAAAGACTCGATGTAGCCTCGCCCTCGGCTTGCGTATCTGTATTGATCTGTCGTATAGTAGGATCATGCCAGCGACCAGGAGTATCCTCCGGTCCGAAGTCTGGCCTCTACCGGGTCTGCATATATTTACGTGTGGGCGACGCCTTAAATTTAAGGGGTCGCCCATTTCGTATGTGCGCGGCACGGCGCTCCGTCCTATCTCATCTCCCTTTCCGCTCCGTTTGCCGCTTCGGCAGCACGCTTTTGCTCGCAGATTGTTTTGTGCCTATAATCAGCAACTTACGTTTAGTTTCTACGCGGGCTTTATCGAAAATGACAAAAAAACCATTGCGAGTGCTTTTCGATGCGATGTACCACAACAAGCAAAATTTTGATGATTTTGCGACGGGTGAAATCGATCGTCATTTTACAAAAAAAACAATTAAAGATGACGCAGGAAAAGAGCGTTTGGTTTTTATTACGGACAGGACTTTAAGAAAATATCATTCGTTTCTTAATTTATTTATATTCAATCGACTACCTGTAAATGAGGGTGTGGTCTTTTCTTATAGAAAAGGCACAAATGCTGCCGCCGCAGTTCGAATGCATGCGGGGAGTAAACATTTTTATCAGGCAGATTTTTCTAATTTCTTCGGAAGCATCACTTCAGATATCGTTCGTCAAATCATAATAAACGGCGAAGATGTGCTTCCTATTGCTGACACAAATCAGTATCTGGATCGAATTGTCGATTTGGTTACGGTCGATGGTAGATTGCCAATGGGCTACTCCACCTCACCTGTGATAAGTAATGCCGCATTGCTATTATTTGACAAAGAACTTGCGCGCTATTGTCAAAGCAAGCAGCTAGTGTACACCCGATATTCTGATGATATTATCATTTCATCAGATGAGAAAGAACCGCTCATGGATATGAGTCAGGTAATAGCAGATACCCTGTCAGATTGTGACTATTATGATTTGAGGCTGAATGAAGAAAAAACAAAAATCAGCAGTAAGGGTCGAAAAGTAAAAATACTTGGAATGGTAATTCTTCCAAATGGGCAAGTCTCACTCGATGCCAAAATGAAGAATCGGATTGAAACGCTTCTTCATCTATACGTTAACAATCAAGACAGACTCTCCGATGCCACAAAAATCGATTTTGAAGATAGTGTGGTTCAGTTATCTGGGCTTTTGAATTACGCGAACACAATTGATCAAGATTATCTTGATAAACTTCGGCGAAAATATGGCGTTACGGTTGTCGACATATTAATTCATCAACCTAAGAAAACGGATTCGAAGAAGGCAGAGTGACGATGGAGATATACATTCAAATAGAACATGTCCAACACATCGTCAGTGCCTGCATAGCAGTTCCGTTTGACGGCCATCAGCTATTTTGCATAGTCGGAAGAAATGGCGTTGGAAAAACGTCGATCGTGAAGGCAATCCGAAATCTTCGGGTTTCGGATACATATAAAATCACGTCAGATGAGAGTATTTTCTCGGAGCGCAGTCGGATTGTATATAAATATGGCGCACGCGAATTCGAGTACACGTACGACCCAAACATTCATGGCTTAAATAGTAGATCGATTGTCCCGCGAACGCTTCGGGAGGAAATTGAAGTTGAATTGCCCATGCCATTTGGGGAGCGTTTTAATTATTTCAGGACGATTTGGAGAAACGACGCGGAAATACGGCAAAACGTCGTTCTGGAGAATTACTCAAAACCAGAGGAGCTTATCGAACTTCTGTCGCATATATACGGAAGTGACAGATTCGATAGTCTGCGTGAAATAAACATAAATGGGCGGCAGTACTATTGCATCATCTTGGAGGGTAGTCGCTATATCAGAGAGGACTATTTCAGCTCAGGTGAGTATTTTGTCATTAGCTTGTATCGGAAAATAAAAAACAAGAAAAGACTAATCGTCATTGACGAGATTGATATCTCCCTAGATGCGGCCGCACAAGTTCATCTCATTAGTAAACTCAGGGATTTTTGCAAAAAATACAAAGTCAACATTGTCTTTACGACTCATTCGCTTGCAATGATGCAGATGTTGAATCCCGAAGAATTGCTGTACGTCGAGAATTCCGACGGGAATATGGAGCATCGAAATGCGTCGTACAACTATGTGAAGAGTCGACTGTTTGGTTTCTCCGGTTGGGATCGATATATTTTGACCGAAGATTTGATGTTGAAGAATTTCCTAAATCATATTATTGATAAATATATAAAAAACGTCTTCTTCAAATATAGAGTGATTAACGTTGGGGCCGCCTCAAATACGGTTGATCTTATGAGGCGAGATGCAAAGGAGCATTATTTCTCTGAGACGGGAAAGGTTATTGTTGTGCTTGACGGCGACCAAAAAAATGAGCCATTTGTAAAAAATTTAGGGAATATTTTGTTTCTTCCGTTTGCGAGTGTCGAGAAAGAGATTTTCTCGGATTATTCAAAGGGGAAGTTAAAAAAACTTCCGTCCTGGTGGAAGGGTGATATTAGCAAGTTGGATGGTAAGGGATTGTGTGACGCCTTGAGAAAGGCAAAGCTTTACTCGAATCATCAGCTTTTCGATTACCTGTGCGAAAAATATCGATCGGATATAGGGAGGCTTGTGTCGAATATAGATAAATTCCTTAACATTAATTCTTCCGAAGAGGAATCGTTGGAATTAAGTGATGAAAATTATGATAATTTTCAGGCGCCTCCAAACACATCTATTTTCCGTCAAACGTGGGATTACGTCTGCTCTTCGTTACGTAAGTTAGTCAACGCGCTTAAAGTAAGAAGTTCTCGATGAGTTTGCCTTCACGAAGAAGGTAAATTCAAGATAACTCTCAGAAGGATGAAAAGGGCCCTGCGTGGTAACACGCGGCGGCCTTTGCGTTTGCATCGCGGTTTTCAAGTCTGCACAGACTCACTCTTTCGGGGCCGCTCGACTATCAACGATCCTGTCAATTACGGCCTGTTGGCGCGGCGTGGGCTTGTCCGTCAAGCATGGCTCGCGGTCTAGCTCACGCTCGAAGCAACTCCAGACGGTCGAAGGCACCACGCCCGATCCGCCGGGGCCGAGCAGGCTGCGAATCTGGTGCGCGCGTCGAATAGTGGCGTGCAGCCTATGAATCTCCCACAACAGTTCGAGTACGAGCGGCTGCGGGCATTCATCCCAGATCTCGGCAAGGCGGGCGGCGGTGAGCGGCGGGCGGTGCGGCATGGCATTGACTCGAATCTAATACTGTACGGATATACAGTATAGCGGTGCGCGGTTGTATCGTGAGGAGCGGCGGCCGACGTGCCAGAAGGCGTCAGGGCACCCAGCACTCTCGGGGCGGGACTGGCTTCGGTAGGGCGGCCGGAGCGGCGTGGCGGGGCTGGCAGGCCGCCGGGCAGGTGATACGGGGCCAAGGTGGGGAGCGCGTGCGGGGCGACGCAGGGTGGAAAAACGCGGTCCCCCTCCCCGCCTGCACGCTTCTAGACGAGCTTGTTTTGACGCAGGCTGCGAACGGCCGGCAAGTCGCGCAACCAGTGGGGCGCAGCCGGATTTATACGCGTCACAGTTAACGCACGTAAACGCGAAAAAGTCGCACTTTGTGTATTTTTCCGTCTTTTCGCACGCGGCGGACGTGGGCTCAGGGAAAAAATGCAAAAGAATGTCCCGTGCGACGCCTAACATCCACGATCGCGCCAGCAGTGGAGGCAAACGGAGTTCGTGAGACTGACCGAATTGTGTCGCGCCGGGTGTGGGAGCGACGAAACGGCTGAACCCGGTCGAATGTCGCCAGTTGGCGCAAGCGCATCGCTGGACTTCTTCCCATCGATACTACGGATTACCCGAGGATCCACCAACATTTCGCGGTTACAGCTTGTGGATTCGAAGGCAATTTGAAGTATAATGCGGCGGGCTTGCGGTGTATGGGTACATACTTACCTTGAAAGAACCATGTTCCGTTAAAGTAAGAGTAGAACGTTCAAGTCGTTCCAAGCCCTCAAAAAATGCAAATAAATCATACACGCGCGCGCATCGCTGCAAAAAAGCTCCTCGGCGACACGAATCAACTCCTTATAACATTGCTCATTGGCGTAGAAGGAGTTCGTACCGGTAAGGTGGTGAAAGATGAGAGCTTTAAGGTTAGCTGGAACCCCAAAGATCTAAATTCGACCAGCCAACGTGCAAGAAGATTCGCACGCGCAGCCGCACTTTCGTGGGCCGTCGATGCGCTTGATGCATACCTAGGCGACTTGGCAGATAGATCCATCTACGACCTTTCACAGCTATCCATACCGCTCAATGATCAGCTAACGAATCGATCAATCTTTGTAAAATTAAATTCGATTACGAGTGCAATCGCATTGCCTATAGGTTTCGAGCTTTCCTTGGTACACCTCGCCATCCAATGGAGGAATAATTTAATTCATTTTCACGCTGAAAATGAGTTAGAGAAACAATATGAAACCTTCATTAAAAATAATTTGATATCCGACGAGTCAAATCCAAATAAATTCGGGAATTTGAGTGGTCGCGATTTGATCGAAGAATTCAATGATGGCAAACATCCAAAATTTAAAGGCGTTGCCGCCTTTATTAAATCCATTAATACATTAATTGAGGTTTTGGATGCGGCTGTAGCCCAGAAAATAACGGTTCCAGCCTACGTAAAAGGTTTGCTAACAGATTCGGTGAAACAGAAAGACGGCAAGGCGAGTTTTTCGAGAATATGGGGGGAGCCCATTAAAGAAAAAAGGATGCGGAGCATTTCGTCTTTACTGAATTCTTTGGGCGTTGGCGTTAATTCTCTAGACCCCGATTTTATGTTCCTCTCTGAAATGTCCGTCAGACAAATGCAACAATATTTGTCTTTGACAGATTGAGTCGCCCTCGCTCTGATCTGGCGACTCAGAAGTCTTTTTGCGGCGACATATGGTATATCGACGCGACAGACCAGTAGCCGGTGTTGCTTGGAGCCGAACTTCAACGTGGCATTGTCCCGAACGAAAGAGACGGGTCAACCTCGGCCGGCGTCCCGCGCACCTGCCGGGGCGTCAACCCCGGCAGTCACATCGAATCCGTCATCCCAGCCTCACAAACTTCGGGCCAGTCTCACGAATTCCGTTTCCCGACTGATGGCTCGACTAGATCGATGCCATACGGCTCGAACCTCACAATTTCATCGCCTGCCCATTCGTTGAATGCGAGAAATTGTGACTGGAGCGGTGTGATTTCGTTGCGACCGAACACTTTTGCAGCTGTGTCAGCTGCCCCAAAGCCACCTGTATTGCTCGGCACGATGCCGAGCAGCTGCGGAGGCACGCGATGGGCCGCAAGCAGGTCGTCGCGCGTAATATTCTTGATGTTGAAAAACTCGTCTTTCGCGGCGACTTCCGACACAGGGATAAGCTGAATTCCGTCTTTCTTGCCTTGTGGCGCGTAGTAAAACAGGTTTCGGAAATTCCCCGGACCCTTCGCGCTCTTCAATGCTGAGCGCAGCTCGTCGATATCCTCCTGCTTTTGCGCTGGGTCGGTCACGTACAGGATGAACCCCGCGTGACTGCCGTTCTCGTAGTAGCGCCGGCGAAACAGCGTCGACGATTCATTCAGCCATGCAGCGTGCAGGGCGCCCAGGTACTCCGGCAGGCCGTACACCTCCTGATTGATGTCCGGTTCAATCAGGTGATGAACCGAGCCCGCCTCGAACTCGTGAACGGCTTTCCATCCGTCTGTCTGGACATAGCTCTGCAGGTCGACACGCCGGCGCACGTATTTCGACGGTGGCGCCGCGAACTGCAGCGTTCCGCCTAGCCTGTTTTTCTCCCGGCTTAGATACCCGTTGCCGAACATCAGGAAATCGAGCGCCCAACGCCTGAACGTGTCGCGCGAGAGCAGCTTGTGAGGGATGAATGTCGACGCGAGCACGTTGCGCTTGAAGTAGAGCGCCGATGCGTGATGCGTGCCCGCGCGAAACGACTTCGCGAGCCCCGACCAGCTGATCGGCGGTTCATACCATCCGTTGATCTGCACCAGCTCGGCATAGTCCAGCAGCTCGGCACGGTTGAGCACAGGCATGGGGTCGCCGAACGTGAACGCTGTCGCCGGCGCGGCGCACGATGCGGCCGCAGCGGCCGGCGTGGTTTCGCGAGCGAGCTGCGCGCGCTTGTGTCTTGCCTTCATGCGGATATCTCCATAAAGCCGGTATTCCGGGCCGCCATGCCTTCCAGCGGCTCGTTTGAAATTGCGTGCAGGGTTGCCCAGGCGAGGTCAGCGTGTCCGGTTTCCTCGTTGCGGCCTGCCTCATAGGTGACCTGCCGGCCGCTCGCCGTCACGGTCTTTTTGATCGCCATGAAAGCGGCCGCGAG
The DNA here is from genome assembly GCF_000739775.1 of Paraburkholderia heleia NBRC 101817. GTDB lineage: Bacteria > Pseudomonadota > Gammaproteobacteria > Burkholderiales > Burkholderiaceae > Paraburkholderia > Paraburkholderia heleia. The sequence goes on along the minus strand of NZ_BBJH01000023.1, from coordinate 22,848 downwards.
GTCTGTCCAACCGGCATCAAACTGCAGGCGCGCATTGCCGACGACAGAGAGCCCCTTGAGCACGAGACGGCCCTTTACCTCGGGCGAGTAGTTGAACGCGACCACGGCCGGATAGAACTGCTTCGCGAGCTGATAGACCCCCTGGCCTATGCCGGTCGTGTCGATCGCCATATACGCGACGTTGTAGCGTTGCGTGATACCCCGGATAAACTCGGCCTGCGCTTCAAAATCCATGCCGCGGAATTGATGCTTTTCGAGCACGCGCAGCGGGCCGCCTTCAACCACGGGCGGCGCGACGACAACGCAGCCGGCCGAGTCGCCGGAAAGGGCTGGGTCATAGCCGACCCATACGGGCCGATGGCCGAACGGCCGCAGCGTGAGCGGTTCGAAATCGGTCCATTCCTCCCACGAGTCGACCATGCAGCGCTGCAGGTTCGCCAGTGTGAATATCGACGCGGTATCGTCGATAAACTGGCACATGAGCAGGTTGGCGTATTCCTCGGCGCTGTATTCGAGCTGCAGCTCAGCGAGGTCGAACAGCGTGCAGCCGAGCCGAGCAGCATCTTCGACCGTGACGATCTGCCGCCATTGCCTGTCTTCGCACAGCCGGCCGCTCGCGAGCGCCGTGTGCGTCGCATCGAAGTGAATGTGATCGGCCTTCGCACGGCCGCGATTGATATGCTCACCGCTCCAGAACTTGTACGCCTCGTGACCGATGCTCGAAGGCGTCGAAAAGTACGTCTTGCGCCAATGCTTATGCATGGCCATGCCTGAAGCGACTTTGTTGAGCGCCGTGAATTTCGGCACCCAGAAATATTCATCGAAATAGAAGTTACCGTGATAGCTCTGCGCGGTTCGAGCGTTCGTGCCGAGAAAGTAAAGGATCGCCTCGTTAGGCAGCACGATAGGGTCGCCGCTCAGGTCGACATCGGCCGCCTCGCGCGCAAACTGCGTGATGTACTGCTTGAATACGTGCGCCTGCGCTTTGCTCGCCGATAGAAAAATCTGGTTCCGGCCCGTGTTGAGCGCATCGACAAGCGCCTCGCGTGCGAAATACCACGTCGCGCCGATCTGCCGCGATTTGAGAATGTTGCGCGTGCGCTGATCGCCGTTTCGATACCAGACCTTTTGATAGTCGAACAGCGAGTCACGAAACGCTTCGTTGATCTTTTCGATCTGCGCTTCGCTGAACGCATTGCGGCTTCCTTTTTTCGGTCCCTCGTTGCGCGCCGCGATGTTCGGGTTTAGATCCGATTCCTTTCCGGTCTCCCCGTATTTCCTCACCCGTGCAATGCGTTCGAGCTGCCGCATGAGCAGATCGATTTCCTTGTAGTCGCCTGGGTCCTTCTTTTCCTTCGCGATGAGCGCATTGACGCGCATTTCGGTTGTCAGCTCGATCGTGTCGATCGGCGCGGCCTTGTCCCAGCTGTCGCGCTGCTTCCACGTTTCAACCGTCGATCGTTTCAGCTCCAGATGACGGGCGATCGACGACACGCGCCAGCCCTGCCAGTAGAGGGCGCGTGCGGCCTTCTTCGGGTCCGCGGCTGCAGTCGTGATGTCGGTAGTTTCGAGCATGGCAGAAGCGTACCGGTCCGTCGCACGCGCGCGCAGAACCGCGATTTGTACCCGGCCGCATCACGTTCGCACGTCGTTGTGAGTACAACCTCCACACGGCACCATACATAAAACAAGAAGCAACCCAAACATTCACCTGTCGGAGTACATACGATGTTCAAACGCAAGTTGTCGCTCGTGGCTCTCGCCGTTGGTTCGATGGCCTCGCTCATTGCGCTTGACGCGCACGCCGCTACGGCCACGGTGTCGGCGATCGGCGCAGGCCTGCAACACGGCGACATGCTCGCCAGCCTCGGCACCGCAGGCGCCGCGATCGGCCTCGGCATCGGCTCGACCTCGAACGCGGACGGCAACCACGCCAGCACGTCGAAATGGTTCCGCGTGGCCGTCGAAGGCGCGACGACGGACGGCCGCAACATTGAACGCGAATGGATTCAGCAGATGGCCGCGCAGTACAACACGGCTCTCTATGGCGCACGCGTGAACTGCGAGCACATTCGAGGGTATGCGCCCCTGTCCGACACGAACCCGTTCGGCGCGTATGGCGACGTGACCGCGCTCAAGTCCGAGCAGGTCGTCGACGGCCCCCTCAAGGGCAAGCTCGCGCTGTACGCGCAGATCACGCCGACGCAGGCGCTGCTCGACCTGCAGAAGTCGCGCCAGAAGCTGTACACGTCGATCGAGATCAACTTCTCGTTTGCCGACACGAAGCAGGCCTACCTCATCGGCCTCGCTGTGACCGACAGCCCTGCGAGCCTCGGCACTGAAATGCTCGCATTCGCCGCCGGCCAGGGCGATAACAGCCCGCTCAAGGCGCGCAAGCAGGCGCCCGACAACCTGTTTTCAGCCGCCGAGGAAACCGTGATCGAGTTCGAGCCCGTGACGCAAACGCCGGCGGGCGCCGTTGCCGGCCTGTTCCATCGCGTGGGCGAAATGCTCGGCTTCGTGAAAGAGAAGGGCGCCACCGACGACAAACGCTTTACGGACATCACGCAGGCCGTCGAACTGCTCGCGACGTTCTCGCAGGAACAGGCGAAAACAGTCCAGACGTACGCCGCGAAGCTCGACGAGCTGCGCGCCGAGCTGGACACCGAAAAGGCCGCGCACGCGGACACGTCGAAGAAGCTCGGCGAACTGACCGCCACGCTTTCGACGCAACCGGGCGGACAGCAACGGCCGCCGGCAACCGGCGCGAACGGCGTCCAGAAAACCGACTGCTGATCGCACGCACCCACTGGCCTTTTCCTCAACGTTTCGGAGAAATACCCCATGCGTAACCCGACCCGCGCCGCGTTCACTGCCTATGTGGAGGCGATCGCCCAACTGAACGCCGTGCCGCGCGCCGACGTGAAATTCACGGTCGACCCGTCCGTGCAGCAGACGCTCGAAACACGCATCCAGCAATCGAGCCAATTCCTGCAGCGCATCAACATGATCGGCGTCGACGAGCAGAGCGGCGAGAAGGTCGGCCTCGGCATCGGCTCACCGATCGCGAGCACGACCGACACGAGCAAGCAGGATCGCACGCCGCTTGACCCGGCGACTCTCGACGGAAGCGGCTATGTCTGCACGCAGACCAATTTCGACACAGCGCTCAAGTACTCGCGCCTCGATGCCTGGGCGCACTTTCCCGACTTCCAGACGCGCATTCGCGACGCGATCGTGCAGCGCACCGCGCTCGACCGCATCTGCATCGGCTTCAATGGCAAGGCGCGCGCAGCAACGTCTGACCGCGAGGCGAACCCGCTGCTGCAGGACGTCAATATCGGCTGGCTGCAGAAGTACCGCACGAACGCGACCGATCGCGTGATGCACGAAGCCGCCGAAGGCTCCGGCAAGGTCAAGGTGGGCAAGGGTGGCGATTACGCCAACCTCGACGCGCTCGTGCTCGACGCCCTGCAGCTGCTCGACGAGTGGTATCGCGACGATCCGTCTGTCGTCGTGGTGATGGGTAGCGCGCTGCTGCACGACAAGTATTTCCCGATCGTGAGCAACGCGAACGTCGCGACCGAGCAGGCCGCGCTCGACATGGTTATCAGCGGGAAGCGCATCGGCGGCAAGCAGGCTGTGAGCGCGCCTTTCATGCCGGCCGACAAGATGCTTATCACGCGCCTGGACAACCTCTCGATTTACTTCCAGAACGGCGCACGCCGCCGCTCGATCATCGACAACCCGAAGCGCGACCAGATCGAGAACTACGAATCGAGCAACGAGGCGTATGTCGTGGAGGATTACGGCTGCGGCGCGATCGTGGAAAACATCGAAATCGAACCGGCGGCCTGACCATGAGCACCCCCGCCCGACGACACCAGGCGCGCGTACGCGCCGAACAGGCGGCCGCCTCGGCGGCGCCCGGTCAAAGCCTCGCCGGCGCGAGCCATTACGAGCTGATGCTCGCCAAGCTCGCCGCCGATCGACGACGCCTGAAAGCGCTGCAATCCGTGGCGCGCAAGGTCGAAGTCAAGCGCGAGGTTTTGCCCGAATACGCCGACTATGTGAGCGGCGCGCTGAAAGGCGGGCGGGGCGCTCAGGATGACGTGCTGACGACGGTCATGATCTGGCGCGTCGACGCTGGCGACTACGCCGGCGCGCTCGACATCGCCCGCTATGCGCTGCAGCACGGTTTGACGCTGCCCGCGCATTACGAGCGTGCGGCGCCGGCCGCGATCGCCGAAGAATTCGCCGACGCTGCGCTCATCGCGATCGCCGACGGCGGCACGTTCGACGTCGACCAGCTCAACGAAGTGCGCGAGCTGACCGAAGCCGCCGACATGCACGACCAGATTCGCTCGAAGCTGTACAAGGCGCTCGGCCTCGCAGCGATGCAGCTGATCGGCGACGACCAGCTCGACGACGCGCGCGATTGGGCGCGTGCCGAGCAGGCCCGCCAGAACCTCCAGACGGCGCTGCAGCTCAACGCGCGCGCCGGCGTGAAACAGAACATTGCTCGACTGGAAAAACTGTTGAGCGATGCGGACGGCCGCCGCAAGGCCGCCCGCACGTAAAGAGCCCCCCCGGCAATGGCGGCACCGGCGTTCACTCCCTACACCTGACGGCAACGGGATTCGAACGCCGGTCCACCGCCACCTATTCAAGGCCCTGTCATGAGCAGCTTTATCGCCACCGAACCCACGGCCAGCAGCACGCCGCTCGCCCCGTCAACGACGCTCACCAATGACGGCTGGTTTCCCGACATCGAACTCGCCGAGCTGCGCGAAGAATCGCGCCTCGACGGCACCGTGACCGATACGCGCCTGCGCTCGGCCGCGCTCGATGCGATGGCGAGCTGTAACGCCGAGCTGGGATCGTGGCAGGCCTCGCAGCTCGCGGCCGGGTATGCAGACCTCGACGACGTTCCGGCGCCGAAGCTCGGCGGCCAAAGCACACACGTTATCCGGTATCGCCGCGCGATTTACAACCTCGTGCGCGCAGACCTGACCGAGCAATACCGCGGCCTCGACACGACCAGAACGGGCGGACAGAAAGCCGAAGAACTCGAAGCGACGATATGCGAGGCGCGGCGCAATGTCCGCAATGCGCTCGCCGATATTCGCGGCATCCGGCGCACCACGATCGAGCTGATCTGATGAAAGTCACCGCACTGCAGGGCGATACCGTCGACGCGATCTGCTGGCGTTACTACGGCCGCACCGATGGCACAGTCGAAGCGGTTCTGGAGGCGAATGAAGGCCTCGCCGATCTAGGCGTCGTGCTGCCGCTCGGCACGCTCGTTGATCTGCCCGATCTGACGACCGTCCAAACCACGAAACCCCTGTTGCAACTGTTTGACTGACGCAAGGAGCCGAACGCATGGCCGAACCGAACACCACCACCGCCGCAGCCATCTCGGCCGCGATCGGGCTCGCAGGCTTGGCTCCAGGTATCGACGGAAACGCGCTGATCGGCGCATTCACGGGCGCCGCGCTCGTCGTCGTCACGTCGAAAGACATCGGCATCCTCAAGCGCGCCGCGTACCTGCTCATCTCGCTCGTGATGGGCTACCTCGCCGCGCCGGAAATCGTCAACGCGACGCCGATCCGCTCCAGTGGCGTGGCGGCCTTTTTCGCGGCCGCGCTCGTGATCACCGTAACGCTGCAGCTGATCGAGCGCGTCAAAAGCGTCGACCTGCTCGCGTTCCTGAAGAAAGGGGGCTGACATGCACATCACCCTCGCGACGATCGCACTCGTGGTGCAGCTCGCGGCAGCGCTGCTGCTGCTCACCTGGCGCCGCAACGGCGCACGCCACCGGCACCACGTTTCATGGCTCGCCTGGCTGCTCGTCGTCGTGCTCGGCGGCTCGTCCATCGAGCTCGCGCTGCACGCGAAGCAGGTCGGGTTTTTTGAAGCGGGGAAGGCCGTTCTGCTCTCCCTGTTCGTTTTTTGCGCGCGCGGTAATGTCGCGCGCCTTTTGCGGAGTGATGCCCCATGAAAACGCACCGCCTCGGCGACTTTGGCGCCGACGTTGGCCTCCTGCAAACGCGCCTGAATCGCGCCGGCTATGCGCTCGCCGTGTCGCACGTCTACGATGCCGCCACAGAAGCCGCCGTGAGCGCGCTGCAGGCGAAAACCGGCCTCGTGGTCGACGGCATCGCCGGCCCCAAGACATACGCCGCGCTCGCGACCGGCCAGCGCGACCCGAAGCACCTCGCCGACGCGGACCTCGTACGGGCCGCCGATACGCTCGGCGTGCCGCTCGCGTGCGTGCGTGCCGTGAACGAAGTTGAATCGACCGGCTCGGGCTATCTCGTCGACGGCCGGCCGAAAATCCTGTTCGAGCGTCATGTTTTCTGGCGCCGCCTGAAGGCGCGCGGCATCGACCCGGCACCGCTCGCCGCGAAATACCCGAACATCGTTTCCCAGACACCCGGCGGCTATCAGGGCGGCGCGGCCGAGTACACCCGGCTCGCGTTGGCCGAACTGATCGACCCGGCGGCCGCATACGAGTCGGCGAGCTGGGGCGCGTTTCAGGTGATGGGCGAGAACTGGGAGCGCCTGGGCTATGCGAGCGTCGACGACTTCGTGAGCCGCATGGAGAACAGCGAGGGCGACCAGCTCGACGCATTCGTGCGCTTTGTGGCGGCCGACAGCGGCCTGCTTGCCTCGCTCAAGGCCCGCAAGTTCGGCCCGTTCGCCAAGGGCTACAACGGGCCGGATTTCGCCCGCAACCTGTACGACGTGAAGCTCACGCGCGCGTACAACAAATACGCCGGCACCGAAAAGGCGGCCGCATGAGCATCGGCGCAAAGATTGGCGCCGCGCTCGTCGCGCTGCTCGCCGTGGCGGCCGCCGTGTTCTACGTGCGCGAGCTGCGCGCCGAACTCGCCGGGAGCGCGCAGCAGCTCGCGAGCGCGAATCAGGGCATCGCCGACCGCGACGACACGATCAAGCGCCTGCAGGACGATGCCGCCGAAAAGGCCAGGCAGCAGAAGCAGCTCGATAGCACGCGCGCCGCGATCGCTTCCCAGCTCGAGACGGCCCTGACGGAAAACCGGAGACTGAAGAATGAAAACGCCGAGATTCGCGCATGGGCTGATACGCCTTTGCCTTTTGACATTGCCCGCCTGCACAACACCCCCGCCCAAACCGGCGCCGACGTTTTCCGTGCAGCAGTGCCAGACCGTGCCGCGCTGCACGCTCCCGGCGATGGCCCCGCGCACTAACGGCGACCTCGACGACGCGCTCACGATCGCGCGCGCCGCATGGGCCTCGTGCGCGGCGATCGTCGACATGGTGTTCAACTGCCAGCAGAAGGGCGCGCAGGGGAGCGAGGCGCATGATTAAGCCGGCAAGCCTGCGCGCGGCGATTGTCGCGGCGATTCCCTCTCTCAAGGCCTCGCCCGAAAACCTCACCGTGTTCATTGACCAGGGGAGTATCGCGGCCACGGGCGCGCGCTCGCCGTCGTTTGAATACCGCTATACCTGCAATGTCATGCTGCTCGATTTTGCAGGCGATTCCGACGATCTTTTCATCGCAGTTGTGGAATGGGCGAGGCGGTATCAGTCGGACCTGTTCACGAATGCTGACCAGCATGCGAACGGCATCACGTACGAAGTCGACATACTCGCCAACGCGACGGCCGACGTATCTGTAAAGCTGCAGCTCACCGAGAGCGTTGTCGTCAAGGTCGGCGAGGACGGCACGCGCACGATCACGCACGTCGACGATTCCGAGCTCGACCCGAATGATCTTTCATGGTGCGCGCAGTACGCGGGCGATCCTCTCGACGTGATCGCGCGCAGCGATCGCGATGGCTCGGAGGTTCCCGCGTGAGCGGCGCCGACGAGCTGCAGGCCGTCGAAAGATGGGCCGGCGCGCTGCTTATGCAGCTCTCGCCGGCGGGCCGTCGAAAGGCGATGCTCGACATTGCGCGCGAGCTGCGACGCAGCCAGCAGGCCCGCATTGCGTCACAGCAGGACCCGGACGGCACCGCATACACGCCGCGAAAGATCAAGGCAAAGAAAGACGGCAAGAAACTACGCGGCAAGCGCGGGCGCATCAAACGCGCTGCGATGTTTGCGAAGCTGCGCACGGCCCGCTACATGCAGCTCGAAGCGACACCTGCAGGCCTCGCGCTCGGATTCGCCGGCCGCGTTGCGCGTATCGCGCGCATTCACCAGTTCGGCGAATTGGCGCCCGTTACACCCGGCGGCCCCAACGCGCGATATCCGGCGCGAGTGTTGCTCGGCTTCACCGATGCTGAGCGCGAGCTGGTACGCGACAGACTGCTTTCGCATGTCATGAATAAGTCGTGATGCGCGAGGACCGCATTTCATTGGGGATCGATGCGCGCTGCGAATCAACTGGCTTTCACAATGCCGAAATTACCTTGTGCAGGGACCCTTGCTCTTCAATATGGCGGAGAAAATTCGGATACTGGGATCTAATGCGTCGACGCAGTCTTGTAATGTTTGCTGAAATACTGGTGACGCCTCAATAGGATCAAAATCAAATTGACGCAATCCCATTTTGTCGCTTGCACGCAGCGCACAATTTTTCAATATACTCTTGCTCCGAGCATCTTCCGCTGTTGATTCCAATTGAACGCTAAGTATCGCAGATGAATTGTCGTAGATTCTGGATGGCAACAACGGCTGCATCTGATTTTGCTGATTTTGCTGATTTGCCAGATCGCTTTGGATCATCGTACTTTTCTGTATTTTCTGAGCCTGCTGATTTAGCTCGTAATTTTGGTTATTCACTATCTGCTGACCTTGATCATAGGATAGTCTGCTACAGTTTCGGTTCGAAATGACGCCGAGTTGTATCTCTTCGGCAATACACGTGTTAGCCAAGAAGAGAATTAGGAGGAGAAATAGGCATTTCACTTTGATGTCGCCTTCCCGTCGCACACGCCAGGCGTAAGATTTGATATCGCCGTCGCTTGCGCAGCATTTGCGCTTGCAAGATCCGTCTTAAGCTGATCAAGGTCAAGATTGAGGGTCATAATCGTCTCTGAGGCAGCCTGAGCAGCCACACCCTTTTGGTTTCTTCCCCGTTGAATCGCATCGTTTATCTGTCTTTGAATTGCGAGAATTTTTGTCTTCGAATCTTCGGCATTAACTTTATTTTCTACCAATGCTATGCCATTTTCCGCTTGGCATTGAAGAACTCTGACTTCCTCTTTTGTGGCAAAATAATCTCGAACAAAAAATGCCGTAACAACCAAGCCAGCGATGATCGCAATAAATTCCTTATATTGAGCAGCCTGTTTAAGGAATCCTTCAAGTGGCTTGTCGTCTTTCTTGATGTCAGATGAGCTCATGTCGCCTGTAAACCTCTCACATTCAATGTCATAGTAGGAGAATCAGCGAAAACTTCATATTTTTATTGCGTTCCGATGTGCGCTTGGACACATTAAAAAGAACGTGACTGCCGGACCAAATCAGAAGGTTTTAAAACATTAGACGATGAGCGATGAATGGAAATAAAAATGATTAATTCAGTAACTACTCAAAGAAAAATTCTCTACTGCGCATCAGCATCCACAGTCATGGTATCGGTGGCAATTCGAGGAATTCCAGTATGAAGAAATCGATGAAAAGCAAGGTTTGCGAATCACACGCCGTCTTATATTTGTATCCAGCCTGAAAACGTCTAGCGGCGCTCGCCCCCCGCGCGCGCGGCCGGCAACATGAGCGGTATGGACGCCAACGAATTCCGCCGCCTCATCGTCAACCTGATTCGCAAGGGTTCCGTGTTCGACGTTGATCTCACGAGCAACCCGCCAACGTGCCGGGTTTCCGTGGGCGACCCCGACGACTCGGACAATCCCGGCCTTGTGACGAACTGGATTCCGTTCGCGACGACTCGTGCCGGCGGAACCCGCGAATGGAACCCGCTCACGAAGGGCGAGCAGGTCATTCTGCTGTGCCCGATGGGCGATCCGGCACAGGGTATCGCCGTTGCGGGCATCAATTCCGACGCAGCACCGGCGCCAAGCAGCAGCCCCGACAAGCATCTGCGCGTCTACCCGGACGGCGCCCAGCTCGAATACGACCACGCAGCGCACGCCCTCACGGCGACGCTGCCCGAAGGCGCGACCGTGCTGATCGTCGCACCGGGCGCCGTGAACGTGCAGACGAAGCAGGCCACCGTACAGGCCGACACGATCACGCTCGACGGCGATGCAACCGTGACGAAATCGCTCACTGTCAAAGGCCCGTTTGCATTCGAGAACGGCATGACGGGCAAGGGCGGCGAAGGTAAAGCCGTGATGAAGATCGCCGGTGGCGCAGAGTTCGAAGATGACGTGAAGGTAGGCGGCATTAGCTCGATGCACCACAAGCACCGCGAGCAGGGCGACGGCGAACTCGTGAGCGAACCGCAATGAAAGGCATGAACGCTACCACCGGCCGCGCGATTGTCGACCTCTCGCACCTGTACCAGTCGATCGCGAAGATTCTCACGACGCCGCTCGTGTCGTGCGTGAAGCGCCGCACTTTCGGCTCCGAGACGCCCGACCTCGTTGATGCTCCGTTCAACGGCGCCACGCGCACGCGCCTGTATGCGGCCGTTGCAACTGCGCTGATGACGTGGGAGCCGCGCGTAACGCTGCAGCGCGTACAGCTGAGCATTGACGACGCTGGCGACCAGGTGATCGACCTCGAAGGCTATACGACCGTATCGGGCGACGCCGTTCGCACGCGTGTCAACCTCACGAACGGGACCGCAGCATGACGACCGCCAACCTCATTGACCTCGCAAGCCTGCCGGTTCCCGATGTGCTCGAAATCCTCGATTTCGAAACGATCTACGCCGAGCGCAAGGCCTCGCTCGTGTCGCTCTGGCCCGAAGACGAGCAGGCCGAGATTGCAGAGACCGTCGAACTCGAATCCGAACCGCTCGCGCGTCTGCTGCAGGAAAACAGTTACCGCGAGCTTGTATGGCGCCAGCGCGTCAACGATGCCGTGCGCGCCGTGATGCTCGCATTCGCCAGGGGAAACGACCTCACGCAGCGCGCGGCCCTGTTCGGCCTTCAGCGCCTGATCGTCACGCCGGCCGACGCCGCCAACAACATCGCCGAAGTCGACGAAGACGACGACGACCTGCGTTTGCGCGTGCAGCTCGCGCCGCAGGGTTTCAGCGTAGCGGGGCCGGCGGCCGCCTACGAATCCAGGGCGCTCGCCGTCGACGGGCGCCTGCTCGATGCGACCGCGACCCGCCCGCAACCGGGCGACGTGCTCGTGACGCTGCTTTCCCGCGAGGGCGATGGATCGGTCGACGACGAACTCTGCGCAGCGGTCACGACAGCACTGAGCGAGGAGGATCAACGGCCGATGAATGACACCGTATATGCGCGCTCGGCCGAAATCATCACGTATCGAATCCATGCGAAGGGTTACACGCGATCGGCCGTGGGCGCCGACGTGCTGATCGAGCAGGCGAAGCTCAACGCGCAGGCCTATGCCGACAAGGTGCGCCGCCTCGGCGTAGGCGTGGCCGAATCCGGCATCAAGGGCGTATGTCAGGCGGCCGGCCTCACTAAAACCGAGCTGATCGAGCCCGCCGGCGACATCGCGATCGGCGCGACGCAGGCCTCGTACTGCCTCGAAATCGTCATCGAATACGGCGGCATCTATGCCTGACCTGCTGCCACCGAACGCCACACCGCTCGAACGTCGCACCGCGACTGCGCTCGCCGTGGTCGACGACGTGCCGACGATGGCGCGCGAGTACTGGAACCCGGACACCTGTCCGGTCGCGCTGCTGCCTTATCTCGCCGCCGAAGTCTCTGTCGACGGATGGGAACTCGCTGAATCGGACGAAGCGCGCCGCGCGCTCATCAAGGGGGCGATCCAGCTGCACCAGAAACGCGGCACGCCGTGGGCCGTGCGCGAGGTCATCCGGCGCCTGGGCTTTGGCGAGATTGACCTGATCGAAGGGCGCAACGTGCGCCGGCGCGACGGCACTGCGCGCTATAGCGGCGAATGGGTTCACGGCAATGAGCGGGGCGAGTGGGCGCAGTACATCGTTCGCCTGCATCGGCCGATCACGCGCGACCAGGCCGACAGCCTGAAAGCCGTGCTCGAACGGTATGCGCCGAAGCGCTCCGAGCTGTACCTGCTCGACTACACCGCCGCACCACTGCGCCGAAACGCCACGGGCCGCTATGACGGTCAATACACGAGAGGGAGCATCGAAGCATGAGTTATCTACCCGAAACCGGCGATTGGGCTGACGGGATTTACCAGTTCGAGACATCGGACCCGGTGCAGGGCGGCCCTGACGGCATCGACAACGTGCCGACGAAGCAGCTCGCGAACCGCACGAGCTGGCTGCGCCGCATGCTGCAGTTCGGCCGCACGACCTACACGCCCGACACGGGCACAAAAAACAACATCGTCGCAAACCTGTCGCCGACCATCACCGAACTCGTCGACGGCATGGAGGCGTGCTTTCGTGTTGCCGTGATGAACGACAACGCCTGCACGTTCACGCCGACGAGCGCAGCGGGTAGCACGATTCCGAAGCTGCCCCTGCTCGGCGCCGATCACGCGGACCTCGGCGCGGGCGATCTGCCGGCTGGCGCGGGCGTGCGCGCTCGCCTCAATACGCAGATCAACAAGGCGAACGGCGGCGCATGGGTGATTCAATCCATCTCGGGCGGGACGGCGCGCATTGTGACGCCACCTGTCGGCGACAAATCGAGCCGGGCCGCAAACATGGCGGCCGTGTTCGCCGCGACGGACGGCCGGCAGGTTGTCGATATGGGCGTTGACGACACGACGATCACGCTCACGGCCGCGCAGTATGGCGTTGCAATGCTCTCGCTCTCGGGCACGCTCAAGGCCTCGAAAGACCTCGTATTCCCGGCGCAATCGGGTCAGTGGATCATCGAAAACAGCGCTGACGGCAATTTCAACATCACGGCGAAAGTCGCGGGCGGCACGGGCGTTGTGCTGCCCGCCGGCTCGCCCGTGATCGTCTGCAGTGACGGCGCAGCGATGAAGTTCGCGAGCGCGGGCGGCCAGGCGGGCTTTCGGCCCGTGCCGATCACGGGCATCACCGGCAATACGATCAACATTGTCGGCGGCTACACCCCCGGCGCCGTGATGCTCGAACGCAACGGCGCGCTGCAGCAACCCGGCACCGCGGCGTTTCCCGACTTCCTCGCGACTGACGGCGTCACGATCAAGCTCACCAACGCCGCGACCGCCGACGAGCAGTTCACGGCTTACCTGTTCTCGACGTTCAGCGTTGTGGACGCTGTGAAGAAGTCGGGCGATGTGATGGGCGGTCCGCTCGCGCTATATGCCGGCTCGACTGTCCCGGCGCCGGCGGCCGGCGACAACAGCCAGAACGTTACTAACTCGGCGTGGTTCAAGAGCGAAGCGGCGAGCGAGGCGAACATCGGCACCGCGAAGGTTGCGACACAGGCACAGACCAACGCCGGCACCGACGACGCAACGATCGTCACGCCCAAGAAGATGCGCGCGGGGTTTGCAATCAGCCTGTCGAATAACGGCTACATCGCATTTCCCTCGTGGCTTGGAGGGTTCATCTTCCAGTGGGGCATTTCGTCTTCTGTAGCCGCGAATGGGATCGCGTACGCAGTGACGCTGAACGTTTCTTACACCACGGCGACCCTGGCCGCTTTCTGTTGCTTCAACGGGAGCGTTGGCGGTGGCGTTGCATGCGGGGCGAACACGAACAATCTTTCGTCGATATATCTGTTTAACAGCTATACCACTACGCAAAACATACGCTGGTTTTCGATTGGAGTCTGAAAACAATGTCTCTCGCATCCAATCTTGCCGCGCTCGGGCGGCTTCTCTCGGCCGCCGCGAGCGGCATCGTGACCGGCAAAGCGCCGCCCGCTGGCGACAGCAGCTCGTCGCTTATCACCTCGGCATGGTTCAAGGGCGAACAGGCTGGTGAAGCCACGCAGGGCACTGCGAAGGTTGCCACGCAGGCATAGACCAACACCGGCACCGACGACGCGACGATCGTCACGCCGAAGAAGCTGCGCGCCGGCTTCGCGATCTCGCTCGGGACGAGCGGGTATATCGCATTTCCAACATGGCTAGGCGGCTTGATTATCCAGTGGGTCACGCTCGGCTCAATCGGGCCGCAGGGGAGTGTGCAGGTCACGCTCCCGATCGCGTTCCCGACCTTGGGCTTTGTTGCGTTTGCAAACTCCCTGGACGGCGGATTTACTGCCACGTATCGCGTGAACCCAACGAATCCCTCAAAAACAGCCGTATCGGTGGGTAATACCTACACAGTCGCAATTCCCGGCGCAATGCTTCTCGTACTCGGATATTAAACATGGGCCAAAAATACGCATCCTATGACGTTGCCACCAGGACAATCACTGGCTACTACGACGACGCTATCTGCTCGCCGCCGAAAGATGCGCAGTATGTGAAGCTCACAGCTGCGCAGTACAGCGCGATGCTCGAAGGACAGAGCACCGGCAAAAAGCCGAGCATCGACGCGGACGGTAATCCTGTGCTGCTCGACCCGCCGCCGCCCACTGACGACGCAATCGCCGAACTGAAGCGCACCGAACGCAATGCGGCGATCATGGCGACCGACTGGATCGTTGCGCGCCACCAGGACGAGCTGGCGCTCGGCGGCGCCACCACGCTCACGGCCGACCAGTACGCATCGCTGCTCGCGTACCGCAAGACCCTGCGCGATCTGCCCGACCTGGCCGAATGGCCGAGTGTCGACCTGCCGGCCGTGCCGGATTTCGTCACGGCCCTGTAACGGCCGCTTTCCTCTCTCACTCTCACCGGAGAACCTGAACATGCCGCAGGACTATCACCACGGCGTACGCGTGCTGGAAATCAACGAAGGCACGCGGCCTATCCGTACCGTGTCGACGGCCGTGCTCGGCCTCGTCGCGACCGCCGAAGATGCCGACGAAGCGACGTTCCCGCTCAACACGCCCGTGCTGCTCACGAACGTCGTTGCGGCGCTCGGCAAGGCCGGCACCAGGGGCACGCTTTACAGGGCGCTGAACGCGATCGGCCTGCAGACCAAGCCGGTCACCGTTGTCGTGCGCGTGGCCGAAGGCAAGGACGACGCCGAAACGACGACCAACGTGATCGGCACCGTCACGGCCGATGGCAAATACACCGGCATCAAGGCGCTTCTCACGGCGCAGGCGAAGCTCGGCGTCAAACCGCGGATCCTCGGCGCTCCGTTCCTCGACACGCAACCCGTGACGGCCGAGCTTGCCTCGATCGCGCAGACGCTTCGCGGCTTTGTCTATGCCTTCGCAAACGGCTGCAAGACCAAGGAGGAAGTCACGACCTACCGCAAGCAGTTCAGCCAGCGCGAAGTCATGGTGATCTGGCCGAATTTCCTCGCATGGGACGAGACAACGAGCGCAACGGCCGAGGTGCCGGCCGTCGCGTATGCGATGGGCCTGCGCGCAAAGATCGACAACGACACGGGCTGGCACAAGACGCTCTCGAACGTCGCCGTCAATGGCGTGACGGGTATCAGCGCCGACGTGTCATGGGATCTGCAGGACCCGTCGACGGATGCGGGCTACCTGAACGAGCAGGACGTGACGACCCTCATCAACCGCAATGGTTACCGTTTCTGGGGATCGCGCACCTATTCCGACGATCCGCTTTTCATGTTCGAGAACTACACGCGCACCGCGCAGGTCATCGCCGATTCGATCGCCGAAGCGCAGATGCCCGTTGTCGACGGCCCGCTCAATCCCTCGCTGCCCCGCGACATCATTGAGAGCATCAACGCAAAGATGCGCGAATGGACCTCGCAGGGCTATCTCATCGGCGGGTCGTCGTGGTGGGATGCCGAGCCGAACACGACCGACGTGCTCAAGTCGGGCAAGGCGTACATCGACTACGACTATACGCCCGTGCCGCCGCTCGAAAACCTGCTGCTGCGCCAGCGCATCACCGACCAGTACCTCGCCGATTTCGCCTCGCGCGTTACCGCGTAAGCCGGCACAACACAGGAGCAAAACGCAATGGCCCTGCCTAGCAAACTGAAGGGGTTCAACCTCTTTCACAACGGCGAGAACTTCGCCGGCAAGGTTCCCGAAATCACGCTGCCGAAGCTGACTCGCAAGATGGAGGACTATCAGGCCGGCGGCATGAGCGGCCCGGTCAAAGTCGACTTTGGCCAGGAAGCGATCCAGATGGAATGGACGTGCGGCGGCCTCGTGAAGTCGGTCCTCACGCAGTACGCAGCGTTGAAGCACGACGCCGTACTGCTGCGTTTCGCCGGCGGCTATCAGGCGGAGGACTCCGACAAGTACGACGCGATCGAAGTCGTCGTGCGCGGCCGTCACTCGGAAATTGACCTCGGCAACGCGAAGGCGAAGGAAGACACCGCCGTCAAGATCACGACCGCCGCGAGTTACTACAAGCTCACCGTGAACGGCGAAACGATCATCGAACTCGACTTCGTGAACATGATCGAGAACATCAACGGCACCGATCTGCTGCAGGCACTTCGCACCGCGATCGGCCTGTAATGCCACGGCGACCCGGAAACGGGCCGCCAAGCCTCTCCAACCTCATTCCCTGGACCCAGACCATGCAACGAGCAGACCACGCCAACAGCGCCCCGGAAAACGAATCCAACCCGCCGGCGTCCGCCGATCCGAACACGCACATTCTCGACACCCCGCTCGTGCGCGGGGAGGGCAAGCAGGTGATCGACCGCGTAACGCTGCGCAAGCCGCGATCGGGCGAGCTGCGCGGCGTGTCGCTTTCCGACCTCGTGAACCTCGACGTTACGGCGCTTTCGAAAGTGCTCCCGCGTATCTCGACGCCGACCCTCACCGAGTTCGATGTCGCCAACATCGACCCGGCCGACCTCGTGCAACTGGGAGGTATCTTTGCCGGTTTTTTGATGCCGAAGGCCGCGAAAGCGCGCATGGAATCCCTGAGCATGTAGAAGACGCGATGGCCGATATCGCGACCATTTTCACAGGATGGACGCCTGTCGTAATGGACGGGTTCGGCCTTGCTGAACTGATGGAATGGCGCGAGCGTGCGCGCGTGAGAAGCGGAAACGGAAACGATGGATAACGCCCTGAAACTTCGCGTCATGTTCGATATGGTCGACAACATGACGAAGCCCCTGAAAAACATCCTCGCCGGTAACAAGGGGCTTGCCGGCTCGCTCAAGGAAACGCGGCGCGAGCTGGCCGAAATGGGCAAGACGCAAAAGACCATCGGCGAGTTTCGCGAGGTGCGCAAGGGGCTCGCGTCGACCGCTTCCCAGCTCGACACCGCGCGCGGTCGCGTGAGCGAGCTGGCCGCCACGCTGAAGGCAACCGCCAATCCCTCGCGCCAGATGTCCGCGGAATTCGAGAAGGCCAGGCGGACGGCCGCGAGCCTTGGAACAGAACACGAGCGGCAATCGGCCCGCGTGCGCGAGCTGCGCAACCAGCTCGCGGCCGCCGGCGTGAATACGGGCAACCTGTCCCGGCACGAGCGCGACCTGCGCAGCAGCATCGCGTCGACCACCGCGACGATGAACGACCAGATGCGCAAGCTCGAAGCGATCGGCGATCGCGAAAAGCGTGTGGCGTCTGCTCGCCGGAACATGGAGAAAATGCAGGGCGCTGCGGCCGGCATGGCCGTAGGCGGCTACGCGGCCCGCTCGACCGGCACGCACGTACTCGGCGACCTGCGCGAATCGCTGAACGAAGCGAAGGAATTCCAGCGCGAGGAAATGCGCGTGCGTGCGCTCGGCCTCGGCGATCGCGCATCGAATGACGCCGTGCGTTACGTCAAATCGATGAACCAGTACGGCGTATCGCGAAACGACAACATGGTGATGATGCGCGACGCGCTGAGCATTTTCGCCGACGAGCATCACGCGCAAATGGTGATGCCGACGCTCGCGAAAATGAAGTTCGCCAATGATTCCCTGTATGGAAGCGAGGACGCGCACGCGAACGAAGAAAAGTTCATGAACATGCTGAAGGTGATCGAGCTGCGCGGCGGCACGAAAAACGAAGCGACGTTCAGGGACGAAGCGAACATGGTGCAGAAGGTCCTCACGGCGACCGGCGGCCGCGTGGGCGGCGACGAGTGGCGCAACTTCATCCAGACCGGCGGCGTTGCTGCGAAACAGATGCGCAAGGACGCGTTCTATTACCAGATGGAACCGCTCATTCAGGAAATGGGCGGCCATGCTGTCGGCACGGGCCTGATGTCGGCGTACAGCAACATCTACCAGGGCAAAACGACCGTGAAGGCGGCGAAGGTCATGCAAGGCCTCGGACTGCTCGACCCGAAGATGGTCGAATACAACAAGATCGGCATGATCAAGCAGATCAAACCCGGCGCGCTCGCCGGCGGCGACGTGCTGAAGGCCTCGCCGCTCGAATGGATGGAAAAGGTTCTATTGCCGAAGCTCGCAGCGAAGGGCATCACCGACCCCGACAAGGTCAAGGACATGATCGCGACGATTTTCACGAATCGCACGGCCGCGAACCTGTTCACGACGATGTACATGCAGCGCGAGCAGATTCACAAGAATGAGCACCTGAACGCCGGCGCCGATGGCATTGATGGAGCGGCCGGGAAGGGCGCGCAGCTATCGCAGGGCCGCGAGCTGGAAGCGTACCGACAGCTCAGGGACCTGAAAACGGAAATGGGCGAGAAAATCACGCCGATGTACAACGCAGGCCTCGAACTGACGGCGAGCGCTACGCAGAAGGTTGTCGGGTTCATGAAGGAATACGGCACGGCCGCGAAAGTGATCCTCACCGTTCTCGCCGCGCTCGCCGCGATCCTCGTTGTTTGCGGCACGCTGACGATCGCGCTCGCGGGCGTGCTCGGCCCGATGGCCGTGCTCAAGTTCAGCATGTCGACGCTCGGCATGCAGGGCGGCATTCTGGCGCGCGTAATCGGCATGGGGGCCGGCGCATTCCGTATGCTTGGCTCGGAGATCATGTTTGTGGGCCGCATGATGCTGATGAACCCGATCGGCCTCGCGATCACCGCGATCGCGCTTGGCGCGTACCTGATTTACCAGTACTGGGAACCAGTCAAGACGTTCTTTGGCGGCCTGTGGGACGGCGTGCGCGCGACGTTCGCGGGCGCGATGACGTGGTTTTCCACCCTGCCGGCGCAATTCGCGGGGTTCGGTTCGAACATTGTCAGCGGCCTCGTCAATGGCCTCACGGGCGGCCTCGGCACGGTCAAGGATGCGATCGTGAACGTCGCCAGCTCGACGGTCGGATGGTTCAAGGAAAAGCTCGGCATTCACAGCCCCAGCCGGGTATTCGCCGAACTCGGCGGATTCATGAGCGAGGGCGCTGCGATCGGCATGGAGGGCGGCCAAGGGCGCATCGCCAGGGCCGCCGCAGGCCTCGCGACCGTTGCGGCAACGACGTTCGGCGTGCCAGGCATTACCGCCGCCGCGCCGTTCGTGCGGCCGACCGTGCCGATCGACAATCGGGCGCCGCTCGCGAGCCAGCCGGCGGCCGCTGCTGCCGTGAGCGCGCCGGCGCCAATTGTCATCAACATTTACCCGCAGGCCGGCGCCGATGCGCAGGCGATTGCGCGCGCCGTTGCGGCCGAACTGGACCGCCGCGAGAGCGCGAAGCGTTCGCGCATCGGTTCGAGCCTTTCCGATCGCGGGTAATCGATAAGCCAGGAGGAAACCCAAAATGATGATGGCGCTCGATCAATTCGTGTTCAGCCTGTCGACTGCGCCTTACAAGGAGCTGCAGCGTCAACGCAACTGGAAGCACCGCACCAGCTCGCGCGTTGGCGTGCGTGATGCGAGCCAGTACACCGGCGCCGGCGACGACACGATCACGCTCAACGGAACCGTCGTTCCGGCCGAGTCGTTCGGCTCGATCGCATCTATCAAGCAGCTCGCGACGATGGCCGACGCCGGCGACGCTTACGTGCTCGTCGACGGCGCCGGCAATGTGTACGGCGCCTATATCATCGACAGCCTGAACGAGACGCAGACGTTCCACACGGCCGAAGGGGCGCCAAAGAAAATCGAATTCACGCTCACGCTCAAGCGCGTCGCCGACGAAACACTCGCCGTTACTGCCGACAGCGACAAGACAAAGAGCGAGGCAAAGCAGCTGCTCACGCAGGCGGGCGCCGTCGCCAGGGTCGGCGCGCAGGTCGTCGACAACGTGAAAAACCTGTCGCTCAGCAGCATGAAATCCGCGGCGATCACTGCAGCCGTCACTGTCGCGCCTGACGCTGCAGAAGCGGCCCTCAAGGGGCTCTCGACCGCGAGCGGCATCTCGCTTGATAGAGCCCTGAAGGCGGCGAAAACAATCAGTGCTGACACCGGCGAAGCCGTCAACACGGTCGTTGCGTATGTTCTCGAAAAGACGGGGGGCGCATGACGGACAAGGCCGCCGAAGTCGTATTGCGCAAAGAGCCGCAGGCCGATTACCGCATCACGCTCGACGGGCGCGACCTCTCGCGCCTGATCGCGCCGAACCTTATCAGCCTGTCGCTTTCCGAATCACGCGCCGAAGAAGCCGACACACTCGACCTCGTGCTAGACGACTCGAAAGGCTCGTTCGCGATTCCGAAGCGCGGCGCCGCGATCAAGGTTGCGATCGGATGGGTCGGCGAGACGCTTGTCGACAAAGGCACGTTCACCGTCGACGAAGTTGAGCACAGCGGCGCCCCCGATATCATCACGATCCGCGCGCGCTCGGCCTCGATGACAGAGGCGATGCACGAGCGGCGGGAACAGAGCTGGCACGCGCAGACGCTCGGCGCGATCGTGAGCGCGATCGCCGGCCGCCACTCGCTCAAACCGGCCATTGCCGAAGCGCTCGCGAAAATCGTGATCGCGCATATCGACCAGACGCACGAGAGCGATATGTCTTTCCTCACGCGCGTCGCGAAGCGTTACGACGCCGTGATGAACGTCAAGGATTTGCGTCTGCTGTTCATGCCGATCGGCACCGGCAAGACCGCGAGCGGAAGGGCGCTCAGCGTGCTCAACATCACGCGCAAGAGCGGCGACCAGCACCGCTATCACATATCGCAGCGCGAGAGCTATGCGGCCGTGCGTGCGCACTACCATTCAAACGGGCAGGGAAAGCGCAAGTCGGTCATAGTCGGCGGCGAGAACAATCACAACGTCAAGGTATTGCCCGAAGACTATGCGACCGAAGCCGAAGCGCGCGCGGCCGCCGAAGCGGAGTTTGCGCGCACGCAGCGCAGTCAGGCAACGCTCGACTACACGCTCGCGCTCGGGCAGGCCGAGATTTTTCCTGAGCTGCCCGTGACCGTTTCCGGCTTCAAGGCTGAAATCGACGAAACGCCCTGGCTCGTGAAGAAGGCGACGCACACGATCGGCGAAGGCGGATTCACGACCGCGCTAGAGCTGGAGGTGCGCGATGACCCAACGACAGACCGCCACCGCTCCCATTTCCGCAAAGGTGACAAATAATTGTAGTTACAAAAACTTGTTGATGTTCTATGTTTTTGTACCTACAATAACCACATGGAAACGACCTACGACCCAGCCAAAAGCGACTCGAACCAGTACAAGCACGGTGTTTCGCTGGCCCTGGCAGAAGCTATCGACTGGTCGGCTGTATGGTGCGCGCCCGACGATCGCAAGGATTACGGCGAGTTGCGCGAAATTGGTTATGCGGTGATTGCTGACCGTCTGTATTGCGTCGTTTTCACCCAGCGCGGAGAGGCCTTTCGGGTTATCAGTCTGCGCAAGGCCAACAACCGGGAGATTGACCGCTATGAACAAGCCACGCAAATTGATCCGTAACACGCCCGAAGAGGAAGCCGCAATTGCTCGCGGTATCGCTGCGGACCCTGACACGTTCGAGCCAACCGACGAACAGTTTGCACAGATGAAGCGGCGCGGCGGACGGCCGAAACTCGCGAATCCCAAAGTCGCGGTCACGGTGCGGTACGACGCCGATATTGTCGAACGCTTCAAGGCGGGAGGCGAGGGCTGGCAGACTCGCATGAACAATGCGCTGCGTGAATGGCTGAGAACACATCACGCATAAGCTTGACGACGCATGCCTAAACAACCTGGGCTTCAAGACTCCCGCAAAAGGGCTGCCATATAGCGGCCCTTTTGCGCATCCACCGCGTCTACGCCGTGTTGTACGCGGGTGGGCCTATGTCATTCCAGATGCGGCCAGAGCGCCACGTCTTTGGCAGTTCCGCCGCGAGCACACGCCAGCGCGCCAGGACGCCGGCGAACGTGCCTTCGGCTTTCGCTCGGCGGATTTTGTCGACGACATTCCAGCCGCGCACATAGAGGGCGAAGCTGCGTTGACTCGAAAGATAGTGCGGCGCGTGGACGCCGACCCACGCCAGCATTTCGGCGGGTGGCACATCGGGCGCGGCGGGATCGGGTTCGATGTTCGCCGTCACTCCAACATCGGAATTGTTGGACGGGCTTTCGGCGCGCGGAGCTGCAGCGGTAGATTCGCGTTTCAGCAGGCGCAGCAGCTCGATGCGATGCCACGGGATTGGAGACCGGCCGGCGGCGTAATTACGGACGGTGCGGGTGCAGCAGCGAAGGATATCGGCGACACGGGCGACTGACAGACCATCGGTCAACGTCAGGAAATCGGACAAGTCGCCATGTCGGGGGGCTGCGACAATCATGGGCGATAAGGCTGAATTTCTGTAAGCATTTGTAAGTATGTTTACAAACGTCTAACTCAACCTGTCGGAGTTGATAGTTTTTCAACTCGTTAGCCCCTGCAATTTGACATAACATAAATTATCGCAGTTTTGTTTGTAGTCGCTTTATAGATGGAATGGCCGCCTCCCGCCTTGACGGGCCATCCGACGCCA